>NZ_CP123384.1:0-1210000 GCF_040409955.1 Salipiger sp. H15
ATGGACAAAACTCTTCATATCGTGGGCGGCGGCATGGCCGGTTCCGAGGCGGCCTGGCAGGCGGCGCGGCTGGGTGTCGACGTGGTGATCCACGAGATGCGGCCCAAGGTGGAAACCTTCGCCCATCGCACCGGCAACCTGGCCGAGATGGTCTGTTCCAACTCCTTCCGCTCGGATGACGACGAGCAGAACGCCGTGGGCCTCCTGCACTGGGAGATGCGCCAGGCGGGTTCGCTGATCATGACCACCGCCGACGAGCACCGCCTGCCCGCGGGCGGCGCGCTGGCGGTCGACCGCGATCCCTTCTCAGAGAGCGTCACCGCCAAGCTGATGGCCCTGCCCAACGTCTCGGTCAGCGGCGAGGAGATCACCGCGCTTCCCGACGAGGGGCACTGGATCTTCGCCACCGGCCCGCTGACCTCGGGCACGCTCGGCAAGGCGCTGCAGGACGAGACCGGCGCCGAGGCGCTGGCCTTCTTCGACGCCATCGCCCCGATCGTCTATTTCGACACGATCGACATGGACACGGCCTGGCTGCAGAGCCGCTACGACAAGGGCGAGACCGAGGAAGAGCAGAAGGCCTACATCAACTGCCCGATGGACAAGCCGCAGTACGAGGCCTTCATCGACGCGCTGCTCGCCGCCGAGAAGACCGAGTTCCACGAGGGCGAGACCGCGGGTTACTTCGACGGCTGCCTGCCGATCGAGGTCATGGCCGAGCGCGGCCGCGAGACGCTGCGCCACGGGCCGATGAAGCCGATCGGCCTCACCAACCCGCACAATCCCGAACAGAAGGCCTATGCCGTGGTGCAGCTGCGCCGCGACAATGCGCTTGGCACGCTCTACAACATCGTCGGCTTCCAGACGAAGATGAAATACGGCGCGCAGACTGAGGTCTTCCGCCGCATCCCGGGGCTGGAGAACGCCGGCTTCGCGCGTCTGGGGGGCATCCACCGCAACACCTTCCTCAACTCGCCGACGCTGCTCGATGCGCAGATGCGCCTGCGCTCGCGCCCGAACCTGCGCTTCGCCGGGCAGATCACCGGCGTCGAGGGCTATGTCGAGAGCGCCTCGATGGGGCTGGTCGCGGGCCGGCTCGCCGCCGCCGAGATACTCGGGACCGAGCTGCCGGCCGTGCCGCAGGACAGCGCCCATGGCGCGCTCATCCACCACATCACCGGCGGCGCCGAGGCCAAGACCTTCCAGCCGATGAACGTGAACTTCGGCCTGTTCCGCCCGCTCGACGGGCTGCGCGGCGGCCGCCGCGGCCGCAAGGACCGCTACAAGGGCTACACCGACCGCGCCAAGGAGGTGTGGCAGGAGTGGCTCGCGGCGCAGGAGGTGCCCGCGTGAACTATGTGCTCGCCCTGCTGCTGCCGCCGCTGTCGATCCTGCTGACCGGGCGGCCGATCCTCGGCATCCTCGTCTTCCTGATCTGGGTGCCGGCGGTCATCTTCTCGGGCGGGCTCACGCATCCGATGTTCATCCTGCTGGCCTGGGTGCTGATCTACCAGTCCGGCGAGGAGCGCCGCACCCGGCGCATCGAGAAGGCCTATCGCGGCAGGGACTGAGTTGCGTACGCGCTTTGCCCCTTCGCCCACCGGCCCGCTGCACCTTGGCCACGCCTACTCGGCGCTGCTGGCCGAGGGCATGGTGCGGGAGGCGCACGGCACCTTCCTGCTGCGCATCGAGGACATCGACAGCACCCGCTCGCGCCCGCAGTGGGAGGCGCAGATCCATGACGATTTGCGCTGGCTCGGCATTCGCTGGGACGAGGAACCGCTGCGCCAGTCGGACCGGCTGCCCGCCTACGAGGCGGCGCTCGACGGTCTCTGGGCCCGCGAGCTGATCTACCCCTGCACCTGCAGCCGCCGCGACATCTTGGCCGCCGCCTCGGCGCCGCAGGAGGGCGCGGAGCCCGCCTACGGCCCGGACGGGCTGGTCTATCCCGGCACCTGCCGCGACCTGCGCGCCCCCGGCTACGGGCGCGCGCCGCGCCCGCGGGGCGAAGCGCTGCGGCTGAACATGGCGCGGGCGCTGGAGATCGCCGGCACGGATCTGTGGTTCGAGGAGACCGGTGCGGGGCCCGCGGGCGACACCGGGCGCATCGCCCTCTCCCCCGAACAGCTGTTGCATCAGGTCGGCGACGTGGTGCTGTCGCGGCGGGACTTTCCCGGCTCCTATCACCTGTCGGTGGTGCTCGACGACGCGGCGCAGGAGATCAGCCACGTCGTGCGCGGCCGCGATCTCTTCGACGCGACGGCGATCCACGTGGTGCTGCAGCGGGTGATGGGCCTGCCCACGCCGGTCTACCACCACCACGCGCTGATCCGCGACGCGGAGGGCAAGCGCCTCGCCAAGCGCGACGACGCGCGGGCGATCGCCACCTACCGCGCCGAGGGCGCGACGCCGGGGGACATCCGGCGCATGGTCGGGCTCGCGGGCTGAAGGGCTCCGCCGCCTTTCAGGCAGAGAGGGGCTCCGCCGCAGGTCTTGAAGAGAGGGGCTCCGCCCCTCGGCGCTTCGCGCCTCACCCCGGAGTATTTTCCGAAAGATGAAGGCGCCTTGCTTTCATCTTTCCCCAAATACTCGCGGCGCTACGCCTCAGTCCTCGTGCATCGGTGCCATGATCTCGACTTCCTCGCCGCCGCGCAGGGCGGTGTAGAAGCAGCTTCGGCGGTTGGTGTGGCAGGCCGGGCCGGTCTGGCGCACGAGGGCCAGCAGGCAATCTCGGTCGCAATCGACGCGCAGCTCGACCAGCTCCTGCGCGTGGCCCGAGCTTTCGCCCTTGACCCAGAAGCTCTTCCGCGAGCGCGACCAGTAGGTGACGCGGCCGGTCTCGAGCGTGCGGGCCACCGACTCGGCGTTCATCCAGGCCATCATCAGCACCTCGCCCGTCGCCTCTTCCTGCGCGATGCAGGGGATCAGCCCATTGGCGTCGTAGACCAGGGTGGCGGGATCGAAGCTCATGGTGAATTTCCCTTTTGCAGCTGCCGGGCGCGCACCCTATCTATGGGGGGCGAGCCGAAAGGGAAAGCCATGTCCGCCACCACCTCCGCAGAAACCGACCTGATCAAGCTCTACTCCTCGCGCATCCTCGCGCTGGCGGCGGATATTCCCCGGACCGAGCGGCTGGAGCATCCCGATGCCACGGTGAAAAAGCGCTCGCCGCTCTGCGGCTCGACGGTGACCGTGGACCTGGTGCTGGAAGGCGGTCGGGTGAGCGACTTCGGTCAGGACGTGAAGGCCTGCGCGCTTGGCCAGGCGGCGGCCTCGGTGGTGGGCGGCGCGATCATCGGCTGCACCCCCGAGCAGCTGGCCGAGGCGCGCGACGCGCTGCGCGCCATGCTGAAGGAGGACGGTCCGACGCCGCCCGCGCCCTTCGACGGGCTCGAGGTGCTGCGCCCGGCGGCGGCCTACAGGAACCGCCACGCCTCGATCATGCTGGCGCTCGAGGCGGCGACCGAGGCGGCCGAGCAGATCGCCGCGGCGCGCAGCGCCTGAGCCGCCCCCTCCGGCGACAACCTCACCGGCTAAAAAAAACCGCCGCGCTCCGGGGATGGGAGGCGGCGGCAGTGGCGTGTCTTGTGGGCTCCGGAGGGGCCGCTGTGCGTATCCGGGGATCAGGCGACCCGGTGTCGGGGAAACAATGCGGCGCATCGGGACAGTGATGCGGCGGCGTCCGGAACAAGACCGCAGGCAGAATTCAGGGGTTCAGAGCAACGGCAGGTGCAGCGCGCCGACAAGGATCACGATCAGCGACACGGCCCCGATCAGGTCGGTGACCAATGCGGTGCTCGGGCGGCTCATGGTGGTGCGGATGGAGTCGATCATCTTGGCGTTCCCTCAATGCGTGCTGTTGGGCGGTGCGTTCTGGTGATGGGTGCGTTCTCTGCGCGTGTTCTTCTGTTGCCCTTTTGTTCTCATGCGATCCGATTCGAGTAAAGAACTTTTTAAGAACATTTGTGAACGGATGAGAACGTGGCGCGGGAACGCCCCTGCCCGGCGCGCGGAACCGCGCACCGGGATCATTTGAAAATGTCGCGATTTCAGTAGGTTGCCGACCGCGCGGCGCGGGGTCAGCCGACGCTGATCAGCCGGATCGCCTCGTCCTGCCGCATCAGCCAGAGCAGCAGCCGCGCCGCCTTGCCGCGATCGCTGGCAAGGTCCGGATCCTCGGCCAAAAGCCGCCGCGCGTCGCTCTGCGCCATGGCCATGAGACCGGCCTGGCTCTCGAGATCGGCGACCTTGAACCGTGGCAGGCCCGATTGCGCGGTGCCGATGAGATCGCCCGCGCCGCGCATCTGCAGGTCCACCTCGGAGATGCGGAAGCCGTCCTCGGTCTCGCGCAGGGTGGTCAGGCGCTTCATCCCGGTCTCGCCGAGCGGCGGCTGGTACATGAGCAGGCAGGTCGAGTCGGCCTCGCCGCGCCCGACACGGCCGCGCAGCTGGTGCAGCTGCGCGAGGCCGAAGATCTCGGCCCGCTCGATCACCATGATCGAGGCGTTGGGCACGTTCACCCCGACCTCGATCACCGTGGTGGCGACCAGCACCTTGGTCTCGCCCGAGACGAAGCGCGCCATGGCGGCATCCTTCTCGGCGGGCGGCAGCTGGCCATGCACCAGCCCCACCACGCCCTCGCCCAGCTCGGCGCGCAGGCGCTTGAAGCGCTCCTCGGCGGCGGTGAGGTCCGAGACCTCGCTCTCCTCGACCAGCGGGCAGACCCAGTAGGCCTGCCGGCCCTCGGCGACGGCCTTGCGCAGGTGCTCCACCACCTCGCCCATGCGCTCGGTCGACAGAAGCGCGGTGCGCACGGGTTTGCGCCCCGGCGGCTTCTCGTCGAGCACCGAGACGTCCATGTCGCCGTATTGCGCCAGCGCGAGGCTGCGCGGAATGGGCGTCGCGGTCATCACCAGCACGTCCGCCGCGGCTCCCTTGCGCCCCAGCTCGAGCCGCTGGCGCACGCCGAAGCGGTGCTGCTCGTCGACGATGGCAAGGCGCAGGTCCGCGAACTGCACATCCTCCTGGAAGACCGCGTGGGTGCCGACGAGGATGTGGATCTTGCCCTCCGCCAGCGCCGCGAGCTTGGCCCGGCGCTCGGTGCCCTTGTCACGACCGGTGAGCAGTTCCACCACCACCCCGGCGCTCTCGGCCAGCGGCTGCAGCCCCTCCATGTGCTGGCGGGCGAGGATCTCGGTCGGGGCCATCATCACGCCCTGCCCGCCGGCTTCGACGGCGACGAGCAGCGCCATGAAGGCGACCAGCGTCTTGCCCGCGCCGACGTCGCCCTGCAGCAGGCGGTTCATCCGGCTCTCGGCGGCCATGTCCTCGGCGATCTCGTCCATGGCGCGCAGCTGCGCGCCGGTGGGACGGTAGGGCAGCGCCGCGAGCACCCGGCGGCGCAGGTGGCCGTCGCCGATGGTGGGATGCCCCTTGCCGCGGCGGCGGTTGATCCGCGCGAGGCCGAGCGTCAGCTGGTGCGCCATCAGCTCGTCATAGGCGAGCCGGGCGCGGGCGGGGGCCGTGGGGGCAAGCGCCGCCATGCCGTCGGGCGCGTGGGCAGCTTCCAGCGCCGCGTGCCAGTCGGGCCAGCCCTCGCGCTCCTTGAGCGGGCCGTCGATCCATTCGCCGAGCTGCGGCGCGCGCGCCAGCGCGCCCGCCACGGCGCGGGCCATCAGCTTCTGCGTGACCCCGGCGGTGAGCGGGTAGACCGGCTCGAAGAGCGGCAGCGTGTCGGCCTCGTCGGGGGGCAGGATGTGGTCGGGGTGGACCATCTGCGCCATGCCGTCGAAGAACTCGACCTTGCCCGAGACGAGCCGGCGCGAGCCCTCGGGCAGCACCCGGGTCAGGTAATCGGCACGGCCGTGGAAGAACACCAGCTGGAAGGTGGTCTCGGCATCCTCGACCTGGATGCGGTAGGGCCGCCCCTTCACCGCGGGCTTCATGTGGCGCAGCACCTGCACCTCGACCGTTACCGTGCCCGGCAGGTCCGCCCCCTGCACCGAGGCGCGCGGGCGGCGGTCGATCACCGAATGCGGCAGGGTCATCAAGAGGTCACGCGGCGCGGCGACGTCCAGCGCCTCCATCGCCTGCGCGGTCTTGGGGCCGACGCCGTCCAGCGTCTTCAGCTCGGAAAAGAGTGGCCAGAGGGCCTCGGGGCGCTGGCTCATGCCCGGGTCACCCGCCGATCAGCGCGAGCCATTCATCCTCGTCCATCAGCCTGACACCCAGTTCCTTGGCCTTGGCCTCCTTGCTGCCCGCGCCGGGGCCCGCGACGACGATGTCGGTCTTCTTCGACACCGAGCCCGAAACCTTGGCCCCGAGCGCCTCGGCGCGCGTCTTGGCCTCGGCGCGGCTCATCTTCTCGAGCGTGCCGGTGAAGACCACGGTGAGCCCCGCCACGGGGCTGCCCGAGGTGACCGGGCGCTCGGCGTCCTGGATGTCGAGATGCGCGACCAGCCGGTCGACCGAGGCGCGCTCGGCCTCCTGGTGCAGCGAGGTGACGAGCGAGACCGCGACGATCGCGCCGATGCCGTCGATGCCGACGAGGTCATCCCAGGCGGCGCGCGCCTCGGGTGCGACCTTCGGCTCCTCGGCCCAGACCGCGTCCTGCGTCTCCTTGATGCGGGCGCGGCGTCCGGCGGAGGCGGCAAACTTGCGCTCCTCCTCGACGGCAGCCTCGGCCTTGCGGTAGCGCTCGACGGCCGGAACCGCCTGATCGACGGCACCGATCATCGCGTCCCAGCTGAGGTAGTGCTTCGCGAGATCCTTGGCGACCACCTCGCCGACATGGCGCATCCCGAGCGCGAAGATCACCCGGTTGAGCTCGATCCTGCGCTTCTCGTCGATGGCGTCGAAGAGGTTGCTAGCACTCTTGTCGCCCCAGCCCTCGCGGTTCTTCAGCTGCTGCATGCCCGAACCGTAGCGCGCCTTCAGCTCGAAGATGTCCGCCGGTTCCCGGATCCAGCCGTCGCGGTAGAACTGCTCGACCTGCTTGGCGCCGAGCCCCTCGATGTCGAAGGCGGCGCGCGAGACGAAATGCTTCAGCTTCTCCACCGCCTGCGCCGGGCAGACGAGCCCGCCGGTGCAGCGGCGCACGGCGTCGCCCTCCTCGCGGATCGCCTCGGAGCCGCATTCGGGACAGGTCGGGGGGAAGACGTAGGGCTGCGCGTCTTCGGGGCGCTTCGAAAGGTCCACGTCGGCCACTTTCGGGATCACGTCGCCGGCGCGGTAGACCTGCACCCAGTCACCGATGCGGAAATCCTTGGCATTGCCCTCGGCGTCGGGGCGGATCACCTCGCCCTTGGCGTCGCGCCCGGCGATGTAATCCTCGTTGTGCAGCGTGGCGTTCGACACGACGACGCCGCCCACGGTGACCGGGGTCAGCCGCGCGACGGGGCTCAGCGCGCCGGTGCGGCCCACCTGGATGTCGATCGCCTCGAGCCGGGTCCAGGCCAGCTCGGCCGGGAACTTGTGCGCGATCGCCCAGCGCGGCGTCGTCGAGCGGAAGCCGAGCCGCCCCTGCAGGGCAAGGTCGTTGACCTTGTAGACCACGCCGTCGATGTCATAGCCGAGCGTCGCGCGCTGCGCCTCGATGCCGCGGTAATTCGCGATCATCTCGCGCGGGCCGTCACAGACCTGCGTCAGCGGGTTGGTCTGGAAGCCCAGCGCGCGCAGGCGCTCGATCGAGCCGATCTGCGTGTCGGCCAGCGGCGCCGAGAGCTCGCCCCAGGCATAGGCGAAGAAGCGCAGCGGGCGGGCGCGGGTGATCTCGGCGTCGAGCTGGCGCAGCGACCCGGCGGCGGCGTTGCGCGGGTTGGCGAAGAGCTTGCCGCCGCGCGCCTCCTGCCGCTCGTTGAGCGCGGCGAAATCCTCGTGGCTCATGTAGACCTCGCCGCGCACCTCGAGCACCTCGGGCGCGCCCTCGAGGCGCTGCGGGATGTCGGCGATGGTGCAGGCGTTGGCGGTGACGTTCTCGCCCACGGCGCCGTCGCCGCGCGTGGCGGCCTGGACCAGCGCGCCCTTCTCGTAGCGCAGCGAGAGCGAGAGCCCGTCGATCTTCGGCTCGGCGGTATAGGCCAGCGCGGCGGTGTCGGAGAGGCCGAGGTAGCGGCGGATGCGGGCGTCGAACTCGTCGACCTCCTCGGGCTCGAAGGCATTGCCGAGCGAGAGCATCGCGACGGCATGGCGGACCTTGGAGAACCCGTCGGCCAGCGGCGCGCCGACCTGCTCGCTGGGGCTGTCTTCGCGCTTCAGCTCGGGAAAACGCTCTTCGATGTCGATGTTGCGGCGCTTCAGCGCGTCGTAGTCGGCGTCCGAGATCTCGGGCGCGTCCTCGGTATGGTAGGCGATGTTGGCCTGCGCGAGGATCCCGGCGAGCCGCGCAAGCTCGTCCCGTGCCTCTGCCTCGGTCAGTGCCTCTACCGGTTTTTCCGCCACATGCTGGGCCATTGCCGCATTCCTTGCTCACGCCTTTTGGCAGACGTGATAGGGCGCGCGGCGGGGCACGTCCAGAGTCAGGCGTTCACTGCCATCGCGCCAACCGGCGGCTCGGGATCGCGCAGCACGTAGCCGCGCCCCCAGACGGTCTCGATGTAATTCTCGTCCCCGGTGGCTTCCGAGAGCTTCTTGCGCAGCTTGCAGATGAAGACGTCGATGATCTTGAGCTCGGGTTCGTCCATGCCGCCGTAGAGGTGATTCAGGAACATCTCCTTGGTCAGGGTCGTCCCCTTGCGCAGCGAGAGCAGCTCGAGCATCTGGTATTCCTTGCCGGTCAGGTGCACCGGACGCTCGGCCACGGTCACCGTCTTGGCATCTAGGTTCACCGACACCTTGCCGGTGCGGATGATCGACTGCGAATGCCCCTTGGAGCGGCGGATGATCGCATGGATGCGCGCCACCAGCTCGTCGCGGTGGAAGGGCTTGGTCAGGTAGTCGTCGGCGCCGAAGCCGAAGCCCTTGATCTTGTTGTCGGTATCGTCGGCACCCGAGAGGATCAGGATCGGGGTGTTGATCCGGGCCATGCGCAGCTGGCGCAGCACCTCGTGCCCGTGGATGTCCGGCAGGTTCAGGTCCAGCAGGATCAGGTCGTAATCATAGAGCTTCGCCAGATCGATCCCCTCTTCGCCGAGATCGGTGGCATAGACGTTCAGGTTGGCATGGTTCAGCATCAGCTCGATGCTCTTCGACGTGGTCGGATCGTCTTCAACCAAAAGGATACGCATGGCCGTCTCCGCTAATCTCTACCCCTGCCCCGAGCCTGTCCGAATTTAGTTAATGGTTCTTTACTCCGGCAGAGTTCAGTTTCCGTCAGAGTAGCCCCTCAATGCGTTTCCGAAGGGCTCTCAAAAGGATAGGTCGTCAATTTTTCCTGCTTTTGACCGACGGTTTTCCATTCCGGTTGCCCGGCCCGGAAATTCGCGGCCTTCCCCGTTCCAAACCCCGCATTCAAGGAAAATTTTAGCAACTACAAGCCGTTCGTACCGTCACCCGCCGGTTCATTCCGCCCGTCTCGGGCCCTTTCCGACTCACCGAAGGCACCCCGGATTCCGCTCCGGCCGTTTTCCCGGACCCTGCCCGGAATTCCGGCAATATTTCGGGAAAACTTTCCGATCGGGATTCCTTTCGGGGTCCCGCGGCATTCCTTTCAGGCGCCGCTTTCTCGGAAACGCTGCACCAGCGTGGCCTTCAGCGCCTCTTCCCCGTGGCTGGAGACGGCGTTCATCCATTCGGCGAGCTCCTCGGAGCTCAGCGCGTAGCGCTCCATCGCCTGCTGCTCGGTCAGCAGCCCGTGGCGCACCGCACGGACCACCGCCGCCTTGCGCGAGGCGACCCATCGCCGGGTTTCCGCCGCCGGAAGATCGGCCCGGGTCATGATCGAGCCGTCAGGCAGCGTCACCGCGCGCGGACCATCGATCTTCTTCAGGTACATCGTCTTCGTCCTGTGTGGCCCTTCCCTACGCCCGGCGATCCGGCCTGCCATGCCGCCGGCGCACCCGACGGCCATGGCCATCCGCACCGACCGCACCGCGCCGCCCGACACGGCCCAGCTATGGGGGTGACGCATACTGGCCTTGCGTGATTTAACGCTGTCTAAAACCCGCCCTTGTTAGTAAGACGCATTTTCCTATATTCCCCCGGACTCCCGGAGATTGACGATGGCCCTCGATACCCAGACCCTGAACTCGCTTGGCTTTGCGAAGTCCCCCGCCGAGACGCGGGTGGTCGTTGCCATGTCCGGCGGCGTGGACAGCTCCGTCGTCGCCGCCATGCTGGCCGAGGAAGGCTATGACGTGGTCGGCGTGACGCTGCAGCTCTACGACCACGGCGCGGCGCTCGCCAAGAAGGGGGCCTGCTGCGCCGGCGTCGACATCCACGATGCCCGCCGCGTGGCCGAGCAGATGGGCTTCCCCCACTACGTGCTCGACTACGAGAACATCTTCAAGGACGCGGTGATCGACGAGTTCGCCGAGAGCTACCTTGGCGGCGCCACCCCGGTGCCCTGCATCCGCTGCAACGAGCGGGTGAAGTTCAAGGACCTGCTCGAGACCGCCAAGGACCTCGACGCCGACTGCATGGCCACCGGCCACTACATCCAGCGCATGCTGGGCGACGAGGGTCCCGAGCTGCACTCGGCCGCCGATGCGAACCGTGACCAGAGCTACTTCCTCTTCTCGACCACCCCCGAGCAGCTCTCGTACCTGCGCTTCCCGCTCGGCCACCTGAAGAGCAAGGCCGAGACCCGCGCGCTCGCGGCCAAGTACGGGCTCTCGGTCGCCGACAAGCCCGACAGCCAGGACATCTGCTTCGTGCCCGACGGCAACTATGCCTCGGTGATCGAGAAGCTGCGCCCCGGCGCGGCCGAGCCGGGCGAGATCGTCCATGCCGACGGGCGCAGGCTCGGCACCCACAAGGGCGTCATCCACTACACCATCGGCCAGCGCCGCGGCCTCGGCATCGGCGGGCTCGACGAGCCGCTCTACGTGGTGAAGCTCGACGTCGACGCCAAGCAGGTGGTGGTCGGCCCGAAGGAGATGCTGGCGACCCGCGTCATCCCCGTGCGCGAGATCAACTGGCTGGGCGACGAGCCCTTCACCAGCCGCGAGGAATGGCATCTCAAGGTCAAGGTCCGCTCGACCCGCCCGCCGCGCGAGGCGATCATCCGCCCGCTCAGCGACACCACCGCCGAGGTCGAGCTGCTGACCCCGGAGGAAGGCGTCAGCCCCGGACAGGCCTGCGTGTTCTACGCCCCCGAGGGCAGCCGCATCTTCGGCGGCGGCTGGATCTGGCGCGGCTACTGATCGCCGCACCCCTCTTGCCGCCACCCGCACGACGGCCCATCCTTTCCGCGAAAGGGTGGGCCTTGTCATGTCGTGGTTGAGCCGTCTCACGGAACGCCGGATCCTGAAATCGCTGGCCGAGGGCAGGCTGCAGGGGCTCGAGGGCGAGGGCCGGCCCCTGCCTGACCGCAGCGGCGAGGCGCATCTCGACCCCGGCGAGGCGATGGGATTCCGCATCATGGCAGAGGCGGGCGCGCTGCCCGAGGAGATCACGCTCCGCAAGCAGGTGGCAGCGCAGCAGGAGGTCCTTGCCGGGCTGACCGACCCCTTGGAGCGCAAAGGGGCCATGGCCAGGCTTGCCGAGCTGCAGATGAGGCAGTCCATGGCCGAGGAGGCCCGACGCCGTTTCCTGCGCGACTAGGCGCTAGGCCTGCGGCGGCGCCTCCTGCCCTGGCGTGGCACAGCCGGGATAGACCTGCGGCGCATGGGCCAGCGCCTCGGCAGCGAGCGGCGCCGACAGCAGGTGGCCCTGCCCGGCGGCGCATCCCATCGCCTGCAGGTAGCGCAGCTGCCCCGGTGTCTCGATCCCCTCGGCCACGACGCGGAAGCCGAAGCGGCGCGCCATGCCGAGGATCGCCTCGACCACGGCGCGGTCGCGCGGGCGCGCGCTCAGCCCCTGCACGAACTGGCGGTCGATCTTGAGCATGTCGATCGGCCATTTGCCGAGGTGGCGCAGGCTGCCATAGCCGGTGCCGAAATCGTCGAGGGCGATTCTCGCCCCGCGGTTGCGCAAATCGCGCAGCGTCTCGAAGACGCGCCCCCCCGCCTCGCCGAGCATGACCGTCTCGGGCACCTCGATCACCATCGCCGCCCAGGGCAGGTCCAGCTCCGCGAGCCGGTCCGCGAGATCGGCGGCGAAGGCGCGGTTGCGCAGGTCGAAGCCGGTCACGTTGAGCCCGATGCGCAGCGGCGCGCCATCCGCGGCGGTGCGCACCGGCAGCCCGTGCAGCACCTCGGTGGCCTGCAGGATCATGCTGCGGGTCAGCTGCTCGGCCAGCACCGCGTTCTCGAAGATCGGGCGGAAGAGCTCGGGGCCCATCTCGTGCCCGGCCGAGCCCTGCCAGCGCGCCAGCACCTCGTAGCCGGTGCAGGCCCCGGTGGCGAGATCGACGACCGGCTGGAACACCGGCCTGATCTGCCCGTCCGCGAGCGCCCCCGAGAAATTGCGCATCAGCTCGCGCAGGCCGAAGCGCAGGTGCCGGTGCGGGTCGAAGATGACCTGCGTCCCGCGCCCCGATTCCTTGGCCGCGTAGAGCGCGGTGTCCGCCAGCTCGAAAAGCGCATCGTAGCTCTCGCTGTGGCGCGGGAAGATCGCGGCCCCCATGCTCACGCTGCCGAGCGCGGGCTTGCCCATGGTCTCGCCCAGCCGGGCGAGCGCGGCGCGGCTGGCCCCCATGAACTCGACCAGCGCCGGCTCCGCCTCGGCCGGCAGGCGCAGCAGCAGCGCGAACTCGTCGCCGCCGATCCGCCCGAGCCGGGTGTCATCCGGCAGGCTGCCGCGCAGCGCCCCGGCCACGGCGCGCAGGTAGACGTCGCCGAACTGGTGCCCGTGCAGGTCGTTGATCTGCTTGAAGTGGTCCACGTCCACCAGCACGAGCGCATAGGGCTCGTGGCGCAACTCCAGCGCCGCGCGGGCGCTTTCCCGGAAGGACTCGGCGTTCTCGAGCCCGGTGAGCGCATCCCGCTGGGTCTGCTCCTGCAGCCGCGCCGCGTGCCGCCCGAGCACCGCCATGTCCTGCGCCATGGCAAGCTTGGCCCGCCGCTCGGCCAGCAGCGCCTCGAGCATCGCGATGAAATGCCGGGACATGCGCTGGGCGGCATGGGGCTCGGGCCCTGCGACATCAAAGCCCAGCACGATCGCCCCAAGGCGCCGCCCGCAGGTGCCGCCGATGCGCAGGGCAAGGAAATGATAGGGCGCGCCCATCACCTCGCGGTCGATGAAGCGCGGCCGTCCGGGCGCGGCGGTCTCCTCGGGCAGCGCGTCCATGAGGCCTCGCAGCGTGTCGGCAAGCGCGCCCTCGAGCGGTGCCGCCATGCGCACCGCGCGCGGCCCCACGACCTCGGGCGGCAGGTCTATGAGACAGGCGACCGCGCCGGTCAGCGGCAGCGCCGCCGCGCCGATCCGGTCCAGCAGCGCGTCGAGTTCCGAAACGGGGTAACCTGCACGCTCGAAGTCGTCCTGATCCGGCAGGTCACTCATCATCCAGGTGTCCCCCTTGGCCCGCGCAAAAACCACCAAACAAGACCTGACGCCGGACCCCAGGGGTCACCCGGCAGAAAAAAGGACCGGCCGGGCGACTGCCCCGCCGGTCCCTCCAGAATTTGAAGAAACCGTTAAGATACGGTTAAGGACCTTTGCGCCTGGCGAAATTCTTCCGCCCCGCGCCGCGGTCAGAGGTAGTCCGAGCGCTGCAGCCCGTACTTGGCCATCTTCTCGTTCAGCGTCCGGCGCGGCAGGCAGAGCTCGTCCATCACCGACGAGATCGAGCCCTTGTGACGGCGCATGGTGTTGTCGATGAGCATGCGTTCGAAGGCTTCGACATATTCCTTCAGCGGCTTGCCCTCGGTGGTCATCACCGGCTGCATGTCCTCGTGGTCGTTCATCAGCAGCGAGGCGATGGTGCCCGTGCCGCGGCGCGACTGCAGCACCGCGCGCTCGGCGAGGTTGATGAGCTGGCGCACGTTCCCCGGCCAGGGCGCCTGCAGCAGCTGCGCCGCCTCCTGCGCCGAGACCTGCGGCGCGTCGCAGCCATACTCGTCCGAGAACTGCTCGGAGAAGCGGGTGAAGAGCGTCAGGATGTCCTCGCCGCGCTGGCGCAGCGGCGGCACGGTGATCTTCAGCGCCGCGAGGCGGTAGTAGAGATCGGGGCGCAGCGCGGTCTCGCAGGTGCGGCCCTCGTCCTGCAGGTTGCAGATCGCGACGATGCGGGTCTCGGGCGGGGTGCCCTGGTCGTTGATCACCGACAGCAGCCGCGCCTGCGAGGCGTCCGACAGGCTCTCGATGTCCTCGAGCACAAGCGTGCCGCCGCGGGCTTCCTCGATCGCCGGCAGGCGCGTGTCCTCGGGCTGCATCGGGCCGAAGAGGCGGCGCATCAGCGCGTCCTCGTCCATCGCCGCGCAGGAGATCAGCACGAACTTCTTGCCGGCGCGCGACCCCACCGCGTGCAGCGCGTGGGCGATCAGCGTCTTGCCGGTGCCGGTCTCGCCGTCGATCAGCACGTGGCCGTCGGCCTGGCCGAGGTCGAGCACGTCCTCGCGCAGCCGCTCCATGGCGGGGCTCTGGCCGATGAGCTTGCTCATCAACTGGCCGCCGTCGGAAAGCTCGCGCCGCAGCACGCGGTTGTCGAGCGTCAGGCGGCGGGCGTTGGTGGCCTTCTTGGCCAGCTCGGACATGCGGTCGGGGTTGAACGGCTTCTCGAGGAAGTCGTAGGCGCCGATGCGCATCGCCTCGACGGCCATCGGCACGTCGCCGTGACCGGTGATCATGATCACCGGCAGCGCGCTGTCGTTGCCCATGAGCTTGCGCAGCAGCTGGATCCCGTCCATGCCGGGCATCCGGATGTCCGAGATCACGATCCCCGGGTAATCCGCGCCGACGGCGCCAAGCGCCTCTTCGGCGCTGGAATAGGTTTCGGTGTCATAGCCAGACAGGGCCAGCCACTGGCTGATCGACTGGCGCATGTCCTTCTCATCGTCGACGATGGCGATCTTCATGGCTTTGGTCATTCGGTCTGGTCGCCTTTTGTTGTGGTCTTCTCTCGCGATCTGCGCGGTGTCGTACTCGTCATGGCTTGCGGCTCACTCGGCCGCCGCGGGGCTCTGGTTCAAGATAGGCAATTGCATCTCGAAAACAGCCCCCCCATCCGTACCATTGCGCGCCGAGAGCCTTCCGCCGAGGTCCGTGACGATCCCCGAGGAGATCGCAAGGCCAAGGCCGGTGCCGTCGCCGGGCTGCTTGGTGGTGTAGAAGGGCTCGAACAGCGCATCGAGATCCTCGATCCCGTGGCCGTTGTCGCGCACGCTGAGCGTGGCGGTCTCGCCGCTGGCGAGGATGATCTCGATCTCGGGGTTCACCACCGACTTGGTGGCGTCGATGGCGTTGCGCAACAGGTTCACGAGCACCTGCTCGATGCGCATCCGGTCGCCCATCACCATCACCGGCAGGTCGGGCAGGATCTTCGAGATGCGCACCCGCCGCGCCTTGAGCTGCGGCTCCATCATCGACAGCGACGAGGCCAGCGCCTCGGCCATGTCGACGGGCACGAAATTCGCCTGCCCCTTGCGGGCGTAGCTCTTGAGCTGGCGGGTGATCGCCCCCATCCGCTCGATCAGGTCGTCGATGCGGGAAAAGGCGGTCAGCGCCTCCTCGGGGCGGTTGCGCTTGAGCAGCAGCCGCGCCCCGGCAAGGTAGGTCTTCATCGCCGCCAGCGGCTGGTTCAGCTCGTGGCTGACGGCGGCGGACATCTCGCCGAGGGCGGCCAGCTTCGAGCTCTGCTCGAGCGTCTGCTCGGCGCTGGCGAGGTCCTTCTGCACCTTCTCGCGCTCGGCGATCTCGCGCTGCAGCCGGGCGTTCAGCGCGCGCAGCTCGACGCTCTCGCGCTGGAACAGCGCCATGCGCAGCGCGGTCTTGCGCGACAGGGCGTAGAAGGCCAGCGCGGTCAGCAGCGCGAAGGCCATGATCTCGAGCGCCAGCACCGCGTTCACCTTCTCGCGCACCGAGGCATAGGTGGTGAAGGTCGCCATGGTCCAGCCGCGGAACGGGATCCGCCCGTCGATGCGCATCACCGCCTCGCCGCGCAGGTAGGCGTCGGCGGGCAGCGCGGTCCAGTCGGCGGTGGCCTTGATGGCGCGCTCGATGGCGTTCTCGGCGGGCTGCTTGGCCAGCGCCTCGTCCATGGTCAGCCCGCGCCAGCGCGGCTCGGTGGCAAGGATGATCCGGCCCTCGGAATCGAGCACCGCCACGGCGTCGGTGATCCCGGCCCAGGCGCGCTCGAACTTGGCGAGGTCGACCTCGACCATGATCACGCCGATCGAGGAGTTCTGGTTCTCCATCCGGCGCGAGTAGGTGAAGGAATAGCCCCCCGCCTCGCGCTCCTGCACGGTGAAGACCGTGGTGTTGGCGCGCAGCGCGTCGATGTAATAGGCCTCGCCGCGGTGGTTCGACCCGAGCCGGTTGCGGTCGGTTGCCGCCACGGTGCGCCCGTCGCGGTCGAGCAGCATCAGCGAGGCTGCCCCGATCTCGTCGACGTAGGAGATCAGCCGCTGCGTCGACTGGCTGAAGTCGCCGGAATTCAGCGCCCCGATCAGCGCCGGGTCGCGCGCCAGCAGCTGCGGCACGATGGCGTTGCGGCGCAGCTCGGAGAGGATGTTGCCGGAGTAGAGCGCAAGCCGCAGCTCGGCGCGGTTGCGCGTCGAGGCGGTGGAGCGGTCGGTCAGCAGGACGTTGGTGATCCAGACCGTGCTGACCGCGAGCACCAGAAGAATGATAAGCGCCGCCCGCACCCGCCAGCTCAGCGGGCCCGAACGCCTTCTGTCCATCTTGTCACTCGTGGTCTCCGACATGGCGCCCAATCTACGCCGGGCGCCGGGCCGGCTCAAGCGGTGCCGGTCAAGCCTCGGCGAGCGCCGCGGTCAGATTGGCGAAAAGACGCGCACCGTCGGTGTTGCCCTGCGACGGATCGCAGGCCCGCTCGGGGTGCGGCATCATCCCCAGAACACGGCGGTTTTCCGACAGGATCCCGGCGATGTCGCGGTCCGCGCCATTGGGGTTGTCGGTGTAGCGGAAGGCAACGCGGCCCTCGCCCTCGAGCATGTCGAGCGTCGCCGCGTCGGCGGTGTAGTTGCCGTCATGGTGCGCGATCGGGATGCCGATCTTCTCGCCCGCCGCGTAGCCGCGGGTGAAGACCGACTGGCTCTCGGCCACTTCCAGCCCCACCGTGCGGCAGATGTACTTGAGGTTCGCGTTGCGCAGCAGCGCGCCCGGCAGCAGCCCGGTCTCGGTGAGGATCTGGAAGCCGTTGCACACGCCGAAGACGTAGCCGCCGCGCTCGGCATGGGCCTTCACGCCCTGGCAGATGGGCGAGTTGGCCGCGATGGCGCCGCAGCGCAGGTAGTCGCCGAAGGAAAAGCCTCCCGGCAGGCCGACGATGTCGATGCCCTTGGGCAGCGACGTGTCCTTGTGCCAGACCATCTCGACCTCGAGCCCGGCCTGCTCGAAGGCCATCTTCAGATCACGGTCGCAGTTGGACCCGGGGAAGACGATGACGGCGGCTTTCATGGGCGCACTCCTGAACTGGCCTGCGGCGCTGTCGCGCGCCGCCCCGCGTCAGCGGGTGAAATCGGTGATCACGGCCACGCCCGGGGGCGTCGGCCCGTTGAACGCGGCCAGCTCCGCCCCCGCCTGGCTGAGGGGAATCTCGCGCGCGATGAGAGGGCTCATATCCACCTTTCCCCGCGTGATCAATCCAAGCAGCGACGGATAGCGATGCGAGGGCATGCCGCGGGTGCCGTAAAGCGCGAGGTTGGCCATGTAGACGGCGTTCATGTCCACTTCCTGGATGGCGTGATGCCCGACCGGCATGCCGACCTGCACGTGCCGCCCGAGCGGGCGAAGGCTGCGGATCGAGGCGTTGACCGTCTGCGGGATGCCCAGCGCCTCGACGCTGACATGCGCGCCGCCGCCGGTGATCTCCTTGATGCGCGCCGCCGCGTCCTCGGTCGCGGCATTCACCGCCGCGTCCATGCCGAGCGAGAGCGCGTGGTCGAGCTTTTCCTGCACCACGTCCACCACGATCACATGCGCGCCCAGCGCCCGGCCGAGGATCGCCGCCGAGAGCCCGATGCCGCCGGTGCCATGCACCGCCAGCCACTCGCCGCCCTGCAGCGCCGCGCGCCCGGTGAGCGCGTGCCAGGCGGTGGTCACCCGGCAGCCGAGCCCGGCCGCCAGCGTCGGCGACATGCCCTCGGGCAGGCGCGCGAGGTTGAAGTCGCGCGGCACGGCGACGTATTCGGCAAAGGCGCCCGGCTCGATGAAGCCCGGCAGGCGCTGGTCGAAGCAGGTGTGCTGCTGGCCCTCGCGGCATTGCGGGCAGGTGCCGCAGGCGAGGATGAAGGGCGCGACGAGCCGGTCGCCGACCTGCCATTGCGAGTCCGGCCCGGCCTCGACCACCTCGCCGCAATACTCGTGGCCCTGGATCTGCCCGGGCTTCACCCGCGGATGCTCGCCCGACCAGCCGTGCCAGTCCGACCGGCAGACGCCGCAGGCCAGCACCTTCAGCACCACGCCGTCGCGCGGGCAGTCCGGCATCGGCACGTCCTCGAGGGACAGGTCGGCATTGTACTCTCTCAGGACGGCGGCGCGCATGGTCGCAGGCATCGGAATTCTCCTCCAGATTCTGCGATCACAGAACGACAGACGCGGCGGAAACACAAGGCCCTGCGGCGCGCGCCCGGGCGGTGCTTCCGATTTGCCCGGGCTCGGGTAGGATCGCGGCGGGACGCGCATCTTGGGAGGCGCCGGGCGCATGGGAATGATGAGAAAGCAGTACCACAGCCGCCGCGTCGGCGCGGACCGGCACAGCTGGGACGTTCACCGCCTCGTGCGGCTGTCGCGCGGCCTGCCGGTCGAGACCATCGCGGTCTCGGACATCGCCGAGATCGACGAGCTCTGGTGGTACCAGCCGGGCGACGGTGCCCCGACCCCGCGCTCGATCGCCGAGCACATGCGGCTGGTCGACGAGACCGACCTGCGCTGGCCCATCCTGCTCTGCGCCGAGGGGCGCCTGATGGACGGGATGCACCGCGTCGTGAAGGCGATGAAGGAGGGGCGCAGCGAGATCCGTGCCGTCCGCTTCCGACCGACGCCGGAGCCGGACTTCGTGAACGTCGATGTCAACACGCTTCCCTACCCCGACGAGGAGGTCTGACGGGGCGCTTCGCGCGCCCCTTGCGCCTCAGCGCCCGGCGAGACCGTCGCGCAGCAGCTGCAGCACCGCCTCGCGCGGCACGTCCGCGGTGACGAAGGCGCGGCCGATGCCGCGGGCAAGGATGAAGCGGATGGCGCCGTCGAGCACCTTCTTGTCCTGCCCCATCAGCTCGTAGAGCGTCTCGGCCGGGGGCAAATCGCCGGGGATGTCCGCGAGGTCGCGCTTCATGCCCATCTCGGCGAGATGCGCGCGCAGCCGCGACGGGTCCTCCTGCGGGCAGAGCCCGAGCCGGGCGGAAAGCTCGAAGGCCAGCGCGCAGCCGATCGCCACGCCCTCGCCGTGCAGCAGCCGGTTCGAATAGCCCGTGGCCGCCTCGAGCGCGTGGCAGAAGGTGTGGCCGAGGTTGAGCAGCGCGCGCTCGCCCTGCTCGGTCTCGTCGCGCACGACGATCCCGGCCTTCATCTCGACCGAGCGCGTCACCGCATGCGCCAGCGCCGCCGGACGCCGCGCCAGCAGTGCCTCGGCGCTGGCCTCGAGCCAGGTGAAGAACTTCGCATCGCCGAGCAGGCCGTACTTGACCACCTCGCCGTAGCCCGCGAGGAAATCGCGCGGGGTCAGCGTCTGCAGCACATCGATGTCGGCCAGCACCAGCGAGGGCTGGTGGAAGGCGCCGATCAGGTTCTTGCCGGCGGGCGAGTTGATCCCGGTCTTGCCGCCGACCGAGCTGTCGACCTGCGCCAGCAGCGAGGTCGGGATCTGCACGAAGCGCACGCCGCGGCGCAGGATCGCGGCGGCGAAACCGACGAGATCGCCGATCACCCCGCCGCCGAGCGCGACCACCACGTCGCTGCGCTCGACCCGTTGCGCCAGCAGCCATTCGGTGACCCGTTCGAGCTCGCGCCAGCACTTGGTCGCCTCGCCCGGCGCGAGGGTCAGCACCTCGCAGGAGATGCCCGCCGCCGCCAGCCCGTCCTTCAGCGCCGGCAGATGCGCCGCCGCGACGGTCTCGTCGCTGACCACCGCCACGCGCCGGCGCTTGCCGAGCAGCGGCGCGATCTCGGTCCCGGCGCGGGCCAGCAGCCCGCCGCCGATCCGCACGTCATAGGCGCGCGCGCCCAGGTCCACATGCACCGTTCCCGCCTGCATCACGTCGCTCATCTGCAGCTCTCTCCCACCACGTCCGGACGCGTCGATTTCAGCGTCTCGATCACCTTGCGGGCCATGGCGTCGACCGACAGCCCCTGTTCCGATTTCACCGCGAGGTCCGCGAGCGCGTAGATCGGTACCCGGCGCTCGTAGATCTCGCTGAGCGTCGCCAGCGGATCGGGCGTGCGCAAGAGCGGCCGCGTGTCCTTGTGGCGCACCCGCCCCCAGAGCACCTTGAGATCGGCGTCGAGCCAGACGGCGACGCCCTTCTCGGTGATCATCCGGCGGTTTTCCTCGGCCATGTAGGCGCCGCCCCCGGTCGAGAGCACCGCCGGCCGCGCGTCGAGCAGCCGCTCGATCACCTGGCTTTCCTTGCGCCGGAAGAAGGCCTCGCCGTCACGGGCGAAGATCTCGGCGATGGTCATGTTCGCCGCCTTCTCGATCTCGGCATCCGAATCGCGGAACGGCACGTTGAGAGCTGTGGCCAATGCCCGGCCGACGGCCGATTTCCCCGCTCCCATCATGCCCACCAGCACAACTGTCTTTTTCAACTTCGGGTTCAATCCCCTTGTTTCTCGGCCATGCATCGCCAATTCTGCCTCCTGAGGCCGTGAATGACGTGTCGTTGCCGAAAAGGCTAGGTATAAGTGACAAAAAACATGAGGCAGGACTGCTGAGCACATGGGACGTCTGTTCAAACCCCTTCTAATCCTTCTCCTCCTCGCGGTGATCGCGCTGGTGGCTTACGCCTATGTCGGCCCCTATTTCGGCGCGGACTTCTCACCGCCGCAGAAGGAGATTCGCCAGCCCGTGGAGCTTGATGCGAACTAGGCTGCTTCTCTGCGCCCTTGCCCTGGGCGCACCGACGGCGCTGACCGCCGAGGCCCCGCTTGCCGCCATCGACTGGCTCAAGCGCGGCCCCGGCGTGAGCGCCGCCATGCCTCTGCCTGAGCGCCCGCAGCCCGGCAGCGGCCCGCTGCCCTCCGTCGAGCGCGCGCGCCGCGACGAGCCCCCTGTGGCCACCTCCGTCGACACGCCCGAGGTCGAAAGCGCGCCCCTGGCGGCGGCGAGCGGCGAGGCGGCGGGGCTGCTGTCGAGCGCGCTCACCGGCCTGCCCCGGACGCTCTGGTCGAGTTCCGACGCAGAGGGGCTCTCGGCGCTCCTCGCCCGGGTCGAGCCCGCCGTGCCGGCGCTCTCCGCGCAGCTGCTGACGCTGCTCCTCGCCGAGGCCGACGCGCCCGGCGGCAACGGCTCGCTGCTCGTCGCGCGCATCGACCGGCTGATGGACGAGGGCGCGGTGGATGCGGCGCTGGCGCTGGTCGAACAGGCCGGGGGCAGTTCCGACCCCGAGATCTTCGCCCGCTGGCTCGACCTGTCGCTGATCGCCGGGAACGACGAGGCGCCGTGCCGCGCGCTCACCGAAAAGCCCTTCCTGTCGCAGGACATCGCCACGCGCATCTACTGCCGGGCGCGGATCGGCGAGTGGGAACACGCGGTCACCATCTACGGCACCGCGAGCGCGCTCGGCCAGATCGGGCCGCGCGACGCCGAGCTTCTCGCCCGCTACCTCGACCCCGAGCTGGTCGATTCCTCCGAGCCGCTCAACCCGCCGGCGCGCCCGACCCCGCTCGAGTTCCACCTCTTCGAGGCCGTGGGCGAGGCGCTGCCGACCCAGCCGCTGCCGCGCATGTTCGCCGCGGCGGATCTGTCGGGCAACAGCGGCTGGCGCGCGCAGATCCTCGCCGCCGAGCGCCTCGCGCGGCGCGGCACGCTGACCGAGAACCGCCTGCTCGGTATCTACACCGACCGCGAACCCGCCGCCTCCGGCGGGGTCTGGGACCGGGTCGCCGCGGTGCAGGATCTCGAGGCCGCGCTGAACGCCGGGCGCAGCGACCTGATCGGCCCCGCCCTGCTCGCCGCCTGGCCGCAGATGCGCAGCGCCGGGCTGCTCGTGCCCTTCTCCGGCCTCTACGCGCCGCGCCTGCAGGGGCTCGAGCTCGAGGGCCGGGCCGCCGCGCTGGCGCAGCGCGCCGCGCTGCTCTCGCCCGACTACGAGGCCGCCGCCCGCACCCTTCCCGCCCGCACCGGGCTGATGCGCGCGGTCGCTGCCGTGGCGCAGGGCGAGATGCCCGAGGCGATCCCCCTCTCCCCCGCCGCGCAGGCCGTGGTCGAGGCCTGGCGCCCCGATGCCGCCGTGCCGCCCGAGCTCGAGGCGCTGCTGCGCGAGGGCAAGCTCGGCGAGACCATCCTGCGCGCCATCGACCTCTTCCACTCCGGCGCCCAGGGCAACAACGCCGATCTGACCGGCGCGCTGGCGACCCTGCGCCGGGTCGGGCTCGAGGACACGGCGCGCCGCGCCGCGATCGAGCAGATGATCCTCTCGGACGAAGGAGCCCCGCTGTGAGCGCCGCACATTGGGTCTCGGCCTTTCTCGAGGCGCAGGTCGCCGAGCGCGGCGCCGCGGACAACACCCAGGCCGCCTATGCCCGCGACCTCGCGGATTTCACCGGCTGGCTGGCGGCGCGCGGGCTCGATCTCGCCACTGCGCAGCGCGCCGATGTCGAGGACTACCTGATCACCTGCGAGGCCGAGGGGCTGGCGGTCGCGACCCGCGCCCGGCGGCTCTCGGCGATCAAGCAGCTCTACCGCTTCGCCTTCGAGGAGGGGCTGCGCAGCGACAACCCGGCGGTGCAGATCGCCGGTCCGGGCCGCCCGAAGCGCCTGCCGAAGACGCTCACCACCGACGAGGTGGACCGGCTGCTCGAGGCCGCCGAGCGGCATGGCCGCAGCGCCGACGACCGGCTGCGCAACACCTGCCTCATGCAGCTGCTCTATGCCACCGGCATGCGGGTGAGCGAGCTTGTCACCCTGCCGCTCTCGGCGGCGCGGGGCGATCCGCGCATGCTGCTGATCCGCGGCAAGGGCGGCAAGGAGCGCATGGTGCCGCTCTCGCCCCCGGCGCGCGCGGCGCTGGCCGAATGGCTCACCCGGCGCGACGCGCACGAGGCGCTGAACCGCGCCGAGGGCCGGCCGGCCTCGGGCTTCCTCTTCCCCTCGCGGGGCAAGGCCGGGCACCTGACGCGCCATGCCTTCTACGTGATGATCAAGGACATCGCCGTGGGCGCGGGCGTCTCGCCCGCCAAGGTCACGCCGCACACGCTGCGCCACGCCTTCGCCACGCACCTGCTGGCCAATGGCGCCGACCTGCGCGCCATCCAGACCTTCCTCGGCCACGCCGACGTGGCGACCACCGAGATCTACACCCATGTGCTCGAAGAGCGGCTGCGCGAGCTGGTGCTCGACCACCACCCGATGGCCCGCGACTGACCATAG
Organism: Salipiger sp. H15; assembly: GCF_040409955.1. NCBI lineage: Bacteria > Pseudomonadati > Pseudomonadota > Alphaproteobacteria > Rhodobacterales > Roseobacteraceae > Salipiger > Salipiger bruguierae. The sequence continues at coordinate 23,744 of NZ_CP123384.1, forward strand.
CGCGACCGACCGCAGGACGAGGCCGCCGCTACCCGCGCGCCGCCCGCGCAGGCGCGCCCGCCCCTGCTTCCACTTGTCTGAAATATCCCGGGGGTGCGGGGGCAGCGCCCCCGCTCTGTCCTGCGTGCGGGGGCAGAGCCCCCGCCTCTCAGGCCCGAAGGATCAGGCGTGCACCTCGGTATAGGTGCCCTCGCCCGCGAGGATGCCGCGGAAGCCGCCCGGCTCGTTCAGCGAGAAGACGATCAGCGGCATCTTGTTGTCGCGCGCCAGCGCGATGGCCGAGGCGTCCATGACCTTGAGGTTGTCGCGCAGCACGTCGTCGTAGGAGATGCGGTCGTAGCGCTTCGCGTCCGGGTTGGTCTTGGGGTCGCAGTCGTAGATCCCGTCGACGTTCTTGCCCATGAAGATCGCCTCGCAGGCCATCTCGTTGGCGCGCAGCGACGAGGCGGTGTCGGTGGTGAAATAGGGGTTGCCGGTGCCCGCGGCGAAGATGCAGACCCGCTTCTTCTCGAGGTGGCGCACGGCGCGGCGGCGGATGTAGGGCTCGGCCACCTCGTCCATGCGGATCGCCGAGATCACCCGGGTGAAGACGCCCAGCTCTTCCAGCGCCGACTGCATCGCCAGCGCGTTCATCACCGTCGCCAGCATGCCCATGTAGTCGGCCGTGGTCCGCTCCATGCCCTGCGCCGAACCGGCGAGGCCGCGGAAGATGTTGCCGCCGCCGATCACCATGCAGATCTCGACGCCCATGTCGTGCACCGACTTCACCTCGCGGGCGATGCGCTCGACGGTGGGCGGGTGCAGACCGTAGCCCTGGTCGCCCATCAGCGCCTCTCCCGAGATTTTCAGCATCACACGCTTGAAGGTGGTTTGGGGCTGCTCGGTCATGTTGCGCTCCGTCTGTGCACGATCCAAATTGCCGCTATATGTGACGGAAAATACCCGGGCCCGCAATGCTGCGGGCCTCTCGCAAGAAAGGATCACCCGTGCCCGATCTGGTGAAACAATATGCGCCCGATCCGGCTCTTCCGGTGCTGATCGCCGGTCCCACCGCCAGCGGCAAGTCCGCGTTGGCGCTGGAAATCGCCGAATCTGCCGGTGGGGAAATCATCAACGCGGATGCCATCCAGGTCTTCGACGACTGGCGTGTATTGACCGCCCGCCCCTCAACCCAAGAGGAAGCGCGGGTGCCGCACCACCTCTATGGTCACGTGCCGGGCAGCCGCGCCTATTCGGTGGGCGACTGGCTGCGCGACCTCGCCCCGCTGCTCGGCGGACGGCGGCCGATCATCGTCGGCGGCACCGGGCTCTACCTCTCGGCGCTGACCGAGGGGCTCGCGGCGATTCCCGAGACCCCGCCCGGGATTCGCGCCCGCGCCATGGCCCGACTCGAGGCGGGCGAGCTGCGCGCCATGGTTGCCGAGCTCGACCCCGAGAGCCGCGAGCGCATCGACTGCCACAACCCGATGCGCGTGCAGCGCGCCTGGGAGGTGCTGACCGCCACCGGCCGCGGCATCGCCGCCTGGCAGGCCGAGACGCCGCCGCCGCTGCTACCGCTGTCGCAGGTGCAGCCGATCCTCTTCGACGTGCCGAAGGACTGGCTCAACGACCGCATCGCCCGGCGCTTCCGGCTGATGGTCGAGGAGGGCGCGCTCGACGAGGCGCGGGCCAACCTCGAGAGCTGGCACCCCGCGCTGCCCTCGGCCAAGGCGATCGGCGCGGCCGAGCTCATCGCGCACCTGCGGGGCGACCTGGGCTTCGACGAGGCGGTCGAGCGCGGCGCCATCCTCACCCGGCAGTTCGCCAAGCGCCAGCGCACCTGGTTCCGCGCCCGGATGAAGGACTGGCCGACCTACTGCCCGGCCGGGGCGCTGGCGTGAGCCCGCCCGCCGGCGCGGAGGACCGGGGCATCCGCCTCGTCTCGCCCGGCCAGCAGCCCGGCTGGAGCTACGGGCTCCTGCACGACCGCGCCGAGGTGACGCTGCTCTGGCTCACCCGCGGACAGGGCCGGATCACCCTCGACGGGCGCCGGCGCGGGCTCGGCGCGCACAACGCCGTCTTCATCCCCGCCCGCACGCTCTTCGCGCTCGATCTCGGGCCGCAGAGCCTCGGGCTGGTCCTGCACGCGCCGCCCGGCGCGGGCGCCGCCTTTCCCGCGGCGCCGCTGCACCTGCGGGTGCGCGAGGCGCTGGTGCAGGCCGAACTCACCGCGCTCTTCGAGGCGATGCAGCGCGAGCTGGCCCGGGGCCGGGCCTTCATGGACGAGGCGCTGGACGCCCACCTGCGGCTGATGGCGGTCTGGCTGCTGCGCCAGCAGCAGGAGGGGCTCGGCGACCAGCCCGGCGAGAGCGCCGCGCAGCGCCTGTCGCAGGCCTATGCCGCCGCCGTGGTCGCGGGGTTCCGCGGCCCGGACGGCCCGGGCGAGATGGCGGCGCGGCTGGGGGTGAGCGGGCCGCACCTCACCCGCGCCTGCCGTGCCGCCTGCGGGCGCTCGGCGCAGCGAATCCTCTCCGAGCGCAAGCTGCACGAGGCGCGGCGGCTGCTCGCCGCGGAGCAGGAGCCGGTCGCGGGCATCGCCGAGGCGCTGGGATTTTCCAGCCCCGCCTATTTCACCCGGTTCATCCGCAAGCAGACCGGGCAGGCGCCGAGCGAGCTGCGCGGCGCGGGCGCGCGCCCCGGGGCCCGGCTGTCGCCGCGCCGACACTGAGCCCGCGCGACACCGGAGTTCCTTGCACAATCTGGGCGCTACCTGATTGACGTGAGGTCGCAATTGAGGCGCAATGGCGCGGCAGGCGACGCAGACTGTCCGGAGGGGAAACGCAGATGAGCCAAGGCCGCCACGTGCAGTGGATCCACCCTGCGGCGCGCCGGGAACTATGCGATTACCACGATGGCCGGGTCTCGCGGCGCGAGTTCCTCACCCGCGTGACCGCGCTCGGCACCTCGGCGGCGATCGCCCGCGGGATGGTCGGCATGGCGCAGGCCGAGACCGCCCCCGCCGCCGCGCCGCCCGGAAGCACGCTGCGCATCCAGATGGAGGTGCGCCCGCTCAAGGATCCGCGCACCTACGACTGGTCCGAGATCGCCAACGTCTCGCGCGGCTGGCTGGAATACCTCGTCGAGTATGACCGCGACGGCAGCCTGCGCGGCATGCTGCTGGACAGCTGGGAGGCCAGCGAGGACGCCAGCCAGTACCTGCTCCGCGTCCGGCCCGGCGTCACCTGGACCACCGGCGAGCCCTTCACCTCGGCCGACGTGGCGCGCCTTATGGGCTACTGGTGCGACCGCGGCGTCGAGGGCAATTCCATGGCCGGCCGGCTCGCCGCGCTCGGCGATCCGCAGAGCGAGCAGCTTGCCGAGGGCGCGGTCGAGGTGATCGACGATCTCACGCTGCGCCTGCACCTCGCCTATCCCGACGTGGCGCTGATGGCCGGGCTCTCGGACTATCCGGCCGCCTGCGTCCATGCCAGCCACGATCCCGAAACCATGCTCACCGACCCGGTCGGCACCGGCCCCTACCTGCCCGAGGAGGTGGTGCCGACGCAGCGCGCCGTCCTCGTGCGCAACCATGCCCACCACTGGTGGGGCGAGGAGGCCGCGGGCTGGGGCGGCGCCACGCTCGAGCGCATCGAGTTCCTCGACTACGGCACCGACCCCGCGGCCTGGCTCGCCGCCGCCGAGGCGGGTGAGATCGACATGCTCTACGAGAACGTCGGCCGGTTCATCGAGGCCGCCGACCAGATCGGCTGGGAGCGCTCGGAGGTGGTGACCGGCGCGACCGTGGTGCTGCGCGGCAACCAGCGCGCGCTGGTCGACGGGCGCGCGGTCTATGCCGACAAGCGCATGCGCAAGGCGCTGCAGCTGGCGATCGACAACGGCGTCGCGCTCGAGCTCGGCCATGCCGGGCTCGGCACCGTGGCCGAGAACCACCACGTGGCACCCATCCACCCCGATTACGCCGACGTGGGGCCGACCGAGTACGACCCCGAGAAGGCGCTGCCGCTGGCCGTGGAGGCCGGGCTCGGCGACGTGGCGCACGAGCTCGTCACGCTCGACGACGGCTTCACCCGCCGCACCGGCGATGCCTGCGCCGCGATGCTGCGCGACGCCGGCTTCAAGGTCGAGCGCAAGGTGCTGCCCGGCTCGGCCTTCTGGCAGGAGTGGAAGGACTACCCGCTGTCGATCACCGAGTGGAACCACCGCCCGCTCGGCATCCAGGTGCTGGCACTGGCCTACCGCACCGGCGAGACCTGGAACGAGAGCGGCTATGCCGACGCCGAGTTCGACGCCATGGTGACCGAGGCGCTGACTATCGCCGACGCGGTCGAGCGGCAGCAGATCATGGCCCGGATCGAGCGCAAGCTGCAGCAGGACGCGGTGATCGTGCAGCCCTTCTGGCGCTCGCTCTACCGCCACGTCCGGCCCGGCGTGCTTGGCGCCGAGATGCATCCCGCCTTCGAGATCCACCTCTACCGCCTCGCGCTCGAGGACTAGCGCGCTCGGGCATGACAGGCGGCGCTTTCTGCGGCAGAGTGCGCCGCGACGGCCCGGGCCGCTGCCCGTGCCCTGCGCTCTTGGAGGAGAGACCCGCATGCTGACGCTCTACCACGCCCCCCGCTCGCGCTCGACGCGCATCCTGCAGCTGATCCGCGAGATGGGTGTCGACGACGACGTCGACGTGCGCGTCACGCAGATCCCCCGCCGCGACGGCTCGGGCGGGCGCGATCCGCAGAACCCCCACCCCGAGGGCAAGGTGCCGCTGCTGGTGCATGACGGCGCGGCGGTGCGCGAGAGCAACGCGGTGATGCTCTACCTGACCGACCTCTACCCCGACAATCCGATGGGCCGCCCCGTCGGGCATCCCTCGCGCGCGGCGTATCTGTCGTGGCTGGCGTGGTACGGCAACGTCTTCGAGCCGGTCTACGTGCTGCACGTGGCCGGGCTCTCGCACCCGATGACGCAGATCACCTTCCGCGACGTGCCCGAAGCGGTGGCGCGGCTGTCCGAGGCGCTGGCCGACAAGGACTGGCTGGTCGACGACCGGATCAGCGCGGCGGACCTTCTGGTCTCGTCCACCTACGGCTGGTTCCGCGACATGATCCCCGAGGATCCGCGCATCCGCGACTGGGTCGAGCGCTGCCTGTCGCGCCCCGCCGTGACCTCGGTGATCGAGGAGGAGATGGCGCGCTGAGGCGTCACTCCGCGAGCAAAGCCTCGTAGCGCGCGTCGGTCAGCGTCTTGAGGAAGGCGATGAGCGCGTCGATGCGCTTGTCGTCGAGCGCGGGCCCGTCGGTCAACTCGGGGGCGAGCGTCTCGGCCACCTCGGGCGGGCCGAAGGGCGCGCCGGTCTCGGGGTTGATCTTCCGCTTCTCGTTGCGCGTGTTGTAGCTGTTGTAGAACAGGATCACCGTGCGCAGGTCCTCGAAGGCGCCGTTGTGCATGTAGGGCGCGGTCACCGCGACGTTGCGCAGCGTCGGCGTGCGGAAGGTCCCGCGCAGCTCCGGCCCGCCCGAGGCATGAGCGTTCTGCGCCAGCCCGCCGTCGACGAAGCCTTCGACCGAGCCGTTCGAGGCGCGCAGCGCGCGGTTCTCGGGCACGCCGATGTTGTGGAAGCGGTAGTCCGAGAAGGTCTCGGCCGGGTCCACCGCGCTGCGCTGCAGCTGGTGGCACTCGTTGCAGTTGGTGAACTGCTGCGAGAAGAACAGCAGCCGCCCGAGCTCTTCCTGCGAGGTCAGCTCCGCCTCGCCGCGCAGGAAACGGTCGTACTTGGAATCGAAGGGCGCGAAGTCCGGCCGCCGCTCGAAGGCGGCGATGGCGCGGGTCATCGCGGCATAGCCCCCCTCGGGGTCGTCGAGCGTGCCGGGGCCGAAGAGCGCACCGAAGGCGGCGACGTAGTCGGGGTTTTCGCGCAGCCGCGCGACGACCTCGGACTTGTCCCCCATGCCCATCTCGATCGGGTTGAGCGGCGGGCCGCCCGCCTGCTCCTCGAGCGTGACCGCCCGCCCGTCGTGGAAGAGCCCGCCGCGCCAGCGCCCCTCGGCGTCGCGGGCCAGCTCGGGCACATGCGCGGCATAGGTCACCGTCGGCGCGTTGCGATCGCCGATCGAGGCGCCGTCGTCGCCGATCGAGGCCGCGCCGCGCGGGTCGGCGAAGGCATAGGCCGGATCGTGGCAGGTCGAGCAGCTCTGCGAGCGGGTCTTCGAGAGGTTCGCGTCGAAGAACAGCGCCTCGCCGAGCGCGTCCATGCTGCCATAGTCCGCCGGGGCGGCGGTGAGCCGGGCGACGCCGACCCCTCCCGCGCAGAGCGCGAGGACGGCGGCGGAAGCAAGGATGGCGGCGTGACGCATGGGGCTCTCCTCTGTCCGGGCTTGAGGGGGCGGACCTGGCCAGACTGGCGGCGCGCGGCGGGCGCGGCCTTGATCCGGATCAATTCCCTAGCCTTTAGGTCAGGCATATCCGGCAAAGCCCGTGCCACGTCAAGCCGCAGGAGCCCGCGCGCTCGCGGCGGATCGTCACGGATGGAGGAGAAGGCGCAGGTGTCCCGGGACCTACTGGCCCCAGATCACCTTCACGTAGTTCATGGTTTCCTGGTAGGGCGGCACGCCGCCGTGCTTTTCCACCGCGCCCGGCCCCGCGTTGTAGGCCGCGAGCGCCAGCCGCCAGGAGCCGAACTTGCGATACTGCTGGATCAGGTAGCGCGCCCCGCCCTCGAGGTTCTGCGCCGGGTCATGCGGATCGACCCCGAGCTTGCGCGCGGTGAAGGGCATGAGCTGCGCCAGCCCGATCGCCCCCTTGTGCGAGAGCGCCTTGGGGTTGAAGCCGGATTCCTGCTGCACGAGGCGCAGGAACAGGTCCTCGGGCACGCCGTTGCGCCGCGCCGCCGCCCGGGCAAGCTCGGCATAGGGGCCGCGATAGGCGCCGCGATAGGTCGGCACCGCGCCCTCGTTGCCGCCCATCGGCCCCCATTTGGTCGGGGTGACCACGCGGTTCGGCTGAAGGCGCACGGAATTGTTGTACTGCTGCGAGGCGCGCCCATCGAGCACGCTCGTCTGCTTGGAAAAGAGCCGCACGCGGCTTTTCGACGAAAGCACCTCCGCCGAGACCGACGATCCCGACATCACCAGAGTGCACAAAACTCCGGCCAGCGCGCGCGTTGCGTGGTTCCGCATCACGTCCCTGTCCCGCTTCACTGTTCCCTTGGCATCGGACTATACAGATAAATTGACCCTGCGCCAGCATGGGGGGACCGGCCTTACCGGCGGAATTCCGCGCGGCATTGATCGCTTGGTCCCGCCGAAACTGTGCTGTAGACCAATGCAAACAGCCCGCTCGCGGGGATTCGCAGTCATGCGGAAATCGCAGGCGGAGCAGAGACAAACGACCCGCCTGAACGTCAGGCAACGACAGAATAACGACCAGAATAAGGGGATGACATGGCCGGCTCCGTGAACAAGGTGATCCTGGTAGGCAATCTCGGTGCGGACCCCGAGGTGCGCACCTTCCAGAACGGCGGCAAGGTCTGCAACCTGCGCATCGCCACCTCCGAGAACTGGAAGGACCGCAACACCGGCGAGCGCCGCGAGCGCACCGAGTGGCACTCGGTCGCGATCTTCTCGGAGCCGCTGGCGCGGATCGCCGAGCAGTACCTGCGCAAGGGCTCCAAGGTCTACATCGAGGGCAAGCTCGAGACCCGCAAGTGGCAGGACCAGTCCGGCCAGGACCGCTACACGACCGAGATCGTGCTGCGTCCGTTCGGCGGCGAGCTGACCCTGCTCGACAGCCGCCAGGGCGGCGGCGGCGGTGACTTCGGCGGCGGCTCGGGCGGCGGTTACGGCGGCGGCTCGGGTGGCGGCTACGAGGGTGGCGGCTACGGCGGCGGCAATGACGGCGGCTACGGTGGCGGCTCGGGCGGCGGCTACGGCGGTGGTTCGGGCGGCAGCGGCGGCGGCTCGCGCGGCCCGTCGCGCGACATCGACGACGAGATCCCCTTCTGATCCAGATCGCCCGGCCAAGCGCCGGGCGATTTGCTTTTGCGGGGTCGGGTTGCGGCCATGAGCGACGGGCAGCGCCAGTGGGACCACGGTCCGACCCGCGGCCCCACCCTTCCCGCGCCCCGCCCCGCCCTCCTGATCCCTTCGTTATTGCGGCAGACTTGAAGCCGGGCGTCCTGCGCCCCATAACTCTCTGAACACCCTCAGACACAAAAGACGGACGTATGGACGCCCCTGCCACCGGAACACTCGACGCGGCCTTCTGGATGACCTCCGCCGCGATCCTCATCCTGATCCTCTTCTCGGCCTTCTTCTCCGGCTCCGAGACCGCGCTGACCGCCGCCTCGCGCGGCAAGCTGCGCGCCGCCATGGACCGCGGCTCGCGCGGGGCCGCCATGGCGCTGAAGATCACCGAGGACAACGAGCGGCTCATCGGCTCGGTGCTGCTGGGCAACAACCTCGTCAACATCCTTGCCACCTCGCTCGCCACGGCGCTGTTCACCCGGCTGCTCGGCGATGGCGGCGTGGCCATGGCGACGCTGATCATGACCTTCCTCGTGCTGATCTTCGCCGAGGTGCTGCCCAAGACCTACGCCATCACCAACCCCGAGCGCGCCGCCGCCACGGTGGCGCCGCCGATCCGCGTGGTGATCCTGCTCTTCTCGCCGGTGGTCGCGGCGATCCGCGCGCTGGTGCGCGCCCTGCTCAAGCTCATCGGCGTGCAGACCGACCCCGACAGCCAGATCCTCGCCGTGCGCGAGGAAATCGCCGGCGCGCTGCAGCTCGGCCATTCCGAGGGCGTGGTCGAGAAGGAGGACCGCGACCGCATCCTCGGCGCGCTCGACCTCGCCGAGCGCACGGTCGAGGAGATCATGCTGCACCGCTCGGGCATCGAGAGCATCGACGCCGAGGCCGAGCCGCGGGCGATCCTGCAGCAGTGCCTCGACAGCAACCACACCCGCCTGCCGGTCTACCGCGGCGAGCCCGAGAACATCATCGGCATGGTCCATGCCAAGGACCTGCTGCGCGCCATGTACGACGTGATGGCCAAGGCGGGCGAGCGCGGCTTCGACGCGCTCGACGACTTCCGCATCACCGAGGTGATGATGAAGCCCTACTTCGTGCCCGACACCACCACGCTCGCCGACCAGATGCGCAACTTCCTGCGCCGACGGACGCATTTCGCGCTGGTGGTGGACGAGTACGGCTCGCTCGAGGGGCTGATCACGCTCGAGGACATCCTCGAGGAGATCGTCGGCGAGATCGCCGACGAGCACGACCCGGACGCCGAGCATCACGTCAGCGCGGGCGAGGACGGCTGGTACTGGCTCGACGGCGCGATGACCATCCGCGACCTCAACCGCGCGGCCGACTGGTCGCTGCCCGACGACGAGGCGAACACAATCGCGGGCCTCGTCATCCACGAGGCGCAGATGATCCCAACCGTGGGCCAGCGTTTCAGCTTCCACGGCTTCCGCTTCGAGGTCATGGAGCGCGAGAACAACCGGATCACCCGGCTGCGGGTGCGGCCCTTGGTACATCTGCCGGAGTGAGCGGCGTGTCGGCGGCGGGGTCGATCGGCAGCTCGGCCTCGAGCACGTAGCCGCCCGGCTCGCGCCGCTCGACCACGGTGCCGCCGACCTGGCTCACCGCCGCCTCGAGCAGCCGCGCGCCGAGCGCGGTCGAGGCCAGCGCGTCGAGCGTCGATCCCGGCTCGGGGCCGGTGCCGTTGTCGCGGCAGGTGAAGAGGATGCGGTTGACCCCGGCGGGGCGCATCTCGAAGCGGATCTCCGGCGCGGCACCGCCCTCGCGGAAGGCATATTTCATCGCGTTGGCGGCGAACTCGTTGGCCACCACGCCGATCGAGGCGGCGACGCGCGATTCCACCTCGATGCGCGGCACCTCGACCTCGAAGCGCACCTCCGAGGGGGCGTGGCGCTGCAGCAGCGTGGCGACGCGGGCGAGGTAGGTGTCGAGCCGGACGAAATGCATCTTCGAGGTGAGGTTCAGCTCGGCATGCAGCTGCGAGACAGAATCCACCCGCCGCGCGATGGCGTCGAGCGCGTCGCGGGTCTCGGCCTCCTGCGAGCGGGCGCGGTAGAGGCGGATGGTCGAGGCGACGGTCTGCAGCGAGTTCTTCACCCGGTGGTCGATCTCCTCGCGCAGGATTTCCTTGTTGTGCAGGGCGCGCTGCAGGTCGAGCTGGCGCATCACCTGCCCCGCCATGACCTTCAGCAGCTTGCGCTGCTGCACGCTCAGCTTGCGCGGCTTGTCGTCGAGCACGCAGAGCGTGCCGATGCTGTGGCCGCTGCGGGTGACCAGCGGCGCGCCGGCATAGTAGCGCATGGCCGAGATCGAGCCGCAGCAGAGCGGGTTGTCGGCGCTGCGCAGGTCGAGCATCGTGTCCTCGATCTCGAGGATCTCCTCGGACAGGATCGCGTGGGCACAGATCGACTGCTCGAGCGGGGTCTGCGACGGCTCGAAACCGTAGCGGGCCTTGAACCATTGCCGGTTCTCGTCGACGAGGCTGATCAGCGCCACCGGCACGTCGAGCAGCGAGGCGAGCAGTTCGACCACCTCGTCGAAGGCCGGATCGGGTCCGCTGTCGAGCACTCCGTAGCTGCGCAGCTCGGCCAGCCGCTCGAGCTCATCATCCGAATTCCGTGCAAGAACCATTGTCCGAGGATGCCCTTTTACCGAACGCTGCAGCAGGCGGAAGGCGACCACCACAGGCAATTCTTCAGACATAGCAGCTTGCGGGACTCCGCCAAGTGGGAAACCACCCCTCCCGCCGCTGACGAACCGGAAACTTGTCGTGGCGCCTTCGATGTTAACCTATTTTTCATAAATCTGTCGCATCTGCTTTGCCTGAAGGTCATTTCCTTTGCCAATTCTTCGCCTTGCCCGGCCTGCCGCGGGACATTTGCCCCCTCTTTCGCCGGCTGCGCCCGGCGGCGCTTCGAGCCGGCCCTGCCGTCCCGGCGGGCCCGGTGCCTCCGACCCTGCCCAGAAATCCCGTCGGATTTCCGGGCCGTGCTGTATAAGGAGTCCCATGGGAGGAATAGCCGTCTTGATTCCCGCCGCCGGCGCCAGCAGCCGGATGCGCGGAGCCGACAAGCTGCTGAGGCTGGTCGGTGGCCGGGCGCTTCTGCGCCGACAGGCAGAGGAAGCCTTGCGCGCCGCGAACCACGTGACGGTCACCCTGCCCGATTACGACCATCCGCGCGCCGCCGTCCTTGCCGGGCTGCCGGTGCAGCTCATCGCGGTGCCGGACGCGTCGCTGGGCATGTCCGCCTCGCTGCGGCGCGGGGTCAGCCTGCTGCCGCGCGACACCGAGGCGCTGGTGGTGCTGCCCGCCGACATGCCCGAGCTGACCGCCGAGGACATCCAGAAACTCGTCCAGGGCTTCCGGGCGATGCCGCAGCCGACGCTCCAGCAGGGCTGCGCCGAGGACGGCACGCCGGGCCACCCGGTGCTGTTCCCGGCCGACTGCTTCTCGGCGATCCAGATGCTGGGCGGGGACGAGGGCGCGCGCAGCGTGCTGGCGCGCAACCGCAACCGGCTGCGCCACGTGATCCTGCCCGGCCGCCGGGCGTTGACCGACCTCGACACGCCCGAGGCGTGGCAGGCCTGGGAACGGCGGCAGGAAGCGCTCGATCCCTGCTGAGCCCGCGCCGCCAGCCTCCGAAACCGGACCCGTGAAAAAGGAACTCCGGGACGACAGGATCGTCCCGGAGCCCTTTGTCCGCCGCCTGCGCCCCGGACCCGGAGCGCCAGCGACGAGCTGCATATTCCGTTGCGCGGGGCTCAGCCGACCAGCAGCTGCGCCTCGTGTTTCTTCAGCGAGCGGCGCGCGGCGCCATAGGCCTTCAGGCCTTCCTCGTGCTCGAGCTCGGGGAAGAGCGCGAAGATCTCCTCGCGCTGCTCGTCGCCGATACCCTTCAGCGTGTAGTCGCCGGGCTGGAAGCTCTCGGTCCAGGCGCCGTTCGACAGCACGACCTCGTGCTGGTCGAACATGAAGTGGATGTAGCACACACCCATCGTGTCGACCTCGTCCACCCCGGCGAGGCCGGTCAGGTGCTTGGCGGCCGCGAGGACCTCGCGCTCGTCGAAGTAGAGCGCGGTGCGGTCGTTGGCGACGAGCACGCGGTGGTTCGGCGAGACCAGCAGGTCATGCTCGGGAAGGTTCTTGCCGAGCGCGCCCTTCTGGATCAGCACCGGGCGCAGATGCGGCTGGCGCGCCAGCTCGAAGCCGGTAAGCTCCTTGCGGCCGACCCAGCGGATCTCCTGGATGCCGTTGTCGCGGGTGATGACGCGGTCGCCGACCTGAAGGTCCTCGACCAGGCGCTCGCCCTGCGGCGTGGCGATCAGCGTGCCCGGGGTGAAGCAGGGCATCACCTCGACCGTCACGTAGGCCGTATCGGTGCCGCCATGGCCATCGTCGATGGTGTAGCTGAAGGCGTCGTAGCCGGTGAAGCCCTCCTCGGCGGTGTAGGAGACGGTGCCGTCGGCGTTGAGCGTCGCGGTGCCGTTGGTCGGCGTGCCGATGCCGGTGACGGTCAGCGTGTCGCCATCCGCGTCGGTGTCGTTCTCGGTCGGATCGAAGGTCGCGGTCGAGGTGCCGGTGGTGTGGTAGAGATCGTCCAGCGCGTCCGGCGGGGTGTTCTCGCCGTCGGTCGGCGTGGTCGGCACGCCGGTCTTGACCACCACGGTGCCGGTGTCGGTGCCGCCGTTGCCGTCGTCGATCGTGTAGGTGAAGCTGTCCGGGCCCGAATGCCCCGTGTTCGGGGTATAGGTCACGGTGCCGTCGCCGTTCAGCGTGACGGTGCCGTGCGACGGATCGCCAAGGCCGGTGATGGTCAGCGTGTCGCCGTCCACGTCCGAGTCGTTCTCGGTCGGATCGAAGGTCACCGGGGTGTTATTGGCGGTGGTGACGAGGTCATCCTCGGCGACCGGGTCGTCGTTCACCGGGTAGACGGTCACGGCGACATGACCGGTGGCCGAGTTCCCCGCCGGATCCTCGATCGTGTAGGTGATCTCGGCGTCGCCGTTGTAGTCGGCGTCGGGGGTGAAGGTGAGCGTGCCGTCACCGTTGATCACCACGCTGCCGTTGGTGGCGGTGGCGGTGGTGACGGTCAGCGTGTCGCCGTCGGGATCGCTGTCATTGGCCAGCACGTCGATGGTGACCGCGACGTCCTCGTCGGTTTCCGCCTCGTCGTCCTCGGCGATCGGGTCGGCGTCGCCTGCGTCCACGGTCGAGAAGCTCATGTCCGAGACCAGCACCGCCTGGGTCGCGTCGCCGCCATTCTCGTAGATCACCTCGATGCGCGACACCGGGCCGGCGATCGAGACGAGCACCGAGCCCGACGCGTCGCTGAAGCCGGTGATCGCTTCGCCGGTGGCGGTGTCGCCGCTGATGCTGGTGCTGCCGAGCGAGGTCAGGTCGACCGCGACCGCGTTGCCCTCCGCGTCATAGGCGAGGACGGTGACATTGTCCTGGAAGCTGGTGCCGCTGCCCGGCTCGCCGGTCAGGTCGCCGAGATCGGCGCCCGCGCCGCCATCCACATCGTTGAGGATGAAGGAGACGTTCTGCACCTCGTCGGCGTAGCGCTCGTTCGAGGAGCTGAAGTCGAAGACCGTCGTCGAGGTCGAGGACACGGTGCCGCCGTCGCCGCCCTCGCCGAAGAGCTTCAGGTGCGAGTTGGGATTGACCGAGGAGTCCTCGGGCACGTAGCCGTCGTAGGTCGCCGTGAAGGCCTGCGCGCCAAGGTCCTGGGCAGCGAAGGAAATCTCGACATTGACGCCGCCGGTGTCGACGGTGGCGGCGGTTCCGCCGGAAGACGTGTCGGCCAGCGCGGTTCCGTAAGCACCCAGCGAAGCCCAGTTCAAAGTCAAGTCAGCCATAGTTCGACCCTTCCAAATCCAGAACGGGACCTGCCCCGCGCCGCGCCTGCGGCTTCCGGCGCCCTTGCGCCGCGTTGGCCCATCTCCGCCTCTTCCGCCTGTCGTGTCCGTCGGCCTGCGTCCGCCCGGCAGCGGGCAAAGGCAGTTCCTGTGGCGCCGGGCACATCCTCCCGTCGCCATCGGTCACATCCTCGCGGATGACTTGAGATCGGTGGCCGCCCCTGGCCTGTCCTTCGTCGCCCCCCAGTCGGGCTTGACGAATTACTTAGGCCCAGCCCGGCTCCGAACAAAGTCAAAAATGGCGCTCACATGGCATTTTATGACCAAAGCAGGGCCGACAACTCCCTGTTTTCAGCAAATCAGCCCTGAATGTGGCGAAAAATTGTTTCCAAATTCACGCGGCCGGACGTTTGGCGAAGGCGCGGATTTCCGGGCGTTTCCGCGGGATTTTCAGAGGCACCTGCGGGAACGGGCTCTGCGTTTGTCCCGGGGCGAGAAACAAAGCCGAAGCGGCCCGGTCCGCGGCCTCCGCGCCGCGGCAGCGCCAGAATTGAGGCAGGTCTGTTCCGCCCGGGGAACCAATGGGATTCATATCGGGGCATTGGTCAGCCCCGCCCCGGGTGAACCGGCAAATTCTCCGAATCAAATCGTTAAATATGACGTGAATTCGGCGGAGCGCGCCGCCCGCGCGGGTCGTCCTGCCCTGCCGCCGCATCACGGCCTCATTCTCGGGAATGTCGCGTCGGCCGCGCGCAGGTGACAGGCCCCAAAACGAAAGACGCCCCCGTCGGCGCGGCGGGGGCGTCCTTGAAGTCAGAGGCGGCGCAGGCGATGCCCGCGCCGGGCCGGATCAGAGCATCTCGATCTGGTAGCTTTCGATCACGGTGTTGGCGAGCAGCTTCTCGCACATCTCCTTGACCGTTGCCTCGCCGGTGCCCTCGGCCAGTTCGAGGTCGATCACCTTGCCCTGACGCACGGCACCCACACCTTCGAAGCCGAGCCCGCCAAGCGCGTGGCGGACAGCCTCGCCCTGCGGGTCGAGCACGCCCTCTTTGAGCATCACATGCACACGTGCCTTCATGGCAAACTCTCCGTTCTTCGCGGAAGGGCAAGGCCCCTCATCGTTCCCAAATCAGGTAAATCGCAGCGCCGTTCCCGGCGTTACGCTTTCAATTGATCAGCTTCGGCTTCGCCACGTGGGTTGCCTGCTTCGGCATCACGCCCAGACGGCGCGCCACCTCGGTATAGGCGTCGGTCAGCGAGCCCAGGTCGCGGCGGAACACGTCCTTGTCGAGCTTCTGGCCGGTCTCGATGTCCCACAGGCGCATCGAGTCGGGCGAGATCTCGTCGGCGACGATCAGGCGCTGGAAGTCGCCGTCATAGACGCGGCCGATCTCGATCTTGAAGTCGACGAGGCGGATGCCGACGCCGTACATCAGGCCGGACAGGTAGTCGTTCACCCGCAGCGACAGGCTGAGGATGTCGTCCATGTCCTGCTGGCCGGCCCAGCCGAAGGCCGCGATATGCTCTTCGGTGACCAGCGGGTCGCCCAGCTTGTCGTCCTTGTAGCAATATTCGACGATCGGGCGCGGCAGCGGCGTGCCCTCTTCGAGGCCGAGGCGCGTCGCCAGCGAACCGGCGGCGTAGTTGCGCACGATCACTTCCAGCGGGATGATCTCGCAGGCGCGGACGAGCTGCTCGCGCATGTTCAGCCGCTTGAGGAAGTGGGTCGGAACGCCGATGTTGTTGAGGCCGGTCATGAAGAACTCGGACAGGCGGTTGTTCAGCACTCCCTTGCCCTCGATCACGTCCTTCTTCTGCGCGTTGAAGGCGGTGGCGTCATCCTTGAAATACTGAACGATCGTACCCGGTTCCGGGCCTTCGTACAGAATCTTCGCCTTGCCTTCGTAGATCTTCTTGCGCCGTGCCATGGGAATCCTTTCGCCCGGGGCCGCGTATCGGCCGCTGCGTCTAGTTCGCCCTCATAAATCAAGGCTGCCCTTGCCGCAAGCGAACATGCTCGGACTTGCGCCAGCGCAAGGCAGGGGTCAAGCTGAAGATACTATACAGAGGGCATATCTTGGAGGAGACGCCCATGACAACTTTCGACGACCGCGAAAAGGCCTTTGAGAACAAGTTCGCGCATGACGAGGAGATGCGCTTCCGTGCCGAGGCCCGCTGCAACAAGCTGCTGGGTCTCTGGGCAGCCGCGCAGCTCGGCAAGGCCGGTGCCGAAGCGGAGGCCTACGCGCTCGACGTCTGCAAGGTCGACTTCCACCAGCCCGGGCATGAGGACGTGATCGCCAAGGTCACGCAGGACCTCGGCGAACGTGCCGGGACCGACGCCGTCCGCACCAAGCGAGCGGCGCTCCTGCTCGAGGCGCAGCAGCAGATTCTCGCAGAAAGCTGACAAGGATCGCGGGGGCGCGCGGCCCTGTCCCGCGCCCCTGTCCCTGCCCCCTGCCCGCGCTCAGCGCGCGATGACGATGTCCGCGCGCAACCCGCCGAGCGTGTCGCTCTCCCCCAGCCGCAGCACCCCGCCATGCGCCCGCGCCACGTCGGCGGCGATGGCAAGCCCCAGCCCCACCCCGGTGCCGCGGTCCTGGTTGCGCGCCGGGTCGAGCCGGGCGAAGGGCTTCAGCGCCTCCTCGCGCCGGTCGGGCGGGATCCCCGGCCCGTCATCCTCGACCCGCAGACGCAGCGACCGCTCGGTCAGCGTCACCGAGACCTCGCAGCGCGTGCCGTAGCGCACGGCATTGCCGACGAGGTTCTCGAGCGCGCGGCGCAGCGCAACCGGGCGCACGCTCACCAGCCCCTCGCCCTCGACCGCCCCGAGACTCACCGCCTTGCCGCCGCGCTGCGCGTCGGCGACCACCGAGGCCGCCAGCGCCACCGGGTCGGTGGGCTCGGCCACGCCGTCCTGCGAATTGCCGCGGGCGAAGTCGAGGAAGGCGTCGATCAGCCGCTGCATGTCGTCCACGTCGCGCTCGAGCGGCTCGCGGTCCTCGTCGTCGAGCATCGACAGGCCGAGCCGCAGCCGGGTGATCGGCGTGCGCAGGTCGTGGCTCACCCCCGAGAGCATCATGGTCCGCTGCTCGATCTGCCGCTCGATGCGGGCCCGCATGTCGAGGAAGGCATTGCCCGCCGCCCGCACCTCGACCGCCCCGCCGGGCTGGTACGGCACGTGCCGGCCACGACCGAAGGCCTCGGCGGCCTCGGCAAGCCGGGTGATCGGGCGCAACTGGTTGCGCAGGTAGAAGAAGGCGATGAGCGTCATCACCACGCCGAAGACCATCATGTTGACCAGCAGCTGGTGCGGGTTCGACGCCGAGGCGCGCTGGCGCGAGAACTCGACCTGGTAGAGCGTGCCGCGCGGCCCGCGCAGGTAGAGCTCGACGTCGTTGTCATTGGGCAGCATCACCCGCTCCAGCCCCGGCACGAAGCGTTCGAGCGTCTCGGCCACGACGATGCCCGAGAAATCGTACCAGCGCCGCTGGTCGGCGATGGGCAGCACGTCGTCGGCGACCGGCCGCATCCGCAGCCCCAGCGGCGCGGCGGCGGCGGGGGCGTGGATCGCATAGGTCACGTCGCGCGCGACGCCGCGGGTCATCTGCTGCGAGACGCCCTCGAAATGGCGCTGCACGAAGACCACCGAGACCACCAGCTGGATGGTGAAGACCGGCAGGATCAGGATCAGCGCCGCACGCGCGTAGATGCCGCGCGGCATGTAACGTTTGAGCCACTGGAAGAACATGCGCTAACCCTAGCCAAGGCGCAGCCGCGCCGCCATCCGCAAACGAGACATAGATGATCGATCCCCAGCCCGACTTCCAGCCCGTCCCGGGCCATGCCGAGACGCTCGCCCCGGGCCTGCGCCGGATTCTCGCTCCCAACCCCTCGCCGATGACCTACCGCGGCACCAATACCTATGTGCTCGGCACGCGCGATCTGGCCGTGATCGACCCCGGCCCGCGCTCGCAGGCGCATCTCGAGGCGATCCTCGCGGCGGTGGGGCCGGGCCAGCGCGTCAGCCACATCCTCGTGACCCACGCCCATCTCGACCACTCGCCGCTCGCCCGGCCGCTGGCCGATGCCACCGGCGCGCCGGTGCTGGCCTTCGGCGACGCGCGCGCCGGGCGCAGCGCGCTGATGCGCGAACTTGCCGAGACCGGGCTTGCCGGCGGCGGCGAGGGCGTGGACGCCGAGTTCTCTCCCGACACCGAGCTGCCGGACGGCGCCGTGGTCGAGGGCGACGGCTGGCGGCTCGAGGCGCTGCACACGCCCGGTCATTTCGGCAACCACCTGAGCTTCGCCTGGGGAGAGCAGCTCTTCTCGGGCGATCTCGTGATGGGCTGGGCCAGCTCGCTGGTCTCGCCCCCCGACGGCGATCTCGGCGCCTTCATGGACTCGCTCGAGCGGCTGCGGACGCGGCGCTGGTCGCGGCTGCACCCCGGCCACGGCGCGCCGGTCGAGGATGCGGCCGCGCGCATCAACGCGCTGCTCGCCCACCGCCGCGCCCGCGAGGCCGCGATCCTCGAGGCGCTCGCCGCCGGTCCGGGCGACGCGGCGAGTCTCGCGGCGGCCATATATCGCGACACGGACCCCGCCCTGATGCCCGCCGCGGCCCGGAACGTGCTGGCGCACCTCATCGACCTCACCCAGCGTAAGCTTGTGATTCCGTTAGGTAATCTTGAAAAAACCGCTGTGTTTTCAAGGCTCTGAAAGAAAAATCGCGAGAGAGCGAAAAAACTGCAAAAAGCCTCTGGACGCCCGGAGTCGGCATTGCTAAATACCCCCCACGTTCCGGCGTAGCTCAGCGGTAGAGCAGTTGACTGTTAATCAATTGGTCGTAGGTTCGATCCCTACCGCCGGAGCCAAAAATCTCTAAGTTACTGAGATTTCTGGTAAAAATGCGATGAGAATCGCAGACGCTCTGAAATGTGCGACTCCTGTCCCCGCGATTGGCACAATCGTTGGCACAGGAGTCGCACATTTGCGTTTCAGGACCCCTTCACAGCCCCACCTCGAATACCGCCCAAGCGGGTTCTACTGGCGCAGACGCTGGCCCCAGTCCCGTAGGGACTGGGGCCGGGCAGTGCCCCCCAGAAAAAAATGTCACTGCTCTTTCCGCTCCGCTCCCATGTCATGCGCGACGCGAAGGTGCTCGCCCTGAAGCTCACACTTCTGAGCGACATCGCCTTCGCCGCGGTCACGGAGAGAACGATGGCGATCGGGCCCGACATTATGGACACGCTCCTGCGAGAGCTCTGCCGCTTCCTGATCGAAGCGGCAGAGACCGCGCGCGAAATGGCCCCGACCCGCAGCCTCGAAACCGCGGCCTACGAGCTTGCCTGTGCCAACGCCGCAACCGACACCCTGCGCCAAACCATCTTCCTGCGCGACCGTGAAATGGCACGCGCGCCCCTCCGGCAAATCGCCGCCCGGCTCGGCATTCCCCTCGACGAGTCTGACCCCGATTGGCAGCGGCTGGCCTATCGCGCGTTGCGCGTGATGCTCGAGGCACATGAGGAGGATCTGCGCCGCGACCAGGGGCAGTTCGAATCCCGCAGCGAAGCCCTTCTGCAAGCCCTGAATCCGGCGCGCCACCTGGGACACGCCCCTGCCAGATACCTATCAATGCCTACGGCGCTCCAGGTGATCCCGCCTGTCTCGGCCACGGCAGGGCGCGGGCACTTGCCCGCCTCCGCGCCTGCAGCCCCAATTCCACAGACTGCAGAAGAGGCTTCGATCGCTCCCGTGATGCCCGACCTGGCGCATTCAGACTTCCTGCCTGCGGTGCCGACGCGCCCGGCCCCGCAGGCCCCCGCGCCAACGCGCCAGAGCCCCACGAATGTTGCCGCCACGACGCCATGTCCGACGATTTCGGAAGGAAGCGAGGACTACATTGCCCGTCGTTGCCAGGGCTATGCGTCCTTCAAGCCGACAGAGCAGCCCTCACCCGCCTCAGGAGAGAGCTGGGAGAAGAACTCGTCCGGAAACGTGAAATCGACCGCCCGCCTCATGGCCCGCATCCTTGGCGACCGGCCCTTCGATCAGATTCTCTCCGAAGAACTCACCGCAGCCTTCACGCTCATGCAGCGGATTCCCCGTAACTATCAGGCCGCGACAAGCCGGCTTTCCCCAAGGGAGGCGGCAGACAGGGCCGACGAGACCGAAACCAGAAGTGAAGCGCTCACCCGGGACCGATTGAAGAAGGAAGGCGCAAGCCCCGGGAAGATCGAGCTCACCGTCCTGCGGGAGAAATTGCCCCGCCTGAAAGCGGCAACCATCTATCGCCACATGCAGGATTTCCAAAGGATTTGCGTGTTCCAGAAAGGACTTGGGCACCTCCGCGACAATATCATGGAGGGCCATATCTGGGAGAAGCGCGAGTATGATCGCCGCGTGCTCGAAGAGGCCGATACCGAACGCCAGACCTGGTGCGGGCGCCTCGACGGTCTGTTCCGGACGCCCCTCTTCCAGGACAAGCTCGACGACGCGGGCGATCCGATGTTCTGGGCGCCTCTTATTTCGGTTCATTCCGGACTGCGCAGCGAAGAGGTCCTGCAATTGGCCACGAATGACGTCCAGGTCATCGACGAGATTCCGTGTTTCGTCCTGCGCCAGGGGCTCGGTCAGAACCTGAAAAGTGCCGCGGCCCGGCGCACCGTGCCGGTCCACAAGAACCTTCTTGCGCTCGGCTTCATGCACCTCCTCGCCCTGCGAAAGCGTGAGGGAGAGCCGCGGCTCTTCCCATGGCTGACGCGCAGCGAAGCGAAGAAGACCTATACCGAAAATTTCTCCAAGCGGTTCACCTACTACCGGAAAACGCACAAGGTCTACGACGCGCAACGGGATTTCCACTCCTTCCGCACCACCTTCAATCACCGCCTGATCGAGGCTGGATGCCCGGACACCCAGCGCCGCAGCCTTCTCGGACATGTCGAGCGCGACGTCGGGATCACCAACTACAACCCGAGTGGCTTCTCGAAAGCCCTGCTGCTGGGACAGGTCAACGCCATCGAGATCGACGTCTCGATGATCCGCCCGCCCTTCGGCGACATCGAGGTCGCCGGTGTCACGCATCTTGCGGATCGTCGGCGACTGGCGGCCTCGTAGAGCGTGTTGCGAAGTGTGCCGGGCGCCTGCGCCCGGTCCGGAAGCCCGCCGGATGCACGCCTTTATGTCATCACGCCAGAAGCCGCACTCCGGTTACCGCCGAGAATTTCGTCAACCGAACGCCCGAAGCGCTGCCCTGCTTCGCAACACGATGTGGGCGCGGCTGCGTTTTGCTGCCCTGGAGCTTCCCGATAGCACAACACCATCCCTGCCTCCGTCCACTTTCCCGAGCGGGATCACAGGCATATCCCGGCGTGCAATCGATATCGCCCTACGAAAAGCCGCCGACGCCAATCCGCGAGAGGTATCGCCTCACCGCCTCCGCGCGACCATCGCGCACGAGGTCTGCCGCGGTCTGACCACCAAACGAGGGGAGCGGCTGAGAGGTGAACCAAGCGATCGCCCGTGCCTCGCTCCCACCAGCCCACCGAGTCGCCAACTCGATCAACTCGAGCGTGGCTATGCGTTCTTCATCTGATTGGTGGTCTATAAATACCATGCGCCAATCCTACCGCGCATTCTGCCTTGCGGCAACAAACACAGCCGCCGCCCAGAGACCGCCTCATCGCATAGGGAAAAAGATACCGATGTCACCGAGGGTCCTGGTCGGCTCGCGGGGCGCGGAGACCCGCCAATTTGACCTGCCTGCTCGCCCATGTCGGGCCACCAAGGCCTGTGATGGGGGCGATTGTGGTGCTCCTGCCACGCAAAGAGGCCAATCAGTCAGCTCCAGGCGTCTTGCCATTCACAGTCTACAAGAGAGACGTGTTTTTAGGTCTTGCCATGCAAGTCAAGGAAATTTCCCGCGTGTGTCTGGCGGAGCAGGAACAAGGTCTTCAGGTGGAGGAGTAGCTGGTAATGGATGGTGCGGTTTCCTGGACGGAAATGGGGAGTGAGCGAGGGCTCGACCCGCTTGCAATGATCAATGTCATCCAGGAGCGCTACCAGTCGCTGCTTCCAGGATTTTCCTCGGTCACCACCAGGCTACGGAACTACAGCTTCTATTCCTGGCTCGTCGCGCACTATGCGCAGAACATCCACGACGCATCGCGGACGCGCTTTCATAGCTTCCTGCGTCGTTGCGAAGCCCTCTATGCCCTGGCCTCTGCCCAGGACTCGAAGGAGACCGGCGTAGCTGCACGGCTGTTTGCCAACGACTACCTCCGCGGCGACAATCCGGTGATTGACTTCATCCGGGCCACGGATGAGGCAACGCCGGCGGCCGAGCGCTACATGGACGCCAAGTCGGGAGTCTTCTACGCGGTCTACTTCCGTCAGATGGTCGATTACGGTCTTCTCGAAGAGCGCACCGAACATGGACTGCCAGTGCCGACCGAGACGGGTGCGGCCCTCGCGGCCGCCTATGATGAGACACTGGGCGGCTTGTCCGCTTCATTCTTCGCGGCCGCCGATGCAGGGACGGTCTCCAGGCAGGAGTTGGCTCCCATGGCCCTGATGCGACCGAGCGCGTTGGATCAGGACAGCGCGGAAGCCGAACTCCTACGGGACCTGTTGCTGGGCTCGGATGGCCGGGAATCCTCTCTCGAGCGCCGCAAAACGCTCCTGCTCATTCTCGAGACGGCCCGATTCAGCGCAGCGCCGGTCGCCGTCGATGATCTGCGATGGTCGTGGCTGGAAACCGTGCCCGAAGGCGAACTTCAAGAAACCCACGCCGCCTGGCGTCACTATCAGACCGGGGACACTGTCCGCGTCGTCTACGAGGCTTTGATGCGGCATGCGACACGGGAGTTGATGGATCACCCACTCGGCTTGGCGCTCCCGGCCCTGAACGCGCTGGCGCTGAGGGACATTCCAGACGTGACCCTGAAAGACTTCTTCTTTGCCCTCGAGGCGGCCAATGACGGTCGCACCTTCCGGGAGCTACAGGGGGCTGCGTTGCGCGATGAGGCGCCGATCGCTGACATCCTTGCGCCGCTCGCGCGGCTTTGCACATTGTGGCGCGGCGATCTCGACCAGCTGAAGGAAAGCTTCCCGGACAAGCCTGGCTACCAGACCGGTTTGAGTGAGCTTCGCTGGCTCATTCAGAGCATGGATCAATCGGCGTCAGGCGTCCTGCAAACCCTCATTGGGGAGCGGGTCCTCAGGCGTCACCTCGAGGTGGCGGCGCGGAAGTTCCACCTGCAAAAGAAATACACCTACCTGGTCGAAATCGAGGATGCCCGGCTTCGCGCCCGCCGCATCGCGATGGTGGAGGCAAGCGGCCCGAGGCTCGGGACCGCGCTGCAGTTCCTTGAGGATATCGGTCTGATGCAGGACGCATGCATCACCACCCGCGGCACCGCGCTTCTGGAGGCACAATGAGATACGACGAAGCCTTCTACGCGGACTCCTATCACTCCGCCCTGATGACGACCTTTGCCTTCGATCCGACGGTATTCGACAACGTCGTGCTTGTCGCGCTGCGCAGCCGGGGCTGCCGCAATATTGCAGTGATCGCTGATCGGGACATGCTCAACCAAACCCTTCGAGATGTCGGCGCGCCTCACGCCGCGGGCGTGAAGTATCACATGGCCAAGCGCGCGGTCGCGGGAAGCTTCCACCCCAAGATCGTCCTCCAGCTTGGACAGGATGGCGGCCGGCTCATGGTCGGGTCGGCGAACCTCACCGGCCC
This sequence comes from Salipiger sp. H15, assembly GCF_040409955.1. Lineage (NCBI taxonomy): Bacteria > Pseudomonadati > Pseudomonadota > Alphaproteobacteria > Rhodobacterales > Roseobacteraceae > Salipiger > Salipiger bruguierae. Next base: position 47,390 of record NZ_CP123384.1, read on the forward strand.
GGGCCTTGTGAGCAATTTCGAAGGCGTTTCGAGCCTCATCGTGACGGCGGCTGACAGGACCGCCGCGCCGCTGCTGGCTGCGGCGTTTGCCTATTTCGAGAGACATTGCGATCCGGCTGACCCGGCCATGCAGCGGGCGCTTGCGCGCGCCCGCCGGAGCACGCCCTGGCTTGCAGAGACCGAAGCCGCCACCGAGGTGGTGATCAAGGGCACGAAGGTCGCGCTCCTGACCGAGATGGAAGAGGGCGGCATCGCCGCGGCCATGTCGCGTTTCATCGACGGGGACACAATCCAGGACCTCGTCGTGGTGTCGCCCTATTGGGACGCATCGCTCGACGGGCTGAAATCCCTGCGCGAACTCCTGGGCAATCCTCAAGTGTCCCTGGTGGTGGACAGGGATGAGCAGGATTTCGATGCTGAAACGTTCCAGCGCCTTGATGCCGCCCGACTGCACTCTTCGGAGAAGCTGCCACAGATCGCCGAGCGGAAGCTCCACGCCAAGATCGTCGTCGCCAGGGGCCAGAAGGCCGACTATGTGCTCGCGGGCTCGGCAAATGCATCCAAGGCCGGCCTTCTGGGGCATTTCGGGGGACCGGGCAACGCGGAGGCGTGCCTGATCCGGGCAGAAGATCCGGGCTCGGCCATTGCGCGCCTTGGCCTCGGGCAATGTCTTACCAGTGAAATGCCCCTCGCCGACCTCCGGTTGCGGCGCCGAGACGAGACCGGCTCCGGCAGCGGCGCACGGATCGTCGATGGGGGCATGTTCTGCCTCGACGGCTCCCGCCTAAGATGGGCACCGCCGACGGGACGGCCGTCCGAAGGTGCAAGTATCTCCCTTCTCGATCATGAGGGCATCGAACTACACCAGGGAATGCCCGTCCTCAGTGGGGAGGGCTGGGTCATCGAACTTGCTTCTGGCTCCAGCCAGCCGCGGCAGGCGATCGTTCATTTCCCTGATGGGGAGACCAGCATACCCTCACCGGTCGCGGTATTGTCGGACCTTGAGCGCAACGCCCGTGCCGCCAATCCTTCGCAGGTCGACCGAATTCTGGGGGAGATCGAGCAGTCTCTTGATGTTGACTTCGACATGCTGCGCCTGGCGCTCATGATCGATGGCGATACGCGGCGCACTGCCGCTGCGAAAGCCGACCGGCAGACACTCAAGGTCCGGAACGATGAGGCTCCGGAGGAAAACAACGCACCCACCTACACCTCGGAGGAGTTCAGGCGCGTTGCCGTGAGCGAGGATGCGGGCTGCCGGGCCGACGCGCGTCATGGTCCGCTCGGCGACCTGCGGGATATCATCAACCGGCGCCTGGGGCTCTTCGAAAAACACGGCGCAGAGGAGGTTGATGCCCTCTCGGCGATCATCGGTGGTGGTACGCCTCCGCCCCCTCGTCCATCCTCCGCCGCCACCTCAAAGGCCAGGCCATCACGGAGCTTCCATGACGCGAAGCAACGGGCGAAAAAGCTGGTCGAGCATGTCAATCGGACCTGCCAGGTCTTGCGTGAACCTGACGTGGATGCGCTCTCCTATGGCAACTCGATTAGGCTTCGGCTCCTTGTGATGGCGGTGTTGCGGGAGGCCTGCCCTGCAGGCGTCGCTCCCGGTCCGGACCATGGCCTTTCCTCCACCGATCCCGCCCAGAGCTGGGTGCGGATGCTGGGGCGCCTGATGGCAGAGGTGGTCAGGTCGCTTGCCAAATCCGAGACAGGCGCTCTCGACGATGAAGGCCTGGAAGCCTTGGCTCTCTTCCAGTTCGCCGCCAGTCTTGCTTCGGAGGTTGCCGTGCGACAGGACATGAACCTGTCGGTTGCCAGACAGCTACAGGGGATCAACGGGGCCATGGCCAAGGCGATTCAGGAAAAGCTCGCGGATACCGGTGCCTCTAACGACAAGCTTGCAAAGACCCTCGCCGCGCTTTCGAGCCACTATGCGCATCTGTCTTCGACGGCGGCGATGGCACAAGCCTGATTTCAGGGCCGCCGTCGCGCATTCAGGGGGTAGTCACAAACAGTGGGGACTTGTGTCGTAAAATGAGAAGTTGACCTTGCGCCTCGATTGTTCCGCGCCCGCTCCTTGCCAGGTCAATCTCGGCCAGCGCCTCTCCCGCGGTGGCTTCGGGAGCGACTGCGCGCTGTACCCCTTCACCGAGGTCCGGCAGGTCAATGTGTCCGGCGCACCAGGAGTCCTGGCAGGCATTCCAGTGCGGACCGCAGCCCAATCGCCGCTCGACGCCATCGCCCGGGTCCAGAACCAAATCTTGACCACGATCGCCTTGACCGCCGCAACGCAGGTGTCTGCATGACCAGCCTTTTTCTCTCCCTCCCCTGTCATCCCTCGCTCCGCAGCCGCCTTGAGCATAGCGCCTTTGACGGCTTCGAAATCGAGGATGCGACCAGGGAGTTCACCACCGAGGAAATCGAGTTCGCGCTCTACGGCCCGAACGCAAAGTCGCGCGTTGCTGCATGTGCACACGGCTGATGCCAGAACAAACGCGACCGTCGTCTCGAGTCCTCTCTTACAGAGGATTTCGGTTCCCGCCTACGACGCCATTACTGCTGTGCAGGCCGAATGCGCGAAGCGCGGCTCAACTCGACTTGCCGTCGATTACTTGCTATTACCATGAGTAGAATTTTGGGGAAGTGGATGAAATATGGCAACTTTGGCTGAACTCGCTCATGCGGAAGCCATTTTGGAAGAGTGCGTTGCCAAGGCGGAGCGCGACCCGGCCAAGGACCATAACAAATACACGTCCGAAATTGACGGACTAAAGTGGCAGGTGACGCAGATCAGGCGTTCGCTACAGGCCGATGGTCTTCTGGAGAGGAGCCCTAAGGAAGCCCTGCATCATGCCCTTGATACTGCATTTCCCCGGGCTCGAAGCCGCGAGGTCTTCTCCTACGACGGGCGGCAGTATCGGAAGGAAGCTTTCGCCGCCCACAGTAGCCGGTCCAGGAAGACGGTATATGCCTGGGACCACCGCTGGGTGGATGTTGCCGAGGAGGCCAAACTCGAGGCTGAACGGCGAGCACGCAGCGCCAGTCGTCCGCCTATCTTTACTTTCAGGACAAAGTAGCGCCCACGCCTCGACGTAGCGAGGGAGTTTACGCTTTAGCTCGCTCTGGAGGGCGATCATGGACTGCCTTCAGGTCTTCAAGCAGAGGCATCACATCGGGGGTGTGCTGAACCGAGGGCCGTTAAGCTTTTCATGAAAGCTGATAGGCATCAGCCCCGAGTGACAGCTCAGGGGCTCTTAGGGGCCGATCGCTGCGCTCAACCCGAACGGCAGGACGCCCGCATAGCCGTTATCCATCCTTCCAACTCCCGTAGAAATTTCTCGGGGGATGTCGGTCGACATGGTGTCGGGCCAACAAGGCCGTGAGCCACAGGCTGCACCATTTACTGCAAGGGGCTGGGACAACACGACGCCGTTCTTTCTCCCGCCCCTGTTCCGGGACGGGAGAATTTTTTCATCAGACTCGCGACATCCCCATCAGGACGCGCTGCGCAGAGAGGTGGTCGAGCACCTCCTCGCGGAGGAACCTGAAGCGCTCGTAAGCGCGCTGAAGCTGAAGGAGTTCTTCACCGCGCTCAGTATAGGTCATGACTTCTGCGGACTCGTAGCGTGGCCCATCGCCGTCATGGCCGGCCAGTACCGAGTGCCACGCCTGCCCGAGATACTCTCTCTCGAGTTCACGCCCAAGGACTTGGGCGACGGCATCGAGGCCGACTTCGAGATCGGGGGTGAACGGCCGGCGTTCGCCCAACTGCGCCAGGCAGCGGGCAACAATAGCAGGCTCGTGCGCCGCCCGGCCGAGATCAAGTCTGCGTGCCGCCCGGGCAATCTCGCGACCAAGTCCGACGGCCTCCGCCGCGAGATTACCAATGACTGGGGGGCTCTGTTTCTGGTCGTGCATGATCGGGTCTCCCGAATTCTGACTGATCCCTCTGACCAGTCTCAAGCAGCCGGTCCCGAGGAGGCCGGCGGGACTGCGGGAGGCCATCACACCGCATCTCCAAGGTAGGCAGCCGTTGCGGCGTCAGATGCGGCTTCCGGCGCAGCGATGCGCTCGAGGAGCTCTGTGAGCAGGTAGGTGAGCAAGCAGATGTCTTCGACCTCCGGCGACGACAGGTCGATTTCAGCGAAAAGCGCCGCTTCCAGGCTGCCGGGGTTGCCGACATTTTCGAGCGACAGCAGGTAGTGGAGATAGCTGAGCTCTCGGCGGTGCGCCCGTGTGATGCGCCCACTCTCCTTGACCGCCTCAATGAAGCGCAAGACGCGCCCACCGGCGGCGCTGCCTCCGAGAAGATGGGCGGCGCTTGCCAGTGCACTGCCGTGCTCGTGCATGAAGTCGCGCGTCAGCTGGAGATCCGCAGTCGGATCGAAATCCCGCGCGGGGTCGAATTTCGGGTGGTATGTCATGGAAAGTTCTCCATTGCGCGCCGTAACTCATATCGGCGTCAAGATGCCCTCTTTTCCCTCCTTTCCCCGGGCAGCACTGCGCGGACCCAAGTGCAGCAGCATGTTCCTTGAGTCCGCGTCGTCAATTTATCGAGCGCCTCGGCGGGTTTCTCCGGCGCGCCCTCACCCGGAGGGGCGCGCTGGAGAAACCGAGCCGCTGTGCCTATTCCTTCCCGATCTTGTTGCGCATGCGGGACCAGGACCGGGAAGCGGCGTCGCCCTCAGCGAGCGCACGGTATTCACCGCCAGCGCGCATGCTCGCATGGCCAAGATGGGTGGCGATCACGCCCGCAGCCGTTTCGGGATCGTGCAGGCGGAGGTAGTCTGCTGCGAGAGTGCGAAGGTCGTGAGACGGAACCTTGAGCACCGCCTTCACGACCTCGCTCGGCCAGTGACTGCTCCTGGGCCGCTCGGTGAAGCTCATCCAATTCAAACCGACCACCTCCCGGTAACGAAGATGGATGAATCTCTCCGGGCGACCACCTAACACGAGCTCGTCGAGAACCTCGCCGACCTCTGGCCAAAGGGTGCCCGCGTCCGTTTCCAGCCCATTCTTCTGCTGCCGCCACCCGAGCGTCCAACTTCCGTCTGACCCGCGGCAAATCTCATGGCCGAAGCGCCAGCCGGAGACGTCGCCCGTGCGTGAGGGCTTGTTTATCAAGACGGAACAAAGTGCCGCCGCCCGCAATGCCCGGATTTTCTCCGCAGTGTGGTGCGGCAGGCTCGCGCCGAGCGCCCGGAGTCGTCCAATCTCGCTTGCGGCATAGGCGAAGCCGCCCCGCTCCATCAACGCCCGGACACGCTCGAACTTGAGCTTGTCGCCAGCATCCGCCACCTGTCGGAGATGATCGCGGACGAAGCGCAATCCCGAAATGGCGGCCTCATCGGCCTGGCCGTAGCGCGCCAGCACCACCAAACCCTCGATGTAGTTCGCCACGGTCCAGGGCCGCAGACGGCCAGTCCGGGTCTTCTTGCGGCAGGTGTCAGGAAGTGCCTCAGCCAGGTTGTAGGCAGTCAGAAAACCGAGTTCCTCGGTAGCCTTCCCTTCCGCGACGAGCTGGGCGCATCGATTGATCGAAGCCCTATAACGATTGAGGCTGCTCTGCGCGATCTTCGCGCGCTTCAGGCCAGGCCATAGCGCCTGCCATGACTGGGGCCACGTCAGAATGTCGATGTCCTTCTGGGGCCTCGCCGGGTGTCTGTGCAAGTAGACGGGTTTCCGTCTTGCAACCCATTCCGCCTTCACTTCGAGCGCCGATGCAGACGAGATCCCTGGGGCAAAGGCCGCGAGGGTCCTGAGCAGGGTCCGAAATGTCGGCTCCGAACCAGCCGCTTCGCGAAAGCTCGTGGCGCTCGGCACCTCCAGGGGCTCTTGTCGACGCGCTGCAATCGCGAAGAGCCGCCCGACGACCGCCGCAGCACCGGGCTCGAGAGAGTCCTTGCCGGCGATCATGGCTCGACGTACCGGAAGTGGTGCCGCAGCGAGGTGCTCTTCTACGGTCTTGCGGCTCATTTCAGGCGTCCTTTCATGCGCTTGAAGATGTCTGGGTGCCGCTCGAGCAATGCGGTCCGAACCGCCTTCGCCGCCAACTCGCCACTGTCCCGACCGTAGTGACGGCGAACCGTCTCTTCGGTATCGCTGAGAACTGAGGCCGCCTTGGCGAAATTGCCGGGCTCCACAGCAAGTATCAGGGTCGCAATGGCATGCCGGCAGGCGTGCGGGGAAATCCCGAGGCCGATCCGCTCGTCGCCGAGCGCCCAGACCTCAGCCATCGTCGCCGGTGCCATGCAGCCCTTCGGCAGAGTAATGGCGTCCTTGACAAAGCGCGGGCGTGCGGCGCCGGGAAAAACGTAGGGACTGTCCGACAGGTCCCGGAGCTCCAGAAACCTCTTCCGATGGACCTCCATCCACGTCCAAAGGATGCGCGCGTCTTCACCGAGGAGATGCACCGTCACGACTTGGTCGTTCTTGATCTCGCCCTGGAGGAAGCGAAGCTCGGCATGCTCACCCTTTCTGATCCAGGTCACGTTGCCGCCGATCTCGGCGGACCCACGATGGCGAAGAGCGATCAGATTCGAAGTCCGAAGCGGACGCGATGCCTGGATCGCGTGCAGAGCCGCGGCGGCGTAGAGGCGCAGAGCGACATCCTCTTTGTCTCGGTCGTCGGCAGCTTCGGCTTCCGCAAGCGCCGCTTCCGCGTTGCGCGCCAGCGTGCTGGGAGCATTGACGAATCGCGCAGCGAGGTCCGGCCTATGCTGAAGCATCCGGCAGGTCTGATCCGCCTCCTCGGTCATTTGCTCTGGCAGAACGACGTAGTCGTGGTAGGCCACTTTCAGGACGTCAATATGCGCCACGATTTCGGGATCATGTAGGCCATGACGGGCAATGGTCCTGAGATTGGTCAGCCGGTTCGCCAACGTCTGGCTCTTCGCGGCATCCTTCAGGTTCGGTGACGCGTCCGAGCGCGCGATCTGGTCCTCGATCGCTGCGGTGATCAGCTCGCGCCCCATGAGATCCCTCAAGGCTGGCAAAGAGCCGAACGAGCCCACGTGTTGCTTGTGCTGGCGTACGAGCCAAGTCACGCCCCCCTTGTATCCGGCAATTGCCGTCATCGAGTTCTTCGGGCGACGGCCGCGACCCTTGACCCGTTCGTTCACAGCCCGGTTGATATCCGCGGAGGCTATTCCGGCGGCCATCTGCTCGGTGATCCACGCGGCGAGATCGGCTGGGGTCAGCAGGACTTCACGGAAAACGGCCTCCGCGTCGAGCCGAAACGTCTCTGGCAGGGAATCCCAGAGGATTCGTTCGGCACGATCGGAGGTCTTCGGGACAGAGAGTTCCGCAGCAGGCAGGAATGGCATGACGTCCGGCCACCGGTTGTGACCACGTTGGAGATCGCCCAGAAGATTGATCGCGCGGCGCAGTGCACGCCGCTTCTCGGTCGTGGCTTCCCGGAAGATTCGGTCGATTTCGGCTTGGTCGAGCGCATCGAGCGTTACCTGGCAGCGGGCACGCAGGGCAAAGAGCGACTTGTGCCGCGAGGTCGGGAAATCCGCACCCTCGTCCGTGAAGCCCTCCCGGTTCTGCACTGCCTGTATGACTGGATCGAACGACGTGGCAACGCCCGCCGGTTTGACGGTTCCGTGCGCTGAGTGGAATCTCTCGAGCAATTTGCCGAGGCGTGAATTTCCCCGTCGGCGGGCCTTCTCCAGATCGCGCGCATTGGAGACCACCCCGTAGGGCGTCTTGGCGATCACGTGATGGAAGTGAGGCAGATCGGCCGGGATCAGACCGATATCATTGTCGGCCATGCCCATCCGGGCCGGCACCTTTTCCAACTCGTAGATCGCGTCGCGATTCTCGCCGACGCCCTTCGCCCAGCTCAGGACGTCACCGCAGGTCGCGCCTTGGTTTGATGATATTGTGCTCTGATAGGTCATATCTTCTTCCCCTGTTTCAGAAGCCGGAACTCGGCGTCTTCACGAAGAAAGACGCCGAGTTCCGGCTCGGCTCAGGCCGCCCTCTGGCGGCCCCTCAGGAGATCGCGCCCGGAGGCGCGGTTCGCACACGGTGGCGGGATTTTCCCGGGTTTCGCATTGTGGGGCACGAACATAACGCCGATTTATGTTTGGGGACGATTGTGCGACAGGCAGGGCGGTCCGGCCCGTGTCGCGATAAAGCCAGTCCACACTGTGCGACGCGCCGGCGTTGTCACGTCCACCAACTGGGCGGAAGATCGACACCGCGTAGCTTCAGCCAGTCCGTGACATCGTGCGGATTGCAGCGAACGACCCCGAAAACATTGCGCGTCGGCATCCCGTCATCGATCCAGCGCTCGATAGTGCGCACGCTGACGCGGAGTGCGCCAGCGACCTGCTTCTTGCACAGAAGGTCCTCCTGGTAGCGCAGTATGCGGGCTCGCTTCGGCATCGGTCCGTCTTCGCAGGCCCAGACGTCGGGCCAGGTCAGACGAAAATTCCGCCCAATCCGGATCGCATCGATTTCCCCAGCCCGGATCTTGCGCCGCACCGTGTCCGGTCGCAGGCCGAAGTGTCTCGCAACATCATCAACAGAAAGCATTTTCTTCTCCTCAAGCCAATCCTGAGAAGGAATTAGTCCCCGATCCCGTGTCGCTAAAATCCCTCGCGAAATGACCAAAGGTGTGTCTGCTCAATTGGAAATCTCAATTGGCGCCGCCCACCATTGCTGCCCGGACACCATTGCGATTGACGCGACAGGAGGCGTTTTGGGGCGCCTTCCGCCGGGGACTATCTCCTCTGCGAAGGAGACCACACTCATGAACCAAGCTCACCGCTTTCAGGCCGTTTTCCCCGTTCCCGATTGGCGCGCACCAGAGGATGCGCGCCGTGACCTTGAACAGCATATGGACGTCTTCATCCGGGCGGTCGCATCGGAAGACGTCCCCGAGAAAGGAAATGCGCCAGCACTGACGCTCAAAGTCAGCGCTGGTGTCGGCAAAACGAGCACCGCCTTGCGCCTTCTGGCCCGACATGGCCGTGACTTGCTGGCCAGCGGCCATGTCCTGTTCTACGTCCCCACCCTCGACCTCGCGGACCGAGCGGCCGCGGACCTACAGGCGCTCGACGGCACTCTTCCCATCTCCGTCGTCCGTGGCCGGCTCGCCCATAACCCGGAGACCGGAACCGAAATGTGCAAACGTTCGGATCTGGTCGAACGCATGCAGACCATTGTCCCCTCTGTCACGCGCGCTCTCTGTCGGGTCGAGAGGGCCGGCGAAATAATACAGGCCGATTGCGCCGCAAACTGCCCCTACCTCGCGCAAAGGATGGCGGGCGATGCCGGAATTCACTTCATGGCTCACAGCTATCTCGGGACATTTCCGCCCATCGACCGCTCAACACCGATTGCGCTCCGCGTCATTGACGAAAAGGTCTGGCCGAGCCTTGTTTCGGCAAGTGATATCCGTGTCGAAGAGTTTCTCCAGGCCCCAACGCGATCATTTCCGGTCGAACTCCAGGCCGATCTGGCGGTCGCAAAATCCGGGATCGTCGCGGCGCTTCAGAATGGGCTCGACGTCCGCTCCCATCTCCGAGTTCTCGGATTGGATCAGGGCAGGCTCGCGGCCCTGGCCAGGGCGGAAGCCGACTCTCAGGCAAGGCTGGATATCCACCCCAAGGACAGCCAGGCGCGTGTCGACTTCCTAATCAGCACCTTTGACCAGCGCGCGCTCTACGCGTCGCGAAAACGGCAGGCGCTTTTCGACTTGCTTGCATCTGCCGAAGCGATCGGTCCGAACAGGTTGACAATCGAAGACCAACAAACTCCGTCGGGCCAGAGGCAGACGATCCGGCTGAACCGCCTCATTGCCATCGATCGCGATGCGCCTCTGCTCATGCTCGATGCCGACGCCGACCCCCTCATCGCCGATAGACTGGCACAAGGGACCAGTTTTGTAGCAATTGAAGCAAGTCCCCGGGCAGAGATCGTCCAGATCTCAGACCGAACGCTTTCCAATACATGGCTCCTCGACAAGGCGCGCGGTTCGGAGAGGCGAGCGAAGGTGCTCGGGATTGTGAAGCGCGAGGTCGAGCGTGCCGGAGGTCAGGGCGTGCTTCTCGTTGCGACGAAGGCTGTGCTTGCCCAGCTTCACGCGGATCTCGGGCATCCGCTCTATCATGGTAGCGATGCCGAACTCACGCGTTCAATTCACGGGGCGACGACCCGCTGGTTTGGTCCGAAGATGCTCGGGGTCAACGACTTCGAGCGATATCGCTCGATCATCCTTGTCGGGCGCCTGCAACCCGACATCAGAGAGATGGAGCAGCAAACGCGCGCGCTCTTCCTCGAAGAAGAAAGGATTGAAGGGCATCAGAACGGCCCTCTGCCCGAAACGCCCTCGCTCCGCGTTTTGGGGGATGGAACGCTCAAAAACGCTACGTCGCGATCCCATGCCGACCCGCGGGTACGGGCGCTCCTGCGTCAGGTCCGTGAGTGCGCGACGATGCAGGCCATCGCGCGGCTGCGGCTCATTTCTCCATCGGAACCAAAACGGGTCGTCCTGCTCTGCAGCATGCCGCTGCCTGAGCTGCCGGTCTCGAAGCTGGTAACCCTGGAGACACTGTATCATGGCCTCGAGGACGAGCCTGATCCCGCCGGCTACCTTCGCCTCGAACGGTCGCTGCGCGCGACCATGGGCCAGACGGTTCGCGGCACCCGCGTATCCGCGGCCGGTCTTGCTGCCGACCTGCCGGCAGACTTCGAGAGCTTGAGCACGGCGAAAGAATTTCGGCGAGGTCGCGAGACGGACCACATGCTCGACCAAATCGAGCGTATCGCCGCCCGAAACGCCTGGCCAGCGACCCGTGTCCAACTCTCCCGCCGGGGCCACGGTGGCCGCCCTACATTTGGCATTGTCCTTGCCCCTTGCGAACGGGCGCTGTTCCAGGCTGGGAAGCTATGGCCCGAGCTCACCGCAACGGTGCCCCTACCCGCCTCGAAACGCCAAGGTGCCGCAAGGTAAATGCTTCCATGCGACTTGGAGGCGATCCGATCTCCTTTTTGCCTGCCCAAGACGGCAGGTTTCCGAAACCCCATTTCCGAAACTCTTTCGGAAACCTCATTGAGAGCACAGCCATGACCGAGAAGAACAAGGGCGGCCGCCCCCGCAAATACAATGACGCGCAAGTGCAGGAGGCCATCGACAGGATCGAGGCCCGCGGAGCGGTCGCCGACGGTGCCGCCGTAAAGAACCTCCTGCGCGACGAATTCGGCGTATCTCCAGGCATCGATGCCGGCATCCTCGACGGGGAGTTCCGTCGGATCTGCGCGGCGCGCGCCGAGGAGAAGGCCAGGAAGCTGGCGGCGAAGCTTCCGGCATCGGCGAAGTCCGCAGCTGCCGATATCGGCAAAGACGTCATTCGTGCGGTGACCGCCATGCTTGCGAAGCAGTTCGACGACCTCGGCAAAGAGAGCCGAGAGCGTGAGGAGGAACTGGAAGCCGATATCCGGGTCTTCCGGCAACGCATCCATGATCTGGAGGAGCAGGTCAACAAGAGGGATACCGCACTTGCGGAGCTCGAGATGGAGAACCATGGGCTCAAGGAGCAGGCAAAGAAGACCGATGCAAAGATCCTCCTGCTCAAAGCAAAAATTGCCACGCATGACCGAAACAACGAAATCGAGACACGCCTGGCATCACTCATCGAAGATATCGTTGCGAAGAACGCAACGGCACCGGCTAACGAGAACGCTGACTGAGCGACATCAGGTCGGCTTTACTCGCCCCCGGCGCATCGCCTGCCGAAAGACGTTGGTTTTCAAAGCAGAACATTCCGGCGGGACCATCTCGTCGGATTTTTTCCAAGTCATCAATCAGTCCATTGCTCTGCGGTCAGGTGGCTTCGCGGCTGGAAGCCCCCCACCCCCCTGTGCAATATGGCCGAAAAAGAGAGGCGGCCATGATCACCGGTGACTTGAAACGCAAGATTGACGACATCTGGGATGCGATGTGGACGGGCGGCATTTCCAATCCGCAGACCGTGATGGAGCAGCTGACGTTGTTGCTGTTCCTCAAGGGCCTCGACGACGCGCAAACCCTTGCGGAGCGTCAGGCGCGCGCGCGCAATGTTCCTCTCGAGCGCGACCTCTTCCCACCGGATCTCGATGGTATCCCAGTAGTCAGCGAGGGAGGCGAGAAAGTCGCTGAGGGGAGGCCCTATTCCGACCTTCGGTGGCCGCGCTTCACGACACTCCCTCCCGCCGAGATGCAGGAAGCAGCCGAGAACCATCTCGTCCCATTCCTCCGCCGCCTCGGCTCGGATGGGGCACCCTTGCGCAAACACATGGCGAGCGCCCGGTACGAAATTCCGACAGGGCGTCTTCTCGCAAAGGTCGTCGATCTCCTATCGGACCTTCCTATGAAGAGCCGCGACACCAAGGGCGATCTCTACGAGTACATGCTATCCAAAGTCGCCAGCGCTGGGCAAAATGGTCAGTTCCGCACCCCGAGGCATATCATCGACCTTATGGTTGCAATGACTGAACCTCGCCCCGACGACGTCATCTGCGATCCGGCTTGCGGAACGGCCGGTTTCCTCGTCGGGGCAGCCGAGTATCTGCGCGCGCAGCATTCCGATGCTTGGACAGACCCTGGAAAGCGCCTTCATATTGAAACGGCCATGTTCCATGGACACGACTTCGACGGAACCATGCTGCGGCTCGGCGCGATGAACATGGCACTCCACGGCTTTGAAGATGCCGCCATTGTCTACAGGGATTCCCTGACTCAGGCACATGGTGACGAAGCTGAGGCCTATTCCCTGATCCTCGCCAACCCACCCTTTGCCGGCTCCCTGGATGCCGAGGCGGTGGCCAAGGACCTCACCCGCATCGTCGACACCCGGAAGACCGAATTGCTTTTCATGGCGCTCTTCCTACGGCTATTGAAGCGCGGTGGGCGGGCGGCAGTCGTCGTCCCCGACGGGGTCCTCTTCGGCTCCCAAAAGGCGCACAAGGAGGTGCGCCGCATGCTGATCGAGGAACAGCAGCTGCAGGGGGTGGTGAAACTGCCAGCGGGCGTCTTCCGGCCCTACGCGGGGGTCTCCACGGCCATCCTGCTGTTCCAGCGCACCGACTCCGGCGGCACCGATGGCGTGTGGTTCTATGACCTGCATGCCGATGGCCTGAGCCTCGACGATAAACGCCAGCCTTTGGTGTCCGAGGACAAGCTCGGCCCCTGGGCCGAATTGACCGAGCAAGAAGCCAACTTCAACGATCTCCCCGACGCCCTCGCCCGCTGGCAGATGCGTGAGCGCACGGAGAAGGAGAACCCTCGCACCGCCCGCAGCTTCGTCGTCCCGAAGGCCGAGATCGTCGCCGCCAGCTACGATCTCAGCCTCAACCGCTACCGCGAGATCGAACACGACACGGTCGAACACGAACCGCCCGCCCAAATCCTGTCGCGCTTGCGCGAGATGGAGCGGGATATCTTTGACGGCCTCGAAGAGCTCGAGAAAATGCTCGGCGAGAGCATCGCGAAAGAGGCCGCCGAATGAGCATTGGCGAGACCTTCGGCCGCACGATCCAGCTTTTCCTGGTCGACGGCAAACCCACCGGCCTGCGCAAGGCGACCATCCATGGCTGGACCGGGCTCCTCTTCGTCTCGGGAGCCTCCGCCTTCGGTGATCTCACGGCGCGAGACGAGGTGGACCGCACGGGGGTTTACATCCTCTCTGGCCCTGATCCCGTCACTGCAGGCACGACGCGGATCTATATCGGCTCGGGTAACTCCGTCGCCGAGCGCATCAAGCAGAGCGCGGTGAAACGCGATTTCTGGGAGACGGCGATCACCGTCACGACCAGCGACGACGACATGTCGAAAGGCCACGCCGAATACCTGGAGGCCCGGCTGATCGAACAGACGGCCAAGGCCGGGCGAGTGGCGCTCGACAATGGCACGAACCCGGACATCGGCCGTCGGCGCCTGCCCGAGGCTGACATCGCCAACATGGAGCAATTCCTGGCGAACCTGCGGATCATCCTCCCGGTGATCGGGCTCGACATGCTGAAGCCGCAGCCGAAGGCGGTCAGTGCCAAGGCAAATCCCACCTCGCCCTCCGTCTCGGACGAGGTGCAATTCGAGATCCGGCACAAAAGCGGGGTCGAGGCTACGGCAGTAGAGGAGGAGGGTGAGTTCATCGTGCTTGAGGGCTCCGAGGCCCTGAAGGACACAGGCTATGTCCAGCAGAGCTATGGCGGTCTCAAGGCGAAGCTGATCGCCGACGGCGTACTGGTGCCTCAGGAGGTGTCTCCGGGCACGGGCAAGCTGCGCTTCGCCAGGCCCTGGTCCTTCTCCAGCCCCTCGGCGGCAGCCGCGGTCGTGCTGGACCGCAACAGCAATGGACGGCTGGAATGGAAGGTGAAGGGTGCGAGCCAGACCTACCACGACTGGCAGCAGGCGCAGGCGGCGAAGCAGGAGGCGGCGGAATGACTTGGCAGCTGGCCCCCCTCGGCGAGGTCTTGACCCCTATCCAGACGTGGAACCCGAGACGGGCGTCGTCGTCGGAAGTCTTTGACTACATCGACCTCAGCTCGGTCGACCGTGATGAAAAGGCGATCATGGCACCCACGCCGACGATCCCTTCCGAGGCCCCATCCCGGGCGCGCCAATTGGTTAAATCGGGGGACATCCTTGTCTCCACCGTGCGACCGAATCTGAATGCCGTTGCGGTGGTCGAAGAAGATCTCCACGGAGCGACTGCCTCGACCGGGTTTTCCGTCCTTCGCCCGGACGAGAAAAGGGCAGTGTCTCGCTACATCTATCACTGGGTTCGGACACCGTCTTTCGTGGCCGACATGGTTCGGAAGGCCACAGGTGCAAGCTACCCGGCCGTATCTGACAAGATTGTGGCCGAGTCCCTTTTCCCTCTCCCGCCCCTCGAGGAGCAGCGGCGGATTGCGGGGATCCTGGATGCGGCCGACGCCCTGCGCCGCCGACGCCGCGAGGCCCTCGCTCTGCTCGACACCCTCCCGGGCGCGATCTTCGCCGAGATGTTCGGAGTTCTCATGACCTCGAACCGATTCCCGCGAGGGCCATTGAGGAATCTCATCGCAGGGTTCGATACTGGGAAGAACCTCGCTCCGGCTTCGGACGAGGCAGGAACCAGGTACCGGGTCCTCAAGGTCAGTGCGGTAACCAAGGGCGAGTTCATAGAGTCGGAGTCGAAGCCACTCCCTGCCGAATATACTCCACCGGCATCTCATTTCGTAAAGCCTGGAGACCTCTTATTTAGCCGGGCGAATACTTCGTCGTTGATTGGCGCGACCGCCATGGTGGAGAAGGTATCGAACAATATTGTGCTCCCGGATAAGATCTGGCGATTCTGCGTCAACGAAGCCAAGGCCGAACCGATTTTTTTGCATTATCTATTTGGAACTCGGAAGTTTCGTGATGAAGTGTCTCAACGTGCAACGGGATCGAGTGGTTCGATGAAGAATATCTCAAAGGAAAAAGTCTTATCCATTGAAGTGGGTCAGCCACCCGTGGAAATGCAGCGCGAATTTTCCCGGAGGATCAGGATTGCGCGTGGTATGCGGACGCAGGTCACAGAGCACCTCTCCGAACTCGAAAACCTGTTCGCCTCCCTCCAGTCCCGCGCCTTCGCCGGAGAGCTCTGATCCCGGGACATCACCATGACCTCCAGTAACTTTGCCCACCTCGAACGCGACTTCCCCACTGTCCATGCCGCAGCGACTTCGGCGGAGAGACTCGCTATGTCAGAGCCGGAGGCCGCGGCAATCCTGGCGGGCAAGGCGCTTGAGCTGGCGCTCGGCTGGGCCTTTGCCCATGACGCGGGTCTCACGCCTCCTGGCCAGACCGGCGCGAGCCGGATGATCAACGACCCGGACCTGCGGGGCATCATGGGCCAGAAGGTCCATGCCAAGGCCCGCTTCATCAATCTCGTCCGCAACAAATCCGCCCACGAAGGCTCGAACCTGAAGCCCGAGGGCGCACGCCAAGTGGTCGAGGAATTGCACCACGTGATGCACTGGTTCGGGCGAACATATGGCAGGCGCCAGAAACCGCCCGAGCCGAACACCTTCGATCCGGCGCCACTGAGCGCTCGTCTGGACCTGGTCCGCGAGGCGCGGAAGCGCATCCAGTCCACGGACAAGGCGCTTGCGGCACGCACAGAGGAACTGGATGACCTCCGCGCCAGGTTCGCCACCCTTGATGAGGAGTTGAAGGCCAGACGCGCCGAGGTTGCCAAGGCCCGCGCCGATCAGTCTGCCGACCCGCACGACTACAACGAGGCCACCACCCGCCTACGCCTGATCGACCTGCTACTGGCCGAGTCCGGATGGGCTGGCCTGAAGGAAGGCCGGGATCTGGAGTACCGTGTGGAGCCGATGCCCAACGAGCGGGGCCATGGCTTTGCCGATTACGTCCTCTGGGGCGCCGACGGCCTGCCTCTGGCCGTGGTCGAGGCCAAGCGCACCCGGCGCTCTCCTTCCGAAGGGCAACAGCAGGCGAAGCTCTACGCCGACGCCTTGGAGCAGATGCACGGCCGACGCCCGATAATCTTCTACACCAACGGCTATGAGCATTGGATCTGGGACGACGCCCGCAGCATCCCTCCCCGCCGCCTCGGCGGATTCAAGACCGCACAAGAGCTGGGCGAAATGATCGCTCGGCGGTCCGAAGCGAAGCCCTTGACCTCGCAGCAGCCGAAAGCTGCCATCGCCGGGCGCCCCTACCAGACCCGCGCCCTGACCCGCATCGCCGAGCATTTCGATGCCGGCTCGCGCAAGGCGCTTCTGGTGATGGCCACGGGCACCGGCAAGACCCGGACCGTGATCGCCTTAGTGGACATGATGGTCCGGGCTGGTTTGGTGAAGCGCGCTCTGTTCCTTTGCGACCGGATCAGCCTCGTCCGGCAGGCGCGCAATGCCTTCGCCACGCATATGCCGGACAGCTCCCCGGTAAACCTGGTGACCGACTCCTCCGGCACGGGTCGCGTCTATGTTTCGACATATCCGACCATGTTGAACCTGATCGACCGTGCAGATCACAACGGCCGCCGCTTCGGCCCCGGCCATTTCGATCTGGTCATCATCGATGAGGCCCACAGGTCGATTTACAAGCGCTACCGCGCGATTTTCGAGTGGTTCGACAGTTACTTGGTCGGCCTGACGGCGACGCCCCGCGACGAGGTCGATCGCGATACTTATCGGCTCTTTGATCTCGATCCGGGACATCCTACCGATTTCTACGGGCTTGAGGAGGCCTTCCACGATGACTTCCTCAAGCCCTTCGACCCGATCTCGCTGCCGACCCGCTTCATGCGCGAAGGCATCCGCTATGACGATCTGACCGACGACGAAAAGGATCAGTGGGACGAGCTTGACTGGGGGGAGAGCGGCCGCCGCGAAGAGGTTTCCGCCGCTGAGATCAACAAATACCTCTTCAACGCTGACACCGTTGATAAGGTTCTGGCCCATGTCATGGCGCACGGGATCAAGGTCGATGGCGGCGACAAGATCGGGAAGACGATCATCTTCGCGGCCAACAAGGCCCACGCGAAGTTCATCGAAGAAAGATTCAACGCCGGCTGGCCGAACCTCGGCGGCACCTTTGCGCGCCGCATTGTTCATGGCGATAGCTACGCGCAGAGTTTGATCGAAAGCTTCGAGGTCGCCGGCAGGGAGCCGCAGATCGCCATTTCTGTGGACATGATGGACACTGGGGTTGATGTGCCCGAGGTGGTCAACCTGGTCTTCTTCAAACTCGTGCGCTCGAAAACAAAGTTCTGGCAAATGGTCGGGCGAGGCACGCGGCTCTGCCCCGATCTCTTCGGCCCAGGTCAGGACAAGACAGAATTTCGTATCTTCGATGTCTGCGGGAACCTCGAGTTCTTCGGCGCGAACCCCGAATTGTCCGATCCACCGGTCCCGAAATCCCTGACAGAGCGCCTGATCGAAGTCAGGCTGAAAGTTGCAGGTGCCATCGACCAATCTCTGGAAGTTCAGGGTGACAGAGTGAAAGTCGTCGCAGAGGCTCGGATCGCGCCGATCGAGGAAATGTCCAATGTCCGCATCGGCATCGTCGACGATGTCCGCCTTTTCGTCTTGGGTCTCGACACGTCGTCCTTCGTCGTCCGCGGACACCTGCGCGCCGTCGAAACCTGGCAGTCGGATCAGACGTCCTGGTCCAACCTCTCCGACGAGGCGAAAGACGAACTGATGGAGCTTGCAGCGCTTCCAAGCGCGCACGACCTCGGCAAAGAAGAAGCGAAAAGGTTCGACCTGCTCATGTTCGAACTCCAGCTGTGCCTGTTGGGGCGATCAGCCAAGTTGGAGACCTGCCGCCGAAAGGTCTTGGAGATAGCCACCGCGCTGTCGACCAAGATGGACATCCCGGCCGTCGCGCGGCACGGCGAGTTGATCGAGGAGATACTGACCGAAGCCTGGTGGCAGGGCCTGACGGTTCCTATCGCCGAGGTGGCGCGGCTGCGCCTTCGCGAGATCGTCCATCTTATCGATCAGACCTCCCGGGCCATCCTCTACACCGATTTCGAGGATGACCTGGGGATTCCCGCCAGTGTCACCCTCAACCCAGCGGCAGATTTTATCGTCTTCAAGAAGAAGGCCCGTGAATTCTTGTCTCTCCATGGCGAGCACGTCGCGCTGCAACGATTGAAGTCGGGGCGCCCTCTCACCCAACTCGACATCTCCGAGCTCGAAAGGATGCTCTTGGAGGCGGGTATCGGATCAGATGGCGACATCGAAAATGCGAGAAGAACCGAGGCCGCCCAGGTGCAGGGTTTTGGCGTATTCATTCGGTCTCTCGTTGGATTGGATCGCGGTGCCGCCCAACAGCACTTCGCGTCTTTCATCGCTGACGGAGCCTCCGCTGATCAGATTGAATTTGTGGGCATGGTCATCGACCATCTCACGAAAAACGGCGTGATCGATCCGGGCCTGCTCTATGAAAGTCCGTTCACCGACCTGAACCCGGATGGGCCGGACAATGTTTTCGGCGAAGCAAAGGTAGAGCCCTTCCTTTCGCAACTGCGTGCCTTGAATCGAACGGCGGTTGCCGACAGCGGAAGCGCCGAGACAGGTTAGCACGATGAGGATTGGGAGGTACTTGCGGAAAAGCTCGAAGAGTGACGCGGAGGCTACGCCAGGAAGAACACCATGGTGTCTCTGAGAGAGCGGATCGAACGGCATCTTGCCGGGAACTGGCGAGAGGATCTCGCACCGGCCTGGCGTAGGTTCTTTGAGAACGTAGAGCCGGTCATGGATGACCTCCCTGACTGGGACGCTCCGGAAGTGTTTCCGCCGCGCCTCGCTCTGGGCCGACCGCGCGAAGACGCAGATGAGGTTCCTTGTCGCCACATGACCCGAGCTTTCGATGACCTCATACCCGAGCGCGTCCGGGTCGTGATTATTGGCCAAGACCCCTACCCTTCTCAACCGAGAGCTACGGGACGTGCCTTCGAGGACGGAGCATGGAACGAAGCGCAACCCGCGAAAATTGCGGTCAGCCTGCGCCGCCTGCTCCAGTCCGCGGCATCTGCTTCCAGAGGTGACCTCGGAATCACCGAAGATCGCAGTGACTGGCCGTCAGTGCGTGCGGCTATCGCGGCAGGGGAACTTGCTCCCCCGGCAATGCCCGGCTTTTTCGATGCTCTGGCGTCGAGAGATGTACTGTCGGTCAATGCGGCATGGACCTTCACAAGCTCCCAACAACGAGTTCTGGACACTCATATTCGCATCTGGAGGCCCGTCATGGAGCAGCTGCTCTTGAAGTTGCTGCGGCGCGAGGGCGACCCGCCGCTTGTGTTCCTGCTGCTCGGGCGGAAAGCGCAAGACCGGTTCCGAGAAGCTACCTGGCAGCACTTTCAAAATCATCCGGCACGAAATGTCGAACTCGTCTATTGCGCCCATCCCAAAGCATGGACAGGGCGGACCTATTTCGAGCATGACAACCCCTTTGTCAGGATCAATGAAGCGCTGGACCGCCTTGAGTCCCCCCCAATCGAGTGGTGGCCCCGGAATCTTGCTGGACAGCGGGCGCTGGCAGTCCATTGACCATGGCGGTTCCACACCCCTCGCTGGGACTCTTTCGCGGTCAGCCTGTATCTACGCAGTCCACTCCTCATCGCGCCCGCGGTCCGGCGAGTGCGACGCGTTGGCCTGCAGAAGGGGGACGCTCATCGTGCCTCTGCCAAGACGCTCTGGAACGAGGGCAGAAAAGCCCAGGAGGACAACACTTTATGGGGGTCGCACTCGCGCACTCAGGAAGTGAGGCCTCTCGGTGACCCGCTCCGCTCAAACGCCGGCGGGAGATGACCTCAAGCGGCTTGACGAGGCCCTGACAGCCGTCGTGGCAGCCATGCTTCAGCAGTCAAACCGCGCCGCCGGCACGATCATCGGCGTCGCCGCATCCAAGCTCGTCGCTGCCGGGGTCATGGCCGGGACGTTTTGCACTCGATCATATCGGCCTGCTCCGCCGGAAAAACTCTCGCAGCGCTTCCTCGTAGCGTATCACGGTCGGACCGCTGCAACCGATACGGGTCAGAAGCTCCGAATGGAAGACAGCCCGGGAATTGAACTCGCGGTCCATCTTCAGCATCCGATCGACCATTGGCATGCTGTCGCCCATCACGTTCGACGCGTCTCGCATGAGCGATGGCACCAGCTCATTCATGCCCCGCGCAAAATCGTCG
Source organism: Salipiger sp. H15 (assembly GCF_040409955.1). Lineage (NCBI taxonomy): Bacteria > Pseudomonadati > Pseudomonadota > Alphaproteobacteria > Rhodobacterales > Roseobacteraceae > Salipiger > Salipiger bruguierae. The sequence goes on from NZ_CP123384.1 coordinate 68,071, forward strand.
AAGGCGGACACCTGCACCGGAAACTGGTCTGCGACATAGCTCTCCCAGATTTCGTATTTCTGGAAGGGAATGTAGGAGTATTCCGGGCCACCCGATCGTGGAGGGACAGGTCACTCCATTCCCGTAAGGGTCCGCGACGGAAGCAATTGCTCTCTGCCGGGCGTCATGCTCTGTCGAAGGCGCACAAGAAAGGCCGTCGCCATGAAGCCGAATTTTCACCAGTTGGTTGAAGGCGCCCTCTGTGCGGTTGCGACCGAAGAGCCGATCTTCCAGTCGGAGGCCAGCCTGCAGCGCGCCCTGGCATCGCAGCTCAAGACCATGACGCCGCTCCTCGATGTCCAGACGGAAGTGCGCCTCTTCGATAACCGAAATACATCCGCAGACATCGTGTTGGGTTTCCGTGGCTGGAAGCATGTCGTTGAGCTGAAATACCCCAAGCAAAAGCTGCTCTGGACGGCACCGGACGGCGAGATCTTTGACCTCCGTTTCGGAGCCAATGACCTATACCGTCATGGCATCCTGATGAAGATCGCCCGCGTCGAGGAATTTATCGCCGCGCTGCCCCAAACGACGGGAAGCGTAGTCGCGCTCACCAATACCGCTGCCCTTTGGAAGACGCCGAAGCCCACCGGATGCGATGCGGAGTTCAACCTCGGTGATGGCGCCCTGGTGACTGGAGACCTCGACTGGGCGCCCCACACCGCAGAAAAGATCGTCGCGAGCTATGGGCGGGTCCCCGCCTTCCGCGGAAGATATCTCGCCCGATGGTCACCCTACTCCGACTTCCACGTGAAGAATGGCGAGTTCCGTTACCTTGCCGTGTCCATCGTTGATGGCTCAGAAGAGACATCGTGACAAGGGACGCAGGGGCAATCATGCACCTGCTCCAGAATTCCTTGATCGTCTCGGCGACGCTGTCGATGACCGCTTGCCCCTTGGCGCAAATCCGGGCACGATCCTTGGCACATCGCGGACTCGCAGAAGAGTCGCACAGAATGACGTCAATGAATTCAATGCCTTAGAGGCAAACCTCCGGCCCCTACCGCCGGAGCCAACTTCCCTCAAAAGAGGTTGGCAAGAACGAAAAAAGGCGCTCCTTCGGGAGCGCCTTTTTTCTTTGGCTCATCCTAGTTTAACATCTAAATCGCGCCATCCACGAATGACATTGGACCGCTCTGCGGCCTGGGCAGCAGCGTCTCGGCCGATATTGCCATTAGCCTTGGCGCGGCTCCTCTTCGCCCCCTGCCTCGAACCTTGCAGAAACCCGGCCCATCACGCTCAGGATCATTCGCACCGAGGTGAATCAATTTTGTGGATTTTTTGTGTACCTTGTAGTACACACTCCACATGACAGAGTTCGGATCATACCTCCGCGAACGCCGCGAGGCCCTGGGCGAGACGGACAGGACCATGTCCCTCCGGCAGGTCGCGCTGCGCATCGGCGTCGAGCCGGCCTTCCTCAGCAAGGTCGAGCGGGGCCTCACCCCGCCGCCGTCCGAGGCCAAGATCGTCGCGCTCGCCGAGGTGCTCGGAGAGGATCCGGACCTGCTGCTCGCCATGGCCGGAAAGGTCTCGTCGGATCTCCTGCAGATCATCCGCAAGCGCCCCCGGCTCTTCGGCGAGCTCCTGAGACAACTCAAGGAACAGCCCGATCATGCAATTCTGAAGGTCGTCCGGCAGGTGTCGGACGGCGACTGGTAGGAGGTACTGATGATTTCTCTCGAAAACGACAGGCTTGAGATCCGCTTCCCGAACATCGCGATCGACGCGGGGATCCACATCGATTTCCAGCGCACGTTGCGCATCCCCGATGACGGCCGCGACCACTTCCTGCCGCCCGGGCTCGGGCGTTTCCCGCTGCGCCACGTCGAGGATTGCGCGCTCGGCGGCCTCGAGCACCGCAAGGCGCGCGGCGGCATCGTCATGCCGATCTTCCAGACCGACGCACTCTGGCTCAACTTCGGCAGCTTCGGCGGCCTCTACCCGAAACTGCCCGTGGCTCTGAAGATCGGCGCGGGCAAGATCAATGCCGTCTCGGGGCTCAGGTGGGCCGAGGGCCTGTCGCAGGACCCGCAGGACTACGTGGTGCTGCCGGGACAGCCGTGGCTCGACGGGTTCAACACCGGCAGGCGCACCGTGCGCCAGTTCGTCGCCGCACCGCTCGGCGAGGGCTACACGGTCGAGGAGCAGATCGACCCGCAGAGCGACGTCGGCGGGCTGCAGATCGAGGCGATCCCGATGAAGAAGTCGCGCTATGCCGAGCTGATCGAGCGGTACAACCGCGAGGAGCGGGAGATACGTTATTGCCTGAGGGCATGCGCCAGCTCCGCGGAGATGGGCCTCGGCATGGGCGGCTCGATGCGCCAGGAGATCCAAGAGGACGAGTACGGGCTTGATGCCTGGGATCTCGAGAACCGCCAGCGCTGCTTCGTCATGCTCGCCAACGCGCAGCAATGGATGGCGATGACGGGAGAGGCGCCGCCGCTCTCGCCGATCTCGGCGCGCGAATACTCCAAGGCCGGCCTGCCCTGGTTCGACTATTACGACGGCGACCGGAAGGCCATCGAGGGCGCAAGGGCGCTTGGACGCATCAAGACGGTGAAGACCCTGTCGCAGCGCCTCCGCGCCGGGATCTGGCCCGAGGACGGGCCCTTGCCCGCCCCGAAGGTGAAGACGATCAGCCCCCACAAGGTCAAGGACGGGTCCTGGTAACACGCCCGTCACGGAGAAGGACGGTCAGGCGCAGCCCTTCATGCGCGGCGTAAGGGACGATGCCGGGCAGGCCACCGGCGCCAGGACCGAAGCTTCTTCGCCAAGGCGCTGCGGCGACGCGGGAAGCGCTCCCTCGGGGGCGCTTCTCTCGCATTCGGCGCTCCGGCAGGCGCGGCGGCCCTAGCCCGCCTCGGCGACGCCGATCTGCGCGGTCAGCGCGCGGACCTTGCGGAACATCGCGGCCTTCAGCTCGTCCAGCGCCATGTCCTCCGACACGGTGTAGGTGGTGAAGAGCCCGTTGAGCCCGAGGAAGGTCAGCTCTCCGAAGGCCCGCGCATCCACCCCGCGCAGCACCTGCCCGCCCTGCTGCAGCCGCTCCATCAGCGCCACCACCTGCTCGGCCAGCGCAAGGTCGAGCTCGCGGTAGCGGCGCGAGAAGGGCGTGTCCGGGCTCTGGATCGAGAAGGCCATGGCGGTGCGCCACATTTCCTTGGTCAGGTAGACCAGTGAGTGGTCGTAGTAGGTCGCCACCAGCGTGCAGATCGCGTCATAGGCATCGGCCTGCGGCGCATCCACCACGCCCTGCCCCTGGTTCAGCACCTCCTCGACCTCCATCGAGACGATCGCCAGCAGGAGGTCGGCCTTGTGCTCGAAGTAGTTGTAGAATGTGCCAACCGAGACCTCGGCGGCCTCGGCAATCGCCTCTATCCGCGCCGCCTCGTACCCGTTCTGCTTAAAAAGCGTGCTCGCTGCCTGAAGAATGGCACGTTGGCGTTTCGCCTTCTGTCTTTCGCGCAGTCCGGCCATGGGGCCCCCTTGGTCACTTCAAAATTGATATTGACTGCAAAACTGAACCGGTTCAACTTTTTTCCCAGACGCAGGGCGGAGAACACCGCCCGCGACCGACAGGAGAGGAAAAAAATGGCACTCACACACAGCTGCTCGCGTCTGGCCATCGCCGCCGGGCTTGCCGCATCCCTGACCTCCGCCGCGCAGGCCGAGGATCTGAACGCGCTGATCTGGTGCGACCACGCCGACCCCGAGCTGCTCGAGCCCTTCGAGAAGGCGCATGACGTCCGGGTCAACGTGAAGGAATACGAGGGCACCGCCGCCGGCCTCACGCTGCTGGAACAGTCCCGCCCGGGCGACTGGGACGTGATGGTGATCGACGCGGTGGACGTCGGCCGCGCGGTCGAGCGCGGGCTGCTCGCCCCCCTGCCCGCGGACCAGCTGAACACCTCCAGCTACTTCCCCGAGGCGGTGCTCGCCGACCACACCACCGTCGATGGCACCACCTACGCGGTGACCGAGAAGTTCGGCTACAACACCATCGCCTACAACAAGGCCAAGGTGGACCCGGCGGACATGCAGAGCCTCGATGCGCTCTGGTCGGGCAAGTACGACGGCCGCATCGCGATCTACGACTACTACCTGCCGGTGCTGGGCCTTGTCGGCCTCGAGGCGGGCATCAAGACGGCCGATCTGGACGCCGCCGCGCTCGAGACCATCCGCGAGCCGCTGATGAAGCTCGGCGCCGCCTCCAAGCAGGTGTCGGACGTGGTGGGCAGCCAGACGGCGCTCGCCACCGGCGAGGTCGACGTGCTGATCGGCGGCGGCGAGTGGCTGACCGCCGTGCTCAACGCCGAGAATCCCGACCTCGACTGGACCATCCCCGAGGAAGGCGGCCTCCTGTGGGCGCAGTCGCTCGCCATCGTCGAGGGCACCGAGAAGCCCGAGCTGGCGCTGGAATTCATCAAGTACATCACCTCGCCCGAGGGACAGGCGCGGCTTGCGACCTCGTCCTGCTACTGGGGCATGCCGGCCAACAAGGCCGCCGGTGACGTGCTGACGGATGAGCAGAAGGCGATCCTGCGCTGGGACGACCAGCCGGACTACCTTGCCCGCGCGCAGCTCTACCCGGTGCCGGACGCGGACACCGATGCCGCGATGCAGGACCTCTGGACCGACATGCTCCAGAACTAAGAGAGACAGATGAGCATCGAAAGACAGGAAAAACGTCAGGGAGCGGCCTTGGTCGCTCCCGCGCTGCTGTGGACGCTGGCCTTCTTCGCCCTGCCCTTCGCGGCGATGGTGATGATGAGCCTTGCCCATCTCGAGGGGCGCGAGATCGTCCAGGGCCATGACCTCGGCAACTACCTGCGGATCTTCACCGACCCGTCGCTGAGGCGGGGCATCTTCGTCTCGCTCGAGATCACCGCGGTGGTCACGGTGATCTCGGTGCTGCTGGCCTGGCCGCTGGCGTGGATCATCGCCACCCGCGTGCCCGCCCGCTGGCGGCGCATGGCGCTTCTGCTCGCGGTGCTGCCGTTCTGGACCTCCTACGTGGTGCGCTCCTATTCCTGGGCGCTGGTGCTGGGCGAGAAGGGCGTGGTGATGAACGCGCTCGTCGGTCTCGGGCTGCTGGCTGAGCCGGTGCAGATCATGGCGACGCGCTCGGCCACGATCATCGGCTTCGTCCATTTCTTCGTGATGCTCCTCACCCTCACCATCTATTCCAACCTGATCCAGCTCTCGCCGAACTACGCCCGCGCCGCCGAGGATCTCGGCGCATCCAAGTGGCAGGTGATCCGGCTGGTGATCCTGCCGCTCACCCTGCCCGGCGTGATGACCGGGGCCTTCCTGACCTTCGTGCTCTGCATCGGCGATTACATCACGCCGCAGATCCTCGGCGGCAACAACGAGCTGACCCTGCCGCAGCTGATCATGCTGCAGCTCGGACGGCGCGGCGACTTCCCCATGGCCTCGGCCCTGTCGGTGGTGCTGATGGCCATGGTCACCCTCGCCTATGCCGCCTGCGCGCGCTGGCTGAAGATGGATCGCGTGTGATGAAGTACTTCTCCTGGGCCTATCTCGTCGCGCTCTTCGCCTTCATCCTGCTGCCCGTCGTGACGCTGGTGATCTTCTCCTTCCAGGACGGCCGCCTGCCGGTGCCGCCGTTCAAGGGCGTGACCTTCGAGTGGTACGCCAAGATCCTGTCGGACCGCGCGATGATGGAGGCGCTCGGCAACTCGCTGGTCGTGGCGCTGCTGTCGTCGCTGGTCGCGCTGACGCTGGGCTTTCTCGCCGCCTCGGGCCTTGCCCGCGTGGTGCTGCCGGGCTCGGTGCTGATGCGCGGGCTGCTGATCGCGCCGATGACCGTCAGCTACCTGATCATCGCGCTCGGCCTCCTGCAGATGTTCAACCAGGTCGGCATCCGCCCCTCGCTGCTGGCGACCGGCATCGGCCACGTGGTGATCAACCTGCCGCTCTGCTTCGCCATCCTCTACGCCGCCATCGGCGAGCACCAGAAGAGCGCGCTGAAGGCGGCACGAGACCTCGGTGCCCGCGAATGGCAGGTGCTCTGGTTCGTCGCAGCCCCGATGCTGACCCCGGCGCTCGCCGCCGCCTTCTTCCTCGCCTTCACCTTCAGCTGGGACGAGTTCATCATCGCGTTCCTGCTGACCCGGTTCGACGTGACCCTGCCGGTCGAGATCTGGTCGATGCTGCGCTCGGGCCTCTCGCCCGCGACCAACGCCGTCGGCTCGCTGGTCTTCCTCGTCTCGGTCGTCGTGGTGGTGGCGCTCGAACTCACGCTTTTCCGAAAGGGATCGAAATGACCGCGGATGTGCATATCAAGGCCGTCGAGCACAGGTTCAACAGCTTCACCGCCCTGCACCGGGTCGACCTGCAGATCGCCGCGGGCGAGTTCATCGTGCTGCTCGGGCCCTCTGGCTGCGGCAAGACCACGCTCCTGTCGATCATCGGCGGGTTCCTCACGCCCTCCGAGGGGCAGCTGCTGATCGGCGGGCGCGACATGACCCACGTGGCACCGAAGGACCGGCCGACCACCACCATGTTCCAGGATTACGCGCTCTTCCCGCACATGAGCCTGCGCGACAACGTCGCCTTCGGCCTGCGCATGCGCGGCATGGGCAAGGCGGCACGAAATGCCAAGGCGCTCGAGATGCTCGAGATGGTGGGCCTCGCCGACAAGGCCGCGCGGCGCCCGCACGAGCTCTCGGGCGGCCAGCGCCAGCGCGTCGCGCTGGCCCGCGCGCTGGCGGTCGAGCCGGACGTTCTGCTGCTCGACGAGCCGCTCGGCGCGCTCGACCTCAAGCTGCGCCGCCAGATGCAGGAGGAGCTGAAGGCGATCCAGCGCCGCGTCGGCACCACCTTCGTGCACGTGACCCACGACCAGGAAGAGGCCATGGCCATCGCCGACCGCATCGTGGTGATGAACCACGGCCGGACCGAGCATTGCGGCACGCCCGAAGAGGTCTATCTCACGCCGAGGACCATGTTCTCGGCCGACTTCATGGGCGAGACCAACCGCATCCCCGTCAGCCCCGCCGGAGCGAGCGTCACCTCGCCGCTCGGCCCGCTTGCCATCGCGCCCGCCGAGGGAATGCTCTGCCTGCGCCCCGAGAGCATCGGCCTCACGGGCGAGTTCAGCCTCGGCCGCGCGACGCTGGTCGAGGCGGCCTTCTACGGCTCCTACCACCGCTGCCACTTCCGCCCGCTCGCCGCGCCGGAGACGCTCCTCACCGCGCACCTGCCGCAGGGCGAGCATCCCCGGCCCGGCGACGAGGTCGAGCTCTTCGGCCGCAACCCGGTCGTGCTGGCCCCCGAGGCGAAGGCCGCCGCATGAGCCCCCGCATCCCGCCCAAGGATTGGTACCGCCAGCGCACCGTCGGCGACGGGATCACCTGGATCGACGAGCCGTTCATCCAGGAATTCTACCGCTGCAACATCTGGCACGTGCGCGGGCGGGACCGGGATCTCATTGTCGACAGCGGCATGGGCGTGGTCAGCTTGCGCGAATGGGTGCCGCTGGTCTCCGAACGGCCTCTGGATGCCGTCGCCAGCCACACCCATTTCGACCACATCGGCTGCCACCACGAGTTTCCCTGCCGCCTCTGCCATTCCGCCGAGGCCGACCTTCTCGCCCAGCCCACCCGGCAGAACACCCTCGCCGATCCCTACGTGACCGACGCGATCTTCGACGCCCTGCCCGACGTGCCCTACAGCTCCGCCACCTACGCGGTGAAGGGCGCCCCCGCGACGCGGCTCCTCGAGGATGGCGACATCATCGACCTCGGCGACCGGCACTTCGAGGTGATCCACACCCCCGGCCACAGCCCCGGCGGCATCGCGCTCTGGGAGCAAGCCTCGGGTGTGCTGATCTCGGGCGACATCGTCTACGACGGCCCGCTGATCGAGGACACCTACCATTCGGACGCCGAGGCCTACATCCACTCGATGCAGCGCCTCGCCGCGCTGCCGGTGCGCATCGTGCATGGCGGGCATTTCCCCTCCTTCTCGGGCGCACGGCTGACCGAGATCGTCACCACCTGGCTGAAGGAAAAGGGCGTCTGATCCCCCGCGCCTAGGTCGCGCCGCCGGGGTTGAGCGGCGGCAGCGACGCGACGCCCGACCCGCGCCCGCCGCGCGGGCGGGCCTTGTCGAGCGCGCCCCTCAGCGCCGTCCAGGCCGTGTCGCCGGGATTGGCCGCGCCGCCGCCGTAGCGCTGCGCCCCGAGCGCCAGCAGCGCCGCCTCGACCGACGGATCGCGGCGCGGGTCCGGCCCCGCCACCCGCCCGGCCCAGAGATCGAGCGCCGGGCGCAGCCCCGCATGGTCGCGCCGCGCGATCACCTGCAGCAGCCCGCGCCAGGCATAAGCCTCGGACGCCAGCACCCTCTCGCGCCGCTCCGCCCGCCACTGCGCCAGCGCGGGCAGCAGGAAGCGCAGCATGGCCCAGAGCAGCACCAGCGCCGCCAGCCCCACCCCGGCCAGCATCGCGATGCGCCGGGGGTCGAGCGGTTCGTTCCGCGCAGGCGGCGGGCCGTCGACGTGAAGCTCCAGCCCCTCCGCGGTGGCAGTCTTCACCACGCCCTCGTCGGTGTCCCACCAGTCGAGCCGCACCTCCGGCAGCGCGCCGCCGCCGCCCGCCTCGGCGAGGTAGGTCACGCTCTCGACCCGGCTGCCGCTCGGCACGCCGCGGTCGTCCTGCTCGGAGACCTGCGGCTCGTCCGGGTAGGCGGCGAGACCCGGCAGCTCGACCGGCCCGAGCAGCACCGGCAGGAACATCGGCGAGACGCCCTGCACCTTTGCGGTCACCCGCCACTTGAGGCTGTCACCGGGCACCATGGCGGCGGGGTCGCCCTCGATCTCCTGCATGAGCGTGAGGTCCGCGGCGGCGATGAAGGGATCGAGCCCCTCGGCCCCCTCCGGCACCACCCCGGCGAAGGCGATCGGCCCGGTGCTCAGCACCGCCTGCCGCGGTTCGCCGGTCTCGAGATCCTGCCAGGTCACCTGCACCTCCTGCGGCGGCAGCGTCACCTGCCCGGGCACCATGGGCGAGATGCGGTAATGCCGCGAGATGCCCGCCCAGGTCTCGCCGTTCACCCGCTCCGAGACGGGGTTGGTGGACCGGGACGGCAGCCGCACCAGCAGGTTCGGCGCCTCGAGGCTGGGCCAGACCGGGGGCTTGGGCATGAAGGTCGGCACCAGCACCGTCAGGCGCAGGCTGAGCGACTGGCCGGGGATCGCCTCGGTCTCGGGAAAGTCGACGATGAGTTGCGGCAAGGTCTCGGGCGCGTCGTCCTGCGCCCGCGCGGCGGCGGGAAGCAGGAGCGCGAGCAGCAGCAGGAGCCGGATCATTCGCCGCCCTCCATCGGTGCAGCAGTCCCGCCCGCACCCCCTAACGCGCCGGGCTGTGCCGCCTCACCCGAATTTGACGGCGGCTGTGCCGCCTCGAGCGAGAACCGTATCCGCAGGAAATCCTCGGTGCGGGTGTCGACGGTGTTCATCCACTGCTCGGCGGTCAGCAGCCCGCTGCCCGCGTCGCTGCCGGCCTCGCGCTCGGTCTCCTCGCCCTGTCCGCTCTCGTTGTCATAGACCTCCTCGTCGGCGCCGATCCCCTCTTCCTCGCCGGTGTCCGAAGCCGCCTGCGCCGCCTCGACATATTCGACGATGCGCTGCGCGGTCTCGAGGTTCTCGGCCGCGCCGGGATAGTCCGGGTCGCGCGCGAGCGCCGTCTCGAAGGCGCGCACCCCGTCGCGGTAGTTGTGGCCCTTGATCTGGGCGAGCCCCTGGATGAAGGCGGCCTGCGCGGTCTCGACCCGGTCCAGCAGCTCGACGGCGGCGTCATACTGCCCGCTGCGGTAGAGCGCGTAGCCGCGCCAGAGCGGGTCAACAAACCGCTCGGCGGCGCGGTCGAAATGCTTGCGGTCAAAGGAGATGCGCCCCTGCTGGTCGGGGGTCAGGAACCAGTCGGCGAGGCCCTCCGCCCGCGCGCCCTGCGGCATCGCGAGCAGGGCAAGCCCGGTCAGCACAACCCAGCGCATGGTCCAGCCGCGGCGGAACCAGAGCAGCACGATCAGCGCCGCGGGCCAGGCCAGCCAATGCGCGCGGTCCTCCCAGGGCTGGTCCACATCGTCGAGCTGCGCCCGGCGATAGGCGGCGTTGAGCAGCCCGTCGAGCCTGCGGATGTCGGACGGGTCCGGCGTCACCTCGATCACCGGCGCGGACAGCGCGTCGAGCCCGCGGTCGCGGCTGCCCTCGGGCCTCACCGAGAGCACGGCGAGCGGCGAGCCGCTGGCATCGAGCGCCGCCACGTCCGCCGGGTCGAGGCTGTCGGTGACGAAGAGGATGCCGCCCGGCGCGCCCTCCCCGGCCAGCATCGCCTCGGCCAGCCCCAGCGCCTCGCCCGCCACCGCGCCCTCGCGCGGCATGATCTCGGGGCTCAGCCCCTCGAGATAGGGCACCATCACCTGCGCGTCCTCGGTCATCGGCAGCACCACGTGGGCGGTGCCCGCATAGGCCACCAGCGCGGTGCGCGCCCCGGCCCGGAGATCGAGGAAGTCGCGGATCTTCTGCTTGCCGCGCTCGAGCCGCGAGGGCGGCAGGTCGGTCTGTTCCATCGCCGGGGTGACCGCCAGCACGATAACGGCGGGGGCCGACTGCGCGGCAAAGGGGTCGGGCTGGCGCGACCATGTCGGCCCCGCCGCGCCAAGCGCCGAAAGGATCAGCACCGCGGCGGTGCCATCGATCGGCAGGACGCGCCGCCGTTCGGCCCGCCCCACGGTCAGCGCCTCGCGCAGGTGCGGCGCCAGCCCATCGACCTCGATCCCGCCGCGCCGCAACGGGCGGCGCACCAGCCACCAGAGCCCCAGCACCAGCGGCACCAGCAGCAGCCAGAGCGGGCGCAGGAAGTGGAAGGCTTCGAGATAGAGGCCAAGGTCGCTCATGCCGCCTCCTCCACCTGCCGCAACGCCCGGCGCCGCCTCTGCACGCGCAACTGAAGCCAGAGCACCGTGCCGAGCCCGAGCAGCGACGCGAGGCCCATCGGGATCCACGACAGCGACCGGCGCGGGCGGAACGACAGCGTTTCGGTCTCGCGCGGGGCGAGCGCGTCGATCCGGTCGTAGACCGCCTGCAGCGCGGCGGCGTCCTCGGCGAAGAAATACTGCCCGCCGGTGCGCAGGGCGATGGCCTGAAGCGTGGCAAGATCGACCCGGTTCTCGCCCGTCGCCTCGGGATCGCCGACGCCGATGGTGAAGATCTCGACCCCGCGGTCGGCGGCGATCTCTGCGGCGTTGACCGGGCTCATGCGGCTGGCGGTGTCCGACCCGTCCGAGAGCAGGATGAGCAGGCGCTGGTCGATGTCGCTGGCCTCGAAGGTTCGGATGGCAAGGCCGATGGCATCGCCAAGCGCGGTGTGCGGCCCGGCCATGCCGACCTCGGTCGTGTCCAGCAGCTCGGTGATCGTGGTCAGATCGTCGGTCAGCGGCGCCTGCAGGTAGGCGGCGGTGCCGAAGACGATCAGCGCCATGCGGTCGCCGTCGCGCCCCGAGACGAACTGGTCCACAACCTGCCGCACCCCGGCGAGGCGCTGCAGGCGCTGCCCGTCCGGCGCGGCGAAGTCCCTGGCGTCCATCGAGCCCGAGATGTCGATCGCCAGCACCACGTCGCGCGCCGCCTTATCGATGGTGATCGGCGCGCCCACCCGCTCGGGCCGGGCCAACGCCAGCACCAGCAGCGCCCAGCAGAGCGTGGCGGTGATCCACGAGATCACCGGGCGCGAGAGCACCACCGCCCCGGCGCGCGGCTCGGCCCCAGCGGCCTCGGTCATGCGGCGGAAGAAGGGAAAGCGCAGCGCGCTCTCGCGCTCGCGGTGCGGCGGCACCAGCCAGCGAACCAGCAGGGGCAGAGGCAGGAGCAGCAGGAGCCAGGGGGCGGCGAGCGAGATCATGCGGCGGCCTCCCCCCTGCGCTCGGCGGCGGGCGCGGCGCGGTGGGTCTTCAGCCAGCGCAGCGCGGCGCGGCGCAGCTCGGGCGAGGGCGCGGCCCGCGGCTGGCGGTAGGGCGCGCGGCGCAGCTCCTCGCCCGCGGTCTCGGGAAAGGTGCCCTTGCCGGTGCGCGACAGGAACCCGGTCCAGGCGGAGCCGGTCAGCGAGGCCACCTCGGTGCGCGGATAGGCGGCCAGCGCGGCGCGGCGCAGGATGGTGGCAAGCTCGGCGGTGGTCTGCGCCCGCTCCGCCTCGGCCAGCGCGGCGCGGCGGTAGGCGTTGGCGGCATGGTATCGATACCAGCGCCAGCCCGCCCAGACCAGCAGCGCCAGCAGGATCAGCGCCAGCGCCGCCCAGCCCCATGTCTGCGGGGTCAGCGGCACGGGCGGCGGCGGCGCGGGCTCGATCAGCTGGTTGACCAGCGCAACGAGGCTGTCGGCTTGCGGGCTCTCCTCGTTCATCGCGGCCCGAGCCCCAGCAGGCGGCGCATCTGCGGCAGCGTCTCCTCGCCGGCCGAGAGCGGCAGGATCGCCACCCCGAAGCGGCGCTGCCAGTCGAGCACATCGGCCAGCCGCCCCTTCGACATCTCGATCAGCCCGCGCCGCGTGCCGGGCTCGGCGGTGTCTATCTCGGCCTGCAGTTCGCCATCGGTGACGATGATGCGCAGCCCGCCCGGGATCTCTCCGGCGCTGGGGTCGGTCACCGGCACGAGGATCAGGTCATTGTGGCGGGAGAGCCCCGAGACGATGCGGTCGGTCTCGGCGTCGATGCCGTCGAAGTCGCTGAGCACGATGATGAGGTGGTTGCGCGAGGCGATGCGGGCGACGGCGCGCAGCACCTCGGTCAGACCGATGGGCGCGACGTTCGGCGCCTCGGCGTGCAGCAGCCCGTTCGCCTCGGCCAGCGCGGTGAGGAAGCGGTTGAGCGCGGCGCGGCTGCGCTGCGGGCGGATCTCGGCGATCACCTCGTCGCCGAAGACGATGCCGCCCACCCGGTCGCCCTGGTCGAGGATGCGGAAGGCGGTCATCGCGGCGGCCTCGGCGGCGGTCACCGATTTCATCGCGCGGCGGGTGCCGAAGAACATCGACATGCGCTGGTCGACGACGATCAGTGCCGGGCGGTCGCGCTCCTCGGTCATCACCCGCACATGCGGCTTGCCGGTGCGGGCGGTGACCTTCCAGTCGATGGCGCGGATGTCGTCGCCGGGCAGGTAGTCGCGCAGTTCCTCGAAGTTGAGCCCGCGCCCGCGCAGGCGCGAGGCGTGGCGGCCGTTGAGCACCGACTGCGCCGGCTGGCGCGGCAGGAAGCTGAGCCCGCGCGCCGGGCCCTCGAGGCTGCGCAGGTAGGCCAGATCGGTGTGGATGCGCGGATCGTCCGTGACCGGCGGGGCCTTCGGCTGTGTGCCGGTGCGGATGCGGGCGGCGCGGTCCTTCATCGTGTCCCCCTCAGGGCAGCGCCACCTGCCGGACGATCTCGGCAACCACCGCGTCGGGGCTGATGCCCTCGCCCTGCGCCTCGTAGCTGAGGCCGAGGCGATGGCGCAGCACGTCGGCGACCACGGCGCGGATGTCCTCGGGGTCGACGTAGTCGCGCCCGGCAAGCCAGGCATGGGTGCGGCCGCACTTGTCGAGCGCCAGCGAGGCGCGCGGGCTGGCGCCGACCTCGATCCAGCGCGGCAGGTCCTCGCCGAACTCGGCGGGCACGCGGGTGGCGTTCACCAGGTCGGCGATGTAGCGCTCCATCTCGGGCGCGACGCGCAGCGCGGCGATCTCGCGGCGGGCGGCAAAGACCGCCTCCTGCGGGATCGGCGTCGGGGGCTGGGCGGCCGCAGCCCCGGCCCCTCCCTGCGCCGCGATCTCCTCGGAGCGCACGAGGCGGATCACCTCGACCTCGTCCTCGACCGGCGGGTAGGTGATGTTCACGTGCATGAGAAAGCGGTCCATCTGCGCCTCGGGCAGCGGATAGGTGCCCTCCTGCTCGATGGGGTTCTGCGTCGCCATGACCATGAAGAGCGGCTCCATCCTGTGGGTGGCGCCCGCGACGGTCACCTGCCGCTCTTCCATCGCCTCGAGCAGCGCCGCCTGCACCTTGGCCGGGGCGCGGTTGATCTCGTCCGCGAGCACGAGGTTTGCGAAGATCGGACCCGGCTCGAAGCGGAACTCGCCGCCGCCCTCGCCCTGGTAGTAGACCTCGGTGCCGGTGACGTCCGAGGGCAGCAGGTCGGGGGTGAACTGGATGCGCGAGAAGTCGCATTCGAGGTTGCGGGCCAGCGCCTTGATCGCGCGGGTCTTGGCAAGGCCGGGCAGCCCCTCGACCAGCAGGTTGCCGTTGGCCAGCAGGCCGATCAGCAGCCGCTCGATCACCTCGCGCTGGCCGATGATCGCCTCGCCCATGCGGGCGCGCAGGGCCTCGATCTGTGCCCGCGCGCCGCTTTCGGTCATGCCTTCCATGGTCCTGTCACCTTTCACCCCCGCTCACTCTGTGGGGAACACCTTGGCCCAGTCCTGCGCCATGTCGACGATCGTCCAGCCGCGATTGGGCCCCTCGTCGAGCCCGCGGTTCAGCGTGCCGATGTGCCCCTCGCGATCATAGGCGAACTCGCGCGCGGCGTCGGTGTGGTGGACCAGCAGGCCGAAGCTCGGCCCCTCGCCCGAGGTGGTGTATTCGAGCATGGCGAAATCGCCATCCGAGTTGCCCGCGGCGAAGATCGGCTTGCGGCCGATGTGGCGCACGATGCCGACCGGCTTGCCCTCCTTGTCGTCGATGAAGGTGACGCCGCCGCTCTTGGTCAGCATCGGCAGCCCGTCGACCACCTCGTAGGCGGTGTTGCCCTCGGTGCCGACCACCTGCCAGGGCGGGATGCCATAGGTCTTCTCGGCGAAGGCGCGGATGAAGTCGATGCCGCCGCCCGAGACGATATAGGTGGTGAACCCCTCGTCGCGCAGGTAGCTCAGAAGCTCGAGCATCGGCTGGTAAACCATGTCGACATAAGGCTTCTTCGTCGTCGGATGGGTGTAGTTCGTCAGCCAATCGAGCGCGTCGGCCTGGAACTCGTCGACGGTCAGCCCGGAATGCGAGACGTTGATCACCTCGAGCAGCCCCTCCATGCCGCTGGCGAGGATGCCCTCGACATCGCCCTTGGCCCCGGCCTTCAGCGCGTCGGAGGTGAGGATGGCGGGATCGGCCTCGGCCTTCTCGTGCAGCACGTCGAGCGCGTAGAGCGCCTGGAAATAGAGCGGCTGCTCGGTCCAGAGCGTGCCGTCGTTGTCGAAGGTGGCGATGCGGTCCTCCTCGGGGACGTAGGTGTCGGAGGCGGGGTCGGTCACGCTCTCGACGAAGGCGATGATCGCCTGCTTGGAGCCCGTGTCGTTCCACGAGGGCAGCGGGTCGGCAAGGGCGGAGCCGGCGGCAAGCAGCGCCACGGCTGCGACGCCCGCGAGAAATCTCGGATGCATCATGAGGACAATCCCTTTTCCGGGAGCGCACGCGGCGCCGTCCGGTCTCAAACTGAAAATCGGTCGGGAGGGCCGCAGGTGGCCCTCCCGGGAAGACAGGAAATCAGTTGCCGCCGCTGATCGAAGCCAAGGCCGCGTTGATGTCTGCCTGGACCTGATCAATCGAGAAGCTGTCCGGGCGCTGCGCGGGCGGGTATTCCTTGAAGGTTTCGAGGAATTGCCCGACGACACCAGCAGCAGGCGCGGCGAGATAGGCATGCTGGAACACCCAATCCCAATAGGTGTTCGAGGTGATGTCAGCCTCTTCGTAGGGATCGGCGTGCAGGTCGAACATCTTGGGCAGGCGCAGCTTGACGAAGGGTTCCGCCCAGATCTGCATGGTGCCCTGCGCGCGCTGCTCCGCAAAGACGAACTTCCAGTTCTCGTACCGCAGGCCAACCACTTCGCCGTCGTCGTTGAAGTAGAAGAACGCGTCACGCGCACTTTCGTCGGACTCGCCCGTCAGATAGGCCAGTTGGTTGTAGCCATCGAGGTGGTTCTTGTATTCCTTGCCATCGATGGTCGTGCCGTCCAGCAGCCGCTGCGTGATGTCGGTGTCTCCGACGGCGGCCATCAGCGTCGGGAACCAGTCCAGACCCGAGAAGAGGTCGTTGGCGATGGTCCCCGGCTCGATGTGGCCCGGCCACTTGATCATGGCGGGCACACGATAGGCACCTTCCCAGTTCGAGTTCTTCTCGTTCCGGAAGGGTGAGGAGGCCGCATCGGGCCAGGTGTTCTTGTGCGGGCCGTTGTCGGTTGTGTAGATGACGATGGTGTTGTCCGCGACGCCCATTTCGTCGAGCGAGTCGAGGATCGTCCCGATCAGCGCATCATGTTCGACCATGCCGTCGGCGTATTCGGTCAATGCGGTCAGGCCGGGTTCGCTGCGGTGTTCCTCGCGGACATGAGTCCGGGCGTGCATCCGCGTGGTGTTGTACCAGGTGAAAAAGGGCGTGTTCGACTCCACCGCGCGCTTCATGAAGTCGATGGCGGCAGCGGCGGTTTCGTCGTCGACGGTTTCCATCCGCTTGCGGGTGAGCGGGCCGGTGTCCTCGATCTCGCCGTCGGCATAGGAGTGGATCACACCGCGCGGACCGAACCGTTCACGGAAGGCCGGATCCTTCGGATAGTTGCGGTCCTCGGGCTCTTCCTCGGCGTTGAGGTGGTAGAGGTTGCCGAAAAACTCGTCGAAGCCATGGGCGGTCGGCAGGAACTCGTCGCGGTCCCCAAGGTGGTTCTTGCCGAATTGCCCGGTGGTATAGCCGAGGTCCTTCAGCGCCGACGCCAGCGTCACGTCGGAATCCTGCAGACCTGCGTTGGCCCCCGGCAGGCCGACCTTCGAGAGGCCCGTGCGGAAGGTCGTCTGACCCGTCAGGAAGGTCGAACGCCCTGCGGTGCAGCTCTGCTCGGCGTAGTAGTCGGTGAATTTCAGACCTTCATTCGCAATGCTGTCGATGTTCGGCGTGGTGTAGCCCATCATGCCGAAAGTGTAGGTCGACAGGTTGGACTGCCCGATGTCATCCCCGAACATGACAAGGATGTTCGGCTTGTCGGAAGCACCGCTGTCCTGCGCCCATACCGCGGTCCCGTAGGCCATGGTACAGGTCGCCGTCAGGGCGACTAAAAGTTCCCGTTTCATGCAATTCTCCCAAGCAAAATCAATTCGAAAACCGCACTCGTAACCCGGCGCAACACATGCCGGGGACCGGACGCGCCGGCGGTACGAATTGCCGGGCCTTCCGTATTGCGGCGCAGCCACATTGCGACAGAAGGGGGACGCCATGTGTACTCAACCAGAGGGACACTTGAATGAAATTGACCGCCCCTGTCGGGAGTATTCTCCTGACGCTAGGGAAAAGCAACCGTGACCTTCCGAACCGCGTCAAACATTTCCTTGACTTAGCGCCGCCTTGCCCACGCGGATCATGGTCCCGCGACAATC
The DNA here is from genome assembly GCF_040409955.1 of Salipiger sp. H15. NCBI lineage: Bacteria > Pseudomonadati > Pseudomonadota > Alphaproteobacteria > Rhodobacterales > Roseobacteraceae > Salipiger > Salipiger bruguierae. Next base: position 85,509 of record NZ_CP123384.1, read on the forward strand.
CGCCCGTTACCTGAGGGATAGTCCCAGGACATAGGCCACGGTCTCTCCCGCATCGCGATCGTTTCCCCTGAGATAGAGTCGCAGCGTATAGGCGCCGTCCTCGGGAAGGCGCAGCGTCTCCTGCCCGTCATCGTCCATGGAACCTATGTAAATCGCCACGTCGGTGCTGCCGGGCGGCAGGATATTGAGATAGGCTGATCCCCGCTCGCCGCCCTGCGGCGCTTTCAGATCGACGTGGAGCTCCTGCCCCGCGCGCGCCTCGAGCCGGTAGTCGACATGCGCGCGCCCGGTGATCGTGCCGCCAAGCACGGTCGCCTGCCCGCCCGGCGCCAGGATCACGTCGGAGACCGCCTGCGCCGATGCCAGAGGCGCCGCGAGCGTTATCATCAGGAGCAACGCTGTGTTCCGAAGGCCACTCATCCCGAGCCTCCTCGACTCTCCCTTGCGGTGAACAGTATCCGAAGATTATCGTGTTCAGGTTGATCACATCATTGCGTGATCCGCCGCCATTGCGTAAGTATTTGCAACATGTCCCGACCCGCACTTCACATTATTGAAACAATTGGTTTGCGGAAATCGACGCTACGCCGCGGCATCGGCGAAATTTAGCCCATGATTTCCAAGCATTACGTTGCGGCAGCGCAGCAAGGTCTCCTGTTACCGCGATCCGGTGCCGAAATTGTGGGATGGGCGCATCGCACAAAGCCTGTATTCTGCACCTGTTACCAGTCTGACGTCATTTAGAATCATCTGTTGTTACGAGTCCCGCTAGGTCGACCAAGCGTCTTTGCGGCTCGGCGTTAAATTTCCCCAAACGCCGGGCTACCTCAAGGAGGGGAGCCGCGTCCCAAGGCTTCACTCCCCACGTCCTGAAACGACACTACCTGCCTCAGGCATCCTCGTTCCCCAGCGATCACGCGCCTGGGCAAGGGGTGTCGCGAATGGGCCCAGAAGCCGCGCAGTCCCCTGCGCGGCTTCATAGTGCCCTGCGATCAATTTCCGACAAAAAGGTAAATCTCCGACAGGCGTGTTCCGCCCGTGGAGCACCGTGGCTCACGCGGCGCCGGTCTCGGCGCTCTCGCGGACCTTCGCGACAAGGTCCTCGCCCACGGTCTGCAGCACATCCGCGAGTTCGGTGAACCAGCCCTCGCGGTGGCTCGAGGCGCGGCGCGCAAGCGCCACGATCCGCGCGGGCTCCGGCTCGGCAAAGCGACGCAACCGCATCCCCGGCGAGGCGCGCAGCTCGGTCAGCGCCGCCAGTTCGGGCATCAGGGTCAGCCCGAAGCCCGCCGCCACCAGCCGCGACAGGGTCGAGAGCGAGGTCGCCCCCATGTTGATCCGCGCGTTCCCCCGGCCCCGGCCGCAGACCGCCAGCGCCTGGTCGGTCAGGCAATGCCCGTCCTCGAGCAACAGCAGCTGGCTCTCGGCCAGCCCCTCGGGGCGCGACACCCGGCGGATCTGGTCGAGCCGCGCGACGCTGCCGGCGAGCAGGAAGCGGTCCTCGAAGAGCGGCAGCACCTCGATCCCCTCCGCCTCGATCGGCAGCGCCACCAGCGCCGCGTCGAGCCCGCCGTCAGCCAGCCGCGAGAGCAGCCGCTCGGTCTTGTTCTCGGTCACCTCGACGTCGAGCGAGATGTCCCCCGAGCGCAGCGCCGCCAGCGCCTCGGGCAGGAAATAGGGGGCGATGGTGGGAATGACCCCCAACGCGAGCTTGCCGGTCAGCCCGCCCCGCCGCCGCGCCGCGCGCTCGAGCCCGGCGACCTCCGCAAGGATGCGGTCGGCGCTCTCCAGCACCTCGCGGCCGAAGGGGGTCAGCACCACGTCGCGCGCCTGCCGCTCGACCAGCGGGCCGTTGAGCGCCGCCTCGAGCTCGCGGATCTGCACCGAGAGCGCCGGCTGCGAGACGTTGCAGGCCTCGGCGGCGCGGCGGAAGTTGCGCTGCTCGGCGAGGGCGCGGAAATAGCTGAGCTGGCGGAAGGTGACTGGCATAAGAATTTCCTATCACTTTGACAGGAATCTGCAATTGGGAACGAATGGCCGCCCCTCTAGTTGATCGCTCAGCAAGGCATTCCCGCCTGAGTTCCACGGAGGACGTCATGACCAAGCGACTGACCACATCCGCCGGCGCGCCGGTTCCCAGCAACGAGACCTCGGCCACCGCCGGCCCGCGCGGTCCGGTGCTGCTGGAGGACTACCAGCTGATCGAGAAGCTCGCGCACCAGAACCGCGAGCGCATCCCCGAGCGCGTGGTGCACGCCAAGGGTTGGGGCGCGCAGGGCACCTTCACCGTGACCCATGACATCAGCCGCTACACCCGCGCGAGGCTCTTCTCGAAGGTCGGCAACAGCTGCGACATCCTCTCGCGCTGGTCCACCGTCGCCGGCGAGCAGGGCGCGGCCGATGCCGAGCGCGACGTGCGCGGCTTTGCCCTGAAGTTCTACACCGAGGAAGGCAACTGGGACATGGTGGGCAACAACACCCCCATCTTCTTCATCCGCGACGCCTTCAAGTTCCCCGATTTCATCCGCACGCAGAAACGCCACCCCAAGACCAACCTGCGCTCGCCCGAGGCGATGTTCGACTTCTGGGCCGGCCAGCCGGAGTCGGTGCACCAGGTGACCATCCTGATGTCGGACCGGGGCATCCCGCAGAACCCGATGCACATGCACGGCTACGGCTCGCACACCTACTCGCTGTGGAACGACGCGGGCGAGCGGTTCTGGGTGAAGTTCCACTTCCGCTGCCAGCAGCCGATCGCCAACTACACCAACGAGCAGGCCGAGAAGATCGTCGGCGCGACCCGCGACAGCTTCCAGGAGGACCTCTACAACGCGATCGACGAGGGCAAATTCCCGAGATGGGAGATGAACATCCAGGTGATGCCCGAGGCGCAGGCGGAGGCGCTGGACTTCAACCCGTTCGACCTGACCAAGGTCTGGCCGCACGCCGATTTCCCGCTGATCCCGGTGGGCATGCTCGAGTTCAACAAGAACCCCGACAACTACTTCCAGATGATCGAGAACGCCGCCTTCTCGCCGTCGAACAAGGTGCCGGGCATCGGCTTCTCGCCAGACAAGATGCTGCAGGGCCGGATCTTCGCCTATGCCGACGCGCACCGCTACCGGCTGGGAACGCATTACGAGGCGCTGCCCGCCAATGCGCCGAAATGCCCCGTTCACAATTACCACAAGGACGGCGCGATGCGGTTCTTCCCGCCGCAGACCGGGCATATCGACGCCTATTACGAGCCGAACCAGTACGAGGAGGCGGCCAAGGCGGACCCCTCGGTCATGGAGCCGCCGCTGAAGATCTCGGGCGATGCGGACCGCTACGCGCAGGAGGACAAGGATGCCGATTACATCCAGCCGCGCGCGCTTTACGAGCGGGTGCTGGGCGATGACGAGCGGGCGCGCCTGCACCTCAACATGGCCCGCGCCATGGCGCCGGTCTCGGACAAGGTGAAGGAACGCTGGTACGCGGTGATCGCCCGCGTCAGCCCCGCCTACGAGGCGGGCGTGCGCAAGGCCGCCGAGGATCTCAAGAACGGCACCATCGACGACTACCCGGGCATCCCGGTCACCGGCGACACCCCGGTGCGCGCCGCAGAGTGATCCGCGCGCGGGGGCGGAGCCACCGGCTTCGCCCCCCGTCCCCCTGCCCCTGGCCTGCCACATCCGGCGCCACCGGCCGCGTCAGCCGATCAGCCCGCCGCCCGCGGCGTCAAGCTCGCCGTAGTGGCGCCGCAGCCGCTGCAACGCGATGCGCAGCACTACCTTGCCCGAGCGCGCCGCCCAGCCCATGCGCTGCTCGGTCTCCTCGAGCCCCTCGAGATAGCAGCAGCAGCGCAGCGCCACGTCCCCCAGCCCCGGCCCGAGATCGCGCAGCGCCCCGGTGAACCGCAGCCGCGCCGCCTCGGGACCATGGCACGGCGCCAGATCCGCCGCGCCCGGACGCACCCCGGCGGTCAGGAAGTGATCCCAGTTCTGCCCGGTGCGCGGCCCCATCTGCGCGAGCTCGAAATCCTCGCGCAGCCGCTCGCCCGCGCGCACGAGCCCGTCGTCGAGGAAGAGGTTGCCCTCGCGGTCGCGCCGCCGCGCCAGCCCGGCCAACGGGCTGTCACTCACCGCGAAGCGCCGCCGCCCGCGCGGGTCGGCCTCTTCCTCGGCCAGCGCCGCCTCGGCCGCCTGGCCGCTGTCGAAGCCCGCCTGCGACCCGGCAAACCCGCGCAGGCGGCTTTCCTGCTCCGCCATCAGGTGCCCGAGCGCGCCGCGCCCGGCCGGGGTGATGCGGTAGCGCGAGATGCGGCCCGGGCTGTCGCAACGGATCCAGCCCTTGAGCGCCATGGCCTCGGCCACCGGCGCGTCGACCACCGCGGTGCGCGCCGAGCCGCCCTCGCCCGTGTCCCGGACCACGACCGCCTTGTCCATCTCGGCGGCAACCGCCAGGACCGCGCCGCTTTCGCACAGGCGCCGCAGCACCCGCCGCGCTTCACGCGCGAGGGTCGCCGCGTCGGGCGTCATCTCTCCGCCCTGGGGCTGCTTCATCCTTCCGACCTCCATTGCAAGCGCGGCAGGCACCGCCCGCGCCGCGCCAAGCCGGCGCAGCGCCTCGTCCACCAGCGGGTCATCCCGCAGGGTCTCCATCCGGCGCACCTGGCGCAGCACGGTCGAGGCATGGCACCCCGCCGACCGCGCGAGGGCGCGGATTCCCTTCCCCTCCTCGGTGTGGGCCAGGTACAGGCGGGCCATTTCGGGCACCCATGCGGGAAGGCCCGGTGTCTTGGCAAATTCACGGCTCTGGATCATTGAACAAGTCCCCTAGGTTGCACCCTGCCAGCGCAGGATTCTCGGCAGTGAACCTGAAAACTGCTCGCCCCAAAGTTATCTAAAAGTTAATGATATTGTTGATCTATTAGGATTATCCACAAATCATAAACATCGGTGAAGGCGCCGTGCGCAAGCCTCCCCGAGCGGGCAACATCCCCCGATCCTGTGCCAGTCTTCCGCCCTGTCCATCGAATGGGGAGACGACCCGATGCAGGACCTCCAGAGCCTTCTCGGCGCGCTGCGCCGCCCATCCCTGCTGGTGCGCGCGGCGCGCTTCGGCGCGGCGGAGTACCGGCGCGAGACGCAGCTGGGCCGGATCGTCGGCACGCCGTTTCCGGCCCGCAGCGGCGCCGCGCTGATGCGTCTGCTGGAGATCGAGGCCGAGATCGACGCCGGGCGCCGCCGCCGCGCGGCCGGCTATTCGCCCGCCCGCCATGTCGAGGTGCTGGCCGCGATCATCGCCGAGGCGCGCATCCAGCAGGGGGCGGTGGACGCCCCGGCCTGAGCCCCTCCGCGTTCAGACGAAGGCGTCGGGCATCGACGCCTTGCGGCGCGCCACGAATTCCGCCAGCGCCTCGCCGATGCCGGGCTCCATGGGCGGCTGCTCGTAGCTCTCGAGCAGCGCCTTCACCCGCGCCGAGGCCAGCTGCATGGTGTCGCGCCCGCCCTCCTCCGACCAGGTCTCGAAGGGCTTGTAGTCGAAGAGCTCCGAGCGCCAGAAGGCGGTCTTGAAATTCTCCTGCGTGTGGGCGCAGCCAAGGTAATGCCCGCCCGGCCCCACCTCGCGGATCGCGCCCAGCGCCTGCGTGGCCTCGTCCACCGTCACGCCCTGCGCGAACTTGTGCAGCGCGCCGAGCTGGTCGGCATCCATGACGAACTTCTCGTAGGACGCCACCAGCCCGCCCTCGAGCCAGCCGCAGGCATGGAGCATGAAGTTCACCCCGGCGAGCAGCCCCATGTTGAGCGAATTGGCGCTTTCATAGGCGGCCTGCGCGTCGGGCAGCTTCGAGCCGCAGAAGGCCCCGCCCGAGCGGAAGGGCAGCCCCAGCCGCCGGGCGAGCTGCCCCGCGCCGTAGCTGATCTGCGAGGCCTCGGGCGTGCCGAAGGTGGGCGCGCCGGAATTCATGTCGATCGAGGTGACGAAGGCGCCGAAGATCACCGGCGCGCCCTTTCGCACCAATTGCGCATAGGCGATGCCCGCCATCGCCTCGGCCAGCACCTGCGTCAGCGTCCCCGCCACCGACACGGGCGCCATCGCCCCGCCGACGATGAAGGGCGAGACGATGCAGGCCTGGTTATTGCGCGCATAGACCTCGAGCGCGCCCATCATCGTGTCGTCGAAGGTCAGCGGCGAGTTGATGTTGATCAGCGAGGTCATCACCGTGTGCTGCTGCACGAAGTCCTCGCCGAAGAGCAGCCCGCACATGTCGACGCTGTCCTGCGCCCGGCTCGGCTCGGTCACCGAGCCCATGAAGGGCTTGTCGGACAGGGTCATGTGGGCGTGCAGCATGTCGAGGTGGCGCTTGTTCACCGCCACGTCCGTCGGCTCGCAGAGCGTGCCGCCCGAATGGTGCAGCCAGCGCGACATCTGCCCGAGCTTCACGAAATTGCGGAAGTCCTCGATCGTGCCGTAGCGCCGGCCCTTCTCGGCATCCAGCACGAAAGGCGGGCCGTAGACCGGCGCCAGCACCAGCGAGCGCCCGCCGATCTCGACGCTGCGCGCGGGGTTGCGGGCGTGCTGCGTGATGCGCGCGGGCGCATGTCCGCAGAGCTGCCGCGCCAGCCCGCGCGGGATGCGCACCCGCTCGCCCTCGATCTCGGCCCCGGCGTCCTTCCAGAGTGCGAGGGCGCCGGGGTTGTTGACGAAATTGACCCCGATCTCCTCGAGCACCGTGTCGGCCCCGGCCTCGATCATCGCGAGCGCCTCTTCGCCCAAGAGCTCGAAATCGGGGATGTTGCGCTCGATGAAGCGGGCCGTCTCGATGTGCACCGATCCCCGTTCCGCCCGCCGAGCCGCGCCGCCGCCGCTGCGTGTCCGTCTCCGCGTCTCCGTCTCCGGCATGGCGCCTCTCCCCGTTCCTGTCGCATGCCCTTCAAGGTGTACCCCGGCGGCGCCATGTCCAGCGACGGGTTTGCGCCGCCTCGCGGCCAAATGCGACATCGGCAGGCCCCGTCGGCGCGAGGGCGGGGATCTCGAAAGGGGATCTTAAGGTGTCGCGCGTAGCCTCCTTACCGGGTGAACAGCCCGGATCGGGCGTCGATCGCGAAGGCGGGACAGCGGATGAAGGACTTTCAGCTCGAAATCGGCGGACGCGCCCTCAACGGGGCCGAGATCGGGGCGCTGGCCCACCTCTACCGCGGCGAGGTCAACCGCTGCACCGTCTGGCGCACGCGGCTCGACACCACCACCAACTGGGCCGTGGTTACGCTCGGCGTCGCACTCTCCATCGCCTATGCCGCCCCCGATGCCTCGCCGCTGCCGCTGGTGCTGGTCGGCATCTCCAACCTCTTCTTCCTGACGCTCGAGGCGCGGCGCTATCGCTATTGCGACCTCTGGCGGCGGCGCTTCCGCTGCATGGAGATTAACCTCTACGGGCCGATCCTCAGCGGCGAGCGCGCTCCCGTCCCGGACTGGGCAAGCGAGCTGCGCGCCGATTACGAGCGGCCGGAATTCGGCATCTCCTACCTGCACGCGATGGGACGGCGCATCCGCCGCAGCTACCTGTGGATCATGCTGATCCAGCTCCTGGCCTTCCTCGGCAAGATCACCGTGCATCCCAGCCCCGTGCACGGCTTCGAGCAGGCGATGCAGCGCGCCTCGGTTGGCGCCATCCCCGGCGAGGCCATGGCGATCGGCGGCCTCGTCTACGCAGGTGCTTTCGCCGTGCTGGCCATCTGGACCTTCCTGCGCGACCGCCGGATGCGGATCGACGATGACCTCTCCATGCCCGACGCGGTCTACTGACCCGCGCCGGGCGCACAGACGCACCGCGCCCACAGGCCCTGAAGACCCGGGCCAGGGCGGCAACGATCCCTCCCTGCCATAGGATAGAGCCGTGAAATTTCCCCTCGCCAGCCTCGCCCTCGCGGTCGCCCTCCTGCCGTGCCTCCCGGAGCCCTCCCATGCCGAGAACAAGGTGACCTTCCCGCCCGCGGGCCACGGCGGCACGCAGCAGCCCGCCCCGGTCGGCGGCCAGGACGCCGGGCATGGCGCGGCGCAGGCGGCGGCGCACGGCAACACCGCGGCTCCGGCCGGTGGTCACGCGGTCGGCCCTGCAGCTCCCGCCGAGGGCGAGGCGCTCTGCCAGGGCTTCGGTCCGCAGACTCCGCGGGACATCGGCAATCCCTTCGGCCGCAACCCGGTCTCCTTCGGGCTCGCCCCACCCCCGGAAGAGATGAACCTGTGCAACATCCACACCCACACCAATGCCGAGCATCTCGGCCCGGGTTTTTCCATCTATGCCGGACCGGGCGAGCACGGCGGGTTCAAATGCGCGGGCTCGGCGAACCTGAGCCCGGCCGAGCTCTCCCGCCCGAGCGGCCCCGCCCGCTTCGACGGGGTGGAGCCCGGCGACACGATCGAGGTGCACTGGGTCTATTCCTCCTGCGACGTGGCGCCCGGCCCCGGGCTCGGGTCCTGCCTGTCGGACAGCTGCTCCAACCCCGAACTGCGGGTGGAGTCGCAGGTCTTCCTCGTGGTCAACGATCCCAACGCGCTCGACTTCCGCGACTTCATCTACCTCGGCACCATGCGGGGCGGCCACTACCAGGCCCGCGACCTGCCGAGCGGCACCGGCGCGCCGGTCGTCTTCCGCGGCTCGACCACCGGGCCCAGCTACAGCCAGCAGACCTGCTCGCCGCTGCAGGTCACCTGGTCCGTCCGACCGCGCTGCGCCCGGCTCGACATCTCGACGCTGGACGCCTGGGCGGGCATGGGCAACATCTTCGAGGAGACCCACAGCCACGGCGTGCGCCGGCTGGTCACCGCGCCCGCGCTGCTCAGCCAGATCGAGTGAGCCGGCCGCAACGCGCAGGGGGGCGCGGCAATTGGGTCCTGCCGTCACCCAACCTCTTGCGCGCAAGGCCCGGCCCGCCTAAAGCAGCCGCATGACCCAGCATGATCGCCTCCTCATCATCGACTTCGGTAGCCAGGTGACGCAGCTCATCGCGCGGCGCCTGCGCGAGCTGAACGTCTACTGCGAAATCCACCCCTATCAGAACGTCACCGATGCGTTCCTGAAGGACTTCGCCCCCAAGGCCATCGTCTTCTCCGGTGGCCCCGACAGCGTGACGCGCGAGGGCTCGCCTCGCCCGCCCAAATCCGCCTACGACCTCGGCGTGCCGATCCTCGGCATCTGCTACGGCCAGCAGGTCATGATGCATGACCTCGGCGGCAAGGTCGAAGCCGGCCAGAGCCACACCGCCGAGTTCGGCCGCGCCTACGTGACGCCGAAGGAAAATCGCCTCGACCTGCTGTCGGGCTGGTTCCTCGACGGTTCGGGCCGCGAGCAGGTGTGGATGAGCCACGGCGACCACGTCTCGGAAATCGCCCCGGGCTTCGAGGTCTACGCGACCTCGCCCGGCGCGCCCTTCGCGATCACCGCCGACCTCTCGCGCAGGTTCTACGCCGTGCAGTTCCACCCCGAGGTGCACCACACCCCGAACGGCAAGACGCTCTACGAGAACTTCATCCGCGAAGCCGGCTTCACCGGCGACTGGACGATGGACGCCTACCGCGAGGAAGCGGTGCGCAAGATCCGCGAACAGGTGGGCGAGTCCAAGGTGATCTGCGCGCTGTCGGGCGGCGTCGACAGCTCGGTCACCGCCGCGCTGCTGCACGAGGCGATCGGCGAGCAGCTGACCTGCGTCTTCGTCGACCACGGGCTGCTGCGCCTCAACGAGGCCGACGAGGTCGTCGCGATGTTCCGCGACCACATGAACCTCTCGGTGATCCACGCGCAGGAGCAGGACCTGTTCCTCGGCGAGCTCGAGGGCGTTTCCGACCCCGAGACCAAGCGCAAGATCATCGGCAAGCTGTTCATCGACGTGTTCCAGAAATACGCTGACCAGATCGAGGATGCGACCTTCCTCGCCCAGGGCACGCTCTACCCCGACGTGATCGAGAGCGTCAGCTTCTCGGGGGGCCCCTCGGTCACCATCAAGTCGCACCACAATGTCGGCGGCCTGCCGGAAAAGATGGGCCTCAAGCTGGTCGAGCCGCTGCGCGAGCTCTTCAAGGACGAGGTGCGCGCGCTGGGTCACGAGCTTGGCCTGCCGGCCAGCTTCATCGGCCGCCACCCCTTCCCCGGGCCGGGTCTCGCGATCCGCTGCCCCGGCGAGATCACCCGCGAGAAGCTCGACATCCTGCGTAAGGCGGACGCGGTCTACATCGACCAGATCCGCAAGCATGGCCTCTACGACGAGATCTGGCAGGCCTTCGTGGCGATCCTGCCGGTGCGCACCGTGGGCGTGATGGGCGACGGCCGCACCTATGACTACGCCTGCGCCCTGCGCGCGGTGACCTCGGTCGACGGCATGACGGCGGATTACTACCCGTTCACCCACGAGTTCCTCGGCGAGACCGCGACGCGGATCATCAACGAAGTGAAGGGCATCAACCGATGCACCTACGACATCACCTCGAAGCCTCCGGGAACGATCGAGTGGGAATGATCAGGGACTGATCGCGGAGGCCGGGGCAACCCGGCCTCCTTTTCGTTTGCGCCGCCGCAACACACCCCGCCCGCCGTCGCAGCGCCGCGCGCCGATTGCCCCTTGCCCCCGTCCCCGTGGCGCGCCAGTGTCCGCCCGGAGAGGACCCCCCATGACGACAAGAGTTTCCGCGGCGCCGTGCCGCACCGCCCCCTGCCCGCACCGCCAGTCGGACCGGAGCGCGACATGAGCGCCGTGCAACTGACCGGCCGCATGACCGCCCCCGTCGAGCGCTGTGCCGAGGTGCGCGCCGCCATGGCCGAGCATATCCGCCTGTCGCGCGCCGAGGCGGGCTGCCTCTACTTCGAGCTGCGCGAGACCGACCCCGGGGTCTTCGAGGTCTCCGAGCTGTTCCAGAGCCGCGCCGCCTTCGACGCGCACCAGGAGCGCACCCGCGCCAGCGCCTGGTTCCGGATCACCGGGGACCTGCCCCGCGATTATGACATGGCCGAGCTGTGAGCGCGCGGTCCATGTCCGAAACGCCCGCCGGCGCGGTGCCGAAGGCGGCGCTGTGGATGATCGGCTCGATCGTCTCGTTCAGCGCCATGGCGGTGGCCGGGCGCTGGGTCAGCAGCGGGCTCGACACGTTCGAGATCATGCTCTACCGCTCGCTGCTCGGCGTGCTGATCGTCGGCACCATCGTGCTGGTGACCGGCCGGCGCCGCGAGGTGGCCACGCGCCATCTCGGCACGCATATCATCCGCAATATCAGCCACTTCACCGGGCAGAACCTGTGGTTCTACGCGATCACGGTGATCCCGCTTGCGCAGGTCTTCGCGCTGGAATTCACCGGGCCGATCTGGGCCATGCTGCTGGCGCCGCTGGTTCTGGGCGAGCGACTGACCTGGCCGCGCAGCCTTGCCGCGCTGGTCGGATTCCTTGGCATTCTCATCGTCACGCGCCCTTCGCCCGAAACGCTCTCGCCCGGGCTCTTCGCCGCGGCCAGCGCCGCGATCGGCTTTGCCGGCTCGGCGATCTTCACCCGCAAGCTCACCCGCACCGACAGCACGCTCTGCATCCTCTTCTGGCTCACGCTGACCCAGGCGGTCATGGGCCTGGTCTGCGCCGGGTTCGACGGCGACATCGCGCTGCCCGCCGCCGAGGCCGTCCCCGGGGTGATCGTCATCGGGTTGGCCGGGCTCTGCGCCCATTACTGCCTCACCACGGCGCTCGGGCTGGCCCCGGCCTCGGTGGTCATGCCGATCGACTTCACCCGGTTGCCGGTGATCGCCATCGTCGGGATGATGCTCTACCAGGAGCCGCTCGATCCCTGGGTGCTGCTCGGCGCCGCCATCATCTTCGCGGCCAATTACGTCAATATCCTGCGCGAAACCCGCGCCGCGCGCCGCGCCGGGGTTTGACGCGGCCCCGCCGCGCAAGTACCTGTCGGGCCGGACGAACCAGGAGCCGATGATGCTGTATGAAACCGCCGCCGACTGGCAGACCGCGCCGCGCAGGCACGTGCTGCTCTTTGCCATGTCGGGTCTTGGCAAGACCTTTGTCTCGTCGATGCTGCGGCAATCCGGCAAATGGTTCCACTACTCGATCGATTACCGCATCGGCACACGCTACATGGGCGAATACATCGCCGACAACGCCAAGGCCGAGGCGATGAAGAACCCTTTCCTGCGCGAGCTTCTGCTGTCGGATTCGATCTACATCGGCTCCAACCTCAGCTTCGAGAACCTGACCCCGGTCTCGGCCTATCTCGGCAAACCCGGCGATCCGGCGAAGGGCGGGTTGCCGATCGACACCTACCGCATCCGGCAGGACCAGTTCCGACGGGCCGAGGAGCAGGCGCTTCTCGACACCGGGTATTTCATCGAGCGCGCCCAGCAACTCTACGGCTATCCGCATTTCGTCTGCGACACCGGCGGCTCGATCTGCGAATGGGTCGATCCCGAGAACCCGCGCGATCCGATCCTGTCCGAGCTGTCGCGGCAGGCGCTGATGGTCTGGGTCCGCGGCAGCGAAGCGCATACCGAAGAGCTGATCCGCCGCTTCGATCGCGCGCCGAAACCCATGGCCTACCAGCCCGAGTTCCTCGAGGCGGCCTGGACGCGCTACCTCGACGAGAAGGGCGTCGCCGAAACCGCAGTCGACCCCGACGCCTTCATCCGCTGGACCTATGCGCAGGCCCTGAACCACCGCCAGCCGCGCTACGAGGCGATGGCGCGCAACTGGGGTCTGACGGTCGACGCGTCGGACGTCGCGACCGTTCGCGACGAAGCGGATTTTGTCGCTCTCATCGCCGACGCGCTTCGCGCAACGGGCCGGTAGCGCCTTTCCCGTCAGGCGGCGGCGCTGGCCTGCCGCACCCCATGCTCTTGCTCGGCCCCCACGCTGAAGCCCTGCATGAGCTCGGACAGCCGCCCCGCATCGCCGCGCAGCATATGCGCCGCGGCGGTGCTCTCCTCGACCATGGCTGCGTTCTGCTGAGTGACCCGGTCGAGGTTGCTGACGCCGACGTTGATCTCGTTGAGGCCTTGGGCCTGCTCTGCCGCCACCCCGGCAATGCTGCTGACCAGGGTCGCGATCTGGCTCACCTGCGCGACCACCTCGCTCAGCGCATCGCCGGAGCGTTCGACCAGTTCGACACCGTCGCGGACGCGGTCCGCCGAACCGCTGATCAGCGTCTTGATCTGCCGCGCCGCGTCGGAGCTGCGCTGCGCCAGCGCGCGCACCTCCGAGGCCACGACGGCGAAACCCTTGCCGGAGGCACCCGCCCGCGCCGCCTCGACCCCGGCGTTCAGCGCCAGCAGGTTGGTCTGGAAGGCAATGTCGTCGATCACCCCGATGATCTCGTTGATCTGCTGCGAGCTGCGCTCGATCGCGCCCATGGCCTCGATGGCGGAGCGCATCACTTCGCCGTTCTGGTCGGCAAGCTTCGCCGCCGTCTCGACGCTGCTTTCCGCTTCCCGGGCCGACTGGGCCGCCTCGCGGACGCGCGACAGCATCTCGTCGAGCGCCGCGGCGGTCTGCTCTAGCGTGGCCGCCTGGGTCTCGGTCCGGCGCGACAGGTCGTCCGAGGCGCGGGCAATCTCCTCGGCGCTGCTGTGGATGTTGAGCGCGCCGGAATTCACCTCGGTCATGGTCATCCGCAGGCTTTCGACCGCGCGGTTGTAATTGCCGCGCAACTCCTCGTATTCGCCGGGGAATTCCTCGAGGATGGTGTGCAGCAGCGAGCCGCCCGCGAGCGCGTCGAGCGCGTCGCTCAGGTGCCGCACCACGCGGTTCTGCGCCTCGTGCGCGCGGCCGCGCGCCTCCTGCGCGTCGCGGCCGCGCGAGAGCGTCGCCGTCAGATCGGCGAGATGGCGGGCCAGCTCGCCGAACTCGTCGCGGCGCGCCTGCATGGCGAGCTCGGCCTCGTAATCCCCCGCGGCGACCTTCGACATCGCCGCCTGCAGCGCATTGACCGGCTTGAGCACGAGCCGGCGCAGCCAGAGCAGCACGAGAAGGAGCATCACCGCGAGCCCGCCCGCGGCGCTGGCGAGCATGATCTTCTTGTCGCGCTCGATGACGCCCTGCATGGCGCTGTCGGTCCAGGCCATGGCAACCGCGCCGAGGGGCGCGTTCTGGCCCTGCAGCACCACGGCCTCGGCCGCGAGATAGCCGCCCGCCGTGCCCGCGCGCCCGCCGCTCGACAGCGCTTCGTGCGCCACGGCCTCAAGCTCTGCCTGCTGCGCGTCGATGGCTCCGATGCTCGCCAGCACCTCGCCGTCGGCGCCGAGCACCAGCCCGCCGAGAAGATCGGCGCCGCCGTTGGAGAGCTGCTCCTCGAGCAGCGCGGAGGTCCGGGCCGCATCGCGGAACCGCAGTGCCGGCAGCAGTGTTGCGGCGGCCGCGTTCACCGATTGCCGCGCCATGCCCGCGATGCCGGCCTGGGTGACCTTCTCGCTGAGCCGCCAGGCCTGCCAGGCGAGCAGCCCCGCGACCACCAGCGTCGAGACGACGACCAGCGCCGCCACCTTGACGAAGACCGACGCGAAGAGGCGCCGGAGCGAGGGGTCCGCGAGCCGCGCTCCGAGCCGCGATGCCCGCGCCCTCACTGCACCATCTCCGCGTCGAGGCCGAGGGTCAGCGCGCCGATCGCCGCCCCGGTCTCGGGGTCGGGGACGCTGAGCGAGAGCTGCTGCATGTAGATCTGGCTCGATTCGTCGAAATCGACGCTGCCGACGTGGATCGCGTCGGGGCCGTGCGGATAGGTCTGCAGATACTTGTCCTCGTCGCCCTGCCAGTAGTCCGAGGTCAGGTGCGAGACCGCGACGTTGAGGCCGCGCGCATCCATCAGCAGCATCTCGCGGATCAGCCCGTTCGACTCGGTCACCTGCGCCCGCAGCAGATCGGCCACGGGATTGTCCCAGACCGGCTTGATCGTCGGGATCTCGGACGCGCCGATCTCGGCCTTCCAGAGCGCGTCGAGCTCGTCGATCCGCGCCGCGTCGTAGCCCGCCGTCACCGCGTTCTGCGCCCGGACCGCCGCGATCAGCGTCGGGTCGGCGAGCAGCGGGCGCACGTAGCGGGTGATCACCTCCTGCAGCGCCGGCCCCAGTTCCTGCGCGCGCGCGGCCGGGGCGACGGCCAGAAGCAGGACGGTGGCAGCCGCGAGCACGCAGGCTCCGAGACCGGAACGGCGCCCGCGCGGGGCTGACGGGTTTCGGATGGACATGGAACATCTCCGCAATTGGGGCTTTCGTCCCCGTCTAACGGCGATTTCCTCACGCCAAGTTAAGGCGCGCGGATTTTCCCGCCGGGCGCCCGCCACACCGCCGCGGGAACGCCGCCGCTTGCAGCCGCCTCCGCGCCGGGCCAGAAAGGCGGCAGCCGCCCCGGAGACCGCCATGCCCTACCTCACCCTCGCCCTCGCCGTGCTTGCAGAGACGATCGGCACCGCCGCGCTGCAGGCCAGCCAGCAATTCACCCGGCCCCTGCCCTCGGCGATCGTCATCGTCGCCTATGCCGCGGCCTTCTACCTGCTCTCGATCGTGCTGCGCACAATGCCGGTGGGGCTGGCCTATGCCATGTGGTCCGGGCTCGGCATCGTGCTCATCTCGGTGATCGGGCTGGTGGCCTTCGGGCAGAAGCTCGACCTTGCCGCGATCCTCGGAATGGGGCTGATTGTTGCCGGGATCTTCGTGATTCACCTGTTTTCGGGGGCCTCACCGCATTAAGGGCTGGCCTTTTGGGCCGACCCCGGCTAACCCGCGCGCAAACCTCCCTTCAAAGGCATTCCTATGGACCTGCGCAATATCGCGATCATCGCACACGTTGACCATGGCAAGACCACGCTGGTGGACGAGCTGCTCAAACAGTCCGGCGCGTTCCGCGAGAACCAGGCCGTGGCCGAGCGCGCCATGGACAGCAACGATATCGAGCGCGAGCGCGGCATCACCATCTTCGCCAAGCCGACCTCGGTGGAGTGGAAGAACACCCGCATCAACATCGTCGACACCCCCGGCCACGCCGACTTCGGCGGCGAGGTCGAGCGCATCCTGTCGATGGTCGACGGCGTGGTCCTGCTGGTCGACGCGGCCGAGGGCCCGATGCCGCAGACCAAGTTCGTGACCTCCAAGGCGCTGCGCCTCGGCCTGCGTCCGATCGTCGTGCTGAACAAGGTCGACAAGCCCGACGCCGAGCCCGACCGCGCGCTCGACGAGTGCTTCGACCTCTTCGCCTCGCTCGGCGCGGATGAAGACCAGCTCGACTTCCCGCATCTCTACGCCTCGGGCCGCAACGGCTGGGCCGACGCCGAGCTCGACGGGCCGCGCAAGAACCTCGACGCGCTGTTCCGCCTGATCGTCGACCACGTTCCCGCGCCGCGCCAGATCAAGCACCAGGACGAAGACTTCCGCATGCTCGCGACCACGCTCGGCAGCGACCCCTTCGTCGGCCGCCTGCTGACCGGCCGCATTGAATCCGGCCGCGTCAAGGTCGGCCAGACCGTGCAGGCGATCAGCCGCATCGGCCAGAAGATCGAGCAGTTCCGCGTCACCCGCGTGCAGGCCTTCCGCGGCCTCGCGCAGGCCGACATCGACGAAGGCCTCGCGGGCGACATCGTCTCGCTCGCCGGCATGACCAAGGCGACCGTGGCCGACACGATCTGCGCGCTCGCCGTGGACGAGCCGCTCGACGCCCAGCCGATCGATCCGCCCACCATCACCGTGACCTTCGGCATCAACGACAGCCCGCTCGCCGGCCGCGACGGCAAGAAGGTGCAGTCGCGCGTCATCCGCGAGCGCCTGATGAAGGAAGCCGAGGGCAACGTCGCGATCAAGATCGCCGACACGCCGGGCGGCGAGGCCTTCGAGGTCTCGGGCCGGGGCGAACTGCAGATGGGCGTTCTCATCGAGAACATGCGCCGCGAGGGCTTCGAGCTCTCGATCTCGCGCGCGCAGGTCATCATGAAGGAAGTGGACGGCCAGCTCATGGAGCCGGTCGAGGAAGCCACCATCGACGTGGACGACGAGTACACCGGCGCGGTGATCGAGAAGATCACCGGCCCGCGCAAGGGTGACCTCGTCGAGATGAAGCCCGCCGGCGCCGGCAAGACCCGCATCGTGGCCTACGTGCCCTCGCGCGGTCTGATCGGCTACCATGGCGAGTTCCTCACCGACACCCGCGGCACCGGCGTGCTGAACCGCACCTTCCATGGCTGGGTCCCGCACAAGGGCGCGATCGAGGGCCGCCGCGCCGGCGTGCTGATCTCGATGGAGAACGGCGAGGCCGTGGCCTACGCGCTGTGGAACCTCGAGGACCGCGGCAAGCTCTTCCTCGGTGCCCAGGCCCCGGTCTACACCGGCATGATCATCGGCGAGCACAGCCGCGACAACGACCTCGAGGTGAACCCGCTGAAGGGCAAGAAGCTGACCAACGTGCGGGCCTCGGGCACCGACGAAGCGGTCCGCCTCACCACCCCGATCACCTTCACCCTCGAAGAGGCGATCGCCTACATCAACGACGACGAGCTGGTGGAAGTGACCCCGAACGCGATCCGCCTGCGCAAGCGCTACCTCGACCCGCACGAGCGCAAGCGCCAGTCGCGCAGCCAGTAAGCCGCAGGTCGCGGGGGCTTTGCCCCCGCGCAGGGGAAAAGGCGGGGGCTCCGCCCCCGGACCCCCGGCGTATTTGGAAAGAGAAGAAGTTGCGAGCGCGGTCCCTTCGGGGGCCGCGCTTTTTTCATGCCGGGCGGGAACGGCTCAGCCGAAGGGACCGCGGAAGATGAAGAAGGCGCCGAGGGCGATGAAGCCGAAGCCGACCGCGTGGTTCAGCGTCAGAGGCTCCTTCAGCCAGACGGCCGAGAATCCGGCGAAGACCACCAGCGTGATGACTTCCTGCAGGGTCTTCAGCTCGGCGGCGGAATAGACGCGGTGGCCGAGCCGGTTGGCGGGCACCGCGAGCCAGTATTCCACCAGCGCGATGCCCCAGCTGATGAAGACCACGGCCCAGAGCGGCGCGCCGGGAAAGCGCAGGTGCCCGTACCAGGCCATGGTCATGAAGAGATTGGAGGCCACCAGCAAGAGGACCGGCAGCAGGTGCGCAAGGCTCAATCGCGGATCACTCGGTGGTCTCGACGATCAGCAGCTCGCGCTCGGACGCGCCGCGCGCGTGGCCGAGCGCCTCCTGGTACTCGGGCGAGTGGTAGCAGGCCTCGGCCGCCTCGACCGTGGCGAATTTCGCCACGACGTTGCGCGGGCGCTCCCTGCCCTCGAGCTGCACGTAGCGCCCGCCGCGGGCGATGAACTGCCCGCCGTGCTTGGCGATCGCGGGACCGGCGAGCTTGGCGTACTTGCCGTAGGCCTCCTCGTCGGTGACGGTGACATGGGCGATCCAGAGAGCGGGCATCAGTTCATTCCTTCGACGATGACGAGATCACGCTGCGCGGCGCGCAGGGCAAGCGGCAGGATGCGCTGGTATTCGGGCGAGCCGTACCAGCGCTCGGCGGCGATCCGCGAGGGGAACTCGATGATCACGTGCCGGCCCGGTCCCGCGCCCTCGACGAAGGTCTGGGGGCCGCCCTTCACAAGAAAGCGCCCGCCGAATTTCTCGGCGAGCGCAACGGTTTGGCCGGCATAGACGGCATATTCCTCGGGGTCGGTGACCTCGATGCGGGCGATGACATAAGCGGACATGAGCTCCTCCTCCCTCCGCGTCCGTCAGCCCGCGAGGACCGCTTCGGCCGCCGCGATGGCCGCCTCGGCCTCGCTGGCGTCCTTGGCCCCGCCCTGGGCGAGGTCGGGACGGCCACCGCCACCCTGCCCGCCGAGCGCGGCCACCGCGGCCTTGACCACGTCGACCGCCGAGACCTGGCCCTTGAGGTCCTCGGTCACGCCGGCGGCCACGGCCACCTTGTCGCCGGTGTCGGCGATCAGCAGCACCACGCCCGAGCCGAGCCGCGACTTGTGCTCGTCGATCAGCGGCGGCAGGTCCTTGCCCGAGACGCCCGAGAGCACCTGGCCGACGAACTTCATGCCGTTCACCTCGCGCGCCTCGACACCGCCGCCCTGGCCGGCACCGCCGGACATGGCGAGATCGCGGCGCAGCTGGGCGACCTCGTTCTCGAGCTTGCGGCGCTCATCGAGCAGCGCGGCGACGCGGGTCACAGCCTCCTCGCCCGAGGCCTTGAGCAGCCCCTCGATGCCCGAGAGCGCCTTGTCACGGGCGCGCAGCGCGGCCATGGCGGCCTCGCCGGTCAGCGCCTCGATCCGGCGCACGCCGGCCGAGGAGGCGGATTCCGAGGTCAGGGCGAACATGCCGATGTCACCGGTCTGGGCGACATGGGTGCCGCCGCAGAGCTCGAGCGAGTAGGTCTGCCCGTCCGAGCCCTTGCCCGAGCCCGCGAGCGTGCCCATCGAGACCACGCGCACCTCGTCGCCGTACTTCTCGCCGAAGAGCGCCTGTGCGCCGAGCGCGCGGGCGTCGTCGGGGGTCATGATCCGGGTGCTCACCGCCGAGTTCTGGCGGATGAAGGCGTTCACCTCGGTCTCGACCTTCGCGATCTCCTCGGCGCTGAGCGCCTTGGTGTGCGAGAAGTCGAAGCGCAGGCGCTCCGGCGCGTTCAGCGAGCCGCGCTGCGCGACGTGATCGCCGAGTGCGCGGCGCAGCGCCTCGTGCAGCAGGTGGGTCGCCGAGTGGTTGGCGCGGATCCTGCCGCGGCGCTTGTGGTCGACCTCGACCGCGACGGCGTCGCCGCGCCCGAAGCTGCCCGATTTCACCGTGACCATGTGGCCGGTGAGCTTGCCGCCCGCCAGCTTCTGCGCGTCGGTGACCTCGGCCTGGTCGTCCTCGTCCTCGAGCCGGCGCAGCCAGCCCCTGTCGCCGACCTGGCCGCCGCTCTCGCCGTAGAACGGGGTCTGGTTCAGGATGACCCAGCCGCTCTCGCCGGTCGCCAGCCTGTCGACCACGGCGCCGTCCTTGACCAGCGCGAGGATCTGGCCCTCGGCGGTCTCGGTGTCGTAGCCGAGGAAATCGGTGGCGCCCTTCGCTTCGGCGATGTCGTACCAGAGGGTCAGATCCGCCGCCTCGCCCGAGCCGGACCAGGCCGCGCGGGCCTTGGCCTTCTGCTCGGCCATGGCCGCGTCGAAACCGGAGGTGTCGACCTCGCGGCCGCGCTCGCGCAGGGCGTCCTGCGTCAGGTCGAGCGGGAAGCCGTAGGTGTCGTAGAGCTTGAACGCCGCCTCGCCGGGCAGCTTGGCGCCGTCACCGAGGCCGACGAGCTCGTCGTCGAGCAGCTTGAGGCCGCGGTCGAGGGTCTGCTTGAAGCGGGTCTCTTCCAGCTTCAGCGTCTCTTCGATCAGCGCCTGCGCGCGCACCAGTTCCGGGTAGGCCGCGCCCATCTGGCGCACCAGCGCCGGGACGAGACGGTACATGACCGGATCCTTGGCGCCCAGCATGTGCGCGTGGCGCATGGCGCGGCGCATGATCCGGCGCAGCACGTAGCCGCGGCCGTCGTTGCTGGGCATCACGCCGTCGGCGATCAGGAAGGAGGTCGAGCGCAGGTGGTCGGCGATGACCCGGTGGTGGGTCTTGCCGGGACCGTCCGGATCGCTGCTGGTGGCGTCGGCCGAAGCCTCGATCAGCGCGCGCATCAGGTCGGTGGCGTAGTTGTCATTCGTGCCCTGCAGCAGCGCCGCGACCCGCTCGATGCCCATGCCGGTGTCGATCGACTGCATGTCGAGCGCGCGCATCGAGCCGTCCTCGAACTGCTCGTTCTGCATGAAGACGACGTTCCAGATCTCGATGAAGCGGTCGCCGTCCTCCTCGGGCGAGCCCGGAGGGCCACCCCAGAACTTCTCGCCGTGGTCGAAGAAGATCTCGGTGCAGGGGCCGCAGGGGCCGGTCGGCCCCATCTGCCAGAAGTTGTCCGAGGTGGCGATGCGGATGATCCGGCTTTCCGGAACGCCGATCTTCTTCCACAGCTCGTAGGCCTCGTCATCGGTGTGATAGACGGTGGTGTAGAGCCGCTCGGGCGAGATGTCGAAATGCTTCGTCACCAGGTCCCAGGCAAAGGGGATCGCTTCGGTCTTGAAGTAGTCGCCGAAGGAGAAGTTGCCGAGCATCTCGAAGAAGGTGTGGTGCCGCGCGGTGTAGCCCACGTTGTCGAGGTCGTTGTGCTTGCCGCCGGCGCGCACGCATTTCTGTGCGGTCGTGGCGCGCTTGTAGTCACGGCTCTCGACCCCGGTGAAGCAGTTCTTGAACTGCACCATGCCGGAGTTGGTGAACATCAGCGTGGGGTCGTTGCGGGGGACAAGCGGGCTCGAGGGCACGATCTCGTGGCCCTGCTTGGCGAAGTAGTTCAGAAACGTCGAGCGAATGTCGTTCAGCGTGGGCATGGGTGTTCTCTTGCGCCTCGTCTGCGGGTTCCGGACGGGTGTATATCCCCATCCGGTCCCTGTCCATAAGCCGCCCGCGAAAAGCGTGGGTGGGCTCCGGGGCGCAAGAAGACTGCGCGCCGTCAGGCCCGGCGCACCCGGCGCGGCGGCATGGCCTCGTCGACCACCAGCCAGAGCCCCGAGCCGATCACCAGCGCCGCGCCCAGCATCGCCGCGGGGCTCGGCAACTCGCCGAAGCCGAGAAAGCCGATCGCCACCATCCAGACGAACTGCAGGTTCATCAGCGGCGTCGCGACATGGGCGGGCAGCAGCCGCAGCGCCTCGACCGAGACGAAGCGCGCGCCGAAGAGACAGAGCGCGTAGCCCGCCACCCAGATCAGATCCGCCAGCGGCATCGGCCGCCAGACGAAAGGCAAGGCCAGCGCCATGCAGAGCGCCAGCGCGAGGTTGGGCCAGAAGACCTGCGCCAGCGGCTTGCGCTCGGCCTTGGCGATGTGGCGCGCCGCGACCATCGAGCCGGTGCCGCTGACCGCGGCCAGCACCGCCCAGCCGTGGCCCGCGTCGAGCGCGAGCCGGCCCTCGGGCATGAGGAAGAGGATGCCGCAGGTGCCCGCGCCGAGCGCAAGCCAGGCGGCCGGGCGCACGGTCTCGCCCAGCGCCAGCCCCGAGAGCGCCGCGGCGATCAGCGGCATGAGCCCGATGAAGAGGAAGACGTCGGCGAAGGGCAGCAGCCGGAAGGCCTGGAAGAAGCCGATCGCGGCGAGCACAGTCAGCGCCGCGCGCAGCGCCATGGCCCGGCGGCTGCGGATCGCCAGCGCGTGGCGCACCCCGCCCTCGCGCCGCGCCAGCGCTGCCGCGAGAAGAAGGACGATCGCCGAGGAGAGCGCGAAGAGTTGCGGCGCCTCGTAGCCCCCGGCGATCAGCTTGGTGATACCGTCCGCCGCGGCGATGAGCGCGGTGTAAAGAGCTACCAGCCCCGCGCCCGCCAGCGGCGCCCGCAGCCCGCTCATGTGCGCCCCGCCCGGGCAAAGCCCTCGAAGAAGGCGTCGAAATGCTCCGAGCCCTGCGCCATCTCGTCGAGCAGGTCGCGCACCCCCGGCGAGAGCACCCCCGCCATGCGGCGGCGCATCACCGCCCAGTCGGGAGAGCGCCCGCCCTTCATGGCAAGCAGCGCCCGCGACAGCTCGCGCAGCGGCGCGAGCGTGCCGGGATGGCGCTCGAAGCGCATCCGCCCGGCGCCGAGCGGCGCCTCGAAGGGCGCGCCGCCCGTCAGGGCCAGGTGCCAGTTGCAGACGAGGAAATCGTGACAGTCGTCCTGCACCGACAGCTGCGCGCCCTGCTCGACGCGGAAGAGCCGGGTCTCGCGCAGCAGCCAGCCGGTCCAGAGCGCGGGCGGCACGGCGCCGGTGTAGCGCAGCGCGATGCAGATCTCGGCCAGCAGGTCCGAGTTCCGCTCGAGAAAGGCGAGGTTGCCGGCGAAATGCAGGCTGGTCAGCGCCTCGGCCCCGAGCCGCGGGTCGCGGCGGCCGTATTCGCTGAGGTAGAAGACGATGTGCGTGAGTTCATACGCGGCCTTCTTGTTGGGCAGCGCGAAGCCGCGCGAGGCGGCGCAGAAGCCGCGCAGCCGGTCCTCGAGCCCGAGGTCGCCATGTTTCGGCGCCACCCCGCGCCGCGCGAGCAGCCGCCGCGCCTCCATGCGCTGCAGATCCGACAGCTCGGCTCCGGGCAGGTCCATGGCGGCGACGCTTTCAGCCAGCCGCGCGCCGGTGTCGCCGGGCATGCCGAGGTCCTCGAGGTCGAGCACCATCGACAGCAGGAAGCGGTAGTATTGCGGGAAGAAGGCGAGCCGGTCCCCGACCGTGGCGTAGAACTCCGCATGGGTCCGCAGCGCCTGCGGCCCGACCTCGGTGCCGGTACACTCGAGGATGTTCAGCAGCTCCGCGTTCTCCTTGAGCCAGAACACGTCCTCCTCGCTGCGGCGATGCCGCGCGAAGCAAGAGATCAGCGCCTCGGCGCGGAGCTCCGGGGCAAGGGCGCGTGGGGCGGGACGGAGGGCAACGACATTCGACATCTGGACGGGCCTCTGATTGCGGTCACTGGGTCTGCGCGCCGCCGCGGGGCCGACAGCCTGGCACCCGCGACGATGCGGTGGGCGGGCCTCGGCCCGCCCCTGCCCGGCGCTCAGGCGCCCGAGGTGAAGAGCCCGGTGGCCTCGCCGGCGACGGCCTGGCCGGTCCGCGGCGCGGCGCCCGAGGTGAAGAGCGCGGTGGCATCGCCCGAACCGATCTCGGAGCGCAGCGGCGCGGCGCCCGAGGTGAACATCTCGACCGCGTCACCGGCCGAGGCGGCGCTGAGCGCGGGCGCGGCCCCCGAGGTGAAGAGCGCCGTGGCATCGCCCGAGCCGATCTCGGCGCGCAGCGGCGCGGCGCCGGAGGTGAACATCTCGACCGCCTCGCCCAGCAGCGTCTCGGCGCGGTCCATCGGGGCAGCGCCCGAGGTGAACATCGCGCAGCCCTCACCGGCGAAGAGATCCGCCTCGGCGGAGAGGTCGGACGGAACGGCAAAGCTTTTCTTGAGTTGAGCAGTCATGGAAGAACTCCCTGGTTGGGTTGGCACGAGAAACGTGCTTCAGGGTTTCTTGCATCGCTTGCTTGAGGCAATATGGTTTCTTGTTAAGGTTGATTAATACAGAAGTTCTTCACATAAACAATGACTTACAAAAATGCCGAGTCGCGAGACAATCCCGTTTCCCCACAGAAGAATATTTTCTGGGGATAGTTTCCCATTGGTTACCGAAGCCCGGTTTTTTTCACCGAATCGCGGTCCCGAATTCCCGAATCGATGGCGAATCCCGACGCTCCGCCTTGTCCCCCTGCCCGGTTTGCGCGATAGCTTGCGCAACTTTCGGAGGGCTCCAGATGAAGATCGCCACCTTCAACATCAACGGCATCAAGGCGCGCATCGACGCGCTGACCGACTGGCTCGACGAGGCGCAGCCGGATGTCGCGCTGCTGCAGGAGATCAAGTCGGTCGACGAGGCCTTCCCGCGCGAGCTCTTCGAGGAGCGCGGCTACAACGTCGAGACCCACGGCATGAAAAGCTTCAACGGCGTCGCGATCCTCTCCAAGCACCCGCTCGAGGACGTGACCCGAGGCCTGCCGGGCGACGACAGCGACGAGCAGGCACGCTGGATCGAGGCGACCGTCGTGGGCGAGAAGGAGGCGCTGCGCCTCTGCGGGCTCTACCTGCCGAACGGCAACCCGGTGGAGTTCGACGCCGACGGCCAGCCGATCCGCGGCGGCAAGTACGGCTACAAGCTCGACTGGATGGACCGGCTTCACGCCCGCGCGCAGCAGCTGCTGGCCGACGAGACCCCGGCGCTGATGGCCGGGGACTACAACATCATCCCGCAGGCCGAGGACGCCGCCAAGCCGCAGGCCTGGGAGAAGGACGCGCTCTATCTCCAGCAGAGCCGCGACGCCTTCCGCCGCATCCTCAACCTCGGCTTCACCGAGGCCTTCCGCGCCCGCGTGCAGGGGCCGGGCCACTATTCCTTCTGGGACTACCAGGCGGGCGCGTGGCAGCGGAACAACGGCATCCGCATCGACCACGTGCTGATGACCCCCGCCTGCGCCGACCTGATGCTGGACTGCGGCATCGACCGCGACATCCGCGGCCGCGACAAGCCGTCGGACCACGTGCCGGTCTGGGTCGAGCTGGCGCTCTGAGCCGCCGCCGACCCCGGCCAAGCCCGAGGCGCGCGCTTGCACCGGCGCGGCGCCCGTCTTACATCTGAACTGAACAGCAAGACAGCGGAGACCGCCCACATGGCAATCGAAGCGACGGAGATCGAACAGCTCATCCGCGCCGCCTTCCCCGAGGCCAAGATCACCATCACCGACCTTGCCGGAGACGGCAATCACTATGCCGCGGAGGTCATCGACGAAAGCTTCCGTGGTCAGAACCGCGTCCAGCAGCAGCGGGCCGTCTATGCCGCGCTGAAGGGCAAGATGGACGGCAACCACGGCGAGCTGCATGCGCTGGCGCTCACCACCAAGGCCCCGGACTAAGACATTCCACGCCGCACCCCCACCCGCGGAGGCGCGCGCAGACAGGAGACGATGATGACGACTGAAGCAACCACCCGGATCGAAGAGACGGTCAAGGCGAACGACGTCGTGCTCTTCATGAAGGGCACCAAGACCATGCCGCAATGCGGCTTCTCGAGCCGCGTCGCCGGCGTGCTCAACTACATGGGCGTCGAGTATCTCGACGTGAACGTGCTGGCCGACGATGCGATCCGCCAGGGCATCAAGGATTACTCGGACTGGCCGACGATCCCGCAGCTCTACATCAAGGGCGAATTCGTCGGCGGCTGCGACATCGTCACCGAGATGACCCTGTCGGGCGAGCTCGACACGCTCTTCGAGCAGAGCGGCGTGACCTACGACAAGGCCGCTGCCGAAAAGATCCGCGAAGCCAACGCCTGATCGCGTTCGGCCCGGTCCTGTTCCGAACGTGACCGCGATCACGATCCGCGCGGCGGCGAGTCCCGAGGATTTCGCCGCCGTCCGCAGGCTCTGCCTCGCCTACCGCGAGGACCTGCGCACCCACCACCCCGCCGCCCCGGCGCTGGTGGCGCTCTTCTACCCCGACCCCGCCTATACCGAGCTGCTGGACGCCCTGCCCGGCAAGCACGATGCCGTGCTGCTGGCCGAGCTCGCCGGCGCGCCGGTCGGCTGCGCCATGTCGCAGCGGCTGCCGGGCGGCGCGGTCGAGATCAAGCGTGTCTACGTGGCGCCCGAGGCACGCGGCCACGGGCTCGCCGGGCTGCTGGTCGAGGACCTCGCTTCCCGCGCCCGCGCCCGCGGCGCGCCGCTGCTGCAACTCGACACGATGCGGACGCTCGGGGCCGCCTGCCATCTCTATGCCAAGCTCGGCTTTTCCGAGCGCGGCCCCTACCAGCCGGTGCCCGAGGAGGCGCTGCCGCACCTGCGCTTCTTCGAACGCGCGCCCTGAGCGCGGCGGCTCAGCCGGGCTGGGTCACCAAGATCGCGCCCTTCTCGGTCGCCACCACCGTGTGCTCGAACTGCACCACGGGCGCGCAGGGCTCGCTGTAGAGCGTCCAGCCATCCTCGCCCTCGCTGGCCCAGAGCCCGCCCATCGACAGGAAGGGCTCGACCGTCAGCACCAGCCCCTTGGTGATCCGCCGCCGCTCGCCGCGCACCGGCCAGGTGGGGATCTCCTCGGGGTACTCGTGCAGCGAATGGCCGACACCGTGGCTGGCGAGGTTGCGGATGAGCGTGTAGCCCCGATCCTCGGCGAAGCGCCCGATGGCATTGCCGATCCCCGCCAGCGGCCGCTCCGCGCCAACCTGCGAGATGCCGATCTGCATCGCCTTCCGGCCGTCGCGGCAGAGCTTGTCGAGCGAGGGCCTCACCGCGCCCACGCGGAAGGTCGCGCCGGTGTCGGCGAAAATGCCGGCCTTCGAGGCCGAGACGTCGATGTTGACGAGATCGCCCGCCTTGATCACCCGCGGGCCGGGGATGCCGTGGGCGATCTCCTCGTTGATGCTGATGCAGGTCGCGCCGGGAAAATCATAGCAGGCTTCCGGAGCGGATTCGGCGCCCTCGCGCTCGAGCAGGGCGCGGCCGATCTCGTCGAGCTCGCGGGTGGTCATCCCCGGCTCCACCGCCTTTCCCATGCCCTGAAGGGTGTTGGCGACGATCCGGCCGATATCCTTCAGCCCCTCGAGGTCGTCCATTCCGGTGATCGTCATCCGCTGCTCCTTGCCTGCGCCGCCCCTGCGGGCCGCGGACGACCAGACTAGCGGGGAACGGCGGGAATGTCCCCTGCCGCCGCGGGCAATCCGCCTTGCACCGGGCGCAAGTCGCGCCGCACCGCCGATGCGAAAAAGGGCGCGCCGCCGGCACGCCCCATCGTCGATCCTGCAGGTGTCCGCGCTCAGCTGCCGGCGTTCGGGTCCTCGTAGACGCCCTGTTCCTTCAGCGCGTCGATGACCTCCTTCGGCATGTAGGTCTCGTCGTGCTTGGCAAGGATCTCGGTGGCGCGGAACACGCCGTCGACATAGCGCCCGGTGCCGACCATGCCCTGCTTCTCGCCGAAGAGATCCGGCAGCACCCCCTCGAAGACCACCGGCACCGAGGCGCCGCCGTCGGTTACCGAAAAGCTGATCTCGTGACCCTGCCCGCGCACCAGGCTGCCTTCCTCGACCAGCCCGCCGATGCGGAAGGTCTCGTTCGGCGAGGGCGGCGCCTCGACCACCTGGGTCGGCGAGCGGAAGAAGTTGATGCCGTCACGCATCGCGTAGCCGATCAGCGCGGTCGAGACGACCAGCGCCACCGCGGCCAGCGCCACGATCTGGATGCGCCGCTGCTTCTTCAGCGATTTGAGACCCATCTTCCTCTCCTCGGCAGGGATGCCGTTCTCCCTATATGGCACCTTAGGGCGCCGGGAGAACCGCTCCAAATCAAATTGCGTCACCGCGCCGCGCCCCCCTGCTTCCATATGTCGGAAATATCCCGGGGGTGCGGGGGCAGCGCCCCCGCTTCAACCTGCGTGCGGGGGCAGAGCCCCCGCCTCAACCAGCGTGCGGGAGCCAGGGCCGCCGGTTCAGGCGGACTCGAAGCTCAGCGGCCGCTTCAGGAACTGCGTCGCATGCACCGAGACCTTGCGCGGATCGCCGGTGGTCAGGAAGCGGCTCTCGGTGCTGGTGCCGTACATGTCGGGATGGCGCACGAGGTAGTCGGCAAGCGAGTCCGCCACGAGGTTGGCCTGCGAATAGACCGTGACCTCGGGGCCGAGCGCCTCCTGGAAGATCTCCTGCATCAGCGGGTAGTGGGTGCAGCCGAGGATCGCCGCCTGCGGCTCGGGCATCTTGCGCTTCAGCGCCTCGACATGGCTTCGCACCAGCGCCTCGGCGAGGATCATGTCGCCCTCCTCGATGGCATCGACCAGTCCGCCGCAGGCCTGCGCCTCGACGTCGACGCCGATAGCGCGGAAGGCGAGCTCGCGCTGGAACGCGCGGCTGCGCACCGTGGCCGGCGTGGCAAAGAGCGCGACATGCTGCACCGCGACCTCGCGCGGCGGCGAGTTGTCGCCCCACTGGCGTTCGGTCAGCGCCTCGATCAGCGGCACGAAGACCCCGAGCACGCGCTTGCCCTTCGGCAGCCCGCCCTCCTGCATGCGCCGCAGCGCCGCGGCCGAGGCGGTGTTGCAGGCGAGGATCACCAGGTCGCAGCCCGCGTCCCAGAGCTTCTGCACCGCGTCGACGGTCAGGTTGAAGATGTCATCCGCGTCGCGCACGCCGTAGGGCGCGTGCCGGCTGTCGGCGTAGTAGACGAAGGGCACCTCGGGCAGCCGCTTCGCGACCGCGTCCAGCACCGTGAGCCCGCCGAGCCCGGAATCGAACACACCAACCGCCATTCTCTGCCCTCCTTGCCGGAAGCTCTCGCCCGGCATGCCTTGGATGACCCCGCCGACTCACGCGGCGGAAGCCTTGGGCATCGGTCTTACGGCGCTTTGCCCGGGAGATCCATTGCGCCAAGTGGCGGGGTCACGACATCGTTCGCGGGCGCCGCCCGGCGGGCAGGAGCGGGGGCTCTGCCCCCGCACCCCCGGGATATTTTCGACATATGGAAGCAGGGGCGCGGCGCGTGCCTCCGCGCCCCTCCGGGCCCTTTACTCCGCGGCCTTCGAGAGCGGCGTGCCGCCGGCGCGGATCACCGCGAGCAGCTCCTCGCGGCGCTTGGCGGCCTTGCGCTCGGAGGCCTCCTTGACCGGGCCGTAGCCGCGGATCTGCAGCGGCAGCTCGGCGAGGGCGACGGTGGCATCGAGCGTGGCCGGCGTCACCTTCGGCAGCACCTCGGCCATGTCGCGCTCGTACTGCGCGATGAGGGCGCGCTCCATGCGGCGCTCGGCGGTCCGGCCGAAGGGGTCGAAGGGCGTGCCGCGCAGCCATTTCAGCTTCGCCAGAAGGCCGAAGGTCCTCAGCATCGACTCGCCGTAGGTCTTCTTCACCGGGCGGCCGTCCGAGCCCTGCTTCGCCAGCATCGGCGGGGCGAGGTGGAAGCGCATCTCGAAGCCGGGCTCGAAGCTTTCCTCGGCCTTCCTGCGGGTCTCGAGATGCATGCGCGCAACCTCGTACTCGTCCTTGTAGGCGAGCAGCTTGTGGTAGCCCCTGGCCACCGCCTCGCGCAGGCGGCGGTCGGGGATGCCGTCCACCAGCGCGCGGTATTTCCTCGCGAGCCGCGCGTTCTGGTAAACCGCGAGGTGATCCGCGCGGAAGGCGATCTTCTCGTCGAGCGACTTCGGCTTCGGGGTCACCTTCGGGGTGATCAGCGCCGCGGCCTCGGCGGGGTGGAGCACCGCCCAGCGGCCGATCTCGAAGGCCCGCAGGTTGCGCTCGACCGCCGCGCCGTTGAGGCGGATGGCCTCCGCGATGGCGTCATGCGGCAGCGGCAGCAGGCCGCGCTGCCAGGAGGCGCCGAGGATCATCATGTTGGAGAAGATCGAGTCCCCCATGGTGATCCGCGCCAGCTCGGTCGCGTCGAAGATCGCGAGATTGCCCTGCATCCGTGCCTCGAGCGCCACGCGCAACTGGTCGAAGGGCAGCTGGAACTCTGTGTTGCGGGTGAACTCGCCGGTGATGATCTCGTGCCCGTTGACCACGGCGCCGGTGCGGCCGCGTTTCGTCAGCCCCAGCGTCTTGGCCCCGGCGCTGACCACGAGGTCGCCGCCGATCAGCGCATCGGCCTCGCCGGTCGCCACGCGCACCGCCGAGATGTCCTCGGGGCGCCTGGCCAGCCGCAGGTGGATGTGCACCGCGCCGCCCTTCTGCGCGAGACCGGCCATCTCCATCATGCCCGCGCCCATGCCGGCGATCTGCGCCGCCTGCGCCAGCACCGCGCCGATGGTCACGACGCCGGTGCCGCCGACGCCGGTGATCACCACGTTGTGGGTCTTGTCGATCGTCGGAAGCACCGGCTGCGGCAGGTGCGGCAGGTCGAGGTCGGTCGTCTCACCCTTGCGGATCTTCGCGCCCTCGAGGGTCACGAAGGAGGGGCAGAAACCCTTGAGGCAGGAGTAGTCCTTGTTGCAGCTCGACTGGTCGATGGCGCGCTTGCGGCCGAGCTCGGTCTCGGCGGGGACGATCGAGACGCAGTTCGACTGCACGCCGCAATCGCCGCAGCCCTCGCAGACGTCGGTGTTGATGAAGACCCGCTTGTCCGGATCCGGGAAGGTGCCCTTCTTGCGGCGGCGGCGCTTCTCGGCGGCACAGGTCTGGATGTAGAGGATGACCGAGACGCCGCCGATCTTCTCGAAGCGCTTCTGCACCGCGTCCATTTCCGAACGCTCGAATTTCTCGATGCCGCCGGGGAAGAGGTCGAAGTTCACCTCCTCCTTCTCGTCGTAGACCACGGCAAGGTGCTCGACCCCCATCGCCTTCAGCTCGCGGGCGATGCGGTCGGCGGTAAGCCCGCCCTCGTTGGGCTGGCCGCCGGTCATGGCGACGGCGTCGTTGAAGAGGATCTTGTAGGTGATGTTGGTGCCCGCGGCGAGCGCCGCGCGGATCGCCAGCGAGCCCGAGTGGTTGTAGGTGCCGTCGCCGAGGTTCTGGAACACGTGGCTGCGCTTCGAGAACGGCGCCTCGCCGACCCAGTTCACCCCCTCGCCGCCCATGTGGGTGAAGCCGGTGGTGCTGCGGTCCATCCATTGCACCATGTAGTGACAGCCGATCCCGGCATAGGCGCGCGAGCCCTCGGGCACCTTGGTCGAGGTGTTGTGCGGGCAGCCCGAGCAGAAATAGGGCAGCCGCGCCGCGAGGTCGGGGGCGTTGTCGGCCTTGCGCGCCTCGTCGAGCGCGGCGAGCCCCGCCTTGATGCCGTCGGTGTCGCGGCCTTCCTCGAGGAAGATGCCGCCGAGCTTCTCGGCGATCCACACCGGGTCGAGCGCGCCGCGGGTCGGGAAGAGCTCCTCGCGGTGCATGCCGCCCGCCCCGCCCTTGTACCAGCCATAGACGCGGCGGCCGCGGCGGTCGTCGAAGATCGCCTCCTTGACCTGCACCTCGATCAGCTTGCGCTTCTCCTCGACGATGACGATGAGGTCGAGCCCCTCGGCCCAGTCGTGGAAGCCCTTCATGTCGAGCGGGAAGGTCTGGCCCACCTTGTAGGTGGTGATGCCGAGACGCTCGGCCTCGGCCTCGTCGATGTTCAGCAGCGACAGGGCATGCTGCAGGTCGAGCCAGTTCTTGCCGGCCGCCACGAGGCCGATCTTTGCGCCGGGCTTGCCCCAGACGCGCCGGTCCATGCCGTTCGCGCGCGAGAAGGCCTCGGCGGCGAAGCGCTTGTAGTCGATCATCCGCGCTTCCTGCGCGTGCGGCGTGTCGCCGAGGCGGATGTTGAGCCCGCCCTCGGGCATCAGGAACTCGGGGGTGACCAGCGACATGCGGTCCGGGCGGCCATCGACGACGGCGGTGGCCTCGACCGTGTCCTTCATCGTCTTGAGGCCGACCCAGAGGCCGGAGAAGCGGGAGAGCGCAAAGCCGTAGATGCCGAAGTCCAGCACCTCCTGCACCCCGGCGGGCGAGACCACCGGCATGTAGGCATCGACAAGCGCCCATTCCGACTGGTGCAGCACCGTCGAGCTTTCGCCGGTGTGATCGTCGCCCATCGCCATGAGCACGCCGCCGTGCCTCGAGGTGCCCGCCATGTTGGCGTGGCGCATCACGTCGCCCGAGCGGTCGACGCCGGGGCCCTTGCCGTACCAGAGCCCGAAGACCCCGTCGTACTTGCCCTCGCCGCGAAGCTCGGCCTGTTGCGAGCCCCAGAGCGCCGTGGCCGCGAGATCCTCGTTCAGCCCTTCCTGAAAGACGATGTCATTCTCGGCCAGCAGCTTTCCGGCGCGCTTCATCTGGATGTCGACCGAGCCCAGCGGCGAGCCGCGGTAGCCGGTCACGTAGCCGGCCGTGTGCAGCCCGGCGGCGCGATCGCGCTCTTTTTGCATCAGCATCAGGCGGACCAGCGCCTGTGTGCCATTCAAAAGGACGGAATTCTTGTTTAGATCGAACCTGTCCTGCAGGGAAATTGCTTGCTTGCTCATGCGCGCCTCCCTTCGCTCATAGTGCTTGCAGCCATGCCCCATGATAGGTCACACATGCTGACCCGGATAGGGAAATCTTCGTGATTTTCCGCCACACAGGTAAGATGTGTTTCCGTTAATCGTTCCTGTCGTATACAGGGCGCCAAAGTTGAATAAGATGCCGCCATGGATTGGGATAAGCTCAGGATCTTTCACGCTGTCGCGGATGCGGGCAGCCTGACACACGCGGGAGATGCGCTGCATCTGTCGCAATCCGCCGTGTCTCGGCAGATCCGGGCGCTGGAAGAGGCGCTCGACACCACTCTGTTCCACCGTCACGCCCGCGGACTGATTCTCACCGAGCAGGGCGAGCTGCTGTTCGACGCGACCGCCGCCATGGTGAAACGCATCGACAGCGCCACCGCGCGGATCCGCGACAGCGAGGAAGAGGTGTTCGGCGAGCTGAAGGTCACCACGACCCACGGCTTCGGCGTGCTCTGGCTCGCGCCGCGCCTGACCAAGCTCTACGAGAAATACCCCGACCTGAAGATCGACCTCATGCTTGAGGAGCGGGTGCTCGACCTGCCGATGCGCGAGGCCGACGTCGCGATCCGCATGAAGGAACCCAGCCAGGCGGACCTCATCCGCAAGCGGCTGATGTCGATCCGCATGCGCATGTATGCCTCGCCCGCCTATCTCGAGGCGAACGGCCTGCCCGAGTCGCTCGAGGATCTCTCGGCGCACCGGCTGATCTGCCAGAACCCGAACTCGGCGCAGGTGCTCTCGGGCAAGGCGCTGGTCCAGAAGCTGCTCACCTATGACATCCGCACAGGGCTCACGGTGAACAACTACTTCGGCGTGCTGCAGGCGGTGATCGCCAACCTCGGCATCGGCGTGCTGCCCGACTATATCATCGAGGATTTCCCGCACGTGGTCCGGGTGCTCCCCGACGTCGAGAGCAACGAGGTGCCCGTGTTCCTCGCCTATCCCGAAGAATTGCGTCATTCCAAGCGGGTAACCGCCTTCCGCGACTTCGTGCAGGACGAGATCTTCGCGCATCGGCGGCAGCTGAAGGCGATGGGCGCCGACTGACGGCGCCCAAAAATCGGGCGCCATGCAAACAGTGCATGGCAGCAATGTCCGATTGAAGCCGCTTCCGGCCTTGATCGACTCAATACTGATCACATATTCAGCACACGAAGCTTGAGGCGCCCTTGTGCGCGTCATCTTCAACCTCCCTGTTGGACTTCGGCCGAGCTTTGTGCTCGGCCTTTTTTTTTGCCGGAACGCCTGCCCGCGTTTGGGAGACGGTCCCGATTGCGCTACGCTTGCCCCCGCGAGGTGGAGGCGATCATGGCGGCAGACGAGATTTCCCCGGACAACGCGGCGCAGCAGGCCTTCTGGACCGAGGGCCCCGGCCTCAACTGGGTTGCCCTGCGCGAGGAGCTCGACACGCTCCATGCCGACATCTCCGAGCAGGTGCTTGCCGCCGCCGCGGCGCAGCCCGGCGAGACGGTCTTCGACATCGGCTGCGGCGCGGGCGCGACGACGCTGGCGCTGGCCGCGGCGGTCGCCCCCGGCGGGCGCGTGGTCGGCCTCGACGTCTCGAGCAGCCTGCTCGAGGTGGCGCGCGCCCGCGCCGCCGCCCTGCCCGGCCCCCAGCCCGAGTTCATCCATGCCGATGCGCAGGTCTGGCGCTCGGAGAGGCCCGCCGACCTCTGCATGTCGCGCATGGGGGTGATGTTCTTCGCCGACCCGGGCGCGGCCTTCGCCAACATCCTCCAGCTGCTGCGGCCCGGCGGGCGGCTCGCCTTCATCTGCTGGCGCGGCATCGAGGAGAACCCGTGGTTCGACCTGCCGCTCAGGGCTGCGGTCGCGCAACTCGGCCCGCCCGCCCCCGGCGATCCCGATGCGCCCGGCCCCATGGCCTTCCGCGACCCCGAGCGGGTGCGCGGCATCCTCGCGCGTGCGGGCTTTGCCGAGCTCGCCATCGAGCCGGTCGAGGCCGAGCTGCGCCTGCCGCAGGGGATCACCGCCGCCGATCTCGCCTCGCGCATCGGCCCGGCGGTGCGGCACATCCGCGACATGGGCGCCACCGAAGCGCAGGCCGAGGCCATCCGCGCGGACATCCGCAGCGCCTTCGCGCGCTTCGAGACGCCGCAAGGGGCCATTGTGCCCGCAAGAATGAACCTCGTGACCGCCCGCAGGCCCTGACCCCTCTTCCCCCTTTGCGCCCCTTGCCTTAAAGAGCCCCCAACCACGCTAAGGGGAGTCAGGATGCAGGAACCGTCCATCACCGAAGAGCTCATCGCCGCCCACGGGATCAAGCCCGACGAATACGAGCGGATCCTGCAGATCATCGGCCGCGAGCCGACCTTCACCGAGCTGGGGATCTTCTCGGCGATGTGGAACGAGCACTGCTCCTACAAGAGCTCGAAGATCCACCTGCGCAAGCTGCCGACCAAGGGCCCGCAGGTCATCTGCGGCCCGGGCGAGAACGCCGGCGTCGTCGACATCGGTGACGGCCAGGCGGTCATCTTCAAGATGGAAAGCCACAACCACCCCTCGTACATCGAGCCCTACCAGGGCGCGGCGACGGGCGTGGGCGGCATCCTGCGCGACGTCTTCACCATGGGCGCGCGGCCGATCGCGGCGATGAACGCGCTTTCCTTCGGCGAAAAGGACCACCCCAAGACCCGCCAGCTCGTGCACGGCGTCGTCGAGGGCGTCGGCGGCTACGGCAACTGCTTCGGCGTGCCGACCGTCGGCGGCGAGGTGCGCTTCCACCCCGCCTACAACGGCAACTGCCTGGTCAACGCCTTCGCGGCGGGCCTCGCGGACACCGATGCGATCTTCTACTCCGCCGCCTCGGGCGTCGGCCGCCCGGTCGTGTACCTCGGCGCCAAGACCGGCCGTGACGGCGTCGGCGGCGCGACCATGGCCTCGGCGGAGTTCGACGACACCATCGAGGAGAAGCGTCCCACCGTGCAGGTCGGCGATCCCTTCACCGAGAAGCGCCTGATGGAGGCCTGCCTCGAGCTGATGCAGACCGGCGCGGTGATCTCGATCCAGGACATGGGCGCCGCGGGCCTGACCTGCTCGGCCGTGGAAATGGGCGACAAGGGCAACCTCGGCGTGCGCCTCGATCTCGAGAAGGTCCCGGTGCGCGAGAAGAACATGACCGCCTACGAGATGATGCTCTCGGAAAGCCAG
This sequence comes from Salipiger sp. H15, assembly GCF_040409955.1. Taxonomy (NCBI): domain Bacteria; kingdom Pseudomonadati; phylum Pseudomonadota; class Alphaproteobacteria; order Rhodobacterales; family Roseobacteraceae; genus Salipiger; species Salipiger bruguierae. The sequence goes on from NZ_CP123384.1 coordinate 121,189, forward strand.
GAGCGCATGCTCATGGTGCTCGACCCCGCCAAGGAGGCCGAGGCCAAGGCAGTCTTCGACAAGTGGGACCTCGACTTCGCCATCGTCGGCGAGACCATTGCCGAGGACCGCTTCCTCATCGTGCTGAACGGTGAAGTGAAGGCCGACCTGCCGCTCAAGGCGCTGTCGGGCAACGCCCCCGAATACGACCGTCCCTGGGTTCCCACCCCCGCCGCCGCGCCGCTGGGCGAGGTGCCGGGCGTCGATCCGATCGACGGTCTGAAGGCGCTGGTCTCCTCGCCGAACTACTGCTCGCGCGAGTGGGTCTACGAGCAGTACGACAGCCAGGTGATGGCCGACACCGTGCGCATCCCCGGCTTCGGCGCCGGCGTGATCCGCGTCCACGGCACCGACAAGAAGCTGGCCTTCACCTCGGACGTGACGCCGCGCTACGTGCGCGCCAACCCGGTCGAGGGTGGCAAGCAGGCGGTGGCGGAAGCCTATCGCAACCTCGTCTCGGTGGGTGCCCGTCCGCTGGCGACCACCGACAACATGAACTTCGGCAACCCCGAGAAGCCCGAGATCATGGGCCAGTTCGTCGGCGCGATCGACGGCATCGGCGCGGCCTGCCTCGCGCTCGACACGCCGATCGTCTCGGGCAACGTCTCGCTCTACAACGAGACCGACGGCGCGGCGATCCTGCCGACGCCGACCATCGGCGCGGTGGGCCTGATCGCCGCGGGTGAAGAGCCGATCCTCGGCTATGCCCGCGAAGGCCACGTCGCGCTGCTCGTCGGCGAGACCCACGGCCACCTCGGCCAGTCGGCCCTGCTCGCGGAAGTGTTCAACCGCGAGGAAGGCGATGCGCCGACCGTCGATCTCGAGGCCGAGCGCCGCAATGGCGAGTTCATCCTCGCCAACCGTGACCTCATCCGCAGCTGCTGCGACCTCAGCGACGGCGGGCTTGCCATGGCCGCCTTCGAGATGGCGGAAGCCTCGGGCGTGGGCGTGCACATCGACGCCGCCGACACCCCGACGCTCTTCGGCGAGGACCAGGGCCGCTACCTGATCGCCTGCAACTTCGACGCCGCAGAGGCGCTGATGACCGCGGCTTCCGCGGCGGGCGTCACCCTTGCCACCGTCGGCAAGTTCACCGGCGACACGGTCCGCTTCGGCAGCGCCGAGGCCCCGCTCGCGGAGCTCAAGGCGGCCTACCGCGCCAGCTTCGGCGACTATTTCGGCTGATTCGACCGGGCGCGCCTTGGCCGCGCCCGGCTCGACCTGACAGGTCTTCCGGCAGGATTTTGCCGATGGAACGCCGCATCTCCCCCGAGATGCGGCGTTCTGACCTTCCCCAGCGTCACGCTGACACAAAACTCCGCCTATCTGTGCCCGGCGCGACCTTGCCTGACAAAGGCAATGTCCTAAATTAATCGGGATACCACCCTTAAGAGCGTCCGCATTGCCTCACTCAACCGTGAGTAGTGCCCGCACCGCCGACCCGACGGCCCAGCATACCGAGTAAAACAAGACCATGAACAATTGGGACGACCTTCGGTTCCTCGTCGCACTTTCCAAGACTGGCACGATGACCGCCGCGGCCAAGCTGCTCGGCACCAACACGGCCACCGTGTCGCGCAGGATCGAGCGCCTGTCCGAAACGCTGGGCGTGCCGGCCTTCGTGAAGACCTCCGACGGGTGGCGCCCCTCCGAGGCGGTGCGCGAGCTGATCAACGTGGCGCAGAATTTCGACGGGCAGCTCAAGTCCACGCTCAACAACCAGGGCGCCGGGCTCGAGGTCGAGTCCGTGGCGCTGAGCCTTGGTGCCGCGCCGATCATCTCGTCGCTGGTGCTGTTCCCCGGGCTCGGCCTGCAGGCCGACCTGCTGCGCGGCGTGCAGCTCACGATGACCGAGCGCCAGCAGCGCGAGGGGCTCGGAGAGAACGACATCGTGGTGCAGTTCGGGCGCCCCGACCAGGGCCGCATCGTCGCGCGCAAGGCCGGCGAGATCAGCTTCCGCCCCTACCGCTTCCGCGACGCCGACCCGCAGGGCGACTGGGCCGGGCTCAACGTCAGCCCGAGCCGCTCGCGCGTCCAGCGCCACGCCTACGAGACTTTCGGCAAGGAGCCGAAGATCAAGGTCGACACCTTCATCTCGCTGCACGCGCTGATGCAGATCACCCGCCTTGCCGGCCCGTTGCCGGATCTTCTCGCGCGCAGGACACCCGATCTTGTCCCGGTCTCGCCCGAGGCCGCGCCGGAAACGCTGGAATGTTGGCTCTTCTACCACGAGAGCCGCCGTTCGGACTCCGGGATGCGCCGGGCGGTTGACTGGATTATTCAATCATTCGAAGTACATGGCGGCGTTTCTGCGGCTGGCGAAGACAACGGCTGACGAAGTTTACGCAAAGTTAGAGTTGAACATTTCCCGCTTGGTTTTGCGTCAACCAAATGTAACACTCAGGCATATTTCAAGCGGACCGAACGCGGTCCGGACGTAATGAGCGAGGCCATGGTAAGCCTGATTTCAACTCTTCAATGCGTGCTCCGACTGGCATTCGCGCTGGTCCTCGGGCACACCGCGATGCAGGAGATCTTCACCGCCGATCCGGTGTTGATCGGAGCCATCGCGATTCGGACTCCCGGACTTGCCACGTCGATTCTCTGCATCGCCCTCGCCGTCCTGAGCATCTGGCTCATCCTTGGTGTCGGAACCCGCGCGGTCGCCCTGACCGGCTTCGGGATCTACGCCGCGCACGAACTTCTCCTGCAGGATTTTGACCTGCTCGGGCTCGAACTGTCGCAAAGCTGCGTCCTCGTCGCCCTCCTTGCGCTGCCCCTCGTATTCTTCGGAGGCGGGCGCTTCAGCGTCGTTTCGACCTACAGCCGCGAACCGATTTGATCGCGGCGCCACCACTCACGCATACCTCTCCTGCAAGCGGCCCCGAAAGGGGCCGCTTCTGCTTTGGGAGCTGCGCGTCTCAGAGCGCGTAGAGATCGGAGAACTTGGCCTCGAGGTAGTCGAGCAGCGGCGCCTCCGAGGGGGCGAAGCCGCAGGCGCGCTCGATCACCTCGCGCGGGGCAAAGAGCCCGCCATGGCGCTGCACGGTCTTGCGCAGCCAGCCGGTCGCCGCCGAGAGATCGCCCTCGGCCATCTGCGCATCGAGGTCGGGCACCGCCTGCCGCAGCGCCTTGTGCAGGCAGCCGGCGTAGACGTTGCCAAGGCTGTAGGTCGGGAAGTATCCGAAGAGCCCCGCCGACCAGTGCACGTCCTGCAGCACGCCGTCCGAGGGCTTGTCCACGGCAAAGCCGAAGTCCGCCCGGAAGCGGTCGTTCCAGGCCGCCTCGAGGTCGTCCACCGCCAGATCGCCAGAGATCAGCGCGCGTTCGAGATCGAAGCGCAGCAGCACGTGAAGGTTGTACTGCACCTCGTCCGACTCGGTGCGGATGTAGTTGTTCTGCACGCAGTTGACCGCGCGGTAGAACTCCTCGGCCGAGAGGCCGATCTCGCCGAAATGCGCGCGCATCTGGCCGTGCAGCCAGCCGGTGAAGGCGCGCGACCGGCCAAGCTGGTTCTCGTAGATGCGGCTCTGGCTCTCGTGCACGCCCATCGAGACGCCCTCGCCCAGCGGGGTGAAGCGGAAGGCGGGCGCGATCGCCTGCTCGTAGGCGGCGTGGCCGGTCTCGTGGATGATCGAGTAGATGCAGTTGAACGGGTCGAGCGGGTTGGTGCGCGTGGTGATCCGCACGTCGTCGCCGCTGCCCGAGCTGAACGGGTGCACCGCCTTGTCGACCCGGCCGCGCGCCATGTCGTAGCCGAAGGCCTCGGCGAGCTTGCGGGCGAGCTGCATCTGCGCGGCATCGTCGTAGGTGCCGGAGAGCGGCCTGGGTGCGGGCTTCGCAAGCACCGCCTGCCGCAGTTCCACGAGCCGCGGGCGCAGCGCGCCGAACATCTGCGACAGCTGCGCCGCGGTGGCGCCGGGCTCGTAATCGTCGAGCAGCGCGTCGTAGACGTCGCCGCCATCCGCCAGCGCCGCGCCCTCCTCGCGCTTCAGCGCGACGACCTCCTTCAGCACCGGGGCGAAGGCGGCGAAATTGTCATCCGCCCGCGCCTCGGCCCAGACGCGGTGCGCCCGGCTGGTCAGCCGCGCGAGATCCGCCGCCAGCTTGCCCGGCACGCGGCCGGCGCGGGTGAAGCTGCGGGCGATGTGCCGCAGCTGCGCCTGCCCCACCTCGTCGAGCGCGGCGGCGTCGATCGCCGCCAGCCACGCGCCGACGCGCGGATCGGTGCGCCGTGCGTGCAGCACGCCCTCGAGCGCCGCGATCTCTTCCGAGCGCTGGTCCGCCGCGCCATGCGGCATGGTGGTCTCCTGGTCCCAGCCAAGACGGCCGGCCACCTGCGCCAGCGCGCCGGTCTCGCGCTGGAACTCCATCAACGCGTCAAACGCACTCATCTCAACGGGCCTCGCGGATCGATTGGGCTTTCGGGAACTGCGCGCCGAAACGCGCGCGCAGGATCAGCACCCAGAGCACCACGGCCCCGAGCTGGTGGGTGATGGCGATGTGCCAGGGCGCGATGTAGAGCACCGTGGTGATGCCCAGCACCACCTGCACGCAGAGCATCGCCATGACCGCGTTGAAGCGGAAGCGGGTGTCGGCATTGGGCGACTTGCGCCCGCGCAGCCAGACCACCACGCCGAAGGCGAAGAGCAGGTAGCCGACGATCCGGTGCATGAACTGCACGAGGCCCGGGTCCTCGAAGAAGTTGCGCCAGACCGGCACGAGGTCGAAGGGCTGTGGCGGGAAGAACCCGCCCGCCATCAGCGGCCAGTCGGTGAACGAGCGACCCGCGTCGATCCCGGCGACCAGCGCGCCCAGCAGGATCTGCAGGAAGGCCGCGTGCAGCAGGCCCGTGGACATGGAAAAGAGCTTCGGCTCGCGCAGGCGGCGGGCCTGCATCAGGTCACGCTCCTCGCGGCCGAGCAGGAAGATGTCCCAGGCGATGAAGCCGAGGATGACGAAGGCCAGCCCGAGGTGCGTCGCCAGCCGGTAGGAGGCCACGGCGGTCATCTCGCCGACGAGGCCCGAGGAGACCATCCACCAGCCCACGGCCCCCTGCAGCCCGCCGAGCCCGCCGAGCAGCAGCAGCCGCCCGGTCCAGCCGGTGGGGATCTGCCGCGCCACGAGGAAGACGAGGAAGCCGAGCGCCCAGACGAGGCCGACCACCCGGCCAAGCTGCCGGTGACCCCATTCCCACCAGTAGATGCCCTTGAACTCCGACAGGGTCATGCCCTTGTTCATCAGCTCGTACTGCGGGATCTGCTGGTAGAGGGTGAACTCCTCCTGCCACTCGGCCTCGCTCAGCGGCGGGACCGCGCCGTGCAGCGGCTTCCACTCGGTGATCGACAACCCGCTGTCGGTCAGCCGGGTCAGCCCGCCGACGCAGATCATCGCGACGACCAGCACGAAGAGCAGCATCAGCCAGACCCGGATCGCGCCGCGCGCGCCGCCGCGGCCCTTGTCGATCATGCCGCCCGAAGGGGCGGCTTTCGGGGTCTCCGCCCCAACCTCCTCGAAGAGCTTGCGGTTACCGGCCATGGTCTTCTCCTACATGCGTCGCGGCGACGATAGGAGGCCGACCGCCCCCCATCAAGCCGCCTTCCAACAAGCTGCGCGGCTCAGCCGCGCTCCTTCCAGCGCACCATCTGGCGCATCACCCCGTGCAGGGTCTTCACGTCCTCGCGGGTGAGCGGCATGCGGCTCCAGAGGTTGCGCAGCGTGAGCTTCATGCTCTCGGCCTTGTGCTCGGGGAAGAAGAACCCCGCCTCGGTCAGCCGCTCCTCGTAATGCTCGGCCAGCTTCTCGACCTCGATGCCGCTGGCCCATTCGGCCCCGGCCATCTCGACCCGCAGCGCCTCGATCTGCGACGAGGCCCGCTGCCATTCATAGGCGCAGAGCAGCACGCATTGCGCGAGGTTGAGCGAGGGAAACTCGGGGTTCACCGGCACGTTGATCAGCGCATTGGCCAGCGCCACGTCCGAGTTCTCGAGCCCGGCGCGCTCGGGGCCGAACATCACCGCGACCTTGCCGCCCGCCGCGATGCGCTCCTGCGCGACCTTCATCGCCTGCTCGGGCGAGTAGACCGGCTTGGTGAGGCCGCGCATCCGCGCCGTGGTGGCCAGCACGAGGTCGCAGTCGGCCACCGCCTCGGCGGTGGTCTCGACCAGCTGCGCCTCGTCCAGCAGCCGCCCGGCCCCCGAGGCCATGGCGGTGGCCGAGGGGTTCGGCCAGCCGTCGCGCGGGCTCACCAGACGCATCCGGTCCAGCCCGAAATTCCACATGGCCCGCGACGCGGCCCCGATATTCTCGCCCATCTGCGGCCGCACCAGCACGAATGCGGGCTGCCTCGTCTCGCTCGGCATGACAAACTCCGTAAATCCGGCTCCCGCATAGTCCCGCACGGCCCGAAGAGCAAGAAAGCGACGCCGCTCCCGCCCGTTTTGTCGCGCCGCGCCTCGGCACCCTTGCCGCCCCGGCCCCGACCTGCCAAGAGGGCGCCCGACCCGACAGCAGAGCCGCGATGATCGACCGATGACCCTCAGAGACGCCCGCCACGAAGATGCCTCCGCCCTCGCCGCCCTCTCGATCGAGGTCTGGCTCGGCACCTACATCCGCCGCGGGGTGAATGCCCATTATGCCGATCACGCGCTCGAAACCTTCACCAAGGCGGCGTTCGAGCAGGCGCTGGCGCGGCCCGCCGAGCGGTTCATCGTCAGCCAGAACGAGGACGGCATCGACGGCTTCCTGCGCCTCACTTCCGGGGTCCGCGGCCCGCTGCCGCGCTGCTCCGAGACCGAGATCGCCACGCTCTACGTCCAGCCCCGCCACCAGGGCCGCGGCATCGGGCGCGCGCTGCTGCAGGCCGGGCTCGGTGCGGCGCTGGCACAGGGCGCCTCCTCGGTCTGGCTCAGCACCAATTCCGAGAACACGCCCGCCATCGACTTCTACCTCGCGCAGGGCTTCGAGCGCATCGGCCGGACCTATTTCCGCATCGGCGAAGAGGCCTATCCCAACGAGGTCTTCCGCTTCGCCCTGCCGGCGGTCTGAGCGCCGCGGCCTCTTCCGGGCAGAAATATCCCCGCCGGAACCCGCCGAAGGCTATGCTGCCGCTGCACCGCAGGGGAGCGCCCGACATGAGCTACGACGAAGGTCTTGCCGAGACCGTCCGCGACGACATCGGCCCCATCCCCGGTCTCTCCGAGAAGCGCATGTTCGGCGCGCTCTGCCTCATGCTCGACGGCAACATGATCTGCGGCGTGCGCGCCGAGGGCGGGCTCTACCGGGTCGGCAAGGAGGCGCAGGACGAGGCCACGGCGCTGGACGGTGTCGGCCCGGCGATCATGGGCGGGCGGCGCATGGGCGGCTACGTCGAAGCCACACCCGAGGCCATGGCCGACGACGTCACCCGCGCCCGGCTCACCGCGCTGGCGCTGGCCTTTGTCCGCAGCCTGCCGCCGAAATGACGCTGCCCCCTTTCTTGTGCCCTAAAGGCGCGATATAGGGGCGCAATTCGCAAGTCAGGAGCCGCGCCATGGCCGAAGCAGACCAGCCTCAGCTCTATCTCGTCACCCCGCCGGAGTTCGACCTTTCGAGCTTCCCGGACAGGCTCTCGTCGGTGCTCGATGCCGCCGACATCGCCTGCATGCGGCTCTCGCTCGCGACGCGCGACGAGGACCGGCTGCTGCGCGCCGCCGACGTGGTGCGCGAGGTGGCGCATCGGTACGACATCGCGCTGGTCATCGACACCCACGTGGTGCTGGCGCAGCGGCTCGGCCTCGACGGGGTGCACCTGACCGACGGCTCGCGCTCGGTGCGCGCGGCGCGCAAGGACCTCGGCCCCGACGCCATCGTCGGCGCCTTCTGCGGCAGCTCGCGCCATGACGGCATGGTCGCCGGCGAGGCCGGGGCGGATTACGTCGCCTTCGGCCCGCTCAGCGGCGAGGCGCTCGGCGACGGCACGCTGGCCGATTTCGAGATGTTCGAATGGTGGTCGCAGATGATCGAGGTGCCGGTGGTGGCCGAGGGTGGCCTCACCCCGGAACTGGTGGCCAAGCTCGCCCCGGTGACCGACTTCCTCAGCATCGGCGAGGAGATCTGGAACACCGAGGATCCGGCCGCGGCCCTGAAGGCTCTCACCGCCGCAATCCGCTGATCTTCCAGCGCGTTACGGCGCGCTTCTCAGCTTTCACCTTCAGACGGATGCGCGGCCCTGAGCCGCGCTTCCGCCGCCCGCGCAAGCGCCTTGCGGTCCGGGTAATCGGCCACGCGCAGGGGCGCGTGATAGGTCACCTCGACCCGGCCCTGGCGGCGCGCGCCCAGCACCTGCACAAGATGCGGCCCCAGCGCCATGTCGCCCCACCAGCCATAGAAGGCCGGGTCCGCGCCCGGCGGCGCGTGATAGGCCACGGTCACCGGCTGGACCTGCAGCGTGTCCTTCAGATCTTCTGACAGGAACGCCTCGAAAAGCGTTGTCTTGAAAGGAAGAATCCGAAGACCGTCGGTCGAGGTGCCTTCCGGGAAGAACAGCAGCCTGTCCCCCGCCAGCAGCCGCGCCTCGATGATCTTGGGCTGCGCCCGCGCCTCGCGCCGGTCGCGGTTGATGAAGACCGTGCCGGTGAGCCTCGCCAGGAGCCCGATGCCCGGCCAGCCCGCCACCTCGGCCTTCGAGACGAAGAGCACGTTGCGCCGCGCGTTGAGGGCGAAGATGTCGAGCCACGACGAATGGTTCGCCACGTAGGCCCCCGGCCCGGTCATCCGCGGCCCCCGCGCCTCGTGCCGCATGCCGAGGACCACGAAGACCAACCGGCACACCGCCTGCGTCACCGCCGGCGACCAGACCCGCCGGCCCTGCCGGAAAAGCCGTTCGGCGAGCAGCACCGCCAGCTTGACGAGGATGCCGCAGAGCAGCAGCAGGGCGATCAGCCCGCCGCGCAGCACCGCCCGCACCCAGTCCGCCCAGCCGTGCGCGATGGCCCCGGGCTCGGCCCCGCGCCAGGTGGGATCGCTCACCCGCGGCCCCGGCGCACCCGCGCCGCCGCCTGCTCGTTGAGCCGCTGCGTGTCCATGACGAGGCACACGTCGGTGGTGTTGAAGGCATGGTCCACGAAGGCGCCGTCTCCCACCATGCCGCCAAGCCGCAGGTAGCCCTTGATCAGCGCCGGGGTCTCGACCATGGCGCGGCGGCGGTCGATCTCGTCTTCCGGCAGCAGGTCCATCGGCTGGTACACCCGGCTGCGCACGCGCAGTTCCTCGGGCGCAAGATGGCGTTCGTGCAGCAGCGACAGCGGGTGCGCCAGCGCCTGCACGTCGGTGCCGTGGAAGGAGGCGGTGCCGAAGAGGATCTCGATCCCGTGCCCGGCAACATAGTCCGACAGCGCCTGCCACATCAGCATGACGCCGGGCCCGCCGCGGTAGTCGGGATGCAGGCAGGAGCGCCCCAGTTCGAGCAGCCGCCGCCCGGTGGCGCGCAGCGGCGCGAGATCGTACTCGTCCTCGGAATAGAACTGCCCCGCGGCCTCGGCCTGGTCGTCGCGCAGCAGCCGGTAGACCCCGACCACCTCGCCATCCCGGCGCGCGTCGGTCAGCAGCAGGTGATCGAAGAAGGGATCGAACCGGTCGCGCTCGAGCCGGTTCTCATGGTCGACGAGCGCCCCGCCGCCGCCCAGTTCCTCGACAAAGACCGCGTAGCGCAGGCGCTGCGCCGCCGCGATCTCGTCTTCCGTGCGCGCCAGCCGCACCGTCAAGTTCCTGTCGTCCAGCGCCATGGCCGTCCTCTGCTGCTTGCCGGGGTTCTAATGCGGCGGCGCGCAAAGGAAAACAGCTTTTCCCTCCGGCAGGCCCGGCGCGAGAATTTGGAAAGCTTGGTTAACCATTCGTAAACGACTGCGCCCCTAGGCTAGGCGTCGAACACCGGCAGGAGGGTCACGCGCTCGCCATCCAGCACGACCTTGCCCTGCTCCCGAAAGTTGACAGTGACACGGCCGCCGATATTGGATTGCACCTGCCCGATCCCCCAATCCGGTCTGTCGGGATGCTGCACCAGCATGCCCGGCTCCAGCAAGGCGTTGAGATCGCTCATATCCATCCCCTTTCCACGAGGCTTTGATGCAACAGCTTAACGCCAAACTCGCGACGCTGGTAGCCTCGCGCCTCTGCCATGACCTGGTGAGTCCGGTGGGCGCGATCTCCAACGGGCTCGAGCTTCTCGCCCTCACCGGCACCGAGATGAACCAGCCCGAGCTGGCGCTCATCGCGCAGAGCTGCCAGGCCGCCCGGGCGCGGATCAGCCTCTTCCGCCTTGCCTTCGGCCATGCCGAGGGCGAGCAGATGATCGGCCCGCCCGAAGCAACCCGGCTGCTGCGCGACTATTGCGAGGGCGGGCGGCTGAAGAGCGACTGGCGCCGCCAGAGCGACGCGCCGCGGCAGGAGGTCCAGCTGGCCCTGCTCGCCGCGCTCTGCTGCGAGAGCGCGCTGCCGCTCGGCGGGCAGATCGAGGTGGAGGAAATGGACCATGGCTGGCGGATCACCGGCACCGGCCCGCGCGTCAGCTGCGACCAGGCGCTCTGGGCCCTGCTCGAGCGCCCGGGCAAGCTGCCGCCGCTGAATGGGGCGCAGGTGCATTTCCCCTTCCTCGCCGCCCTCGCCGAGGACCGTGGCCGCAGCATCCTCGTGACCGCGGGCAAGGCCGCGGTCACGATCGAGATCAGCTGAGGCTCAGCCCCGCACCGCGCCGTCCGAGCGCACCACGTACTTGAAGCTGGTGAGCTGCTCGGCGCCGACCGGGCCGCGCGCGTGCATCTTGCCGGTGGCGATGCCGATCTCGGCGCCCATGCCGAACTCGCCGCCGTCGGCGAACTGGGTCGAGGAGTTCACCATGACGATGGCGCTGTCGACGCGCTGGATGAACTTGTCGACCGCCGCCTCGTCCTGCGACAGGATGCAGTCGGTGTGCTGCGAGCCGTAGCTGCGGATATGGGCGATGGCCTCGTCCTCGTCCGCCACGACCTTCGCGGCGATGATCCGGTCGAGATACTCGCGGCCCCAGTCCTCGTCGGTGGCGGGCACGACGCCGTCGATCCGGCTCAGCTCCGCGTCGCCGCGCACCTCGACACCTGCGTCCATCAGCGCGCGGATCACGCCCTGCCCGATGGTGTCCGCCACCTCGCGGTGGACCAGCAGGCATTCCGCCGCGCCGCAGATGCCGGTGCGCCGGGTCTTGGCGTTGAGCACGACCTTGAGCGCGGTGACCGGATCGGCCGCCTTGTCGATGTAGACATGCACGATGCCCTCGAGATGGGCAAAGACCGGCACTCGCGCCTCGCGCTGGACGAGGCCGACGAGCCCCTTGCCGCCGCGCGGCACGATCACGTCGACGTAGTCGGTCATGGTCAGCAGCTCCTGCACCGCGGCGCGGTCACGCGTCGGCACGAGCTGGATCGCGTCCTCGGGCAGGCCGGCCTTGCGCAGCCCCTCGACGAGGCAGGCGTGGATCGCCCCCGAGCTGTGGAAGCTCTCCGAGCCGCCGCGCAGGATCACCGCGTTGCCCGACTTGAGGCAGAGCGCGCCGGCGTCGGCGGTGACGTTGGGGCGGGATTCGTAGATCACCCCGATCACGCCGAGCGGCGTGCGCACGCGCCTGATGTGCAGCCCGCTCGGCCGGTCCCACTCGGTGATCACCTTGCCGACCGGATCCTCCTGCGCGGCAATGGCGCGCAGCCCGTCGACGACACCCTGCAGCCGCTCCTCGGTGAGCAGCAGGCGGTCCATCATCGCCTCGGACAGGCCCTTGTCGCGGCCGTAGGCCATGTCCTTTTCATTGGCGGCGAGGATCTCGGCGCGGCGGGCCCAGACGGCCTCGGCCGCGGCCTCCAGCGCCGCGGTCTTGCGCTCTGGCGGGGTAAAGGCGAGCTCCGCGGCGGCGGCCTTGGCGCGCTGGCCGAGGTCGATCATGGTCGCGTGGATGTCTGTCAGGTCTTTCATCGCTCTTTACCCTAGGTTTGGGGTTTGGAGCCTTCTTATAGCGCCGGGTCCGGAAGGGATACAGAGCGGATTGCGCCCCGTCCGGACGCCCCGCCCCCGGGTCCGCGCGGCGCCATGCGTATTTGGAAAGAGAAGAAGCAGCTGGCCTTCTTCTCTTTTCAAATACGCACTTTACCGGCGGTGCAGGTGGCGCGGCGCGGGGGTCAGAGCGCCATGTCGTCGCGGTGGATCAGCACGGCGCGGCCGGGATAGCCCAGAACCTGCTCGATCTCCGAGCTGTGGTGGCCGATGATCGCCTTGGCTTCCTCGGCGGTGTAACGGGTGAGACCCTGCCCCAGCGAGCGCCCCTCGGCGTCGCGGATGGCGACGGGATCGCCGCGCCCGAAGGCGCCCTCGGCGCGCGTCACGCCGACCGGCAGCAGCGAGCGGCCCTCGGAGAGCGCCCGCGCCGCGCCGGCGTCGACGGTGAGCGTGCCGCAGGGCTTCATCGCGAGGATCCAGCCCTTGCGCGCCGCGTGCGGGTCCATCTGCGGGGTGAACCAGGTGGCGTTGGCGCCGTTTTCCAGCGCGCTCAGCGGATGCAGCACCGAGCCCTCGGTGATCGCCATGGCGCAGCCCGCGCCGGTGGCGGTCTTGGCGGCCATCAGCTTGGTCTTCATCCCGCCCTTCGAGAGGCCCGATCCGGCATCGCCGGCCATCGCCTCGATCTCGGGGGTGATCTGGTGGATGACGTCGTAACGCCGCGCTTTCGGATCCTGCGCCGGGTTGGCGGTGTAGAAGCCGTCGACGTCCGAGAGCAGGATCAGCTGGTCGGCACCGACGGTCACGGCGACCTGCGCCGCGAGACGGTCATTGTCGCCGTAGCGGATCTCGTCGGTGGCGACGGTGTCGTTCTCGTTCACGATCGGCACCGCGCCGAAGCCGATCAGCGTCTCCATCGTGGCGCGCGAATTGAGATAGCGCCGGCGCGAGGCGGAATCCTCAAGCGTGACAAGAACTTGCGCCGTGGTGATGCCGTGCGGGGCGAGCGCCTCTTCCCAGGCACGGGCGAGGCGGATCTGCCCGACGGCGGCGGCGGCCTGGCTCTGTTCAAGCGGCAGGGCGACGGGCGGCAGCTTGAGCACGCCGCGCCCCAGCGCGATCGAGCCCGAGGAGACCAGCACCACGTCGGCGCCGCGCGCCTTCACGCGGGCGACGTCCTCGGCCATGGACCTGAGCCAGTCCTGGCGCAGCGCGCCGGTCTGCTTGTCAACCAGGAGGGCCGATCCGATCTTTACGACGAGGCGCCGGGCCTCGCTCAGGGTCGCCATGTGGTGTCGTCCTCGGCTGCCTCGCGCAGGCGGTTCTCGTCGATATGGGCGCGCAGCGCGCGCAGCACCTCGGTCACGCCCTCGCCCGCCGCGCCGGACATGAGCAGCACCTTGCCGCCGATCTTGGCCTCGAGCTCTTCGCGCAGGAAGGCCCGCTCCTCGTCGTCGAGCGCGTCGATCTTGTTGAGCACGGTGACCCGCGGCTTGTCGGCAAGCCCGGCACCATAGGCCTCGATCTCGTTGATGATCGTCTCCCAGTCCTCGAGCAGCGTGCCCGAGGTGCCGTCGACGAGGTGCAGCAGCACGGCGCAGCGCTCGACGTGGCCGAGGAAGAGATCGCCGAGACCCCGCCCCTCGTGCGCGCCCTCGATCAGGCCGGGGATGTCGGCGACGACGAATTCCTTGCCATCCACGCCGACGACCCCGAGGTTCGGGTGCAGCGTGGTGAAGGGATAGTCGGCGATCTTCGGCCGGGCGTTCGAGGTGGCGGCGAGGAAGGTCGACTTGCCGGCGTTGGGCAGGCCCAGCAGGCCGACGTCGGCGATCAGCTTGAGCCGCAGCCAGAGCGTGCGGTCGACACCCGGCTGGCCGGGGTTGGCGCGGCGCGGCGACTGGTTGGTCGAGCTCTTGAAGTGCAGGTTGCCCCAGCCGCCGTTGCCGCCCTTGGCAAGCAGCACGCGCTGGCCGAGCTCGGTGATGTCGGCGATCACCGTCTCCTCGTCCTCGTCGAGGATTTCCGTCCCCACGGGGACGCGCAGCACGATGTCGTCGCCATCCGCGCCGGTGCGCTGGCGGCCCATGCCGGGAATGCCGTTGCCGGCGAAGAAATGCTGCTGGTAGCGGAAGTCGATGAGCGTGTTGAGCCCGTCCACCGCCTCGGCCCAGACGTCGCCGCCGCGGCCGCCGTCGCCACCGTCGGGCCCGCCGAATTCGATGAACTTCTCGCGGCGGAAGGAGACGCAGCCTTTGCCGCCCTGGCCGGAGCGGATGTAGACCTTGCAAAGATCGAGGAATTTCATGGTCGGGCTTTCCGGCTGGGTGATGTCGCGGCGCAGCGTCTGCGCGGTTTAGCGCGACTCGGCGCGCGGCTCAAGTTGCGGGCGGGGCGACATGGGAGCGCTGCTCCCGCCGCGCGGCGCGCGACTCCCCCGGGATGGTTCCGCCTCGAAGATACGGCGTGTCAGCCCGGCCCTCGGATGCGGCTCTCCCAAAAGCAGAAACGCCGCGCGGCCCGGAGGCTGCGAGGCGTCTGCGTTCCGAAGAAAGTGGCGCGGTTGACGGGGCTCGAACCCGCGACCCCCGGCGTGACAGGCCGGTACTCTAACCAACTGAGCTACAACCGCGCATTTCTGCCGGTCACAAATCCAAGGTAGCGGTGGCGCGGTTGACGGGGCTCGAACCCGCGACCCCCGGCGTGACAGGCCGGTACTCTAACCAACTGAGCTACAACCGCTCGCTACCGTCTGGACTGTGTCCCGAACGTGGGGCGCTTTTAGGCGGGGGGCCGGACAGCGTCAAGCGCTTTCCTAAGGGCAATTGCGGATTTTTCCGCGGCGCCCGAAAATTCCCGGCGGCAAGCTTGCCGGAACCGGGCTCCGGTTCGCCGACCGGGTCATTTTCATCGGTTTATCAGACGCTTGGTAAAGCACCGCGCGACGGGGCCGTCGCGCGTGGCGGCATCACTGCAGCGCCGCGTCCCCTGCCATGCGCTCAAGTTCCGCTGAAATCAGGATGATCCGCGACACCTGCCCGCGGCTGTCGCTGCGCGCCAGTTCATAGGCGCAATGTTCGAGGAGCGCCGCCGAGAGCCGCAGCAGTTCCGAGACCGCGCCGCAGCCCTGCATCTGGTACGCCTTGGCGATCACGTCCCTGATTTCGCCACCGTCCAGCACCCCGCAGGGTGCGGGGACTGCCACCGCTTCCTTCACAGAATGACTCATCACGCTATTCCCGTTCACGCAATCCAAAGTCCCCACGCCGGAAAATCCTGTCGGCGCGCGGCTGCGCTGCAACCGGCTTCCCCCCGCACAAGATCGATTCCCCGGCGCCCCCAGCCGATTCCCGCGATCAGCCTGTCCGAGCCGCGATCCCTTGCCCCGGAACGCGACTCCCTGGAACGGGCGCCGAGTGGACCCGCGCGATGCACGGGAGCCGGAGACGGGACGCCAAGCAGGGAATGATCAGACTGACGCCGATGCGCATCACGATAGCACGGGAATCGCCCAGAAAAAGACATTTTTAACCCCTCGGGGCGGGCCGAAGCCGGAGCGTTGCAGCCGGAGCGCCCCAACCTTCGGGCGGCGCGCCCGCCCCGGCTTGTGCCCCGGCGCCGAGTTTGGCAGAAAAGTCCCAGTGAATTTAGGTAGATAGATAAGCGGTACGGCGTGAGGGCAATGCTGGCTCGGGATCTCGGGCTGATCGACATCACCGGCAGGCGACTCGCGCTCAGCGCCGGGGAGTTCGCCGCGACCTTCCGCGAGGCCCGGACGTGGCGCTACCTCGCGCTGGTGATCGGGGCGCTGCTCGCCTCGGATCCGGTCTCGGTCGCGCATCTTTTGCCCCTGCCCGTCTACGTGCTGGCCTGGGTGATCGGGATCAGTTGCTACTTCGCTGGCCAGACGCTGCTGATGGTGGTGCTCGCGATCCTGCGAGACCTCATTCCGCGCAGGCGCATCTACTGGCCGCTGGTCTCGCTGATGGCGATGGCGCCGACGCTGGTGGCGCTCGAGCGCGGGCTCGAGCTGGCGACCGGGCTGCAGATCTCGCCGATCCTCACGCAGAAGATGGGCTACCTGCTGGTGACCGTGGTGATGTTCGAGACGATCTTCATGAGATTCGTCCATGCGCCCGTCACCCACAGCGTCGCGGTCCCGGACCTGCCGCCCGACGCGGAGCCTGCCGCCGTCCCCGCCCCGCGCGTCCTGCTGATCGGGGCCCAGCCCGTGCCGCTCGACGAGCTGATCTACCTCGAGGCCCGGCAGCACCACGTCTGCGCCGCGCTCACGACCGGCACGCTGACCTTGCGCACGCGGCTCTCGGACGTGCTGGCCCAGACCCGGGCGGAGGACGGGCTGCGGACGCACCGCTCCTGGTGGGTGGCGCGCCGGGCGATCCGCGGCCTCGAGCAGCAGGAGGGCAGGCCCGTGCTGCGGCTCCACAGCGGCGCCGCGGTGCCGGTGGCGCGCGGGCGGCTGCGCGAGGTCGGGCTCTGGCTCGCGGCCCATTCCGGTGGCGACGCCGGCTGAGCCCGCGGCACCCCGCAATGGTGCAGTGCCCTTTACCCCGGCGCGCGCTTTTCCTATATCTTCGGTCAGGAACCCCCAGGAAGGACCCGCCATGACCGACGCACCGCTTGAAGGCGCCCCGCTGATCGCGCCCTCCAGCACCGATCACCCGCTCTACGATTCGGTGGTCGAGGCCTGCCGCACGGTCTTCGATCCGGAAATCCCGGTGAACATCTACGACCTCGGCCTGATCTACACGATCGAGATCTCCGCCGAGAGCGAGGTGAAGGTGATCATGACCCTGACCGCGCCGGGCTGCCCGGTGGCCGGCGAGATGCCGGGCTGGGTGCAGGATGCCGTGGCCTCGCTGCCGGGCGTCAAGGGCGTCGACGTCGACATGGTCTTCGATCCGCCCTGGGGCATGGACATGATGTCCGACGAGGCCCGGCTCGAGCTCGGCTTCATGTAAGCCGCTCGCCGGACAGGACGACACGGAATTCGAGGCGCGCCCGTTGCGGCGCGCCTTCTTCTTTGCCCGCCCCTCGCGCCGCTCCGCGCAGGCCACGCGCGGAACCATTGCCCGCACCGCGCGGTTGGGCAGCGATGATCCTGCTCCGAGCCCTCCTCCCGCTGACGCTGCTGGCGCTGGCCCTGGTCCTTCCGGCCCCGTCGCGGGCGCAGGACGAGGCGCTCGACCGCTGGTACGAGACCGAGATGGTCAACCCCGGCCTCGGCGCGGCGCCGCAGAACATCGACCGCAGCACGCCCCGTTCGAGCCTCGAGAGCTTTCTCTTCCGCGCCGACGACGAGGACTGGGAGGGCGCGGCGCACCTGCTCGACCTCTCGAGCATAGAGCCCGGCGAGCAGGCAGAACTCGGCCCCGAGCGCGCCCGGCAGTTCGCCACGCTCATGGACCGCAAGATCATGATCGACTGGTACGCGCTGCGCGACCGGCCCGACGGCGTGGACGCGCTGACCAAGGACGCGCCCATGGCGGGTCAGCCGCGCCGCTCGCTGCTGCTGTGGTACGTCAAGCTTGGCGACCGGCCCGTGCCGATCCGCATCAACCGCGTGAAGCCCGCCACCGGCGAGCCGGTCTGGCTGGTCTCGCGCCAGACCGTGCAGGCGCTGCCTGCGCTGGCCGAGGCCTACGGGCCGACCGAGCTCGAGCAGGCCCTGCCCGCCCCCCTGCGCGAGCGCGCCTTCATGGGGCTGCGTTGGTGGGAGGTGATCGCCCTGCCGCTGGTGCTGCTGCTCACCGGGATCGTCGGCCTCGCGGTCAACCGGCTGATGTCGCGCGGGCTCAACCGCACCCACCGCGACGCGCCCTATTCCATGCTGGTCGCGCTGCGCGGCCCGGTGACACTGGCGGTGGTCACCACCTCGATGTCGCTGCTCACCCGGCAGGTCTTCGTCTTCTCGGGTCGGATCGACACGATCCTGTCGCCGCTCATCATCCTCGGCTTCGTCGCGGCGGTGCTCTGGCTGGTGATCAACGTGGCGGACGTGATCCTCAACCGGCTGGTGAAGTTCGACGGCGACGAGCTTTCGGAGATGGGCGAGGGCCAGGAGCAGCGCCGCAACATCGCCACCCGCGTCTCGGCGGCGCGGCGCGCGGTGATCGTGCTGGTGGTTCTGGTCGGCGCGGGCATCGTGATTTCCGAGGCCAGCGTCATGCGCTCGCTCGGCATCTCGCTGCTGGCCTCGGCGGGCACAGCGACGATCATCCTCGCCTATGCCGGGCGCAACGTGCTGACCAACATCATGGCCTCGATGCAGATCGCGCTGAACCAGTCGGCGCGGATCGGCGACAAGGTGCTGTTCCGGGACCACCTCTGCTCGGTCGAGCGCATCCACTTCACCTACGTGCAGCTGCGCGTCTGGACCGGGCAGCGGCTGGTGGTGCCGGTGGTGGATTTCGTCGCCGAACCCTTCGAGAACTGGACCATGCAGGAGCATTTCCTGATCCGCGAGGTGGTGCTGCGCCTGTCGCATGGCGCCAGGGTCGACGCGCTGCGCCAGCGCTACGAGGCGATTCTCGACGACATGGAGGGCATCGCCGACCGGCCCGAATCGCGCGGGGTCTACGTCGCCAAGCACGACGTCTTCGGCCAGGAGGTGCTGTTCCTCATCCCCTGCCCCGATCCCAACGTCGCCTGGGCGCTGGAATGCGAGGCGCGCGAGCGCCTGCTCGCCGCCGCGCAGGAACTCGACGAGGCCGCGCGGCCGATCTTCCCCGATGCCTCCGCCGCCGAGGCCGCCTGAGCCGCGCTCAGGGCAAAATTGCGTCGTTGATCCGCGCCGTCAGCACGTGGTCGCGCCAGCGCCCGTCGATCTGCAGGTAGTCGCGCGCCCGGCCCTCCACCTCGAAGCCGAGCCGCGCCAGCAGCGCGGCGCTGCGGGCATTCTCCGGCAGGTGGTTGGCCATGATCCGGTGCAGCCCGGCCTCGGTCTCGAGCCAGGGAATCACCGCCGCCAGCACCTCGTGCATCAGCCCCCGCCCCTGATGCGCCGCATCCATGGAATAGCCGAGCGTGCAGGCAAGGAAGGGCCCGCGCACCACGTTGGTGAAATTCGCCACCGCGAGGACCTCCACCTCGCCCCGCAGCCGCGCGACGAATCGGAACGCCCGCCCCTCCGCCGCCTCCGCGGCATGGGCCCGCGCCCGCGCCTGCCACGCCGCCGCGTCGTGGAACCCCGCCGGGCGCCGCGGCTCCCAGGGCTCAAGGTGCGCGGCGTTGCGCAGGTAATAGGCGCGCAGCGGCGCCGCATCGCTCTCGGACACCAGCCGGGCCTCGGTGCGCGGGGTTGTGATCATGACCATGGCCTGCCTCCTGCCGCCGGGTCTTCGGCTATCGGCCCGTGCCGCCCCCGCTGTCAACCGCCGCCGCCCCTTGTTTCCCCCGCCGCAGGGCCTTAAATTCCTGACAAAGCTCATAGGAGACGCGGATGTTCGGCATTCCCGGAAAACAGGCGGTCACCATCACCCCGGCCGCGGTGACGCAGGTGCGCAAGCTGATGGAACGCGACGGCCGCGCCGGTCTGCGCATCGGCGTGAAGAAGGGCGGCTGCGCGGGCATGGAATACACCATGGATTTCGTCGACGCGCCCGAGGCCAATGACGAGGTCGTCGAGCAGGACGGCGCGCGGGTGCTGATCGCCCCGATGGCGCAGATGTTCCTCTTCGGCACCGAGATCGACTACCAGACCTCGCTGCTGGAATCGGGGTTCAAGTTCAACAACCCCAACGTCGCCGACGCCTGCGGCTGCGGCGAGTCGATCAAGTTCAAGGACATCGAGGAGCTCGAGGCCGAGCGCCGCGGCTCCGAATAATCCCCCTCCCGCGCGCGAAACCGCGCCCTATCTCCTTGATTGCGCAACCGAGCTTGACGCTGCCGGCTGCGCCGCGATGATACCCGCGAACAACACCGAGAGGAGCGACGATGCGCAGGAAACTTGCCGCCGGAAACTGGAAGATGAACGGGCTGGCCGCCGCGCTGGACGAGCTGCAGGCCATGTCCGCCGCCGCCGGGGGCGAGACCGAGGTGCTGATCTGCCCGCCCGCCACGCTGGTGGCGCAGGCCGCCGCGCGCGCCGAGGGCATCGCCATCGGCGGGCAGGACTGCCACGCCAGTGCCTCGGGCGCGCATACCGGCGACATCTCGGCGCAGATGCTGAAGGACGCGGGCGCGCGCTACGTCATCCTCGGCCATTCCGAGCGCCGCACCGACCACGACGAGCATGACGAGGACGTGCGCGCCAAGACCCGCGCCGCCTGGGAGGCCGGGCTCACCGCCGTGGTCTGCGTCGGCGAGAGCCTCGCCGAGCGCGAGGCGCAGAACACGCTCGACATCATCGCCGGCCAGCTCGCCGGCTCGATCCCCGACGGCGCGACCGGTCACAACCTCGTGGTCGCCTACGAGCCGATCTGGGCGATCGGCACCGGCAAGGTGCCGACCACCGACCAGATCGGCGAGGTGCACGACTTCATGCGCGCGAAACTCGAGAAGCGCTTCGGCGAGGGCGCGGGCCGCTCGGTCCGCCTGCTCTACGGCGGCTCGGTGAAGCCGGGCAATGCCGCCGAGATCTTCGCGGTCTCGAACGTCGACGGCGCGCTGGTGGGCGGCGCGAGCCTCAAGGCGGCGGATTTCCTGCCCATCATAGAGGCGCTCGGCGCGAGCTGAACCGTCGCAGAAGAGCGTATTTGAAAAGAGAAGAAGCAGGGGGCGGCGCGCTGTTCCCTGCTTCTTCTCTTTTCAAATACGCCCGCCGGAGGCGGTCCTGCCCCCGGAACGCGCGCGGCGCCCGGGTGGGGCGCCGCGCCTTTTCGTGTCCGTGAGTGTGTGACGGATCACCTGGTGATGATTTCCGGCCCCATGAAGGTGGTCGGCAGCCAGGTGGAGAGCCAGGGGATGTAGGTCACCAGGATCAGGAAGACGAAGAGCACGGCGAGGAACGGCAGCGCCGCCTTCACCACGCGCATCATCGACATGCCCGCGACCCCCGAGGTCACGAAGAGGTTGAGGCCCACCGGCGGGGTGATCATGCCGATCTCCATGTTCACCACCATGATGATGCCGAGATGGATCGGGTCGATGCCGAGCTCGATGGCGATCGGGAAGACCAGCGGCGCCACGATCACGATGAGGCCCGAGGGCTCCATGAACTGGCCGCCGATCAGCAGGATCACGTTGACGATCACCAGGAACATGATCGGCCCGAAGCCGGCGTCGAGCATCATCCCGGCGATGTGCTGTGGGATCTGCTCGTCGGTCAGCACGTGCTTGAGGATCAGCGCGTTGGCGATGATGAACATCAGCGTGATCGTCAGCTTGCCGGCCTCGAAGAGCGTGTCGCGCGTGTCGCGGTGGAAGAAGGCGGTGATGAGCGCGATGGGCTTGCGGAGCAGCGGCAGGTTCGGCGCGCCGTCCCGGCCGGCGAGCGGGCCCATGTCACGGTAGACGAAGTTGGCGATGAGGAAGGCGTAGACCGCCGCCACCGCCGCCGCCTCGGTCGGGGTGAAGATGCCGCCATAGATGCCGCCGAGGATGATGACGATGAGGAAGAGCCCCCACATCGCGTCGCGCCCCGAGCGGACCACCTCTCCCCAGCCATGCCATTCGCCCTTGGGCAGGCCGCGCAGGCGCGCGATGGCGTAGATGGTGATCATCAGCATGGTGCCCGCGAGCAGGCCCGGGATCACCCCGGCGAGGAACATCCGGCCCACCGAGACGTCGGTCGCCGAGGCGTAGACCACCATCACGATCGACGGCGGGATGAGGATGCCGAGCGTGCCGGCGTTGGCGATGACCCCCGCCGCGAAGTCCTTGGAATAACCGACCTGGCGCATGCCGGCGATGACGATCGAGCCGATCGCGACCACGGTCGCCGGCGACGAGCCCGACAGCGCGGCGAAGAGCATGCAGGCGAAGACCCCGGCGATGGCGAGGCCGCCGTGGAAATGCCCGACGAGCGAGATCGAGAAGCGGATGATCCGCCGTGCCACCCCGCCGGTCGACATGAAGGACGAGGCGAGGATGAAGAAGGGAATGGCGAGCAGCGTGTAATGCCCGGCCATGGCCTGGAACATCGACTGCGCGACCGAGGCGAGCGAGGTGTCCGAGAGCACCAGCAGGAAGATGATCGACGACAGGCCAAGCGAGACCGCGATCGGCAAGCCGATGAGCATCAGGCCGATGATGCAGATGAAGAGGAGAAAGACTTCCATCGCGATCAGTCCTCGCGGTTCATGTGGGCGACGTCATCGACGGCGTCTTCGGCCTCGTGACTGACGATCAGGCTGTCCTGCCTGCCGGTCCAGATGCGGACCCCGGCCTGGACGAAGCGGAACAGCAGCAGCGCCATGCCGAAGGGCAGGATGAAATAGGGGATGAAGCGCGGCAGCTTCTCGTAATGCTCGCCCTCGTTGATCCAGGGCTCGATGAAGCGCAGCCAGTCCGGCATCGGGATGTCGACCACCTCGTACCAGGAGCGGTAGGAGGTGCGCTTCATCTCCTCGAAGCCGGTCGGGAACCAGCGGCCGGTGGTCTGCGGCAGGTTCATGAAGTTGGCCCAGTAGTCCCAGGCGCCCTTGAGCAGCAGGAAGGCGTAGAAGATGCAGAGCGCGGCGGCAACCAGCGCCAGCGCGCGGCGCGCGGCGGGCGGCAGCAGGCCGGTGATCGCGTCCACGCCGAGATGCGCGGTGACCTTCACCGCGTAGCTCACGCCGAAGAGCACGAGCCAGGCGAAGAGGATCGAGACCGCCTCGAGCCCCCAGATCACCCCGGTGTTGAACCCGTAGCGCAGGACGACGTTGACGAAGGTGAGAAGCGTCATCAGCCCGAGGATCACGGCGATCGCCGTCTCCTCCAGCTCGTTGACGAAGCGGCCGAGTGCCGAGCCGCCCTGGATGTGAGGATTGGACATCTTGTCCCCCGCTAGGACCGGTTGGGTTTTCCCAAGGTGAGAGAAGGCTGCGTGCAAGAAACCCGGCCCCGCGCGGAGCAGGACCGGGCCACGGGTCCGGATGCCGGATCAGAACTGCGCGTTGAATTCCTGCGCGGCGGCGATGTTCTCGGCGCCGACCTCGTCCTGGAAGCGCTCCCAGACCGGCTTCATCGCGTCGACCCAGGCCTGGCGCTGGTCGGGGGTGAGCTCGCGGATCACGCCGCCGGCATCGAGGATGGCCTGGCGGTTCTCGGCGTCGACCTCGGCGATCGCGGCGTTGCGCTCTGCGGTCACCTCATCGAGGATCTGGCCCATCTGGGTGCGCACGTCCTCGGGCAGGCTTTCCCACCAGTCAACCGAGGTCACGACCATGTAGTCGAGCACGCCGTGGTTGGTCTCGGTGATGCCGTCCTGCACCTCGAAGAACTTCTGGCCGTAGATGTTCGACCAGGTGTTGTCCTGCCCGTCGACCACGCCGGTCTGCAGCGCGCCGTAGACTTCCGAGAAGGCCATCGGCTGCGGCGAGGCGCCGAGCTGCTCCATGTTCGCCTTAAGCACCTCGGAGGGCTGGACGCGGAACTTCAGGCCGCGCGCATCCTCGGGCGAGATCAGCGGCTTGTTGGCCGAGAACTGGGTCAGGCCGTTGTGCCAGAAGCCGAGGCCCAGCAGGCCGCGGCGGACCATGGATTCCTTCATCGCCTGGCCGGTCTCGCTGTTCTGGAACGCGTCCACCGCTTCCATGTTCACGAACATGAAGGGCAGGTCGAAGATGCGGAACACCTTGGTGAACTGCTCGAATTTCGACAGCGAGGGCGCGGCGAACTGCACGTCGCCGTTCAGCATGGCCTCGAGCACCTGGTCATCGTTGTAGAGGGTCGAGTTCGGGAAGACCTCGACGCAGGCCTTGCCGTCCATCTCGGCGTTCACGCGGTCGGCGAACAGCTGCGCCGCGATCCCCTTGGGGTGCTTGTCGGTGTTGGTGACGTGGCTGAACTTTACGACGATCTCGCCCTCGTCGCAGGCAGCGGTGGCGGCCTGGGTGCCGGACACGAGTGCGGTCACCGCGGCTGCGGTCATCAGAAACTTCTTCATGGTATCCTCCCGGAACTTCCGTTTTCCGTACTTGGCGGCCCCGGTGCTCCCCATCGCGGCCGTCCCGGGGAAAAGAAACAGCCCGGCGGAAAGTCGCGCAAGCGATTGTGCGCGGTATGGCAGATTTCTTGATTTATAATTATTATTCAATGCTTTGAATTGAGATCACGGCGCCTCATCCGAAATGACGCCAGCGTGATGTGCGAATTCCCGCACGCGCTCCCGCAGGAACTGTGCGGAAATCCGCACAGTTTTCAGGCTGCCGGAAAATGTGGCGGGAAGCGGAATCGTTGCCCGCTCAGCGGTAGTCCTCGGCCCGGACGCCGTATTTCGCGAGCTTGTCGTAGAAGGTCTTGCGCGGCAGTTTCAGCGCCTGCGCCGCGGCGCTGGCCTGCCCGCCCGTGCGCCGCAGCGCCTCGACCAGCAGCGAGCGTTCGACCTGCGCCATGCGCTCGGCCAGCCCCAGCCCCTCGCCCGCATCCTCGCTCTCGCCGAGCCCGAGCGCGAAGCGCATGGCCGCCGACATGAGCGCGCGGGTGTTGCCCGGCCAGTCGCGCGCGATGAGGCCGTCGATCACCTCCTCGGTGATCTCGGGCGGCTCGAGCCCGGCCTGCTCGGCCGCCTGCGCGACGTAGTGGCGGAACAGCACCGGGATGTCCTCGGGGCGCTCGGCCAGCGCGGGGATGTGGATCTGCATGACCTCGAGCCGGTAGAAGAGCTCGGTCGAGAAGGCGCCCGCCTCGGCCTGCTTGCCGAGGTCGTGCACGGTGCCGGCGATCAGCCGCGCGCCGCCCTCCTCCATGAGGTCGATGAGCGCGAGCTGGCTGTCCTTCGGAAGCTGGCAGATCTCGTCGAGGAACACTGTGCCCCCCGCGCAGCCGCGCCAGACCTCGGCCAGCGCCGCGCGGTCCAGCCCCGCGGCCGAGCGTTTCTCGAAGGGCCCCTTGGAGCGGTTCGAGCAGAGGTGCACCACCTCCGCCACCTTCGAGATGCCCGAGCCCGGCGCGCCGGAGATCAGCACGTCGGTCCCGGCCCGCGCCGCGACGCGGCAGCGCGCGCGCAGCCCGTCGGCCTTGCGCGAAATGCCGAAGAGCATCCGCGCCGCCGCGTCCCCGGTCTCGAGCTCGGCCTTCAGGCGGCGGTTCTCCAGCACCAGCGTGCGGGTGCGCAGCGCGCGTTCGACCACCGCGGTCAGATCGCCCGGCGCGCAGGGTTTCTCGAGGAAGTCGAACGCCCCCGCCGCCATCGCCCGCACCGCCATGGGAATGTCGCCCTCGCCGGTCAGCAGGATCACCGGCAGCTCGGGGTCCTGCCGGTGGGCGTAGTCGAGCAGGTGGAACCCGTCGCGCCCCGGCATGCGGATGTCCGAGACGATCACCCCTTCGAAACCGGGCTCGATCATCTCCTTGCACTCGACGAAGCTGCCCGCCGTCACGGCATCCAGATCGGCCAGCTCCAGCGTCTGGCCAAGCGCCTCGCGCACCGCCGCGTCGTCGTCCACCAGCAGCACCCGCCGCGTCATGCGCTTTTCTCCACCTGCGTCATGTCCAGATCCGCCTGCCGCAGGTCGAGGGTGAACTGCGCCCCGCCGCCGGGCAGGTTCTCGCCCCTTAGCTTGCCGCCGAAGCCCTCGACGATGCCGTAGGAGATCGAGAGGCCCAGCCCCATCCCCTCCTCCGGGCCGACCTCCTTGGTCGAGTAGAACGGATCGAAGATCCGGTCGGGCTCGCGGATGCCGGGGCCGGTGTCGCGGATCGTCAGCCGCACCACCCCCGCCGCGTCGTCATGGGTCATGCGCAGGGTCAGGCGGCGCAGCTCCTGCCCATCCATCGCCTCGAGCGCGTTTGAGATGAGGTTGACCACCACCTGGCTCAGCCGCACCTCGCCGCCCATGACGATCGCGGGCCGGTCCGGGCGCCGCCAGTCGACGCTGGCGCCGCTCTTCTCGATCTTGCGCTGCATCAGCTCGAGCGCCTGCTCGACCACCGCCGCCAGCCCGACCCGGTGCGCCGGACCCGGCTCGGACTTGGCGAAGGCGCGCAGGTTCTTGATGATCCGCCCCATCCGCCCGGCCATATCCGAGATCCGCACGAGGTTCTCGGCCGCGCGCTCGGGCTTGCCGCGCTCGAGGAAGGCCGCGCCGTTCTCTGCAAAGGAGCGGATCGCCATCAGCGGCTGGTTCAACTCGTGGCTGATCCCGGCGCTCATCTTGCCGAGCGCCGAGAGTTTCGAGGCCTGCACCAGCTCGGCCTGTGCGCGTTTCAGCGCCGCCTCGGCCTCCTGCCGCTCGACCACCTCGCGGCGCAGCGCGAGGTTGGCCTCCTCGAGATCGCGGGTGCGGGCAAAGACCCGCTCTTCCAGCTCATGGTTGATCGCCGCGAGCGCCCGGCGGCGTTCGAGCAGGAACCACAGCAGCGCGAGGAAGAACAGCAGCCCCGCCGCCACCGCCGCCGCCTGTACCAGCGCGTAGCGCCGCGCCGGGCGCACGTCGATCAGCAGCACGCCGCTCATGTTGATCACCGGGATCTCGACCGTTTGCCGCAGCGCGCGCGCTGGGATGTAGGGCGACCAGCTCTGCGCGAGGATGGTGAACTCGTCGAGCTGGATGGTCTCGCTGCCCCGCCGCTGCCCGCCGGGCGAGACCATGGTCCCGTCGTCCTCGCGCCGCCAGCCCAGCAGCTCGGTGCGGTTGGTGACGAAGACCGTGCCGCTCTCGTCGAGGAAGAACACCGCCGGCAGCGAGCCGCGCCAGTCGCGCTCGAGCTCGGCCGCGTCGACGATGACCACCAGCGCGCCGCGCACCTCGCCCGAGGGCGCGAAGCTGGGCGCGGCGAAGAAGAAGGCACGGTCCACGTCTCCCGGCCCCGCGCCATGCGCGATGCCGAGCGCGCCGGTCAGGGCGCGGCGGAAATAGGGGCTTCGCGCCGCATCGGCGGGCACCATGTCGCCGGAGCTGGCCAGCACCTCGCCAGAGCCGGCGATGTAGAAGGCGCTGACCGCGCCGGTGCGGTCCGCAGCGCCCAGCAGCATCTCGTCCGCGGGACCCTTCGGCCCGCCGTCGAGCAGCGCCTCGAGCGCCGGGTGGCGCGCCGTCAGCACGGCGAATTCGCGGAAGCGCTGCAACTGGCTGACCAGCCGGTCCGAGGCGAGGTCGAGGTCGCTCTGCCCGCGCGCGGCCAGCGGCCCCAGCGCCTGCAGGTAGCCGTAGTGCCACACGCTGCCCGACAGCGCGGCCACGAAGGCGAGCGTCAGCACCAGCCATGTGGCGCGGCTCCGGGTCAGCAGGTCCCAGCTCATGGCCTGTCATAGCAAGACCGCCCTTGCCAAGAAAGCGCGCGCGTGGCCTAGGGTTGCGCGAAATTCAGGATGAGACCCATGCACCGCTTTTCCCGCTCCCCGACCGACCCCGCCTTCGTGCAGGACCCCTACCCGTTCTACGACGAGATGCGCGCCGCCGGTGACCTCGCCTACTGGGAGGAGTACGCCCTGCCCTGCGCCGTCTCGCAGCGCGCCGTCTCGGCGCTGCTGAAGGACCGCCGTTTCGGCCGCGAGGTGCCGCCCGAGATGGCGCCCGAGATCCCGGCCCACCAGGCGCCCTTCTACGCGGTCGAGGCGCATTCCATGCTGGAACTCGAGCCGCCGCGCCACACCCGCCTGCGCGGGCTGGTGCTGCGCGCCTTCACCTCGCGCCGCATCGCTGCGCTGGGACCGGAGATCGCCGCGCTGGCGCACCGGCTGATCGACGAGATGCCCGCGGAAGGCGAGATCGACCTGCTCCCGGCCTTCTGCCAGCCGATCCCGGTGATCGTCATCGCGCGCCTGCTCGGCGTGCCCGAGGAGATGGCGCCGCAGCTGCTGCGCTGGTCGGCGGACATGGTGGGCATGTACCAGGCGCGGCGCGACATGGCGATGGAGCTGGCGGCGGCGCGGGCGGCGACCGAATTCTCGGACTTCCTGCGCGGCTACGTGGACCAGCGCCGCAAGAGCCCCGGCGACGACCTGCTCTCGCACCTCATCGCGGCCGAGGAAGGCGGCGAGAAGCTCTCGACCGACGAGCTGATCACCACCTGCATCCTGCTGCTGAACGCCGGGCACGAGGCGACGGTGCACACCATGGGCAACGGCATCAAGACGCTGCTCGAACAGGGTGTGACCATCACCGCGGAGAATGCCGCGCCGGTGGTCGAGGAGGTGCTGCGCTTCGACCCGCCGCTGCACATGTTCACCCGCTACGCCTACGAGGAGGTCGAGGCCTATGGCCACACCTTCCGGCGCGGCGAGCAGGTGGCGCTGATGCTCGGCGCGGCGAACCGCGACCCGGCGGCCTGGGCCGAGCCTGCGCGCTTCGACCCGGCGCGCCCGGCGGTCACCAACACCAGCTTCGGCGGCGGCATGCACTTCTGCGTCGGCGCGCCGCTGGCGCGGCTCGAGCTGGTGACGGCGCTGCCGATCCTGTTCGAGCGGCTAGCCGGGATGAGACTGGCAGGCGCGCCGAAATACGCGGACCTCTACCACTTCCACGGGCTCGAGGCGCTGCGCGTCACGCGCTGACCCTGCACCGCACAAGCAAAAAGGCGCGCCGCTCTCGCGGCGCGCCTTTCTATTCGCTGACCCGAAGGCTCAGGACAGGCGGCTGATCACCACCGTCACCTCGGGCTTCTTGCCGATCTCGTTCACCGCCGAGTTGCGCACGACGCGGCGCATGCCTTCCTCGAGCTTGTCGTCGTCGCTCAGGGTCTTCTCGCCGGCGCGGCCGAGGAACTGGCTGAGGTCTTCCTCGAGGATGTCCACCAGCGGCGCGTTCGAACGGCCGATCTCGGACAGGCCCATCAGCTCGCACCAGGGCTCGCCGAGCGGCTCGTCTTCCTCGTCGAGGATGACCGTCACCACCACGTGGCCATTGAGCGCCATGCGGATCCGGTCGCGCACGATGCCGTCCATCGCGCCGATCTGCACCGAGCCGTCAAGGTAGGTGCGGCCGGTCTCGACGTAGCCCGCCACCGTGGGCTGGTTGCCCGAGAGGTCCACCATCGTGCCGTTGATCGCCAGCACGCCGGCGCGGCCGCGGCCCTCGGCGAGCTTCATGTGCTCGCGCAGATGGCGGTGCTCGCCGTGCATCGGCACGACGATCTGCGGGTTCACGATGTCCTGCATCCGCTCGAGGTCCGGCCGGTTGGCGTGGCCCGAGACGTGGTACTTGCCGCCGTCGTCATCGACGATGTCCACGCCCTTCTCCGAGAGCGAGTTCATGATGCGGATCACGTCCTTCTCGTTGCCCGGGATGGTCTTCGACGAGAAGAGGAACAGGTCGCCCTCCTTCAGCTCGATGCCGTTGTACTTGCCGCGCGCCAGCTGTGCCGAGGCCGCCCGGCGCTCGCCCTGCGAGCCGGTGACGATCAGCATGACGTTCTCGCGCGGGATCTGCACCGCGTCCTCGGGGGCGATCACCTTGGGGAAGGAGCTGATGACGCCGGTCTCCACCGCCGCCTCGATCATCCGGCGCATGGCGCGGCCGAGCAGGCAGATCGAGCGCCCGGCGCGCTCGCCGGCCTCGGCCAGCGTCTTCACCCGGGCGACGTTCGAGGCGAAGGTGGTCGAGACCACCATCTGCGGCGCGCTGGCGACCAGCTTCTCGATCTCGGGGCCCACGGTCACTTCGCTGCGGCCGGGGTTCGGAGAGAAGACGTTGGTCGAGTCGCAGATCAGCGCCTTGACGCCATCCTTCGACACCTCGGCCCAGAGCTCGGGATCGAAGGCCTCGCCGACCACGGGCTCGGGGTCGAGCTTGAAGTCGCCGGTGTGGATGAGCCGCCCACCGGGCGTGTCGATGACGAGGCCCGAGCTTTCCGGGATCGAGTGCGAGATCGGCAGGAAGCCGACGCTGAAGGGACCGGCCTTGGTGGTCTGCGGCCAGGGCGAAACCGTCGTCACCGTCTCGGGCGAATGGCCGTATTCCGCGAGCTTGCCGCGCGCGATGTTGGCGGTGAAGGCGCGCGCGTAGATCGGCACGCCGAGGCTTTCCCAGGTGTG
The DNA here is from genome assembly GCF_040409955.1 of Salipiger sp. H15. Taxonomy (NCBI): domain Bacteria; kingdom Pseudomonadati; phylum Pseudomonadota; class Alphaproteobacteria; order Rhodobacterales; family Roseobacteraceae; genus Salipiger; species Salipiger bruguierae. The sequence goes on from NZ_CP123384.1 coordinate 151,310, forward strand.
GCCGATGGCGCCGACGTGGTCCTCGTGGGCGTGGGTGATGAAGATCGCTTCCAGCCGGTCGCGGTTCTCCTTCAGCCAGGTGATGTCGGCAAAGATGATGTCGACGCCGGGGGTGGTGTCCATGTCGGGGAAGGCGACGCCGATATCGACGAGGATCAGACGTTCCTCGCCCGGTTTGCCGTAGCCGTAGACGTAGGCGTTCATGCCGATCTCGCCGGCACCCCCGAGGGGAAGATAGATGATGCGTTCACTGCTCATGAGCTTTGGCTCCTGCCAAGATTGTATGCGTGAATGACGGTGAGACCATGCATGGTCAAATCCTCCCGCCAGTCATCGAAGAGGTCTTCGGATTGCTGGAAGAGCGGCGCCAGCCCGCCGGTTGAGATGACGCGCATCGGCCGGTCGCGTTCGGCCTTGATGCGCGCGCAGATTTCACGGACGAGGCCGACATAGCCCCAGAAGACGCCTGACTGCATGCAGGCGACGGTATTCGTTCCGACCACGCGCTGTGGCTTGGTGATGTCCACGTGCGGCAGGGCCGCGGCGGCCTGGTGCAGCGCCTCGAGGCTGAGGTTGACGCCCGGTGCGATCACCCCGCCCTCGTAGGCGCCGTCCTGCGCCACCACGTCGAAGGTCGTCGCAGTGCCGAAGTCGACCACGATGAGATCGCCGCCGTAGAGGTCAAAGCCCGCCACCGTGTTCACCAGCCGGTCCGGCCCCACGTTGGTTCCGGCATCGACCCGCACGTCCACGGGAAGCACGCATTCGGGCTTGCCTACCACCATGGCGCGGGTGTTGAAATAGCGATCCGCGAGGACCCGCAGGTTGAACACCACCCGCGGCACGGTCGAGGAGACGATCACGTCGGTGATCTCGGCCTCGATCTTCTGGAAGGCCATCAGCGTCGAGAGCCAGACGTAATACTGGTCGGCGGTGCGCTGGTGCTCGGTCGAGGTGCGCCAGGTCGCAAGGAAGCGCGTCCCGTCCCAGATCGAGAAGACCGTATTGGTGTTGCCGCAGTCGATGGCCAGAAGCATGGGTCGCTCCCTCAGAAAAACACGTCTGCCGCGGCGATCGCCTGCCGGCCGCTGGCTGTCCTTAGGACAAGATTGCCGGCATCGTCCACAGTTTCGAACGTGCCGGTGACTTCGTGGCGCCCGGTCCGCGCGGTGATCACCGAGCCGAGCCGCGCGGCGCGCGACAGCCAGGCATCGCGCAGGCCGGCAAAGCCCAGCGACAGGAACCGCGCCTCCTCCTGCGCATAGGCCGAGGCCAGCACCGAGAGGAACTCCTCAGGCGTGACCCGCACCCCCGCCTCGGACAGCAGCGAGACCGGGCGCAGCGCACCGGGCTCGACCTCGCCCACGTCGGGCGCACCGGCGAGGTTGACGCCCATGCCGATCGCCAGCCAGTCGCGCCCGGCGTGGCGGCCGAGGCTCTCGAGCAGGATGCCCGCCACCTTGCCGCCGTTGACCAGCACGTCGTTGGGCCATTTCAGCGCCAGCATGTCGGCCCGGCCGGTCACCGCGACAAAGGCCTCGTGCAGCGCCAGCGAGGCGACGAAGCTGCGCAGCGCCACCACCTGCGGCGGCTCCGAGACCGGCAGCACCAGCGTTCCGGCGAAATTCCCCGCGGGCATGGTCCAGGGGCGCCCGCGCCGCCCGCGCCCGGCGACCTGGTTCAGCCCGAGGATCCACTCGGGGCCGCTCAGGCCGGCGACGATGCGCGCCGCCTCGGCATTGGTGCTGTCCACTTCGGCCAGCACGCGCCGGCCATAGCCGTCAGGCCACATCCGCCTGCCCTTTCATCTTTCCGGAAATACTCCCGCCGGAGGCGTTTCCGCCGCAGGCGGAAAAAAAAGCGACGCGCGGTTGGCGCGTCACTTCAGGGCTCCTAGCGGGACGACGCTCAGTTGACAAGCGTCGCCGCCGCGGCCGCGGCCGCACCCTCGATGCCGAAGAGGTTCACCACCCCCGCGACCATGATGAAGGCCGACACGGCCAGGAAGCCCCAGAGCAGCGGCGAGCCGCCGGCGTCCAGCGCATCCTCGCGGTCCTCGCCGAAGTACATGTAGAAGACGATCCGCAGGTAGTAGAAGGCGCCGATGGCCGAGGCGATGGCCGAGGCCACGACGAGCCAGACCATGTCCTGCGCGATGGCCGACTGCCAGACGCCCAGCTTGGCGAAGAAGCCGAGCAGCGGCGGCACGCCGGCGAGGCTGAACAGCAGCACCAGCATGGCGAGGGCCCGGCCGGGCTCGCGCTTGGAATACATGCCGAGCGCGCGGATGTCGGTGACCGGCTGGCCGTCCTTGCTCATCGACATGATGAAGGCGAAGGTGCCGATGTTCATCGTCACGTAGATGACCATGTAGATCAGCATCGCCTGCACGCCCGCCTCGGTGCCGGCGGCAAGGCCGATCAGCGCGTAGCCCATGTGGGCGATCGAGGAATAGGCCATCAGGCGCTTGATGTTGGTCTGGCCGATGGCGGCGATCGAGCCGAGGAACATCGACAGGACCGCGATCAGCGAGACCACCTGGCTCCAGTCGGCGACGGCGCCGCCGAAGGCGTCATGCATCACGCGGGCGAAGAGCGCCATCGCGGCCATCTTCGGCGCGGTGGCGAAGAAGGCGGTGACCGGGGTCGGCGCGCCCTGGTAGACGTCCGGCGTCCACATGTGGAACGGCACGGCCGAGACCTTGAAGGCGAAGCCCGAGATCATCAGCACGAGGCCGATCAGCAGGCCGACCGACAGGTGACCCTCGGAGGCGGCGTTGATGATGCCCGAGAACAGCGTCGTGCCGGCGAAGCCGTAGGTCAGCGAGGCGCCGTAGAGCAGCATCCCCGACGAGAGCGCGCCGAGCACGAAGTACTTCAGGCCCGCCTCGGTCGACATCTCGCTGTCGCGGCGCAGCGAGGCGACCACGTAGAGCGAGAGCGACATCAGCTCGATGCCCATGTAGAGCGTCATCAGGTCGGCGGCCGAGACCATGACCATCATGCCGACGGTCGAGAGCGCCACCAGCACCGGGTACTCGAAGCGCAGCAGCTTGGTCTTCTGCATGAAGCCGAGGCCCATGACCAGCACGCAGGCCGCGGCGACGAGGATCACCACCTTGGCGAAGCGCGAGAAGGCGTCGTCGGTGAACATGCCGTGGAAGGCCGGGTTGGTGCCCCCGCCGGTGCTGCCGATCCACAGCGCGAGGATCGCCATCACCGCGGCGGTGAGCCAGACCAGCGCCGGGGCGAGCTTGTCCTTGCCGGTGTAGACCGCCCCGATCAGGGCCAGCATGGCGTAGACCGCCAGCAGGATCTCCGGAAGGATGGTGTTCAGATCAGCCGAGATCATGCCTCGCCCCCTCAGTGGTTCGCTTCGGCCACGGTGCTGCCGCCGAGGTCGGCGGCCGCCACGGCCGTATCATAGTGGTTGACCAGCGCCTCGACCGACGGGCCGATGATGTCCAGCGCGGCGGCGGGGTAGACCCCGAGCCAGAGCGTCATCACGACCAGCGGCGCGAAGGTCCAGCGCTCGCGGGTGTTCATGTCCTGGATGGTCTTCAGGCTCTCCTTGATGAGATCCCCGAACACCACGCGGCGGTAGAGCCAGAGCGCGTAGCCCGCCGAGAGGATCACGCCGGTCGCGGCAAAGGTCGCGACCCAGGTGTTGACCTGGAAGATGCCCATCATGGTGAGGAATTCACCGATGAAGCCCGAGGTGCCCGGCAGGCCGACGTTGGCCATGGTGAAGAACATGAAGATCAGCGCATAGGCCGGCATGCGGTTCACGAGCCCGCCGTAGGCGTCGATCTCGCGGGTGTGCATGCGGTCGTAGATCACGCCGACGCAGAGGAAGAGCGCGCCCGAGACGAAGCCGTGGCTGATCATCTGGAAGATCGCGCCGTCGACGCCCTGCTGGTTGGCCGAGAAGATGCCCAGCGTCACGTAGCCCATGTGGGCGACGGATGAGTAGGCGATGAGCTTCTTCATGTCCTCCTGCACCAGCGCGACGAGCGAGGTGTAGACGATGGCGATGGCCGACATCCAGAAGACCAGCGGCGCCAGCACTTCCGAGCCCACCGGGAACATCGGCAGCGAGAAGCGCAGGAAGCCGTAGCCGCCCATCTTCAGCAGGATCGCCGCCAGCACGACCGAGCCCGCGGTCGGCGCCTGAACGTGGGCGTCGGGCAGCCAGGTGTGCACCGGCCACATCGGCATCTTCACCGCGAAGGAGGCGAAGAAGGCCAGCCACAGCATGGTCTGCAGGCCGCCGACGATGTGGATGCCGAGCACCGAGAAGCCCGCGGTCGAGAATTCATGCGTCAGCAGCGTCGGGATGTCGAGCGTGCCGGCATCGGCATACATCGCGACGATCGCCACCAGCATCAGCACCGAGCCGAGGAAGGTGTAGAGGAAGAACTTGAACGACGCGTAGATGCGGTCCTTGCCGCCCCAGATGCCGATGATCAGGAACATCGGGATCAGGCCCGCCTCGAAGAAGAGGTAGAAGAGCACGAGATCGAGCGCCATGAACACGCCGAGCATCAGCGTCTCGAGCAGCAGGAAGGCGATCATGTACTCCTTGACCCGGGTCTTCACGCCCCAGGAGGCGAGGATGGTCAGCGGCATCATGAAGGTGGTGAGCATGATGAACAGCACCGAGATGCCGTCGACGCCCATCTTGTACTTCAGCCCCATGATCCAGGTGCCCTCTTCGACCATCTGGAAGCCAGTGTTGGCCGGGTCGAACTGGAACAGGATGAAGAGCGAGATCACGAAGGTCGCCGTGGTCGCGATCATCGCGAGCCACTTGGCGTTCCGGTCCGCCGCGGCGTCCCCGCCGCGCAGGAACAGCGCGAGGATCAGCGCCGCCAGCGCGGGCAGGAAGGTGACGATGGAGAGAAGGTTGGCCATCAGTGAGCCCCTCCGAGGATCGACATCCAGGTGACAAGAACGGCGATGCCGATCACCATGGCGAAGGCGTAGGTGAAGATGTAGCCGGACTGCGCGCGGCCCGCGAGCTTGGTGAAGAAGGGGATGATCCCCATCGCCACGCCGTTGATCGTTCCGTCGATGACCTCGCCGTCACCGCGCTTCCAGAAGAAGCGCCCGATCGACTTGGCCGGCTGCACGAAGATGAAGTCGTAGATCTCGTCGAAATACCACTTGTTCAGCAGGAAGAGGTACAGCGGACGCTGGTTCTCCGCGAGCCGCTTCGGCAGCGCCGGGTTCACGATGTAGAAGAGATAGGCGACGGCGAAGCCGATCAGCATGGCGAAGAAGGGCGAGACCTTGACCCAGACCGGGGCCTCGTGTGCCTCGGACAGGACGTGGTTGTCCGGTGCCATGAAGATCGCGCCCTCGGGGGCCATGCCGGTCGCGACATGCGCGGCCTCGGCGTGGGTGCCCTCGGCCGCGGACTCGGTGCCGTGCTCTGCGGTGCCGTGCTCCTCGGTCGCGACGGCGGTCTCGCCATGCGCCTCGGTTGCGGCGTGCTCTTCGGTGGCCGCGTCGCCGTGGCCCGCTTCCGAGGCTTCCGCGTGATGCGCGGGAATGCCGAAGAAGCTGTTCACCTTGTCATGGTCGCCGAAGAACGGGCCGTAGAAGACCATGCCGGCAAAGACCGCACCCACGGCGAGGACCGCCAGCGGAATGGTCATGACCTTGGGGCTTTCATGCGCGTGCTCGTGCGTGTGCTTGTCGCCGCGCGGACGGCCGTAGAAGGTCATGAAGATCAGGCGCCACGAGTAGAACGAGGTGAACAGCGCCGCAATGACCAGCATCCAGAAGGCGTAGCCGCCCGAGGTGCCTGCCCATGCGCTCTCGATGATCGCGTCCTTCGACAGGTAGCCGGCAAAGCCGATGTGGGTCAGCGGGATGCCGACGCCGGTGATCGCCAGCGTGCCGATCATCATCGCCCAGAAGGTGTAGGGGATCTTGCCGCGCAGGCCGCCGTAGTTCCGCATGTCCTGCTCGTGGTGCATCGCGTGGATGACCGAGCCGGCGCCGAGGAACAGCATCGCCTTGAAGAAGGCGTGGGTCAGCAGGTGGAACATGGCCGCCGAGTAGACGCCCACGCCCGCCGCCACGAACATGTAGCCGAGCTGCGAGCAGGTCGAATAGGCGATGACGCGCTTGATGTCGTTCTGCACGAGGCCGACGGTCGCCGCGAAGAAGGCGGTGGTGGCCCCCATGAAGGTGATGAAGGCGGTCGCCTCGGGCGCGTATTCCATCAGCGGCGACATGCGGCAGACGAGGAACACGCCCGCGGTCACCATGGTTGCCGCGTGGATCAGCGCCGACACCGGGGTCGGGCCTTCCATCGCGTCGGGCAGCCAGGTGTGCAGCAGCAGCTGCGCCGACTTGCCCATCGCGCCGACGAACAGCAGGAAGGCCAGCAGGTTCGCGGCATTCCACTCGGTCCAGAGGAACGACAGCTGCGTCTCCGCCAGCTGCGGCGCCGCGGCGAAGATGTCGTCGAAGCGGATCGAATCCGTCAGGAAGAACAGGCCGAGGATGCCGAGCAGGAAGCCGAAGTCACCGACGCGGTTGACGATGAAGGCCTTCATGGCCGCGGCACCTGCCGAGGGTTTCTTGTAGTAGAAACCGATCAGCAGGTAGGACGCGACGCCCACGCCTTCCCAGCCGAAGAACATCTGCACGAGGTTGTCCGAGGTCACCAGCGCGAGCATCGCGAAGGTGAAGAAGGACAGGTAGGCGAAGAAGCGCGGCTTGTAGCTCTCGCCGTGCTTGAACTGCGGATCATGCGCCATGTAGCCGAAGCTGTAGAGGTGCACGAGCGCCGAGACCGTGGTGACCACGATCAGCATGATCGCCGTCAGCCGGTCCGAACGGATCGCCCATTCGGTGCTCAGCGAGCCGGACTCGATGAAGCGGAACAGCGGAATCGTCTCTGCCTCGCCGAGCGTGAGGAACACGATCCACGACAGCAGGCAGGCCAGGAACAGCAGGCCGGTGGTCACCCACATGGCCCCCTTCTCGCCGATGAAGCGCCAGCCGAACCCGGCCAGCACCGCGCCCAGCAGCGGGGCGAAGAGAATGATCGTCTCCATGGGCGGTCAGCCTTTCATCACGTTGACGTCTTCCACGGCAATCGTGCCGCGGTTGCGGAAGAAGCAGACGAGGATCGCCAGGCCGATCGCCGCCTCGGCGGCGGCCACGGTCAGCACGAAGAGCGTGAAGACCTGCCCCGCGAGATCGCCCAGGAAGGACGAGAAGGCGACGAAGTTGATGTTCACCGAAAGAAGGATGAGTTCGATCGACATCAACAGGATGATCACGTTCTTCCTGTTCAGGAAAATCCCGAAAATCCCGATGACGAACAGCACGGCCGCCACCGTCAGGTAATGTTCAAGTCCGATCATGCATCCCTCCGGGTCTCTGCCCCGATTCTTCTAGTCCCTCGCGGCCCTTTGTCGGGTGGGTCCGCGTCATATCCCGTTGCCCGCCGCGCCTGCCCCGAAGGCGGCGCAGCGGTGGTAACTCAGAGCCCCTGTCCGGGCTTCACGTCCTTCAGCTCCATCGCGGTCGCAGGGTCGCGCCACATCTGCGCGAGCACGTTCTGGCGCTTGACGTTGGTGCGGTGACGCAGCGTGAGGACGATCGCGCCGATCATCGCGACCAGCAGGATCAGGCCGGCGAGCTGGAACAGCAGGAAGTAGCGGTCATAGAGCAGCACGCCGAGCGCGACGGTGTTCTGCATCTCCTCGGGCGCGGGGGCCGGGGCGGTCAGCTGGCTCGAGGCCAGTTCCGACGCCTGCCAGCCGCCGAAGGCCATGCCGAGCTGCATCAGGATGACCACCCCGATGAGCAGCGCGAGCGGCATGTATTTCGCCATCCCGGCGCGCAGCTCGGCGAAGTCGACGTCGAGCATCATCACCACGAAGAGGAAGAGCACCGCCACCGCGCCGACGTAGACGATGACCAGCAGCATCGCCACGAACTCCGCGCCCAGCAGGACGAAGAGACCGGCCGAGCTGAGGAAGGCGAGGATCAGCCAGAGCACCGAGTGCACCGGGTTCCGGGCGATCACCGTGAACAGCCCGCCCACGATGGCGCAGAGCGAAAAGAGGTAGAAGGCGAACACGGTCATTTTGCGTCATCCTTGTTGTCTTCCATCACCTCGCGCGCAAGCTCCATGGCGCGGGTCATGGCGGGTATGCCGGCGAACATCGACATGTGGGCGATGGTCTCGGCGATCTCGTCTTTCGTGGCGCCGGCCTCGATGAGGTGGCGCACGGTCATGCGCACCGGCGTGTCGGCCTGTGCGCCCTGCATGGTCAGCCCGGCCAGCGTCAGCAGCAGCCGGGTCTTGGAATCGAGCCCGTCCTTCGACATGCCCTTGCCGAACCAGAACTCCATGATGTCCTTCGGCATGGTCGGCCAGAGCTTCTCGAACTCCTTCGGCGCGAAGCTTTCCAGCGCGGGGTTGAAGGCCTTCGCCATCTCCTGCGCCTGGGTCATCATCAGCTCGAAGGGGGTCTTGTCGAAGGGCGTCTTGGGATCGGTCATGACCGACCTCCCCCGAACGCGCAGCCTTCCCGGCCCCGCGCGTCGGCGCGGAGGGCTTGGCGGAGGGCGGTGGCGGCGGTGGCGGTCATGGCTTCCCTTGATGTGTCAGGTGTCGGTCGGTCTCAGCGGTAGGGCGCGTCGAGCTCGAGGTTGCGGGCGATTTCCGCCTCCCAGCGCTCGCCGTTCGCCAGCAGCTTCTCCTTGTCGTAGAAAAGCTCCTCGCGGGTCTCGGTCGAGAACTCGAAGTTCGGACCCTCGACGATCGCGTCCACCGGGCAGGCCTCCTGGCAGAAGCCGCAGTAGATGCACTTCGTCATGTCGATGTCGTAGCGCGTGGTGCGGCGGCTGCCGTCGTCGCGCGGCTCGGCGTCGATGGTGATGGCCTGCGCCGGGCAGATCGCCTCGCAGAGCTTGCAGGCGATGCAGCGCTCTTCCCCGTTGGGGTAGCGGCGCAGCGCGTGCTCGCCGCGGAAGCGCGGCGACAGCGGGCCCTTCTCGTGCGGGTAGTTCAGCGTGGACTTGGGCGCGAAGAAGTACTTCAGGCCCAGCTGGAACCCCTTGATGAAGTCCGCCAGCAGGAAATACTTGGCTGCCCGGCCGTAATCGATCGATGCCATGGTTGCTTAACCTCCCGTGGTCCAACGGGCGAAGATGCCCCAGAACCATCCGAATTTCGCCGCGAAGGACACGAAGACCACCCAGAACAGGCTGAACGGAAGGAAGACCTTCCAGCCAAGGCGCATCAGCTGGTCGTAGCGGTAGCGCGGGGTGATCGCCTTCACCATCGCGAAGACAAAGAAGAAGAACGCCATCTTCGCGACCATCCACAGCACGCCGTCGGGCAGGCCGGGGATCGGCGAGAGCCAGCCGCCGAAGAACAGCAGCGTGGTCAGTGCGCACATCAGGAAGATCGCGATGTATTCGCCCGCCATGAACAGCAGGAAGGGCGTCGAGGAATATTCCACCTGGTAGCCGGCCACGAGTTCGGATTCCGCTTCGGGAAGGTCGAACGGCGGGCGGTTCGTCTCGGCCAGCGCCGAGATGAAGAACAGGAAGACCATCGGGAAGTGCGGCAGCCAGTACCAGTTGAAGAAGCCGAAGCTGCCGTCCTGGGCGCGCACGATGTCGCCGAAGTTCATCGAGCCGGTGGAGATGATCACGCCGATGATGATCAGGCCGATCGACACCTCGTAGGAGATCATCTGCGCCGCCGAGCGGAGCGAGCCGAGGAACGGGTACTTCGAGTTCGACGCCCAGCCCCCCATGATCACGCCGTAGACCTCGAGCGAGCTGATCGCCATCACGTAGAGGATCGCCACGTTGATGTCCGCCAGCACCCAGCCGTCGGCAAAGGGAATGGCCGCCCAGGCGATCATCGCCATGACGAAGGAAATCATCGGGGCAAGCAGGAAGACGGCCTTGTCAGAGCCCGCCGGGATCACCACTTCCTTGAGGATGTATTTCAGAGCGTCCGCCACCGACTGGAGAATGCCGAACACCCCCACGACGTTGGGGCCGCGCCGCATCTGGACGGCCGCCCAGATTTTCCGGTCGCCATAGACCAGGAACAACAGCGAGATCATCACGAAGGCCACGACCGCAAGGGTTTGCGCGAGCACAAGGATGAAGATGCCGAAGGGGGTTGCGAAGAAGTCTGCCATCAAGTGTCCCTCACACCATCGGTATTCCGTTCTCGGCGCAGGCTGACGCGACGACTTCCGCGTCGATCGTCTTGAGCCCGCGGGGCAGCGCCGCCGAGATGGTGTAAACAGCATCTCCGCGCCAGAGGCCACCCTCTTCCGACACATTCGTCCGCAGATGACGCGCGAATCCGTAGCCCCGGATCAGCGCATATTGCGCCGCGGCGCAGTCTGCGTAGTTTTCCACGTCCTCCGAGCCGCGCGCACCGCGCATGGCCACGAGGAAGTTCACCAGGTCGCCGTCCAGCAGCCGCGTCTCGATTCCCTCGTAGGCCGGCACGAACGGCCCCGTGTCCTGCGAGCGCTGCTCGCAGGCACAGAGTGCGGCCAGTGCCGCCAGAGAGAGGGATATCGGCGCGCGCATGGATCACTCGGCGGCCAGCGGCGCGGCCCGGCGCGCCTTTGCGTTCGCCGAGAGCTCGGCCATCAGGACCGAGGCGCGGGCGATCGGGTTGCTGAGGTAGAAGTCCTTGACCGCGTTGCGGAAGGTGGCTTCGCCCAGCTTGTCGGTCGCGAGCGGGGTCCACTCGTTCTCCGGAACCATATCGACCTGCGCGAGGTGCGGCACCGCCGCGACCAGCGCCTGGCGGAGCTGCCCGAGGCTGTCCCAGGGCTGGGTCTTGCCGACCTCGGCCGAGAGCGCCCGCAGGATCGCCCAGTTCTCCTTCGCCTCGCCCGGCGCGAAGCCGGCGCGGAAGGCCAGCTGCGGCCGGCCCTCGGTGTTGACGAAGAGACCGTTCTCCTCGGTGTAGGCGGCGCCCGGCAGGATCACGTCGGCGCGGTGTGCGCCGCGGTCGCCGTGCGAGCCCTGGTAGATCACGAAGGCACCGGCCTCGATCTCGATCTCGTCCGCGCCGAGGTTGTAGATCACGTCCGCGTCCTTGGTGGCCGCCTCCAGACCGCCCTCGGTCACCGCGCCCACGTCGAGCGCGCCGACGCGCGAGGCGGCGGTGTGCAGGACCAGGACCTTGCCCGAGAGCGCCTGTGCGGCGGCCAGAACGGCCAGACCGTCGGCCTCGCGCAGCGCGCCCTGCCCCACGATCACGATGGCATTCTCGCCGACCTTCGCCTTGGCGAGGGCCGCGCGGTCGGTGCCGAGGTGCGTGACGTCATAGGTCAGGTCGGCAGCCTCGCCGATCAGCTTGACCTCGGCACCGGCGATCCAGGCCTTGCGGATGCGCGCGTTCAGCACCGGCGCCTCGTCGCGCGGGTTGGTGCCGATGAGCACGATTTCCTTCGCCGTGTCGATCTCCTCGATCGCCACGTTGCCCACGTAGGCCGAGCGGTTGCCGACCGGCAGGCGCGTGCCGTCGGTACGGCACTCGACCGAGCCGCCGAGCCCTTCGACCAGCTGCTTGAGCGAGAAGGCCGCCTCGACCGGAACGAGATCGCCGACGAGACCGGCCACCTTCTTCGCGCCCTTCAGCGCCGCGCCCACGGCGGCAAGCGCCTCGGGCCAGGTGGCGGGCTTCAGCTTGCCATTGGTGCGGATGTACGGGCGGTCGAGACGCTGGCGGCGCAACCCGTCCCAAACGAAGCGGCTCTTGTCCGACAGCCACTCCTCGTTCACGCCGTCATTGTTCCGCGGCAGGAAGCGCATGACTTCGCGGCCCTTGGTGTCGACGCGGATGTTCGAGCCGAGCGCGTCCATCACGTCGATGGATTCGGTCTTGGTCAGCTCCCACGGACGGGCGGTGAAGGCATAGGGTTTCGAGACCAGCGCGCCCACCGGGCACAGGTCGATGATGTTGCCCTGCAGGTTCGAGTCGAGCGTCTGGTTGAGGTACGAGGTGATCTCGGCATCCTCGCCGCGCCCGGTCTGGCCCATCTGGGTGATGCCCGCCACCTCGGTGGTGAAGCGCACGCAGCGGGTGCAGGAGATGCAGCGGGTCATGTGCGTCTCGACCAGCGGGCCGAGGTCGAGGTCCTCGGTCGCGCGCTTCGGCTCGCGGAAGCGCGAGAAGTCGACGCCGTAGGCCATCGCCTGGTCCTGCAGGTCGCACTCGCCACCCTGGTCGCAGATCGGGCAGTCGAGCGGGTGGTTGATGAGCAGGAACTCCATCACCCCCTCGCGGGCCTTCTTGACCATCGGCGAGTTGGTCTTGACCACCGGCGGCTGGCCTTCCGGCCCGGGCCGCAGGTCGCGCACCTGCATGGCGCACGAGGCCGCCGGCTTGGGCGGGCCGCCGACCACCTCGACAAGGCACATGCGGCAGTTGCCGGCGATGGACAGGCGCTCGTGATAGCAAAAGCGCGGCACCTCGATGCCGGCTTCCTCACAGGCCTGGATCAGGGTCATCGACCCGTCCACCTCGAGCTCTTTGCCGTCGATGATGATCTTACGAAGGTTGGTCATTGGCATCTTCCCATGACTGGTGACACACGCGACGCTCCCGCCGGCTGCGGCAGGGCGCTGGGGGATATGCACGTCGCGTGTCGCATCAATTCTCCCTCAGGAGCGCGCCGATGGCGCTGCCCCTGGCAATTTCCTCGCGGCCGACGCGGCAGAGCCCTGCCGTGTCGTCCGCCGCGACGCCGCGCTTGGCCATCCAGGCCACGCCCTCGGCGCGCATCTTCTTCTTCTCGGCCTTCGAGGTGACGTAATCCTCGATTTCCTGCCGGCTGTAGCCAAGCGCGCGCGCCCGGTTCTTCAGCGTGTTGAGCGTGCTCATCGCGGTCAGCATCCGCGCGCTGATCGTGTCGCAGCGGTTGCGGATCTCGTCGGCGATGCCGACGGCCAGCAGCCCGTCGTGGATCTCGCGCACCTCGCCGAGTGGCGGCTTGGCCATCCCGGTTCCGGGCAGGGCAACGACACCGATCGTGGCGGCGAGGACGGCGGTTCTGAGCTTGCTCATATCATCTCTCCTTTGGCGCAGCACGGAGGCCGCCGAAAGGCGGACTCCCTCGCCGTGGGACATGGGGCTTCCGGTGCCGGCTATGCAATAACCGCCCGGAAAACCCGCAGATATGAGCGTGGACTCTCTCATCCGAGGCAGCGCCCGCGCATCACGAGGTCGCTGCCCGACAGCCGGGGCTGCGCGCGCATCGCCTCGGGTTCCACCGCCCAGGCGATGTCCGAGGTGCCGAGGTAGTGGATGCAGTACTTGGTGCCCTCGTAGAGCCCGGCATCCACCGCCGAATAGGGTGCGCGCGCCGCGTTGCTGACGGTGGCGACAAAGTTCGCCCGGTCGTCACCCGCGGGCTTGGCATTGCCGCGGAACTGCAGCCCGCCGAACTCGGGATCGTCCTTGCTCGCCCCGCAGGCGCCAAGCAGCGCGGCAAGCGCCAGCGCGGCGCCGGTGCGGAGAAGCGGTCGGCTGTACTGTCCCATGGTCATCCCTTCTTCAGCGTCAGGCCCAGGTCGGACCCGGCGGCGATCTCTTGCGCGCCGACGCGGCAGAGGCTCTGCGCCTGGCCCTTCACGGCGCCCTTGCGGGCCAGCGACTCGTCGATCTGCACCGACAGCGCCCCGAAGTCCTGCGCCTGGTAGGCGGCCTGGAGCTCGGCCCGGTCGGCACCGGCGGCGACCATCTCCTCGGTGGCGCGGTGCACCGCGCCGCCATAGGGCGACGGCGCAAGGTTGATGCCGTCGTCGTGGCAGGCATCGGCGATGCGCTCCGCCATCGAGATCGTCACGACCCGCTGTTCCCAGCGGCCCGCGACCGAGCCGCTGCCGAAGCCACCACCGCTGCCGAGGCTCGCCGCCGGGCCGCTCGACGGCACCGCCGCGCATCCCGCCACGGCAAGCGCCGCCATCACACCGAATACACCACGCACTCTTGCCACTCGCATCGGATCACTCGGCCGCCATCGCGCCCATGCGGCCGGTCCGCTTGGCCTTGATCCGGTCCTCGATCTCCTCGCGGAAGTGACGGATCAGGCCCTGGATCGGCCAGGCGGCCGCGTCGCCGAGCGCGCAGATGGTGTGGCCTTCGACCTGCTTGGTGACGTTGAGCAGCATGTCGATCTCCTCGACCTCCGCGTCGCCGCTCACCAGGCGGTCCATGACCCGCATCATCCAGCCGGTGCCCTCGCGGCACGGCGTGCACTGGCCGCAGCTCTCATGCTTGAAGAACTTCGACAGGCGCCAGACGGCTTTGATCACGTCGGTGCTCTGGTCCATGACGATCATGCAACCGGTGCCGAACGAGGACTGGTTCTGGCGCATCCAGTCGAAGTCCATGATCGCGTCTTCGAGCTTGTCCTTGGGCAGGATCGGGCAGGACGCGCCGCCGGGGATGATCGCCTTGAGATTGTCCCAGCCGCCGCGGACGCCGCCGCCGTGCTTCTCGATCAGCTCGCGCACCGGCAGCGACATCTGCTCTTCGAAGACCGAGGGCGTGTTCACGTGGCCGGTGATGGCGAAAAGCTTGGTGCCGGCGTTGTTCTGCCGCCCGAAGGACGAGAACCAGGTCGCACCGCGACGCAGGATGGTCGGGCAGACAGCGATGGATTCGACGTTGTTCACCGTGGTCGGGCAGCCGTAGAGCCCCGAGCCCGCCGGGAACGGCGGCTTCATCCGCGGCATGCCCTTCTTGCCCTCGAGGCTTTCGAGCAGCGCGGTCTCCTCGCCGCAGATGTAGGCGCCGGCGCCGTGGTGCAGGTAGAGATCGAAGTCCCAGCCCGAACCCGCGGCGTTCTTGCCGAGCAGGCCCGCGTCGTAGCACTCGTCGATCGCCGCCTGCAGCGCCTCGCGCTCGCGGATGTATTCACCGCGGATGTAGATGTACGAAGCATGTGCGCCCATGGCGAAGGAGGCGATCAGCGCGCCCTCGATCAGCGTGTGCGGGTCGTGGCGCATGATCTCGCGGTCCTTGCAGGTCGCGGGTTCGGATTCGTCGGCGTTGATCACCAGGTAGGACGGGCGGCCGTCCGACTCCTTGGGCATGAAGGACCACTTGAGACCGGTTGGGAAGCCTGCCCCGCCCCGACCGCGCAGGCCCGAGGCCTTCATCTCGTCGATGATCCAGTCGCGGCCCTTGGCGATGATGCCGGCCGTGCCGTCCCAGTGGCCACGCTTCTTCGCCCCGGCGAGGGAGCGGTCATGCATGCCGTAGAGATTGGTAAAGATCCGATCTTCGTCCTTCAGCATCGCTCAGTCCTTGTCTTTCCGGCGTGACCGCCAGAGCCCGTAAATCATCCAGATCGCCGTCCCGAACCCGGCCAGAGCGGCAAGGTCGAAGAAGGCCCTCGTGCGCTGGGTCCAGCCCAGCATCTCGCCCGCGACCGTCGCGGCGATCCAGGCCAGTCCGACCCCGGCGATGACGAGCGCGATGATGCGCCCCTGCCGGCTGTGCTGGTCCTGTCCGCTCATCTTCGGTCCGGTCCCTCGTTACCGCACCGCCGGGCAGGCCCGGCGGCACCATTCCATCGGCAGGTCAGTAGACCTCGCCATCCTCGACGCGCCTGGAGAACTCGGTCTCCCCGCCCGCCGCAAGTATCCTGGCCTGCCCGATCCAGTCATCGCGCGAGACCCGGCCGCGGAACCCTTTCAGGTTCTGATCCATCCATGCGACCTCGGCAGGGCTCCAGCCCGCGATCTGGTCGAAATGGTAGATGCCCAGCTCGTGCAGCAGCTGCTCGAGCTTGGGCCCCACGCCCTTGATTTCCTTCAGGTTGTCCGCCGCACCGGAGCGCGGCTTGGCCAGCGCCTCGGGCTGCGAGCCCCCTTCATCCAAGTCCACCAGCTTCGCCGGGGCCGCGGCCTTTGCCGGTTCCGCCGGTTTCGCCGCGACCGGCTCGGGCTTCGGCGCTTCCGCGACCTTTGCCACCTCCGGTTTCGGCGCCGCCGGGGCCGGGGCCGCGGGTGCCGCTGCGGGAGCGGGAGTGACCTTCACCGGGGCCGCCGCGGCTGCCGGACGTGCCGGAACCGGGGGAACCTCGCCCTCGACCACGCGGGTCAGCCGCGAGGTGGGCGAGCGTTCGCCCAGCTTCGGGACCGGGGCGCAGAAGAGCCAGGTGAAGATCGAGCCGAGCAGTCCGGTCGCGAGAAGCCCGAGCAGCAGCGCCGCCGGAAATCCCCTGTGTCCACCCAGCGCGAAGAGCGCGACGACGAGGCCGATCACGGCCGCTGTTATCCAGCACTTGCGGGTGCATCCGTCCTGCATCGTCACGTCTGTCATCTCTCACTCCCGAGTTATGTCATTGGATCAATCTTCGTCGTAAACCTCGCCCTTCTCCACGCGGGCAGAGAATTCCGTCTCGCCACCTTCGGCCAGCGTCCTGGCCTGGGCAACCCATTCGTCGCGCGACGCGCGACCCTTGAACCCTTCGAGATTGGCGTCCACCCAGGCCAGCTCGTCCTCGGTCCACGAGGCGATCTGCGCGAAGTGGAAGAAGCCGAGCCCGTGCAGCAGCTGCTCGAGCTTGGGGCCCACGCCCTTGATCATCTTGAGATTGTCCGCGCCACCCTCGAGCGGGGCGGACAGCGTTTCGGGCTTGCGGCCCCCGGTCGCCACGGGCTCGGATTTCACCGCGGCCGCGGACTTCACCGGCGCCTCGCGCTTGTCGATCCCGGTCTCGTCCACCGGCGCGCCCTTCGAGAGCTTCGGCGCGTGGGTGTCGGGCGCGGCGTCGCCCTTCTCGGACGAGCGGTCACGCCACGGCGCGCGCAGCGGCACCTCGGTGCCGTCGATGCGCTTGACCGTGTCGCCGATCGAGGTCGCCAGCGCGACGGAGGCGTTGAGCGCCTCGCGCTCGCCCACGCCCTCGGTCAGCACGACCGGGCCGCCGAGCGGCTCGGCGGCGAAACGGCCGTTCTGCGGGCCCGGCACCGGGACATTGCCCGCCGCCATGGCGTCGAGGATCTCGGCCAGCTTCTCGCCGGTCAGGTCCTCGTAGTAATCCTTGCCGATCTGCGCCATCGGGGCGTTCGAGCAGGCGCCGAGGCACTCGACCTCTTCCCACGAGAACTTGCCGTCGGCGGAGACCTCATGCGGCTTGCCGGCGATCTTGGCCTTGCAGACCTCCATCAGCTCGCCCGCGCCGCAGATCATGCACGAGGTCGTGCCGCAGATCTGCACGTGCGCCACCGAGCCGACCGGCTGCAGCTGGAACATGAAGTAGAAGGTCGCCACCTCGAGCGCGCGGATGTGGGCCATGCCCAGCATGTCGGCGACGTATTCGATGGCGGGCCGGGTCAGCCAGCCCTCCTGCTCCTGCGCGCGCCAGAGCAGCGGGATGATGGCGCTGGCCTGACGGCCCTCGGGGTACTTGCTGATCTGCGCTTCGGCCCAGTCCATGTTGGCGGGCGTGAAAGCGAAGCTCTCGGGCTGTTCGTGATGAAGACGGCGCAGCATGGCAAACGGACCTTCGGTTCATGTCGTGGGCCGGGGGCGAGACGCCACCGCGGCATTGGGACGGGGCCGGGCCCCGCCGCTCTGTAATCTGTCAGCCGGCCGCTGTCTCGGCGGCCTCAGCGTCAAGCGCCGCAGGCTCCGCCGCGGGGGCGCAGCTGCCGGTCACGAGGCGCACGCCGCCGGTGTCGGTGGGCACCGCCTGCTCGGTCTTGACCTTGTAGGAGGCGATGTCCTGCACCTGCTCGCGGGTCAGGCCGGTCTGCAGCTCGACGGGCTGGTAGTCGCCTTCGGAGACCAGCGCGCAGCCGATCGAGGTCACGGCGTCGTCCCAGGCCATGAGGTCCTGCTCGTCGGTGCCTTTCGGCGGCATGGCACAGGCGGCGAGAAGGCCGAGGGCTGCGAGGGCGGCGGAAACACGGATCATCGGTCAACCTCTCCGAACACGATATCGAGCGAGCCGAGAATGGCCGCGACGTCGGCCAGCTGGTGGCCCTTGCACAGGTAGTCCATCGCCTGCAGGTGCAGGAAGCCCGGCGCGCGCAGCTTGGCGCGGTAAGGCTTGTTGCTGCCATCGGCGACAAGATACACGCCGAACTCGCCCTTCGGCGCCTCGACCGAGACGTAGACCTCGCCCGCGGGGACGTGGAAGCCCTCGGTGTAGAGCTTGAAGTGGTGGATGAGCGCCTCCATCGAGGTCTTCATCTCGGAGCGCTTCGGCGGGGTGATCTTGCCGCGCGCCAGCACGTCGCCCTGGTTCTCGGGCAGCTTCAGCTTCTCGCAGGCCTGGACCATGATCTTCACGCTCTCGCGCATCTCGGCCATGCGGACGAGGTAGCGGTCGTAGCAGTCACCGTTCTTGCCGACGGGGATCTTGAAGTCGAACTCGTCGTAGCACTCGTAGGGCTGTGCGCGGCGCAGGTCCCAGGCGAGGCCGGAGCCGCGCACCATGACGCCCGAGAAGCCGTGCTGCTGGATGTCGTCCTCGGTCACCACGCCGATGTCGGCGTTGCGCTGCTTGAAGATGCGGTTCTCGGTCAGCAGGTCGTCGATGTCCTGCAGGCGGGCCGGGAACTGCTGGCACCACTCGGCGATGTCGTCGATCAGCTCGGGCGGCAGGTCCTGGTGGACGCCGCCGGGCCGGAAGTAGGCCGCGTGCAGGCGCGCGCCGCAGGCCCGCTCGTAGAAGATCATCAGCTTCTCGCGTTCCTCGAAGCCCCAGAGCGGCGGCGTCAGCGCGCCCACGTCCATGGCCTGCGTGGTCACGTTCAGCAGGTGGTTCAGGATGCGCCCGATCTCGCAGTAGAGCACGCGGATCAGCTGGGCGCGGCGCGGCACCTCGACCTTGCAGAGCTTCTCGATCGCCAGCACCCAGGCATGTTCCTGGTTCATCGTGCCGACATAGTCGAGCCGGTCGAAATACGGCAGGTTCTGCAGGTAGGTGCGGCTTTCCATCAGCTTCTCGGTGCCGCGGTGCAGCAGGCCGATGTGCGGATCGCAGCGCTCGACGATCTCGCCGTCAAGCTCGAGCACGAGGCGCAGCACGCCGTGGGCCGCAGGGTGCTGCGGGCCGAAGTTGATGTTGAAGTTGCGGATCTTCTGCTCGCCCGAGAGGGCGTCGTCGAAACCTTTGGAGCCGTCCATCACTTCGCCCCCTCCTCGGCCTTTTCATCGCCGGGCAGCACGTATTGCGCCCCTTCCCAGGGCGACATGAAATCGAACTGGCGGTATTCCTGCACCAGCTTCACCGGCTCGTAGACGACGCGCTTGAGCTCTTCGTCGTAGCGCACCTCGACATAGCCCGTGGTCGGGAAGTCCTTGCGCAGCGGGTGGCCGCGGAAGCCGTAGTCGGTGAGGATGCGGCGCAGGTCCGGATGCCCCGAGAAGAGGATGCCGAACATGTCGAACACCTCGCGCTCGAGCCAGTTGGCCGAGGGGTGCAGCGACGTGACCGACGGTACGATCTCGTCCTCGCGCACCGAGACGCGCAGGCGGATGCGGTGGTTCTGGTACATCGACAGGAAGTGGTAGACCACGTCGAAGCGCTTGGGGCGGTTCGGGTAGTCGACCGCGGTGATGTCCACCAGCGTCGAGAAGCGGCAGGTCGGGTCGGCGCGGAGAAACTCCACCATCCCGGCGATGTTCGCCGGGGCCACGTCCACGTTCAGCTCGCCATGGGTCACGTCCCAGGCGATCACGCAGTCGGGGCGCTTCGCCTCGATATGGGCGCCCAGTTCGCTCAGTGCTTGCGTCATTGCATCCCCTCCCGCGCTCAGCGCACGATCGTGCCGGTGCGGCGGATTTTCTTCTGCAGGGCCATCAGCCCGTAAAGCAGCGCTTCGGCCGTCGGCGGGCAGCCGGGCACGTAGACGTCGACCGGGACGACCCGGTCGCAGCCGCGCACCACCGAATAGCTGTAGTGATAGTAGCCGCCGCCGTTGGCGCAGGAGCCCATCGAGATCACGTAGCGCGGCTCGGGCATCTGGTCGTAGACCTTGCGCAGCGCCGGGGCCATCTTGTTGGTCAGCGTGCCGGCGACGATCATCAGGTCAGACTGGCGCGGGCTGGCGCGCGGCGCGGTGCCGAACCGCTCGAGGTCGTAGCGCGGCATCGAGGTCTGCATCATCTCGACGGCGCAGCAGGCCAGGCCGAAGGTCATCCAGTGCAGCGAGCCGGTGCGCGCCCAGTTGATCACGTCATCGACGGTGGTCAGCAGGAAGCCCTTGTCCTGCAGCTCGCGGTTCAGCGCCTGAGTCGCGACCTCACGGTCGCCACCGGCGGTGTTGAGCCCGGTCATCACTCCCATTCGAGAGCCCCTTTCTTCCATTCATAGGCAAAGCCCGCGGTCAGCACCGCGAGGAACGCCATCATCGACCAGAAGCCGACCATGCTCACGTCCTTGAACGCGGTGGCCCAGGGGAAGAGGAAGGCGATCTCGAGATCGAAGATGATGAAGAGGATCGAGACCAGGTAGAACCGGACGTCGAACTTCATCCGCGCGTCGTCGAAGGCGTTGAACCCGCATTCATAGGCCGAGACCTTTTCGGGGTCGGGGCTGCGCACCGCCAGCACGACGGCGGCGAGGATGAGCACGAGACCGAGCGCGACCGCTACGGCGAGGAATACGAGGATGGGAAGATATTCCCGCAGCATCTCGTCCACGTTGTGGCTCCTTTGCGAGGCGCACCGCAAGGCGGTGCGGAGACCATGGCTTTGTTGCCTTGCTGTGAGTGACTTATCGCCGAGTGAGAGCCGGGTCAACAACCGCCCAAGATATTCACGAATGATGAAAATACTTTCACGACAATGGGATACGGAAGCTTCCGCCGGGTAATCCCTGATGTTTCGAGATTTTTTCCGTCGACCGTTGCATACATTCTGCGCGGAGCCGCAGACTCAGCCCCTTGCGACTGCCGAAGAAAGCGCCATCCTCACGGACTCGCGAGGATGGCGGGGCATGTAAAGGCTCCCTAGCGGAATGCCTTGCGGGTTGCGGCCGCGGGGCCGCGCCCCCGGGTTCAGTCCTGCTGCGCCTGCACCCAGGGCGCCGGGCGCTTGTCGAAGAAGGCCGCGATGCCCTCCTGCGCCTCGGCGGTCTCCCAGCGCGCGGCGAGCGCGTCGATCGCCATGTCGACCTGCGCCGGTGTCACCTGCCCCGCCAGCGCATTGAGCAGCGCCTTGCTCTCGCGCACCGCCCCCGGCGCGCAGGCGAGATAGGGCGCGATCTCGGCCTCGACCGCTGCCTCCAGCGCCTCCGGCGCCACGACGCGGTTGAGCAGACCCAGCCGCTGCGCCTCCTCCGCCCCGAAGATGCGGGCACTCATGAAGACCTCGCGCGCCCTCGTTCCGCCCATCCGCGCGATCACGTAGGGGCCGATATTGGCGGGCAAGAGGCCAAGCCGCGTCTCGGTGAAGCCGAACTTCGCCCCTTCAACGCCGACCACCACGTCGCAGACCGAAATGAGCCCCATGCCGCCGCCGAAGGCATTGCCCTGCACCTTGCCGATCAGCGGCTGCGGCAGCGCCGCCAGCGCGGCCAGCGCCTCGGCGATGCGCCGCGACTCGCGGCGGCGGGTCTCGCCGTCCATCTCGAACTGCGCGCGCATCCAGGCGAGGTCCCCACCGGCGCAGAAGCTGCCGCCCTCGGCCGCCAGCACGACGACACGGACGCCCTCCTCCGCCGCCAGCGCCTCCGCCGCGGCGACCAGCTCGGTCATCATCTCCGCCGACAGCGCGTTGTGCTTCTCGGGCCGGTTCAGCACCAGCTCCGCCACGCCGCGCGCGTCGATGCGCGTCTCGATCAATGCCATCTCAATCCTCCATCGCCGCCGCGATCCGCGCCGCGGCCCCTTCCATTTTCTCCACCGCCGTGTCGATCCGCAGATCCGCCCCCGGCCAGGGCCGGTAGTCGCGCGCCTGCACCGCCGCCCAGTCCGGCAGGACGAGCCCCGCGACCTCCGGCGCCCGCGCCTCGACCCGCCGCCGGTGCTCGCCCGCGTCCGTGCAGAGCAGTTCCACCCGCAGCACCCGGTACCCCGCCCCCGCCGCCTCCCAGGCCTCCCGGGTCAGCGGCCAGGGGTTCACGCAATCGCCGATCACGTCGAGCCCCTGCGCCAGCGCGCCGCGCGCCACCGCCTGCGCCGCGGCATAGCCGCCGTCGGCAAGGTCGGTGAATGCCATGTGCGAGCCGCGCATCGCCTGCTCGATCGCGTCGATCCGCAGCCAGAGCGCCCCGGTCCGCGCCGCGAGCGCCCGCGCCACCGCGCTCTTGCCGACCCCCGGCAGGCCCGCGAGCACGACCAGCACCGCCACTCAGCCCGCCCGCATCCGGCGCGCCATGGCCGCGGCCTCGTCCAGCACCGCGCGGTCGAGCCCGGTCTCGTAGCCGAGCGCCGCGAGCCGGTCCGCCACCGCCTCTGTCGCCACGTTGCCCGCCGCCCCCGGCGCGTAGGGGCAGCCGCCAAGCCCGCCCACCGCCGCGTCGAAGACCCGCAGGCCCATGGCCAGCGCCGCCTCGACATTGTCGAGCGCCCGCCCGCCGGTGTCGTGGAAATGCCCCGCGAGCCGCTCGGGCGGCACGACCTGCACCACCGCCGCCAGCATCGCCGTCACCGCCTCCGGCGTCGCGCGCCCGATCGTGTCGCCGAGCGAGACCTCGTAGCAGCCCATCTCGTGCAATGCCTTCGCCACCGTCGCCGCCTGCCCCGGCGCCACCGGTCCATCATAGGGGCATTCGACCACGCAGGAGACATAGCCGCGCACCGGCAGCCCGGCCGCCCGCGCCGCCTCGGCCACCGGGGCAAAGCGCTCGAGGCTCTCGGCGATCGAGGCATTGATATTGGCGCGGCTGAACCCTTCCGAGGCCGAGCCGAAGATCGCCACCTCGTCGACCTTCGCCGCCAGCGCCGCCTCGAGCCCCTTCATGTTGGGCGTGAGCGCGGCATAGCGCACTCCCGGCGCGCGGATGATCCCCGCCATGACCTCGGCCGAGGTCGCCATCTGCGGCACCCATTTGGGGCTGACGAAGCTGGCGCATTCGATGCGGCGGAACCCGGCCCGGCTGAGGCAGTCGACCAGCGCGATCTTCTCCGCCGCCGGGATCAGCCGCGCCTCGTTCTGCAGCCCGTCGCGCGGCCCCACCTCGAAGATCTCGACAAACTCGCCCATCGCTCCGCCCTCTTCCCCTGACCTTCTTCTCTTTCCAAATACGCACGGCCCGGCGCCGCCGCCGGGCGCACCGCCGCTCAGGTGCCCGGCAGGTCCCAGGCGGGGTAGAACGCGCGGGTATAAAGCCGCTCGCCCTCGCCCGGCAGCGCCCGCCCGAAGCCCGGCCGCGCGGTGATCCGCCCGTACCAGTCGCCGAGCCGCTCCAGCCCCTCGATGGCGCGGAAGTGCCGCCCGATGTAGACCGCCTGCCCCACGGCGATGTCCGCCGCCGAGAAGCCGTCCAGCAGGTGATCGCCGCTCTTCGCCAGCCGCGCCTCGATCGCCTCGTAGCACTTGCCGAGCCGCGCCGCTTCCAGCTGCATGATCACCGGCGAGCGCATGTGATCCTCGCGCAGCATCAGGTGCTGCTGGGTGAGCGCCGCGCAATGCTGGCTCATGGTCTCGGCGAAATGCAGCCAGACGAGGTAGTCGCGCCGCTCCGCGTCGCCGCGCATCCGCCCCAGCCCCTTGTCGGGGTAGAGCTCGCAGAGATACTCGAGGATCGCGCCGGACTCGAACATGGTCTCGCCGCCGATCTCCAGCGCCGGCACCCGCCCGGCGGGCGAGAGCGCAAGGTAATCCTGCCGCCGCAGCGACTTGTCGAAGCGCTCGGTGACCAGCTCGTAGGGCAGCCCCAACTCCTCCAGCAGCCACAGCACGCGCATCGAGCGCGACTGCGGCACGTGGTGGAGCCGAATCACGCCTCCTCCTCCTCGAGCCGGATCAGCGCCGCCCCTGCCTCGACCTGCGAGCCGGCCTCGACCAGCACCTCGGCGACGATGCCGTCGCGCGCGGCGCGCAGCGTGTGTTCCATCTTCATCGCCTCGAGCAGCGCCAGCCGGTCGCCCGCCGCGACCTGCGCCCCGGCCTCGGCAAAGACCGCGACCACCTTGCCGGGCATCGGCGCCTCGACGAGGTTGCCGCCCGCCCCCGCCTCGGCCACCCGGTCGAGCGGCTCGACGAGGTCGAAGCGCATGCCGTAATGGGCAAAGACCGTCACGTGGCCGTCCTCGCGGAAATGCCCGGCGGCGGGGCGCCCGTCGAAGCTCCAGCGCCCCTGCGAGCGGGCGGCCAGCACCGTCGCCCCCCGCACATCGATCTCGACGAGATCCGCCCCCTTCACCCGCAGCACGCAGGGCAGATCCTCCTCGCCCCGGCGCAGCAGCACCGAGCGCGCCAGCGGCGCCCAGAGGGTGAAGCCCACCTCCCAGCCCGCCGCCCCATCGAGCCCCGCGAGCACCAGCGCAGCCTCGGCCACCACCTGCGGCGCCAGCTCGGGCACCGAGACCAGCGTCTCGAGATCGCGCCCGATCAGTCCGGTGTCGACCTCGCCAGCGGCAAAGCCCGCGTGCCCGGCCAGCGCCCCGAGGAAGGCGAGGTTGGTCACCGTCCCCGCCACCCGCGTGTGGCGCAGCCCCTGCGCCAGCCGGCGCAGCGCCACGGCGCGGGTCGGCCCGTGCACGATCAGCTTGGCGATCATCGGATCGTAGTGGGGCGAGATCGCATCCCCCGAGCGCACGCCGCTGTCGGCCCGCACGTCGGCGGGGAACTCCAGATGCGCGAGCCGCCCGGTGGCGGGCAGGAAGCCCGCCGGCACGTCCTCGGCATAGAGCCGCGCTTCGAAGGCATGGCCGTTTATGGAAAGCTCCTTCTGCGAAAGCGGCAGCGGCTCGCCGCCCGCCACGCGCAGCTGCCACTCCACCAGGTCGACGCCGGTGATCATCTCGGTGACCGGGTGCTCGACCTGCAGGCGGGTGTTCATCTCCATGAACCAGAACCCGTCGGGGCGCAGCCCGTCCGAGCCGTCGACGATGAACTCCACCGTGCCCGCGCCCTTGTAGCCGATCGCCTCGGCGGCGCGCACGGCGGCGGCACCCATGGCGGCGCGCATCTCCTCGCCCATGCCCGGCGCGGGCGCCTCCTCGATGACCTTCTGGTGGCGCCGCTGCAGCGAGCAGTCGCGCTCGAAGAGATGCACCGCCTTCTCGCCGTCGCCGAAGACCTGCACCTCGATGTGGCGCGGCGCGGTGATGTATTTCTCGATCAGCACCGCCTCGTTGCCGAAGGCGCCGCGCGCCTCGGCCTTGGCGCCCTCCAGCGCGGCGGCGAAATCCGCCGCCTTCTCGACCAGCCGCATGCCCTTGCCGCCGCCGCCCGCCACCGCCTTGATCAGCACCGGGTAGCCGATCGCCCCGGCCTCCCGCGCCAGCCGCGCCGGGTCCTGGTCCTCGCCGAGATAGCCCGGCACCACCGGCACACCCGCCGCGTCCATCAGCCGCTTCGCCGCGTCCTTGAGCCCCATCGCCCGGATCGCCGAGGCCGAGGGCCCGACGAAGATCAGCCCCGCCGCCTCCACCGCGTCGACGAACTCGGGGTTCTCCGACAGGAAGCCGTAGCCCGGGTGGATCGCTCCGGCCCCGGTCGCCAGCGCCGCCTCGATGATGCGCTCGCCGCGCAGGTAGCTCTCGGCGGGCGCCGCGCCGCCGATGCAGACCGCGAGGTCGGCCTCGGCCACGTGGCGCCCGCCCGCGTCGGCCTCGGAATAGACCGCCACGGTGCGCAGACCCAGCGCCCTTGCGCTGCGCATCACCCGGCAGGCGATCTCGCCCCGGTTGGCCACCAGCAGAGTGTCAAACATCGCGCCCTCCAAGCCCGTCCCGGCTTCCACATGGTAAAAATATCCCGGGGGAGTCGCCGCAGGCGACGGGGGCAGCGCCCCCATTTTCCCAAATTGCGGACCCTTGGCCCGCGGGGGCAGCGCCCCCTCTCTTCAAACACCCGTCCATCACATCCGGAACACGCCAAAGCGCGTCTCCTCGATCGGCGCGTTCAGCGCCGCGCTCAGCGACAGCGCCAGCACGGCGCGCGACTTGCGCGGGTCGACGCAGCCGTCGTCCCAGAGCCGGGCCGAGGCGTAGAGTGGATGCGACTGCTCCTCGAACATGTCGATGGTCGGCTGCTTGAAGGCGGCCTCCTCGTCGTCCGACCAGCTGCCGCCCGCGCGCTCGATGGCGTCGCGCTTGACCGTGGCCAGCACCCCCGCCGCCTGCGCCCCGCCCATCACCGAGATGCGGCTGTTGGGCCAGCTCCAGAGGAACCGCGGCTGATACGCCCGCCCCGCCATGCCGTAGTTGCCCGCTCCGAAGGAGCCGCCGACCAGCATGGTGATCTTCGGCACGTT
Organism: Salipiger sp. H15; assembly: GCF_040409955.1. Taxonomy (NCBI): domain Bacteria; kingdom Pseudomonadati; phylum Pseudomonadota; class Alphaproteobacteria; order Rhodobacterales; family Roseobacteraceae; genus Salipiger; species Salipiger bruguierae. Next base: position 177,723 of record NZ_CP123384.1, read on the forward strand.
GGTCGTCGCCACCGCCGTCACCATCTTGGCGCCGTGGCGGGCGATGCCCTCGTTCTCGTATTTGCGGCCGACCATGAAGCCGGTGATGTTCTGCAGGAAGACCAGCGGGATGCCGCGCTGCGAGCAGAGCTCGACAAAATGCGCGCCCTTCTGTGCCGCCTCGGAGAAGAGCACGCCGTTGTTGGCGACGATCCCCACCGGGCAACCCTCGACATGGGCGAACCCCGTCACCAGCGTCTCGCCGTAGCGCGGCTTGAACTCGTCGAAGCGCGAGCCGTCGACCATCCGGGCGATGACCTCGCGGATGTCGTAGGGGGTGCGCAGGTCGGCGGGGACCACGCCGAGGATCTCCTCGGGGTCATAGGCCGGGGCTTCGGGCGACTGCCAGTCGACGCCAGAGGGCTTGACCCGGTTGAGCCCGCCCACCGCGCGCCGCGCCAGCGCCAGCGCGTGGGCGTCGTCCTCGGCAAGGTAGTCCGCCACGCCCGAGAGCCGCGTGTGCACGTCGCCGCCGCCGAGCTCCTCGGCACTGACCACCTCGCCCGTCGCCGCCTTCACCAGCGGCGGGCCGGCGAGGAAGATCGTGCCCTGTTCCTTGACGATGATGGTCACGTCCGACATGGCCGGCACGTAGGCGCCGCCCGCGGTGCAGGAGCCCATGACCACGGCAATCTGCGGGATGTTCTTGGCGCTCATCCGCGCCTGGTTGTAGAAGATGCGGCCGAAGTGGTCGCGGTCGGGGAAGACCTCGTCCTGGTTCGGCAGGTTCGCGCCGCCGCTGTCGACGAGGTAGACGCACGGCAGGTGGTTCTCCTCGGCGATCTCCTGCGCGCGCAGGTGCTTCTTGACGGTCATCGGGTAGTAGGTGCCGCCCTTCACCGTGGCGTCGTTGCACAGCACCATGACCTCGCGGCCCATGACCCGGCCGATGCCCGCGATCACCCCGGCGCAGGGGGCGTCGCCGCCATACATGCCATGCGCCGCCGTGGCGCCGACCTCGAGGAAGGGCGTGCCCGGATCGAGCAGGTTGGCGACGCGCTCGCGGGGCAGCATCTTGCCGCGCGAGACATGGCGCTCGCGCGCCTTTTGCCCGCCGCCCGCGGCCGCCTGCGCGGCGGCCTGTTCGATCACCCGCAGCGCCTCGAGATGGCCGGCGCGGTTGGCCCGGAACGTCTCGGAGGACGGGATGGCCTGCGATTTCAGTTTCATGTGTCCTCCTGAACCCTTGCGCGCTCTGCCTCGGCCGTTGCACGAGCCTTCAGCTCCTTGCGGATCACCTTGCCGGTGACCGTCATGGGCAGCGCCTCAAGAAACGATATTTCCCTTGGGCAGGAGTAGGTTGCGAGACGCTCTTTCACCCATGCCTTCAAAGTTTCCGCATCCGTCTGCGCGCCCTCCTTCAGGACCACGTAGGCCTTGACGATCTCGGTGCGCAGCGGGTCGGGCTTGCCGACCACGCCGACGGTCAGCACCGCCGGATGGGTGATCAGGCAATCCTCGATCTCGGCCGGGCCGATGCGGTAGCCGGCCGAGGAGATCACGTCGTCCTCGCGCCCGAGGAAGCGCAGGTAGTCGCCCTCCCAGGTGCCGCGATCACCGGTCAGCAGCCAGTCGCCGCGGAACTTCTCGGCCGTGGCCTGCGGGTTCCGCCAGTACTCCAGCATCATCGAGCCCGAGCCCCGGCGGATCGCCACATCGCCCTCGCCCTCGGTGGGCTGGCCCTCGAGGTCGATCACCGCGATCTCGTGCCCCGGCACCGGCTTGCCGATGCAGCCCGGGCGCGGATCGAAGAGCGTGCCCGCCGAGCTTGCCACCATGTTGCATTCGGTCTGGCCGTAGAACTCGTTGATCGTCAGGCCAAAGGCGGCACGGCCCCAGGCCAGCATCTCGGCCCCGAGGGGCTCGCCGCCACTGGCGACCGAGCGCAGGCCGGGGATGCGGGCGTCCGCCGCCTTCAGCATGCGCAGCGCGGTCGGCGGGAAAAACACATTTTTCACAGAGTGTTCCGCGCAGATCTTCGCGCACTCCGTGACCTCGAACTTGGCCATGCGGGCGGCCACCACCGGCACGCCGAGCGCCAGCGCGGGCATCGCCACGTCGAAGAGCCCGCCGATCCAGGCCCAGTCCGCCGGGGTCCAGAGCACGTCGCCGGGCTGGCCGAGCCGGTCGTGGCTCATCTCGACACCCGGCAGGTGGCCCATCAGCACCCGGTGCCCGTGCAGCGCGCCCTTGGGCTTGCCGGTGGTGCCGCTGGTGTAGATGAGGATCGCCGGATCCTCGGGGCCGGTGTCGGCGACGGGGCTTTCCGAGGGCGCCTCAGGCAGGTCGGTGACGACATCCAGATCGAAGGGCGCGAGCATCGCCGCCCCCTCTTCGTCGGTCACAACCACCTTCGCCCCGCTGTCGCCGAGCCGCGAGCGCAGCGCGTCCTCGCGGAAGAGCTTGAAGAGCGGCACGGAAATGGCCCCCATCCGCCACGCCGCGATATGGGCGGCGGCGCAGAGCGGCGACTGCGAGAGCAGCACCCCCACCCGGTCGCCGCGCGCCACGCCGCGCGCCTCGAGCGCCGCCTGCACCCGGCGCGACATGAGCGCGAGCGCGCCATAGGTGACCCGGCCGCGGCCATGGTCGAGGATCGCCACCCGCGCGGGCTCGAGCGCTGCCCAGTCGTCGCAGACCTGCGCGGCCATGTTGAGCCGCGGCGGGAAGCGCCAGTCGAAGCGCGCCCGCATCTCGTCGTAGGTGCCTTCCGGCAGCGTCACTCTCATGTCTGCGGCCCCCTCCTGACCCGCGCGTGAAGGATGCGCCCCAGCCGGTCCATCTCGTAGACATGCGCAAGGTCCTCCCGCGCGCAGGTCACCACGATCCAGACCGGCGCCTCCGCGGGGCGCCCCGTGCAATCGCTTCTCTCGGCCCCCTCCGGGCCGGTCTCGACGTAGAGCGTGGCGGCGGCGGCGATCGCCTCGGTCTCCGTCAGCTCCGCCGCCTGCATCCCGGCCCGGTAGGCCACCAGCGCCACCAGCGCGAGAAGCGCCAGCACGGGGGCGTACCAGAGCGGCCGGGACGGCATGGTCAGCCCATTGCCGCCATCAGCTCGCGGCCCACCAGCATCCGGCGGATCTCCGAGGTGCCGGCACCGATCTCCATCAGCTTGGCATCGCGGAAGAGTCGCGCCACCGGCGCATCGGCAAGGAAGCCCGCCCCGCCCATCGCCTGCACCGCCTGGTGCGCCTGCACCATCGCCTGTTCCGAGGCGTAGAGGCAGCAGGCCGCGGCGTCCTGACGGGTCACGTCGCCGCGATCGCAAGCCTTGGCGACCTCGTAGACATAGGCGCGGGCCGAGTTCATCGCCGTGTACATGTCGGCGATCTTGCCCTGCATCAGCTGGAACGACCCGATCGGCTGGCCGAACTGCTTGCGCTCGGCCATGTAGGGCATGATCTCGTCGAGGCAGGCGGCCATGATGCCGGTGCCGATGCCCGCGAGCACCACGCGCTCGTAGTCGAGCCCCGACATCAGCACGCGCACGCCCTTGCCCTCCTGACCGAGGATGTTCTCGAAGGGCACTTCCACGTCCTCGAAGATCAGCTCGGCGGTGTTCGAGCCGCGCATCCCGAGCTTGTCGAAATGCGGGCTGGTGGAGAAGCCGGTCATGTCCTTCTCGATGAGGAAGGCGGTGATGCCCTTCGACCCGGCCTCGGGGTCGGTCTTGGCATAGACCACCAGCGTGTCGGCGTCGGGCCCGTTGGTGATCCAGTACTTGTTGCCGTTGAGGATGAAGCGGTCGTTCTTCTTCTCGGCGCGCAGCTTCATGCTGACCACGTCGGACCCGGCGTTGGGCTCGGACATGGCAAGCGCGCCGACGTGCTGACCCGAGATCAGCCCCGGCAGGTACTTCGCCTTCTGCTCCGGCGAGCCGTTGAGCTTGATCTGGTTCACGCAGAGGTTGGAATGCGCGCCGTAGGAGAGCGAGACCGAGGCCGAGGCCCGGGCGATCTCCTCGACCGCGACGACATGCGCAAGATAGCCCATGCCCGCGCCGCCGAATTCCTCGGGCACGGTGATGCCCAGAAGGCCAAGCTCGCCCATCTCGCGCCAGAGCTCGTTCGGGAAGGCATTGTCCCGGTCGATCTGCGCCGCCATCGGCCTGACGCGCTCCTGCGCCCAGCGGTGCACCATCTCGCGCAGCGCGTTGACGTCTTCACCCAGATCAAAGGTCATGACCGCGTTGAACATCAAACCGCCCCTCCCCTGGCAGTTATTGAACACTTGTTCATATCTAAGCGCGCGTCCCCGCACCCGTCAACAACAAAGGCGCGTGACCCGGTCGTGACCCCGAGGAACGGCCCGGCGGCCTCCGCGTTGGGGCCCTGAAGACAGGAAAAGGAGAGACGAGATGCCCAAGGATCACATGACCGACCTCAAGGCCGATTTCTGGAAACACCTGAAGGACGTGCGCGCCGGGATGCTGGCGGCGGAGGGCGAACGCCCGGTGCCGATGGCGCCGCACGCCGACAAGGACGAGAACGCCATCTGGTTCATCACCGCCAAGGGCTCGGCCGCCGACCGCGCCGCCAGGAACAGCGGCGAGGTGAACTTCCTCGTGGCCGACACCAAGGCGCATCTCTACGCCAACGTCGTCGGCACGGCGTCGATCTCGAACGACGAGAAGAAGCTCGACGAGATCTGGAGCATCGTCGCGAGCGCCTGGTTCAAGGACGGACGGGACGATCCGGCGGTCCAGCTGGTCAAGATGACCCCGAAGGAAGCCGAAGTCTGGGTCAGCGATGGCGGCGCCAGCTTCCTCTACGAGATCGCCAAGGCACAGATGACGGATGACACGCCCGATCTCGGCGCGCATGGTCGGGTGACATTCTGATCACCTCCCGGAGACTCGCCATGAAACCCGCCCTCCTCGCCCTCCTGTGCCTGCTGCCCTCGATGACGCTCGCGGAGCAGGTCGGCGAGGTGGGCGTGGACTGGGTCGGCAATGACATCGAGATCGAGGCCATTGCCGATCCCAAGGTGCAGGGCGTCACCTGCCACATCGCCTATTTCGACCGCGGCGTGCTCGACCGGCTGTCCAAGGGCAACTGGTTCGAGGATCCGTCGAATGCCTCGATCTCCTGCCAGCAGACCGGGCCGATCGTGATCGGCGACATCGACCGCGACAAGGATGGCGAGGACGTGTTCCGCACCTCGCGCTCGATCATCTTCAAGTCGCTGCGGGTGAAGCGCATCTACGACGAGAAGAACCAGACGCTGATCTACCTCGCCCACGCGGCGGAACTGACGGAGGGCTCGGCCAAGGTCTCGCTGTCGACCGTGCCGCTCTACGGCACCGAGGTCACCTGGGCCGGGAAGTGAGGGGTCAGGCGACCTTCGTCGCGTCGTAGCCGTAGATCCAGTCGAACTGGCCCAGCATCCGGTCGGGCGCCACGCGCCCCAGCATCCCCATGCCGAGATGCGCGACCCCGCGCAGCAGCGGGTTGCGCAGGTGGTACTTCCAGGCATTGCCGTTCGCCGCCTCGACCACCTTGACGCAGCGCTCGCGGCGCAGCTCCTGGTAGCGCGCCAGCGCGGCCTCCTGGTCGTCGATGGAGGAAAGGCAGGCGGCCAGTACCCAGGCATCCTCGAGCGCCATGTTGGCGCCCTGCGCCATGAAGGGCAGCGTCGGGTGCGCCGCATCGCCGAGGATCGCCACGCCCGGCCCGTGCCAGCGCCGCGCCACCGGATGGCGGAAAAGCCCCCAGAGGCCCGGCTGCTCGACCGCCGCCAGCAGCTGCGGCACCTCGCCGCCGAAGCCGGCGAAGGCAGCGCGCAGGTTCGCCGGGTCATCGAAGTGGGACCAGCCCTCCTCGGTCCAGGCGCGGCGCTCCTCGACCGCGACGAGGTTCACCATCCGCCCGCCGCGCAGCGGGTAGCTGACGAGGTGCCGCCCCGGGCCCATGTGCACCCGCGCCTCTGGCGGATGGCCGCCGAGGTTCGGCACCACCGCCCGCCAGGCCACCTGCCCGGTGAAGAAGGGCGCAACCACGCCGTTGAGCGCGCCGCGCAGCACCGAGTGCAGCCCGTCCGCGCCGATCACCAGGTCCGCCGAGCAGGAATCGCCGGTCGCCATCTCGAGCCGCACCGGCGCGCCGGGATGGACGGCGGCGACCTTCTGCAGGAGCCGCAGCTGCACGCCCGCGTCGCGCGCCGCCTGCGACAGCAGCCCGATCAGGTCGGCGCGATGGACGAAGTGGTATTCCTCGCCGGCCCGCAGCCGCGCGAGGTCGAGCCGCAGCACCTCGGTCCCCCTGCGGTGATCGCGCAGCGACACCGCCTGCGCCCGGCAGGAGCCCGCGCGCAGCGCCTCGCCGAGCCCGAGCGCCTCCAGCACGTGCAGCCCGTTGGGGCTGATCTGCAGCCCGGCGCCGACCTCGGCGGTCGCTTCGGCCTGTTCCAGCACGCGCACGTCGAAGCCGCGCTGGCGCAGCGCCAGCGCCGCGGCAAACCCGCCGATACCCCCGCCGATGATCGTGACTGACTTGCCGGTCACCCTGCCGCTCCCGCTTAAGGCGAAAAAGTAAAACGCCGGAGCCAATGGCCCCGGCGTCCTGTCTTGTCAAGCCTTTGGCCCCCCGGCTGCCGACCGGCGGTCCCGCGGGCTCAGTCGTCGCGATGCACCTTTTCACGGCGCTCGTGGCGTTCCTGCGCCTCGAGGCTCATCGTGGCGATCGGACGCGCGTCGAGCCGCTTGAGGCTGATCGGCTCTCCGGTCACTTCGCAGTAGCCGTATTCGCCGTGCTCGATGCGGCGCAGCGCCGAGTCGATCTTGGCGACCAGCTTGCGCTGACGGTCACGGGTGCGCAGCTCAAGCGCGCGATCGGTCTCTTCGCTGGCACGGTCGGTCACGTCGGGAATGTTCCGGGTGGCTTCCTGCAGCGCCTCGATCGTGTCGCGGCTTTCGGCGAGGATGTCGTTTTTCCATGCGATCAGCTTACGGCGGAAATACTCCGTCTGACGCTCATTCATGAAAGGTTCGTCTTCGGCCGGACGGTAATCGTCGGGCAGAAAAGTTTCGGGCTTCATTTCTGCTCCCTCTTCAAAACCGGTGTCCGGCGAGGAATTCCTGACCGGTCCCGGCACCCCTTGCGAGGCTGCTGTTATCCCACCCACCCCTCGATGTCACTACACAATGGGATAGGTCGCGAACGAATATTCGGCAGGTGCCCATTTTGTAACCACCATATGACAGGAAGGTTCCGGCACGCCCGGAATCGCCGCTTGAAGCGGTCCCTGCGCGCCTTTATCCCTGCATGCGTCGCCGTCGAGGAGGAGCCCGATGCAGGACCCCAAGAGCCTGAGTTTCCACGGAACCGACGCCTACGTGGCGACCGAGGACCTGACCATGGCGGTGAACGCCGCGATCACGCTCGAGCGGCCGCTGCTGGTCAAGGGCGAGCCCGGCACCGGCAAGACCGAGCTGGCGCGGCAGGTGTCGCAGGCGCTCGGCCTGCCGATGATCGAATGGTCGATCAAGTCCACCACCCGCGCCCAGCAGGGGCTCTACGAATACGACGCGGTGAGCCGGCTCCGCGACAGCCAGCTCGGCGAGGAGCGCGTGCACGACGTCGGCAACTACATCCGCAAGGGCAAGCTCTGGCAGGCCTTCGAGGCCGACGGGAAGGTCGTGCTGCTGATCGACGAGATCGACAAGGCCGACATCGAGTTTCCGAACGACCTGTTGCAGGAACTCGACCGCATGGAGTTCCACGTCTACGAGACCGGCGAGACCATCCGCGCCCGCCAGCGCCCGATCGTCATCATCACCTCGAACAACGAGAAGGAACTGCCCGACGCCTTCCTGCGGCGCTGCTTCTTCCACTACATCCGCTTCCCCGACGAGGCGACGCTGCGCCGCATCGTCGAGGTGCACCACCCCGGCATCAAGCCCGCGCTGCTGACCGAGGCGCTGACCCAGTTCTACGCGCTGCGCGAGCAGCCGGGGCTGAAGAAGAAGCCCTCGACCTCCGAGGTGCTCGACTGGCTCAAGCTGCTGCTGGCCGAGGACCTCGACGCCGCCGACCTGCGACGGGACGCCGGCGACGCACTGCCGAAGCTGCACGGCGCGCTCTTGAAGAACGAGCAGGACGTGCACCTCTTCGAACGGCTCGCCTTCATGGCCCGGCGGCAGCGCTGAGTCCCTGCCGCCGCGACAGAATCCTGCGAAGAGGCGCCGAAAGCGTCACGATTCCGTGTCCCCAGGGCCTCAGAATCGGTTGAAACCGTCGTTTTTCCGGCGAAAATCCCGTCGAGATTGACCTTTCCCGCCTGATTCCGGTACAAGCCCGCATCATGGCTGCCTCAGGGCGGCTCTTTCGGGCCATCCGGGCCCTTTCTCAGACGCGCGGGCCACGTTTCAGAGTCCGCATCGCATCGGACCTACATGACCAAGTTTACTGACCTGAACCTGAACCCCAAGGTGCTGAAAGCCATCGAAGAGGCGGGCTACGAGACGCCCACCCCGATCCAGGCAGGCGCCATCCCCCCCGCGCTCGAGGGCCGCGACGTGCTGGGCATCGCCCAGACCGGCACCGGCAAGACCGCGTCCTTCACGCTGCCGATGATCACCCTGCTGGCGCGCGGCCGCGCCCGGGCACGGATGCCGCGCAGCCTCGTGCTCTGCCCGACGCGCGAACTCGCGGCGCAGGTCGCCGAGAACTTCGACGTCTACACCAAGCACCTCAAGCTCACCAAGGCGCTGCTGATCGGCGGCGTCTCGTTCAAGGAGCAGGAGCAGCTGATCGACAAGGGCGTGGACGTGCTGATCGCCACCCCCGGCCGCCTGCTCGACCATTTCGAGCGCGGCAAGCTGCTGCTCACCGGCGTACAGATCATGGTGGTCGACGAGGCCGACCGCATGCTCGACATGGGCTTCATCCCCGACATCGAGCGCATCTTCTCGCTGACCCCGTTCACCCGCCAGACGCTGTTCTTCTCGGCCACCATGGCCCCCGAGATCGAGCGCATCACCAACACCTTCCTGTCCGCCCCCGAGCGGATCGAGGTCGCCCGCCAGGCCACCGCCTCCGAGACGATCGAGCAGGGCGCGGTGTTCTACAAGGCCTCCCGCAAGGACCGCGAGGCCACCGAGAAGCGCGCCGTGCTGCGCGCGCTGATCGACAAGGAAGGCGACGCCTGCACCAACGCGATCATCTTCTGCAACCGCAAGGTCGACGTCGACATCGTCGCCAAGTCGCTGAAGAAATACGGCTACAACGCCGCGCCGCTGCATGGCGACCTCGACCAGTCGCAGCGCATGCGCACGCTCGACGGCTTCCGCGACGGCTCGGTCCGCCTGCTGATCGCCTCCGACGTGGCGGCGCGCGGGCTCGACGTTCCGTCGGTGAGCCACGTGTTCAACTTCGACGTGCCGAGCCATGCCGAGGATTACGTGCACCGCATCGGCCGCACCGGCCGCGCCGGGCGCACCGGCAAGGCCTTCACCATCGTCGTGCCGAAGGACGAGAAGAACTTCGACGCGATCGAGGCGCTGATCCAGAAGGAAATCCCGCGCATCGAGTCGCCGCTGCGAGGCACGCCGGTCTCCGACGCGCCGGTCATCGCCGACGAGGAAGAGCGCCCCGCCAAGCGCAGCCGCTCGCGGTCGCGCCGCGGCGAACGCAGCGAAGCCGCCCCCAAGGTGGCCGTGCAGCCCGAGCCCGTGATCGAGGCCGCCGCCCCCGCCCCTGTCGCCGCCCCCGCCCCCGCTCCGGTCGAGACCGCCGAGCGCGGCGAGCGCGAGCGTGATCGCGGCCCGCGCGGCGGCGACAAGTCGCGCAACCGCGGCCGCAAGGGCGAACGCGAGACGACCGTGGTGGGCATGGGCGATCACATGCCCGAGTTCATCGCCCTCAGCTTCGAGCAGCGCCGCGCCAGCTGAGGCCGCGCGCTCCGGAAACGAAAGAGCCGCCCCGAGGGGCGGCTCTTTTCGTTCCGGCCGAGGCCACGCTCCAAGCGCGCGCCCCGTCTTCTCTTTCCAAATACGCCGGGGAGCGCGAGGGGCAGCGCCCCTCGCTTCCGCCGCCGGTCAGGCCAGCTTCGCGTCCATGGTGATCTCGGCGTTCAGCAGCTTGGAGATCGGGCAGCCCGCCTTGGCCTTGCCCGCCGCCTCGAGGAAGGTCTCCTCGGTCGCGCCGGGGATGACCGCGGTCAGCTTGAGATGGCTCTTGGTGACCGCGAAGCCGCCGTCGACCTGCTCCAGCGTGACCGTTGCGACGGTGCTGATGTCGTCGGCCTTGAGATCGTAATCGCCGAGGATATTGCTCAGCGCCATCGAGAAGCAGCTGGCATGGGCCGCTGCGATCAGCTCCTCGGGGTTGGTCCCGGCCTCGTCGCCGAAGCGCTTGTTGAACCCGTAGTTCTGCTTGTTCAGCACGCCGGACTCGGTCGAGACGGTGCCCGTCCCGTCCTTCAGCCCGCCCTGCCAGTTCGCCGATCCGCTCTTGTTGATCATGTCGGTGTCTCCCTCTCCTTGCCCCGCGGGGCGTTCGATAGCTGACCTAGCCCGCCGCCGGGCGAGGTCACGGGCGCGGGAAAAACTTCATCCGTCCCCCGCCCCGCCGTCCTCCGCATCGGGCTCCGCCGCGCGGTCGACATGGCCGAGGTCGCGCCCGGGGGCGATCACGTCGCGCAGGCGCTGCTTGATCTGCTTGGGCTCGGGGAAACCGCCGTCGCGCTTGCGCTCCCAGAGCAGCGTGCCGTCCACCGAGATCTCGTAGACCCCGCCGTAGCCCGGCACCAGCGTCACCCCGCCAAGATCCTGCCCGAAGCTCTGCAGCAGTTCCTGCGCCATCCAGCCGGCGCGCAGAAGCCAGTTGCAGCCGGTGCAGTAGGTGATCGAGACCACGGGCTTCGGCGGCTCGGGCGACTCGGGTGTGTCGGTCATGGTGCCTCCTCCTCAGAGCGGCAGCGCGTTGGTGTTCTTGATCTCCTCCATCGAGAGCAGCGCGGTGACGTTGTAGACCTTCACCTCGGAGATCAGCGCCTGGTAGAATACGTCGTAGGCGCGGGCGTTCTTCACCCGCACCTTGAGAATATAATCGATCTCGCCCGCGAGGCGATGCGCCTCCATCACCTCGGGCCGCTCGCGCAGCGCCTTGAGGAACTTGCGCTGCCAGTCGGCCTCGTGCTCCGACGTGCGGATCAGCACGAAGAAGCAGGCCTCGAAGCCCAGCTTCTCGGGGTCGGGGATGACCACCTGCGGGCCGATGATCCCGGCCTCGCGCATCTTGCGGATGCGATTCCACACCGGGGTCTTCGAGGACCCCACGGCGCGGGCGATCTCGTCCAGCGAGCGTCCCGCGTCCTCCTGCAGTTCCAGAAGGATTTTCCGGTCGGTCTCGTCGATCGTCATTGCTGTTCCGTCCTTTTGTCCGCATTGGAACGTCCGCCCCATCCTTAACCACGGAACGGAACGTGTGTCCTTATATTTCCGCCCCTCTGGCCGCAAGGGGGGACAAAATTCTATATTGAGCGGCAACGAACCCCTCCCGGAGTGTATCCCGATGCCGAAGCCCTTCACGCCCAAGGTCGTCACCGCAAACGCGCTGATCGAAGGCGACGTGATCTATCTCGCAGCCGACGACAGCTGGGTGCGCGATCTGACCAAGGCCGAGGTGATCACCGACGAGGCCATCGCGCAGATCCGCCTGCTCGACGCGCAGGCGCGCCCCTCGGAAGCGGTCGGCGTCTACCTCGCCGACGTCAAGCTGGGCGCAAGCGGCGCCGAGCCCACGCACTTCCGCGAGGAGTTCCGCCGCACCGGCCCCTCGAACTACTTCCACGGCAAGCAGGCCGAAGCCGACGCCTGACCCGGCGCCCCCTCTCGACACGAAAAGCGCCCAGGCCCGCAGCAGGAGACCCAGATGTACCGCTACACCGAGTTCGACACCGCCTTCATCCAGGAACGCAACCGCCAGTTCCGTGCCCAGGTCGAGCGCCGCATCGCCGGCAACCTGACCGAGGACGAGTTCAAGCCGCTGCGCCTGATGAACGGTCTCTACCTCCAGCTGCACGCCTACATGCTGCGCGTGGCGATCCCCTACGGCACGCTCTCCTCGGCGCAGATGCGCCAGCTCGCGCTGCTCGCCGAGAAGTGGGACAAGGGCTACGGCCACTTCACCACGCGCCAGAACATCCAGTACAACTGGCCGAAGCTCTCTGACGTGCCGGACATGCTCGACGCGCTGGCCGAGGTGAACCTGCACGCCATCCAGACCTCGGGCAACACGATCCGCAACGTGACCGCGGACCATTTCGCCGGCGCTGCCGCCGACGAGATCGCCGACCCGCGCCCGGTGGCCGAACTGCTGCGCCAGTGGTCCACCGACCACCCCGAGTTCCAGTTCCTGCCGCGCAAGTTCAAGATCGCCGTCACCGGTGCGCCGAACGACCGCGCCGTGATCAAGGCACATGACATCGGCATCGAGGTCGTCTCGAAGGACGGCAAGCTGGGCTACCGCGTGCTGGTGGGCGGCGGTCTCGGCCGCACCCCGATGATCGGCAAGGTGCTGTCGGACTTCGTGCCGCAGGAAGACCTGCTGCCCTTCGTCGAGGCCACCGTCTCGGTCTGGAACCTGCTTGGCCGCCGCGACAACAAGTACAAGGCGCGCATCAAGATCACCGTGCACGAGCACGGCATCGAGGAAATCCAGCGCCTCGTCGCGGAGCGCTTCGTCGAGACCAAGGCCGCCTTCAACGGCGCCGACCTCGAGCTCTTCGAGGAGATCAAGGCCAGCTTCGCCGCGCCCGCCTTCCGCAACGCGCCGGAGGACGAGTTCGCCGCCGCCTACGACGCGGACCCGGTCTTCCGCTCCTGGGCCGACACCAACCTCGCCGAGCACAAGGCGCCGGGCTATGCCATCGTGCAGGTCTCGCTGAAGGCGCATGGCCAGACCCCGGGCGACGCCTCGGCCGAGCAGATGCGCGTGCTGGCGGACCTCGCCGAGCGCTTCGGCCACGACGAGCTGCGCATCTCGCACGAGCAGAACGTGATCCTGCCGCATGTCCACAAGTCGGACCTGCCGGAGCTGCACAAGATCCTCAAGGCGCATGGCCTCGCCACCGCCAACATCGGCAAGATCTCGGACATCATCGCCTGCCCGGGCATGGACTACTGCGCGCTGGCCACGGCCCGCTCGATCCCGATCGCGACGCAGATCGCCACCCGTTTCGACGAACTCAAGATCGAGCACGAGATCGGCGACCTGAAGATCAAGATCTCGGGCTGCATCAACGCCTGCGGCCACCACCACGTGGGCCATATCGGCATCCTCGGGCTGGATCGCGGCGGCGTCGAGACCTACCAGATCACCCTCGGCGGCGATGCCACCGAGACCGCCGCGCTCGGCGAGCGCACCGGTCCGGGTTTCTCCTACGAAGAGATCGTGCCGGCCATCGAGCGGATCGTGGACACCTACCTCGAGCAGCGCGAGAGCGCCGACGAGACCTTCCTGCAGGCCTATCGCCGGATCGGCATGGCCCCCTTCAAGGAAGCGCTCTACGAGGCGGAAGAGGCGGAAGCGGCCTGAGCCGATGACCCTCCAACTCCCTCCCAACACGCCCGAGACAGGCGCGAAGGCTCTGCGGCCGGATGAGCTGGCAGAGCTGCGCGCCCGGGTGGACGCGCTCAACGCGCGCTACCGGCACCACGGCGCGACCGCGGTGCTGGAGGGGGCCCTGCGGGATCCCGAGGCGGGGCGCATCGCCATGGTCTCGTCCTTCGGGGCGGAATCGGTGGCGCTGCTGCACCTCGTGGCAGTGGTGGACCGGACGACCCCGGTGCTGTTCATCGACACGCGGCTGCTCTTCGCCGAGACGCTGGACTACCAGCTCGAGGTGTCCGAGCGGCTGCGCCTGTCGGACGTGCGGATCATCCGCACCGACGAGGCGCTGCTGCAATCGCGCGATCCCTACGGCGCGCTGCGCTTCTCGGATCAGGACGCCTGCTGCGCCCTGCGCAAGACCTTCCCGCTGGAGCAGGCCCTCTCGGGCTTCGACGGCTGGATCACCGGGCGCAAGCGCTACCAGTCGAAGACCCGCTCCGGCCTCGAGTTCTTCGAGCTCGAAGAGGAAACCGGGCGCATCAAGGTGAACCCGATGGCGCATTGGGCGCCCGAGGACATCGGCGCCTACATGGACGAGAACCGCCTGCCCCGGCACCCGCTGGTGGCGCAGGGTTACCCGTCCATCGGCTGCGCGCCCTGCACCAGCAAGGTCGCCGCCGGAGAGGACCCCCGCGCCGGACGCTGGCGCGGGCAGGACAAGGTTGAATGCGGCATCCATTTCGTGAATGGCCAGGCCGTGAGAGAAGGACAGAGCCAATGACCGTCATCGTGACCGACGAGGGCTTCGGCCCGGACAGCTGGGCAGGGCTCGCAGCCCCGGTGCTGGACCTGCCCTCCGATACCGATCCCGCCACGCTGGAGGTGCCGGAAGGCACCGCCCACGTGCGCATCGCCTTCCCCAGCTTCGCCGACGGCCGCGGCTTCACGCTGGCCCGGCTGCTGCGCCTGCGCGGCTACACCGGCACGCTGCGCGCCGCCGGCCACGTGATCTCGGACCAGTACGCCATGGCCCGCCGCTCGGGCTTCGACGAGGTCGAGATCTCGGACGAGCTGGCCGCCCGCCAGCCCGAGGACGAGTGGAAATTCCGCGCCGACTGGCAGCGGCACGACTACCAGTCGCGGGTGCGCGGCTAAGACGCCTTTCCCCTGACCTGCATCGAAGATATAGCCAAGGGACCGGCTGATCGGCCGGCGAGAGATACCATGACAGAGTTGAAACCCGTGAACGAAGCCACCGCAGCGAAAGCCGATGCGCCGAAGAAGATGGTGCTTCCCGACGCCCAGACCGTCACCTTCGTGAAGCACTGGACGGACCGGCTGTTCTCCTTCCGCGTCACCCGCCCCGCCAGCCTGCGCTTCCGCTCGGGCGAGTTCGTGATGATCGGCCTCATGGGCGATGTCGACCCCAAGACCGGCAAGCAGAAGCCGCTGCTCCGCGCCTACTCGATCGCCTCGCCCAGCTGGGACGAGGAACTCGAGTTCTACTCGATCAAGGTGCAGGACGGCCCGCTCACCTCGAAGCTGCAGCACATCAAGGTCGGCGACGAGCTGATCCTGCGCCCCAAGCCAGTCGGCACGCTGGTGCATGACGCGCTGCTGCCCGGCAAGCGCCTCTGGTTCTTCGCCACCGGCACCGGCTTTGCGCCCTTCGCCTCGCTGCTGCGCGAGCCGCAGACCTACGAGGATTACGACGAGGTCATCATCACCCACACCTGCCGCGAGGTCGGCGAGCTGGAATATGGTGCCGCGCTGATCGAGAGCCTGAAGACCGACGAACTGCTCAACGAGCTGATCGGCGAGGGCTTCTGGAAGAAGATCAAGTACTACCCGACGACCACCCGCGAGGAGAGCCCGAAGATGGGCCGCATCACCGACCTGATGCGCTCGGGCGAGGCCTTTGCCGATCTCGGCGTCGCGCCGCTGAACCCCGAGACCGACCGCGCGATGATCTGCGGCAACCTCGCCTTCAACCTCGAGCTGAAGCAGATGTTCGAGGATTACGGGCTGGAAGAAGGCGCCAACTCGGACCCCAAGCACTACGTGGTGGAGAAAGCCTTCCTCGACTGAGGCCGCCCTGCCCCGACCAATGCGAAAAGCCCCGGCAGTGCCGGGGCTTTTTCTTTGGCGAAGCACCGTCCGTGCGGATGGAGACGCGCCCCTGCGGCCGCTCAGTTCGGCGCCCGGCCGTCCGGCGGGTAAAGCGAGGTCCCGGGAGCGAGAGCCACCAGCAGCAGTGCCGAGAAGAGCCCGAGCAGGCAGAGCGCGGTGTAGATCGACATCGCCTCGGCAAAGCTCAGCGCCAGCGGCGCGCCGACGTGGAAATTGTGCACGAAGAGCACCGAGATGATCCCCGAGAGCCCGGCCAGCGCCGCAAGCACCGGGACCTCGAGCCGCACCAGCCGGGTGCTGCCGAGCGCCACGAGCCCGAGCGCCCCGGTCAGCACCCCGGCGATCGTGCCCGTGGCCATGCTGTCGCCCGGCGCCCGGCTCGCGACAAGCGCGTCGAGCCCGGCCGCGTCGAGGCGGATGAAGACGGAATTGGTCAGCGCGACCGCGGCGGCAAGCCCGGCGCAGAACTGCACCGCCCCGCGCGGGCTATCGCGCCGCAGGTGCAGGAGCAGCCCGCAAAAGAGCAGCCCGAGGCTGATCGCCGTGCTCGGCACCATCGCGGCCCGGCCCGGCGCGCCGCGCACCAGCACCTCGCTTCCGAAGAGCCAGCCCGCCAGCACCGCGGCGACGAAGGTCAGCCCCGAGGCCGCGACGAGAAACGGGATCCGGCGGTGAACCAGGTCAGGTCTGTAGACTCGCATGGGCGCCCTTTCCGGACTCGATTGCCACCACGTCGATTTGCGTACGGCATCCTACTCGGTCCGGATCATCCCCGCGCCGGGAATTTGCGGCACGGGGACAGGTTTTTTCGTGTCAGCCCGTGCGGCCTCAGAGCCCGAGCCGGACGCGCGCCTCGTCGAGCACCGCGGCCAGCTGGTCGGGCGCGTCCTTGACCGAGGCCAGCGCCGACTTGGTCGCCTCCTTGGCGGCGAAGCCGAGGTCGGATTGCTCGATGTAGGCGACGGCCTTGTCGTAGTCGAAGCCCTCGACGGTGAAGAGCTCGTGCACCTGCTCGTCGGTCATGTTCGCCACCTCGGCCCCGGCGGCCGCGGTGCTGTCCATCGCCGAGCCGGCCGCGCCCTGGGCCTTGGCCACCGCCGCTTCGGACGAGGCGAGGGCGCTGTCGCTCGCGGACTTGGCGGTCGCCATCGCGTCCTTCGTCGCGTCCGAGACGGCCTCGGCGGCGCCCTCGACGGTCTCGGCGGCCTTGCCGGCGGCGTCCGAGATCGCATCCATCGCGTTGTTGGCGGCCTCGCCCGCCTTGTCCATCGCCTCGCGTCCCGCCGCGGCGGCATCGTCGGCGGCCTTTTCAAGGGTCTGCGCGGCATCATCCGCCGCGGCCCCGGCCTCGGACCCGGCATTTTCCATGGTCTGATCCACTGTCCCGGTCACCGTCTCGTCGCTGCCGACGGGAACCCCCTCGTCCCCGCCCCGCATTCCGAAGACCACGATGCCCAGCAGCACCACGGCGCCCACGATCAGAATCGCTTGTCTCATCTCAGATGTCTCCAGTCTCGCATGAGTGTCGCGTCGGTGTGAGATAGGCATTCACCTTGCCATGATCACCGGGGGCGTGGGCTCTCGGCGGCCTCTCGCGCGGCGGATGAGCGGGTTGAGGCTCGCTGCGCCGCAAGTTCGGCCAATTGTCGCTTGAAACACCCGGCCCGGAGCACTACTTTGCGCGCCTACGAGACACGGCAACAAAGGACGAAAACCATAGCTCGCAGACCTCACAACGCGCCCCCGACGCGCGACACCGGCCCCCGCGTCAACGATCGCATCCGGGGTCCTGAAATCCGTCTGATCGGCGCTGAAGGCGAAAACCTCGGTGTCCAGACTCCCGCGCGCGCGCTGGAGATGGCAGAGGAAGCGGGGCTCGATCTGGTCGAGATCTCGCCCAACGCCAAGCCGCCCGTCTGCAAGATCATGGACTTCGGCAAGTTCAAGTACGAACAGCAGAAGCGTGAAAGCGAAGCCCGCAAGAAGCAGAAGACCATCGAGGTCAAGGAAGTCAAGTTCCGCCCCGGCACCGACACGCACGACTACGACGTCAAGATGCGCAACGTGCTGAAGTTCCTCGAAGGCGGCGACAAGGTGAAGATCACCCTGCGCTTCCGTGGCCGCGAGATGGCGCACCAGAACCTTGGCCGCGACCTGCTCGAGCGCGTGGCGGAAGACGTCAAGGAAGTGGGCAAGGTCGAGAACATGCCCAAGATGGAAGGCCGCCAGATGGTCATGATGATCGGTCCGGCCCCCAAGTGATACGTTCCAAGTGATCCCCTCCGGGATCCGCTGAGGAAAACCCGCCGCGCTGCCGCCGGCGGGTTTTGCTTTTCCGGGGGCCATTTTTTCCTGCAGAGAGGCCCGGGCGGTCAGCCTTCGCGCGGGCGCGGGCGCGAGGGCGGCTCCTTCAGCAGCCCGCCGACGCCCATGGCGGCGATCTCCGCCGGGCTCACCTCGACCCCGCAGACCACCCGCTCGAGCACCCAGTCGGCGCCGTTGATCGCCGGAGAGCGGGCGCAGCCCGGCAGGCCAATCACCGGTCGCGTGCCGAGACTGCCGAAGAACAGCAGGTTGCCGGGGTCCACCGGCATGCCGAAATGCCGGACCTCTCCCCCCGCCGCGCGCAGCGCCTCGGGGGCGACGTCGTGCAGGTCGGAGGTGGCCGAGCCGGTGAGGATGAGGATGAGATCGCCCGGCGCCTCGCGGATCGCCTCGGCCAGCGGCGCGGTGCGGTGCGGGACGAGGACGCGCGGGCCGAGCTCGGTGCCGAAGCGCTCGAGCCTTGCGCGGGTGGCGCGGCGCCCCTTGTCGCCGGGATCGGTGCCGACCTCGGTCTCGATCAGCGTGGCGCTCTTCGCCACCGGCCCGCGCAGGCGCAGCGCCCCGCCCTGCGCCGCGGCGCAGGCGGCGTCGAGCGCGGCCTCGGGCACGGCGTAGGAGATGATCTTGACCGTCGCCACCATGGCCCGCGGCGCGCAGCGCTGCCAGGGCCGGAGCGTGGCCACGGTGATCATCGGGTGCACCGCGTTGACCGCGTCGATCCGCGCCGCGTCGACCTCGAGCACGCCGGGGCCGAGCGCGTGCAGGTTCACCCGCCCCGTGGTCGCCGGCCCGATGCGCAGCTGCGCGGCGGAGGGGGCCGGCAGCAGCGCCTCGGCCAGTCGGCGCGCCGCCACGTCCTCGGCCACGTCGCCGGGCTCGAGCCGGGCCGCGATCACCTCGGTGAGCCCCGTGTCCCGCATCCTGTCCAGGTCCGCGTCGGTCAGCACATGGCCCTTCTTCAGCTTCGCCCCGGGCAGCGAGACGGAATGGGCCAGCACCGCCCCCCCGGCCTCGGCCAGCGGAACCGGGCCGAACTTCATGCGCCCTTCCTCAGCACCCGGGTCATCTCGGCAAGGATCGAGACGGCGATCTCGGCCGGACCCGAGGCGCCGATGTCGAGCCCGATGGGGCCGTGGATGAGGCCGATCTCGGCCTCGGTGAAGCCCGCCTCCGACAGCCGCGCCACGCGCTTGGCATGGGTGCGGCCGGAGCCGAGCGCACCGATGTAGAAGACCTTGCTGCGCAGCGCCGCCTCGATCGCCGGATCGTCGAGCTTGGGGTCGTGGGTGAGCAGCACCAGCGCCGTACGGGTGTCGAGCCCGAGCCGCGTGACCGCCTCGTCGGGCCAGTCGTCGAGGATGGTCTCGCCCGGGAAACGCGCCTGCGAGCCGAAGGCGCCGCGCGGGTCGATCAGCACCGGGTCGTAGCCGGCAATGCGCGCCATCGGCAGCAGCGCCTGCGCGATATGCACCGCGCCCACCACCAGCAGCCGCAGCGGCGGATTGTGGATGGCGACAAAGGTGCGGCTTTCCTCGACGAAGCCCGAGCGGTCCATGCGGAAGGCACTCTCGTGCCCGTCATAGGCGAGCTGCCGCTCCTGGCTGTCGAGATCGACCACGTAGGCCACCGGCTTGCGCGCGGCGCGGGCATGGCAGAGCTCGGCCAGCAGCGCCTCGGGCAGGGCCGTGCCCACCGGCTCGACCAGAACGCGGATGGTGCCGCCGCAGGCGAGGCCGACGGCAAAGGCATCATCGTCCGAGACGCCGAATTCCAGCTCGCGCGCCTTGCCCGCGTCCAATGCCTCGAGCGCCTCGACGATCACCGCCCCCTCAACGCAGCCGCCCGAGACCGAGCCCTCGATCTCGCCGTCGCCCGAGATCGCCAGCTGCGCGCCGGTGCGGCGCGGCGCCGAGCCCCAGGTCTGGATCACCGTGGCCAGCGCCGCGCGGCGGCCGTCGCGGTGCCAGGCGAGCGCGGTTTCGGGGATGTTGTCGAACTCGCGGCTGGCGGCGGGTTTCGGATCGCTGATGGTCTTGGTCATGGGACGCTCCTCCGCGTCTTGAAGTCGTGCTGGCGGGGACGCTGCCCCCGCCTTTCAGGTGGCGTGCTGGTAGACCGCCGAGACCTCGGCGCGAAGGATGCGGGCGATCAGCGCGCAATCCTCGAGGCTGAAGGTCAGCGGCAGGCGCATGTCGAGAATGCCGGTCAGGATGCGATCCGTCGCGGGCATCGGCTCGGACGGGGCGTAGCGCCAGCTGTCATAGCGCGAGGTGAAGGCGACGGGCTCGGCCCCGCCGAACCACTTGAGCTCGACGCCGCGCGCGGCGCAGCGCCGCAGCACCTCCTCGATCGCGGCGGGCGCCCAGTCGAGCAGCAGCGCCTGGATCGACGAGCCGACGAAGCGCTCCTTCGCGGGGCGCGCGACCAGCCTCAGCCCCGGCGTGCCCCGCAGCCCCTCCTCGACCGCGCAGTAGCGCTCGTTCCAGCGCGCGATCTGCGCCGGAAGCCCGGCGAGCTGCGGGCGCAGCAGCGCCGCGCGCAGGTTGTCCATCCGTCCCGAGACGTTGGGCGTGACGTATTTCACCCGCTCGAAGACCTCGGGGCCCGGCGCGGCAAGATGGCGCCCGTAGAGCATGTAGCTGCCCGACAGGATCACCGCGCGGGCGGCGATCTCCTCGTCATCGGTGACGAGAAAGCCGCCCTCGCCCGAGTTCATGTGCTTGTAGGTCTGCGTCGAGTAGCAGCCGATCGCCCCGTGCCGCCCCGAGGGCGTGCCGTCCCAGGACGCGCCCATGGTATGCGCGCAATCCTCGATCACCCGCACCCCGGCCGCCTCGCAGAGCGCCATCAGCCGGTCCATGTCGCAGATATGCCCGCGCATGTGCGAGAGCATCAGCACCCGCGCCTGCGGCAGCTTGGCCGCCAGATCGTCGAGGTCGATCACCAGGTCCTCGGTCACGCCCACGTAGACCGGCACCGCGCCCACCGCCGCGATCGCCCCCGGCACCGGCGCGAGGGTGAAGGCATTGGTCAGCACCGGCTCGCCCGGCTCCACCCCGAGCGCCCTGAGCGCGCAACCGAGCGCGTAGCCGCCCGAGGCCAGCGCCACGCAGTAGCGCGCGCCGGTGAAGGCGGCGAACTCCTGCTCGAGCAGCGCGGTCTCGGCGGTCTCTCCGGGGGCCGTGTTGTAGCGGTGCAGCCGGCCGTGGCGCAGCACCTCCAGCGCGGCGGCGATCCCGGCCTCGGGGATCGGCTCCTGCTGGGTGAAATTTCCGGTGAACCGTTCGGTGATGAGGCTGTCTGTCATGGCGCATTGATGCGCTTCGGCCGCGCCGCGGTCAATGCGCAAGGGCTCACGGCAGCGTTCCGGCCCGGTCGGGTGCGGCGAGCGGCCCATGCAGCGCGTAGTGATGCGCGACGAGCCATTCCTCGTGTTCCGGCTCCGCGCCTCGGCGGCATGGGTGACGGTCTCGCCCGCACGGGTGCGCCCCCCAGCGAGCCAGAGCTGGTCGGGGTGGCGGTTGCGCAGACCGATGTCGGCGGCGCGGCGGGAGATGCCGAAATCGGCGTCCGAGGCGGTGCATTCCGGCACTTGGTCCGCGTCGGCCACGGCAAGGAACAGCAGGATGTCGTCGAGACCGGGTCCGTCTTTCATTCCTGAAAGTCCCCTTCCCGAATTCGCGGCTGATCCTCGCGAGCATCGCCCGGCAACTGGGGGCCGACAAGGAGACGCCTCTCAATATGAGAGGGAGAACCGCGATGCAGGGTCCATTGCAGCCGCTGCGCCAGCCGCCGCGGGCCGAAATTGAGGCGCCGCGCCGCGCGGTGCGGCTCAGCCGATGAGCCTTGCCACCGCGCCCGCGAGCTCGTCGAAATGGCCGATCATCGCCTCGGGCTCCAGCGCCGAGACCGCGGTGCCATCCGGGCCGAAGCCGACGAGGATGCAGGGCACGCCCGCCGCCCGCGCGGTGTTGCGGTCGGTCGCGGTGTCGCCCACCAGCAGGCTCTGTGCCACCTGCCCGCCCGCGCGTTCCACCGCCGCCACGTAGGGCGCGGGGTCGGGCTTGCGCACCGGCAGCGTGTCGGCGCCGATGAGCGCGTCGAAATGGCCGCGCGCGCCCATGCGCTGCATCAGCGTCTCGGCCAGCCCCTCGGGCTTGTTGGTGCAGATGCTGACCCTGTAGCCTGCCTCACGCAGGGCCTGCACGGCGTCGAGCGCGCCCGGGTAGAAGCGGGTGTGCCGGTCGATTGCCGCGCCGTAGATCGCCAGCAGCTCGGGATACCAGCGCGCGATCAGCTCCTCCGAGAAGGCCCCGGCGCGCTCAAGCCCCGCCGTCAGCATGGCCCGGCCGCCCTTCACCGCGATGCCCGCATCCGCGACCGGATCGAGCCGCACCGCCAGCCCCATGCCCTCGAAACAGGCGTTGGCGGCGGCGATCAGGTCGCCGCTGGTGTCGGCAAGCGTGCCGTCGAGATCGAAGACCACCGTACGCATTCTGCCTTGTCCCTTTTGCCGCGCCCTGTCACAGGCTGAAATCCAACGTGACCCGGGGCACCTTGCCCCCCTGCCCCAAGCGGATAAAACGGGCGCAGGCAGAAGACAAACAGGAAACCGCATGAGCCTTGCTCTCATCCTCCTTGCCGCAGGCAAGGGCACCCGCATGGAGTCCGATCTCCCCAAGGTCCTCCACCGCCTCGCCCAGGCCCCGCTGCTCTGGCACGCGCTGCGCGCCGGCCAGGCGCTGGAGCCCGCCCGCTCGGTGGTCGTGGCAGGCCATGGCGCCGCCGAGGTCGAGGCCTCCGCCGCCGAGGTCGCCCCCGAGGCGCAGGTGGTGATCCAGGAGGAGCAGCTCGGCACCGCCCATGCGGTGGCGCAGGCCAAGTCCGCGCTCGCGGGGTTCGAGGGCGACGCGCTGGTGCTCTACGGCGACACGCCCTTCATCACCGTCGAAACGCTCGAGGCGATGCGCGACGCGCGCGCCGGGCATGACGTGGTGGTGCTCGGCTTCGACGTGGCCGACCCCGACGCGCGCTACGGCCGCCTGGTGACCGAGGGCGACGAGCTTCTGCGCATCGTCGAGTTCAAGGATACCACCGAGGAAGAGCGCGCCATCCCGCTGTGCAATTCCGGCGTGGTCATCGCCGACGCCGCGACGCTGATGTCGCTCGTGGACGCGGTGGGCAACGACAATGCCTCGGGCGAGTACTACCTCACCGACATCGTCGAGATCGCCCGCGCCCGCGGCCTCTCTGCCGGGGTTGTGCGCTGCGAGGAGGCCGAGACGCTGGGCATCAACTCCCGCGCCGAGCTGCGCGCCGCCGAGGCCGCCTTCCAGGCCCGCAAGCGCGAGGAGCTGCTCGACGACGGCGTGCTGATGAGCGCCCCCGAGACCGTCTTCTTCGCCTGGGACAGCTACATCGGCCGCGATGCCGAGATCGAGCCCAACGTCGTCTTCGGCCCCGGCGTGACGGTCGAGAGCGGCGCGCTGATCCGCTCCTTCTCGCATCTCGAGGGCTGCCACGTCAGCCGCGGCGCCATCGTCGGCCCCTTCGCCCGGCTGCGCCGCGGCGCCGAGCTGGCCGAGGAGGTGCATGTCGGCAACTTCGTCGAGGTGAAGAACTCCTACCTCGCCGAGGGCGTGAAGGCCAACCACCTCACCTATCTCGGCGACGCGGATGTGGGCGAGCGCACCAATGTCGGCGCGGGCACGATCACCTGCAACTACGACGGCTTCTTCAAGCACCGCACCACCATCGGCCGCGAGGCCTTCATCGGCTCGGCCACCATGCTGGTCGCCCCGGTCACCGTCGGCGACGGCGCGATGACCGGCTCGGGCACGGTGGTGACCGAGGCAATCCCCGCCGGCGCGCTGGCGCTGGCCCGCACGAAGCAGGTCACCAAGCCGGGCCTGGCGACGAAGATGCGCGACATGCTGCGGGCCCGGAAGGCCGCGCAGAAGTCCGCCAAGGAAGGATAAGGCCAATGTGCGGAATCGTCGGCGTCCTGGGCAAGCACGAGGTTGCCCCCATGCTGGTCGAGGCGCTGAAGCGGCTCGAGTACCGCGGCTATGACAGCGCGGGCATCGCCACCGTCAACGACGGCCGGCTCGACCGCCGCCGCGCGGTCGGCAAGCTGGTGAACCTGCAGGACATGCTGGTGCACGAGCCGCTCGCCGGCAAGGCGGGCATCGGCCACACCCGCTGGGCCACCCATGGCGCGCCCACCACGCGGAACGCCCATCCCCACAGGGCGGGCAAGGTCTCGGTCGTGCACAACGGCATCATCGAGAACTTCCGCGAACTGCGCGCCGAGCTCGCCGCCTCCGGCTACGCCCCCGAGTCCGACACCGATACCGAGACCGTCGCCATGCTGGTCTCGCATTACCTCGGCAGCGGCATGACCCCGGTCGAGGCAGCCTCGACGGCGCTCGGCCGGCTCGAGGGCGCCTTCGCCCTCGCCTTCCTCTTCGACGGCGAGGAGGACCTCCTCGTCGCCGCCCGCAAGGGCTCGCCGCTGGCCATCGGCCATGGCGAGGGCGAGATGTTCGTGGGCTCGGACGCCATCGCGCTCGCGCCGATGACCGACCGCATCACCTATCTCGAAGAGGGCGACTGGGCCGTGGTGACCCGCGCCGGCGCGCAGATCTTCGACATCGACGGCCAGCCGGTCACCCGCGAGACGCGGCAGGTCCGGCTCGACCAGACGCAGGTCGACAAGGGCGGCTACAAGCATTTCATGGCCAAGGAGATCGCCCAGCAGCCGAGCGTGCTCGCCGACGCGCTGCGCGCCTATCTCGACGGCGACACGATCGTGCTGCCCGCGCCGGGGCTCGACTTCACCCAGGTCGAGCGGCTGGTGCTGGTCGCCTGCGGCACCGCCTACTACGCCTGCCTCACCGCGAAATACTGGTTCGAGAAGCTCGCCCGCATCCCGGTCGAGGTCGATATCGCCTCGGAGTTCCGCTACCGCGAGCCCCCCGTCACCAAGGGCACCGTCGCGCTCTTCGTCAGCCAGTCGGGCGAGACCGCCGACACGCTGGCGGCGCTGCGCTACTGCGCCGGCCGCGCCGACCGGATCGTCTCGGTGGTCAACGTCGAGACCTCGACCATCGCGCGCGAGAGCGACCTCGCCCTGCCGATCCACGCTGGGGTGGAGGTGGGGGTCGCCTCGACCAAGGCCTTCACCTGCCAGCTCAACGTGCTGCTGCTGCTGGCGATCGAGGCCGCCGTGGCGCGCGGACGCATGGGCGCCGCCGAGAAGTCCGAGCTGCTGGCGCAGCTGCGCGCCCTGCCCGGGCTCTTCAACGCCGCGCTCGACCGCGACGGCGCCATCGCCGAGGCCGCGCGGAAGATCTCCGAGGCCCGCGACGTGCTCTTCCTCGGCCGCGGCATGATGTACCCGCTGGCGCTCGAGGGCGCGCTGAAGCTCAAGGAGATCAGCTACATCCACGCCGAGGCCTATGCCTCCGGCGAGCTGAAACACGGGCCGATCGCGCTGATCGACAAGACCGTGCCGGTGATCGTCATGGCGCCGCGCGACGGGCTCTTCGACAAGACCGTCTCGAACATGCAGGAGGTGATGGCGCGCGGCGGCAAGGTCTGCCTGATCTCCGACGCCCGCGGCATCGAGGAGGCCGGCGACGGCATCTGGCAGAGCATCACCCTGCCCGAGGTCGACGACCGGCTCGCGCCGCTGCTCTACGCCCTGCCCGCGCAGCTGCTGGCCTACCACGCCGCCATCGCCAAGGGCACCGACGTGGACCAGCCGCGCAACCTCGCCAAGTCGGTAACCGTCGAGTAAGGCGCCCCCGCCGCGCCACCGACACCCGCCCGTCGATCATGCAAGAAGCCCCGGGAGTCCGCGCGACTCCCGGGGCTTCTTCTCTTTCAAAATACGCAAATCCGGCGCTAGGGCCGGGCCCGCGGCCGGGCGTGGGCTCAGGCGAAGAGCTCGTGCGCCAGCTCCAGCGCCTCGACCAGCACGTCGACCTCGGCCTCGGTGTTGTAGAGCCCGAAGGAGGCGCGGCAGGTCGCCGAGACGCCGAGATGGTCCATCAGCGGGCCGGCACAGTGGTGCCCCGCGCGCACCGCGACGCCCTTCTTGTCGAGGATCGTCGAGATGTCGTGCGCATGCGCCGCGCCGTCGAGGGTGAAGGAGAAGATCGCCGCCTTGCCGGGCGCGGTGCCCTGCAGGTTGAGCCAGTTCAGCCCCTCGAGGCGCGCGCGTGCGTAGCCCGCCAGCTTCGCCTCGTGCGCCGCGATGTTCTCCATCCCGAGGCCCATCATGTATTCGAGCGCCGCGCCGAGGCCGATCTGCTGCACGATGCCGGGGGTGCCGGCCTCGAACTTCATCGGCGGCTCGGCATAGGTGATGCCGTCCTTGTGGACCTCGCGGATCATGTCGCCGCCGCCGAGGAAGGGGCGCATCTCGGCCTGCCGTTCCTTGCGGACCCAGATCGCGCCCGAGCCCGAGGGGCCGTAGAGCTTGTGCCCGGTGATGGCGTAGAAATCGCAACCGAGGTCCTCGACATCGACCGGCATGTGCACGGCGCCCTGCGAGCCGTCGACCAGCACCGGCACGCCCTTCTCGCGCGCGCCCGCGGCGATGGTCTTCACGTCGACCACCGTGCCCAGCACGTTCGAGACCTGCGTCACCGCGATGAGCTTGGTTCTGGGCGTGATCGCGTCCAGCACCTTCTGCGGATCGAGCGCGCCGGTGGCGTCGACGTCGACCCACTTGATGACCACGCCCTGCCGCTCGCGCAGGAAGTGCCACGGCACGATGTTGGCGTGGTGCTCCATGACCGACAGGATGATCTCGTCCCCGGCCTCCATGCGCGGCATGGCCCAGCCGTAGGCGACGAGGTTGATGCCCATGGTCGAGCCGTTGGTGAAGACCACCTCCTCCTCGTCCCGGGCGCCGAGGAAGCGCGCGATGGTGCCGCGCACGCCCTCGTATTTCTCGGTGGCGAGGTTCGACAGGTAGTGCAGCCCGCGGTGGACGTTGGAATACTCCTCGGCATAGCCGCGGGTCACCGCGTCGATCACCACCTGCGGCTTCTGCGCCGAGGCGCCGTTGTCGAGATAGACCAGCGGCCTGCCGTTCACCTCGCGCGAGAGGATCGGGAAGTCGCTGCGGATTTTCTGGACGTCATACATAGCTTGCCATCCCGTTCGGGCCCGCTCCCAGCAGGGAGACGATCATTGTCAGCGCCGCGACCAGCGCCATGGTCGCGAGTATCAGCACGAGAAGCGCCTTTAAAGGGCTGCCGAACCCGTGCGCCTCGTCGAGGAAGGCGACGAGGATCCGCAGGCCCGCCAGCAGCGCCGCCAGCACCAGCAGCACCGCCAGCCCGCCCGAGACCGCGCCGACCAGCCCCACCACCACCTGCGCAAGGGCGCGCAGCCCCTGCAGCCAGATCAGCAGCACCGCCACGTCCTCGATCCGGGCCCGGCCGCCGAAGCCATGCCCGGCCCAGGTCATCACCGCGATCGAGCCCGCCAGCATCACCGCCAGCAGGAGCCCCATCGGCACCGGCATCAGCCCGCCCATGGCGGCAAGCTCGCCGCCCAGCTGCATCAGCCCGACGATGAGCGTGTTCACCACCACGACCAGCGCGAAGCCGGTGAGCAGCACCTCACGCGACAGATGCAGCCCGAGCAGCATCCGCGCCACCTCGCGCGGGGCGACCACAGTCCGCCACGCGAGCGCCAGAAGGTCCGCTGCCGTCATGCGGCGGGCCGTTCGGCCATCTGTTCCGCCGGCCATTCGGCGACCCTCAGGCCGCTGATCCAGAACCACAGGAACACCACGAACCACAGGAGCCCCACGAGCGAGAGCTGCGCGCCCGCACCCATGAAGCCCGCCACCAGCCCGTTGAGCAGCGCCAGAGGGCTGGCCGCCAGCAGCGCCCAGAAGAGCGCCAGCCGCGCGCCGTAGCCGGTGCCCCGGCAGCGGAAGAGCCTTGCCACCACGTGGCTCAGCGCCGCCAGCACGTAGAGCGCAAGCGGCAGGATCACCAGGCAGGCCAGCAGCGAGGCGCCCATGAGCGGGTTGAGCTCGACCCCCTCGAGATGGGCCTGCCGCGCGAGCGCCGGCATCTGCGCGACGAAGAACATCGCGCAGGCTGCCATGACGAACATCAGCGCCCGGTCCTCGCGGGGGCCCTGCGACAGCAGGCGGCGCATCACCGCGCCCGGCCCCCGGTAGGTGGCGACGATCTCGCGCGAGAGCGACATCAGCCGCGGCGCCGGCCCAGCCAGGCCGCGACCAGCTCGTTGATCTCGGTCTGGATGCTCTCGTCCTCGACCTCCTGCACGGCCTCCGCGATGAAGGCGATGGTCAGCAGGTCCTCGGCGGTGCCGCGCGGCACGCCGCGGGCGCGCAGGTAGAACAGACCGTCCTCGTCGATCGCGCCCGAGGTCGAGCCATGCGAGCAGGCCACGTCGTCGGCGTAGATCTCGAGCTCCGGCTTGGCGAGGAACTGGCTGTCCTCGTCCAGAAGCAGCGACTGGCTGATCTGGTAGCCGTCGGTCTTCTGCGCGCCGGGCTTGACGAGGATCTTGCCCTGGAACACGCCGGTCGCGCCGTTGCGCAGCACCTTCTTGAAGATCTGGCGGCTTTCGCAGTTCACCGCGTCATGGGTGATGAACACCGTGTCGTCATGGTGGAAATCGCCGTCACCCATGCAGGCGCCCGCGACATGCACCGCGGCGTCGTCGCCGGTCAGCTCGATCACGCACTCGTTGCGGGTCAGCACGCCGTTCACCGTGAGGGTGAAGGTCTTGAACGTGCTCTCGGTGCCGAGGCGGCCGAAGATATGCGTCGCGGCGCGGCGCTCGTGGTCGCGGCCCTGCACGCGTACGTGGTGGAAGCCCGCGCCGTCGGCGACGTCGACTTCCAGCACCTTGTTGAAGCGCGCCGCGGCCGGGCCGGATTCGAGCAGCGTGACGTCGCCGCCCTCCTCGACCTTGACCACGTGGTGCAGGATCGCGTCCGAGGTCTCGTCCTCGTGGCGATAGAGCAGGTGCAGCGGCTTCTCGACCTTGCCGGTCACGCGGATCAGCAGGCCGTCGGTGGCGAAGGCGGTGTTGAGCGCGGCGAGCGGACGCTCGACCGGGGTCTGGCCGTTGGTTTCCAGCGTGCCGTAGAGGTCCTTCGCCCAGTGGATGTCCGAGGCATCGGCAAGGCGCTCGATGGTCAGCCCCTCGAGGGCCAGATCATCGGACTCCTCGGCGCTGAACACGCCGTCGACGAAGACCACCTTGAGCCGGTCGCGGGCACCGAAGACCGGCGCCTCGTCGGTGACCTTGAGCACGGCGGCCGCGGGTGCGGCGACGGCGGTCAGCGTGTCCGGACGGGTGTATTTCCAGTACTCGTCACGGCCGCCGGGCAGGCCCATGGCCTGCACGCGGGCAAGGGCCGCCTCGCGGGCGGGGCGCGACCAGCCGCCCTCGGGCAGGCTCAGCGCCGCCAGCCGCGCGTCGGTCGCGGTCTGCTTGACTTGGGGAAGTGCCATTACGCCTCCTCCTCGAGCAGGTCCGCGTAGCCGTTGTTCTCGACCTCGAGCGCCAGCTCGGGGCCGCCGGTCTTGATGATGCGGCCGTTGGCCATGATGTGCACGACGTCCGGCTTGATGTGGTCGAGCAGGCGCTGGTAGTGGGTGATCACGAGGAACGAACGGCCTTCGTCGCGCAGCGCGTTCACGCCGTCGGCGACCAGCTTCATCGCGTCGACGTCGAGGCCGGAGTCGGTCTCGTCGAGGATGCACATCTTCGGCTCGAGCATCGCCATCTGCAGGATCTCGTTGCGCTTCTTCTCACCGCCCGAGAAGCCGACGTTGACCGGGCGCTTGAGCATCTCGGCGTCGATCTTCAGCGACTTGGCCTTCTCGCGGACGACCTTGAGGAACTCGGTCGAGGACATCTCCTCCTCGCCGCGGGCCTTGCGCTGCGCGTTCACCGCGGTGCGCAGGAAGGTCATGTTGCCGACGCCGGGGATTTCGACCGGGTACTGGAAGGCGAGGAACAGGCCGGCCGCGGCGCGCTCTTCGGGCTCCATCTCGAGGATGTTCTCGCCGTCGAGCGTGGCTTCGCCACCGGTCACCTCGTAGCCGTCCTTGCCCGAGAGCACGTAGGACAGGGTCGACTTGCCCGAGCCGTTCGGGCCCATGATCGCATGCACCTTGCCCGCTTCGACGGTCAGGTTCACACCCTTGAGGATCTGCTTGTCCTCTTCTTCCAGCTTCACCTGAAGGTTCTTGATTTCCAGCATAGGTTTCCCTCCTTGGGGGTGCGGTCAGGGCCGCACGGTCAGTTTCATGATCCGCAGCAGGTCCTTCACCGGGAAGGCCTGTGGGACGATCTCGAACCGGGCCATGCGCCCGGTCATTTGCGGTTGGCCGAGCCAGTGCTCGACCTTGTGATAGTGTTTGCGCGGCGCGTAGTCGTCGAAGAGCAGCACCAGCGGTTTCTCGGTCAGGAAGGCCGCGGCAAGCGCGCAGCCCTCGCGAAATCGGCCATCCACCAGCACCACGTCGGGCTGGCGGAACTCGGGCAGCTCCCAGACCTTCAGCGGGTACTCCGGGAAGCTGCGCCACTCGATCTCGTCGACCGGGTGGCCCCATTCCTTTGTCGGCCCGATGTCGGACCAGATGATGTCCACCTCCGAGCCCGCGGCGGGCGGGTTCTCGGCGAACCAGCGGCGCATCATCTGCGCCCAGTCCCGGTCCGACTCGACCGAGAAGACGGTCTTGCCGGGCATCCCGGCGGCCAGCGCGGTCGAGCCTCCCGAGCCGTATTCGAGGATCACCCCTGCCCGCGCGTATTCCGCGTGCAGAAGCGCCGCCTCCGCCTCGGGGAGCGTCAGCTCCGGCCGGGCCGTCGCCTCGGTCATGGGGTGATCACCACCGCCGTGCCCGACACCGAGACCATGAGCATCGAGTCGCCCACCACCTCGTAGTCGAGATCGACGCCGACCACCGCGTTCGCCCCAAGCGCGACGGCGCGCTCCTTGAGCTCGCGCATCGCCACGTCGCGGGCATCCTGCAGCTTGGCCTCGTAGGCGCCGGAGCGCCCGCCGATGACGTCGGTGACCCGCGCGAAGAGATCGCGCACGATGTTGGCCCCCATGATCGCCTCGCCGACCACCACGCCCTTGTAGGCGGTGATGCGGTGGCCCTCGATGTTCGGCGTGGTGGTGACGATCATCTGCCCGCCCTCAGCCCTGCACGAAGTAACGGATCGCGGTCAGCGCGACGAGCGCCAGACCGCCGGCCGCGGTCGCGGTGAGCAGCACCGAGCCGGCCAGCAGCCCCTCGGTATTGCCCTTCCGCTTGCGCATGCCGAACCCGATCAGCACACCGAGGAAGATGCCGATGGCCGCCCCGGCGGATTGAAGCACCAGCTGTTGCAGCATCCGGCGTCTCCTTCGCGGCGGGCCTTAGCCCACCGAGCCTTCGAGCGAGATGGCGACGAGCTGCTGTGCTTCCATGGCGAACTCCATGGGCAGCGCCTGCAGCACTTCCTTGCAGAAGCCGTTGACCACCAGGGCCACCGCCTCTTCCTCGTCCATGCCGCGCTGGCGGCAGTAGAAGAGCTGGTCGTCGTCCACCTTCGAGGTGGTCGCCTCGTGCTCGACGCGCGAGGAGTTGTTCTTCACCTCGATGTAGGGGACCGTGTGGGCCCCGCACTTGTCGCCGATCAGCAGGCTGTCGCACTGCGTGTAGTTGCGCGAGTTCTTCGCCTTCGGGTGCATCGACACCAGGCCGCGGTAGGTGTTCTGCGCCACGCCCGCCGAGATGCCCTTCGAGACGATCCGGCTCTTGGTGTTCTTGCCAAGGTGGATCATCTTGGTGCCGGTGTCGGCCTGCTGGTGGTTGTTGGCGATGGCGATCGAGTAGAACTCGCCCTGGCTTTCATTGCCGCGCAGGATGCAGGACGGGTATTTCCAGGTCACGGCAGAGCCGGTTTCGACCTGGGTCCACATCACCTTGGCGCGGTCACCACGGCAGTCGGCACGCTTGGTGACGAAGTTGTAGATGCCGCCACGGCCTTCCTCGTCGCCGGGGAACCAGTTCTGCACCGTGGAGTATTTCACCTCGGCGTCTTCCTCGACGATGATCTCGACCACGGCCGCGTGCAGCTGCGCGGTGTCGCGCTTGGGCGCGGTGCAGCCCTCGAGGTAGGACACGTAGGAGCCCTTGTCCGCGATGATCAGCGTGCGCTCGAACTGGCCGGTGTTCTCGGCGTTGATCCGGAAGTAGGTCGACAGTTCCATCGGGCAGCGGACCCCCGGCGGCACGTAGACGAAGGAGCCGTCCGAGAAGACCGCCGAGTTCAGCGTGGCGTAGAAGTTGTCCGACACCGGCACGACCGAGCCGAGGTACTTCTTCACCAGCTCGGGGTGCTTCTTGATCGCCTCGGAGATCGAGCAGAAGATCACGCCCGCCTTCTCGAGTTCCTTCTGGAAGGTGGTGCCCACCGAGACGGAGTCGAAGACCGCGTCCACCGCGACCTTGCGGCCCTCGGCGGGTGCGTCCTCGGCGCCCTCGACGCCGGCAAGGATCATCTGCTCCTTGAGCGGGATGCCGAGCTTTTCATAGGTGGCGAGCAGCTTCGGATCGACCTCGTCCAGCGACTGCGGCTTGGTCTCGAAGCTTTTCGGACGCGCGTAGTAATACTGGTTCTGGAAGTCGATCTTGGGGTAGTTGACCATCGCCCAGGTCGGCTCTTCCTTCTGCAGCCAGCGGCGATAGGCCTCGAGGCGCCATTCGGTCATCCACTCCGGCTCGCCGTTCTTGTCCGAGATCAGACGCACGATGTCCTCGTTGAGGCCGATCGGCGCGTATTCCATCTCGATGTCGGTGTCCCAGCCGTACTTGTAGGTGGAAACGGCCTCGACCGCGTCCACGGTCTCCTGCTCGACACCTTCCTTGACGGTGATGTTGTCAAAAGCTGCCATCAGCCTTTATCTCCTGTCGTCCCGGGGCTGACGCGCCGCGCCGCCCTGCGTTTCCGGTCACGCGCGCAGGCCTCAGAGCCCCGGCGCGTATTTCTTGCGATATTGACGCGCCCACGCCTCGGCGAAGCGCAGCACGTCCTCTTCCCGTGTCGACGGCCCCATGCTCACGCGGATCGCGCAGCCGGCCACATCGTCGTCGAATCCCATTGCCCGCAGCACGCGGGAGGCGCGGACCTTGCCGCTGGAACAGGCCGACCCCGCCGAGATCGCGAAACCGGCGAGGTCCATCTGCATCACCTGCGTCTCGCCCTTCCAGCCCGGCAAAGCGAAGCAGGAGGTGTTCGGCAGGCGCGGCGCACCATTCCCGACAAAAATAGTCTCTGGAGCGGCAGCCGCAATAGCATTCTCTAGAATAGTTCTAAGTTTTTCGATTCCTGTCCACACGTCATCGGCCAGATCGCGCGCGGCTGCCTCTGCGGCTGCGCCAAAACCCGCTATGCCGACGAGGTTTTCCGTGCCGGCGCGGCGGCCCATCTCCTGCCCGCCGCCCTTCAGCTGCGACGGAATGTCCGTGCCGCGCCGCATCACCAGCGCGCCGATTCCCTTGGGCCCGCCCAGCTTGTGCGCCGAGACGATCGCCATCTGCGCGCCGGACCAGTTGAAGGCAAAGGGCAGCTTGCCGAAGATCTGCGTCGCATCGATGACGGCCAACCCCTGCGGCAGGTCCTGCACCACCCCGGTCTCGGAATTCGCCGCCTGCAGCGCGCTGCGCGCCGGATCGGCCACGCTCACCCGCCCCTGCGCGTCAACCGGCAGGTCGAGCTCGAGCCAGGCGGCCATGGCGTCATGCTCGACCGCCGCGCCATGCAGCCCGCGCCCGGCGCAGGCCAGCGCCGCCGCCTCGGTCGCACCCGAGACGAACACCACGTCGGCGCCGTCCGCCCCCAGCGCCGAGGCGACCTGCGCCCGCGCCTTCTCCATCAGCCCCTTTGCCGCGCGCCCCTCGGCATGGACCGACGAGGGATTGCCCACGAGGTCCATCGCCGCGATCATCGCGTCGCGCGCCTCGGGCCGGAGCGGCGCCGTGGCATTCCAGTCGAGATAGGCTCGCGTCACGCCGCCCCCTCTTTCATCTTCCATGAGTTCCGTGTCGTGCCGTGTCGCGGGGCTCAGGCCTCGTCGGACAGGACATCCTCGTGCTCGTCATCCGAGACCGGCTCGTCGACCACCGCGAAGAGCGAGGGCACTGCCGGACAGGGCGCCAGCGCGTTGCCGACGACGTCCGAGAGCCGCGCCTGGTGCAGGTAGACGTAGACATGCGCCGAAAGCGACTGCCAGAGCCGGTTCGACAGCGACTGCGCCCGGCTGCCCGAGGCCCCGCCCGAGGCGCCGGCGCCCTTGTGCATCGCATCGACGCTCTCGTCGACCGCCGCCAGCACGTCGACCACGCGGATCTGGTCCGGGGTCCGCGCAAGGCGGTAGCCGCCGCCCGGCCCCCGCACCGAGGCCACCAGCCCGGCGCGCCGCAGCTTGACGAAAAGCTGCTCGAGATAGGGCAGCGAAATGTCCTGACGCTTGGAAATGTCCCCCAGCGTCACCAGGTCGCCTTCGGGCTGCAGCGCGATATCGACCAGCGCGACCATCGCGTAACGCCCTTTCGTGCTCAACTTCACGCTTGCCTCCCGGGCACCTTTGCGCCCAACCGATTGACCTTGACCGGGCAATTGCATATCTGCAATCAAGCCCTCTCCCGTGCCCGCACGGGATTTAGAAACGTTCTAAAGTGCCGCAGAAATTTCGTCAATAATTTCGCGCACACCGATCAGGAGCACTTCCGCCCGATGCCCGAGGTCATTTTTCCCGGACCCGAAGGCCGCCTCGAAGGCCGCTATCATCCGCAGAAAGACAACGACGCCCCCATTGCCATCGTCCTGCACCCGCATCCGCAGTTCGGCGGGACGATGAACAACAAGGTCGTCTATAACCTTCACTACGCCTTCTACAACATGGGATTCACCGTGCTGCGGTTCAACTTCCGCGGCGTGGGGCGCAGCCAGGGCGAATACGACCAGGGCATCGGCGAGCTTTCCGATGCTGCCTCGGCGCTCGACTACCTGCAGTCGATGAACAACAACTCCAAGCATTGCTGGGTCGCGGGCTTCTCCTTCGGCGCCTGGATCGGCATGCAGCTGCTGATGCGCCGCCCCGAGATCACCGGCTTCGTCTCGGTCTCGCCGCCCGCCAACATGTACGATTTCTCGTTCCTCGCCCCCTGCCCCTCGTCGGGCCTGATCATCAACGGCACCAATGACCGCGTGGCGCCGCCCGCGGACACCACGTCGCTGGTCAACAAGCTCAAGGAGCAGAAGGGCATCACCATCACCCACGAGCAGGTGGAAGGTGCCGGCCACTTCTTCGAAGAGCCGCACATGGGCACGATGATCGACAGCGTCACCGGCTACGTGAAGCGCCGCCTGACCGAGACCACGCGCTGAGCCGCCAGTCGGGGAGCCGAGCCACATGAGCAGCCTCACGCAGGAGCTGGCCGACAAGCTGGCCGAGGACACGTTCAAGGTGATGAAGCTCACCGGCGACGACCGCTTCTTCATGGAGGTGGCGAAGGTCATCGGCGCCTCCTCCACGACGCTCGAGGAGGCCTTCCTGACCTCGGTCCGGGTGCGCCTCGCCGAGCGCCGCGCGCGGGCCTTCCTCGTCGAGCGGCTGAACGCCGCCAAGGCGGGCGAGGCCGCGCCCGGGGACGGACAGCCATGAGCAGCGACCGGCTCGACGCGCAGATGGCCTTCCTCATCGAGGCGGGCCGCCTCTCCGCGGTGACCCGCGCCACCAAGACGTCGGACGGCGCGCGTTTCGAGAATTCCGCCGAGCACAGCTGGCACCTCGCGCTCTTCGCGCTGGTGCTGGGCGAGCACGCCCCCGAGGGCGTGACCATCGAGCGCGTCATCAAGATGCTGCTGCTGCACGACCTCGTCGAGATCGACGCCGGCGACAACCCGTTCTTCGGCGAGGTCGACGAGGCCGCCAAGGAGGTCGAGGAAGCCCGCGCCGCCGACCGGCTCTTCGGGCTGCTGCCCGCCGACCAGGGCGCCCAGCTGCGCGCGCTCTGGGACGAATTCGAGGCCAACGAGACCCCCGACGCGCGCTTTGCCAAGTCCGTCGACCGTTTCCAGCCGCCGAACATGAACCTCGTGACGCAAGGCGGCTCCTGGGTCGACTACAAGGTCACCTGGCCGGTCTTCGAGCAGAAGATGGCGCCGAAGATCCAGAGCGGCGCCCCGAAGCTCTGGGACTGGCTGGCCCCGAAGGTCGAGGCCTTCCTCGCGCGCCTCACCCACTGAGAGCGCGCCGACAGGGGGCGCTGCCCCCTCTTCGCCTGCGGCGAATTCACCCCCGGGATATTTCCGACATGTGGAAGACGCGGGACTGCGCACATCCACATGGTCCAAATATCCCGGGGGAGTCCGCGCCAGCGGACGGGGGCAGAGCCCCCTTCTTCCTCAGCTGAACGCCTTTGGCGGGCGGAAAGCAAAAGGGGCGCCTCGCGGGCGCCCCTTCGTTTTTCCGAAGCGTCGCGGTCTCAGAAGTGGATCGCGCGGCCGTAGGCGTCGAGGACGCTCTCGTGCATCATTTCCGACAGGGTCGGGTGCGGGAAGACGGTGTTCATCAGGTCCTCCTCGGTGGTCTCGAGCTGGCGGCCCACGACGTAGCCCTGGATCAGCTCGGTCACTTCCGCGCCGACCATGTGCGCACCCAGCAGCTCGCCGGTCTTCTCGTCAAAGATCGTCTTCACCAGCCCCTCGGGCTCGCCGAGCGCGATCGCCTTGCCGTTGCCGATGAAGGGGAAGCGGCCGACCTTGACCTTGTAGCCGGCCTCCTTGGCCTTGGCCTCGGTCAGGCCGACCGAGGCGACCTGCGGGTGGCAGTAGGTGCAGCCGGCTATGGACGAGGGCTCGACCGCGTGCGGATGGCCGCCGGCGATGAGCTCGGCCACCATGACCCCCTCGTGCGACGCCTTGTGCGCCAGCCAGGGCGCGCCGGCGATGTCACCGATGGCGTAGACGCCCTCGATGCCGGTGCGGCAGTGCTTGTCCACGACGACGTGGGTGCGCTCGACCTTCACGCCGAGCGCCTCGAGGCCCAGCCCCTCGGTGTTGCCGACGATGCCGACCGCCGAGATCACCGTGTCGAACTCTTCCCTGGTGACCTTGCCGTTCTGCTCGATATGCGCGGTGACCTTGCCGTTCGCGCGGTCGAGCTGCTTGACCATGGTCTTCTCGCGGATGGTCATGCCCTGCTTCTCGAACTGCTTCTTGGCGAATTTCGAGATTTCCTCGTCCTCCACCGGCAGGATGCGGTCCATGACCTCGACGACCGTCGTCTCGGCGCCGAGCGTGTTGTAGAAGCTGGCGAACTCGATGCCGATGGCGCCCGAGCCGATGACCAGCAGCTTCTTCGGCATGCGCGAGGGCACCAGCGCGTGCTTGTAGGTCCAGACGAGATCACCGTCGGCCTCGAGGCCCGGCAACTCGCGCGCCCGCGCGCCGGTGGCGATCACGATGTTCTTCGCGGTCAGCTCCTCGGTGCCCTTGTCGGTCTTGACGGTGACCTTGCCCTTGGCGGGGATCGTCGCCTCGCCCATGAACGCGGTGACCTTGTTCTTCTTCAGCAGGTGGGTGACGCCGGAGTTCAGCTGCTTGGCCACGCCGCGCGAGCGCTTGACCACCGCGTCGAGATCGTAGCCGATCTTCTCGGCGGTCAGGCCGTAGTCCTTGGCGCGCTGCATGAAGTGGTAGATCTCCGAGCTGCGCAGCAGCGCCTTGGTCGGAATGCAGCCCCAGTTGAGGCAGATGCCGCCCATGTGCTCGCGCTCGACCACGGCCACCTTGAGGCCGAGCTGCGCGCCGCGGATGGCGGCAACGTAGCCCCCGGGTCCGGCACCGATGACGATCATGTCGAAGCTTTGCGAAGCCATGGCTCTCTCCCGCCGAGTCAAATTAGTTTGATATTAAACCATCTCCCACGGGGCTTCAACGCCACCCACGAAAGATCGTCTTCCGCACGGTCAGCTAGGGCACTGCCGGACCGAGAGCAAGGTGGCTGGCCGGAGCGGAATGCGCAACCCGCCATGGCAAACCGGGCTGACGGCACGCAAAGACCCGCGCGATCCGATCGCGCGGGCCCTGGAAATAGAGCTGTGGCCCGGGTCAGGCCGCCTGGGCGGTCTGCAGCCTGCGCAGCACCTCGCCGTAGCCGCCGCCCTGGAGGTAGCCGCTCTCGGGCGCGGTGGTGGCGCGGGACAGCGCCTCGTTCCGGGTCGGGAAACGGCCGAACTCGCGGATCACCTCGCGGTGCGCCCGCGCGTGCAGCAGGTTCGACTCGCCGGTCTCGGCCAGCCGTTCCTTCATCAGCCGGATGCAGCGCTCCTGGTCGCAGAGGTTCTCGGAATGCATCAGCGGCACGTAGAAGAACTGCCGCGCGGGCTCGTCGATCTTCATGTCCCAGCCGCGCCAGATCGCCTGCTTGGCCGCCGCGAGGGCGATCGCGTCCGAGGCAAAGGCCTTGGCCGTGCCGCGGAACATGTTCCGCGAGAACTGGTCGAGCAGGATGACATAGGCCAGCGCGCCGCTGGGATAGGTCAGCCAGAGACCGAACCGCCCCTCCATCGCCGCCTCCCAGGTCTCCTCGAACCGGGCGCGGATCTCGGCGTCCAGCGCCTCGTCCGCGGTGTAGCGTTTCTCCGGCGGGGTTTCGTCGAGCCAGAATGCCAGAATGTCTTCGGGGGCTTTCATAGTTCCATCCTTACGTGCCGCTCCGTCGTCACTGAAAGGTTACATTCGCTGCTGCCGCAAGGCGAAGTCACAAATTCTGTCAATTGCGACAATCCCTGCGTCATTCTCACAACGCCCAAAATTCAGGCGCTCAACGGGAGGTGGGATCGCTACCAGCCGCATGCCGCGCAGCTTCCTCGGCCTCGGCCTCGGCCGCCTCCTGCGCCTCGATGGCCACTTCCTGCGCCAGTTCGACCGCCACGGGCGACGAGACCGGGCCCACCGCGGTCACGCTCGCGGCATCGTCCGAGGCCGGTGCCGGGCGCTGCGTCATGCGCCATCCGGCATAGGCGGTGAGGCCCAGCATCAGCGCCGAGATCAGCACGAAGAAGCCGCCCGGCCCCATCAGCTCCATCACGTAGCCCGAGATCAGCGGGCCGGCGATGGCGCCGAGCCCGTTGATGAACAGCAGCCCCGCCGAGCCCGCCGCCATGCGCTCGGTGCCGAGAAAGTCGTTCGTATGCGCGATGAGGATCGAATAGAGCGGGTTCGACGCGCCGCCGATCAGGAAGGCCGCGACCAGCAGCACGGTGAAATTGCCCGAGAGCGTCACCGCGACCGCCGCGGCAATCCCGCCGACCAGCGCCACGATCACCACCAGCAAGCGCCGGTCCATCCGGTCCGAGACCCAGCCGAGCGGGTACTGGGTGACCAGCGCGCCAACGTAGAAGGCCGCCACGAAGGTCGAGATCTGCGCCAGCGTCAGCCCCGCCTCGGAGCCGTAGACCGCCGCCATGCCGAACTGCGAGGCGAAGACCCCGCCAAGCAGGAACATCCCCACCATGCCGAGCGGCGAGACGTGGTAGAGTTCGCGCAGGCTCATCGGGCTGGTGGTGTCGAAGGCCGGGGTCGGCGAGATCGACAGCAGGATCGGCGCGAAGGCGATCGACACCAGCACCGAGGGAATGACGAAGAGCAGGAAGCCCGAGGGATCGGGAACCAGCAGCAGCATCTGCGCCGCGATGATCCCGACCATCTGCACGATCATGTAGGCCGAAAGCGCCTGGCCGCGGTTCTCGTTCGACGAGGCGTTGTTGAGCCAGCTCTCGGCGGTCACGTAGACGCCGCAGTAGCAGAAGCCGATGACCATGCGCTCGATGGTCCAGACGATGGGATGCGGGAAGGCCGGGTAGAGGATCAGCACCGCCGAGATGAACGAGCCGAGCGCGGCGAAGACCCGCACGTGGCCGACGCGGCGGATCATCCCCGGTGTCATGCGCGAGGCGAGCAGGAAGCCGGCGAAATAGCCCGCCATGACCACCGACATGGAAAAGGCCGAGAAGCCCGCACCATTGCCGCGCACGCCGAGCAGGGAGCCTTGCAGGCCGTTGCCGACCATCAGCAGCATGACCCCCAGCAGCAGCGCCCAGGAGTGTTTCAGAACCTCAGTCATAAGTCAGACCCTTTGTCCCATTCTTGCCGCAAGGCTCGGCATCGATTCCACTCTGATCCCTGCCCTGCCCGTGCCGCGTCTCCGGTGCAAGGGCATTCGCGGATCGGCGCGAAATTGGGCAAAATTCGCCTCCGAAACACGGCCTGTCTGTGAAATTCCGGCTCGAATCTCGCCAAAGTTGCACCCAAAACGAAAAATAAATGTCTCAATAAACCAATTCGTTACTTGATATCACATTCATCATTACCGATGCATTAGCCCGCGTTCTCCAATTTGCCGCAATTCAGGCGCAATCCGGTCGCCAAATGTGATTGTGCGGGACATGTTTTCCCGCCGGAGGAGGAACCAGTACAGGGGGCGCATCCCATGTCGACGCGCACGTTTGGAAGGGTCGGAACACCTGCAGTTTTCACATTCGCCCGCGGCCTGCCGTTAGGGAAGAGGTTTCGAGAGGAGGAGGAGGGATCGCTGACGGTGGAGGTCGCGATCTGGGGGCCGCTGCTGATCGCCCTGCTCGCCGTGCTTCTCGATTTCGCGTTCATGATGGTGCTCGACGCCAACATGTGGAACGCCGCCCGGGACACCGCCCGCGCCGTCTCGATCCACCGCGTGCGGCCCGAGGATGCCGACGCCTACCTGCGCGAGCGCCTGTTCTTCAAGGGCGCGCCCTACACGATCTCGGTCGAGACCGGGCCTGACGAGGTCGACGCCCGGGTCGCGCTGGCGGCGGCCAAGGCCTCGCTGACGCCGGTCGTCGGGCGCTACGTCGTCGGGGATCTGCAGGTTTCGGTCTCGATGCTGCGGGAGCCGAACTGATGGCGTCCCCGCGTCTCAGCGCCCGCGCGGCGCGGCTCGCACCGTCCGAGGACGGTGCCGGCACCATCTACGCGCTCTTCCTGCTGGTCACCAGCCTGCTCGTCGGCGGCGCCGCGGTCGATGTCGCCAATGCCTGGCGGGTGCAGGAGATCCTGCAGTCGAACGCCGAGGCCGCGGCGCTCAGCGCCGCGATCCGCGCCTCGGAACCGGTGACGCTCGAATCCCCGCGCGCCGTGGCCGAGCGGATTGCCGGCACCGGGCTGCAGGCGGCGGCGCGCGACAACGCCTGGCACGAGGGCAGCTTCGAGATGGGCCGGCGCGACCCGGACAGCGGTGCCTTCCTGGCCGCCGCCACCCCCTATGACGCGGTCCGGGTCACGCTCAACCGCGACGCCGCGCATGAGAGCGCCGAGCCGCTGATGTTCATCGGCCTCTTCGGCTACGATCCGTGGAACATCCAGGGCCAGGCGGTGGCGCAGTTCCGCACCCGCGGCGCGCTCGACTGCCCTGCCCCGCTGCTGTCGCTGCAGACGCGGGTGGACGTCTCCGAGCTCGACGTCTTCCTTGGCATCTGCCTCATGGCGAATGCGGGCGTCAGCTATGGCGAGATGCCGCTCTGGCGCACCGAGGAGACCGACCGGCTGATCGACAGGCTGCTCGTCCAGAGCCTGTCGCTGCCGACGCTCGAGCTCTTCGGGTTGGAGGCGCTGACGCTCGGTGATATCGAGGATGTGGCCCGCACCGCGACGCAGCACATCGACATCAGCGATCTCGACGACATCTCGGTGCTCAGCGACGGCAGCGTCTACCTCGACTGCGAGGCCGGGGAAGTGGTCCGGCTCGGCGACGGCTTCGTGGTGGAGAACGCCGCAATCTTCTCGGAATGCCCGATCCGCTTCGAGGGCGAGGTGTCGCTGCGCGCCAGCCTCGTGGTGTCGAACCTGCTGTCGCTGGTGCGCGACCTCGACGAGGTGCGGCTGCGCCCGGACAGCATCCTGTCGGGCTCGCCGGACTGCGCGCCGGGGGACGGGGTGAAGGTGCTGCTCTTTGCCGATCTCGACGCGGTGGCGGGCATTCCCGCGCTGGTCTCGACCGCCTCGCCGCTGGGCGTGCTGCTCGACGACACCGTCGAGGAATCCGGCACCTTCCTTTCGGGAACGCTCAATCTGCTCGGCAGCATCGTCAACCCGCTGGTGCGCGACATCTCGGAGATCACCACCAACCTCCAACTGCTGCCCATCTGCCTCAACGCGACGACCATGCTGAACGGCGACACGGTGGTGCTGCGCTAGACAGCCCCGCGTCAGGGGATCAGCAGCGAGGCGTCGCCGTAGGAGAAGAACCGGTAGCGCTCGGCCAGCGCATGGGCGTAGACGCGGTCCATCCGCTCCTTGCCCATGAAGGCTGCGACCAGCATCATCAGCGTCGATTTCGGCAGGTGGAAGTTGGTCATCAGCGCGTCGGCGACGTGGAACTCGAAGCCCGGGTAGATGAAGATGTCGGTGACCCCGGTCCAGGGCGCGATGGCCCCGGTCTCGCGCGCGGCGGTCTCGATGAGGCGCAGCGCCGTGGTGCCGACGGGGATCACCCGGCCGCCCGCCACCTTGGTGGCGGCGATCTCGGCGGCGGCACTCTCGGTCACCTCGCCCCATTCGCCGTGCATCTTGTGGGTGGTCACGTCATCGACCTTGACCGGCAGGAAGGTCCCCGCGCCGACGTGCAGCGTGACATGGGTGAAGGTGACGCCCCGTTCCTTCAGCGCCTCCAGCAGCGGCGCGTCGAAATGCAGCGAGGCGGTCGGCGCGGCCACCGCGCCCGAGGCCCGCGCCCAGACCGTCTGGTAGTCTTCCTTGTCCTGTTCGTCGGCGGCGCGCTTGGCGGCGATGTAGGGCGGCAGCGGCATCGCCCCGGCCTCGGCCAGCGCCGCGTCGAAATCCTCGCCCGTGAGGTTGAATCGGAACAGCCCCTGCCCCTCATCGCGCGCCTCGAGCGTCGCCGAGAGCCGGTCGGACAGCACCACCGTCTCGCCCTCGCGCAGCTTCTTCAGCGGTTTCACCAGCGCCGCCCAGAGCCCGCCCGCGCGCGGCTCGAGCAGCGTGATCTCGATCCGCGCCTCGGTCTCGCCCTGTGCGCTCGAGCGGTGACGCAGCCCCGACAGGCGCGCCGGGATCACCTTGGTGTCGTTCAGTACCAGCCGGTCGCCGGGCTGCAGCCACTCCGTCAGGTCGCGCACGATGGCATCGGTGATCGTCTCGCCCTCGGCCACCAGCATCCTCGCCGAAGAGCGCGGGTGCGCCGGGCGCGTGGCGATGAGGTCCTCGGGCAGAGGGAAGTCGAAATCGGAAAGCTGCATGGGTCTCGGGGTCTCTGGCGCTACTGACTCACCTGCGGGGGTGGGCGGCGGAAGATGTCACGGAACATGCCCGGGGTGAAGACCGAAAGCGGGTTCACGCTGACCGCCGGGTCGGCGACCGGTCCGCGCAGGTTGAAGTTGAAGCCGATCAGCCCCTCGCCCTTGCGCGAGAAAAGCTGGCCGATGCCGTTGATCACGTAGATCGGGGAGAGCACCCCCTGCATGTCCATCATGCCGGTGGCAAGGTTGGCGTAGCCGTCCATCGAGATGCCCATCGAGGGGCCCGTCGCGCTCGAGCGGGTGAGGATGATCTGCTGCGGCGTCATGCGGAACCGCGCCTCGACCTCCGAGAAGAAGATGCCCGGCCCGTTCAGCTGGTCGATGATGCCGACGACGCTGATCCCGTCGAGCAGCTGCACCACCGCCGGGTTCTTCTGCATCCGCGTGCCCTCGATCTTCAGCAGCCCGTCATATTCGCCGCTCTTGCCCTTCACCGGCACGAGCGTCAGGTCGAAGGTGCCGTCCTGGATGTTCTGCATGACCCCCGCGCCCTTCAGCACGTCGCCGGCGTCGCGGGCGCGGATGCGGATCGCCGTGCCGCCGTTCTGCGGCACCACGTCGCCCTGGATCGCGGCCTTGCCGACCGCGCCGGTGAAGGTGCCGTTGAGCCCCCGGGCCGTCGAGAACTTGCCCTGGAAGTCGCGGA
Organism: Salipiger sp. H15; assembly: GCF_040409955.1. Classification (NCBI taxonomy): domain Bacteria; kingdom Pseudomonadati; phylum Pseudomonadota; class Alphaproteobacteria; order Rhodobacterales; family Roseobacteraceae; genus Salipiger; species Salipiger bruguierae. Next base: position 221,846 of record NZ_CP123384.1, read on the forward strand.
CGGCGATCTTGTCCGTCACCTGCAACTGGGCGACCGCGACCTCGATCGGCCCGCCACCCCCGCCGCCGCCCGACCCGCCGAGCGGCGCGCCGCGCATGTCGAGCGCGTTGCCGGTGATGCGGATCGCGGGCGCGGCGTTGCGCCCCCGCCCGACCAGCACCGCCGAGCCGTCGAGCCAGCCACCCGTGCGCAGCACCGGCAGCGACAGGCGGCGCAGCGTGCCGTTCTCGTTCAGCGCGACCGAGCCCTGCGCGGTCAGGCCCGGCGCCTTGATCGCCAGCTTCTCGACCGAGACCGGCGTGCCGAGCGTGCCCTCGACCTCGAGCGCGCCGGTGCCCGCCGGGGGCAGCCGCCAGCCAAGCTGCGGCAACGACACGCCGAGCCCCGCCATGTCCGAGGTCAGCACGAAGCTCGGCGGCTGGCCATGCGCCAGGGTGATGTCGATCTTCCCGCGCCCCTCGCCCGAGAAGGTGCCCTTCGGCAGGCCGATCCCCAGCGCCTGCGACACCGCCTCCGAGAGCACCACCTCGCCCTCGACCTTGCCCGGCGTGTCCGGGGTGAAGGATTGCGACCAGGCCCCGTCGAAGGGCGCGCCGGAAAGGTCGCCCTGCCCGCGCACGCTCACCCCGGTGTCGTCCACCGCCACGTAGAGCGCGTCGGAGCGCAGCACCTTTCCCGGCACCAGCTCGGCACTCTCGACGCCGGTCACCGTGGCATCGGCGATGACGTTGATCTCCTCGCGCTGCACGCCGTGCTTGAGCGGCGTCACCACGCGTACATCCGCGGCGACCTCGCCGGTGCCGAGCGCCACGGGCTTGTTCGCCTTCTTCATTACCTCGAGCGGCTCCTCGTCGAGGTAGGAGAGCGCCGCCTCGAGCGGGCCGGTGGCGTGGACCATGACCTCGCCGGTCATCGGGCGCGCCGCGAGGTCGGGGATGACGAAGCTCGAGCCCTCGCCCTGCAGCACGCCGCCCTGCCGCGGCCGCACCTCGCCGGAATCCAGCGCGACGGTCAGGCGGTTGCGCAGCAGGGTCAGCAGCCCCACCCCCTCGTAGAGCCGCGGCAGGGTGCGCGAATAGGTCAGCTCGACCCCGGTGAAACGGCTCTGCAGGTAGGGCACGAGGGAGCCGCCCGGCTCGAGCCGCAGCGCGGCGGTCACGTCCTGGAAGGTGCCCGCGTAGATGTTCTTCTCGATCCACTCCCGCGCCTTGTCTGCGGCGGAGCGGGGCCAGTAGGACAGCAACGTCGCGGGGGTCAGCGTGTCGAGCTGCGCGTCGAGCGAGAAGCGCCAGCCGCCCTCCTCGGCCGAGAGCAGCCCGCTCGCCCGCAGCGGCAGCGCCGGATCGGTGACGCGGAGGCGCCCGAGCTCGAAGCGGAACGGGTTGAAGCTGAGCCGCCAGTCGGTCTCGGCCCCCGCGAGCTTCAGCTTGTCGTCAAAGAACCCCTCGGGGTCGGCCTCGAGCCGCGAGAAGCGGAACTGGCCGACCATCGCGTCGGGCATGCCGCCCACCGGACCCTCGAGCACCGCGCGCCCGTCCGAGACCATGGTGCCGATCCGGCTCTTCACCGAGATCTCGTCGAAGGTCAGCGTGTTCGTCGCGGGATCGAAGGAGAAATAGGTGCGCGCGTCCTCGAAGGGGATCGGCTGGGTGTCGGCACGCGGCTGCAGCACCCCCGCGCCGATCTGCAGCGTCGCGGAAAGCTCACCGAGCTCGCCCGCCTCGGTGATCGCGCCGCGCAGCGCGCCCGAGATCGGCGCGCGCAGGCCGTTGAGCCAGGCCAGCGCCGGGGACTGGGTGGCGATGTCCTGCGTGTCGAGGCTGTTCAGCGTCACGCCGAAGCTCGCCGCGCCGGTGCCGATCGGACTTTCGGCGTTGAAGGCCAGCGTCGCCGGCACGTCGCTCCGTCCCAGCAGCGCCACGTCACCCGAAAGCCGCAGCGATGCCCCCTCGCGGTGCAGCCCGACGCGCCCGCCGTCGACCGTCCAGGCGCGCCCGGCGCGGGCATCCTCGTAGCGCAGGGTCAGCGCGTCGGCCTCGACCGACTGCAGCCCCGCAAGCCGCGGATCTATCGCCAGCCTGTCGATCAGCTTCATGATGGTGGGCAGGTCGGGCGCCGGTCCGCGTCGTCCCAGCAGATCGTCGAAGCCCATGGTCAGCCGCCCGGCCGCGTCGCGCCGCGCCATCAGCTGCACGCCCGAGACCCGCGCCACGCGCAGCTCGTACTCGCCGCGCAGAAGCTCGGTCGGGGCAAGCCCGGCCTCGATCAGCCCAAGCGCGGCAAGCTGCTCGCCGTCCGGGCCGCGCAGCTCGACATCGGTCAGCGCGATCCGGGCCAGCCAGTCGGGCTGGAGCCGCAGCCTCAGGTCACCGAAACTCACTTCGGTGCCGGGCAGCGCATCGGCGATGCGCGCCTCGACCGCCGAGCGCAGCCAGTCCGGGGCCGAGACCGAGCTGCCCTTGGCGTACCAGATCCCGCCCGCGACGAGCAGCAGCAGAAGCAGCAGCGTGCCCAGCCCGCAGCCACAGCCCCAGAGCACGACGCGGCGGCGTCTCGAGCGCGGTTTTCGGTGGCTCTTGCCGGCTGTCACTGGCGGTGCGCTCTCATCTCGCTATTGTCCTACTCCGGGTTCTAGCCCAAGAACCCAGCAAAGCGAACCGCCCAAAGGAGATGCGCAATGTCGGACATGGCCCCCGATTTCACCCTTCCCGTCACCGGCGGCGGAGAGGTCACCCTGTCGGCGCTGCGCCCCGAGAAGGTGGTGCTGTTCTTCTACCCGCGCGACGACACCTCGGGCTGCACGGTCGAGAACCAGGATTTCTCGCGGCTCATGCCCGAGTTCGAGGCGCTCGGGGTGAAGGTCTTCGGCATCTCGGCGGACTCGCTGGAGAGCCACGAGAAGTTCCTCCTCAAGAAGTCCCTCGCCGTGCCGCTGCTGTCGGACGAGACCGCGCAGACCTGCACCGCCTTCGGCGTGTGGAAGGAAAAGAAGATGTACGGCAAGACCTTCATGGGGATCGAGCGCAGCACCTTCCTGATCGACGGCACCGGCCGGATCCTGCGCGAATGGCGCAAGGTGAAGGTGCCGGGACATGCCGACGAGGTGCTGGCCGCGGCCAAGGACCTCTGAGCGACGGGCAACTCCCTTCAAAGGGAGTTGCAACGTCCTTCCAAGGACGTTGCGGACCCGCCCGGGCCCGCGCGCCCCACACCGGACACATTCCCTGCCCGGAAAACAGGCGAAAAAACGGGCAGATCCTATCCAAAAGAAGTAGCTGAGATCGGCAGGTTTTCGCCGTTTGCGCGCCGTTCCGCCTTACGCGACGAATCGCAAGCCCAAAATTGTTGCGATTTCGAGGGGGTCTGTTAGTCCCTTTGCAGGTTTGGGGATTAGGGGACCCGGGCCGGAATTGGGACGGAATAAGGGACAGACACGTGCGGACGCGGCTTGCGATCAAATGGCACGCGCTTCTTGAGCGCTATTTTCCGGAACGTCGACTCTTTCTCAGGTCGGACACCGACACGCGGTTCATCCGCCTCCGATCCGGGACACAGGCCATCGCGACCCTGGGCATCGCCCTCACCGTCGGCTGGACCATCGTCGCCACCGCCATCCTGCTGATGGACAGCATCAGCGCCGGCAATTTCCGCGAACAGTCCCGCCGCGACCAGACCACCTACCAGCAGCGCCTCAACGAGCTTTCGCGGGAGCGCGACGTCCGCGCCGCCGAGGCCAAGGCCGCGCAGGAACGCTTCAACACCGCCCTCGCCCAGGTCTCCGAGATGCAGTCGCAGCTGCTCGACAGCGAGACCCGCCGCCGCGAGCTCGAGACCGGGATCGACGTGATCCAGTCCACTCTCGGCACCGCGATGAAGGAACGCGAGGACGCCAGCACCCGCCTCGCCGCGCTCGAGGACCAGGTGGCGAACGGCGGCACCGCGCTCGCCGCGGCCGGCGGCGAGGGTGACGGCACGCTCGACCTCTTGTCGGGGATGCTCGCCCGCACCGCCGCCGAGCGCGACCAGGTCGTCGCCGACGCGCAGGACGCGCTGGTGCGCGCCGACGAGATCGCCACCGAGATGCGGCTGATGGAAGAGCAGAACGACATCATCTTCCGCCAGCTCGAGGACGCGATGACCATCTCGGTCGAGCCGCTGGACAAGATGTTCAAGGCCGCCGGCATGAACCCCGACACGCTGATCAAGCAGGTGCGCAAGGGCTACTCGGGCCAGGGCGGCCCGCTCACCCCGCTGACCTTCAGCACCCGCGGCCAGGAACCTTCGGCCGATGCCGAGCGCGCCAACCGCATCCTCGGCGAGATGGACAAGCTCAACCTCTACCGCATCGCCGCCGAGCGGGCCCCCTTTTCCGTCCCGCTGAAGGATCCCTTCCGCTTCACCTCGGGCTTCGGCCGCCGCTGGGGCCGCATGCACGAGGGCACCGATTTCGCCGCGCCGCACGGCACGCCGATCTACGCCACCGCCGACGGGGTGGTCATCCACGCCGGCTGGATGTCCGGTTACGGGCGCCTCGTGAAGATCCAGCACGAGTTCGGGATCGAGACCCGCTACGGCCACATGTCCAAAATCAACGTGAAGGTCGGCCAAAGGGTCTCGCGCGGACAGCAGGTTGGTGCTATGGGAAATACAGGACGGTCGACCGGCACGCATCTTCACTACGAGATCCGCGTCGGCGGTTCGCCCGTCAATCCCATGATCTACATCAAGGCTGCCAACGATGTTTTCTAAGAGCAAGATCAATGAACCCGGGCCCAAGGCCGAGGAAGCCGTGGCGAAACCCGCGGTCTCCGATGCGCCCCGGTCGACCGAGTTCAAGCCGACCGCTCCGAAAGCCAAGCCGCCGGCTTCGGTCCTGTCGAGCGATCTGCACATCACCGGCAACCTCAAGACCACCGGCGACATCCAGGTCGAAGGCACCATCGAGGGCGACATCCGCGCCCACCTGCTGACCGTCGGCGAGACTGCCACGATCAAGGGCGAGATCGTCGCGGATGACGTGGTGATCAACGGCCGCATCGTCGGCCGCGTGCGCGGCCTGAAGGTGCGCCTGACCGCCACCGCCCGCGTCGAGGGCGACATCATCCACAAGACCATCGCCATCGAGTCCGGCGCCCATTTCGAGGGTTCGGTGCAGCGCGCCGACGATCCGCTCTCGACCGGCAAGGCCAAGGCCGCGCCGACCCCGACCGCGGAACCGACCGCCGGCTGAGCCGCGGCGCAGCGCGCAGGAATGACGACGCCGGGCCTTCGCCCGGCGTTTTTCGTTTCCCGGTCCTTCTTCCGGCCCGCCCCGTCAGGCGTCGAGCTCGGCATCCCAGTAGAGGAAGTCCAGCCAGCTCTCGTGCAGGTGGTTCGGCGGGAACTTGCGGCCGACGTTCAGCAACTCCCCGGCGGTGGGCTGGCGCGGCGCGCGGTAGAGCGACATGCCGGCGCGGCGCAGGCTCTTCGAGCCCTTGCGCAGGTTGCAGGGCGAGCAGGCCGCCACCACGTTCTCCCAGCTGGTGATCCCGCCCGAGGCGCGCGGCACCACGTGGTCGAAGGTCAGGTCGCCCTTGCTGCCGCAGTACTGGCAGCGGAACTCGTCCCTCAGAAAAAGATTAAAGCGCGTGAAGGCCACGCGCTTTCTGGGTCTTACGTAATCTTTGAGGACGACGACACTCGGTATCTTCAGCACCATCGAGGGGCTTCGGACCTCCTCGTCGTACTCGGCGACGATGTCCACCCTGTCGAGGAAGGCCGCCTTCACCGCTTCCTGCCATGGCCAGAGCGACAGTGGGTAGTAGGAGAGCGGGCGATAGTCCGCGTTCAGCACCAGCGCCGGGTGTTGGCGGAGCGCCGAGGGCTCTCGTACGAAGTGGGTCCTGAAGTCGCCGTCCATGAGTGAGTCGTCCCCCGCTCTGTCTGCTCGTAAGGGCACCAGAGCGGGACCACCCGCCCCAGCTACAAAACCACTATATATCGCGGATAGGCTCTGACAAGCCTCGCTATGTGCCCTGATGCCCCTGTGGATAGGTGATGCTCATGACATGAGCATGACACCACGGGGCGTCATCGGCTAGTCTTCTCGCATGCGTGATCCATCCATGACCGATGCCGCCCCGCCGCCCTTCCTTCTGGAGGCGGCGCTCTATTGTCCGGACATCGACGCCGCCGAGGCCTTCTACGAGGGGGTCATGGGGCTGAAGAAGCTGAAGCGCCTCGACTCCCGCCACGTCTTCTTCCGCGTCGGCACGGGGGTGCTGCTGCTCTTCAACCCGGACGAGACCGAGAAGCCGCCGCACAACCCCGCGCTGCCGGTGCCGAGCCACGGCGCGCGCGGGCCGGGGCATGTCTGCCTCGCGATGCCCGGGGCGGCGCTGGAGCGCTGGCGCAAGCGGCTGCAGCAGGCGGGCGTGCACATCGAGGCGGACTTCACCTGGCCGAACGGTGCGCGCTCGATCTATTTCCGCGACCCGGCGGGCAATTCGGTGGAACTGGCCGAGCCGCGGCTCTGGGAATAGCCGGTTGCGCGATGCCCCGCGCGCACCGGCAACACCCCTTGGCAGGCGCGCCCGCGGGTCCGCCTTGCGGACCCGCTACACGCGCGGCGCGTCAGGCGGGCAAGCCCGCCGACGCGCTAGAACCCGCACTTGTCGCGCAGGAAGGCCAGCGCCACGCCCAGCCCCTCGGGGTCGATGCCGTGGCCGGTGCCCTTCATCACGTGGGCGTAGACTTCCTTCCAGCCGGCGCCCTGCAGCGCCTCGGCGGCGGCGGGCAGCGACTCGGGCGGCACCACCTCGTCGTGGTCGCCATGCACCAGCAGCACCGGCGGGCGGCTCATCACCTCATCGGCCAGCAGCTCGGGCGAGATCAGCCGGCCCGAGAAGGCCACGACACCGGCCAGCTCGTCCTCGCGCCGGGGCGCCACGTGCAGCGACATCATCGAGCCCTGCGAGAAGCCGAAGAGCGCCACCTGCTCGGGCAGCAGGTCCTCGTCGACCATCAGCGCGTCGAGGAAGGCGTTCAGATCCTCGATCGCCCGCACCATGCCCTGCATGGATTCCTCTTCGGATGAGCCGTCGATCCACGGGATCGGGAACCACTGGAAACCCATGGGCGAGCCGGCGCAGTCCTCCGGCGCATCGGGCGCGACGAAGAGCGTGTCGGGCAGGTGCTCGGCCAGCGGGTCCGCGAGGCCGAGGAGGTCGGCGCCGTTGGCGCCATAGCCGTGCAGGAAGACGACGCAGGAGCGGGTCTCGCCCGATGCGGGGCCCTTGCGGCCGGCCTGGAGAACGCGGGTCATGCAATACCTTCTCTTTGCTTGCGCACATGGTAGTAGGCCCAGAGCGCGCGCGCCGCAACTGCCCGCCAAGGGCTCCATGCCTCGGCCATCTCGCGCAGGGCACGCTCCTTGGGGCGGTCTTCCAGATCGAAGAGCAGCCGCGCGGATTCCTGCAGCGCCAGATCCCCCGGCGCGAAGACATCGGCATGGCCGAGCGAGAACATGGCGTAGATCTCGGCGGTCCAGACGCCGATGCCCTTCACCGCGGTCAGCGTCTCGACCACCACCGGCGTCGGCGCGGTCCGCAAGGCGTCGAAGTCGATGCCCTCGGCGGCCAGCGCCTGAGCGTAGGTCGCCTTCTGCCGCGACAGCCCCAGCGCGCGCAGCCCCTCGAGATCGGTGGACAGGATCGCCTCGGGCGCGGTCATTCCCGCCGCCTCGAGCCGTGCCCAGATCGCCCGCGCCGAGGCGACGCTGACCTGCTGGCTGACGATCGCCGACAGGAGCTGCCCGAACCCGTCCTCGCGCCGCCGCAGCGGCAGCGGGCCGGTCAGCTCGAGCGCATGGGCAAAGCGCGGCTCGGCCGAGGCCAGCCAGTCGCAGCCCTCGGCCACGCAGGCATCGGAAAAGATGATCCGTCCGACTGTCTCGTTCTGCTCTGCCATATGCGCTCCGCCTCCGGTCCTGCCCTGTCCTAGCGCAGACGCGGCCCGCTTGCCACCATGGCGCGGCACATCTGCGCCCCCTTGTGCTCGCGCGCGCACCGCCCTACCGATATGGCCATGCAAGCTTCCTCCGCGTCCCGCGCCCGCCGCAATGTCATGGTTCTGGTTCTCGCGCAGGCGTTTCTGGGCGCGCAGATGCCGATGATCTTCACCATCGGGGGGCTCGCCGGCCAGTCGCTGGCCCCGAACCCCTGCTTCGCCACGCTGCCGATCTCGCTCATCGTGCTCGGCTCGATGCTCTCGGCGACGCCGGTCTCGGCCTTCATGCAGCGCTTCGGCCGCCGCGCCGGGTTCTTCCTCGGCACCACCGGCGGCACGCTCGGCGGCATCGTCGGGGCGACGGGGCTCTACCTGCAATCCTTCCCGATCTTCCTGCTCGGCAGCCTGCTGACCGGGCTCTACATGTCGACGCAGGGCTTCTTCCGCTTCGCCGCCGCCGACACCGCCAGCCCCGAGTTCCGCCCCAAGGCGATCTCCTACGTGATGGCGGGCGGGCTGGTCTCGGCGCTGATCGGCCCGCAGATGGTGAAACTCACCGCAAACGCCTACGTGGTCCCCTTCTTCGGCACCTATGCCACGGTGATCGCGGTGAACCTGCTGGGCTCGCTGCTCTTCCTCTTCCTCGACATCCCGAAGCCCCCGGCCCGCGCTCCGGGCAGCGACTACGGCCGCACGCGCTGGCAGCTGCTGACCACGCCGCGCATCGCGGTCGCGGTGATCTGCGGCATGGTGAGCTACGCGCTGATGAACCTCGTGATGACCTCGACGCCGCTCGCGGTCGTCGGCTGCGGCTACCAGACCTCGGACGCGGCCAACGTGGTGAGCGCCCACGTGCTGGCGATGTTCGCGCCGTCCTTCTTCACCGGCCAGCTGATCAGCCGCTTCGGGGTCGAGAAGATCATGGGCACCGGGCTGCTCATCCTTGCCTGCGCCGGGGGCGTGGCGATGACCGGGGTTGAGCTCGAGAACTTCTTCCTCGCGCTGGTGCTGCTCGGGCTTGGCTGGAACTTCGGCTTCATCGGCGCGACCACCATGCTCGCGGGCGCCCACACCGCCGAGGAGCGCGGCCGCATGCAGGGGCTGAACGACCTGCTGGTCTTCGGCGGGGTGACCTTCGCCTCGCTGGCCTCGGGCGGGCTGATGAACTGCTCGGGCGGCACGCCGCAGGAGGGCTGGAGCGCCGTGGTCATGGCCATGGCGCCGTTCCTCGTGCTTGCCGGCGGCGCGCTGATCTGGCTGCTGCTGCGCCCGGTGGAGCAACCGGCGGAGTGAGCGCACCTTCCTTCGAAGGAAGGTGCAAGTCTCCTCGAAGAGACTTGCCCTAGACCCGGCCGCGGAACGCCGCCGCCACCAGCCGCGCCCGCTTGGAGAATTCCGACAGTTGCAGCGTGCCCTCGGCGACGCGCCCCGGCTCCTTCGCCGCAAGCGCCAGCAGCGGCCCCGCCTGCCAGCCCGCCAGCAGCGCCGGACGCGCCGATTTCGGCATCTTGCCAAACCCCCTGCGCGCCCGCTTCAGCCGCTCGAGCCCGCCACGCGCCAGCGCCGCCACGCCCTCGGGCCGCCCGTCGAGCAGCGGCACCCGGCCCTTGCCCTCGAGCTCCGGCACCGCGCGCAGGAAGGCCGCAAGACCGAAGGCATAGCCCGCGTCCAGCGCCACCTCTTCGTCGATGCCGCCAAGCGCCCGCCCCGCCGCCAGCAGCAAGAGGCCCGAGGTCTCCTCGAGATAGCGCGTGAGGTGCCCCTCGTCCTCGAAGGGATCGCGGTAGATGTCCCAGCGCCGCGCGCCGACCAGCGGGTCGAGCCGCGCCGCGGTCTCGGCGTCGAGCACCTGCGCAAGCGGCGTCACCACCTCGTGCCGCCGCACCGCGCCGCCCTTCGCGATCTCTTCCAGAGCGTCGCGCCACCATTGCAGGCGCATCTCGGCGATCATCGTCTCCTGCGTCACCCAGGGCGCGCGGGCGACCTCGAGGTTGAAGGCATAGAGCGGGAAGAGCACGCGCCGCGCCTCGGGCGGCGCGGCCATGGCGGCGGCGAACCGGTCGGGATCGCCGCGCTCGAGCAGGCCCGCGCAGGCGATCAGGTCGTCACTGAGCTGCACGCGCCACCCCGTCGCAATCGCGGATCAGCTTCCAGCGCACCGCATCGAGCAGCGCCTCGAACGACGCATCCACTATGTTCGCGCTGACCCCGACAGTCTGCCAGCGCCGGCCCGAGCCGTCCTCGCTGTCGATGATGACGCGGGTCACGGCCTCGGTGCCGCCCTGGGTGATGCGCACCTTGAAGTCCACCAGCCGCATGTCGTCGATCACCGACTGGTAGGGCCCAAGGTCCTTGGCCAGCGCCTTGGCGAGCGCGTTCACCGGGCCGCGGTCGTGCCCCTCGGTGTCGAGGCTGTCCGAGACGGAAAGCTTCTTCTCGCCGTCGATCTTCACCACCACCACGGCCTCCGACAGCGAGACCATCTTGTCGTACTTGTTCTTGCGCCGCTCGATGGTGACCCGGTAGCGCTTCACCTCGAAGAACTCGGGCAGGCAGCCCAGCTCCTCGCGCGCCAGCAGCTCGAAGCTCGCCTGCGCGGTGTCGTAGGTGTAGCCCTCGGCCTCCTGCGTCTTGATCCGGTCGAGGATGCGCCCCAGCGCCGGGTTGCCGGGCTCGACCTCGAGCCCCGCCTCGGCGAGCCGGCGGCGCAGGTTCGACTGGCCCGCCTGGTTCGACATCGGGATGACCCGGCGGTTGCCGACCACGCCCGGCTCGATGTGCTCGTAGGTGGTGGGGTCCTTGAGGATCGCGCTCGCGTGCAGCCCCGCCTTGTGGGCGAAGGCCGAGCTGCCGACATAGGGCGCCTGGCGCATCGGCACGCGGTTGAGGATCTCGTCGAGCATCCGGCTCACCTGCGTGATGCCCTCGACCGCCTCGAGGCTCACCCCGGTCTCGAAGCGCGAGGCATAGGGCTCCTTCAGCAGCAGCGTCGGGATGAGCGTGGTGAGGTTGGCATTGCCGCAGCGCTCGCCGAGCCCGTTGAGCGTGCCCTGCAGCTGCCGCACGCCCGCGTCGATCGCCGCCAGCGTGCCGCCCACGGCGGTCTCGGTGTCGTTGTGGGTGTGGATGCCGAGCTTCTCGCCCGGCACGCCCGCCGCGATCACCTCGCGCACGATGCGGCCGATCTCCTCGGGCAGCGTGCCGCCGTTGGTGTCGCAGAGCACGACCCAGCGTGCGCCGTTCTCCAGCGCCGCCTTCACGCAGGAGAGCGCGTAGCCGGGGTTGGCCTTGTAGCCATCGAAGAAATGCTCGGCGTCGAACAGCGCCTCGCGCCCGAGGCCGACGCAATGCGCCACCGAGGCCGAGATCGCCTCGAGGTTCTCCTCGAGCGTGATGCCGAGCGCGGTGGTCACGTGGAACTCGTGGGTCTTGCCGACGAGGCAGACCGAGGGCGTGCCCGCGTTCAGCACCGCCGCCAGCACGTCGTCATTCGCCGCCGAGCGCCCGGCCCGCTTGGTCATGCCGAAGGCGGTCATCGTGGCGCGGGTCTTGCCGACCTCGTCGAAGAAGGCGCTGTCCGTGGGGTTCGCCCCGGGCCAGCCGCCCTCGATGTAGTCGACCCCCAGCGCGTCGAGCGCCGCAACGATGCGGTGCTTCTCGGCGGTCGAGAACTGTACGCCCTGCGTCTGCTGCCCGTCGCGCAGCGTGGTGTCGTAGATGTAGAGACGCTCCTTCCCCATCACGCCCCTCCTTTCATCTTTCCAGAAATACTCCGGGGGCGCGGGGGCTGGCCCCCGCATCCCGCTGCCCGCCCGCACAAGGCCATCCCGCTTCGCATCACACCAGCCCCTCCAGCTTGGCCGCGTCGAACCCGGCGCCGGGCAGAAGCTCGACACCCGCCTTCGACATGCGCACCTCGACCCCGGCCGCGATCAGCGCGGTCTTGAGCCGGTCGACCTCGGAGAAATCCTTGCTCTCCATCGCCTGCGCCCGCACGCCCGCGAGGTGGTCCGCCAGACCCGAGAGGTCCGGCCCCGCGCTCACCCAACCGCCCAGCTCGTCCGTCAGCAGGCCCAGAAGCTGCGCCGAGGCAAGAAAATCCTCCACGGAAACCGGGCCTTCAGGCGTATCCACGCCTCTCTCAAGAGCCGATGCCATCGCGTGAAGACGTGCGATAACACCCGCGGTATTCAAATCGTCCTTGAGCGGTGCGATCTCGATTTCGCTTGGAGTGCCGGGCTTCACGCCTTCGGTAATCTTCCGCCACCTCCGCAGAGTCGCCTCGGCCTGCGCCGCCTTCTCGGCGGTCCAGTCCATCGGCTTGCGATAGTGCGTCGAGAGCATCACGAAGCGGATCACCTCGCCCGGCACGGCGGGCTGGCCGTCGTGGCCGTCGAGCAGGTCGCGCACGGTGAAGAAGTTGCCGAGCGACTTCGACATCTTCTTGCCCTCGACCTGCAGCATCTCGTTGTGCAGCCAGACCTTGGCGAAGTCGCCATGCGGGTGCGCGCAGCAGCTCTGCGCGATCTCGTTCTCGTGGTGCGGGAACATCAGGTCATTGCCGCCGCCGTGGATGTCGAAGCTCTCGCCCAAAAGCTCGTAGGACATCGCCGAGCACTCGATGTGCCAGCCCGGACGGCCCCGGCCCCAAGGCGAGTCCCAGCCCGGCAGCTCGGCGTCCGAGGGTTTCCACAGCACGAAGTCCATCGGGTTGCGCTTGTAGGGCGCGACCTCGACCCGCGCGCCGGCGATCATGTCGTCGACCGAGCGACCGGAAAGGGCGCCGTAATTCTTGTAGCTCTCGACCGCGAAGAGCACGTGGCCCTCGGCCTCGTAGGCATGGCCGTCCGCGATCAGCCCCTCGATCATCGCGACCATCTGCGGGATGAACTGCGTGGCGCGCGGCATGTGGTCGGGCTCGGCCACGCCGACCGCGCCCATGTCCTGCAGGTACCAGCCGATCGTCTCTTCCGTCCGCTCGGCGATCAGCGCCTCGAGGCTGCGCGGATCGCCCGCGGCCTTGCGCGCCTGCGCGGTGGCGTTGATCTTGTCGTCGACGTCGGTGAAGTTGCGCACGTAGGTGACGTGCTCCGCGCCGTATTCGTGCCGCAGCAGCCGGGCCAGCACGTCGAAGACGATGGCCGGGCGGGCGTTGCCGAGATGCGCGCGGTCGTAGACCGTCGGCCCGCAGACATACATGCGGACGTTCTGCGGATCGATCGGGGTGAAGGGCTCTTTCCGGCGGGTCTTCGAGTTGGTCAGCGAGATGGTCATGTCGCGCTCCTTCGCGGCGGTCGCGGCGGGATTAGCAACTTCGTCTCTCGATTGGAATAGAAGACCGGCCCGCCGAAGTGATCAGCAGGTAATGCAGCAAATCCGGATGAGGGTGCGCATGGTCATGACCCGCTTCTAGCGCGTCTCTTCCGCTGCGTCCAGCAGCTGGATGAGCTTGCCGAGCGACGAGAGGTTCCGCGCGGTGAGCGGCGCCCCCGCGACCGCCTCGAACCGCTGCGCCAGCTTCGAGCGGCCGAAGCCGCCGGGCGTGTGCAGCCAGAGGATGCCCTGTGCCTCGGCGATCTCGTCGCCGGGGGCCGCGTGGCGCTCGAAGAGCGCGCAGTCGATCCGCGCCGGGCCGAAGAGGAAGCCGGCGTGGACCTGCTTCGGCGCCGCCGGGGCGAAGGGGCAGCCGCTGACCGCGCGACGGATCTCCGAAAGCGGCAGGACCAACACCGGCACCTCGAGCCCCCGCGCCGCGAGCGCCGCCCGCAGCGCCGCCGCCAGCTCGGGGCGCGCGCCCTCCGCCGCGAAGACGAGGTTGCCCGAGGTGAGGTGGCTCTGCACATCCGTCCAGCCGAGCCCCTCGCAGAGCCCGCGCAGGTCAGCCATCGGCAGCGTGTTCGCGCCGCCGACGTTGAGCCCGCGCAGCAGCGCCACGCGAAGGGTCATCGCCGCCACCCCTGCCCTGCGCCGGTCCCGCGCCTGCCCGGGCCGCACCCATGGAAAAGGCCCCGTCCTTTCGGCGGGGCCTTCTCGAAACTTGCGCACCTGTGCGTCGGCGCGGCCACCTTACTCGGCGGCGTCCGGTGCGGAGCCGCCATTGCTCGCGGCTTCCTCGGGCTTCTTGCGCGGCTTGCGGGCGCGCTTGGGCTTCTCGGGAGCGGCCTCTGCGGCGGCGCCACCCTCGGCGGCCCCGGCGGCGTCACCGGCGGGCTCGGAGGGCTTGCTGCGGCGGCTGCGCGGCTTGGGCTTGATCTCCGCGCGGCTTTCCGGCGTCTCGACGAGGCCGCTGTCCTCCTCGTCGTCATGGCCCGTGTCCAGCAGGTCCGGCTGGTCGCCGAGACCCGGCACGCTGGCCTGGTCGAGATCGGCGCGCGGCGCCTGCGGCTCGTAGCCGGCCTCGGGCTGCTGCCCGCCCTCGCCGCGGCCTTCGCCGCGGGACTGGTCACGGCCCTGGTCACGGTGGTCCGAGCGGTCACGGTCGCGCTGCTGCTGGCGCTCGCGGTTCTCGCGCTCCTGCTGTTCGCGGCGCTGCTCGACCTCCTTCTGCGCTTCGGAAAGCATGCGCAGGTAGTGTTCGGCGTGCTGCTGGAAGTTCTCGGCGGCCACGCGGTCGTTGGCCAGAGCGGCATCGCGGGCAAGCTGGTTGTACTTGTCGATGATCTGCTGCGGCGTACCGCGCACCTTGCCCTCCGGGCCCGAGCTGTCGAACACGCGGTTGACGACGTTCCCAAGGGTGTTGCGGTTGCGGTTGTTCTTCGACCGCGAGCGGGATTTCGAGGATCGCATCTTGTCTGCTATCAGCCTTGTGTCTGACTGTCCCTGTGATCGCGGCGCTGCACCTGTTCGGCGCGGTCTTGACCGTGATCACTCCAATGTCGGGTTAAAGTCGAGCGGGACCGCTGTGAGGCATCCACCGCTCCGACCTCTCCTGCTAACCATTTCGAGACGGGCCTGACAAGAGAAAAATCGTCCGAAAACCGACGATTTCCCGCCGAGCGCGTCCGACGGGTGCCTCAAAGCGCGTCGAGACGGCCGCTGACCACGCGATTCCGCCCGTCGAGATCGGCGATCACCGCCACGTCGCGCAGCCCGGCCGCCTCGAAGAGCGCCGCAACGTCAGGCCCCTGCAGCGGCCCGATCTCGACCAGCAGCCGCCCGCCCGGATGCAGGTGCGCCACGGCCCCGGCGGCGATCGCGCGGTAGGCCGCGAGCCCGTCGCCCTCGTCGGTGAGCGCCATGCGCGGCTCGTGCTCGCGCACCTCCGGCGACAGGCCCGCCATCTCGGAGAGCGCGATGTAGGGCGGGTTCGACACGATCAGGTCGAAGCGCTCGGGCGCCTGCCCCAGCGCGCCCCACCAGTCGCCCTGCGCCAGCGCCGCGCGCGGCTCGAGCGCCAGCGCGTTGCGGTTCCAGAAGGCCACTTCCAGCGCCTTCTGGCTGAGGTCTGTGCCGATGCCCGTGGCCCCCTCGCGCTCGGCCAGAAGCGTCAGCAGGATGCAGCCCGAGCCGGTGCCGAGGTCGAGCACCCGGGTGAACGGGCCCGAGAGCGCCGCCTCGATGAGAATCTCCGTCTCGGGGCGCGGGTCGAGCACCTCGGGGGTGACGAGGAACTCGCGCCCGTAGAACTGCCGCCGCCCGATCAGGTGCGAGACCGGGACGCGCGCGGCGCGGCGGTCGATCAGCGCGTCGAAGATCACCACGTGCTCGGGCGCGACCGGCTCGGGCAGGAAGAGGGTCAGCCGCCCGGGCGGCACCTTCAGCACATGCGCCAGCAGCCGCCGGGCGTCGCGGCCGGGATCGGCCACCCCCGCCTCGACCAGCCGCGCCGTCGCGCGGGCAAGCAGCGCGGAGCCCGTCGCCGTCATGCCATTTCCGCCAGCAGCGCGGCCTGCGCGTCGGCGGTCAGCGCGTCGATGATCTCGTCGAGGTCGCCGCCGAGGATCGCCTCGAGCCGGTAGAGCGTGAGGCCGATGCGGTGGTCGGTCATCCGGCCCTGCGGGAAGTTGTAGGTGCGGATGCGCTCCGAGCGGTCGCCCGTGCCCACCTGCGCCTTGCGGTCCGAGGCGCGGCTGTCCGCCGCCTTCTGCCGCTCCATGTCGTAGAGGCGGGCGCGCAGCACGTTCATCGCGATCTCGCGGTTGCGGTGCTGGGACTTCTCGGACGAGGTCACCACCAGCCCGGTCGGCAGGTGGGTGATGCGCACGGCGGAATCGGTGGTGTTGACGTGCTGACCACCCGCGCCCGAGCTGCGCATCGTGTCGATGCGGATGTCGTTCGCATTGATCTCGATGTCCACCGCCTCGGCCTCGGGCAGCACCGCCACGGTGGCCGCCGAAGTGTGGATGCGCCCGCCGCTCTCGGTCTCGGGCACGCGCTGGACGCGGTGCACGCCGCTCTCGAACTTGAGCCGAGCAAAGACGTTGTCGCCCTCGATGCGCACCACCAGTTCCTTGATGCCGCCAAGCTCGGACATCTGCTCCTCGATCACCTCCCAGCGCCAGCCGCGGGTCTCGGCGTAGCGCTGGTACATGCGGGCGAGGTCGCCGGCGAAGAGCGCCGCCTCGTCGCCGCCGGTGCCGGGACGGATCTCGAGGATCGCCGGCCGGGCGTCGGCCGCGTCGCGCGGCAGCAGGGCGAGTTGCAGCGCGTGCTCGGCCTCGGGGAGGCGGGCGCGCAGCTGCGGCAGTTCCTCCTCGGCCAGCGCCTTCATCTCGGGGTCCGCGAGCATCGCCTCGGCCTCGGCGAGATCGGCCTGCAGCCCCTCCCACTCGGCGATCTGGTCGACCACGGGCCTCAGCTCGGCATATTCCCGTCCGAGCGCGGCGATGTCGCCACGGCCCTCGGCCATGCAGGCCTGGACATACTCGAAACGGTCACGGATCTGGTGAAGGCGGTCTGCTGGGATCATGCCGACCTCCTTTCCCGATTGCCGCGCGGCGGTCAAGAGCGGGCATCGGCCAGCCCTCGCCCACAGCGGCGGGAAGGTTTGACCAAGGGTCGATATGTTGATATCAACGTAAGAGTTGATATCAACCCTTCTCATTCCTCTCAGGCATTCCGAAAGGGTCACGTCCATGACCACCAATTTGACCGAAACCCCGCTCACCGTCGTCGCCTTCGACTGGGTTCCGCCCTTCGCCCAGGGGCTCGTGCGCGACCTGCGCGTCCGCTGGGCGCTGAAGGAGGCCGGCCTGCCCTACGAGGTGGACCTGCTGGCGATGGGCACCCAGGGCCAGCCCGCGCATCTTGCCCGCCAGCCCTTCGGCCAGGTGCCGGTGCTGGCCACCGGCGAGACGACCATGTTCGAGAGCGGCGCGATCCTGTGGCGCATCGCCGAGGCCAGCGGTGGCGCGCTCCTGCCCGCGGACCGCGCCGGGCAGGACCGCGCGCTCAGCTGGGTCTTTGCCGCGCTCAACACCATCGAGCCGCCGATCCTGATGCTGCAGCAGGCCGGGCGCCTCGCCGTAGACAAGGCGGCGGCCGAAACGATGGAGGGCGAGATCCGCAAGGCCATCGAGCGCCGCCTCGGCCAGCTTCAGGCGGCGATGGAGGGGCGTCAGTGGCTCGCGGGCGACGGTTTCACCGTGGCGGACCTGCTGATGGCCAGCGTGCTGCGCAACCTGCGCAATACCGACATCGTGGCGCAATTCCCGAAACTGGACGAGTTTCTCGGCCGCTGCACCGCCCGGCCCGCCTTCACCGAGGCGCTCGAGGAGCAGATGGTGCCCTTCGCCGAGAACGCCGCGCGCTACGCCGCGGAGTGAGCGGCACGCACAACGCTCCCGCGGCGACCGCGGGAGCAAATCTCTTGGAAGAGATTTGCAAGGTCCTTCGAAGGACCTTGCCGCCTCAGTCCTGCTGCGCGTCCAGCTTGGCGAGCCAGTCGTCGACGCGGGCCTTGTTGACCCCCATGTCGGACTGTCCGAAGCGCTGGCGCGCGTAGAGCCCGAGCTGGCCGTCGTTCTGCTGCACCGTGGTGTAGTCCGGGAAGCCCATCCATTTCGAGCGCGAGACGTAGGTCGCCCGCCCCTCGGCAGGGCTGCCCGCCAGCACCTCGGTGCGCGGGCTCTCGAGGATGATCCGGTGCAGCGCCTCGAAGGTCTTCTCGCCGCCGGGGATGCGCCGGCGCACGCCGCTGGCAAGATCCTGGTCGGCGCTCACCTGCGGATCGACGTTCCAGACGGCGGGGTCCGAGGGCGCCAGCCGTATCCACGCCAGACCGGCGATAACCAGCAGAAGCACAATCCAGAATATGATGCGCACCACGCGTTCCTTTCGTCGCTTGCCGCCCGCCGCGGATGACGCAACGGATGGCTCCTGATTTCACAATTCCCGCGCCCGTTCAAAGCGCCTCACGCGCCGCTCGCGGGATTGTGCCCATCGGCTCAGCGCCGGGTCCAGCCCCAGAGGCACAGCAGTTCCATCGCCACGTGCGCCCCCGCGATGGCGGTCGCGCCGGTGGTGTCGAAGGGCGGCGAGACCTCGACCACGTCGCCCCCGACGAGGTTGATCCCCGCCAGTTCGCGCAGGCAGACCGCCGCCTGGTGGCTCGAGAGCCCGCCCCAGACCGGCGTGCCGGTGCCCGGCGCGAAGGCCGGGTCGAGCGCGTCGATGTCGAAGGTAAGGTAGACCGGATGGCCGCGCACGATCTCGCGCGCCCGCGCCGCCGCCGCCTCGGGGCCGATGCGGTGCAGCTCCCGCGCGTCGATGATGTTGAAGCCGAGCGTGTCGGGATTGTCGGTGCGGATGCCGATCTGCACCGAGCGCGCCGGGTCGACGAGCCCCAGCTTCACCGCCTTGTACATGAAGGTGCCGTGGTCGATCCGCGCGAAGTCGTCATCCGCCCATGTATCGGTATGCGCGTCGAACTGGATCACCGACATCGGCCCGTACTTGGCGGCATGGGCCTTGAGGATCGGCAGGGTGATCGAGTGATCACCACCCAGCGTCACCGCCGCGGTCTCGGTCGCGAGGATGCCCGCGATGTGCCGCTCGAGCGTTTCGGGGAAGGCCGGCACGTTGGCATAGTCGAAGGCCAGATCGCCACAGTCGGCAATGGCGAACTCGGACAGCACGTCGTAGCCCCAGCCATAGGGCGCGTCGCAGGGCTGCAGCAGCGACGCCTCGCGGATCGCCCGAGGCCCGAAGCGGGTGCCGGTGCGGTTGGTCACCGCCTGGTCGAAGGGCACGCCGGTCACCGCGATGTCGGCCGCCGCGAGGTCCTTGGTGTAGCGCCGGCGCAGGAACGAGGCCGCACCCCCGAAGACATTCTCGAAACTCGGACCCTTCAGCTCCTCGCGGGTGAAGGCGTGGTCGACCTGGGATTTCGCGTCTTCGAGGGCCATGGGATCACTCCTGAAGCGGCAGCGCGGTCTCGATCAGCCGCGCGAAGAAGCTCGCACCAATGGGCGCGATCTCGTCGTTGAAGTCGTATTTCGGGTGGTGACAGCCGAAGGTGTCGCCCTGCCCGAGGAACAGGTACGCCCCGGGGCGCGCCTCGAGCATGTAGGAGAAATCCTCGGCGGGCATGATCGGATCGCAATCGTCAACCACCTTGTCGGCGCCGACGATCTCGCGCGCCACCTGCGCCGCGAAGGCCGCCTGCGCCGGGTGGTTCACCGTCACCGGATAGCCGCGGTCGTAGGTCAGCTCGGCGGTGCAGCCGTAGACCTGCGCCTGCGCCTCGACGATCTCGCGGATGCGGCGCTCGGCAAGGTCGCGGATCTCTGCCGAGAAGCAGCGCACGGTGCCGGTCAGGTAGGCGGTGCCGGGGATGATGTTGAAGGTGGTGCCAGCGTGGAACTCGGTCACCGACACGACCAGTCGGTCGAGCGCGTTGACGTTGCGGCTGACGATGGTCTGCATCGCCTGCACGATGGCGGCCCCCGCCGGTATCGGGTCGATGCAATCCTGCGGCGAGGCGCCGTGGCCGCCCTTGCCGGTGATGTCGATGCGGAACTCGTCGGCCGAGGCCTGCAGCGGGCCGGAAGTGGTCAGGAAATGCCCCTGCGCATCGCCCGGCGCGTTGTGCATGCCGTAGACCTCGGCGATGTCGAAGCGGTCCATGATGCCTTCGTCGATCATCGCCTTGGCCCCCGCGCCGCCCTCTTCGGCGGGCTGGAAGATCAGCGCCACGCGACCGGCGAAATTGCGCGTCTCGGCAAGGTACTTGGCGGCGGCGAGCAGCATGGTGGTATGGCCGTCATGACCGCAGGTATGCGCGACGCCCGGCACCTTGGAGGCATGGTCGGTGCCCGACAGATCCTCCATCGGCAGTGCGTCCATGTCGGCGCGCAGCCCGATGGTCCGCCCGGTGCCGCGCCCCTCGATGATCGCCACGACGCCCGACTGCGCGATGCCCGGATGGATCTCGGTGATGCCGAAGCTTTCCAGCTTCCCGACCACGAATTTCGCCGTCTCGTGGCAGTCGTACTGCAGCTCGGGATGCTGGTGCAGGTGGCGCCGCCAGGCCTTCAGCGTCTCGGCGTCGGCGGCGATGGAATTGATGACGGGCATTCGCGGTCTTCTCTCGGGTCAGCCCCCGGCCGGGATGGCCGGGGTCGCGTCTTGCCCGCAATGAAGACCGAAAAGTCTTACGCCCGCAAGGGTTGCCGAGTCTCGATGATCTTGACGAAATAGGAGGCGCCGAGCGGTGCCGCCTCGTCGTTGAAGTCGAACTTCGGGTGGTGCACCGACGGCCCGATCCCCTGCCCGAGATAGACGAAGGACCCCGGCCGCGCCTCGAGCATGTAGGAGAAATCCTCGGCCCCCATCGAGGGCGCGATCTCGTCCAGCACCTCGGGCACGACGCCCCTCGCCACCTTTACCGCGAACTCGGTCTGCGCGGCGTGGTTGACGGTCGGCGGGTAGTTCGGCTGGAAGTCGAGATCGGCGGCGACGCCGTAGGCCATGGCCTGCCCACCCACGATCTCGCGCAGGCGGCGCTCGGCCATCGCGCGGATGCCGGGATCGAAGCTGCGGATCGTCCCCGCGAGCCGCACCGTCTCGGGGATCACGTTGGTGGCCGAGCCGCCCTGCACCGTGGTGAGCGAGACCACCAGCGATTTCAGCGGGTCGGCGTTGCGCGACGGAACCGACAGCAGCGCCTGCCCGATGGCCAGAGCGCAGGGCACCGGGTCGATGCAGAGGTCGGGATGCGCCGCGTGGCCGCCCTTGCCGGTCAGCACCAGCTCGAAGTCGTCCACCGCCGCCATGATCGGGCCCTTGGTGGTCGCCATGGTGCCGAGCGGCAGCGACGGGTCGGTGTGGATCGCATAGACCTCGGAGACCCCGAACCGGTCCATGATGCCGTCCTCGACCATGATGCGCCCGCCGCCGATCGTCTCCTCGGCGGGCTGGAAAATCAGCGCGACCTTGCCGGCGAAGTTGCGCGTCTCGGCAAGGTAGCGCGCGGCGCCCAGCAGCATCGTGGTATGCCCGTCATGGCCGCAGGCATGCATCTTGCCGGGCACGAGGCTGGCGTGCTCCGCGCCGGTCTCCTCGTCCATCGGCAGCGCGTCCATGTCGGCGCGCAGCGCGGTCACCGGGCCCTCGCCCTGCCCCTCGATGATCGCCACGACGCCCGACTCGGCGATGCCCTCGTGAATCTCCGTGATCCCGAACTCGCGCAGCCGGGCGACGACAAACTTCGCCGTCTCGTGGCAGTCGAGGCTCAGCTCGGGGTTCTGGTGCAGATGGCGGCGCCAGGCGCGCATGTCGTCGGCGTAATCCGCGATCCGGTTCACGATGGGCATGGGTGGACTCCTGAAGGTCTTTGAAGCAGGAAAAGGTCAAATACACATTTGGCGGAGAAGTCCATGACCCTCGATGCGCGTGACGAGCTGATCCACGATCCCAGGGGCGGCATGCCCCGCCTGCTGGAGATCATGCGCCGCCTGCGCCACCCCGAGACCGGCTGCCCCTGGGATCTCGAGCAGGATTTCGCCACCATCGCCCCCTACACGATCGAGGAGGCCTACGAGGTCGCCGACGCCATCGAGCGCGAGGCCTGGGCCGAGTTGAAGGGCGAGCTGGGCGACCTGCTCTTCCAGTCGGTCTTCCACGCGCAGATGGCCGAGGAGCGCGGGCTCTTCAGCTTCGACGACGTGGCCAACACCATGTCCGACAAGATGGTCACCCGCCATCCGCATGTCTTCGGCGACGAGAGCAACGAGAAATCCCCCGAGCAGCAGACCGCCGACTGGGAGAAGATCAAGGCCGCCGAACGCGCCGCCAAGGCCGAGAAGGGCGTGCTCGACGGCGTCGCCATGGGTCTCCCGGCGCTCCTGCGCGCGGTCAAGCTGCAGAACCGCGCCGCCCGCGTCGGCTTCGACTGGCCCTCGACCGACGAGGTGATGGACAAGCTCATCGAGGAGGTGCAGGAGCTGCGCGAGGCCACCGACCCCGATCACGCCGAGGAGGAATTCGGCGACCTGCTCTTCGTCATGGCCAACCTCGCCCGGCACATGAAGATCGACCCCGAGCAGGCGCTGCGCCGCGCCAACGCCAAGTTCACCCGCCGGTTCAAGTCGATCGAGGCCGCGCTCGACGCCCGCGGCAAGCGCCCCGAGGACAGTGACCTCGCCGAGATGGACGCGCTCTGGGACGAGGCCAAGGCCGCGGAAAAGGCTCAGAAGGCCGCCCGCGCCAATCCGGCGCAGCCGGTCACGAAAGCCTGATCTTTCCTCTAAGGCATTGACCTGATAATTTCACTCGGGATATTGACCCGCAAGAATTGGCCCATCCCGACTTGCATGACCGGAGGACTTTGATGCTGCGTCTCGGAACCGCCCTCGCCCTGATCGCCTGCGCCGCACCCGCGCTGGCCGAGGAAGTGAACCTCTATTCCTACCGTCAGCCCGAGCTGCTGCAGCCGCTGACCGACGCCTTCACCGCCGCCACCGGCATTGACGTCAACGTGGCCTACATCGACAAGGGGCTCGAGGAGCGCCTCGTCGCCGAGGGCGACCGCTCGCCCGCGGACCTCATCTTCACCGTCGACATCTCGCGCCTTGCCGCCGCGGTGCAGGCGGGGGTGACCCAGCCGGTGCACAGCGACGTGCTCGACGAGAACGTGCCCGCCCAGTACCGCGACCCCGACGGGCAATGGTACGGGCTGACCACCCGCGCGCGCATCGTCTACGCCGCGAAGGACCGCGTCGATCCCTCCGAGATCACCACCTACGAGGATCTGGCCGATCCGAAGTGGAAGGGCCGCATCTGCACCCGCTCCGGCACGCATGACTACAACGTCGCGCTGGTCGCCGCGATGATCCACCACCACGGCGAGGAATACGCCAAGACCTGGCTGCAGGGGCTGAAGGACAACCTCGCCCGCCGCCCGCAGGGCAACGACCGCGCGCAGGTCAAGGCGATCTGGGCCGGCGAATGCGACATCGCGCTCGGCAACACCTACTACATGGGCCAGATGCTGAACGACCCCGAGCAGGTGGACTGGGCCAACTCGGTCAACGTGCTCTTCCCGGTCTTCGAGCACGGCGGCACCCACGTGAACATCTCGGGCGTGGCGATGACCAAGTCGGCACCGAACCGCGAGAACGCGCTGAAGATGATGGAATACCTGTCCTCGCCCGAGGCGCAGGAGATCTACGCCCACGCCAACTTCGAATACCCGATCGCCCCCGGCACCGAGGCGGACGACCTGGTCAAGGGCTGGGGCAGCTTCACCGCCGACGACACCAACCTCATGACCCTCGCGCAGCAGCGCGGCGCCGCGCTGCGGCTGGTCGAAGAGGTCGATTACGACGGCTGATCCCGCTCCGGGTTGAACGCCTAAGGGGCCCCGCGGGGCCCCTATTTCATGCGCGGTCCCCGCGGCCCGCGCGGCAGGAGGGGGCGCCGCCCCCTCGGCGCTGCGCGCCTCACCCCCGGAGTACTTGCGGAAAGATGAAAGGCAGGGGGCGCGCCCCTGCCCTTCTTCTCTTTTCAAATACGCATATCCCGCACGCGTCAGGCCACGCGGCGCCCGTGGCTCCAGACCCCCCGCAGGCAGGGCTGGCCCTCGATCCGGCGCAGCCGCACCACGTCGGCGAGCAGCCCCGGCGCGAGCCGGCCGCGGTCGTCCAGCCCCGCGGCGGCGGCGGGCGCGGCGCTCACCGTGGCGATGCCGCGCGGCAGGTCGTCCCAGAGGTCGGCCAGCAGGAAGGCCGCGCCCATCAGCGCCGCCGGCACGTAATCGGACGAGACGATGTCCAGCAGGTCGAGCCGCGCCAGCTCCTCCGCCGCGACGTTGCCCGAGTGCGACCCGCCCCGGATGAGGTTCGGCGCGCCCATCATGACGGCGATGCCGGAGGCCTTGCAGGCCCGCGCCGCCTCGACCGTGGTCGGGAACTCCGCCAGCCGCACGCCGTAGCCGCGGCTCACCTCGACATGCCCGGCGGTGGTGTCATCGTGGCTCGCCAGCACCGCGCCGAGCCGCTGCGCCGCGGCGACGGCGCCGGCCTCGTGCGCCTCGCCGAGCTCGGCGCGCAGCCGGGTGAGCGTGTCGACATGGTCGATGAAATCCTCGTCCGACAGCCCGTGCTTGCCGCAGACGTATTCCTTGAACTTGCCCATGTCGCGGAACTGCCGCTGCCCGGGCGTGTGGTCCATCAGCGAGACGATCCCCACCCGGTCCGCCGCGCCGAACTCCGCCAGTTCCTCGAGCAGCGTCTCCGAGCAGGTCTCGGCGCGCAGGTGCAGGAAGTGGCTGATCTTCAGCATGTCGCGCGCCCGCGCCTCGAGCAGCTCGCCCGCCAGCGCGCGGGCATACTTGCCGTAACGCGACTTGCGGTCGGTGATCACCGAGCCCACGCGCATCGCGTCGAAGACGGTGGTGATCCCCGCCGAGGCGAGCTCGGCATCATGCGCGAGGATCGCCGCCGCGTGCGGCCAGTTCACATTCGGGCGCGGCTGCATGTGCCGCTCGAGGTTGTCGGTGTGCAGCTCGATGAGCCCGGGGATCAGCAGATCGCCGTCGCAATCCTCCGCCCCCGCCGCGACACCCACACCGGGATCGATCGCGGCGATGCGCCCCTCCTCCATCACCAGCGAGCCGGTGATCACCTCGTTTTCGAGCACGATCCGCGCATTGCTCAGGATGGTCCGTGCCATGGTCTACCTCTTTCTCTCGGCGCCCTTTGCGCCGTCATGCAACTGTGACATGACGCTGTCATGACGCGCGCCATGCAAGATTATTCCCGTTACGCCATCTACTACGCCCCGCAGCCGGGGCCTCTGGCCGACTTCGCCGCCGCCTGGCTGGGCTGGGACCCCGCCCGCGGCATATCCGTTCCCCATCCCGCGCTGCCCGGCCTGCCCCGGCCGGTCTCGGAGATCACCGAGTCGCCGCGCAAATACGGCTTCCACGGCACGCTCAAGCCGCCCATGCGGCTGGCCGGCGGCCGCGAGGCGCTGCAGGGTGACCTGCAGGCGCTGGCGGCGCGGCTCGCGCCGGTCACCCTGCCCGGCCTTGCGCTGAGCCGCATCGGCAGCTTCCTCGCGCTCACCATCGACGGCGACGCCGCGCCGCTTGCAAGGCTCGCCGGAGAGGTGGTCGCGGCGCTCGACGCGCACCGCGCGCCGCCCTCCGAGGCCGAGCTCGCACGCCGCCGCAGCGCGCGGCTGAGCCCGGCGCAGGAGGCGAACCTCGCGCGCTGGGGCTATCCCTACGTGATGGAAGAGTTCAAGTTCCACCTCACGCTCAGCGGCAAGCTGGCCTTCGGC
Organism: Salipiger sp. H15; assembly: GCF_040409955.1. Classification (NCBI taxonomy): domain Bacteria; kingdom Pseudomonadati; phylum Pseudomonadota; class Alphaproteobacteria; order Rhodobacterales; family Roseobacteraceae; genus Salipiger; species Salipiger bruguierae. The sequence goes on from NZ_CP123384.1 coordinate 247,556, forward strand.
GAGGCCGAGACGGTCGCCGAGGCGCTGCGCCCGGCGCTTGCGCCGCTGCTGCCGCAGCCCTTCGAGATCCGCGAGCTCTGCCTCTTCGGCGAGGCGGAGGACGGGCGCTTTCACCTCATCCACCGCTACGCCCTCACCGGCTGAAGCAGTGCCACCAGCCGGTCCGCCGCCACGTCGAGTGGGCCGGAATTGTCGATCTCGTGCACCTTCAGGCCCGCCGGCAGCGGCAGCGCCGCGCGCGAAAGCCGCGCGGTGATCTCCGTGGCGCTCTCGCGCCCCCGCGCGGCCAGCCGCTCGGCCAGCACCTCGGGACGGGTGGTCACGTGCAGCACCTCGAGCTCGGGCAGCGCCCCCGCCGCCTGCTCGAGCGCCCCGCGTGAGCCGTTGAACACCACCGGGCGGCCCTGCGCCCGCGCCGCCAGCTCGCTGCGGCGGATGCCGTAGCGCAGCCCGTGCGCGCCCCAGTGCAGGGCAAAGCCCCCCTCCGCCAGCATCTCGTCGAAGCGCGCCTCGGAGACCGCGAGGCAGGGCTCGCCCCCGGCGCCGGGCGCGCGGGTCACCACGCGCTGCACCACGTAGAGGCCCGGCACCCGCGCCGCCGCCTCGGCGAGCAGGCTGTCCTTGCCCACCCCCGAGGGGCCGACGAGGGCGAAGATGCGCCCGCTCATGCCGCCCGCGCCGGGGTGAAGGCGCTCACGTCGATCTCGCGGTCGCAGACGCGCTCGCGCGCCTCGACGTCGTGGAAGATGCCGACGATCGCCGCGCCGCGGGCCTTGGCCTCCTCGATCAGCTCCAGCACAACCGCGCGGTTGGTGGCGTCGAGCGAGGCGGTGGGCTCGTCGAGCAGCAGCGCCGGGAAGGCATGGGCAAAGCCGCGCGCGATGTTGACCCGCTGCTGCTCGCCGCCCGAGAAGGTGGTGGGCGAGAGGCTCCAGAGCCGCTCGGGGATGTTGAGCCGCGCCAGCAGTTCGCGCGCCCGCGCCTCGCCCTCGGCGGCACTGCCGCCCGCGGCCAGCACCGGCTCGGCGACCACCTCCAGCGTCGGGACGCGCGGCACCACGCGCAGGAACTGGCTGACGTAGCCCAGCACCTCGCGGCGCAGCTTCAGGATCTCGCGCGGCTCGGCCTGCGCCACGTCGACATCGCCCACGAGGATGCGGCCCGACGCGGCAAGGTAGTTGCCGTAGATCATCCGCATCAGCGTGGACTTGCCCGCGCCGGAATTGCCCACCAGCGCGACGCATTCCCCGGGCGCCACGGAAAGCGAGGCGCCCTCCATCACCGGGATCACCGCGCTGCCCTGGTTGTGCAGCACGAAGCTCTTCGACACGTCCGAGATCCGGATCATCGCCCTTGCCCTTCTTCTCTTTTCAAATACGCAAATCCCGCCCGCGCCACGGGCGCCGCGCGCCTCATACCTGCAGCACGCTCGACACGAGCAGCTGCGTGTAGCCGTGCTGCGGATCGTCGAGCACCTGGTCGGTGAGCCCGGTCTCGACCACGCGCCCCCCCTTCATCACCATCAGCCGGTCGGCGAGCAGCCGCACCACGGCAAGATCGTGCGTCACGATGACCGCCGAGAGCCCCATCTCGCGCACGAGGCCGCGCAGGAGGTCGAGCAGCCGCGCCTGCACCGAGACGTCGAGCCCCCCGGTCGGCTCGTCCATGAACACCAGCCGCGGCCCGGTGACGAGGTTGCGGGCGATCTGCAGGCGCTGCTGCATGCCGCCCGAGAAGGCGCGCGGGCGGTCGTCGACCCGGTCCTCGGCGATCTCGACCCGGCCCAGCCAGTCGATCGCCTGCGCCCGGATGCCCGCGTAGTTGCGCGCGCCGACGGCCATCAGCCGCTCGCCGACGTTGCCGCCGGCCGAGACGCCCATGCGCAGCCCGTCGCGCGGGTTCTGGTGCACGAAGGCCCAGTCGGTGCGCGCCAGCATCCGCCGCTCGGGCTCGGACATGGTGAGCACGTCCTGCGGGCCATCCGCGCGGGTGTCGAAGACCACGTTGCCCGCGTCGGGCGCCAGCTGGCCCGAGAGGCACGACAGCAGCGTCGACTTGCCCGAGCCGCTCTCGCCGACGATGCCCATGACCTCGCCCGGCCAGAGATCGAAACTCACCTCGCCGCAGCCGAGCCGCGCGCCGTAGTGCTTGGTCACGCCCTGAACGGAGAGCAGCGGGGTCATGCGAATTCCTCCTGCGGGGAGAGTGCGCCACGATGCCCTTGGGCCTGTCGCGAGGCGCAGAAGTCGGTGTCGGAGCAGACGAACATCCGCCCGCCCGCGTCGTCGGTGATCACCTCGTCGAGGTAGCTCGTGCCGCAGCCGCAGAGATCGCAGTCGTGGTCCGCCTTGCTGGGCTCGAACGGGTGGTCCTCAAAATCGAGGCTGACCACCTTCGTGTGCGGCGGCAGCGCGTAGATGCGCTGCTCGCGGCCCGCGCCGAAGAGCTGGATCGCCGCGCTCTCGAGCCTCGGGTTGTCGAACTTGGGGATCGGCGAGGGATCCATCACGTAGCGCCCCTCGACCTTCACCGGGTAGGCATAGGCCGTCGAGATCGCGCCGTTATGGGCGATGTCCTCGTAGAGCTTGACGTGCATCAGCCCGTATTCCTCGAGCGCGTGCATCTTGCGGGTCTCGGTCTCGCGCGGCTCGAGGAAGCGCAGCGGCTCGGGGATCGGCACCTGGTAGACGAGGATCTGCCCCTCCCTGAGCGGCTGCTCGGGGATGCGGTGGCGGGTCTGGATGACGGTCGCCTCCTCGGTGTGCTCGGTCGTCTCCACCTCGGCGGTGCGCTCGAAGAACTTGCGGATCGAGACGGCGTTGGTGGTGTCGTCGGCGCCCTGGTCGATGACCTTGAGCCGGTCCTCGGGGGTGAGGCAGGCGGCGGTCACCTGCACGCCCCCCGTCCCCCAGCCGTAGGGCATCGGCATCTCGCGGCTGGCGAAGGGCACCTGGTAGCCCGGCACCGCCAGCGCCTTGAGCAGCGCCCGGCGGATCATCCGCTTGGTCTGCTCGTCGAGATAGGCAAAGTTGTAGGCCTGCGCGGTCATGCGTCCGGCTCCTCGCCGAAGAGATAGATTTCGCCCCAGACGATCTCGTCGCCGAGTTCCGGGTCGCTGAAGGCCTCGAGCAGGCCCTCGTCGACCGCGCCGTCCTCGTCGAGCGGCAGGTCCGAGGGCGAGGCGATCAGCTTCACGTCCTCGATGCTGCCCGCGACGCCGCCGCATTCGGCGACATGCTCGGCCAGCTGCACCTCGACCTCGGCCGGGGAATTGGCCGAGAGGCAGATCCACAGCACCGCCAGCGCGGCCTCGTCGTCGATCGCCTCTTCCTCGTCGCCGAAGAAGGGAGAGACGGTGCCCGGCATCCGGATCACCTCGACCAGCGCGCAGTACCAATCCTGCCCGGCGGGCAGTTCGGGCAGTTTCGCCCCGTGATAACCCTTGCTCATTCCGCAGCCTCCCTCAGCTGTGTGGTGCCCATCGCCTCTGCCCGCATCCTGCGGACCAGTTCCAGCTCGGACTGGAAGTCGACATAGTGCGGCAGCTTGATGTGTTCGAGAAAGCCCGTGCCCTGAATGTTGTCGGAATGGGCAAGAACGAACTCCTCGTCCTGCGCCGGGGCGCCGACGTTCTCCTCGCCCAGCTCCTCCCAGCGCAGCGCCCGATCGACCAGCGCCATCGAGATCGCCTTGCGCTCGGTCTGGCCAAAGACCAGCCCGTAGCCGCGGGTGAACTGCGCGGGCTCGGTCTTCGAGCCGGCGAACTGGTTGACGGTCTCGCATTCGGTGAGCGTGAGCTCGCCGATGCAGACGGAAAAGCCCAGTTCCGGCACCTCCATCTCGACCTCGACCGCGCCGATGCGCAGCTCGCCGACGAAGGGGTGGTTGCGGCCGTAGCCGCGCTGGGTTGAATAGGCCATGCCGAGCACGAAGCCCTCGTCGCCGCGGGTCAGCGCCTGCAGGCGCAGCGGGCGGCCGGCGGGGTATTCCATCGGCTCGCGGGTCATGTCGGGGGGCGTTCCGTCCGAGCGCGGCTCGTCCTGGATGAGCCCGTCGCGGTTGAGGAACTCGGTCACCCGCGGCGTCGGCTCGCGGCGCGGCGCGGCCTCGCGCGCCCGCGGCGCCTCGCCCTCGGCCTCCAGCGCGAAGTCGAGCAGCCGGTGCGTGTAGTCGAAGGTCGGCCCCAGCACCTGCCCGCCCGGCACGTCCTTGAAGGTCGCGCTGATGCGCCGGTCGCAGCGCATGGCGCCGGTGTCGACCGGGGCGGAATGCCCGAGCCGCGGCAGGGTCGTGCGGTAGGCGCGGATCAGGAAGATCGCCTCGATGAGATCGCCGCGCGCCTGCTTGATCGCGAGCGCCGCGAGGTCGGGATCGTAGAGCGAGCCCTCGGCCATCACCCGGTTCACGGCGAGCGCCATCTGCTCGCGGATCTGCGGCACGGTCAGCTCGGGCACGGCGGTGTCGCCCCGCCGCTCCTCGGCCAGCCATTCATGCGCCGCGTCGATCGCGCGCTCGCCGCCTTTCACAGCCACATACATCAGAGCGCCTCCACTTTCGTCGTGCGCGGCAGCGCCGCAAGCCTGTCTTCGCAGGTGAGGTAGCAATCCCAGCCCAGCGGGAAGAGCAGCGCATTGCGGGCGAAGGCCTCGACCTCGGGCAGGCTCAGCGCCGCCTCGGTCTCGATGCCCGGTCCGGTGAGCCTCATGCCCGCGTTTTCCAGCGCCTCCACCTCGACGATCAGCGTCACCGAGCGATCAGGGTATTCCGCCGTGCCGATGCGGTAGCGGTCGAGCGGCTTCAGCGCCTCCCAGCCGCCGAGGGCGAACATCGCCTCTTGGGCGGGCACGATCGGCGCGCCGAGGTGGAAGGCGATCCAGCGCCGCAGCGCCTCGCCGTCGCAGCCGGGCGCGAGGTGGATCGGCGTCTCGCGGTCGCAGAGCGTCAGCAGCAGAACCGCCGCCGCCGTGGAGATCCCCGGCGCCTCGGCACCCTCGACCGTCTCGATCCGGCCCGGCCGCGCCATCGCCTCGAGCGCCGCGCGGAAGGCCCGCGCCGCCTGCACCGGGGCGTCGGCAAAGCCGCCCGTCAGCGCGTCGCCGTTCAGAAGATCCGCCATCGTCACTCCCCCCGCACCATGGTGAAGAAGTCCACCTTCGTCGCCGCGGCCCGTGCCGCCCGCGCGTCGCGCCGCGCCGCCTCTTCCGAAGCCAGCGGCGCCAGCACGGCGGCCTGCATCTCGCCCGCCCGCGGCCCCTGCATCAGCGCATCCACCAGCGCGGCGCGCTCGGCATGGGCGCGGCTGCGCCCCTGCACATGGGCATGGCCGACTTCGCCGGACTCCAGCCGCAGCGCGCAGCGGGTGACGGTCATCTCGCCGAGGTTGAAGGGCGCGCCGGTGCCGCCCATGCGGCCGCGCACCATGACGCCGCCGGTCTCGGGCACGCGCAGCCAGTCGAAGCCGGGCAGAGCCGCCCCCTCCAGCAGTGCCGCCAGCCGATCCGCCGGGGCCCGCGCCAGCAGGCCCATCCAGCCCTGCCGCGCGGCGATTTCCTGTTCAGGAGTTTCCATCTGGACACCTTGCCGATTTGTCTAGATAACTATACAACTAGACATGTCATACGCCTGTCGCCCCGAGTCGGGCAAGGGCCGATCGCATGAAGTTTCGGTGACAAAGGTCCGCACATGCCCCGTTCCCCCGTCTGGCACGCCATCGCCACCACGCTCGAAGGCGAGATCTCGCGCGGGCATTATCGCCCCGGCGACAAGCTGCCGACCGAGGCCGAGCTGGCCACCCGCTTCGGCGTCAACCGCCACACGGTGCGCCACGCGCTCTCGGACCTCGCCGAGCGCGGCCTCACCCATTCGCGGCGCGGCGCCGGCGTCTTCGTGCGCATGGCGCCGATGGACTACCCGATCGGCGGGCGCACCCGGTTCAGCCAGAACGTCCGCGCCTCGGGTCGCCTGCCCGACCGCCGCCAGTTGCGCATGGAGACCCGCCCCGCCGACGCGTCCGAGGCCGAGGCGCTGCAGCTGACCCCGGGCGAGCCGGTGCTGGTGCTCGAGGGCATCTCGCTGGCGGGCGGCGTGCCCATGGCGCATTTCGTCTCGCTCTTCCCGATCACCCGCCTGCCCGGGCTCGACGCCACCCTGCGCGAGGTGAACTCGGTCACCGAGGCGCTGCGCCGCCACGGCATCGCCGACTACACCCGCGCGATGACAAGGCTCACCGCCGAGCCCGCCTCGGCCACCCAGGCACTGCACCTCGGCCTGCGCGAGGGCGAGCCGCTGCTGCGCTCCACCGCGCTCAACCTCGGCCCCGACGGCGCACCGGTGGAACAGGGCCACACCTGGTTCGCCGGGGACCGGGTCGCGCTGACCATCAGCCATGACGACACCTCCGCCGCACCACGTCACGCCGGTGACACAGAGCCGGGGTAGAACCTGCCGAAACCCCAGAGCAGCCACGGCGGGTGACAAGCATGACTGCCCTACTTCCCCCCCTGCGCCTCACCGGCGCGACCCTTCTTCGCGACGGCGCGCTGCAGAAGCGCTCGCTGGTGATCGAGGGCGGCGTGATCAGCAAGGGTCCGCACCCCGAGGTCGACCTGTCGGGATACCTGATCCTGCCGGGCATCATCGACCTGCACGGCGATGCCTTCGAGCGCCACATCGCGCCGCGCCCCTCCGCGCCCTTCCCGATCCTCGCCGGCCTGCGCTGGACCGACCGCGAGGCCGCCGCCCACGGCGTCACCACCGCCTGGCTCGCCCAGTGCTGGAGCTGGGAGGGCGGCATGCGCGGCCCGGATTTCGCCGAGCAGGTCATGGCCGCCCTCGCCGCCTACCGCCCGCGCGCCCAGACCGACCTGCGCCTGCAGATCCGCTGCGAGACCCACATGCCCGAGACCCGCGAGCGCCTGCTCGAGGCGCTGCTGCGCCACGGCGTGGATTACGTGGTGTTCAACGACCACCTGCCCGAGGCGCTCGACGTCGCCGCGCGCGATCCGCACCGGCTGGCGCTCTGGGCCGAGCGCGCCGGCGAGACGCCGCAGGATTTCATCAACCGCCTGCACGCCGCCAAGGCGCGCGGGCGCGACGTGCCGCGCCACCTCTGCGCGCTGGCCGAGAAGTTCGACGGGCTCGACATCCGCTACGGCAGCCACGACGACCCCGACGGCGAGACCCGCGAGTATTACCGGCTCATCGGCGCCCGCATCGCCGAGTTCCCCACCACGGTCAGCGCCGCCAAGCTGGCCCGCGCCTTCAACGACCCGGTGCTCATGGGCGCGCCCAACGTCGTGCGCGGCCAGAGCCAGGCCGGCAATGTCTCGGCCCAGCACCTCGTCGCCGCCGGGCTCTGCGACGCGCTGGTCTCGGACTACCACTACCCCTGCCTCGCCGAGGCCGCCTGGACGCTGGTCGACAAGGGGCTGAAGTCCCTGCCCGAGGCCTGGGCGATGATCTCGACAACACCGGCCGAGATCATGGGCCTCGTCGACCGCGGCGCGCTCGACCATGGCCGGCGCGCGGACTTCGTGGTGGTCGACGCCGCCAGCCGCGCCATCGAGGCCACGGTCTGCGGCGGCCGGCTCACCTACCTCTCCGGCGAGGCCGGCGCCCGGCTGGTCTCGGCCATGCAGGGCCAGCGCATGGCGGCCGAGTAGCGGGCCGCGGCGCCCGGCGGGATCTTTCGCACCGGCAGCACGGCGCGCCGCGGTTAGGCGCTTGTTCAGTCTTTCGTGGTTGAACAGGCGGCATCGCCCGGCGCAGCGCCGCGCCAGCCGCCACAGGAACACGCCATGCCCCGCCTGCGCAGCCTTTCGGTCAGCCTCAAGCTGCCCGCGCTGATCATCGTCATCGCGCTCGGCTGCCTCGGCGTGGCCGGGGCGGTCGCCTACAAGGCCTCGCTGGCCCAGCTGATGCAGGAAGTGTCGCTGCGCCTCTCGATGCTCGACGAAACCCGCGCCGCGCTGATCGAGGATTGGGGCGCGCGGATGCGCACCGCCCTGTCCGAAGAGGCGGCCGAGCCCTCGATGATCGAGGCCGTGAGCCGCCTGCTGGTCGGCTACCGCGGGCTCGGCAGCGAGGCCAACGCGCATCTGCGCAGCGGCTACGTGGACGGCAACCCGAATCCCGCCGACCAGCGCGCCGAGCTGCTGGCGGCCCCCGACGGCACCGCCTACGCGCGCTTCCACGCGCTCTACCACCCCGCGATGCGCGCCCGGGTGAAGGCGATCGGGCTGCGCGACCTGCTCATCGTCTCGGCCGCGGGCGACGTCCTCTACTCGGTCCGCAAGGAGGGCAATTTCGCCACCAATGTCGCCGCGGCCCCGGGCAGCCTCGGCACGGCCGTCCGCGCCGCGCTCGCAGAGGGGGCGGAGTTCGGATTCGGCGATTTCGCCACCGACCCGGAGGCCGGGGGCGCGGCCGCCGCCTATCTCGCCGCGCCGCTGCACGACGCCTCGGGCGCGGTCGTGGCCGCGCTGGTCTTCGAGCCGGACGGGCGCGAGATCGCGCGGATCGCCGAGATGCGCTCGGGCCGCACCGACTCGACGCGGCTCGCGGTGATCGCCCCGGACCTCACGCTGCGCAGCGCCCGCGGCCTCGACGGAACGCCGGAGGCACTCGGCACGCCCCTCCCCCTCGGCTCCGCCCTGGACGCGGTGCTGGCCGGCGCGGCGGATGGCGAAAGCGGCATGGCCCGGATCACGCTGCCCTCGGGCACCGAGGTCGCCGCCGCCTTCCAGCCGGTCAGTTTCGCCGGGCAGCGCTGGCTGCTGCTCGCCGCCGAACCCTCCGAGGTCATCGCCGCCGGCCCCCGCGCGCTGCTCGCGCAGCTCGCCCGCGCCACCGCCGCGGCTCTGGTCGTCGCGCTCTTGCTGGCCTGGCTTGCCGCCCGCAACCTTGCGCAGCCGCTGCGGCGGATCGCGGCGGCGGTGGGCAAGGTCGCCGCCGGCGACTACGAGAGCGAGATCCCCGCCCAGGCGCGCGGTGACGAGATCGGCCGGATCTCCCGCGCGCTCGACGCGCTGCGCGGCGACCTGCGGCGGAACCGCGACGCGCTCGACGCCGGCGCAAGCGCCCGCGCCGCGATGCTGGCGGCGCAGACCGACGTGGTCGAGGCGCTGCAATCGGCGCTCGCCCGGCTCGCCGGGGGCGATCTCGGCAGCGTCATTTCGCGCCGTTTCCCCGACGAGTACGAGCAGCTGCGCAGCGACTTCAACCGCGCCACCGACCGGCTGCACCAGGCGATGATCGACGTGTCGCAAAGCGCCGAGGCGATCGGCCAGGACGTCGATCACATTGCCCAGGCCTCCGAGGAGCTTGGCCAGCGCACCGAGCGCCAGGCCGCCACGGTCGAGCAGACCGCCGCCGCGCTCGACGAACTGACCGCCTCGGTCTCGGAGGCAGCGAAGAACGCCGCCGAGGTTGACACGCTGGTCGGAAAGGCGCGCGAAGACGCGAGGACCAGCGGCGAGGTCGTCCGCGAGACGATCGAGGCGATCGGCGTCATCGAAGCCTCGTTCCAGCAGATCTCCGGCAATATCAAGGTGATCGACGACATCGCCTTCCAGACGAATTTGCTCGCGCTCAACGCCGGGGTCGAGGCGGCGCGGGCCGGCGAGGCCGGGCTCGGCTTCGCCGTCGTCGCCTCCGAGGTGCGGCTCCTCGCGCAGCGCTGCTCCGAGGCCGCGCGGGAGATCAACATCCAGATCACCGATTCGTCGGAGCATGTGCAGAACGGCGTGCGCCTCGCCGGGCGCACCGGCGGCGCGCTGAAGGAGATCATCGCCGCGATCCGCATCATCGCCGAGCGCGTCACCGCCATCGCCGAGTCCGCGCGCGAACAGTCAACCGGCCTGTCGGAGCTCAACAGCGCGGTAAGCGAGCTCGACATGACCACCCAGAAGAACGCCGCCATGTTCGAGGAAACTTCGGCCGCCAGCGCCGACCTGCGCCGCGCCGCGCTGGGGCTGCGCCAGCATGTCGGTCGGTTCACCCTCGGCAGTGGCGCCGAAAGCTGGGAGGGCGCGGAGGCGGCCGAGCTGCCGCCCGCCCCCCGATCGGCCCCCGCGTGAGAGGGCTCGCCGCGATCCCCGCGCGCCCGCGCTCAGGCCGGCTCGGTGGGTGCGGTCTCGTATTTCTCGAGGAAGGCCTCCGCCGGCAGGCTGCGGAAATCCGAAAGCCGCGCGCGCAGGATCTCGTGCGGCCAGTCCCACCAGGCGAGCGCCATCATGCGCTCGGCCAGTTCGGGCGCGAAGCGCGGCCGCAACGGCTGCGCCGGGACCCCCGCCACGATCGTGTAGGGCGCGACGTCCTTGGTCACCACCGCCGAGGCGGCAACCACCGCGCCATGGCCGATCGTCACCTCGGGGCGCACCACAGCGCCGTGCCCGATCCAGGTGTCATGGCCGATAAAGGCGCGCCGCGCGTGGCGGGCGGCAAAGAAACCCTCGTCGGGCCCGGTGTCCTCCCAGTAATATTCCGAGCGGTAGAGGAAATGGTGCAGCGAGGCATTGCCCATCGGGTGATCGGTCGGCCCGATCCGGGTAAAGCTCGCGATATTGGCGAACTTGCCCACCGTGACATTCGCAAGATCGGCGTAGCGGTCGCAGTAGGAATAGTCGCCCATCTCCACCCGGTTCAGCCGCGCGCCGCGGCCGATCTCGACATAGGCCCCGAGCTCGGTCTCGGTGACCTCGCAATCGGGATGGAAATAGGGGTCGGGTCCAAGGCGTGGCATTCAGTTTCCCTTGATCAGTTTGCGGCGCAGCCAGCCCGAGGCGCTGTCCATCGCCATCACCATCAGCACGACGAGGATGATGTAATATGTGACCTCTTCCCAGTCCTTCTGGGTGATCATTGCCTGGGTCAGCAAGAGGCCGATGCCGCCGCCGGTGATCGCGCCGATGATCGTCGCCGAGCGGGTGTTGGATTCGAGGAAGTAGAGCACCTGGCTCACCAGCACCGGCACGATCTGCGGGATCACCCCGAAGCGGTAGCGCTGCACCGGTTTCGCCCCGGTCGAGGCGACGCCCTCGATCTGCTTGCCATCGACGTTCTCCAGCGCCTCCGAGAAAAGCTTGCCGAAGCTGCCGGTGTCGGTGAGCAGGATGGCCAGCGCCCCGGTCAGCGGGCCGGGACCGAAGGCGCGGCTCAGCACGATGGTCCAGATCAGCCCGTCCATGCCACGCAGGAAGTCGAAGACCCGCCGCACGCCGAAGCGCAGCGCCATGAGCGGCGCGAAGTTCCGCGCCGACAGGAACGCCAGCGGCAGCGCGACCAGCGCCGCGCCCATGGTGCCGAGGAAGGCCATGAGGATGGTCTCGAAAAGCGCCCAGGCCACGTCGGCATGGCGCCACATGGGGTTCTGCCAGAAGTCGTGCCAGGCGCCCGAAAGGTTGGACCGCGCCGGGTCGATCTGCGCGCCGAAGAGGATCTCGGTGATGCCGTGGCCGTGGTAGGGGCTGTCGAGCGTGAAGAAGAAGAGCTCCCAGCCGGGGAAGTAGCGGAAGAGCTCGGTCTTGGCGCGGGTCAGCGAGACGCGCGCGCCATCGGCCGTGACCTGCAGCCGCGAGGAGGAGGCCGAGATCCAGTCGGGCAGACCCGTTTCGGGCAGGTTGCTGACGATCTCGCGCCCCTCGAGCCGCGCCTCGATCAGACCGTAGCCCGGCACCTCCCAACGAAAGCCGTTGCCGGGCAGAAGGATCACCTGCTGGCCTTCCTTCAGCGCGACGCGGACCGCGCCATTCTCGAGCGGGCTCACCCAGTCGGGGGCCGTACCGGCCGGGTACTCGCCCTTGCGCTCGCCCTCGATGGCGACCGCGACGTCGCCGCTGCGGTTGTCGCGGGTGACGTGGGTCTTGTAGCTCCAGGTGTCGGAAAGCAGGATGCGCGCGTTGTCCCAGCGCGCCCGCTCGGCAAGGCCCGGCAGGTCGAAGGCGAAGAAGATGTAGCCGAGGTAGGCGAGGATCAGCGCCGGCAGGCCGAAGGCGACGAGGCGCTTGCGGCGGAACAGCCGGTCGGCCGAGGCGTAGAGGACGGCGTCGGCCATCTCAGTGGCCTCCTTTCCTGGAAGAGATCATGGCATTGCGCACGTGGCTCGAGAGCTGGTCGACGACGACGATGGTCAGGAAGAGCAGCAGGAAGATCGCCGCCGCCTCGTCGAAGCGGCCCTTGCCCCAGGCCATGGCGTTGCGCAGCTCGTAGCCGATGCCCCCCGCCCCGACGAAACCGAGGATGGCCGAGGCGCGGATGTTGATCTCGAAGCGCAGCAGCGCGTAGCTGAAGTAGTTGGGCGAGACCTGCGGCACCACGCCCAGCCACATGCGCTGCAGCCAGGTGGCGCCGACCGACGACAGCCCCTCGACGGGCTTGAGGTCGGCGTTCTCGTTGACCTCGGAGAAGAGCTTGCCGAGCGCGCCCGCGGTGTGCAGCGCGATGGCCAGCATCGCGGGCACCGGCCCGCCGCCGAGCACGAAGATCAGCACCAGCGCCACGACGATCTCGGGCAAAGCGCGCAGGATGTCCATGACGCGCCGGAAGAGCGGGATCAGCCGCGGCCAGCGCGCGAGCCCGCGGGTCGAGAGCAGCGACAGGACAATGGCCCCGATGCTGCCGAGCAGGGTCGAGACCGCGGCGATGTTGATCGTCTCGACCAGCGCCGGGAAGTATTTCACCAGGTGCGCTGGCAGCAGTGACAGCTTCGGCAGCGTGTCGGCGATGACGTCGGCGGGGAAGTCGAAGACCTGCGGCAGCCCGCTCCAGAACCCGCCCGCGTTGCGATCGTCGGCCAGCATGAAGCCGGAGACCATCAGCAGCACGAAGAGCGCCAGGGTGAGCCCGCCGTAGAGGCGCCTCTGCGCCATCAGGGCCATGTAGTGGCCGCGCGGGTCGTGCGGCGCGTCGGGGGTCTGGGTCATCGGGGGCCTTCCTCGGAGGCGGGGGATGCCCCGCCGCAAACGAAAAGGGACCCCGCGCCGGCGGGGTCCCTCGATTGGACGTCGATCAGTTCGACACGGACTTGCGCGCGGCGACGATCGACTCGTACTCGGCGTGGGTCACCGGGATGAAGTCCTTGGCATCGCCCGCGGCCACGCCGTAGGCGCAGGTCGGGTCCTCTTCCCAGAGGTTGGCAGTCAGCTCGGTGACCTTGTCCTTCACGTCCTGCGGCAGCGCCTTGCGGATCACGAAGGGGCCCTCGGGGATGATGTTCGACTGCCAGATCTGCACGAGGTCGTTCATGTCGACGAGGCCCGCGTCCACCGCCTTGCGCAGCGCGCCCGAGTTGTAGCCGTCTTCCCAGTTGCCCTGGCCGTCGGCCCAGGTCACGCCGCCGTCGACGTCACCGTTGTTCACCGCGACGATGGTCTGCTCGTGGCCGCCGGTGAAGACGACATCGCCGAAATAGGCACCGGGGGTCATGTCGAAGCCGGCGGCGGCGATCTCGATCGACGGGATCAGGTAGCCCGAGGTCGAGTTCGGGTCACCGAAGCCGAACTTCTTGCCCTTGAGATCCTCGAGCGAGGTGATGCCGCTGTCGGCGCGCGCGAAGCCGATCGAGTAATAGCCGATGGAGCCGTCCTCGTTCTGCTTGACCAGCACGGGCTCGACGGCCTCGGGGTCGGCGAGGTAGGTGCCGGCGTAGGACGAGGCGCCCATCCAGGCCGCGTCGATGGTGCCGCCGAGCAGACCCTGCATCACGCCGTTGTAGTCGGCCGGGGTGAAGACCTTCACCTCGACGCCGAGCGCCTCGGCGATCTTGTCGGCGTAGCACTGGTTCGAGGCCAGGCGGTCCTGGGCGTTCTCGCCGCCGAGAATGCCGAGGCGGAACTCGGTGATCTCCTGCGCCTGGGCGGCGCCCACGAGCACGGTGCTGGCCAGAACGGCTGCGATCAGTTTAGTCATCTTCTGTCCCTCATGTCAGGATTTGGGCCCGTCCCGATGGGCCCGGGTGATCAGACCGCGACTTCCGCAGCCCGGATTTCCGCCGCGACCACCGGGTCGCGGATTTCGGTCGAGGTGGCGTTCTCCGAGAAATCAGACCCCGCCCCGTAGATGTCGCGCGCGACCCCGGTGGTCAGCTGCGCCGGGGTGCCGTCGAAGACGATGCGCCCGTCGCGCATGCCGATGACCCGGTCGCAGTAGCGCCGCGCGGTATCGAGCGTGTGCAGGTTGGCGATCACCATGCGGCCGTCCTCGTCGTGGATGCGGCGCAGGCTGTCCATCACCAGCTGGGCATTCATCGGGTCGAGCGAGGCGATCGGCTCGTCGGCGAGGATCACCTTCGGATCCTGCATCAGGGCCCGGGCGATGGCGACGCGCTGCTGCTGCCCGCCCGAGAGCGCCTCGGCGCGCTTGGCCGCATGGGCCGCGATGCCGAGCCGCTCGAGGATGTCGATGGCGCGGTGCACGTCCTCGCGCGGGTAGAGGTTGAACAGCGTCGGCAGCGTCGCGCGCCGCGCCAGCGTGCCGTGCAGCACGTTCGACACCACGTCCATGCGCGGCACCAGGTTGAACTGCTGGAATATCATCGCGCAGTCGGACTGCCAGGCGCGCTTCTCGGCGCCCTTCAGCTGCAGCACGTCGCGGCCTTCGAAGACCAGTCGCCCCTCGGTCGCGTCGGTCAGGCGGTTCATCATCCGCAGGAAAGTCGACTTGCCGGCGCCCGAGCGGCCGATGATGCCGATCATCATCGGGCGGTCGACGGCAAAGCTCGCGCGGTCCACGGCGGTGTTCGCGCCGAAGCGCTTCGTCAGGTTCTCGACGGTGAGCATGGTTCCCCCAGTCTGTCCGAGGCGGCTTCTCGCCCCGCACGGTATCGAGGCTGTGACGGCCCGGATTCGGTTGCGTGTCGTTTCGGTGAAGCTTTCGTGACAGGCCGGGATGACATTCAAATCCGGACCTTTCTGGCGCCGCGCTGCCCGGAACTTCGCCGAAATCCCGGGCGCTGCCGTGGCCGGACGGCCTCGCAGCCCGCGGGGCGGTGCCCTCGGGGCATTGCCCTCGCCCGCCAAGGATGGTCTATGTCCGGACAAAAGCCCGCACGAGACTGGATTCTGCACCGTGCCCACGCGCCTGCCCGTGACCCCGACCCCGCTCACCCGCCTCACCGGCCTGCTGATGGTCGTCATCACCGGCATCGTCATCGTCCAGGAATGGCACCTGACCGGCGCGCTCGACTGGCTGGTGGTGCCCGCGGTCACGCTGCTGGTCGGGGTGCTGACGCTGCAGGTCGCGGCGGGCCGCCGGCTCTTCGTGGTCGCCGCGGTGCTGCTCGGCCTCGCGCTGGTCTGGCGGGTCGAGGACTGGCAGACGGTGCTGGTCAAGGCCTTCCAGTCCGCCGCCTTCATCGCCGCCTTCTTCGCCGCGCTCGCCACGCTGCGCAGCGCCGCGCAGCAGGCGGACTCGATCCGCGCCGCCGGGAACTTCCTCGCCCTGCAGCCGCCGGGCCGGCGCTACCTCGCGCTGACCCTCGGCGGCCAGGCCTTCTCGCTGCTGCTCAACTACGGCGCCATCGCCCTGCTCGGCAGCCTCGCAACCGCCGCCGCGAAGGACGAGCCCGACGCCGAGATCCGCAGCCACCGCACCCGCCGCATGCTGCTGGCGATCCAGCGGGGTTTCGTCGCCTCGCTGCCCTGGTCGCCGATGTCCTTCTCGGTGGCGATCACCACCGCGCTGATCCCCGGCACGAGCTGGGGCTCGGTGGTGCTGCCCGCGCTCGGCACCTCGGCGCTGATCACCCTCACGGGCTGGGCGCTCGACACGATCTTCAAGCCCCGGCTCTCGCAGCCGGTCGCGCCGCGCGCCGCGCCCGACGGGAGCTGGGCGCTGATGGCGCCGCTGCTGGTGCTGCTCGGCCTGCTCGGGGTCAGCGTGCTGGTGCTGCAATCGCTCACCGGGCTCCGGATCATCGCCATCGTGCTGCTGATCGTGCCGCTCATGGCCACGGTCTGGGTGCTGATGCAGGCCCGGGACGGCGGCGCGCCGCTGCGCGAGCGGGCGGCGGGCTTCGCCTTCCGCGAACTGCCCTCCTACCGCGGCGAGGTCACGCTGCTGATGATGGCGGGCTTCATCGGCACGGTCGGCGCGCCGCTGCTGGCGCCGCTGGTCAAGGCCTCGGGCTTCCACCCCGAGGACCTGCCCCCCGCGCTGGTGCTGGTCGGGCTCGTCTGGATCATCCCGCTGCTGGGACAGCTCGGCATGAACCCGATCCTCGCGGTGACGCTGATCGCGCCGCTGGTGCCCCCGGCCGAGCTGCTCGGCGTCACGCCCGAGGTCGTCGTGGTCGCGATCACCGCCGGCTGGGCGCTCGGCGGCATCAGCTCGCCCTTCACCGCCACCACGCTGCTGATCGGCAGCTTCGGCAATGTCAGCGCGCGCCACGTCGGCCTGCGCTGGAACGGCAGCTACATGCTCGCCCTGCTGCTCCTGCTTCCGGCCTGGGTCCTCGTCCTCGGCCAGCTGCTCACCTGATCCCCCGCCCCCGGCTTCCTGGAAAGACCGCTCATGACTCACGCCTCCACCCCGCCCATCTTCGACGGCCACAACGATCTCCTGCTGCGCCTGCTGGGCGGCGCCGTCACCGCAAGCGGCGTGACGAACGGGCTCTCGAGCGGCCACATCGACCTGCCGCGCGCGCAGGCCGGCGGCTTCGGCGGCGGCTTCTTCGCCATCTTCGTGCCGAGCCCGGCGAAGGCCGGCGTCGACATGGACCACGCGATGAGCCAGCCGCAGTACGATCTGCCGCTGCCCGCGATGATCCCCCAGCCCGAGGCGCTCGAGACCACCTGGCGCGGGGTCGAGGCCTTCGAGGCGCTGGCCGCCGCCGGGGCGATCACCCCCTGCACCACCGCGGCCGAGATCGAGGCCGCGCTCGGTGGGCCGAAGATGACCGCCGTGCTGCACCTCGAGGGTGCCGAGGCGATCGGCCCGGATCTCGCGGAACTCCACGCGCTCCACGCCCGCGGGTTGCGCTCGCTCGGCCCGGTCTGGTCGCGCCCGACGATCTTCGGCAACGGCGTGCCCTTCCGCTACCCCGCCACCCCCGACATCGGCGACGGGCTCACCGAGGCCGGCAAGCGGCTGGTCAGGGAATGCAACGCGCTCAAGGTGATGATTGACCTCTCGCACCTCAACGAGAAGGGCATGAACGACGTCGCCGCGCTTTCCGACGCGCCGCTGGTCGCCACCCATTCCAACGCCCACGCGGTCACCACCCATGCCCGCAACCTCACCGACCGGCAGCTGGCGATGATCGCCGAGAGCGACGGCATGGTCGGCATCAACTTCGCCACCGCCTTCCTGCGCGAGGACGGGCGGATGGGCAGCGACTGCGGCCTCGACGTGGTGCTGCGCCACCTCGACTACCTGATCGGCAAGCTCGGCGAGGACCGCGTCGGCTTCGGCTCGGATTTCGACGGCGCGACGATCCCCGAGGGCATCACCGACGTCGCCGGCCTGCCGACCCTGCGCGCCGCGCTGACCGCGCATGGCGTCGATGCCGCGCTGATGGAAAAGCTCTGCTTCGGCAACTGGCTGCGGGTGCTGCGGAAGACCTGGGGCGCCTGAGCCGCCCTTCATCTTTCCGAAAATACTCCGGGGGAACGGCGCGCAGCGCCGTGGGGGCAGCGCCCCCACCCCTTCCGGAGCCGCCTCTCCCCCCTTTCCCTCGCCCGCCCATCTGATAGTCTCGCCCGCACCTAGGGGGGTCCCGGCAAGGGGCTGAGATACTGCTGGCAGCGATGCGGCGCAGTGACCCTTCGAACCTGATCCGGGTCATGCCGGCGAAGGGACAGGTGGAGCTGACCGCATGCCCTCGCCGGCCTCAGTTTGGAGGCCGAGCCTATGCCAACCCCCTCATCCGCGCCCCGCGCGCGGATTCCCAACCTTCTCACCATCGCCGGCACCGATCCCTCGGGCGGCGCCGGAATACAGGCCGATCTCAAGGCCTTCTCGGCGAACCGCGCCTACGGGATGAGCGTGATCACCGCCGTGGTGGCGCAGAACACCCGCGGCGTGCGGGCATTCGAGGCGCTGGCGCCCGCCTTCGTCGCGGCGCAGATCGACGCGGTCTTCGACGACGTGCGCGTCGACGCGGTGAAGATCGGCATGGTCGCCAACGCCGGCATCATCCGCGCCGTGGCCGAGCGACTGCGGGCGCATGGCGCGCGGAACGTGGTCTTCGATCCGGTGATGGTGGCCAAGAGCGGCGACGCGCTGCTCGACCCCGAGGCGGTGGCGGCGCTGCGCGAGGAGCTGGTGCCGCTCGCCACGATCATCACCCCAAACCTGCCCGAGGCCGCCGTGCTGCTGGCGCGCGGCGACGACTGGACCGCCGAAGAGATGGCCGCGCAGCTTCCCGCGCTGGCCGCGATGGGGCCGGAGGCCGTGCTGCTGAAGGGCGGACACCTCTCCGGCAGCGCCGAGAGCACGGACCTTCTCTGGTGGCAGGGCGAGACGCACAGTTACTCCGCCCCGCGCATCGCCACGAAGAACGACCACGGCACCGGCTGCACGCTTTCGGCCGCCATCGCCGCGCTGCTGCCACGCATGGAGCTGCCCGAGGCGGTCGGCGCGGCGAAGCGCTACCTGCAAGGCGCGCTCGCCGCCTCGGACCAGCTGGAGGTGGGCGGCGGCCACGGGCCGCTGCACCATTTCCACGAGATGTGGGGCTAGGCTTCGGCCCAGGCGCGGGCGATCTCCCGCGCCGCCGCCTCGGGGTCGGGCCGGCCGCAGATCGCCGAGACCACCGCGAGGCCCTGCGCCCCCGCCGCCTTCGCTTCGGCCGCGTGATGCGCCTTCAGCCCGCCGATCGCCACGGCGGGCACCGGGCTCGCCGCCACCTGCGCGGCGAGCCCCGCCCAGCCCACGGGCTGCTTGTGGTCGGGCTTGGTCGGTGTGGCAAAGACCGGCCCCGCGCCGACGTAATCCACCAGCGCGGGATCGACCGCCCGCGCGAGGTCGGGGCTTTCCACCGAGAGCCCCAGCAGCATCTCCGGGCCAATCTTCGCCCGCGCCTCGGCGGGCGACATGTCGCCCTGCCCGACGTGCAGCCCGTCCGCGCCGATCTCCAGCGCCGCCCGCACGTCGTCGTTGACGATCAGCAGCGCGCCCGACCCCGCCAGCGCCGCCTTCAGCGCCCGGCCGGTCTCGATCATCCGCGCCGTGCCGCCATCCTTGTCGCGCAGCTGCACCATCGTGGCGCCGCCGCGCACGGCGAGCCGCGCCGTCCGGGCCATGCCGATTCCGGCGCAGAGGCCGGGATCGAGCACGAGGTAGACGGAAAGGTCAAAGCGCCTCATGCCGCGCCTGCCGGCACGCGGATGTCGGCCTCGGTATCCAGCGCCTCGGGCGTCAGCGCGTGCAGCGCGTCGAGGAAGCGCGGCCCGAAGCTGCCCGGCCCCGCCGCCCCCTCATGCGCGCGGCTCCCGGCGACGGCGTAATGCGAGAGCGCCGCGACCGTGGCCTCGAAGGGATCGCCGCCCAGCCCCGCGTAGGCACCGCAGAGCCCGGTGAGCGAGCACCCCAGAGCGGTGTTGAGCGGCATCAGGAGCGAGCCGCCGCCGATCCGCACCGCCCGCTCCCCGTCGGTGACGAAATCCACTTCGCCGGTCACCGCGACCACGCCGCCGGTCCGGAGCGCCAGCGCGCGGGCTCCGGCCTCGGCGGCCTCCACCCCGTCGCGCCCGTCGACGCCCTGTCCCCGGCTGGCCTCTCCGGCGAGCGCGAGGATCTCCGACGCATTGCCGCGCAGCACCGTCGGCCCGAGCGCCAGCAGCTCCGCCGAGACCCGCCGCCTGAGCCCGGTCGCCTGGCAGGCCACCGGGTCGAGCACCCAGGGTTTGCCCGCCGCCTGCGCCCCGGCGATGGCCGCCTTCATCCCCTCGACGAAGGGGCCCGAGAGGGTGCCGATATTGACCGTCAGCGCATGGGCGAGGCCGGCGAATTCGCCGGCCTCCTCCGCGTCCGAGACCATGGCGGGCGAGGCCCCCGCCGCCAGCAGCACGTTCGCCGCGATGTTCATCGCCACGTAGTTGGTGATGCACTGGACCAGCGGATTGACCGCGCGCAGCTCGCGCAGCAGCGCGCCGGGGGTCATGCCTCGTCCTCCGCCAGCGGCAGGTAGAGCGCGCCGCCCTCGCGGAACTTCTCGGCCATCTTCGCCATGCCCTCCTTTTGCGCCTCGGCGCGAATGTCGTGGCTGATCCGCATCGAGCAGAACTTCGGCCCGCACATCGAGCAGAAATGCGCCACCTTGTGCGCCTCCTTGGGCAGGGTCTCGTCATGCATGGACCGCGCCGTGTCGGGATCGAGCGAGAGGTTGAACTGGTCCTCCCAGCGGAACTCGAACCGCGCGCGCGACAGCGCGTCGTCGCGGACCTGCGCCGCCGGGTGGCCCTTGGCAAGGTCGGCGGCATGGGCGGCGATCTTGTAGGTGATCACCCCCACCTTCACGTCGTCGCGGTCCGGAAGGCCAAGGTGCTCCTTCGGCGTCACGTAGCAAAGCATCGCCGTGCCGAACCAGCCGATCATCGCCGCGCCGATGCCGGAGGTGATGTGATCGTAGCCGGGCGCGATGTCGGTGGTAAGCGGCCCGAGGGTATAGAACGGCGCCTCGCCGCAGGTCTCGAGCTGCTTGTCCATGTTGGCCTTGATCTTGTGCATGGCGACGTGGCCCGGCCCCTCGATCATCACCTGGCAGTCGTGCTTCCATGCGATCTGCGTGAGCTCGCCCAGCGTTTCCAGCTCGGCGAACTGCGCCTCGTCGTTGGCATCGGCGATGGAGCCCGGCCGCAAACCGTCGCCGAGCGAGAAGGAGACATCATAGGCCCGCGCGATCTCGCAGATCTCCTCGAAGTGCTCGTAGAGGAAGCTCTCGCGGTGGTGGTGCAGGCACCACTTGGCCATGATCGAGCCGCCCCGGCTGACGATGCCGGTCACCCGGTTCACCGTCATCGGGATCATGTGCAGCCGCACGCCCGCGTGGATGGTGAAATAGTCCACCCCCTGCTCGGCCTGCTCGATCAGCGTGTCGCGGAACACCTCCCAGCTGAGATCCTCGGCGATGCCGCCGACTTTCTCGAGCGCCTGGTAGAGCGGCACGGTGCCGATCGGCACCGGCGAGTTGCGCAGGATCCAGTCGCGGATGTTGTGGATGTTCCGCCCTGTCGAGAGGTCCATGACCGTGTCCGCGCCCCAGCGCGTCGCCCAGACCATCTTCTCGACCTCCTCGGCCATCGAGGAGGTCACCGCCGAGTTGCCGATGTTGGCGTTGATCTTCACCAGGAAGTTGCGGCCGATGATCATCGGCTCGAGCTCGGGGTGGTTGATGTTGGCAGGGATGATCGCGCGGCCTCGGGCAATTTCGTCGCGCACGAACTCGGGCGTCACGAAATCGGGGATCGCGGCGCCCCAGTCCTGCCCGTCGCGCACGAGCGCGGCCTTTGCGGCCTTGCGCCCGAGGTTCTCGCGGATCGCGACGAATTCCATCTCGGGCGTGACGATCCCGGCGCGGGCATAGGCCAGCTGGGTGACCGCCCGGCCGCCCGTGCCCTTGCGGGGCGCGTGGCGGACCGGGAACTCGGGCACCAGCCGCGCGCCCTCGGCAAAGCCGTTGTCCTCGGGCGTCACGTGGCGACCGGCGTAGCTCTCGGTGTCGGCGCGGGCGGCGATCCAGCCCTCGCGCAGCCGCGGCAGCCCGCGGTCGAGGACGATGTCGGCGGCGGGATCGGTGTAAGGGCCGGAGCTGTCGTAGACGGTCACCGGCGGCTCGCCGGCCGAGGGGTGCAGGTCGATCTCGCGCATCGGCACGCGGATCTGCGGATGCAGCGAACCCTCGTGCCAGACGCGGCGCGAGGCGGGCAGCGGCCCGCAGGTGACGGTTGGGGTCAGGTCTTTCATCGGTCGGAGCCTCCAAGCTCGAAGCGGTGGAGACCCAGTTCCGTGCGTGAATGGAGAGACGCCGCTGCATGGGGACGGGGGACTCCCCCCGTGGTCCTTTCCGCAGAACAGGGGCGCAGAGCCCCCGGCAACGCCTGTGCACCATCCCTACGCCAGTATGAACTGGATCAGGTTCGTCGGGTCACTGCGCTGCGCGGACGCCAGCAGTATCTCAGCCCCTTGTCGGGACCCCCCGGGTGTAGTGGCGCCACCCTGCGGCGAGTCGGGCGGGGCGTCAAGGTGGTGCCTCGGGCCAATGGGCGGGGCTAGCGGAGGGGTGGACTCGAGTATTTGGAGAAAGATGAAAGGGCGGATGCGGCGCCCGGAATGCGGAAAGGGCGGCGCCGCGTGGCACCGCCCTTTGCGTTTTCAGGCGACTGGCTAAGCGCTCAGACGGCTTCGAGCGCCGCCTTCACGTCCTCGGGCGCGCCGACGTTGCGCAGCGCGGCGCTGCGCTCGATGCGCTTGACCATGCCCGAGAGCGCCTTGCCCGCGCCGATCTCCCAGAACTCGGTGACGCCCTGCGCCACCATGTATTCCACCGACTCGCGCCAGCGCACCGAGCCGGTGACCTGCTCGACCAGCAGCGCGCGGATGCGGGCGGGGTCGGTGACAGCCTCGGCGACGACGTTGGCGACGAGCGGCACGCTCGGGGCCTTGATCTCGACCTGCTCGAGCGCCTCGGCCATGACCTCGGCGGCGGGGGCCATCAGCGCGCAGTGGAAGGGCGCGCTCACCGGCAGCAGCAGCGCGCGCTTGGCGCCCTTGTCCTTGGCGATGTCGAGCGCCCGCTCGACCGCGGCCTTGCTGCCCGAGATCACCACCTGCGACGGGTCGTTGTCGTTCGCCGCGGCGCAGACCTCGCCCTGCGCGGCCTCCTCGGCCACGGCGCGGGCACCGGCGAGATCGAGGCCGAGCAGCGCGGCCATGGCGCCTTCGCCCACCGGCACGGCGGCCTGCATCGCCTTGCCGCGGGTGCGCAGTAGCTTGGCGGCATCGCCGACGCTGAGCGCGCCGGCGGCGGTCAGCGCCGAGTATTCGCCGAGCGAATGGCCGGCGACGAAGCTCGCCGCGCCGATCTCGATGCCCTCGGACTCGAGCGCGCGCATGGCGGCGAGCGAGGTCGCCATCAGCGCCGGCTGGGCGTTCTCGGTCAGGGTGAGCGTCTCGATGTCGCCCTCCCAGATCAGCGCCGAGAGGCTTTCGCCCAGCGCCGCGTCCACCTCGTCGAACACGGCTTTCGCCGCCGGGTAGGCCTCGGCCAGCGCCTTGCCCATGCCGATGGTCTGCGCCCCCTGACCGGGGAAGATGAAGGCTCGCGTCATGATCGTCTCTCCTAAGGCTCACGCGGTCGCGTTTTGGCGCGCTTTGGCGCGCAGTCCTAGCGCCAAGCGCCCCTTCGCGCAACGCCCGGCTCCGGTGCGCCCCGGACGATGGCGCTAGGCCACCTTTGTCAGCGCGCTATTTCCCACGTAAGAGGGGCGCGTCGGGCCCGCCCGCCCCCGCAGAACGAGGAGACGCGACCAAGATGACCCTGATGCGACGCACCCTGCTGGCGCTTGCCGCCGCCGCTGCCCTGACCCCCGCCGCCCTGCGCGCGAAGGACGCCGGCGGCGCGCCGATCAAGATCGGCGAGATCAACCACTTCAAGCGCCTCGCCGCCTTTGCCGAGCCCTATCGCAAGGGCATCGAGCTGGCTGTCTCCGAGATCAACGCGCAGGGCGGCGTGCTCGGCCGGCCGCTGGAATTCGTCTTCCGCGACGACCAGGGCGATCCGGCCGAGGCGGTGCGCATCGCCGAGGAGCTGATGACCCGCGACGGCGCGGTGATGCTGACCGGCTCGATCCTCAGCAACGTCGGGCTGGCGATCAGTTCCTTCGCCGCCGAGAAGCACTACGTCTACCTCGCCTCCGAGCCGCTGGCCGACACGCTGGTCTGGGGCTCGGGCAATCCCTACACCTTCCGCCTGCGCACCTCGACCTGGGTGCAGGCCGCGCTGCTGGCCGAGAAGGCCGCCGCCACGGATGCGGTGAGATACGCCACGATCGCGCCGAACTACGCCTATGGCACCGAGGCGGTCGAGGCCTTCAAGGCCAACCTCACGCGGCTGAAACCCGAGGTCGAGTTCGTCGCCGAGCAATGGCCGCCGCTCTTCAAGATCGACGCCGGCGCCGAGGTGCAGGCGCTGGAGCGCGCCAAGCCCGACGCGATCTACAACGTCACCTTCGGCACCGACCTTGCCAAGCTCGTGCGCGAGGGCACCGACCGCGGCCTCTTCGACGGGCGCGACGTCTACGGCCTGCTGACCGGCGAGCCGGAATATCTCGAGCCGCTCGGCGACGAAGCTCCCGAGGGCTGGTTCGTCACCGGCTTCCCTTGGTATGGCTTCGCCGAGGGCACCCCGGGCAGGACCTTCGTCGACGCCTACGAGGCCGCGACCAGCGAGACCCCGAAGAACGGCAGCCTCGTCGGCTACCTGACCGCGCTCTCGGTCGCCGCCGCGCTGGAGCGCGCGGGCTCGACCGAGACCGAGGCGATCCGCCAGGCCTTCGAGGGGCTCGACATCCCCGAGACCCCGGTCGGCCCGCTGCACTACCGCGAGATCGACAACCAGTCGACGCTGGGCGCCTTCACCGGCACCACGGCGCTGAACGACGCGGGCGAAGGGGTGATGGTGGACTGGGAGTACAAGGATCCCGCCCCCTACATGCCCACGGACGCGCAGATCCGCGAGATGCGCCCCGCCGAGTGATCCCAGCCGGGGGAGGTGCCGCCTCCCCCTTTCATCTTTCCGCAGATACTCCGGGGTGAATTGGCCGCAAGGCCAAGAGGGGCAGCGCCCCTCCCCCCGCCAGCCGAGCCCGCGCCATGGCCTTCTTCCTCGCCCAGTTCCTCACCGGCCTTGCCAACGCGGCGGCGCTCTTTCTCGTCGCCTCGGGCCTGTCGCTGATCTTCGGGGTCACCCGGATCGTCAACTTCGCGCATGGCTCGTTCTACATGCTCGGCGCCTTCATCGGCGTGACGCTGATGGACATCCTGCCCGGCGCGGTGGGCTTCTGGGGCGCCATCCTGCTGACCGGGCTCGCGGTGGGGCTGATCGGCGCGCTGGTCGAGATGGTGATCCTGCGCCGCATCTACCGCGCGCCGGAGCTTTTCCAGCTGGTCGCCACCTTCGGGGTGATCCTCGTCATCCAGGATCTCGCGCTGATGACCTGGGGCGCCGAGGACCGGCTGGGACCGCGCGCGCCGGGGCTGCGCGGGGTCTGGCGCATCTTCGGCGAGCCGGTGCCAAAGTACGACATCGTGCTCATCGCGATCACGCCTTTCATCCTCCTTGCGCTCTGGTACCTCATCACCCGCACGAGGCTCGGCATCCTCGTGCGCGCCGCGACGCAGGACCGCGAGATGGTCGGCGCGCTCGGCGTCAACCAGGCCTGGCTCTTCACCGGGGTCTTCGCGCTCGGCTCGGCGCTGGCGGGCTGGGGCGGCGCGCTGCAGCTGCCGAAGGGCGGCGCGGACCTTCTGATGGATTTCAACATCATCGGCGCGGTCTTCGTGGTGGTGGTGATCGGCGGCATGGGAAGCCTGCCCGGCGCCTTCATCGCCTCGGTGCTGATCTCGGTGCTGAACGTCTTCGGCGTGACCTACCTGCCGCAATCGACGCTGGTGCTGATGTTCGTGGTCATGGCGCTGGTGCTGATCGTCCGCCCCTACGGCCTGCTCGGCCGCGAGGAGGTGGCGGGCGAGCACGGGCAGGTCGGCGCGCCCGAGACACCCATCCGCCCCTACGGCCCGATCGGCGTGGCGCTCACCGCCGCGCTGCTGCTGGTGCTCGCCGCCCTGCCCGCCCTTGCCGAGCCCTTCGTGCTGACGCTGGTCATCGACATCACCGTCTTCGCGCTCTTCGCCGCCTCGCTGCATTTCATCCTCGGCACCGGCGGGATGGTGAGCTTCGGCCATGCCGCCTTCTTCGGCGGCGGCGCCTATGCGGCGGCGCTGCTGGTCTTCCACACCGGCACGCCGATGGAACTGGCCTTCCTCTTCGCCCCGCTCGCCGCCGGGCTGCTGGCGCTGGGGATCGGCTGGTTCTGCATCCGCCTCTCGGGGGTCTATTTCGCCATGCTGACCCTCGCCTTCAGCCAGCTGGTCTGGTCGCTGGCCTTCCAGTGGCGGGCTCTGACCCGCGGCGATGACGGGCTGATCAACATCTGGCCGGCGGACTGGCTGAATGCCACGGTGCCCTATTACTACTTCACGCTGGCGCTCGGGGTCGGCGGCATCCTCACGCTGCGCCATGTCATCCACTCGCCCTTCGGCTACGCGCTGCGCGCCGGGCGCGACAGCCCGCGGCAGGCCGAGGCGATGGGGATCGACGTCAAGCGCGTGCAGCTTGCCGCCTTCGCGCTGGCGGGGATGATGGCGGGGCTCGCGGGCGGGCTCTTCGTCTTTGCCAAGGGCTCGGTCTTCCCCACCGAGCTCGAGATCGCCAAGAGTTTCGACGCGCTGATCGTGGTCTTCCTCGGCGGGGTGAAGACGCTGGCGGGCGGCGTGGTCGGCGCCAGCTTCATGACCGCGGTAGAGCACTGGCTCACCCGGCTCGAGTACTGGCGGCTGCTGCTCGGGCTGGTGATCCTCGCGGTGGTCATCCTGATGCCCGAGGGCATCGTCGGCACGCTGCGCAGCCTCGCGCGGCGCCTGCGCCCAACGGACGGGGAGCGCCTCCGATGACCGATATCCTGCGCGCCGAAAACCTGCGCAAGAGCTACGACGGCTTCGTCGCCGTGAACGGCGTCAGCTTCTCGGTCCGGCAGGGCGAAATGAAGGCGCTCATCGGCCCCAACGGCGCGGGCAAGTCGACCTGCTTCAACATGCTCACCGGCCAGCTGAAGCCCAGCGCGGGCGAGGTCTACCTGAGCGGCGCGCGGATCACCGGCAGGCCCCCGCGCGAGATCTGGCGCATGGGCGTCGGGCGGACCTTCCAGATCACCGGCACCTACCAATCGATGAGCGTGATCGAGAACGTGCAGATGGCGCTGATCAGCCACCACCGCCGCATCTTTTCCTTCGGCGCGCGGGCGTGGAAGCTCTACCGCGGCGAGGCGCTGGATTTCCTGCGCACCGTCTCGCTCGAGGATCAGGCGGACCGGCCCTGCTCGGTGCTGGCCTATGGCGATCTCAAGCGGCTGGAGCTGGCGATCGCGCTCTGCCACCGCCCGCGCCTGCTGCTGATGGACGAGCCGACGGCGGGCATGGCCCCCTCGGCGCGGATCGGGCTGATGCAGCTGGTGGCGGACATCGTGAAGGAACAGGGCCTGTCGGTGCTTTTCACCGAGCATGACATGGACGTGGTCTTTGCCCATGCGCATCACATCATGGTGCTGAACCGAGGCGAGCTGATCGCCGATGGCAGCGCCGACGAGGTGCGCAGCGATCCCCGCGTGCAGGAGGTCTACCTCGGCGGCGGCACGCTCTTCGGGGAGACGCACCATGCTTGAGGTCTCGGCGATCCACAGCTTCTACGGCAAGGCGCATATCCTTGACGGGCTCAGATTCTCGGTCGCGCGGGGCGAGGTGGTGGCGCTGCTCGGGCGCAACGGCGCGGGCAAGACCACCACGATGAAATCGGTGATGCAGCTGGTGCAGCCCCGGCAGGGCTCGGTGCGCTTCGAGGGGCGCGAGTTGGTCGGCCTGCCGGCCTACCGCGTCGCCAAGGCCGGGATCGGCTACGTGCCCGAGAACCGGCGGGTGTTCAGCGACCTGACGGTGTTCGAAAACCTCGAGGTCGGCCGCCAGCCCCGGCGCGAGGGCGCACCGCATTGGACGGTCGAGCAGCTTTTCGAGCTTTTCCC
Source organism: Salipiger sp. H15 (assembly GCF_040409955.1). Lineage (NCBI taxonomy): Bacteria > Pseudomonadati > Pseudomonadota > Alphaproteobacteria > Rhodobacterales > Roseobacteraceae > Salipiger > Salipiger bruguierae. Next base: position 275,344 of record NZ_CP123384.1, read on the forward strand.
CAACCTCGCCGAGCGCAGGAACAACCGCGGCAAGCACATGTCGGGCGGCGAGCAGCAGATGCTCACCATCGCCCGGACGCTGATGGGCAACCCCGCGCTCCTGCTGCTGGACGAGCCTTCCGAGGGCATCGCGCCGGTGATTGTCGAGCAGATGGCGCGCAGCATCCTCCGGCTCAAGGCCGAGGGGCTGACCGTGCTGATCTCGGAACAGAACCTGCATTTCGCCCGCGCCGTCGCCGACCGGGCGATCATCCTCGAGGCCGGGCGCAAGAAGTTCGACGGCAGTTTCGAGGCGCTCGAAAATCAACCGGAAATCCGGGACGCCTACCTCTCGGTCTGAGATTGACGCCAAGTAGCGCCAGCTCGACGTTGCGATGAGCGCCTCTCCGCCCTAGGTGTGGAACAGACGGAGGAGTGCAGACCTTGGCCGAGATACCGAAAGCCCGCACCAGCGAAGACCATGGCTACCTGCTCGACGAGCAGGTCGGCTTCCTGCTCCGCAAGGCCTACCAGCGCAGCTGCACCCTCTTCGCCGAGCGCGTCGAGGCGCGGCTGACCCCGACGCAGTTCGCGGTGATGCACCGCCTCGCCGAGGTGGGGCCGATGTCGCAGAACCTGCTGGGCCGGTCGGTGGCCATGGACGCGGCGACGACCAAAGGCGTGGTCGACCGGCTGACCGCGCGGGGCCTGCTGCGCACCGAGCGCGATCCCTGCGACCGGCGGCGGCACCTCGTCTCGCTCACCGCCGAGGGGGTGGCGATGGTCGACACGGCGACGGATGCGGCGATCGAGGTCAGCGCCGACACGCTGGACCCGCTGAGCAGGCGCGAGCAGGAAACGCTGATCCGGCTGCTCGGCAAGATCGCCTGAGCGCTAGAGCTCCATCACCAGCGGGCAGTGGTCCGACACTTCCGGTACGCGCACCACGTCGAAGCCGCGCACCGCGTCCAGCGCGCTCACCAGCATGTAATCCGCGAACTTGCCGGGCTTGGCATACTGCGCGCTGCGCGTGCCGTCGAAACCGCGCGCGGTGACGAGCTCGGTCATCCCCGCCTCCTCCAGCAGCTGCAGCGTGGCGCTGCCCGGCTCGACGTTGAAATCCCCGCAGGCGACGCGCAGGTCGCCCGGTTCGGCCACCTGTTCGAGCAGGGTGAGGAAGCGCCGCGCCTGCACCGCGCGCTCGGGCGTGTCGAGCTTGCCGCGCAGGTCGCGCAGCCCGTGCATCTGCGCGATGCTGACCGCCCGCCCCTGCGCATGGTCGAAGACCCGCACCGCGTGGCCATTGCGCGAGCGCGGATGTTCGCCGAAGCCGTCCGGCGCATAGCCCTTGTGCACGAAGCCCTGCGCCTGCCCGATGACCGGCAGCGCGTGGTGCACGAAGGTCGCCAGCCCCCAGCGCGAGGGCACCGGCGTCTCGCCATCCCAGAGCATCCCCTGCGCCGCCGGGCAGAAGATCGCCACATGCTCCGGCAGGGCCGCCGCCACCTCGGCGAAGAGGTTGGCGCGCTGCGGCAGCACGTGGTCGCCGTCGCGGTAGATCAGGTCCGCCTTGTCGGTCTCGGGGCTGTGGATCACCTCCTGCAGGCAGAGCACCTCGGGCGCCTCCGCAGCGAGATAGGTCAGCAGCGGCGCGTGCAGCGTGCCGCCCCAGCCGTTCAGAGACATGATGCGCATCGCCTGCCCTCCCACGAAAAACCCCGGGACGCGGAACGCCCCGGGGTTCAGGCTAGCGGAACGGGCCCGGCAGGGAAACGTCAGGCAGCCGCCTTGCCGCCCTTCACCTTGTGCACCAGCCGCATGACCAGCACGTAGAAGCCCGGCACGAGGAAGATGCCGATCACCGTCGAGGCCAGCATCCCGCCGATCACCCCGGTGCCGATGGCGTTCTGCGCCGCTGCCCCCGCTCCGCTGGCGGTGGCCAGCGGCACCACGCCGAGGATGAAGGTCAGCGCGGTCATCAGGATCGGCCGCAGGCGCAGCTGCGCCGCTTCCCTGGCGGCCTGCGCGATGGTTCGGCCCTGCCGCCTCAGGTCCTCGGCGAACTCGACGATCAGGATCGCGTTGCGCGCCGCAAGGCCGATGGTCGTCAGGATCCCCACCTTGAAGTAGACGTCGTTCGACTGGCCGAACCAGTAGGCCGCCAGAAGCGCGCCGAAGAGGCCGACGGGCACCGACAGCATCACCGAGAAGGGGATCGCCCAGCTTTCGTAGAGCGCCGCCAGCGCGAGGAAGACCACGAGGCCGGAGATGGCATAGAGCAGCGGCGCCTGCGCGCCCGACTGCTGCTCCTGGTACGAGAGCCCCGTCCAGGCAAGGCCGTAGCCCCCGTCCATGCCCTCGACCAGTTCCTGCATGACCTCCATCGCCACGCCCGAGCTGACGTCTGCGCTCGGCGAGCCCGAGACCTCGATCGCCTGCGTCGCCGAGTAGCGCTGCAGCTTCGGCGCCACCGGCTCCCACTCGGTCTTCATGAAGGCCGAGAAGGGCACCATCTCGCCGTCCGAGTTCTTGGCGTACCAGTCCATGATGTCCTCGGGCTGCATGCGATGCTGCGCGTCGGCCTGCACGATCACCGGGCGCAGCTCGGAGCCGAGGATGAAGTCGTTCACCTCGCTGCCCGAGAAGATCACCGAGAGCATGGAGTTGATCTCCGACAGGGTGAGCCCGAAGCTCTCGGCCTTCTCGCGGTCGATGGAGATGCGCAGCGCGCTCTCGTCCTCGGTGCCCGAGACGCGGACGTTGGCGATCTCGGGACGGGCAGCGGCCAGCGCCTCGAGATTGTCCGCCGCGTCCTGCAGCGCCTCGATGCCGTTGCCCGCCTGGTCGACGAGGTAGAACGAGAAGCCGCCGGTGTTGCCGAGGCCGCGGATGGCGGGGGGCTGCATCACCATGATCTGCCCGGCCCGGCTCGACGCAAAGGCGGCGGTGGCCCGCGCCGCGACGGCGCTGGCGGACAGCTCGGGATGGCCCTCGCGCACCGCGAAGTCGCGCAGCTTGACGAAGACCATGGCCTGGTTCTGCCCCGAGCCGCCGAAGCCGAAGCCGAGCGAGGCGAAGGTGCTCTCGACCGCCTCGCCCTCCTGGTTCAGCAGGTAGTCCTCGACCTGCTCGAGCGTCGCCAGCGTCTGCTGCGTGGTTGCGCCCTCGGTGAGGTTGATCATGGTCATCAACACGCCCTGGTCCTCGGCCGGGATGAACGAGGAGGTCAGCCGCTCGTTGACCATCCACGCCCCGCCAAGCGCCGCCGCCAGCACGATCAGCACCAGCGCGGGCATCTTCAGCGACCAGTCCACCGCGCGGCCGTAGCCCTCGGTGACCCTCGCAAGCCCGGTGTTGAACCAGCGCGCCGGCGGGAATTTCGCCGGGCCGTGCGCGGGCCGCAGCAGCCGGGCCGACATGGGCGGCGAGAGGATGATCGCCATGATGAGCGAGATCGCCATGGCCGCGACCATGGTGATCGAGAACTGCCGGTAGATCACCCCGGTGGAGCCGCCGAAGAAGGCCATGGGCAGGAACACCGCCGCCAGCACCACGTTGATCCCGACGAGCGCGCTGGTGATCTGGCTCATCGAGCGTTTCGTCGCCTCGTAGGCCGAGAGCTTTTCCTCGTCCATCAGGCGCTCGACGTTCTCGACCACCACGATGGCGTCGTCGACCAGGAGACCGATCGCAAGCACCATGGCGAACATGGTCAGCGTATTGATCGAGTAGCCCGCCACCATCAGCACGCCGAATGTGCCCAGCAGCACGACCGGCACGGCGATGAGCGGCACCAGCGTGGCGCGCCAGCTCTGCAGGAAGACCAGCAGCACGGCGAGCACCAGCACCACCGCCTCGAAGAGCGTGTGATAGACCTGCTCGATCGACAGCTCGACGAAGGGCGAGGTGTCGTAGGCGGTGCGGAACTCCACCCCCTCGGGCAGCGCGGCGCTCAGCTTGTCGAGCTGCGCCCGGACGGCGGCGGCGGTGTCGACGGCATTGGCCCCGGTCTCTAGGTTGACCCCGAAGCCCGAGGAATTGAGCCCGTTGAACCGCGAGTCCCCGCCGTACTCCTCCTGCCCGATCTCGACCCGCGCCACGTCGCCGAGCCGCACCACGCCGCCCTCTTCGGACGAGCGCAGCAGGATCGAGTCGAACTCGTCCACGGTGGTCAGCTGGCTCTGCGCGGTGATCGTCGCGGTGAACTGCTGACCCCTGGTGGTGGGCTGCTCACCCAGAGAGCCGACCGAGACGGTGGAGTTCTGCGCCGAGACCGCGCTCACCACGTCCGAGGCGGTGAGCTGGTAGCGCGCCAGCGACAACGGATCGAGCCAGATGCGCATGGCATAGCCCGAGCCGAAGCTCTGCACGCCGCCCACACCCTCGGTGCGCTCGATCGGCCCTTCCACCGTGGTCGACATGATGTCGCCCAGCTCGACCGTGCTGTAGGTGCCGGTGGTGTCGACCAGCGCGCCGACCATCAGGATCGACGAGGACGAGCGCGAGACCCGCACGCCCTGGCTCTGCACCGAGGTCGGCAGGCGGCTTTCGACCTGGCTGACCTTGGATTGCACCTCGTTCTGCGCATCCACCGGATCGACGCTCTCGTCGAAGGTGATCTCGATCGAGGCGGAGCCCTTGGAGGAACTCGAGGTCATGTAGAGCATGCCCTCCAGCCCGGTCATCGCGTCCTCGATCTCGCGTGTCACCGAGTTCTGCACCGCCTCGGCGGTGGCGCCGGTATAGGTGGCCGAGACGCGCACCGTGGTGGGGGCGATGTCGGGATACTGGCTGACCGGCAGCGTGACCACCGCCAGCGCGCCCGCCAGCATGGTGAGGATCGCCAGCACCCAGGCGAAGACCGGGCGCGCGATGAAGAAATTGCCCATGCCGTCAGCCCTCGTTGCCCGCCGCCGCGCCCGGTGCCGGAGCCCCGCCGAAACTGTCACTCGTGCCGTCGGTCCGGGTGACCACCCCGGTGTCCGAGATCACCACGTCCACCGGGCTAACCGCCGCACCGTTCTGCAGGTTGCGCAGACCGTCGACGATGAGCCGCTCGCCCGCCTCGACACCCTCGGTGACGATCCATGCGTTGTCGTAGCTGCCCTGCGAGGAGAGCGTGCGCTTCTCGGCCTTGCCGTCCACGAGGACGAAGGCGGTCAGCGTGCCGTCCGAGGCGCGCGAGGTGGCGCCCTGCGGCACGAGGATCGAGCTCGTCGTGCCGAAGGTCAGCTTCACCCGCAGGAACTGCCCCGGCAGGATGCCGCGGCGCGGGTTGTCGAAGCGCAGCCGGATCACCGAGGTGCCGGTGGTGGTCGAGACGCTGACCGGGGGCGAGACGAACGTGCCCTGCCCCTCGAACATCGCGCCGTTCTCGAGCTCGAGCTCGGCCTCGATCCGCTCGCCCCGGGTGAGCGAGCCCTTGGCGAGCCGCTCGCGGGTCTGCTGCACGCGGGTGATGGATTCCTGCACGTCGACGTAGATCGGGTCGATCCGCGTCACCGTGGTCAGCTCGCCCTCCTGGTTGGCGGTGACGAGATCGCCGACCGAGACCTCGGGCAGCACGGCGATGCCGTCGATCGGGCTGGTGATCTCGGTGCGCTCGAGGTCGAGATTGGCCAGCTCGCGCGCCGCCTGCGCCGCGCTCAGCGTCGCCTTGGCCTGCATCACCGCCACCTCGGCGGTATCGACGTCGGCGGCCGTGACGCCGGTGCCGACCAGCTTCTGGTAGCGCGCGAGCGTCGTCTCGGCGCTGCGCAGCGCGGCCTCGGCCCCGGCGACGTCGGCCTCGGCGGCATCGACGTCGGCCTGATAGGTGTCGCCGTCGATGCGGAAGAGCACAGTGCCCTTCTTAACATCGCTGCCCGGCTCGTAGAGGATCTCCGAGATCACCCCCGAGACGCGCGGCCGGATTGCCACCTCCTCGAAGGCGGTGGAACGGCCCGGCAGGGTCACCGAATAGGGCACATCGGTCGGCGCAAGCGTGATCACCCCCACCTCGCGCGCGGCGGCCGCGCCCTGCGGCGCGTCCTGTGCCAGCAGCTGCGGGGCCTGTGAGAGGGTGAGCGCGAGCGCTGCGGCAAGGACGCGGACGGTCCGGGGGGTGCGGCTAGACGCCATCTTCTTCTCCTTCGGTCGATCGCCCGGGCAAACACCGCCCGCGCGGAACACCTGATACGCGCCAATGATGTTCTTCCGTCGCGGCAATTCAAAGACAATCTCTGACCTTTTCGTGAACGGCGAAGACCCCGTCCTGTCCGGCACTCAGAATGAAAAAGGGGCGCGCCGCGGCACGCCCCTTTCCCTGTTCCGTCCGGTGGATGTCAGCCCACCCGGCGCTGCGCCGTCTTGGCGACGATGCCGCCGGCTGCCGCCTGCTTAGCCTCGCGCGCCGCGGGCTTTCGGGCCTGGGCGATCCAGGCCACGACCAGCATGATCGCGACCCCGAGCGGCGGCAGGCACCAGCCCATCCAGACCGCCTCCGGATTGCCCGCCATCAGCCCCTGGAAGGCCAGCGCGACGATCGTGCCGGTGCAGAAGACCAGCAGGCCCTGCTGGCCCAGCAGCCGCAGCGGCGCCGCGCCCTTGCTGGCGCAGGCCCGCGTCACCGACGGCAGGCAGGACACGATGTAGGCCAGCGCCAGGATGTTGAGCAGCCGCGGCAGCGCCACGAAGGTCTTGTCATGGGTGGTCAGGTGGAACGGGATGCCGGCCTGGTAGAGCCGCGCCATCTGGTGGTTGATCACCGCGCCGAACTCGGGGATGAACTTCCACGCCACCACCATCACGCAGTAGCCGACGCTCGCCCAGAAGAGCGGGCGCGAGACCGGCACGAAACGCTCGCCGCGGCGCATGGCCAGGCCGGTGAGCATGCCGATGGCGAAGAGCAGCTCCCAGGCGATCGGGTTGAAGAACCAACCGCCCGGGTTGGGGAAGTTCGGCAGGTTGAGCCGCCAGAGCCCGGCCACCATCCACACCCCAAGCGCGGTCCAGAGCAGCGCCTTGGGTTTCCACAAACCCAGCAGCAGCATGGCGGGCGCGAAGAACAGCAGCACCGAATAGGCCGGCAGGATGTTCACGTAGCCCAGCTGGTGGGTCAGCGCCGCGATCCCGAAGACCGCCTCGCCGGTGTTGTTGAACACCTGCCGCAGGTTGATCTGCTCGAGCAGCTCGGGCACGTTGTAGATGCCCGCCGCCGCCGCGAAGATGCCGATCGCCCAGACCGTCATCAGGATATGCGCGCGGTAGAGCGTCCAGGCGCGCTTCCACATCGGCAGCACGCCGTTCAGCAGCCCGTGCTCTGCCCGCGCCTCGGCCGAGAGCTTGCCCGAATAGGCCAGCGCCGCGGCGAGGCCCGACATGATGAAGAACGCCTCGGCCGCATCGGAATGCGCGAAGTTCCGGATCGTCAGGTACTCGTAGGGATTCCCCGGCACGTGGTCGACGAAGATCATCACCAGCGCCAGCCCGCGCAGCGCGTCGATGCGCAGGTCGCGCGGACGGCGCGCCTGGGCCGACTTGGCGCCCGGGAAGGAAACGAGTTTGTGTTCAGGCTGCGGCATGTCGTGCCTCCTGTCCGGAGCCCGGCTGCGGTTGCGGCGCCACGGGGGCACCGCTCCAGCGGGCGTGAATGTCACGGTAGGCACGCACCACCGGTGCGGGGTCCAGTTCGTCGGGAGTGATGAAGAGCTTGTGGGTCAGCGGGCGCGAGCTCCACGAGATCAGCACAGGCGCAAACAGCATCGGCAGGCAGACCGGCAGCAGCCACGGCACGAGATCGGGCGAGAGCCAGGCGGTCACGGTCAGCGCCACGGCGCCGGTCACGGTGATCCAGAGCCCGGCGCGGATGCCCTGCACGAGGGTCAGCTGCCCCTCGCCGCGCTGGCTCGCCGGCCAGCCACCGTCGCGGCCGGACAGCACCTGCAGCACGGCCTTGGTCTGGTACATCAGCATGAGCGGCGCGACGAGCGAGGTCAGCACCACCTCGGTCATCACCGACCAGAAGGCGCGCATCGCCCCGCCGAAGCCGCGGACCCGGCGGGTCAGCGCGCTTTCGATGAGGATGGCGAACTTGGGCATGATGAGCAGGCCGAAGATGCCGATCATCAGCGCGATCATCTCCTTCGTGCGGTCGCTCGGGAAGACCGGGAACAGCAGGTGCGGCTCGGGGAAATAGTCCGGCGGCGGCGCGGTCACGGCGGCGATCACCGAGGCCACGAGGAAGCCGAACCAGAGCAGCGACACGAGGTAGGAGAAGATGCCGAGCACGAAGACGAAGCGGCTCCACGGCGCGAGGCCCGGCGCGAAGAGCAGCCGGATGTGCTGCAGGTTGCCCTGGCACCAGCGGCGGTCGCGCTTGGCGAAGGAGAGCAGGTTCTCGGGCCCTTCCTCGAAGGAGCCGTCGATGCTGGCATCGACCTCGACCTTCCAGCCGGCGCGCGCCAGCAGGGCGGCCTCGACGTAGTCATGGCTGAGGATGTGACCACCGAAAGGCGGCTTGCCCTGCAGCTCGGGCAGGCCGCAGCTCTCGGCGAAGGCATTGACCCTCACTATGGCATTGTGCCCCCAGAACGGGCCGGTCGCCCCCTGCATCCGGGCGAGCCCGCGGGTGAAGACCGGACCGTGGAAGGCCGCGGCGAACTGCATGGCGCGGCCGAAGAAGCTGCGCCCGCCGACGATGCGCGGCAGGGTCTGCAGAAGGCCGATCTGCGGATCGGCCTGCATGCGCGCGACCATCCGGCGGATCGCCTCGCCCTCCATGAGGCTGTCGGCGTCGAGGATCACGGCAAGCTCGTAGGCCCCGCCGGAGCGGCGGAAGAAATCCTCGATGTTGCCGGCCTTGCGGCCGCGGTTGTCCTCGCGGCGGCGATAAAAGATGCGCCCCTGCCCGCCCGTCTCCTCAAGCAGGCGCACGAAGGTCCGCCGCTCTTCCGCGGCATTGCTCTCGTCGCGCGTGTCCGACAGGATCGCCACGTCCGCACTCACCCCGGCGGCGATGATCGAGCGGTCCATCGCGGCGATGCGCGCGAAGGTGGCCACCGGATCCTCGTTGCAGATGGGCACCAGCACGACCGTGCGCGGCTGCGGCATCTGCAGCTCGGCCGCCGCCCGGCGGCGCAGCGGCACCAGCCCGCAGAGCGCGAGCGCGGCACCCCAGGCAAGCCAGGCAGTGGTCACGAGGATGAGCCCCGCACGCACGAAGTCCCACACCTCGACCCCGTCCTGCAGGGCCACTTCCAGCAACAGCCCCGTGGCTGTGCCGGCAGCGGTCAGCGCGAAGACGGCGGCGAATAGGCGGGTGGCGACCGTTTTGCGGTCGGGCGAAGGCAGAACAGGCATGTCCGGGTCCTCAGGCGCGCTGGCCGGGCATCAGGATGCGCAGGATCATGTCCTGCAGGGAGACGCGGTCGGCGCGGCGCGCCTCGACCTCCTGGTGCGGCATGTCCATCGGCGCATCGGGCGGGGCCCAGTGCGGCATCTCGACGGCGCGAGCCTCGGCCACGTCCTGTTCTTTCATCGGTTCAGCATTCATTCCTTCACCCATTGATAAGTCCAGGTTTCGGTAAGCATACGACCATACCCCTTGAGCCCCGCCTTCAGTTCCGCGACGGAGCCGTTGGGCGCCGTCACTTCCAGAACAAGACGCCATGTCTCGGTCCCCGAGATCCGGCTCACAACCGCCTCGACGATCTCGCCGTTGGCGGCACTCGCTTGTGGTTCAACTTCGGCGCCCGCGGGAAGTTCCCCGAGAGTTCCGCCTTCGAAATCGATGACGAATTTCCGCCGATCGGTGTCCTGCTCGACCCCCGATACGCCGCCCTTGCCAACCCGCGTGCGCACCACGCGGGCCCGGTCGACAGCCCCGTCACCCAGCGGGGACGTGCCCCAGTGCAGGCGATAGGAGAATTCCAGCGCATCCCCGGCCTTGGTCTCGGCCTTCGGGATCCAGAATGCGACGATGTTGTCGTTGGCCTCGAGATCCGAAGGGATCTCGACCAGCCGCACCGAGCCCTCGCCCCAGTCGCCGATCGGCTCCACCAGCAGCGTCGGGCGCTTCTCGTAATGGGCCTGGGCGTCGAGGTAATGCTCGAACTCGCGGGTGCGCTGGACGAGGCCGAAGCGCACCGGGCTCAGCGCGCCGAAGTAGGAGCTGGCAAGCCGGGGCGGGTTGTTGAGCGGGCGGAAGAAGGTCTCGCCGCCCTGGGTGGTCAGCACCAGCGCCTCGCTGTCGTGCACCGCCGGGCGGAAATCGTCGAAGCCGCCCATGTCGGGGCCGCCAAAGAGGAACATCGAGGTCAGCGGCGCGATGCCGAGCTGCTGGATGTCGTTGCGCAGGAAGAGCCGCGCGGTCACCTCGATCTGGGTGTCCTGCCCGGGACGGATCACGAAGCGGTAGGCCCCGGTCACCGAGTCGCTGCCGAGCGCCGCGTAGACGGTCATGTGCTCGGCGCCCGGACCAGGACGCTCGAGCCAGAACTCGTTGAAGCGCGGGAATTCCTCGGCACCCGAAAGGCCGGTGTTCACCGCGAGCCCGCGGGCGCTGAGCCCGTAGGTGTTGCCACGGCCGAGCGCGCGGAAATAGCTCGCGCCGAGGAAGGCGACGAGCTCGTCGAACGTGTCGGCCCGGTTGATCGGGTTGTGCAGGCGGAAGCCGGCGACGCCGGGCATCTCGGTGTTCTCGGGGATCGGCGTCTCGACGTCGGAATAGTCGAAATCGGCGGTCGAGAAATGCATCTGCCGCGCTTCGCCGTTGACCACCTCGTGCAGGCGCACGGGCTGCTTGAAGAGCCAGCCGAGGTGGAAGGCGTGCAGGCGGAAGGTGTCGTCCGGAAGGTCCGCCCAGCGGGCCTTTTCCGGGTTGAAGCGGATGCGCTGGTAGCCGTCGTAGTCGAGCTCGGCGAGGAAGCCCTCGACCTGCTCGGGCTCCTGCGGTTCGGATTTCGCGGCCTCGGCCATCTGCGCCGAGAGGATGTCGAAGGAGAAGGGGGTCGTCTCGGCCTGAGGGGCTTCCTCGGTCGCCGCCACGACCTCCTCGGTCGCCTCCTGCGCGGCAAGGGACGTCGCGCTCAGGAGCGCGGGGACGGCGGCGGAGCCGGCAAGTCGGGCCAGGAACTGGCGTCGGTTTTGACGCGCCACGAACGCACGTCCGGACACAACAGGACTAGGGATCGGAAACTTCCGCAAATGTCTGCTCCAAGGGGTGGTACTGGGCGGGAATGTGATAACGAGTACGGGAAAGACAACACCCCGTAGTCTAAGGGGTTCCCTTCAAAAGCGGGCTTTTGCTGCGCGGCGGCAAGACTCTGCCGAATCTCCGCTCATGCTGCGCTTTCGAAGGCAATCCACTGGCGGATTGCCGCAGTTTCAGTCGCTTGGCAAGCGGAGTTTCGCTCGCATCGCAAGCGCCGCATGTAAAATGGGCGAAACAAGAATGCAAGGAACGTGATCGGCGAGTCGGTCCGCCGCCTCGCCAAGGGGTCCGCCCCCGATGATCACCGCCTCGGCCCCGTCGCGATGCGCGAGCTTCACGGCGTAAAGCAATGCGGCGTCGAGTTTTTCCGGGTCTTTCGACAGCGCCACCGGATCGCCCTCGGCAAGGTAGGTGCCAAGGTAGCGCGCGCCGGGTGCGGCATTGTGCATCAGGGCGTCGATGCTCGTTTCCAAGGCAGGCGTATGGGTCACCACGGCGAAGCTGCGGCCTCCCCGGGCCGCCGCGCGCGCCGCCGCCTCCCCGATTCCAATTACGGGAACCCGCAACCGGGCGGCCAGCGCCGCGCGCCCCGGATCGCCGAAAGCGGACACGATCACCCCCGCGATGCCCTCGGGAATTGCTGCAGCTGCAACATGGCCCGCGGCCTCGGCCAGCGCCTCGGGCGAGGTGATGAGCGGCGGCCCCGCCGGCGCGGTCCAGCCGGTCACATCGGGCAGCACGCGGCCCGCGATGGCGCACATCGCGCGGGTGGTCGCGGCGTTGCTGTTGGGGTTGACCAGCAGCACGCGCAGGGGCGCGCCGGGCTCAGCCAAGCTCGACCGTCGCCTCGATCTCGACCAGCGCATTCGCCGGCAGCGAGGTCACGTTGACGGCGGTGCGGGCATGACGCCCGGCCTCGCCCCAGAGGTCGATGAAGAGTTGCGAGGCGCCGTTCACGATCAGCGGCCCGTCGGCGTAGCCATGCGGCGCGGCGACGAACCCGCCGAGCCGCACCACGCTGGTCACCCGGTCGAGCGAGCCGGCGACGGCCTTGATCGAGTAGAGAAGGTTGAGCGCGCACATACGCGCCGCCTCCTGCCCCAGCTTCACGTCGAACCCCTGCGGCACCGGGCCGAAATACTTGGGCACGCCCTCCCACTCGCAGATCTGCCCCGACAGGAACAGCAGGTTGCCGCTGATCTTGCCCGGCAGGAACAGCGCGCGCGAGGGGGCCGAGGGCGGCAGCGCCAGACCCATAGCGGCAAGCTTCGTCTCGATCCCGTCCATTGATCCTCCGTGCGTCCCGGCTTCAGGCCGGGACTGCGTATCCCGCCGCGATCCGGTACGCCAGAGCGATCAGCGACAGGTCCGAGCCGCGCGGCCCGATCAGCGACATCCCGTAGGGCGCGCCGTCGAGGCTGCCCGCCGGGAAGACCACCTGCGGCAGTCCTGACAGGCCCGCCACGCACAGGAGCCGCGAGCAGTCGTGGCGGAAGCCGTCGAAGACCTCGAGCGGCGGGTCGAGCCGGAAGGGCGCGTCATGCACCGCCGGGGCGAGGATCACCCCCGAGGGGCCCAGCAGCGCCTCGACATGGGCGGTGAAGGCGCGGCGGGCGGCCTGCCCGCCCGCGATCTCGGCCCCGGTCAGCGCCTCGGCGGCGTCGGCGCGCTGGTCGATGCCGCGCGCCACCGGCATGCCGCTCTGGCGGATGTAGGGCAGCACCCAGTCGCGGGCATCCGCGCCGATGGTGCGCAGGAAGGCGGTGTAGGCGGCGTCCACCCCCTCGGGGTAGACGCGCACGTCGCGGGCGGGAAGATCGCCGAACCGCGCCTCCCAGACCGCCAGCGCCTCGGGGCCGAGCTGAGCCAGCATATCGACCGGGCGCAGGAACTCGGGCACCTCGGTCAGCGGCGCGGTCTCGCCGTCCAGCAGCACCGTCATGGCGCGCAGCAGCGTCTCACCGTCGCGGGCGAAGAGCCCGCAGGTGTCGTAGCTCGCCGCCAGCGGTTGCGCGAGGTCGAGCGAGATGCGCCCGTGCGTCGGCCGGATCCCCCAGATGCCGCAGAAGCTGGCCGGGGCGCGGATCGAGCCGCCGGTGTCCGAGCCGATGGCGATGTCGGCGAGCCCGCCGGCCACCGCCACGGCGGAACCCGAGGAGGAGCCGCCCGGGATGCGGTCCGGCGCAGCGGGGTTCACCGGCGTGCCGAAATGCACGTTCATCCCGTACATCGACCAGGCGAGCTCGTCGGTGTGGGTCTTGCCGACGAAGCGTGCGCCCGCGTCCAGCAGTTTCTGCGCCGCCGGCGCGGTCGCGGCGCGCACCGGGCTCGCCGCCAGCCGCAGCGGGCAGCCCGAGCCGGTGCGGTAGCCCGCCACGTCGAAGATGTCCTTCACCGCTAGCGTGAGGCCCGCGAGCGGCCCTTCCGGGGCGCTCTCCACCGGCACCGGCTCGTAGGGCATGAAGCAGCGGTAGGGGTCGTCCTTGATCAGCATGTCCGCCCCCTCATTCCGCCGCGATCGCGGGCTCGGCCTTCACGCAGGCGACGCGGCGGCGCGGCGCGGGGGTGAAGACCGGCGGCAGCGCGGCGCGGCACTCGGCGGTGGCATGGGCGCAGCGCGGCGCGAAGGAGCAGCTGTCCGGCTTGGTCTCGAGCGAGGGCGGCGCGCCGGGAATGGCGTTGAGCCGCGCGCCGCGTTCGACATCGTGCAGGTTCGCGGCCAGCAGGCCCTGCGTGTAGGGGTGCTTCGCCGATTTGATGATCTCGGACGTCGTCCCCTCCTCGACGATCTGCCCGGCGTACATGACCGCGACGCGTTCCGAGATTTCCACCGCCACGCCGATGTCATGGGTGACGAAGATCACCCCCATGCCGAACTCCTTCTGCAGCTCGCGCAACAGCAGCAGGATCTGGATCTGCACCGTGGCGTCGAGCGCCGTCGTGGGCTCGTCGGCCAGCAGCAGCCGCGGACGGCAGGCCAGAGCAAGCGCGATCATCACCCGCTGGCGCATCCCCCCCGACAGCTCGTGCGGGTAATTGTGCAGCCGCCGGTTGGCGGAAGGAATGCGCACCCGGTCGAGCATGTCGAGCGCGGTCGACATCGCCTCGGCCTTGCTGACGCCCTTGTGGCGCATGACGGACTCGGCGATCTGGTGGCCGACGGTATAGACCGGGTCGAGCGCCAGCGCCGGCTCCTGGAACACCATCGAGACCTCGCCGCCGCGGTATTTCTGCAGCTTCCGGCCCGAGAGGCTGAGGACGTCGATGCCGTTGACCTCGATCTTGCCCTCGATCTCGGTGCGCTTCGGCGGCAGGAGGCCGAGGAGCGCCTTCAGCGTCACCGACTTGCCCGAGCCGGACTCGCCGAGCAGCGCCAGCGTCTCGCCCTGCTCCATGCTGAGCGAGACGTCGTTGATCGCGTGCACCGTGCGCTTGCCCTTGAAGCGCAGGGTGAGGTTCTGGATGTCGAGCAGCTTGGTCATTTGCCCTCCTCCGGCTTGGTCTGGGACGTGGGGGCGGTCTTGGGCGCGGTCCAGAAGACCTCGCGCTTCCGGGTGGCGCAGTTTCCCGAGAGGATCATTGCGGCACCCCCTGCCCGGCCCTGGGATGGCCCGAGCTCGTGTCGTGCAGGTGGCAGGCGGCGAGGTGCTCGGCATTGCCCGGCAGGCCCATGAGCTTTGGCGCGACGCTCTTGCAGACCTCGCTGGCAAAGCGGCAGCGGGTGTGGAAGCGGCAGCCCTTGGGCGGGTCGATCGGGTTCGGCGGATCGCCCGCAAGCGGCGGTTCCTGCGTGCGGTTGTCGGGGTCCATCGAGGGCATCGCCGAGAAGAGCGAGCGCGTGTAGGGATGCGCCTGTTCGTGCCAGATGCTGTCCACCGGCGCGACCTCGACCACCTCGCCGAGATACATGACAAGGATGCGGTCCGAGATATAGCGCACCACGTTCAGGTCGTGGCTGATGAAGATGTAGGTGAGCCCGAACTCCTTGCGCAGGTCCGACAGCAGGTTCAGCACCTGCGCCTCGACCGACTTGTCGAGCGCCGAGACCGCCTCGTCCAGCACCACCAGCCGCGGCGACATGGCAAGCGCGCGGGCGATGTTCACCCGCTGGCGCTGGCCGCCCGAAAGCTCGTGCGGGTAGCGGTGGGCAAAGCGGTCGGGATCGAGCCCGACGCGCGCCATCAGGCTGCGCGCCCGGCCGTTCGGATCGTCGAGCCCCTGCACCTTGGCGCCGAAGGCCACCGAGTCCTCGATGGTCAGGCGCGGGTTGAGCGAGGCGTAGCTGTCCTGGAAGACCATCTGCACGTCCTTGCGCAGGTCCTTCAGCGACAGTGTCTCGCCCAGCCCCTGCCCGTCGAAGATGATCTCGCCCTTGTCCTTCTCGATGAGGCCGATGAGCAGCCGCGCGGTGGTGGACTTGCCGCAGCCGGACTCGCCGACGATGCCCAGCGTCTCGCCCTTCTTCACCTCGAAGGACACGCCGTCGACCGCCTGCACCATCGCCTGCGTGCGGCCGAGGATGCCGCCGCGGACGGGGAAGTGCTTCTGCAGGTCCTTCACGATGACCAGCGGCTGCGCCGGGCCGCCCTTGTCGCGGCTCTCGGGGGCGGCGGTCTTCGGTTTGAGTGCGGGGGAAAGGTCAGTCGCGGACATTCATCGCGCTCCTCAGTCCGTCGCTCAGCAGGTTGAGGCAGAGCGAGGTGATAAAGATCATCACCCCCGGCAGCGCCGAGAGCCACGGGTTGATGTAGATGGCCGAGCGCAGCGTGTTCAGCATGAGGCCCCATTCGGGCTCGGGCGGGCGCACGCCGATGCCGAGGAACGACAGGCCCGCGGCGAGGATCATGCAGACCGAGGTGAGCGAGGTGGCATAGACGAAGATCGGCGAGAGCACGTTGCCGATCACGTGCACGCGGATCACCGTCAGCGCGTTCGCCCCCGTCGCGCGGGCGGCGTCGATGTAGTCGAGCGCCCGCACGCCCGAGGTGACGGCCTCGGCAACGCGGGTGATCGGCGGGATGAAGACGATGGTCAGCGACACGAGGCTGTTGACGATCCCCGCCCCCAGCGCGCCCGAGATGGCGATCGCCAGCAGCACCGAGGGGAAGGCGAAGAAGACGTCGACCACGCGCATGATGATGGTGTTGGTCATGCCGCCGACATAGCCCGCCACGATGCCGAGCGCCGAGCCGATGAAGAAGGCGAAGACCACCGGCATGAGGCCGATGAAGAGCGTGAGCCGCCCGCCGTAGATCAGGCGCGCCAGCATGTCGCGGCCCTGCTCGTCGGTGCCCAGCAGGTGCCCCTCGGTGCCGAGCGGTTTCAGGCGGGCGATCATCGAGCCCTTGTAGGGGTCGGGCAGGCCGATATAGGGCGCGAAGATCGCCGAGAGGATCAGCAGCAGCACCACGGCAAGGCAGATCATCGACACGGGGTCGCGCACCACGCGCGCGCCCACCCCGGCCCAGTAGCCCTGCGGCTTGGCGGCCTTCGAGTCGGTCATGGGTTCGGTTTCCGCAAGAGCCATGGGTCAGGTCCTCTTGATGCGCGGATCGATCGCGGCCTGCGCCACGTCGACGATGAGGTTCATCGCCACGAAGAACAGGGCGAGGACGAGGATCGTGCCCTGCAGGAGCGGCAGGTCGCGCTGGAAGATGGCGTTCGAGAGCAGGAAGCCCGAGCCCGGCCAGTTGAACACGGTCTCGATGAGGATCGAGCCGCCGAGCAGGTAGCCCAGTTGCAGGCCCATCACCGAAAGCGCGGTCGAGGCGGCGTTGCGCGCGACGTGGCGCAGCACGTCGCCGCGGCTCATGCCCTTGGCATAGAGCGCCTGCACGAAGTCCATCGTCAGGATGTCCCCGGCCAGCGCGCGCACGGTGCGCGCGACGATGCCGATCGGCACGACGGCGAGCGTCACCGCGGGCAGGATCAGGTGGCGCATGTGCAGCCAGTCCCATTCCCAGCTCTGCGAGCCGCCCGGCCCCGCCCCCATCGAGGGCAGCCAGCCGAGGTTCACGGAAAAGATGATGACCAGCACGATGCCGAGCCAGTAGTTCGGCACCGACACGCCGGTGATCGAGAGCGCGGTGACCGCGCGATCCAGCAGCGTGTCGCGGAAATAGCCGGCGAGGAAGCCGAGGAAGATGCCGATCGGGAAGGCGATGACGGCGGCCGAGACGGCCAGCAGCAGCGAGTTCTGCACCGCGCCGAAGACCTCCTGCGCGACCGGCCGGCCGGTGGCGATGGACTTGCCCATGTCGCCCTGCGCGAGGTTGCCGATCCAGATCGCGTATTGGACGGGCAGCGGCTTGTCGAGCCCGTAGGCGGCGCGCATGGCGGCCTGTTCCTCGGCGGTGGCATCGACGGGCATGATGGCGGTGAGCGGATCGCCCGGGGCGATCTGGACCAGCATGAAGCAGATCACCGAAACCCCGAAGGCCACGGGCAGCACGAGGAGAAGGCGGCGGAAGAAATAGCTGAGCACGGGTAGGTGGTCCCTGGCTTGTAGGGTCCCCGCCGCGGCACGCGCGGCGGGGTCTCGCCCTTGCGGGCGTCGTCGGGAATTACTCGTCGATCGTGATCGACGAGAAGTTCTGGTACCAGTTCTGGGCCTGCACGAAGCCCTTCACCTTCGGCGACATGGCGCGCGGCGCGACGTCGTGGGTGACCATCAGGAAGAGCGCGTCGTTGACGTATTTCTCATGCGTCTTGCGCAGCACCTCGTCCTGGGCGACCGGGTCGAAGGTGGTCTTGATCTGCTTGAACAGCTCCTGCATCTCGGGATCGCTGTAGTGGCCCCAGTTGGTGCCGTTCGGCGCGATCAGGTTCTCGTCGAGGTGACGGATGAGGCCGGTGAACGGGTCCTGGATGAAGTAGGTGAAGTTGATCGACTGGGCGCCGTCCACCGAGGGATCGGCCGCGCCGGCACGCCACAGGTTGATCATCTGGTTCCACTCGACGACCATGAACTCGACGTCGATCCAGATCTCGGCGAGGCTCTGCTGGACATATTCGTTCATCGGCAGCGGCAGCATCTGGCCCGAACCCGAGGGCGAGATCAGCGCCTTGACGGCAAGGTGCTTGTCGGGGCCGTAACCGGCCTCTTCCATCAGCGCCTTCGCGGCGTCGAGGTCATACTTCACCTCGAAGGTCGGGTTGCCGAACCACTGCGAGCTCGGCGGCAGGAAGCCCTTGGCGGGAACCATCAGGCCACCCAGCAGCGGCATCATGCCCTCGCGGTCGATGGCGAGGTTGGCGGCCTTGCGCACGCGGATGTCGTTCCAGGGCGAACCCTCGAGACGCGACAGGTGCCAGGTCCAGTTGTGCGGGTAGGCGTTCGACGAGATGACGAAGCCGTTGCCCTGCATCGCCGGGATGGTGTCGGGCGCCGGGGCCTCGATCCAGTCGACCTGGCCCGAGAGCAGCGCGGCCGAGCGGGCGTTCGGCTCGGGCAGCGGGATCAGCACCATCTTGTCGAGCTTGGGAATGCGGGTCTCGTCCCAGTAGGCGTCGAAGGGTACCATCTCGGCGCGCTCGCGCGGCACGAAGGTTTCCAGCTTCCACGGGCCGGTGCCCGAGGGATGGCCGGCGACCTTTTCCCAGTCCTTGTCCATGGCTTCCCAGTTCGCCTTGGACGACATCAGGATCCAGGTCATCTGGTAGGGCAGCGTGGCGTCCGGCTCCTTGGTGACGATCTCGAGCGTGTAGTCGTCGATCGCCTTGTAGGAGGCGACGGCGGGGATGCGCGACTTGCCCTGCGCCGCCTGGCGCGGGTCGTACTGCTCGGAGCCCTCGACGAGGATCTTGTCGAGGTTCCACACCACGTCGGCGGCAGTGAATGGCGCGCCGTCGTGGAAGGTCACGCCCTCGCGCAGCTTGAAGGTCCACTTGGTCTTGTCCTCGGCATCCACCGACCATTCGGTCGCGAGGCCGGGGATCAGCACCGACGGCTTGTCGGCGCTGGTCAGATCCCATTCGATCAGCGAGTCATAGACCGTGTAGCCCATGAAGCGCATGCCCTCGCCGCCCTGGTCGGTCTGACCGGTGGTGAGCGGAATGTCGGCCGCGGTCATGCCGACGCGCAGCGTGCCCTGCGCCCAGGCGGCGCTGGCCATGGTGGCGGCGACGGCAAGGGCCGCAATGCCAGCTTTCAGACGAAGCATAAGAACCTCCGAGATGTCCCTGTTGATTGGCCCGGCATTTTCAGTCCGCCGGTCCTGATACCAACTTGACCTTGGGGTTCGTTCTTGTGCAGGTAGGCACCGGGGGCTGGGTTTGATCGGACCGAAAATTCGGAAGAACTGCTCAAACATTCCTCACTTTGCACCAAGCAGCACAGGAAACGGGCAGTCTGATATCATTTTTACACAAATGAATTGGCAATCCGGGCGCTCCGGCGACCCGTTGCGAATTAGCCTCACGCAATAGTAGAAAATATAACTTTCCGTTCGCGTTATCTTTTGAATTACCGGAACGGGCAATTAAAGATCGGGAAAACGCGTCCCGAAAGCCGAATAATGCCGAAAGACGATATACGAGTGCTCAACAGACGTCACATGCTTGCGGGGGCTGCGGCGATGGCCATGGCCGGCGGGAAGGCCGCCGCCGAGTCCGAGGAGTCCATCCAGTGCTGGCGCCTCTGGCGCGCCCGCTTCGTGCAACCCGACGGGCGCGTCGTCGACGATTTGCAGAACGCGACCAGCCATTCCGAGGGACAGGGCTACGG
Organism: Salipiger sp. H15; assembly: GCF_040409955.1. Taxonomy (NCBI): domain Bacteria; kingdom Pseudomonadati; phylum Pseudomonadota; class Alphaproteobacteria; order Rhodobacterales; family Roseobacteraceae; genus Salipiger; species Salipiger bruguierae. The sequence continues at coordinate 295,239 of NZ_CP123384.1, forward strand.
CCTCCTGCTGGCGCAGGCCCATGGCGACGAGCGCACCTTCCGGCAGCTCGAGGACTGGACCGCGCACAACCTCGCGATCCGCGACGACAACCTCATGGCCTGGCAATGGGTGCCGCGGCGGCGCGACAACATAGAAGACTGGCACAACGCCACCGACGGCGATCTCTTCCGCGCCTGGGCGCTGCTGCGGGCGGCGCGCGACAGCGGCTGGTACCAGTACCACGAGAAGGCCGTCGCCATCGCCCGGGACATCGCCGCGCTCTGCCTCGCGCCCGACCCGCGCGCGCCGGGCGAGCTGCTGCTCAAGCCCGGGGCGGAATCCCGCGCCACGCCGGAGCGGGTGCTCTTCAACCCCTCCTACCTCATGTCCCGCGCCCTGCGCGAGCTCGGCTTCGCCGCCGAGGAGCCGGGGCTGATCCGCGCCGCCGACCATGGCGAGACGGTGCTGGCCGAGCTGGCACGCCAGCCGATCCTGCCGGACTGGATCGACGTCACGCCCGAGGGCTTCGCCCCGCCGCAGGAGCACGAGCTCCGCTCTGGCTACGACGCGCTGCGCGTGCCGCTCTACCTCGTCTGGTCCGGCCGCGGCGGCAACCCCGCCGTGACCAAGATGCGCGACGCGCTGAAGAGCGCCCCCACGCAGGGGATGATCGGGGTCAACTTCGACGCCTCCGGCGCCCTGCTCGACGAGTCCGACTATGCCGGCTACCGCGCCATCGCGGCGCTTGCCGACTGCGCGCCGCTCGCGCCGCACACGCCGCGGGACTCGGCGCAGAGCTACTACCCCGCCACCCTGCAGCTTCTTGCCAGCATAGCGAAACGTGAACAGACGCAGTGCTGAAAGCCCTGCTCTGGCCACATTCCTTCATGATAGACGCAGCGAACGCCCCTCCCGCCCAAGGGAGGGGGCCAGCGCCGGCTTGCACGTGGCTAAGGGCTGCGGTGTAATGCACGGCAAAACAGGCAGAAAATCGCGAGCAGAACATGAAGTACACCCGTCTCATCATCGGTATCGCCGCAATTCTCGTCGCGCTCTGGGTGATCATCGGCGAGCAGATGACCGCCGCCAGTGCCAACGCAGTCGTGAATGCGCCCGTGGTGACGCTGCGCGCGCCCATCGCCGGGACCGTCGAGCTGCAGGGCCACGCGCTCGGCGGGCGGGTGGCGGCGAACGAGCTGCTCGCGACGGTCACCGACCCGCTTGTCGACCCGGTCCACCTCAACGACCTCCAGCGCGACCTTGACCTCGTCGACGCCGAGGTCGCCCGGATCCAGTCCGAGATCGCCGCGCGCGGCCACGAGCGCGACGTCCTCGCCGCGCGCACCGAGGCCTTCCGCAACGCCCGCACCGCCGAGATCGAGGCCCAGCTCGCCGAGGCGCGCGTGCGGGTGGAGCTGCTCGGCAAGCCCGGTGCCACCGAGGTCGCGGGCCCCGACGTCTCGGCCAGCCGCGCCATCGCCCTGTCGCAGGCGCGCGAGCGGGTCGAGACGCTGCAGGTCGCGCGCGACGCGCTGAAGGACGGGGTCTTCCTCGGCGACGGCTACAACGACGCCCCCTATTCCGAGCAGCGCGGCTTCCAGCTCGACGACGAGATCGCGCAGCTTGGCCTGCAGCGCACCGAGGCCGGGCTGCGCCGCGGCGCGCTCGACCGCCGCGTCACCCGCGCCCGCCAGCAGCTCGGCCTGCGCAGCCGCACCGAGCTGCGCGCCCCGGCGCCCGACATGCTCTACTGGGAGACCCTGCAGGCCGACGCGGTCAGCGTGCAGCGCGGCGATCCGCTGCTGCGCCTCGTCGACTGCGGCCACAGCATCGTCACCCTGTCGGTCACCGAGCGGGTCTACAACTCGCTGCGCATCGGGCAGGACGCCAGCTTCCGCTTCACCGGCCAGTCGAAGCTCTACCCGGCCACCGTCGGTCGCCTCGCCGGCAGCGGCGCGCGCACGATCTACGCCAACCTCGCCGTCGCCCCGAGCGAGAAGCACCTCGAGCGCTACGACGTGACGCTGCTGGTGCCCGAGCTGAACGACGACACCGAGCTCGGCTGCGCCATCGGCCGGACCGGGCGCGCCTTCTTCGACGGCCGCCCGCTGGATCTCTTCCGCGGCTGGTTCGACTGACATGGCCCCCTTCCCGCACATCGGCGAGCTCGGCTCGAGCGGCACCTACCTGCTGCTCGTGGCCGGGATCGGGCTGGTGCTGCCCGTCATCGTCGATCCGAACAGGACCCGCGACCGGGCCATTCTCTTTGCCATCGCCTTCGTTCTCGCCGCACGCTACGCATGGTGGCGCGGCGCCGAAACCCTCGCCCCCCTCGGTTTCACGCTCGAAGCGGCGCTGAGCTACCTGCTCTACGGGCTGGAGCTGCTGACCCTGATCGGCTCGCTCAGCGCCTTCGTGATCCTCGCGCGGTTCCGCGACCGCCGCGACGAGGTCGAGGCGCACGCGCGCTGGTGGGGCGAGGACGATCCCAAGGTGGCGGTGATGATCGCCACCTACAACGAGGACCGCGAGGTGCTGGAACGCACCATCATCGGCGCCAAGTCGCTGCGGCACCCGAACAAGGAGATCGTCGTCCTCGACGACAGCCGCCGCGACTGGCTGCGCGACTACTGCGCCGAGCAGAACGTGCGCTACATGCGCCGCCCCGACAACAAGGGCTCGAAGGCCGGCAACATCAACCACGCTCTGGACCGGATGGCCGAGGATCCCGAGCCGCCGCAGTTCTTTGCCGTGCTCGACGCCGATTTCGTGCCGCACCGGGGATTCCTGTCGCGCAGCCTCGCGCTGTTCCACGACCCGAGCGTCGGGCTGGTGCAGACCCCGCAGCACTTCTTCAACGCCGACCCGATCCAGCACAATCTCGGGCTGAGCGCCTCCTACCCCGACGAGCAGCGCTTCTTCTTCGACCACATGCAGGCGTCGCGCGACGCCTGGGGCATCGCGATCTGCTGCGGCACCTCCTCGATCTGCCGCTGGGACGCGGTGCGCGAACTGGGCGGTTTTCCCACCGAGAGCGTGACCGAGGACTTCATGCTCACCATCGCGCTGCAGAACCTCGGCTACAAGACCGTCTACCTCAACGAGCCGCTCACCGAGGGGCTCGCCCCCGAGGGGCTCAAGGAATACATCACCCAGCGCGCCCGCTGGTGCCTCGGGCTGATGCAGATCGCCCGGTCCTCGCTTGGCCCGTTCTCGAAGTCGAAGCTGCGCCTGCGCGATCGATGGAGCGTGATCGACTCGGTGTTCTTCTGGGGAACCAGCTTTCCCTTCCGCATCGCCGCCATCGTCTTTCCGCTGCTCTACTGGTTCTTCGGCATCACCGTCGTCGATGCGCAGCTGGCCGACGTGCTGTTCTACTTCGGCCCCTACTTCCTCTGGGTCACGATGATCATGAACCTGCTCTCGCGCGGCCTGATGATCCCGGTGATGCACGATGTCAGCCAGCTGATCGGCGCCATCCCGATCACCCGCGCCGCCTATTCCGGGCTGTTCCGGCCCAAGGGGCACAAGTTCTCGGTGACCGCCAAGGGCGGCGACCGCTCGAAGGTGGTGATCCAGTGGCGGCTCATGATGCCCTTCGCCCTGGCCCTGATCCTCAGCGCGGTGGGGCTGACGCTCGGCATCGTCAGCGACGATTTCACGATGAACGACGCGGGCGACGGCAAGTGGGTGATCCTGTTCTGGACGCTCTACAACGTCGTGGTGCTCGCGGTGACCTGCTTCACCTGCGTGGAGCTGCCGCGCTCAGAGGTGCACATGGCCGACAAGCCCGAGCGCGTCACCTTCACCGCCGGGGGCCGCACCGACGAGCTCTGGATCACCTCGCTGACGCTCGACACCGCAAGGCTGCGCGGGCGCCCCTACCCGCCGCAGACGCGCGGCGTGCTGCACCTGCCCGACGTGGGCGATCTCGAGGTCTACGTGATCGCGCCCACCACCGACGGCGCGCGGCTGCAGCTGGTGCCGACCCCCGAGCAGCGCGAGGCGCTCTTCGTGCGGTTCTATGCCGAGGGTGACGCGCCCGGCGTGGTCACCACCCGCGTCTCGGCGGTGATCGCCGACATCGCCCGGCGGATCAGCTTCGGCCTGCCGGGCTGATCCCGCGGCTCCGTCTCAGAAGGTGTTGACCGAGACGCCGACGAAGAACTCCTCGGAGTCGAAGCGGTAGCCGGCGCGCAGGCTCACCGGGCCGCGGATGCGCTGGCTCACCGCCAGTGTCGTGTCGTGGTAATTGTCGCTGCCGCCGGTCGAGAGCTCGGTGCTGAAGCCCGAGTCGCCCCAGCCGGTGGAGGCCAGCAGGAACCAGCTGCTGTCGATGCTGTTGACCTCGGCGAGCCAGTAGAACGAGCCCCAGTCGGTCGCCGTCCAGCGGTCGAGCGCGACGCGCAGGCCAAGCTCGTAGTCGTCCTCCTCGCCGTCGCTGAACACCCCGCCGAGCGCCGGGCCCAGCTTGAGGCTGGCGCCGATGGGCGTGTCGATGCCGTAGACCACGCTGCCCACGACCGAGTAGCCGCCGTCCCAATGGCTGATGACGCCGCCGTAGGTCAGCCTGTCGCGGGTCACCGCAAGCACGCCCCCAGAGGTGGTCTCCGCCTGCTCAAGCTGCATGAAGCTGCCGTCCGCAAGCGCGGGACAGGCGGTCAGGACAAGCGCAGCCGCGCCGAGGGTGCCGGTGAGTTTCATGGGTGGTTCCGCCTGTACTGGGACTGCACGCCGGATCTTCGCCCGGCCCCCAAGCCATTGCAACGCAAGCCCGGCGATGCAAGGGGCAGCGCCCCCGCCGCGCCGCGCCGTGATCCCTCGGCGACAGGGCCGTCCTGATGCGCACCCCACGCGAAAAGGGGCAGAGGTTTCCCCCCGCCCCCTTTTCAGACTTGTCCGCCAAGGCTCAGACCGCCTCGAGCGCGATCGCGATGCCCTGCCCGACGCCGATGCACATGGTCGCCAGCGCCTTCTGGCCGGGCTTCAGCTCCAGCGCGGCGGTGCCGGTGATGCGCGCGCCCGACATGCCGAGCGGGTGGCCAAGCGCGATGGCGCCGCCGTTCGGGTTCACCCGCGCGTCGTCATCGGCGATGCCGAGGTCGCGCAGCGTGGCGAGCCCCTGCGAGGCGAAGGCCTCGTTCAGCTCGATCACGTCGAAGGCGTGCTGCGTCAGGCCAAGCCGCGCCATCAGCTTCTTCGAGGCCGGCGCCGGGCCGAAGCCCATGATGCGCGGCTCGACGCCCGCGGTCGCACCGCCGAGGATGCGCGCGATCGGGGTCAGGCCATGCGCCTTCACCGCCGCCTCCGAGGCGATGATCAGCGCCGCGGCGCCGTCGTTCACCCCCGAGGCGTTGCCCGCGGTGACCGAGCCGCCCTCGCGGAACGGCGTCGGCAGCTTGGCGAGCTGCTCGAGCGAGGTCTCGCGCGGGTGCTCGTCGGTGTCGACGACGATGGCATCCCCCTTGCGCTGCGGGATGCTCACCGGGGTGATCTCCTGCGCAAGACGGCCGTTCTTCTGCGCCCCCGCGGCCTTCGCCTGCGAGCGCAGGGCAAAGGCGTCCTGGTCCTCGCGGCTGATGCCGAACTGCTCGGCGACGTTCTCGCCGGTCTCGGGCATGCTGTCCACGCCATACTGCGCCTTCATCAGCTTGTTGACGAAGCGCCAGCCGATGGTGGTGTCGTGGATCTCGGCGCTGCGCGAGAAGGCCGAGGTGGCCTTGGGCATCACGAAGGGCGCGCGCGACATGCTCTCGACCCCGCCGGCGATGGCAAGCTCGATCTCGCCCGCCTTGATGGCGCGCGCGGCCGCGAGGATCGCGTCCATGCCCGAGCCGCAGAGACGGTTGAGCGTGGTGCCCGGCACCGCGACCGGCAGGCCCGCCAGCAGCGCCGACATGCGCGCGACGTTGCGGTTGTCCTCGCCGGCCTGGTTGGCGCAGCCGTAATAGACCTCGTCCACCGCCGACCAGTCGATGTCGTGGCGGGCCATCAGCGCCTTGAGCGGAATGGCCCCCAGATCGTCTGCGCGCACCGAGGAGAGCGCGCCGCCGAAGCGGCCGATCGGGGTGCGGACGTAGGAACAGATATAGGCGTCGGTCATCTCAGAGCTCCGGGCAGATCAGGTCGGCCACCGCGCCCTCGACATGCAGCGGCGCGCCGGTGAGCGCCTGCAGCTCGTCGAAGGAGATCGCGGGGACCTTCTCGCGCAGGACGAACTTGCCGCCCTCGATGTCGACTACGGCCAGCGAGGTGTAGACGCGGGTCACGCAGCCCACGCCGGTCAGCGGCAGGGTGCAGCTGGCCAGCAGCTTGGGCTCGCCCTTCTTGGTGACGTGGTCGGTCAGCACCGCCACGCGCTTGGCGCTCTGCACGAGGTCCATCGCGCCGCCGACGGCCGGAACGCCGCCCTTGCCGGTGGACCAGTTCGCCAGATCGCCGTTCTGCGCGATCTCGTAGGCGCCGAGGATGGCGACGTCGAGATGCCCGCCGCGCACCATGGCGAAGCTGTCGGCATGGTGGAAGAACGCGGTGCCCGGCTTGATGGTGATCGCCTTCTTGCCGGCGTTGATGCAGTCCCAGTCCTCTTCCCCGGGCTTCGGCGCCTCGCCGAAGTCCAGCACGCCGTTCTCGGTGTGGAAGATCGCCTGCTTGCCCTCGGGCTGGAACTTGGCGACCATCTCGGGGAAGCCGATGCCGAGGTTGACATAGGCGCCATCCTCGATGTCCTGCGCCGCGCGCCAGGCGATCTGGGCGTTGCTCAGCTTGATGCTGTCGATGTCGATCATCGTATCGCTCATGGGTAGACGGCCTCCGCCCGGTTCAGCTCTTCTTCCTGCGCCGCGTTCGGCACTTCGACCACCTTCGACACGAAGATGCCCGGGGTGATGACGTGCTCGGGGTCGATCCCGCCCAGCGGCACGACCTTGGTCGCCTGCACGATGGTATGGGTCGCGGCCATGGCCATCACCGGGTTGAAGTTGCGCGCCGCCATCCGGTAGGTCAGGTTGCCGTGCGGATCGGCCAGCTCGGCCTTGATCAGCGCGAAATCGGCCTTGAGCCAGCGCTCGCGGACGTAATGCTTGCCCTCGAACTCCTCGGAAGGCTTGCCCTCCGCCAGCTCGGTGCCGTAGCTCGTCGCGGTGTAGAAGGCCGGAATGCCCGCGCCGCCTGCCCGGATGCGCTCGGCGAGCGTGCCCTGCGGCACCAGCTCGAGCTCGATCTCCCCGGCAAGGTAGGCCTCGGTGAAGACGCGCGGATCGGCCGAACGCGGGAAGGAGCAGATCAGCTTCTTCACCCGCTTCTGCTCGATCAGCGCGGCAAGGCCGACATGGCCGTTGCCGGCGTTGTTGTTGACGACGGTCAGGTCCCTGGCGCCGTGGTCGATCAGCGCGTGGATCAGCTCGATCGGCGCGCCCGAGCCGCCGAAGCCGCCGATCATCACGGTCGCGCCATCGGGAATGACCGAGACGGCCTCCCGGACGCTGGCGATGGTCTTGTCCATGAAATCCTCCTTCGGGCGCGTGTCGCCCTCGGCGCCTGAAATATGACCTCCCGGTAACAGGAGCCACGAATTTCGTGCGCATATTGACATTTGTTCATATCCCGCGAGAAATCGTGCGCATGTTGAACAAACCGACCGATTTCATCGCCTCCCTCGCCAAGGGGCTTCAGGTGATCGAGTGCTTCCGCGCCGAGACGCCGCGCCTGTCGATCGCGCAGGTGGCCGAACGCACCGGGCTCGACCGCGCCACCGCGCGGCGCTGCCTGCTGACCCTGCACCGGCTCGGCTACGCCGATTACGACGGCAAGTTCTTCCAGCTCACCCCGCGCGTGCTGCGGCTCGGCATGGGGGCGCTCGCCGCCCTGCCCCTGCCGCAGCTGGTGCAGCCCTGGCTCGACCAGCTGTCGGAGCAGATCGGCCAGTCGAGCTCGGTGTCGATCCTCGACGAGACCGAGATCGTCTACCTCGCCCGCGCCGCGCAGCGGAAGGTGATGAGCATCGGGCTGATGCCGGGCTCGCGCCTGCCCGCCCATTGCACCTCGATGGGACGCGTGCTGCTCGCCGCCCTGCCCGAGGCCGAGATGCGCGCCCTGCTCGACCGCTCGGACCTCACCCCGCGCACGCCGCGCGCGCTGACCGACCCTGCCGAGATCGCCGCGCGCATCGCCCAGGTCCGGACCGAGGGCTTCGCGATCATCGACCAGGAGGTGGAGATGGGGCTGCGCTCGATCGCCGTGCCGCTCTTCAACGTGCACGGGCAGGTCGTGGCGGCGCTCAATACCGGCCTGCCGGCGATGCAGGCCGAGCCCGAGGATCTCGCCCGCGACTACCTGCCGGCGCTGCTCAAGGTGCAGGCGGGGCTGCGGCGCGTGCTGCCCTGAGCCCTTTCATCTTTCCATAAATACTCACCTCCCGCCCGTGGCAGCGGCGCGCCGTGAGTATTTGGGGAAAGATGAAAGCCAAGCGCGGCGTTCCGGGCGCAGCCAATGAAAAAGGGGCGAGGGTTTTCCCCGCCCCGATTTCATGAGTAAGGCCTGTGGAACCGCGACGCTTACTTGTCCTCGATGGTCAGCGCCACGAAGCGCGGGTCGCCGCCGCGGCGGACCAGCAGCAGGATCGACTTGCGGCCGGCATCCTTCGCCTCGGCGATCTTGTCCTCGAGGTCCTTGATGCTCAGCACCTCGGCCTGGCCGGCCTCGGTGATCACGTCGCCCGAGCGCAGGCCCTTGTCGAAGGCTTCCGACGCCTCGTCGACCTCGGTCACCGCAAGGCCCTTGGCGCCATCGGCAAGGCCTAGCTCGCTGCGCAGCTCGTCGGTCATCGGCGAGAGCGTAAGCCCCATGATGTCCTGGGTGGCGGGCGCCTCGGGCGTGCCCTGCTCCTGCGATGCGGGCAGCGGCTCGGGGGTTTCCTCGCGGCGTCCGAGCGTGACGAGCAGCGTCTCGGTGTTGCCGTTGCGGTTGACCACCACGCGGACGGCCTTGCCGACCTCGGTGTTGCCCACGATGCGCACCAGCTGGCGGGTATCGGTCACCGGCTTGCCGTCGAAGGAGACGATCACGTCCCCCGACTTCATGCCGGCATCCTTGGCCGGGCCGTCCGGCACGTCCGAGACCATGGCGCCGTCGGTGCTGGCAAGGCCGGTGGCCTCTGCCATGTCCGGGGTCACGTCCTGGATGCGCACGCCGAGCCAGCCGCGGCGGGTCTCGCCGAATTCCTTGAGCTGGTCGACGACCTTGGTGACCACGTTCGAGGCCATCGAGAAGCCGATGCCGATCGAGCCGCCGTTGGGCGAGAGGATCGCGGTGTTCACCCCGATCACGTCGCCGTTCATGTTGAACAGCGGCCCGCCCGAGTTGCCGCGGTTGATGGCGGCGTCGGTCTGGATGTAGTCGTCATAGGTGCCCGAGAGCGCGCGGTTGCGCGCCGAGACGATGCCGGCCGAGACCGAGAAGCCCTGGCCCAGCGGGTTGCCCATGGCCATGACCCAGTCGCCGACCTTGCTGTCGTCGGAGTTGCCGAACTTCACGAAGGGCAGCGGCTCGTCGGCCTCGACCTTCAGCAGCGCGATGTCGGTGTTGGGATCGGTGCCGACCAGCTTCGCGTCCAGCTCCTTGCCGGAGAAGAACTCGATGGTGATCTCGTCGGCGCCCTCGATGACGTGGTTGTTGGTGACGATGTAGCCGTCCTCCGAGACCACGAAGCCCGAGCCGAGCGCGGAAGAGCGGCGCGGACGGTCACCCTCGGGACCGCCGTTGGGATTCTGGAAGTCGCGGAAGAAGTCCTCGAAGGGCGAGCCCTCGGGAACGATGCCCTGCGGGCCGGTGCGCCCGGCGACCATGGTCGAGGTGGTGATGTTCACCACCGACGGGCTCACGCGCTCGGCAAGGCTGGAGAAGCTGGACGGTGCGCTCTGCGCCTGCGCCATGATCGACTGCGAGACGATCAGGAACATCGAAACCGTGGCCAGCCAGAACAGCCGTACCGGGCTCGACCCCTCCGTCACTGCAAGATTTTGTGGTTTCACAGGGAACTCCTTCTGTTCGGCGGCTGCCGCGCGGCCCCCGCGCGGCAGCTCTGCCTCCTCATGAACAAGCGTAACATAGGAGCTTTTGAGGGCCACCAAAGAAAAGGTTTCAAGCTTTCAAGCGCATGTGACATGCAGGTGAAAACCCATCCGTGCAGAAATGCAAGGCGCGCGCGGCGCGGCGCCTTCCCCGCGGCGCAAGCCGCAGGAAAGACTGGGCTCAGCCGCCGGATCGCCGCGCGATCCAGAGCAGCAGGACGCCTGTAACAAGTGTCACGAGGCCGAGCAGCCGGCGCGTCTCGAGCGGCATCTCCCGCAGCGCCACCAGCATCCGCTCGACAAGCGAAGGGGCCAGTGCGTACACCAGCCCCTCGATCACGAGGACCAGAGCGATCCCCGTCAGTATGTCGGTCCCCGTCACTCGGACGCGGTGCCGGCGGCGCCGGGGGCCGGCGCCGACGCGGCCGGCTTGCCCATCTCGCCCTGCGACTTGAAGTACTCGAAGAACTCGCCGTTCGGGGTCATGACCATCGAGGAATTGCCCGAGGCGAGCGATTTCTCGTAGGCCTGCAGCGACCGGTAGAAGGCAAAGAACTCGGGGTCGGCACCATAGGCCTCGGCGAAGATGCCGTTGCGCTCGGCGTCGGCCTCGCCGCGGATGATGTCGCCGTCACGGTTGGCTTCCGACTGCGTCTCGACCACGGTCCGGTCGGCCAGCGCGCGCACGCGCTGCGCCGCCTCGTTGCCGCGGGCGATCTCGTCGGCGGCTTCCCGTTCCCGTTCGGCGCGCATCCGGGCGAAGGTCGCCTCGAGGTTCTGCGACGGCAGGTTGGTCTGCTTGAGGCGCACGTCCACCACGTCGAGACCGAGCGACAGCGCCTCGCGCCGGGCCTGGTCCCGGATGCGGTTGGTGAGCACGCGGCGGTCTTCCGAGAGGATCACGTCCGAGGTCACCTGGTCGGCACCGAGCACTTCGCGGATCTGGGCGTTGAGGATGCCCGACAGGCGGTCCTCGGCGATGCGCAGCCCGCCGACGCCCACGGCCTGGCGGAAGCGGACGACGTCGGCGATGCGGTAGCGCGCGAAGGCGTCCACCACGAGGCGGCGGTCATCCGAGGGCGTGACCTCGATCGTGTCGGTGTCGAGCGACAGGATGCGGTCGTCGTATTTCACCACTTCCTGGATGATCGGGATCTTGAAGGCGAGCCCCGGTTCTTCCTTGACCGACTTGATCTGGCCGAACTGCAGGACCAGCGCCTTCTCGCGCTCGTCCACGACGAAGATCGACGAGAGGGCGATCACCGCCAGCACGACGATGACCGGCAGCACATAGGTAGATTTGCGCATGATCAGTTCCCTCCCTCGGTGCTGGGTCGGCTGTTCTGGAGCTGGTTCAGCGGCAGGTAGGGCACCACGCCCCCGCCCTCGCCGGTCAGCCCCTCGTCGAGGATGGTCTTGTCGACGTTGCCGAGCACCTTCTCCATCGTCTCGAGGTAGAGACGGCGGCGGGTGACCTCGGGGGCCTTGGCATATTCCTCGCGCACGGCCGAGAAGCGGCTGGCTTCACCCAGCGCCTCGTTGACCACGCGGGCGCGGTAGCCCTCGGCCTGCTCGCGGATCTGCGCGGCCTCGCCGCGGGCCTCGGCGACCACGCGGTTGGCATAGGCGTCGGCCTGGCGCTCGAGCCGGTCGCGTTCCTGCTCGGCGGCCTGCACCTCGCGGAAGGCGTCGATCACCTCGCGGGGCGGGTCGGCCGTGTCGAGGTTGATCCGCACGATGTTGATGCCGCTGTCATACTCGTCGAGCGTCGCCTGGATCTGCTCGCGCGCGGTGTCGGCGATGATGCCGCGGTCGCGGTTGAGGATCGGCGCGAGGTTCGACGCGGCGATGATCTCGCGCATCACCGCCTCGGAGACCGCCTGCACGGTCAGCTGCGGGTCGCGGATGTTGAACAGCAGCTTGGCCGCGTCGTTGATGTTCCAGACCACCTGGAAGCCGATGTCGACGATGTTCGCGTCGGTGGTCAGCATGAGGCTGTCCGCCGGGTCGCGGCCGTTGCCGATCGTCTCGGTGCGTTCCGAGGTCACGTTGACCACCTCGTGCGTCACGAAGGGCCAGGGCGCGAAGTTGAGGCCCGGATCGCCGGTCGAGGAATACTTGCCGAGGAAGAGTTCCACCGACTGTTCCTCGGGCCGCACGGTGTAGAAGCTCATCCAGGCCCAGACGCCGACCGCCGCCAGCGCCGCGAGGCCCAGCGTGCTGCGGTTGAACTTGGGACCGCCGGGCGCGCCGCCCGTGCCGCCGCTGCGCCCACCCGAGCCGCCGCGACCGCCCATCAGCACGCGCAGCCGCTCCTGGCCCTTCTTCATCAGCTCGTCAATCTCGGGGATCTGCGGATCCTCGGGGCGCTTGCCCCCGTTTCCGCCGCCACCGCTGGGCGGCCTGCCGCCGCCCTGATTGCCACCGCCGCCCCAGGGGCCGCCGCCGTGTCCTGCCATTAGGTTCCTTCCCTCTCGCTCACTTGTCCGTGTTTCCCCCTACCTGTGCATTATCCCCGCAGATTCAAGCGGTGCGCACAGGGTTCCGCATGGTCACGATCTCTTCGGCCATGGTGGGATGCACCGCTACGGTGCGGTCGAAATCTTCCTTGGTCGCGCCCATCTTCACCGCGATGCCCGCCAGCTGGATCATCTCGCCGGCGTTCGGCGCGACGATATGGCAGCCCAGAACGCGGCGCGTCGCCTTCGAGACGATGAGCTTCATCATCACCCGGTCGGGCCGTCCGGCAAAGGCCGTCTGCATCGGCCGGAACGAGGTGGCGTAGACCTCGATCGGCTCCTGCTCGGCGGCGTCCTCCTCCGACAGGCCCACCGTGCCGAACTCGGGCTGGGTGAAGACCGCCGAGGGGATCAGCTCGTGATCGACCTTGGTGGGGTTGTCCTTGAACACCGTCTCGACGAAGGCCATGCCCTCGCGGATCGCCACGGGGGTCAGGTTCACCCGGTCGGTCACGTCGCCGATGGCGTGGATCGAGGGCACCGCGGTGGCGCTGTAGTCGTCCACCACGATCTCGCCCTTGCGGCCGAGCTTCACCCCGGCCTCCTCGAGCCCCATGTTCTGCGTGTTGGGCGCGCGGCCGGTGGCGAAGAACACCTTGTCGAAGACCTTCACCTCGCCGTTGGTGCCCTTCACGAGGATCGGCCCCTCGCCCGGCGTGCCGCCGCTGCGGTCGGCCAGCATCTCCTGCATCGACGCGCCCATCGACACGCCCGCGAGTTCCTTGCCCTCGAGATCCTCGGCGGTGGCGCGGCGCATCTCGAGGATGTCGGTGCCGCAATGCAGGTGCACGCCGTTCTCGATCATGCTCTCGGCGATCAGCCCGCGCGCCTGCTCGTCGAAGCCGCGCAGGATCTGCGCGCCGCGGTAGTATTGCGTCACCTCGACCCCCAGCCCGTTGAGGATGCAGGCAAACTCGCAGGCGATGTAGCCGCCGCCGACGATCAGGATCGACTTCGGCAGCTCCTCGAGGTGGAAGATGTCATCCGACACCAGCCCCAGCTCGGCATTCGGGATCTCGGGACGCACCGGGCGTCCGCCGGTGGCCACGAGGATGTGTTTGGCCGTGAACGTCTCGCCGGTCGAAAGTTCGACGGTGTGGGCGTCCTTCACGATGGCCCGCGCGTCGTAGGAGGTGACGCCGGAATTCTTCAAAAGGTTCCGGTAGATGCCCTCGAGCCGGTCGAGCTCGGCGTTGAGCCGGTGCTGGAAGCTGCTCCAGTCGAAGCTGCCCGCCGCGATGTTCCAGCCGTAGCCCCGCGCGTCCTCGGTGATCGAGCCGTATTCGGAGGCGAAGACCATCAGCTTCTTGGGCACGCAGCCACGGATGACGCAGGTGCCGCCATAGCGATCCTCCTCGGCCAGCGCGACCTTCGCGCCGGTCTCGCCCGCCGCGACCCGCGCCGCCCGGACGCCGCCGGATCCGCCGCCGATGACAAAAAGATCATAGTCAAAGTCGCTCATGGCTCGCCTCTTGGTCTGTTGGCCGAGAGGTAGACCACAGGCCGCTACGGAAGGCCAGAGGCGGCGGGACCGGATGGGCCGCAGGCCCGGCGTCCCGGGCGCGCTGATCGGCAATGAAAAAGGCCGCCCGAATGGGCGGCCTATCGGCTTTCCTGACCGGTAGGGAGCTTACAGTCCCGCCGCCTCGGCAAGGTCGATCTCGCTCACGCTCACCGCCCCGCCGGCGCCGTCGCGCAGCTCGGCCCGGCCGTCCTCGTGGCCGATCACCACCTTGTCGCAGATGCCGATGAAGAGCCCGTTCTCGACCACGCCGGGGATCTGGTTCAGCGCCAGCGACAGCGCCTTCACGTCGCCGATCCGCTTCAGGTGCAGGTCGAGCACGTGGTTGCCCTCGTCGGTGATGAAGGGCTGGTCGCCGGCCATGCGCAGCGAGGTCTCGCGCCCGTCCACGTCCATGTCGGCCAGCAGGCGCTCGACCAGCGTGCGGGTCGAGACGCCGCCGAAGCGGATCACTTCCAGCGGCAGAGGGAAGGCGCCCAGCGTGGCGACGTCCTTGGCCGCGTCGGCGATGACGATCATCTGGTCCGAGGCCGAGGCCACGATCTTCTCCTGCAGGTGCGCGCCGCCGCCGCCCTTGATCAGGTTCAGCGCCGGGTCGAACTCGTCGGCGCCGTCGATGGTGAGGTCGAGCCAGCCGGCCTCGTCGAGGCTGATCACCTCGATGCCGACCTTGCGCGCCAGCTCGGCGGTGCGGGTCGAGGTCGGGACCGCGCGGATCTTCAGCCCCTCGTCGCGCACGCGGCGGCCGAGGTATTTCACCAGCCAGGCGGCCGTCGATCCGGTGCCGAGACCGACGCGCATGCCGTCCTCGACGAAATCGGCGGCGCGGCGCGAGGCCACGAATTTTGCAATGTCGGTCGGCGAAAGCTCTGCGGTCATCGCTGCGATTCCTCTGTTTCCGGATGTCGCGGCGCTTATAGGATGATCGCGCCGCGCAGCGATAGGCCAAACTCGATGACTCCCGCAGCGTTTTCCTTCGCCGAAATGCCGCAAATCTCCATGTGATCCGGCGCCGCCCCGGGCTAGGGTCCGCCGCAACCGCAGAGCAGAGTCGAGGTCCCCGATGTTTCTTTCCGTGTTCGAGATGTTCAAGGTCGGCATCGGCCCGTCGTCGTCGCACACCATGGGGCCGATGGTCGCCGCCGCGCGCTTCCTCGACCGGCTGCGCGCCGCGCCCTTCGCCGCCTCGGGGCTGCGCGCCTCGCTGCACGGCTCGCTCGCCTTCACCGGCGTCGGCCATGCCACCGACCGCGCCACCATCCTCGGCCTCGCCGGCTTCGCGCCCGAAAGCTACGACGCCGAGGCCGCCGAGGCGGCGCTGGCCGCGATCGCCGAGACCGGCATGGTTCACCCCGAGGGGCTGGCCCCGCTGAAGTTCGACCCCAGGACCGACCTGCGCTTCGACTACGACCGCGCCCTGCCCGGCCACGCCAACGGCATGATCCTGATGGCCACCGACGCGCAGGGCGACGTGATCCTGCAGGAGACCTACTACTCGGTCGGCGGCGGCTTCGTGCTGACCGAGGCCGAGCTCAGCTCGGGCGAGGACAAGGACCACGGGCCCGCCGTGCCCTTCCCCTTCCGCAGCGCCGCCGAGATGCTGGAGATGGCCGCCACGTCGGGCCTCTCGATCGCCGAGATGAAGCGCCGCAACGAGCTCTCGCGCCGCCCCGCCGCCGAGCTTGACGCCGGGCTCCTGCGGATCTCCGAGGTGATGATGAATTGCCTCGACCGCGGCCTCGAAGGCGGCGGCATCCTTCCCGGCGGGCTGAACGTCAAGCGCCGCGCCGGCAACATCCACGCGCAGCTCATTGCCGAGCGCGGCCGCAACCTCACCGCGCCGCACGTGATCAACGACTGGATGAGCTGCTACGCCATGGCGGTGAACGAGGAGAACGCCGCCGGCGGGCAGGTGGTCACCGCCCCCACCAACGGCGCGGCGGGCGTGGTGCCCGCGGTGCTGCGCTACTGGCTCGACTTCGTGCCCGGCGCGACCCCCTCGCGCATCCCCGAGTTCCTGCTCACCGCCGCCGCCATCGGCGGGCTGGTGAAGTACAACGCGTCGATCTCCGGCGCCGAGGCCGGCTGTCAGGCCGAGGTCGGCAGCGCCTCGGCCATGGCCGCCGCAGGGCTCTGCGCCGTGCTGGGCGGCACGCCCGCGCAGATCGAGAACGCCGCCGAGATCGCGCTCGAGCACCATCTCGGCATGACCTGCGACCCGGTGAAGGGGCTCGTGCAGGTGCCCTGCATCGAGCGCAACGGGCTCGGCGCGATCAAGGCGGTCTCGGCCGCGTCGCTGTCGCTGCGCGGCGACGGCACGCACCTCGTCTCGCTCGACGCCTGCATCGAGACCATGCGCCAGACCGGCCGCGACATGGGCCACGAGTACAAGGAAACCTCGCTCGGCGGCCTCGCGGTCAACGTGCCGAACTGCTGAGGCGGGGCGTCAGGCCGCCCGCGCGCCCAGCCGGTACATGAACAGCGTCGCGTCCCGCCGCGCCGTGCCTTCCGGGGCCAGCGCGTATTCGGGAATTTCTCCCGCGGGGAGGAAGCCGCAGGAAGCGTAGAGCCGCTGCGCCGCGTCGCCGGTGCGGGTGTCGAGCGTGATGAGATCCCGCCCCAGCCCCTCGGCGCGGGTCAGCAGCGCCTCGACCAGCGCCCGCGCCAGACCGCGGCGGCGGAACTCCGGGTGCACCAGCATCTTCGAGATCTCGGCCCTATGGGTCTGGTTCGGCATCCCCGCCAGCGCCAGCGAGACCGTGCCCACCATGCGCCCTCCCTCGAAGGCGCCGAAGAGGATGCGGCCGCCGCTCTCGATCTCGGGAACCAGCCCCTCCCAGAAGCGCAGCGCCTCGGCCTCGCCGAAGGGCATGACGAAGCCCACGCTCGCCCCGTCCGCCACGCAGGCGGCGAGGATCTGCGCCAGATCCCGCAAGTGGTCGCGGATCCCGGATGCGGGAATCTCGCGGATCACGGCGTCACCAGCACCAGCACGTAAAGCGCCGGTTTCTTCTTGCTGAGCGCCGAGAACCGCGTCGGCCCCTCGAGCCGGTAGCGCAGCGTGTCGCCGGCGGAAAGGTCATGCGCCGTGCCCTCGACCTCGACCCGCAGCTTGCCCGACAGCAGGTGCAGGTGGTGCTCGAGCCCGGCCACCGGCGAGGCGTCATAGGCGATCTCGGCCCCCGGCTGCAGCGTGCATTGCAGCATCTCGGCGGCGAGCCCCGTGGCGGCGGGCGAGATCACCCGGCGGGTGAAGCCAGTGGCCTCGTCGGTCCATTCCGCCTGCCCGGCGGCGGGCACCAGCGCGGTGAACCCCTCCTCGACCATGGCCATCAGCCGCGACATGCTGAGCCCGTAGGCAAGGCAGAGCTTGCCCAGCACCTCGGCGGTGGGGCTGGTCTCGGCCTTCTCGAAGCGCGACAGCGCGGCGCGCGAGATGCCGCTGCGCTCGGCCAGCTGGTCGAGCGTCAGCCCGGCCTCGGCGCGCAGCGCGGCCAGCCGCCGGGCAAGCCGCGCCGAGAGGCTGGAGGGATCGTCGGCGGCGGGGACCGCGAGGGCAGGCTCGGACATGCGCGAACTCCGGGAATAGAATCTCGATAACGAGAAATATTCCCGAATTAGGCCGCAATGGCAAGCCGCGGCTCAGGCCTGCGCCTTCTCCCGCCCCGCCGAGAGCGATTTCACCGCAGACGAGGCGATCACCTCGCCCGAGCCCGCGAAACGGTCGTGGTACTGCTCGACCTTCGCAAGATCGTAGAGGTAGTTCACCATCGTCCCGCCCGACTGGCGCTGGCCATTCTCGGACGTGTCCGCCCCCGCGTGCACCGCGTGGACCATGGCACCGTTGCCGAGGTGGAAGCGCGCCACCGGGTCGCGCGGCCGCCCGTCGGCGGTCTTGGCGGTCAGCAGGTAATGCGCCGCGAGCTGGGTCATCCGCTTCGCATCCGCCGGGTCATAGGCCACGCCCTGCTCCTCGAGCCAGCGCACCAGCCCGGGGATCGGCGAGAGCGTGACGAAGGTCTTCAGCCCCGGCAGCGCGCTCGAGAGATCCGCGACCACCTGCTTGATCAGCGAGTTGCCGAAGGAGATCCCCGCCAGCCCCGGCTGGCAGTTGGAGATCGAGTAGAACACCGCCGTGTCGGCGCTGGCCTCGCCCATCGGCGCCCGCTCCTCGCCGAGCAGCGCCTGGATCGAGCCCGGCACGCCGCGGGTCAGCGCCACCTCGACGAAGATCAGCGGCTCATCCGGCATCGCCGGGTGGAAGAAGGCAAAGCAGCGCCGGTCGGGCGGCGCGAGGCGGCGGCGCAGGTCGTCCCAGCTCTGGATCGCGTGCACCGCCTCGTAGGCGATGATCTTCTCGAGCACATGCGCCGGGCTCTCCCAGCTGATCGGGCGCAGCACGAGGAAACCGCGGTTGAACCAGCTCTTGAAGAGGTGGCGGAAATCCTCGTCCAGCGCCTCGAGCTCGGGCTCGCCCCGGCCCAGCCGCAGGAGGTCGGCGCGCATCCGCACCAGCCGCTCGGTCGCGCCGGGCACCATGTTGAGCCGGCGCAGGAGCTCGGCGCGCGGCGGCTCGGCGGCGGCCATGAAGGCGCGGTAGCTCTGCCCCGAGGGCGCGGCCTCGTAGGCCGCCAGCGCCGCGCGCACCGCCTCGGCGTCGACGTTGAGCGCGGCGAGGCCATGGAAGGCCTCGAGCTTCTCCTCGCCGGTCATGCCGTCGTAGCGCTGCAGCACGTGGCGGGCGAGCATGGCGGCGACGCTCTCGCTGCGCGCCTCGAGAAGTTCCCGCACCAGCGCCGGCAGCGGCCGCGGATCGCGCCGCAGCCGCGGCACCACGTCGGCGCGGCGGTCGAAGATGGTTCCGAGCAGATCGGCCAAGAGACTCATGGGCCCTCCTTTCCGGCTCCCCCCTCTGCAAGCCTGCGCAGCGGGCCGCGCCGTGACAAGCCCGTTCGCGACGGTGCGCGGGCTTCCCCCATCTCTTCGAGACGTGCAGCCATCGCGCCCCGGACCGGCGCAAGGCCCCCGGACGCGCCCCGCAAGAAAAGATGAGCGCCCACGGCCGATTTCAGCCTAAACTTGCGCGCCGCGCCCGGGCCGCGCCCTCCTGCCCGTTCGCTAGGCACCTACCCGCGCCCTGCCCATGCTGCAGGCGAAATTTCCGCCGCCCGGCACGGCGCCAATTGCCTCGAATCAATGCGTTCCTTACCGAATGGTAAAAAATTCACACGGCACCCACAGGGATGGAAAAGGATAGACGGATGGTTGTTACGAAACAGGCCGGGCTGCTGACCCGGAGATCCATGCTGATGCGCAGCGGAGGTCTGGCCGCCCTCGCCGGCACCGGGCTCGCCGGCAGGCTCATGGCGCAGGAGCCGATCAGCGTGGCGGGCATCTACACCGTGCCGGTCGAGCAGCAATGGGTCAGCCGCATCCACGTCGCCGCCGAGGCGGCCAAGGCGGCGGGGCTGATCTCCTACACCTATTCCGAGAACACCTCGAACACCGACTACCCGCGCGTCATGCGCGAATACGCCGAGAGCGGCGCCAAGCTCATCGTCGGCGAGATCTTCGGCGTCGAGCAGGAGGCCCGCGAGGTCGTGCTCGACTATCCCGAGACCGCCTTCCTGCTCGGCTCGTCCTTCCTGCCCGACGAGGCCTATCCGAACCTCGGCGTCTTCGACAACTACATCCAGGACGCCTCGTATCTCTCGGGCATCATCGCCGGCGCGATGAGCGAGAGCGGCAACATCGGCATGGTCGGCGGCTTCCCAATCCCCGAGGTGAACCGGCTCATGCATGCCTTCATGGCCGGCGTGAAGGAAAGCAAGCCCGAGGCCACCTTCCAGGTCAGCTTCATCGGCTCCTGGTTCGATCCGCCCAAGGCCAAGGAAACCGCCTTCGCGATGATCGAGAACGGCGCCGACCTGCTCTACGCCGAACGCTTCGGCGTCTCGGACGCGGCGCAGGAGAAGGGCGTCCTCGCGATCGGCAACGTCATCGACACCCAGGCCGACTACCCCGAGACCGTGGTCGCCTCGGCGCTCTGGGACTTCGGCCCGACGCTGGCGGCGGCGCTGGCCAAGGTGGCGGACGGCAGCTTCTCGGCCGAGAACTACGGCAGCTATTCCTTCATGAAGGAAGGCGGCTGCGCGCTCGCCCCGCTCGGCACCTTCGAGGGCAAGATCCCGCAGGCGGCGCTCGATCTGGTGGCAGCGAAGGAAGCGGCGATCAAGGACGGCTCCTTCACCGTCGAGATCAACGACGAAGAGCCCAAGTCCTCGTGAGGACGCGGGTGAGGAACCGGCAATGACCAAGACCAAGGAGGCGCAGGACATCGTCCTGCGCCTTTCCGGCATCACCAAGCGCTTCGGCGCGCTGACCGCCAACGACGCCATCAGCTTCGAGCTGGCGCGCGGCGAGGTCGTGGCGCTGCTGGGCGAGAACGGCGCCGGCAAGACCACGCTGATGAACATCCTCTTCGGCCATTACACCGCCGACGAGGGCACGGTCGAGGTCTTCGGCCAGCCGCTGCCCCCCGGCCTTCCGGGCGCGGCGCTGGCGGCGGGCGTCGGCATGGTGCACCAGCATTTCACCCTCGCCGACAACATGACCGTGCTCGAGAACATCCTGCTCGGCACCCGTCCCCTCTGGACCCCCGGCCTCGGCCGCGCGGCGGCCCGGCGGCGGGTGCAGCAGCTCTCGCGCGATTTCGGCCTCGCCGTGCATCCCGACGCCCGCGTCGCGACGCTCTCGGTGGGCGAACGGCAGCGGGTCGAGATCCTCAAGGCCCTCTACCGCGAGGCCCGCATCCTGATCCTCGACGAGCCCACCGCCGTGCTCACCCCGCAGGAAAGCGACGCGCTCTTCGAGACGCTGCGCCGCGCGGTGGCACAGGGGCTCTCGGTGATCTTCATTTCGCACAAGCTGCACGAGGTCATGGCGGTTTCCTCCCGCGTGCTGGTCCTCCGCCATGGCAGGCTCGTCGGCGAGGTCGCCACCGCCGACACCGACCGCCACCAACTCGCCGAGCTGATGGTCGGGGCCGAGATCACGCCCCCCGCCCCCGCCGAGGCCCGCCCCGGTGCCACCTTGCTGAGGCTGGACAAGGTCTCCACCCTCGCGCGCGGCAACCGCACCGGGCTGCGCTCGGTGGATCTCGAGCTGAGGGCCGGGCAGATCCTCGGCCTCGCCGGGGTCTCCGGCAATGGTCAGGGCGCGCTCGCCGACCTGCTGTCGGGGCTCGAGACGCCCAGCGCGGGCCGCATGGAGCTGGCCGGGAAGGCCGTCACCCGCTGGTCCCCCCGCGACGCGCTCGCCGCCCACATCGGCCGCATCCCCGAGGACCGCCACAGGACCGGCACCATCGCCGATTTCACCCTGACCGAGAACGCCGTGCTGGAGAGCTACGCGGAGGCCCCCGTGGCGAAAGCCGGATGGATGGACTGGTCCGCCGCCCGCCGCGCCGCCGAGGAGATCATCGCCACCTACGACGTGCGCTGCCCCGGCCCCGACACCCGCATCCGCCTGCTGTCGGGCGGCAACATGCAAAAGCTCATCCTCGGCCGGGTGCTCGGGGCACAACCGATGATCATCCTCGCCAACCAGCCCGTCCGCGGCCTCGACATCGGCGCGGTCACCTACGTGCAGGAGCGCCTCATCGCCGCCCGCGACGCCGGCGCCGCGGTGCTGCTGATCTCCGAGGACCTCGACGAGGTGCTGACCCTCTCGGACGTGGTGCGGGTGATCTGCGAGGGAAGGCTCTCGCCGGAATTCCCGCGCGGCAGCCGGACCCCTGCGGAACTCGGCCAGTGGATGGCCGGACAGGGCTTCGACGATGCCGCCTGAAATCCTGTCTGAAACCCCGCCCCACCCCCCGCGCTACCCCTGCGCTTCTTCTCTTTCCAAATACGCAGATCCCGCCGCTGCCGCCCGCGCCCCCGCCCGGGCAGGGGCGCAAGACCCCAGAGCCCCCGCCAGAGCCTCCCATGCGCCTTGATCCCATCACCGCCCCCTCGCCCGCCCGCAGGCTCGGCCTGCCCGCGCTGGCGCTCGGCGCCACGGTGCTTGTCGCCATGGGCCTCGCGCTGATCGCCGGGGCCGACCCGCTCGCCACGCTGGGCCTCATCGTCAAGGGCGCGGCGGGTTCGAAATTCGCCCTGCTCGAGACGCTGAACCGCGCGACGCCGCTGATCTTCACCGGGCTCGCCGTTTCGGTCGCCTTCCGAGCCCGGCTCTGGAACATCGGTGCCGAGGCGCAGCTCTACGCCGGGGCGCTGATCACCGTGGTGATCGGCACGCAGCTCGGCCTGCCGGGGCCCCTCGCCCTGCCGCTCATGGCGCTCGGCGCGGTGCTCGCGGGTGCGCTGGTGCTGCTCGGGCCGGTGCTGCTGAAAACCCGCCTCGGCGTCGATGAGGTGGTCACCACCTTGCTGCTCAACTTCATCATGGCGCTCTTCATCTCCTACCTGCTCGAGGGGCCGCTGAAGGACCCGATGGGCATGGGCTGGCCGAAATCCCCGGCCCTGCCGAAGGACGCGCGCCTGCCGCGGCTCATCGAGGGGCTGCGGCTGCACTGGGGCTTCGGCCTCGCGCTCATCTCGGCACTCGCGGTCTGGGTCATGCAGACCCGCACCACGCTCGGCTACGAGATCCGCGCCACCGGCCTCAACGCCGAGGCGGCGCGCTTCGCCGGCATCCCGGTCGGCCGGGTGCTGGTGAAGACCGCGCTCATCTCCGGCGGGCTTGCCGCGCTGGCGGGCTTCTCGGAAGTGGCCGGCCTCAAGGGCAACCTCACCGCCGACCTCTCGCCCGGCTTCGGCTACACCGGCATCGTGGTCGCCATGCTGGCGCTCCTGCACCCGCTCGGCGTCGTTGTCTCGGCGCTCTTCGTCGCCGGGGTCTTCGTCGGCGCCGACAGCATGTCGCGCGCCGCGGGCGTGCCGACCTACATCGCCGACATCCTGCTGGCCACGGCGCTGCTCTTCATGGTGCTGGCGATCCTTCTCACGAAAGTCCGGGTGGTGCGCGGATGACCGACCTCATCGACATCCTGCTTTCGGCGAGCTTCTGGGCCGCCGTGCTGCGCATCGCCTCGCCGCTGATCTTCGCCACGATGGGAGAGCTGATCTGCGAACGCGCGGGCGTGCTCAACCTCGGCATCGAGGGGATCATGGTCTTCGGCGCCTTCGCCGGCTGGATGGCGGTCTACGCGGGGCTCGGCCTCTGGCCCGGCGTGCTGGTCGCGCTGCTGGCCGGAATGGCGTTCGGCGCCCTGCACGCGCTGCTGACCGTGCCCTTCGGCCTCTCGCAGCACGTGGTCGGGCTCGGCATCACCATGCTCGCCACGTCCTCGGCCTATTACGCCTACCGGCTCGCCCTGCCCGAGGTGACCAGCCCGCCGCGCATCGCGCCCTTCCAGCCGCTGCACATCCCGGTGCTGTCGGACATCCCGTGGCTCGGGCAGGCGCTCTTCTCGCAGACCGCGCTGACCTGGGCCGGCTTCGCCTGCGTCGCCGTGGTGGCGCTGGTGCTCTACCGCACGCCGCTCGGCCTCGCGGTGCGCGCCGCCGGAGAGAACCCGCAGGCGGTCGAGGCGCAGGGGCTTTCCGTCGCCGCGATCCGCATGGGCGCGGTGATCGTCGGCTCGGGGCTGATGGCCGTGGGAGGAGCTTTCCTCACCATGTCGGCCTTCTCCTCCTTCTTCTTCGAGATGGTCAATGGCCGCGGCTGGATCTGCATCGCGCTGGTGGTCTTCGGCGCGTGGAAGCCCGGCAAGGCGCTCTTGGGCGCGCTGCTCTTCGCCGGCTTCGACGCGCTGCAGATCCGCCTGCAGCAGACCCCGATGGGGCAGATCGTGCCCTACCAGGTCTTCCTGATGATCCCCTACGTGCTGTCGATCCTCGCCCTCATCCTCATGTCGCGCCGCGCCGAAGTTCCGGCGGCGCTGATGACCCCCTTCAACCGCGGAGAGCGCTGAATGGCTTCCTTCGACATCCTCGTGACCGGCGGCACCCTGCCGGACGGGACCACCGCCGACATCGGCATCACCAAGGGCCGCATCGCCGCCATCGGCGACCTGACGGGCTCCGAGGCGGGCGAGACCATCGACGCCTCCGGAGACCTCGTGTCGCCGCCCTTCGTCGATCCGCATTTCCACATGGACGCGACGCTGAGCTACGGCACGCCGCGGATCAACGCGAGCGGCACGCTGCTCGAGGGCATCGACCTCTGGGGCGAGCTGCGCGAGCAGGCGACGGTGGACGAGATGGTCACCCGCGCGCTGGAGTATTGCGACTGGGCGGTCTCGCTGGGCCTGCTGGCGATCCGCAGCCATGTCGATACCACGCCAGATCACCTGAACACCGTCACCGCGATGCTGGAGGTGCAGGAGAAGGTGAAGCCCTACCTCGACCTGCAGCTCGTCGCCTTCCCGCAGGACGGCTTCCTGCGCACGCCCACGGGGCGCGAGAACCTGATCCGCGCGCTCGACATGGGCGTCGGCGTGGTCGGCGGCATCCCGCATTTCGAGCGCACCATGGCGGATGGCGCCGCCTCGCTGAAGGAGCTCTGCGAGATCGCCGCCGAGCGCGGCCTGCTGGTCGACATCCATTGCGACGAGACCGACGATCCGCTCTCGCGCCACATCGAGGCGCTGGCCTACGAGACGCAGCGCCTTGGCCTTCAGGGCCGCGTCGCGGGCAGCCACCTCACCTCCATGCACTCCATGGACAACTACTACGTGTCAAAGCTTCTCCCGCTGATTGCAGAGGCGGAGATCTCGGCCATTCCCAACCCGCTGATCAACATCACCCTGCAGGGACGCCACGACAGCTACCCCAAGCGCCGCGGCCTCACCCGGGTCAAGGAGATGCAGGCGCAGGGCATCCGCGTCGGCTGGGGGCAGGACTGCGTGCGCGACCCCTGGTACTCGCTCGGCACCGGCGACATGCTCGACGTGGCCTTCATGGGGCTACACGTGGCGCAGATGACCTCGCCGCAGGAAATGGCGCGCTGCTTCACCATGGTGACCGAGGAGAACGCGAAGATCCTGCACCTGCAGGATTACGGGCTGGCGGTCGGCAACACGGCCTCGCTGGTCGTGCTCGACGCGGGCGATCCGATCGAGGCGCTGCGGCTGCGGCCCGACCGTCTCTGCGTGATCTCGAAGGGCAAGGTGGTCTCGCGGCAGGCGCGCAACGACGCGAAGCTGGCCCTGCCCGGCCGCCCCGGCAGCGTGCGGCGGCGGCACAAGGTCCCGGCCTGAGCACACGAGACGCGAAACGCTGTCCCTGCGGGGACAGCATTTTCCGCCACCCGGAGGGCAAGACACACAAACGCGAAAAGGGCACGCGGAAGCCGCGCGCCGTTCGGCGTCTCGCTCATGTCGATGTCATGTCGAAGTCATGGGAGAAGTGGCAGCCCGTAGGGGAATCGAACCCCTCTTTCCAGGTTGAAAACCTGGCGTCCTAACCGATAGACGAACGGGCCATGCTGGAATTTCACCGCACCAGATGTGCGCGGCGAGGCTTCCTGGGCGAGCCTCTTGTACCCCAGCTGACCCGGTGTCTGACCCCCGGTTTTGCCTGTCCCCGCGGGGACGAAAGCAAAACCAGTGGCAGCCCGTAGGGGAATCGAACCCCTCTTTCCAGGTTGAAAACCTGGCGTCCTAACCGATAGACGAACGGGCCGTGCCGGCTGGTGAGGGGCGTTCTAGTCAAAGCTCAGACCCCTTGCAAGCGGAATTTTACGGTTTTTTGAGCCCTCGGTGATTTTTTCTCAAGTCACTGAAAAACAACGTAAAATTAGGCATGAAAATGCCTTACCCAGCGGCAGGTGCGGCGTCCTCGAGTCGCATCTGCACCGACCGCCGACCGTTCCACTCGTTGATCTCGAAGCGCCCGGCGAGGTGGAATCGTGCGCCCTTGTGCTGGCTCAGCGCCTGGCCCATCGGCGTGTCGAAGGCGCCGAAGCAGATGGCGTCGATCTTCGCGCCGAGCCCGTCCCCGGCGGTGATCTTGAGGTGCCCGGTGCCGACTTCCTTGGCAAAGAGGATCTGCGCGTCGGGCATCGCAAAGCGCGGACCCGGCGCGCCCGCACCGAAGGGCCCGGCCTGCTCGAGCCGGTCGCAGAGGTCGGTGCTCGCCACCCCCGGCATCATCAGCCCGTCGAGCCGCAGGTCCGCCGCGCCGCCCTGCCCGGCGCCCTGCTTTGCGAGAATCTCCGCCAGCCGCGCCATGGCCTCGTCGAGCTTGCCCTCGGCCACTGTGAGACCCGCCGCCATCTTGTGCCCGCCACCCTTGATCAGCAGCCCCTCGGCGGCAAGCTTCTGGATGCTGGCGCCGAGATCGACGCCCGAGACCGAGCGGCCCGAGCCCTTGCCCTCGCCGCCGTCGAAGCCGATCACCACCGACGGCCGGTTGGTCATCTCCTTGAGGCGCGAGGCGACGATGCCCACGACGCCCGGATGCCAGCCCTCGCCCGCCGCCCAGACCAGCGGCGCGTCGAGGCCGCGCTCCTCGGCCTGCGCGATCGCCGCGGCACGCACCGCCTCCTCGACCTCGCGGCGCTCGGAGTTGAGCTTGTCGAGCCGCTCGGCCAACGCCTCGGCCTCGTGCCGGTCGCGGGTGGCCAGCAGCCGCGCGCCGAGGTCGGCCTGCCCGATCCGCCCGCCGGCGTTGATCCGGGGGCCGAGCACGTAGCCGAGGTGATAGGCGGTGGGCGCCGTGTCGAGCCGCGCCACGTCCGAGAGCGCCACCAGCCCCGCCCGCTCGCGCCGCGCCATGACCTGCAGCCCCGCGCGCACGAAGGCGCGGTTGACCCCGCGCAACGGCGCCACGTCGGCAACGGTGGCCAGCGCCACGAGATCGAGCAGCGACATGAGGTCGGGGCCCTGCGCCCCCGCCTCGCGAATCTGCCTCCCGCAGTCGACCAGCACCATGAAGACCACGGCGGCGGCGCAGAGATGCGCCAGCGCGCCATCCTCGTCCTGCCGGTTGGGGTTCACCACGGCCACGCAATCGGGCAGCGTCTCGCCGCCGAGGTGGTGGTCGAGCACCACGACATCGGCGCCTTGCGCCGCGGCGATGGGCTCGTGCGAGAGCGTGCCACAGTCGACGCAGATGATGAGGTCATGCGCGGCGGCCAGCTGCTGCATGGCGGGCACGTTGGGCCCGTAGCCTTCGTCGATGCGGTCGGGCACGTAGAGCGTCGCCTCGAGCCCGAGCTGGCGCAGCCAGTCGACCAGCAGCGCCGCCGAACTGCCGCCGTCGACATCGTAATCGGCAAAGATCGCGATGCGCTCGCGACCCCGCACCGCCTGCAGGATGCGGGCCGAGGCCTTCTCCATGTCGCGCATCGAGCGCGGGTCGGGCATCAGGTCGCGCAGCTTGGGATCGAGGAAGCCCGGCACCTCCTCGCCCGGCACGCCGAGCCGCGCCAGCACCGCGCAGAGCGGGCGCGGCAGGTGCGTCGCCTGCACCAGCGCCTCGGCCTGCCGCTCGACCTCGACCGCCGGCCCCACCCAGCGCCGCCCGGTCAGCGACTGCTCCACACCCAGATAGCTCATGCGCCCCTCGCGTTTCTTCTCTGCCCCGATTGGCCCCCTCCCTAGCGCGAAACGGCGGGAAACGGAACAAGCCGAAGCGCCGCGCCCCTGCCCGGCGCCGCGCCCGGCGGGACGGGCGGGATTTGCGTATTTGGAAAGAGAAGAAGCCGGGGGTCTGCGGAAACGGAAAGGGGCCCGCGCCGCGAGCCCCCTTCTTCTCTTTTCAAATACGCAAATCCGGCGCCGGCCGGACCGCGCTCAGCCGTGGAACGGGTTGCGGTACTGCACGCGGCGCACCGAGCCGGTCTTCGAGCGCATCAGGATGGTCTCGGTCTCGATCCAGCCCGGGCTGCGCTTGATGCCCGACAGGATCGAGCCGTTGGTCACGCCGGTGGCGGCGAAGATCACGTGGTCGGTGACCATCTCGTCGCGCTTGTAGATCTTGTCGAGGTCGGTGATGCCCGCCTTGGCGGCGCGGCCGCGCTCGTCGTCGTTGCGGAAGAGCAGGCGGCCGTACATCTGCCCGCCCATGCATTTCAGCGCGGCGGCGGCAAGCACGCCCTCGGGCGCGCCGCCCGAGCCCATGTACATGTCGATGCCGGTGATCTGCGGCTCGGCGCAGTGCATGACGCCGGCGACGTCGCCGTCGGTGATCAGCCGGATGCCGGCGCCGGTGGCGCGGACCTCGGCGATCATCTCCTCGTGGCGCGGGCGCTCGAGGATGCAGACGGTGATGTCGGTCTGCGCGCAGCCCTTGGCCGCCGCCAGCGCCGCGACGCGCTCGGAGGGGGTCATGTCGAGCGTCACCACGCCCTCGTCGAAGCCCGGGCCGATCGCCAGCTTGTCCATGTAGACGTCGGGCGCGTGCAGCATCGAGCCGCGCGGGCCCATGGCGATGACGGTCAGCGCGTTGGGCATGTCCTTGGCGGTCAGCGTGGTGCCCTCCAGCGGGTCGAGCGCGATGTCCACGCCCGGGCCGTTGCCGGTGCCGACCTCCTCGCCGATGTAGAGCATCGGCGCCTCGTCGCGCTCGCCCTCGCCGATCACCACCACGCCCGCGATGTCCAGCAGGTTGAGCTGTTCGCGCATGGCGTTCACCGCCGCCTGGTCCGCGGCCTTCTCGTCGCCACGGCCGATCAGGCTGGCAGAGGCGATGGCGGCCTGTTCGGCGACACGGGCAAGGCCGAGGGAAAGCATGCGGTCATTGAAATCGACGGGAGCAGACATGGGGTCTTCCTTGAAAAATTTAACGCTTGGGAAGGGTGTAGCGCGGCGGGTCCGAGAAGGGCAAGTCCGCTGGCGCTAACCGGCCGGCCCGCCGGCGCGAACCGGCGGGTCCGGGGGTTTCGCGGGCGCCGCCGCCGCCGCGCGTGACGGCGCGGCGACGGGGAGGTGTCAGGGATGTGTCAGCCCGGGGTCGGACAGGGGCCGGGGCGGAGTCAGACCGCCTCGATCCGCAGCGCCACCGGGGTGCCGTGCACCACGCCGGTCTCGGCCATGGCCGACAGCGCCGAATCGAGCGCCGCGCGGGTCGTCTTGTGGGTGACGATCAGCACCGGGGCGGTGTCCGCCGTGGTGCTCTGCCCGTATTGCCGCAGGCGGTTGATCGAGACCCCGGCCTCGCCGAGCGCAGTCGCCACCTTGGCCAGCGCGCCCGGGCGGTCGACCAGCGCCATGCGCAGGTAATAGGGCGCGGGGGTGGTCGCCATGGCCGAGACGGTCTTCACCAGGCTCGAGGCCGGCGCGCCGAAGGTCGAGATCCGCGTGCCGCGCGCGATGTCCATCACGTCGCCCATCACCGCCGAGGCGGTCGGGCCCTCACCGGCGCCGGCGCCGCGCAGCACGATCTGGCCGACCTCGTCGCCCTCGATCACCACCATGTTGGTGCCGCCCTCGAGCTGGCCGAGCGGCGAGGAGGCGGGCACGAGGCTCGGCGCCATCGACTGCTCGAGCCCGCGCTCGGTCATCCGGCAGACGCCCAGCAGCTTGATGCGGTAGCCCATGTCGGCGGCCTGGCGGATGTCCTCGATCGACACCCGGCCGATGCCCTCGAGCTCGACCCCGTCGAAGGCGACCTGGGTGCCGAAGGCGATCGACGAGAGCAGCGAGAGCTTGTGGCCGGCGTCGATGCCGCCGACGTCGAGCTCGGGATCGGCCTCGAGATAGCCCAGCCCGTCGGCCTCGGCGAAGGCTTCCTGGTAGGAGAGGCCCGCGGTCTCCATCCGGGTCAGGATGTAGTTGCAGGTGCCGTTCATCACGCCGATGACGCGGGTGATGCGGTTGGCGGCAAGGCCTTCGGTCAGCGCCTTGATCACCGGGATGCCGCCGGCGACCGCCGCCTCGAAGCGCAGCACCGAGCCCGAGGCCTCGGCCAGCTCGGCCAGCGCCTGGCCATGGTGGGCGAGCAGCGCCTTGTTGGCGGTGACCACGTCCTTGCCGGCCTTGAGCGCCGCCTCGGCGGCGGCCTTGGCCGGGCCGTCCGAGCCGCCCATGAGTTCGACCAGCACGTCGACATCGTCGCGCTTGGCAAGGGCGACGGGATCGTCCTCCCAGGCGTAACCGGCCAGCGACACGCCGCGGTCCTTGTCGCGGTTGCGCGCCGAGACGGCCGAGATCACGACCTTGCGGCCGGAGCGGGACTCGAGCAGCTCCGCCTTCTGCTGCACGATCTTGACGACGCCGGCACCGACGGTGCCAAGGCCCGCAATCCCCAGGCGCAGAGGTTCAGTCATGTGCGGGATCCTTCCTACTCGGTGTCTTCGTTTGATTTGGTTGGGCTTGCCTTAGCCCTATCGCAGGCGGCGTGCAACGTCGCGGAAGCGGGCCGGCGCGGCATCGCACCGCGCCTGTTGCGGGCGCGCTTTACGCGCCCGGCACCTCGGGGAAGACGACGCCGCCATCCATGCGCCCGCGCGCCGTCTCGTCCACCACGTCGCCCTGCAGCGCCGCGGCGCGGCGGCGCAGCGCCTCGGCCCGGGCATCGAGATCCGTGGCCATTTCGGGGGCGGCGCGCGGGGCCGGCTGCGCCTGCATCAGCCCGGCCAGCGGCACCAGCTTCGGCCAGGGCGCCGAGGCAACGCCGGGGCTCTGCGAGCCGTCGAACTCGGGGAAGTCCGAACAGGCGGCGGCCAGGGCGCAGAGGCCGAGGACCGGAACCAGGGACAGGAGGCGCATGGGGGCTTTCAGGACGGGTCTCCGGGCGGCTTGCTTGGCGGGGTTCCTTGCGGACTGTGCCCGTCTTGCCGCAAGCGGCGCTACAGGGCAAGCCCGGGGCGCGGCGCGCTTGATCTGAACGGACGTTCAGATAAACATGGGGCATGGCCCGTACCGCTGGATCGCATTCCGACATCACCGGGCCGCGGATCCGCGAGGCGGCGCTGCGGCTCTTTGCCAAGCACGGCTATGCCGCCGTCTCGATGCGCCGCATCGCGTCGGAGGTCGGCGTGCAGGCGGGGGCGCTCTACAACTACATCCCCGACAAGCAGGCGCTGCTCTTCTCGCTGCTGCGCGGCCACATGGACGAGCTGCTCGAGGCCTGGGCCGAGCAGCCCCACCCCGGCGATCCGCTGGCGCGGCTCGAGGAGTTCGTGCGCTTCCACATCCGCTTCACGCTGCGGCGGCCGGAGTCGATCTTCATCTCCTACATGGAGCTGCGCAACCTCGAGCCGGAGAACTTCGCGGTGATCGAGGCGCTGCGCGGGCGCTACGAGGGCGTGCTCGAGCAGATCCTGCGCGACGGCCAGGCAGAGGGGCAGATCTCGGTGCCCGACACGCGGATCGCGGCCTTTGCGCTCATCGGCATGCTGACCGGGGTGAACACCTGGTACCGCGAGGGCGGGCGCCTGTCCGAGGACGAGGTCGCCGCGCTCTACTGGGACATGGCGCGCAAGGCGGTCGGCGCGGGCTGAGCGGGCAAGAGCCTTCGAAGGCTTCTGCAGGTTTCCTCGAAGAAACCTGCCTTACTTCGCTTGCTGGATCGATTCGAGATATTCGAGCAGCGCCACCATCTTGCGCGGCGTCGGCGTCAGGATGCCGTCGCCGGTGTCGAGCGGCACCTCGTCGCCCTTCAGCAGCTCGCCGAATTCCGGCATTCCCGGCCCGGTCATGTCCGAGCGCGCATAGCCGTCGATCATCGAGAGCACCTCGGCGCGGGGGAAGTCGCCGCCGCGGCGCGCCGCGATATGCGTCAGATCCGCCGGCTTGATGCCGAGATCGGCGGCCAGCTCTCCGTTGCCCACCGCCGTCGGCCCGTGGCAGGCGGCGCAATAGTCCATGAACAGCGCCCGGCCGTCCGCCGCCTCGGGCATCGCGGCCTCCATGCAGGCGCCGAGCCCCAGCAGCCCCGCCGCGGACATTGCCCAGATCCCGCCCTTCATCGCGCTTTTCATGATACCTGCTCCCTCGCCCTGTCCGGGTGTTTCTGCCTCGTTGCCCCCTGTGTCGCCCGGCGCAGGGCGCGGATCAAGCCCGGATCGGCGCGGCCCGTGCGTTCGGCGGGTGACAATCGCCGCGCGCCGCGCCAGTGTCGCGGCGACAGCGACCACGGAGACCGCAAGATGCCCACCCAAGCCCTCGTCATGCTCGCCGCCGGGATCGGCATCCCGGTGCTCGCCGCGCTCAACTCGCGGCTCGGGGCCTGGCTCGGCTCGCCCGCCGCGGCGGCGGTGATCCTGTTCTGCGTGGCGCTGAGCGCGAGCCTGATCGTGCTCTTCACCCTCGATGCGCGGCCGATCGCACGGGCGGTGGACGCGCCGAAACACCTGTTCCTCGGCGGGCTCTTCGTCGCCTTCTACGTGCTGAGCATCACCTATGTCGCGCCGACCTTCGGGGTCGGGCGGGCGGTGTTCTTCGTGCTGCTGGGGCAACTGATCAGCGCCGCGGCGATCGACCATTTCGGCCTTTTCGGCGTGCGTGCCGCGCCGATCTCGATGCAGCGCGGCATGGGGCTGGCGATGATGGCCGCCGGGGTCTTCCTCGCGCAGCGCTGAGGCGTCGCCGTCAGGCAATCCTCAGGCCGCCACCTCGCCGACGAAGGCAAGGCTGGCCGAGGTGATCGGTCCGCTGCGCCCGACCAGCGTGACCGAGGCGCCGTTGTTCAGCGTCACGACCAGCCCCGAGGCGCTGGCCACCTGCGAGACGATCACCGGGGCGAGCGCGCCGGTGTAGCTGAAGACGATCATGTCCTCGGCCTCGTCGAAATCCTCGATGATCGCGCCGTCGGCGAGCACGAAGCGGTCGGCCCCTGCCCCGCCGAGGCCGATGTCGCCGTCGCCGAGCATCAGCGTGTCGTCGCCCGCGCCGCCGATGACGAGGTCGGCCTCGCCGTCGTCGCCCTCGGGGTCCGAGCCCCAGAGCAGGTCGTCGCCCGAACCGCCCAGCAGCGTGTCCGCGCCGCTGCCGCCGGTGATCGTGTCGGCACCGCTGCCGCCCTCGGCATAATCCGCGCCGCTGCCGGCCGAGATGCTGTCGGAGCCCGCGCCGCCCGAGATCACGTCGTCCCCCGCGCCGCCGATCAGCGTGTCGGCAAGGTCGGAGCCGGTGATCCGGTCGTCGCCGTCGGTGCCCTCCACGGTGCCGGTCCCGCTGCCGGTGGTGTCCTCGCCGGTGCCGGTGGTGTCTTCGCCCGTCCCGGTGGTGTCCTCACCCGCGCCAACGGTGTCTTCGCCAGTGCCGACGGTGTCCTCACCCGCGCCAACGGTGTCTTCGCCCGTCCCGGTGGTGTCTTCGCCGGTGTCGGGTCCGGTCTCGCCGCCCGTATCCTCGCCGCCCGTCTCCCCGTCCTCGACGGGCAGGATCACGTCGTCGCCGCCGCCGGTGTCGGTGTCGGAGTCGTCCTCGCTGCTGTCCTCCGGCGCGTCTCCCTCGTCGTCGCCGCCCTTGTCGAAGGGGAAGGCGACCGCGGCGAAGGGCAGCAGGGCCACGAGCGCTACAAGGAATTCGATCGGCATGGAGGGCTCCGGAGGGGCGGGTCAGCTGGGGATTTGCCCGGACCCTGCGCGCGGAGTTTGACGAAAATTGGGCGCATCCGCGGCCCTGCGGGGGTCATCCCGGGGCCACGCGCACGCGGCGCGCGCCCCCGGTCAGGCCCTCGGCCGCGCCTCAGAGCGCGATCAGCTGCCCGCCGCGCAGCTCGACCTGCCGGTCCATGCGGCCGGCGAGCTCGAGGTTGTGGGTGGCGATGAGCGCCGAGAGGCCGGTGTCGCGCACCAGCGCCATGAGCGCGCCGAAGACCCGGTCCGAGGTTCCGGGATCGAGGTTGCCGGTGGGCTCGTCGGCCAGCAGCAGCTTCGGCGCATTGGCCATGGCGCGGCAGAAGGCGACGCGCTGCTGCTCGCCGCCGGACATGGCGGCCGGGCGGTGCGCCGCGCGGCCCTCGAGCTCGACCGAGGCGAGCAGCTGCCGCGCCCGCGCCGTCGCCTGTTTCGCCGGAACGCCGTTCGCAAGCTGCGGCAGGGTGATGTTCTCGATCGCCGAGAACTCGGGCAGCAGGTGGTGGAACTGGTAGACGAATCCCACCTCCTGCCGGCGCACGATGGTGCGGCGGCGGTCGGACTTGCCGCCGAGCACCTCGCCCGCGATGGCCACCTCGCCGCCGTCGGCGGTGTCGAGCAGCCCGGCGATGTGCAGCAGCGTGGACTTGCCCGCGCCCGAGGGGGCGACCAGCGCCACGACCTCGCCGCGCGTCACCTCCAGCTCGGCGCCGCGCAGCACCTGGACCTCATTCGGCTGGCCGCGGTTGTAGAATTTCTCGATGCCGGACAGGCGCAGGACGGACTCACTCATAGCGAAGCGCCTCCACGGGGTTCATGCGCGCGGCGCGGCGCGCGGGGAAGATGGTCACGATGAAGCTGAGGCCGAGCGAGAGCGCCATGGCCGAGAGCACGTCGCCGAGCTGCAGCTTGGCGGGCAGCGAATAGATGCCGCGCACCGCCGGATCCCAGACGCCGCCGCCCGCGACGTAGTTCACGAAGGAGAAGATCGGGTCGATGTAGATGGCGAAGAGGCAGCCGAGGATCACGCCGAGGATGGTGCCGATGACGCCGGTGAAGGCGCCGCAGATGAAGAAGACGCGCAGCACCGAGCCCTCGGTCAGGCCCATGGTGCGCAGGATGCCGATGTCGCGGCCCTTGTTCTTGACCAGCATGATGAGGCCCGAGACGATGTTCATCGTGGCGATCAGCACCAGCACCGAGAGGATCACGAACATCACGTTGTCCTCGACCTCGAGCGCGCGCAGGAAGCCGCCGGAGGCGTCCTGCCACGTCCAGACCAGCGCGCCGGGACCGGCGGCCTCCTGGATCGGCACGGCCAGCGCGTCGACCTGCTCGGGATCGTTGACCATCACCTCGAGCTCGTCCGCCACGCCCTCGCGGTTGAAGTAGAGCTGCGCCTCGGCGAAGGGCATGTAGGCGCGGGTGCGGTCGATGTCGTAGCGCCCGGCGGTGAAGATCCAGACCACCTCGTAGGCCTTGACCCGCGGCGAGACGCCGAAGGCGGTCTTCACCCCGTCGGGCGAGATGAGCTTGACCTGGTCGCCCACATCAACCCCCAGCTCGCGCGCCACGCCCGAGCCGAGCGCGATGCCCTCGCCGAAGCGCGACAGGTCGCCATAGCCGGTCTCGGGATCGACGACGCGGCGGATGCCCTGCAGATCCCCGGCGGAGATGCCGAAGATCTCGACCCCGGCGTTGCGGCCGTTGGCATTGGCCATGACCTGTCCCTTGACCAGCGGCGCGGCGCGCTCGACGCCCGGCACCCTGGCGACAGCCTCGGCACGGGCGGTGTAGTCATCGAAGGTGCGCACCATCCGCCCGGCGTCGTCCGCCCGCGCCGAGGCGTAGACGGTGACATGGGCGTTGGAGCCGAGGATGGTGTCGACGAACTCGGCCCGGAAGCCCGAGCGCACCGACAGCGTGGCAATCAGCGCGAAGACCGCGAGGGTGATGCCGATCAGGCTGATCCAAGTCATCACGCTCACCCCGCCTTCGGCGCGCCGGGCACGCAGGTAGCGCCAGGCGATCATCCATTCGAACGGGGCAAAGGGCGGCGGGGTCTGGGCCATGGGCACTCTTTCCGGGTCAGCGTATCGCGCGCGAACCTGACCGCAAGCCCCGGCAGGGTCAATCCCTCGCCGCCCGCTGTTTCCTCACTGTCGCCCGCGGTCTGCTCCGCGGCCTCGTCCACGGGCCCCTTCCGGCGCCGCGGGGTGGGGTGATCGCTCCGGCCCGAAGCCAGCCACGCGACCACCCAGGCCTGCCCGAGGCTCACCACATGCCTCGCGGCAGGCGGGCCTGCTCGATCTTCGGCGGCAGACCCATGTCGCGCCGTGCGGCGTTGTCGAGCGCGTCGAAGCGCAGCGCCTCGCGGTGCTTGCGGTCCTCGCGGATCAGGAAGTCCTTCAGCCAGAGCCAGAACGGCTTGCGGCGCGGACGGGTGCCGAGGCTCTTCGGCAGGGCGATGTACTGGACCATGACGTCCTCCTTGTCTGGTCACCGCACGGCGGGACTGCCGCGGGATGCCGACTTGTGACAGGGGCGCGTGATCGGCCCGTTGCCGCTGCGTCAACGCCGCGCGAACGGCGCCGGGAATCTGCGTGAATTCCCGGCCGCATCCGCTGCTTTCGGCCTATTGCCAGCGCTTTTCCGCTGCGGCATATCTCGGCCATGACTGGACCCCGCTACACCCCGCTCGTCGCATCGCTTCCCGAAACCGTGCCCTTCGTCGGGCCGGAAACGCAGGAGCGCGAGCGTGGCGCCCCGTTCCGCGCGCGCATCGGCGCCAACGAGAACGTCTTCGGCCCCTCGCCCCGCGCGATCGAGGCGATGCAGCGCGAGGCCTCGGAGATCTGGAAATACGGCGACTCGACCAGCTTCGAGCTGCGCCACGCCATCGCCGCGGCGCATGGCGTCGCCCCCGAGAACGTGATGGTCGGCGAGGGCATCGACGGGCTCTTGGGCTATCTCGTGCGGCTGGTGGTCGGCGAAGGCGACGCGGTGGTGACCTCCGACGGCGCCTATCCCACGTTCAACTACCACGTGGCGGGCTTCGGCGGGGTGCTGCACAAGGTGCCCTACGCGGACGACGCCGAGGATCTTCCGGCGCTGCTGGCCCGGGCGGCCGAGGTCGATGCAAAGCTCGTCTACTTCGCCAACCCCGACAACCCGATGGGCTCGTGGAAGCCGGGCGCCGAGATCGCCGCGCAGCTTGGCGACGTGCCCGAGGGCACGGTGCTGATCCTCGACGAGGCCTACGTCGAATTTGCCCCCGAGGGCACCGCCCCCGAGATCGACATCGACGATCCGCGGGTGATCCGCTTCCGCACCTTCTCGAAGGCCTATGGCATGGCCGGGGCCCGCGTCGGCTACGCGCTGGCCGCGGCGCCGCTGATCCGCGCCTTCGACAAGATCCGCAACCATTTCGGCATGAACCGCGCGGCGCAGGCCGGGGCGCTGGCCGGGCTGCAGGACCGCGACTGGCTCGAGCAGACGGTTCAGAAGGTCGCCTCGGCCCGCGCCCGCATCGCCGCCATCGCGCAGGCGAACGGGCTCTCGGCCCTGCCCTCGGCGACCAACTTCGTCGCGGTGGACTGCGGCGGCGACGGCGCGCTGGCAAAGGCCGTGCTGACGGGCCTGAGCGCGCGCGGCGTCTTCGTGCGGATGCCCTTCGTGGCGCCTCAGAACCGCTGCATCCGCATCGGCGCGGGCACCGAGGCCGACCTCGACGCGCTGGAAGAGGCGCTGCCCGCGGCGCTTGCGGAGGCGCGCGCCGCCGTCGCCTGAGCGGGCCGGTCCCGGCTTTGCACAAAATTTCCGCCGATGCGTGGCAATGCATCGGCAGGAAAGGGTTTTGAAACCTGTTTTGATCAGCCTGATGCGTGACCCCGGGCCCGGGTGCGCTACCCTTGTGCTATTGCATGACCCGTTCCGGAACGTTCTGTCCCAGTCTGTCTGAGGATCGCATTATGGCACATCCCTCCGAACCCCCGCGGCCGGATTTCTTCAGCGCCAACCTCGTGCTGCTCTTCGTGGTGATTTTCTTCGTCTTCCTGCTGCTTTGGATCGGCTACGGGCTTGGCCCGGTGCTGATCGCCGCCGTGGCGGTCAACCACGTCATCTCGGTCATCGACCACCGCCGCAACGGCGCGCACGAGTCGCCGCCGCAGACCTGAGTCGCCGCGCAGGACCACGGCAGCGACTCGCAGCCGGGCATGTGACTGCCCGGCCGGATGATTTCATATGTGTCCCTTCACGAAGGACCGGCACTGCGGGGTGCCTGTCAGCCCTTGGCGATCTCGGCCGCGGCGGCGGCCAGCGCGCCCGGACCGTGCGGAATGTCGAGCGAGGTGAAGCCCGCCTCGATCACCCCGAGCAGGCCGAGGATCATGTGCGCGTTGACATGGCCCATGTGGCCGAGCCGGAAGAAGCCGGTGCCCGCGGGATCGTCGGGTTCGGTCATGCCGAGCCCCACGCCCAGCGTCACGCCCGCCTCTGTCTCGCACCACTTGCGCAGCTGCGCGCCGTAGGGCTTGCCGAGCCGCAGCGCGGTCACCGCGTGGCTGCGCAGCCCGCGGTCGGCGACGTTGAGCGTCAGCGGCCCGCCCTGCCCCCAGGCCTCGGCCGCGGCCCAGACCGTGCGGGCCAGCACCGCGTGGCGGTGCCAGACCTGCTCGATGCCTTCCTCGCGGATCATGTCGAGCGCGACGCGCAGCCCGTAGAGGTGATGCGTCGGCGCGGTGCCGCCGAAATACTCGTAGAAGAAGTCGGGCGTGCCGCGCGGGATCCAGTCCCAGTAGCGCGAGACGCGGGTCATCTCGGCGCGGCGCGCCTCCGCCTTGTCGTTGAAGAAGACGAAGCCCAGCCCCGGCGGCACCATCAGGCCCTTCTGCGAGCCAGTGACCATGATGTCGACGCCCCAGTCGTCCATGCGGAATTCCTCGACACCCAGCGAGGCGACGCAGTCGGCCATCAGCAGCGCCGGGTGGCCGGTGGCGTCCATCGCGGCGCGCAGGCTCGGCAGGTCGTTGCGGATCGAGGTGGCGGTGTCGACGTGGCTGGCGAGCACGGCCTTGATCCGGCGTTCCTTGTCGGCCCGCAGCGCCTCGGCGACCAGCGCCGGGTCGTAGGTCGAGCGCGTGCCGAACTCGATCAACTCGACCTCGGCCCCGAGCCCGCGCGCCATCTCGGCCCAGCCATGGGCAAAGCGCCCGGTCGCCGGCACCAGCACCTTGTCGCCCTCGCCCACGACATTCGCCAGCGCCGCCTCCCAGGCGCCATGCCCGTTGGCGATGTAGATCGCCACCTTGGCCGCCGCGCTCTGCGCCACGTAGCGCAGGTCGGGGATCAGCCCGGCCACCATCTCGACGATCGCGCCCTCGTAGATATTGGGCGAGGCGCGGTGCATGGCGCGCAGAACCGCGTCGGGCATGACGGAAGGACCGGGGATGGCCAGATAGGGGCGACCATGGGCGAGAGACATGCGAAAACTCCGAAAGCACCCCTTGAAAATACGGGGCGAGGGCCAACCTAACCGCGGTTGCGCCGAGG
Source organism: Salipiger sp. H15 (assembly GCF_040409955.1). NCBI lineage: Bacteria > Pseudomonadati > Pseudomonadota > Alphaproteobacteria > Rhodobacterales > Roseobacteraceae > Salipiger > Salipiger bruguierae. The sequence continues at coordinate 334,419 of NZ_CP123384.1, forward strand.
TCAATTGCCGAAGGCGCACCCCCCGCCATGCCCCCGGCGCAGGGCGGGTCATTGACGCGCGGAAGGCACGAAGCTTGCCAGCAGGGGCCGATCCCCGTAAACCGCCGCGCGACAGCCACAGGAAGTGACGGATGCTGACCAAGTTCTGGGACAAGATCGAGACCGCGGAGCGACGCTTCCGCAGGTCCTTCGGCAAGGACATCTCGACGCCCGGCGCCCGGATGCTGTCGAAGCTGCACTACAACGTCTTCGACCACGCCTTCCTGCGCCTCTTCTGGCACAATTTCTGGCAGATCGCCCCCGGCGTCTGGCGCTCGAACCAGCCGACGCACCGGCGTTTCGAGAAATATGCCGAGATGGGGATCAAGACCGTCATCACCTTGCGCGGCGAGGAGAAGTACTCGCATTATCTCTTCGAGAAGGAGAGCTGCGAGAAGCTGGGCCTGACGCTGCTGCACGCCAAGCTCTGGGCGCGCATGGCACCCAAGGCCGAGCGGATCACGCATCTCATCGACACGATGCGCGAGGCCGAGAAGCCGATGATGTTCCACTGCAAGTCGGGTGCCGACCGCGCCGGCTTTGCCTCCGCCGTCTACCTGATGGTGTTCGAGGGCGTGCCGGTCGAGATCGCGCGCAAGCAGATGGGGCTGAAATACGCCCACCTCGAGTTCACCAAGACCGGGATCCAGGGCTACATCCTCGACATGTACGCGGCGCGCAACCGCCGCGCGCCGATCGCCTTCGAGGACTGGGTGCGCACCGAGTACGATTCCAAGACGGCGCAGGCCGGCTTCGACGCCAAGCGCCCGCCGGAAGAGCTGGCATGAGCGACGGGTCCAAAAAGCGGGGCAGCCTGCTCTACTGGCTCGGGCGCTACTACCTCTGGCGCTATCGCTGGCAGATCGCCATCGCCTTCGTCTTCATGATGCTCGAAGGCTCGATGTTCGGCTTCCTCAGCTACATGATGAAGCCGATGTTCGACGACGTGCTGGTCGGCGGCAGCCGCGCGGCGCTCAACTGGGTCGGCATCGCGATCTTCACCATCTTCATGATCCGCGCGCTGGCCAGCGTGATCCAGAAGGTGCTGCTGACCCGGGTCTCGCAGCTGACCGTCGCCGACATCCGGCAGGACCTGCTGGCGCACCTGATGACCCTCGACAGCGGCTTTCACCAGAAATACGGCCCCGGCTACCTCATGCAGCGGATCGAGGGCGACGTCGACGCGATCAACAAGGTCTGGCGCATCCTGATCACCGGCACCGGCCGGGACGTCATCGCGCTCTTCTCGCTGTTCGGCGTGGCGCTCAGCATGGACTGGCGCTGGACGCTGGTGGCGCTGATCGGCGTGCCGATCATGGTCGCGCCGTCGATGATGCTGCAGCGCTACGTGCGCAAGTACGCCCGCCGCGCCCGCGACATCTCGGCCGGGCTCTCGACCCGGCTCAACGAGATCTTCCACGGCATCGTGCCGATCAAGCTCAACCGGCTCGAGAAATACGAGGCGGGCCGCTACAAGGCGCTGACCAAGGAGCGGATCCGCACCACCGTCGCCTCGAGTCTCGGCCAGTCGGCCCTGCCCGGCCTGATCGACGTGATGTCGGGCATCGGCGTGCTCGGCGTGCTGCTCTACGGCGGCGGCGAGATCATCTCGGGGCAGAAGACGGTCGGCGACTTCATGGCCTTCTTCACCGCCATCGGCCTCGCCTTCGAGCCGCTGCGCCGGCTCGGCGCGGTGAGCGGCACCTGGCAGATCGCCGCGGCCTCGATCGAGCGGATCAAGGAACTGCTCGAGCTCGAGCCCGAGCTGCGCGACCCGCCGCATCCGGTGCCCGCCCCGAAGGGCGTGCCCGAGATCGTGCTCAAGGGCGTCGAGCTGAACTATTCCGGCTCCGCCGTGCTGCGCGGCACCAGCTTCACCGCCGAGGCGGGCAAGACCACGGCGCTGGTCGGCGCCTCGGGCGCGGGCAAGTCGACCGTGTTCAACGTGCTGACCCGGCTCGTCGATCCCGACGCGGGGGACGTCACCATCGGCGGCGTGCGCACCGACGCGATGAAGCTCGCCGACCTGCGCGGGCTCTTCTCGGTGGTCAGCCAGGACGCGCTGCTCTTCGAGGACAGCCTGCGCGAGAACATCCTGCTCGGCCGCGAAGACGTGGCGGACGAGCGGCTCGACGAGGTGCTCGAGGCGGCGCATGTCGCCGATTTCGTGCCGCGCCTGCCTGACGGGCTCGACAGCCTTGCCGGCACCCGCGGCAGCAACCTCTCGGGCGGGCAGCGCCAGCGCGTGGCGATCGCCCGCGCCCTGCTGCGCGACACGCCCATCCTGCTGCTCGACGAGGCGACCTCGGCGCTCGACGCCGCCTCCGAGCAGGTGGTGCAGGCGGCGCTCGACAAGCTCTCGGCCGGGCGCACGACGCTGGTCATCGCGCACCGGCTCTCGACCATCCGCAACGCCGACAAGATCGTCGTGATGGACGCGGGCCACGTGGTCGAGGAAGGCACGCATGACGAGCTGATCGCCCGCGACGGCGCCTATGCGCGGCTGCACGCGATGCAGTTCGAGGATGAACAGACCGTCTGAGCCCCGCCCCCTGTCACCCGCTCCGGGCTGCGCCTATAGTCGCGGCAAAGGACAAAGGACGGAACACCCATGACCGCCACCACAGCCACCCCGCGCAGCGTGCTGCGCGTCAGCGGCCCCGAGGCCAGCGACTTCCTGCAGAACCTCGTCACCAACGACCTCGGCAAGCTGAGGGACGGGCTGGTCTATGCCGCGCTGCTGACCCCGCAGGGCAAGTACCGGGCGGATTTCTTCCTTGTGCCGCAAGCAGATGGCTCGATCCTGATCGACGTGGCCGAGCCGCTGGCGGCCGACCTGACGCGCGCGCTGACGCTCTACAAGCTGCGCGCCAAGGTCGCGCTCGAGCCCACCGGCATCACCGTCACCCGCGGCACCGGCCCCGCCCCCGAGGGCGCCTTTGCCGATCCGCGCGACGCCTCGCTCGGCTGGCGCGGCTATGACGGCCAGCCCGGCGACACCGCGGACTGGGACGCGCTGCGGGTCGCCGCCTGCGTGCCCGAAAGCGGCGTCGAGCTCACTCCCGACACCTTCATCCTCGAGGCCGGGTTCGAGCGGCTGCACGGCGTCGATTTCCGCAAGGGCTGCTACGTCGGGCAGGAGGTGACCGCGCGGATGAAGCACAAGACCGAGCTGCGCAAGGGGCTGGTGACCGTCGAGGTCGCCGGCGAGGCCCCGGTCGGCACCGAGGTGGTGACTGGCGAAAAGCCCGCGGGCACGCTCTACACGCAGGCGGGCGGGCGCGGCATCGCCTACCTGCGCTTCGACCGGGCCGAGGGCGAGATGACCGCCGGCAGCGCCACGCTGCGCCGGGTCCCTTGAGCAGAGGCGCGCTCGAGCAGGCGCTCGGCGCGCGCATCACCGGCAGCCGGGCGCTGCACGGGGGTGATCTCTCGGAGGTCTTTCTCGCCACGCTGGCGGATGGCCGCGAGGCCGTGCTGAAGCGCGGCCCGCGCGTTGCTGCCGAGGCGCGGATGCTGCGCGCCATCGCCGCCACCGGGGCGCGTGCGCCCGAGGTGCTGGCGCAGGCTGAGGGCTGGCTGGCGCTGGAGGCCCTGCCCGAGACCGCGCCGAGCCCTGCCGGGTGGCAGGCGCTGGGGCAGGAGGTGCGCCGGCTGCATGGCTGCACCGGGCCGGGTTATGGCTGGGCCGAGGGATACGGCTTCGGCCCCCTGCCCCTCGACAATGCGCCCCGCCCGGACTGGCCGGGCTTCTGGGCCGAGGCGCGGCTGCGGCCCTTCCTGCCGCATCTGCCCGCGCGGCTTGCGCGGCGCGTCGCGGAGCTTGCCGCGCGCCTGCCCGATCTCCTGCCCGCCGTCCCGCCCGCCGCGCTGCTGCATGGCGATCTCTGGACCGGCAACGCGCTCTTCATGCAGGGCGCGGCCGCGCTCATCGACCCGGCCTGCTACCACGGTCATGCCGAGGTGGACCTTGCCATGCTCGAGCTCTTCGGCACCCCGCCCGCCGCCTTCTGGCAGGGCTACGGGCCGACGGAGCCCGGCCGCGAGGCCCGCCGCCCGGTCTACCAGCTTTTCCCGGCGCTGGTGCACCTGCGGCTCTTCGGCGGCGGATATGCGGGCATGGTCAGCGGGCTGCTCGATCAGGCGGGCGCCTGAAGGCGCTTTTCCAGCACCTCGACCGCCCCGATGGCCCCGGCGCCCAGCATCAGCGCGCGCGAGGGTGCGTTGGCGGCCTCCACGCGGGTGATCCAGCCCTGCGCGCCCTGCCCGGCGATCTCGGCCTCGAACCCGGCGATGAGCCGCCGCGCCACGCCGCGCCGCCGCCACGAGGGCTCTACCCAGATGTGCTCGAGCACCGCCCGGCGCGGCCCCTCGCCGCCCTGCCAGCGCCACACGAGGTAGCCGCGCGGCACGCCCCCCACCCGGTAGGCGCGCAGCTGCGCGCCCGCGTCCATCGCGGCGGCAAGATCATCGCGCAAACCGGCCTCGCCGGTTGGGCCGAGCCCGCGCAACATCCCGGCAAGCGCGGGAATGTCCGTTGAATCGCAAGGGGTAAACATGGAAAGGGCCTCCTGGCTTTGCGCCGGAGGCCCTCTGGTTCCGTTACTCTGCGCCCCCGGATCGCACGGGGACTGAAGTCGTCGGCGCGCGGGTTATGCGCGTTCCGAATACTCCATGGTCTCGGTGTTCACGATGATCATCTCGTCCTGGCCGACGAAGGGCGGCACGAGGACGCGCACGCCGTTGTCGAGCACGGCGGGCTTGAAGCTGTTGGCAGCGGTCTGGCCTTTGACGACCGGCTCGGTCTCGACGATCTTGCAGGTGACCTTCTGCGGCAGGGTCGCGTTCAGCGCCTCTTCCTCGTGGAATTCGACGAGGATGGTCATGCCGTCCTGCAGGAAGGGGCGACGCTCGCCGAGGATGTCGGCGGGGAGCTGCACCTGCTCGTAGGTCTCGGCGTCCATGAAGATCAGCTGGCCGGCGTCCTCGTAGAGGAACTGCATGTCCTTCTGCTCGAGACGGACGCGCTCGACCTTGTCCGCCGAACGGAAACGCTCGTTCAGCTTGGAGCCGTTGCGCAGGTTCTTCATCTCGACCTGGGCAAAGGCGCCGCCCTTGCCGGGCTTGACGTGGTCGACCTTTACCGCGGCCCAGAGGCCGCCGTCATGCTCCAGCACGTTGCCGGGGCGGATCTCGTTACCGTTGATCTTGGGCATGGTCAGAAAACTTCGCAGTAAGGTTGAAGGGGTTTTCCGGCCTCCTATATATGGCCGGTTCGCCCCGTGCAAGACAACGATATCTCGCGTTCCGCACAAGCCGAGGTATGCACCAGACGCAACGACGTTATGCGTTTCTGCCGTATCAGAATCAATCGGAATGGTCCATAACGCCGCACACGCCAGAAAAGACAAGAGCAATAATCATAAAGGTCAAAAGATGAAGGATTTCGTGGACAGCACAGCCTACCATGCCGAACAAGGCAACCGCGCGCGGAAACTTTTTGCCGCTGTGGTTCTGGCTGCGCTCGACGATGCAATCGCCGACGACAAGAAATACGGCAATGGTCCGGAGCAGATCGCCCGCTGGGCACGCTCGCGCGACGGCCGTGAAGTACTGAGCTGCGCTGGTATCGACCCGAACGAGCGGGTTGTGTCCGGCCTGATGGAATTCGTTTCGAAAGGTGTTCGCACCTCGGTCGCGCTGTCGCGCGAAGAGAGCGAGCGTCGTCACGCAGCTGCAGCCGCGGAACAAGCCGAAGCCGCTTGATCCCGGTTCCGGGGGTCCACCCCCAGCCAGTCGAAGGCGCGCCCCCACAAGGGCGCGCCTTCGGCGTTTCCGGCACCCGGACAGGCCGGATCCCGCCTATTTCCCAGAGGATCAGCCAAAAGCCGCCGGCCCCGGACACGAGGGTGCCGGGGCCGTTGGCCCGAAACATCTGTCCGGAAAATCAGTCCTGATCGTCGCTTGCGAGGATACGCTGCAGTTCGCGGCGCACCATCTTGCGCACGTTCCGCCCGACGCGGTCGCCGAGCACGCCCTGAAGTTCCTCGCGCACCACCTCGGCGACGAGCTGGCGCAGGCGGTCCTCGTCGATCCCGGCCAGCGGGGCCTCGGGCGCGGGGGCATCCTCCACGGGCGAGGCGGGCTCGCTGCGCAGGCTGCTCTGGCTGCGCTGCCAGACCGGGTTGCGCAGGATCTTCACCGGGCGGCGCGGCGCGGGGGCCGGCTCGGGCTCGATCGCCTCGGCGGCCTCGTCCCCGGCATGGCCACGGGCGAAATTGTCATCCTCGGGCTCTTCGTCCAAGAGCGTCTCGTCGAGATCCTCGGGCTCCTGCGCCACGGGGAACGGCTCGTCGACCAGCTCGGGCTCGGGCATCGGGCGGCTTGCCAGCTCGGCATCCTCCTCGGCCACGGCAACCGGCTGCGGCGCGGCGGGCTCCTGCGCCGCCGGCTGGTGCCGGAAGATCGCCGCGGGGGCTTCCTCGCCCTGCTCGGGCTCGAACTCGGTGGTGCTGCGGGCGATCATCTCCTCGAGCTCGGCAATCTTGCGGGCAAGGCTGCCTTCCTTCGCCTCGGGCTCCGGGGCGGGCTCGACCGCCGGAGCGGGCGGGGTCGAATCGCGCAGCTTCAGCGCGAAGAAATCGGCGATCGAGGCCTCGGCCAGCGGGCCCTCGGCGCTCTCTTCCACCTCGACGAAGGGGGCCTCCTCGATCTCCTCCTCGGCGACCGAGTCCTCAGACGCGGCGGCGGGCTCCCCTTCGGGGCGCAGCAGGGTCAGCGGGTTGCGGCGAGCGGCCTCGGCGACCTCTTCCTCGGCCGGGAACAGCCGTGCGGCGACCGGGGCGGCATGGCGTTCACGCTCGCGCTCGGCGGCCTCTTCGCCCTGCCGCTCGTCCGGGCGGGGCTCCTGCACGCGCAGCGCCGGGGTCAGCACCAGGCGGCCCGACGCGGCGGGCCGCGGCGTCATCGGCGCATCTGGCTGGGATTCGGAACGGGAATCTTCGGACACCAACCTCCGGATAGAGGAAAGAACATCCTCGATTTCCGCATTGGTCACGGGATCGGACATTTATGTACCACTCTTGCCTGTCCCCCGAGTGTAGCGGCTCGGGGGGTGCCAGACAACAAGGACGAGGAGAAGCTTACTGCTTCCCCATCGCCTTCAGGATGCGGTTCAGATCCTCGCCCTGGCGGGACTGGACCGGGGCCGACTTGACCAGGTTGTAATACTCGGCCGGGTCGTAGCGCGGCACGTTCAGCGCGAGATCCTCGGCGGTGAGCTGGCCCATGGTGTAGAGCACCGAATAGGCCGCGATGGTCTCGTCGACCTCTGCCGAGATCTGGGTGTTGCGCGCGTCGAGCAGTTCCTGCTCGGCATCGAGCACGTCGAGCGTGGTGCGCGCGCCGAGCGTCGCTTCCTCGCGGGTGCCGCGGAAGGCGACGGTTGCGGCGCGGACCTGCTCGTCCGAGGCGGCGCGGGCCGCCTGCGCGACGCGCAGGTTGGCATAGGCGTTGGCAACGGATTGCGGGATCGACTTGGTCAGCTGCAGCAGCGCCGCGCGGTTCTGGTCGCGGGTGGCGATCGACTGGCGCTTCAGCGAGCTGAGGTTGCCGCCCTGGTAGATCGGGCCGCCGAAGTTGAGGCCGATGGTGCCGCCGCGGGTGCCGGCCTCGCTGTCGAAGCTCTCGTCGTAGCCGTAGGTGCCCTGCAGCGCGACGGTCGGGCTCATCGAGGCCTGGGTGACCGCGATGGCGATCTCCGAGGCGGCCACCTGGTGCTGCACCTGGATGATGTCGGGATGCGCGCGCAGCGCGATGCGCTTGGCGTCCTCGGCGGTGGCCGGGATGCGCGGCAGGCTGCCCGGCGACACGAGATCGCCCGGAAGACGGCCGACGGAGGCGCGGTATTCCTCGCGCGCCTGCGCCAGCGCGCCCTCGGCGGCGGCCAGCAGCGAGCGGGCGGCGGCAAGGCGGGCCTCGGCGGAGGCGACGTCGGTGCGGGTGACTTCCCCCACCTCGAAGCGGTCCTCGGCGGCGCGGAGTTCCTCGCCGATCACGCGCACGTTGTTCTGGCGCAGGGCCAGGGTCTCGATGGCGCGGCGCACTTCCATGAAGGCGTTGACGGCGCGCAGCAGCACGTCCTGCTCGACCGACACGAGGCCGGAGCGGGTGGCAAGGACGGTTTCCTTGGCCGCGTCGACCGACAAGCGGTTGGCGCCGCCGTCGAACAGGGTCAGCGTGGCGGAAAGGCCGATCGAGGCGGTGTCGGTGGCCGAGCCGGTCCATTCGAAGCCGGTTGCGAGGCTGCGCGTGGTGCCGTAGCTGCGCGAGATGTCACCGGTCCAGGCGATGACCGGCCGCAGCGCGGCGATGGCCTGCGCGACCTCTTCGTCGGCGGCGCGCAGCACCGCGCGGTTCTGCTCGAGCAGGCCGCTGGTGTTGTAGGCCCCGGCGAGTGCATCCGCCAGCGACTCCGCCGCGGCGGGCATCGCGAGCCCGGCCGCGAGACAGACGCCCGTCATCAAAGTCTTCAGCGATTTACGCGCCATCATCCTGCCCTCTCGATCCTGTTTGCTGCGCGCCTGCCCTTGGGGTCAGAGCGCGAAGGCCACCTCTTTTTCGAACCCGGCAAGCACCGGCGCGGTGGCGTTGAAAGAAAACCGCCAGGTGATGGTGCCGTCGATCTTCCAGCCGACCTTTACCGTTCCCAGCGCCCCGTCCATGAAAATGCAGGCAATCCGCCCGCCGTCCTTGAGCTGTGCCTCGATGGAGGCGGGCAGCGTCTCGATCCCGCCCTCGACGACGATCGCGTCGTAGGGGCCGTGCTGCGGCGCGCCTTCGACAAGCGGGCCGGTGTGCAGGATCACGTTGTCCGCATGCTCCATCAGCAGCGGCTGCGCCTCGGCGGCGCGGTCCGCGTCGTCCTCGACCGCGACCACCGCCTCAGCGATGCGCGCGATGACCGCGGAACTGTAGCCGAGCCCGGCGCCGATATCGAGGACGAGGTCGTCCCCGTCGACGTTCAGCGCGTCGAGCATCTTCGCGAAGGTGCGCGCGTCGAGCACGACACGTCCTTCGCCAAGGTCGATGTTGTGCCCCACGTAGGCCGCGTCGGCCAGTTCGTCCGGCACGAAGACTTCGCGCGGAACCCGGAGCATGGCTTCGATGACAGGGAACTTGGTGACGTCCGAGGGACGAACCTGCGTATCAACCATCATACGGCGGAGGGTGACGAAATCGGTCATCCGCTAAACTCTTCCGTTCAGATATCCTTACAAAATCTTCTGCCACACTTGCCCCGCGGGGGCAATGTCCGGGTGCCTACAAAAGAACACACCCACACCAGACTGTGGCGCGGGCGCTTCGAAAGCAATAGATTTTTAAGGCTCTGGCGCAAGAATCCGGCTGATCTCAGGGGCCTGCGGCGGCGGGCGTGTCAGTCCTTGCGCATCGCCTGCCCCGCCGCGCGACCCGCCAGGAAGGCCTCGACGAGCGAGGTGACCGGCGCGCCGGTGCCCACCGGAGTCGCGCTGAGCCGCGGTCGCACGGGCAGGTAGAAGAGCAGCAGCGCCAGCACGAGGTAGACGCCGCCGACCACCAGCGCCGCGACGATCGCGCCCTGCGCCTCGACCAGCGCGAGCCAGCCCGCGACAGTAAAGAAAATCGCCGCGACGGCCATGCAGACCGCCCCGGCGATGTTGCGGCCGACCCGCGTCAGGCCGGCCCTCAGTCTTGCCTCGAACAGGGCGAACAAGCGTACTTACCTCCGGCTGCCGATGTAACCGATGAGGAAACCGACGGCCGCGGCAAGGCCGATGGCCTGGAACGGGTTGGCCTGGATCTGGCCGCGCGCGCTGTTCTCGAGCTCGGCCACGCGGACACCGGCCTCGCGCAGGGCCTCCTCGCCGCGGTCGCGCATCTCCTGCGCCTTGGCTTCGCCGGCGGCCTTGTACTCGGCGCCGCGGCGCTTGCCGATCTCGCCCACCAGCTCGGCCAGCGAGGCCATGTCGGCGCGCAGCGTCTTGATCTGATCGCTCAGTGCCTCGCTGTCGGTCGGCAGCGGCTCGGCGACCTTCGGGGTGCCGTTCGATTTGGTTGCAGTCTGGGCCATGGTGACGTCCTCCGTCTGCGATTGGCTTTTGCGACCAACCCGGGAAGTCTGCGCGAAGTTCCCCGGTTCACGCAAGTTTCATTACCCGGCGGAACGCGGGCCGTCCTTGAGCAGGATCAAGCCGGAGAGCGGCTTCTATTCGCCGAGCGCGATGCCCTCGCGCCGCGGATCGGCGCCGCCGGTAAGGGTCTCGCCCACCCCGATGGCATGCAGCCCCGAGTTGAGATCCTGCGCCTTGGTCTCGAAGCCCATCTCGCCGAGCGGTCCGGCCAACGCCTCGGCATCCGTGCCCGCCTCGAGATCCATCGTGCCGAAGCGGTTGAGCACATGCGGCATGGCGACCGCCTGTTGCACGTCCATGCCCCAGTCGAGATGGGCGATGACCGCCTGCGCCACGTAGCCGATGATCCGGCTGCCCCCCGGAGAGCCGACCACCATCACCGGCGCGCCGTCCTTCATCACGATGGTCGGCGCCATGGACGAGCGCGGCCGCTTGCCCGGCTCGAGCCGGTTGGCGATGGGCACGCCGTTCTCGTGGGTCTCGAAGCTGAAGTCGGTCAGCTCGTTGTTGAGCAGGAAACCCCGCACGAAGAGCCGCGAGCCGAAGCCGTTCTCGATCGTGGTGGTCATCGACAGGGCGTTGCCCTCGCCGTCGACGATGGAGATGTGCGAGGTCGAGGGGAACTCGATCGACCGGTCGTCGGCGCGAAGCTCCGCGTGGTCCCAAGCGGGATCGCCGGGCGCCACCTCGGTCAGCGCCGTGGTGCCGCCGAGCAGCTCGGCGCGGCCCTTGAGGTAGGCGGGATCGACCAGCCCCTCGGTCGGCATGGGGACGAAATCGCTGTCGGCCATGTAGCGGCCGCGGTCGGCGAAGGCGAGGCGCGAGGCGTCGCCGATCAGCCGCCACGCCTCGGCGCTGTCCGGCCCGAGCGTTGCGAGGTCATAGGGCTCGAGCGCGCCGAGGATCTGCCCGACGGTGAGCGCCCCGGACGAGGGCGGGCCCATGCCGCAGACGTCATGGGCGCGGTACTCGACGCAGACCGGAGCGCGCTCGATCACGTCGTAGAGCGCGAGGTCGGCGGTGCTCAGCAGCCCAGGGTTGCCCTCGGCCCCGCGCACGGTCCGCACGATTTCCGCGGCGATCTCGCCGCCGTAGAAGGCGGCGCTGCCCTCCGCGGCGATGGCCCGGAGCGTGTCGGCATAGGGCTGGTTCAGCACCACGTCCCCGGCCTGCAGCGCGGTGCCGCCGGGGAAGAAATAGGCGTCGGTCTCGGGGAAGCGGCGCAGCGCGTCCCCTTCCTCGGCGATCAGCCCGGCAAGCCGGGGCGAGACGGCAAAGCCCTTCTCGGCAAGGCTGATCGCCTCATCGAAGAGCCCCGGCCAGCTGGTCCTGCCCCAGCGCCGGTGCGCCTCCTCGAGCAGCCGCGGCGTGCCCGGCGTGCCGACCGAGAGCCCGCCGATCACCGCGTCGAGAAAGCCCAGCGGCTCGCCGTTGGCGTCGAGGAAATAGGTGGGCTTCGCCTCGAGCGGCGCGGTCTCGCGCGCGTCGAGCGTGGTGAGCGCCTTGGTCTTCGCGTCGTACCAGACGAGGAAGGCGCCGCCACCAAGCCCCGAGCTCTGCGGCTCGACCAGCCCCAGCACCGCCTGCACGGCGATCATGGCATCGGCGGCGCTGCCGCCCTCGCGCAGCACCCGCGCGCCCGCCTCGACCGCCAGCGGGTTGGCGGCGGCGACCATCCAGTCCTTCGCCTCGGTCGGCTTTCCCTGCGCCTTGGTCTCGGTCGCGGCCCGCGCCGCGGCGGAGAGCCCGACGATCTCGGCGGTCTCGGTCGCGGCCTCGGGCGCCACCGCGTCGGTGGCCTGCTGCGCCGTGAGGGGCGCGGCGAGGGCAAGGGCCAGAAGGTTGCTCAGGATGATGGCGCGCATGGGGTCCTCCCTGTCTGGCGCCCCCGCGCGGGGGACGATGGACAGGAAGGTAACCCGAAGCGCCGGTTTCTCAAATCGGCGAAGCCGGTCAGCCGAACCGGCCGACCCGGTCAGGCCAACGGCCCGCCCCGGTCAGCCCAGCGGGCCGACCTCGACCAGCGCGGTGTGCGCCGAGCAGCCCTGCCCCAGCGACGAGGTGCCCTTGTCGCGGGTCAGCACGTTGGGGTTGCCGTGCGGGTCGATGTTCTCGGACGCGTCGCCATACCAGGCGCCGGTGGGCAGCGCGACAACGCCGATGCGGATGTCCTCGGTCACCACGGCCCGCGCCCGGGCCGCGCCACGCGCGTTGCGCACCAGCACGAGATCACCCGAGACGATGCCGCGCGGACGGGCGTCCTCGGGGTGGATGAGCAGCCGCTCGGGCCGCGCGTCGGGCTGATCCGCCAGCGCGCTCTCGAGCTGGCTGTGCAGCTTGTCGCCCGGCTGCGGCGAGACGAGGTGCAGCGGCGTCTGCGGCGTGGCGGTGCCGAGCCATTCGGTCGGCGCGAGCCAGGCCGGGTGGCCGGGGCAGTCGGCATAGCCGAAGCCGTCGATGGTTTCCGAGAAGATCTCGATCCGGCCAGAGGGGGTGTTCAGCGCCTTGCCCTCGGGGTCGGCGCGGAAGCGGGCGAGGAAGGAGGGCAGCGGCGGCTCCTGCACGATGGGCAGCTTGACCCAGTTCTGCTCGCGCAGCGCGTCGAAGCCCGGCACGTCGATGCCCGCCTCCTCGCCGCTGGCGCGGTAGCCCTCGTAGAGATGCCGCAGCCAGTCCTCGCTGCTGCGCCCCTCGGTGAAGCGCGCGCCCTCGCCGATGCGCTCGGCAAGCCCGGCGAAGATGTCGTAGTCATCCCGCGCCTCGCCCACCGGCCCGATCAGCGCGGGCATGTTGAAGAGATACTCGTCGAGGTCGGTGCGGCCGATGTCCTCGCGCTCGTAGCTGGTGGTGGCCGGGAAGACGATGTCGGCGCGCTTGGCGGTGGCGGTCCACCACGGCTCGTTGACGATCACCGTCTCGGGGCATTTCCACGCCTCGGAGAGCCGGTTGAGATCCTGGTGGTGGTGGAACGGGTTGCCGCCCGCCCAGTAGACGAGGCGGATGTCCGGGTAAGGCTCGCGGCGGCCGTTGAAGTCGTAGGGCACGCCGGGATTGGCCAGCATGTCGGCGATGCGCGCGACGGGAATGAAGGTGCCGACCGGGTTCTGCAGCTGGTCGAGCGTCACGCCGCGCAGCGATTTCATCGACTTGCCGATGCCGCCGATGGCGCCGTAGCCATAGCCGACACCGCCACCCGGCAGGCCGATCTGCCCCAGCATCGCCGCCAGCACCGCCGACATCCAGTAGGGCTGCTCGCCATGCTCGGCGCGCTGCAGCGACCAGGCGACGGTGATCAGCGTGCGGGTGCTGGCCATGCGCCGGGCCAGCGCGCGGATCGTGTCGGGATCGACGCCGCAGATCGGGCTCGCCCATTCCGGGGTCTTGGGCATCCCGTCGCTTTCCCCCATCAGGTAGGGGCGGAAACGCTCGAAGCCGACCGTGTAGCGCGCGAGGAAACCCTTGTCCGTCAGCCCCTCCTGCTCGAGCACGAAGGCCAGCGCCAGCATCAGCGCGGTGTCCGAGCCCGGGCGGACCGGCAGCCACTCGCAGCCCTCGGGCGCGTCGCGGCGCTGCGGGCCGATGTTGAGGCAGCGCATACCCTTCTGGTGGAAGCGGTCTAACCAGCTTGCCGTGTCGTGGCGGGTGATCCCGCCCATGCTGACCTGCGCGTTCTTCTTGTTGATGCCGCCGAACATCACCAGCGTCTCGGTGTTCTCGGCGATGGTCTGCCAGCTGTCCTGCTCGTTGTAGAGATAGCGCAGGAACGAGACGCCGAAGACGTGCGGCATGATCGCCTGCGCGCAACCGGTGGAATAGCTGCCGAAGGAGGCGACGTAGCCGCCGATGCTGTTGAGGAACCGGTGCACCTGGCTCTGCGCGTGGTGGAAGCGCCCGGCCGAGGACCAGCCGTAGGAGCCGCCGAAGATCGCCTTGTTGCCATGCTCGCTGCGAATGCGGTCGATTTCCTGAGCGGCGATGTCCAGCGCCTCGTCCCAGGGCAGCTCGACGAACTCGTCGCTGCCACGGCCGGAGCGGTCGCGGCGCTCGAGCCAGCCGCGGCGGATCGAGGGGCGCGCGACGCGGCTGCGGTGGTAGACCGCCTGCGGCAGGATGCCGGGGATCGCCGAGGGGTCCGGGTCGTCGGCAAAGGGCGCGGTGCCGGTGATGCGCCCGTCTTCGGTGGTCACCTCGAAGGCGCCCCAATGGCTGGTGGTGACGCGGGTGCGGCGGTCGGGTTGCGAGGACATGAGGCTGGCTCCGGCGGCTGATGTGGCAGCGTGATTTTCGCCAGAGTAACACGGCAAAGCGCGGGAAATGGCAAGAGAGCGCCCTAGGGAAGCCCGGCGGGGCGGCAAGACCCTGGCCCCCGCCCCCGCGCCGCCTGGGATTTCGCGTTTGTTGACCGTGGCTTGCCATCATTCCTCGTCCTCGAACGGGGCGGCGCTGAAGTCGAAATCGAAGTCCATGGCAGCGGACTGGACCGGGACGCCGCCCTCCTCCCCCTCGCCGGTGTCGAAATCGCCGCCGAAGCCGAAATCGCCCATGCCGGTGTCCGGCAGGTCGGGAAGGCCCGACGCCATCTCGGCAAGGCCGAACTCCGGCGGCGCCGCGGCGGCGGCCTGCGACGGGGCCGGATCCGCGGCGAAGGCGCGCGGCGCGGGCGGCGGCGCCTCGCCGGCCCCAGCGCCCCGCGGCCAGGCGAGGCGCACTGCGCGCATCCCGTTGACCTGCCCGAGCCGCCCGCCGGCCACGGGCGTGCCCGGCCCCGCGTGCAGCGTCACCCGGTCGAGCATCTCGGGCGTGAGCGGCAGCAGGTCCCCCGGGCGCAGCGCCTGCACCTTCGAGAGCGGCAGCCGCAGCGCGCCGAGCACGGCGCGCATCTCGGCGGGCAGCAGCGCCATCTTCTGCGCGTGCGCGCCCGCCTTGCCCGCCCCGTCCGCCCCGTCCGCCCGCCGCGCGCCGGGGCGTTCGGGCAGGAACAGGCGCAGCTCGCCCCGGCGGCGCCCCAGCGCGAGGTCGAGCGCGGCGCGGAACACGCGGTAGCCGGGCGCGTCCAGCAGCAGCGCGGCGGCGCGCGCATCCTCGAGCATGGCGCCGAAGCGGAACCCCTCGACCTGCGGGCGCAGCGGGTGATCCTCGAGAAAGCGGGGAAATCGCTCGAGCGTGGCGTCGAGCAGCGGCGCGGTCATCGCCGCGTCGGTGGCGGTGAGCGGGCGCGGATCGGCGGGCATCTGGGTGACCTGCAGCATGGTCTGCACCTCGATCAACCCGGCGACCAGCTCGCGCTCGAGCGTCACGAAGCCGACCACCCCGTCCGGCCCGTCGAGCAGGATCAGCAGCGCGTCGGGCGGCAGCTGCGCGACCACCCCGTCCTGGTCGAGATGCTCCTCCTCGACCGAATGGGCGACGAGCGCGAGATCCCACAGCACGTCGGCGCTGCGCGCCAGCGCGCGGCGCAGCGCCTTGGCCGGCGACATGGCGCGCGCCTCGAAGGCGCGGCGTGCGGCGTCCGCCTTGCGGCTGAGCACGTCCTGCCCGGAGGCCCGGGCGGCGGCCTGTCCCCGCGTCTGTCTGGGTGCCTGTCCGGCGGCGTCTGGCATCGTTCCCGTCGATCCGATCTTCCCTGGAGTTCCGGGTCAGATGCTTGCCGGGATTTGGTTACCAACGGCTTTAGCGCGCGCAGAAAGCGCGCCTTTGCGCGCTATTCGGCGGCCACCGCCAGATCGGCGGGCAGGCTTACCCGGAACGAGGCGCCGCCGCGCCCCGGCACGTAGGTGATGTCGCCGCCGAGCCGGGTGACGATCTGCCGGCAGATCGCCAGCCCCAGCCCCGCGCCGCCGGCCTTCTGGTCGCTGACCCGGCTGAACTTCTCGAAAATCACGTCCTGCGCCTCGGCCGCGACGCCGCTGCCATTGTCGGTGAAGTCGATGGCCAGCCGCGTGCCCGCCCGCACGCTGATCTCGAGCCGCGGGCGCGGCGCGTCGCAATACTTGCGGGCATTGGCGATGAGGTTGATGAAAACCTGGCTGAGCCGGTCGAGGTCGGTGTGCAGCACGATCTGCTCGGAGGCGTGATCGCGGCGGATCTCGAGCCTCCGCCCGGCCTCGTCCGCCGCCGCCGCCGCCACCGCGCGGTCGAGCACGTCGGACAGGCGCCCCTGCCGCAGGTTGAGGTTCACCTGCCCGTTCTCCAGCACCGAGAGATCCAGAAGGTCGTCGAGCAGCCGCGTCAGGCGGATCGCCTCGTCGTGGATGATCGAGGCGTACTTGGTCTTTTCCGCGGCGCGCAGCCCCGTCGTGTCGCGCAGGATCTCGGAAAATGCGCGGATCGAGGTCATCGGGGTGCGCAGCTCGTGGCTGATCTGGCTGAGGAAGGCGTCCTTCTGCACCGACAGGCGCGTCAGCTTGGCATTGGCCTCGCGCAGCTGCGCGGCGGTGCGGGCGAGTTCCTGCGATTGCGCCTCGAGCCGGGCCGAGTATTCCATCATCTGCGCGGTCTCGTCGGCCACGGCCATGAGATCCTCGACCGAGACCGACATGCCGCCGACGATCTGCCCGACCATGGCGTGCGCGGTGGCCGCGCCGACCGAGCCCGCGAGTTCGCGCTCGAGCGTCTCGAGGAAGCGCGGCGTCACGTCCGGCAGCGGGCCGCGCCCGCCCTGCCGCTCGGCCTCGCGCTCGAACAGGTCCTGCGCGTCGCGCGCGCCGAGGATGCGCTGCGCCATGATCATCAGGTCCTCGCTCTGCGCGACGTTTCCGGTCCAGCTGCGCGGCCCCGTCGAATGCTCGAAGACGTTGACGAACTGCGCGCCCTGCAGCCGCTCCAGCGGTTGCGGGAAACTGAGCAGCGAGCCGAGGATGAAGCCGCCGGTGTTGAGGCTCATCGACCAGAAGAAGGCGTGCAGCAGCGGGTCCATGTCGGTCAGGCCGAAGAGCGCCTGCGGGCGCAGGAAGTCGAGCCCGAAGGGCCCGTGCGCGAGCCAGGCCTCGGGCAGCAGCACCCCGGCGCCGAAGGAGGGCAGGAACAGCGTGTAGCCCCAGCAGCAGAAGCCGAGCAGCAGCCCGGTGAAGGCGCCGGTCTTCGAGGCGCCGCGCCAGAAGATCCCGCCCAGCATCACCGGCAGCACCTGCGCCACGCCCGCGAAGGAGACGAAGCCGATGGTCGCCAGCGCCTCGCCGCCGCCCGACAGCCGGTAGTAGAGATAGCCCAGCATCACCACGCCGACGATCGACAGCCGCCGCGCCAGCAGCACGACGCTGCGCACGTCGCCCGAGATCGTCGCGCCGGTCTCGGTGAAGCGCAGCCAGAGCGGCATGACCACGTGGTTCGACACCATGGTCGAGAGCGCGATGGCCGCGACGATGACCATCGAGGTGGCCGAGCTGAACCCGCCGAGGAAGGACAGCGCCGCCAGCCCCACCTTTCCCTGCGACAGCGGCAGGGTCAGCACGAAGAGATCGGGGTTCGAGCCCTCGGGCAGCAGGTCGAGGCCGATCACCGCGATCGGCACGACGAAGAGGCTCATCAACCCGAGGTAGAGCGGGAAGGCCCAGCTCGCGGTGCGCAGGTGGGTCTCGTTGTCGTTCTCCACCACCAGCACCTGGAAGATGCGCGGCAGGCAGAGGAAGGCCGCGGCCGAGAGCAGCACCACCCCGGCCCAGCGGCCGCCGTCGATGCGCCAGCGCCCGAGTTCCGAGGCGTCGATCCGCGCCAGCGTCTCCGTCAGCCCGCCGCCAAGGCCCCAGACCACGAAGACGCCGACCGCGAGCAGCGCGAAGAGCTTCACCACCGCCTCGACCGCGATGGCCATGACGACGCCGTTGTGCCGCTCGTTCGCGTCGAGGTTGCGGGTGCCGAAGATCACGGTGAAGAGCGCGAGCCCGGCGGCGACCCAGAGCGCGGTCTGGCCGGTCTCCTCGCCGGTGGCGAGATCGCCCGCGGCGAAGACCTCGAAGCTCAGCGTCACCGACTGCAGCTGCAGCGCGATGTAGGGCGTGGTGCCGATCACCGCGAGGATGGTCACCCCCACCGCCAGCAGGTTCGACTTGCCGTAGCGCGACGAGACGAGGTCGGCGACCGAGGTGATGCGCTGCGAGCGGCCGATGCGCACCAGCTTGCGCAGGATCCACCACCAGCCGATCAGCACCAGAGAGGGGCCGAGATAGATCGCCATGTACTCGAAGCCGGTGCGCACCGCCGAGCCGACCGCGCCGTAGAAGGTCCAGGCGGTGCAGTAGATCGACAGCGACAGCGTGTAGACCACCGGCGAGCGCAGCCAGCGCGCCTGCCCGTGCGCCGCGATGCGCTCGGCCGCGAAGGCGATGGCGAAGAGGAACAGCGCGTAGGTGATGCAGACGGCGACGAGCGTGTTGAGCATGGCGTCAGTCACCCCCGTCGGACTGGCCGCCGTCCACCAGCCCGTCGCCCGGCCCCGGACGCCCCAGCGCCCAGGCGATGAATCCCGCCAGCAGCACCAGCAGCAGCCAGACGCCGAAGAGGTAGACGATCACCGCCGAGCTGCGCACGCCCTCCGCCGGGTCCTCCTGCCAGAGCAGCGGCACCAGCCAGAGCAGCGCGCCGAGGAAGGGCAGCACCCGCGCGCCGTCCATGACCCGCCTGCGCCGGTACGACTGCCGCTCCAGGAAGAGCGGCGGCGTGCCACGGCGGGGCGAGTCCTCGCTCATGCCTCTTTGTGCGCGCCGTTCAGCAGGGCCCGCACCGTGTCCAGCATCTCGCTGTTCGCAAAGGGTTTCGACATGAAGGCACTGACCCCCTCGCGCTCGGCCATCTCGCGGTCGCGGCTCTGGCCCCGGGCGGTCAGCATCAGCACCGGCAGCGCGGCCGTGGCCGGGTCGGCGCGCAGCTCGCGCAGGATGTCATAGCCGCTCTTGCCGGGCAGCATGACGTCGAGGATCAGCAGGTCGGGACGCGCGCCGCGCAACTTCTCGTTGGCCGTGGTGCCATCGGAATGGGTCTCCACCGCGAGCCCGTCGCGCGACAGGATGAAGCTGATCGCCTCGATGATATTCGGCTCATCCTCGATCAGCAGCACGTGTTTGGACATGCACCCCTTTCCCCAAGGCCCCGGACTCTCCCCTTTCCGGTGCCGAGGCTAACTCCCCCGTGATTTCCTGTTATCGCCAATGTTTACCCCCCTGTCAAAATAAGACCTTGCTCAGGCGTCCCGCTCCGCAACGTCACCCAGCAGCGAGGGCTCGCGCCGCGCCGGGCAGGACCTGCGCGCGCAGATGCGGCAGGTGACGCCGACCAGCTCGGTCTCCTCGCCGCCGCGGGCCGGGCCGTCGGGGGTGAACATCATGTGCGCCTCGAAGATCGGGTCGCGGTTGGCCTGCGGCGGGCTGGCCGGCTGGGCCACCGCAAAGGCGCGCACCGCCCCGCCCTGCCGCCCGGCGAACTGCACCCGGCGCGAGAGCACCGCCATCGGACGGCTCAGCGCCGGGAAGAGCGGCCAGAGCGGGCAGTCCGCGCCGAAGCGCGGGATCGGGAACTCGGGCAGCGGCTTGCGGAAGATGAGCGCGCCCGAGGCGTCGCAGATCGCAAGGCCCACCGGCCCGCAGGGCGCCGCCGCCGGCAGCGCGGCAAGGCGGCGCATGGCGCGGGCCGGGTCGCAGCCGAAGCGCTGCACCAGCTTCAGCGGATCGGCCCCGTCCTGCGCGACTGCCGTAAGCAGCGCCGGCAGCGGCAGCGCGGCGGCGTCGCGGGCATAGACGCCGAGCGCCCGGCGCAGCAGGGCGCGCGCGCTGTCCGACAGGTCGCCCTCGAGGTCCAGCGCCAGCGCCTCGGCCGACTGCCCCGCCTCGAGCGCCGGGAAATGGTATCCCGCCGCGTCGAAGATCGCGGTCACCTCCTCCTGCGGCGTGCCGCTTTCCGAGGCCGCCTTGCCCTCGGCCTCGAGGTAGTTGACGAGGCTGCGGCTGCTCTCGGCGAGGCGCGCGCTGTCCTCGTGGATATTGCGGTGAAAGCGCCGCTGCCAGTCGGGGTCGATGCCCTCGGGCTCGTTGAGGATCGAGGCGGCGGAGCGGATCGCGGTGACGGTCGAGAGCATCTCGTGCAGCGCCTCGGCCAGCTGCGGGTCATGCGCCAGCCGGTCGCTGAGCGTCTCGACGCTGCGCTCGAGCGTCTCGATCCGCGCGCGCGCCTCGGCCAGCAGCCGCGCCCAGCCGGGAAAGCGCCCGGCGAATTCGTCGACCCTGTCCAATTCCGCGGCGCTGCCCCGGCTTGCACTGGCCGCCTCGCGCAGCGAGGCAATCAGCGCCGCCTCCGCCCCCTCGGTCAGCATCGAGGGTTCGACCTTGAGGATTTCCGCCAGATCGAGCAGCAATTTCCCGCCGATTCTTCGGCGGTTATGCTCGATCAGGTTGAGGTAGGATGCGGAAATTCCCGCATCCCTTGCAAGGTCCGCCTGCTTGAGGCCAAGTATCGTGCGTCTTTCGCGGATGCGGCTTCCAGTAAGCGTGTCCCGTGGCATGGTGGATCTTGAACCCTTTCAAGGTCTTTCTGCGGCGCAAGATAATTTATTTACACTCTACCCTAATACCTTGTGCATTTGTTGACAAAAAAATTGTTAACTCAAAAGCAGTTGTTGCGTGATTTTCTTTCGTGGTCCGATACTGATTTTGCACGGACACGTGTTTTGCACCCCCCCGGGAAGAGGAGCCCGGCGGTGCAAATTCGAAAACGGGAGGAATTCAATGTCCAAATCCACTCTGACACGCCGCGGCGTGCTGAGGTCGGGTGCCGTGGCGGGAGCCGGCGTCGCGCTGCCGACGATATTCACCAGCTCGCCCGCATCCGCCTTCACCAACGAGCCCACCGGCGACACGGTCACGCTGGGGTTCAACGTGCCCCAGACCGGCCCCTATGCCGACGAGGGCGCCGATGAGCTGCGCGCCTTCGAGCTGGCCGTCGAACACCTGAACGGTGGCGGCGACGGCGGCATGCTGCAGACCTTCTCGTCCAAGGTCCTCGACGGCACCGGCATCCTCGGCAAGAAGGTGACCTACGTCACCGGCGACACCCAGACCAAGTCCGACGCCGCCCGCGCCACCGCCAAGTCGATGATCGAGAAGGACGGCGCGGTGATGATCTCCGGCGGCTCGTCCTCGGGCGTGGCCGTGGCCGTGCAGGGCCTCTGCCAGGAGGCCGGGGTGATCTTCATGGCGGGGCTCACCCACTCGAACGACACCACCGGCAAGGACAAGAAGGCGAACGGCTTCCGCCACTTCTTCAACGCCTACATGTCGGCCGCCGCGCTCGCGCCGGTGCTCTCGAAACTCTACGGCAACGACCGCCGCGCCTACCACCTGACCGCCGACTACACCTGGGGCTGGACGCAGCAGGAATCCATCGCCGCCGCCACCGAGGCGCCTGGCTGGCAGACCGTCGAGAACGTGCTGACGCCGCTCGCGCAGACCGACTTCTCGTCCTACATCGCGCCGGTGCTGAACTCGGGTGCCGACGTGCTGGTGCTCAACCACTACGGCGGGAACATGGTCAACTCGCTGACCAACGCCGTGCAGTTCGGCCTGCGCGAGAAGCAGGTGAACGGCAAGAACTTCGAGATCGTCGTGCCGCTCTACTCCGAGCTCATGGCCAAGGGTGCGGGCAAGAACATCGCCGGCATCGTCGGCTCGCAGAACTGGGACTGGAAGCTCGAGAACGAGAAGGGCGCCAAGTACGCGGGCACCAATGCCTTCGTGAAATCCTTCGGCGAGAAGTTCGGCTTCCCGCCGAGCCAGGCGGCGCAGACCTGCTACGCGCAGACCCTGCTCTACGCCGATGCCGTCACCCGCGCGGGCAGCTTCAACCCCTGCGCCGTCGGCGAGGCGCTCCAGGACTTCGCCTTCGACGGTCTCGGCAACGGGCCGACCACCTATCGCGCCTCCGACCACCAGTGCTTCAAGGACGTGCTCGTGGTGCGCGGGGCCGAGAACCCCGAGGACGAATACCACCTCGTCGAGATCATCGAGGTGACCCCGGTCGAACAGGTGACCTACGATGCCGAGCATCCGATGTTTGCCGGCGGCAACCTCGGCTCGTGCAACGCCGGCGTCTGAGCCGCGTCAGATCGCGTCGCGCCCCGCGCGGCGCGTTTCCCGCGTTCCCGGCCCCGCGCCGGGAACGCTCGCACATCCCTTGACCTGAAGGCCGGGACATGGACGCCATCATTCTTCAAATCCTGAACGGGCTCGACAAGGGCTCGGCCTATGCGCTGATCGCGCTCGGGCTCACGCTCATCTTCGGCACGCTCGGCGTCGTCAACTTCGCGCATGGCGCGCTGTTCATGATCGGCGCCTTCTGCGCCGTGACCCTCAATCGCATCCTCACCCTGTCCCACCAGGTCCTCGACGAGAGCCGCAAGGACTTCCTCGGCAATCCGCTCAAGGTCGACGTGCCCTATGTCACCGAATGGTTCGGCGACCAGGCGGGCGCGGCGATCATCGACTGGGCCGTGCCGCTGGCGATCCTCTTCTCGATCCCGGTGATGATCCTCATCGGCGTGATCATGGAGCGCGGCCTCATCAAGCATTTCTACCGCCGCCCGCACGCCGACCAGATCCTCGTGACCTTCGGCCTCGCCATCGTGCTGCAGGAGATCATCAAGTATTTCTACGGCGCCAACCCGATCCCGACGCCCGCGCCCGACGTGTTCCGCGGCTCGTTCGACTTCGGCGTGCTGCTCGGCTTCGATCCCAACGTCATCATCTACCCCTACTGGCGGCTCGTCTACTTCGCCTTCGCCGCGCTGATCATCGGCGGGGTCTTCGCCTTCCTGCAGTTCACCACCTTCGGCATGGTGGTGCGCGCCGGCATGGCCGACCGCGAGACCGTGGGGCTGCTGGGCATCAACATCGACCGCCGCTTCACCATCATGTTCGGCCTCGCGGCCGCGGTGGCGGGGCTCGCGGGGGTGATGTACGCGCCGATCAACTCGCCCAACTACCACATGGGGATGGACTTCCTCGTGCTCAGCTTCGTGGTGGTGGTCGTCGGCGGCATGGGCTCGCTGCCCGGCGCGGTGCTGGCGGGCTTCGTGCTCGGCATCCTCGAGAGCTTTGCCTCGATGAACGAGATCAAGTCGATCCTGCCCGGCATCGACCAGATCATCATCTACCTCGTCGCCATCATCATTCTGCTGACCCGTCCGCGCGGCCTCATGGGCCGCAAGGGCGTGATGGAGGACTAAGACCATGCTCGGACTTGGCAAGAAAGATACCGCCGTCTTCACGGTCGTCGTCATCCTGGCGCTCTGCGCGCCCTTCATCCTGAACCCCTTCCCCACCGGCAGCTCGCTGGCGCAGTTCAACGCGGGCTATCCCGACCTGATGCAGCGCTTCGTGATCTTCGGCATCTTCGCCATCGGCTTCAACCTGCTCTTCGGCCTCACCGGCTATCTCAGCTTCGGCCACGCGGCCTTTCTCGGCACCGGCTCCTACGCCGCGGTCTGGATGTTCAAGCTGCTGAGCATGAACGTCATCCCGGCGATCCTGCTGTCGATGATCGTGGCCGGGCTCTTCGCGGTGGTGATCGGCTACGTCAGCCTGCGCCGCTCGGGCATCTACTTCTCGATCCTGACGCTGGCCTTCGCGCAGATGAGCTACAACCTCGCCTACTCGGTGCTCACCCCGATCACCAACGGCGAGACCGGGCTGCAGATCACCCTCGACGATCCGCGCATCCTCGGCAGTTCCGCCACCGCAGACGGCTCGATCCCGGTGACCAACCTCTTCGGGCTCGAGATGCGCCACTTCACCACCGTCGACATCGCCGGCTGGAGCTTCAACTTCTCGGTCGGCTACTACCTCTGCGCGGTGATCATGATCCTCGCCTTCTACGTGGCGGTGCGCATCTTCCGCTCGCCCTTCGGCATGATGCTGCGGGCGATCAAGTCGAACCAGCAGCGGCTCTACTACACCGGCCTCAACGCCCGCCCCTACACGCTCGCCGTCTTCGTGATCTCGGGCATGTACGCGGGGCTCGCGGGCGGGCTCATGGCCTCGATGGACCCGCTGGCCGGGCCCGAGCGGATGCAGTGGACCGCCTCCGGCGAGGTGGTGCTGATGACCATCCTCGGCGGCGCCGGCACGCTCATCGGCCCGGTGCTGGGCGCGGGCTTCATCAAGTATTTCGAGAACATCTTCTCGAAGATCAACGACGGCGTGCTGCACGGCTGGTTCTCCTTCCTGCCCGACGGGCTCGAGAACTTCGTGATCGCCGTGCTCAACCCCTTCGTCGGCAAGGGCTGGCACCTGACGCTGGGCCTGATGTTCATGCTGGTGGTGATCTTCCTGCCCGGCGGGCTGGTGGAGGGCGGCCAGCGCATCTCGAGGACGCTAAAGCGCGGCAAGTCGTCAGACGCTGCCGCGCGGAAGGCCAGCCATGAACCCGCGGAATGAGGAGGCGCAGATGGGCATTCTTGAAGTCAAGGACGTGAACAAGCGCTTCGGCGGGCTCAAGGCCCTGTCGGACGTGAACCTGAGCGTCGCCGAGAACACCGTGCACGCGATCATCGGCCCCAACGGCGCGGGCAAGTCGACCCTGCTCAACTGCCTCGTCGGCAAGCTGATCCCCGACACCGGCTCGGTGATGTTCGACGGGCAGTCGGTGCTCGGCCGCAAGCCCTTCGAGATCAACCAGATGGGCATCTCCCGCGTGTTTCAGACCCCCGAGATCTTCGGCGACCTGACGGTGATGGAGAACATGATGATCCCGCTCTTCGCCCGGCGCGACGGGGCCTACCGGCTGCACGCCTTCCGCTCGGTCGAGAGCGAGACGGACCTGCGGACCCGGGCCGAGGCGATGCTCGCCGACGTGAAGATGCTCGACAAGCGCAACATGCACTCGGCCTCGATGTCGCGCGGCGACAAGCGGCGGCTCGAGATGGCCATGTGCCTCGTGCAGGAGCCGCGCCTCTTGCTGCTCGACGAGCCCACCGCCGGCATGGCCCGCGCCGACACCAACAACACGATCGACCTGCTGAAGGAGATCAAGGAGCGGCGCGACATCACCATGGCGATCATCGAGCATGACATGCACGTGGTGTTCAGCCTCGCCGACCGGATCACCGTGCTCGCTCAGGGCACGCCGCTGGTCGAGGATTCCCCCGAGAACATCAAGGGCCACCCCAAGGTGCGCGAAGCCTACCTCGGCGAAGCGGCGTAAGGAGAGAAGGCGATGAACGTCAGACCGGACTTTTCCAGGAACGCCAACATGGCCGAGACGGCCCCGGCTTTCCTGTCGGTGTGGGACATGCATTCCTACTACGGCGAGAGCTACATCGTGCAGGGCATCAGCTTCAACGTGCACGAGGGCGAGATCGTCGCCCTGCTCGGCCGCAACGGCGCGGGCAAGACCACGACGCTGCGCTCGATCGCGCGGCTCGACTCGCCGCAGGTCCAGCGCGGTGAGATCTGGCTCGACCACAAGCCGCTGCACAGCATGAGCTCGCACCAGGCGGCGGTGGCCGGGCTCGGCCTCGTGCCCGAGGACCGGCGGATCATCCCCGGGCTCACCGTCGAGGAGAACCTGCAGCTGGCGCAGATTGCCCCGCCGATCGGCTGGTCGATCGAGCGGCTCTACGACCTCTTCCCGCGCCTCGGCGAGCGCCGCAGGCAGGAGGGGGTGACACTCTCGGGCGGCGAGCAGCAGATGCTCGCCATCGCCCGCGCATTGGCGCGCGACATCAAGGTGCTGCTGCTCGACGAGCCCTACGAGGGGCTGGCCCCGGTCATCGTCGACGAGATCGAGAAGACCCTGCGCCACATCAAGGAACAGGGCATGACCACGATCCTCGTCGAGCAGAACGCGGTGCGCGCGCTGCAGCTTGCCGACCGGGCGATCATCCTCGACACCGGCTCCATCGTCTTTGACGGCACCGCCGCCGAAGTGCTCGAGAACGCCGAGCTTCGGGCGGAGTACCTGGCCATCTGACGATGGCCCATGGCTCCCCGGCGGACCGCGGACCGTCGGGGGCGCGCGGGGGGCATTGGGGAGCCGCCCGCGCGCATGAACCCGCCCCGCACCGGGCCGCCTGGCCGGTGCTCCGCGGAACCGTGAGCGCGAGTCGCACGATGCGGCCTTGCATTCGGCGCGCCGGGACGCATCCTGCAGGCAACACAGGAGGAGACACCATGACGCAGACCGTCCTTCACCCGCCGTCCGAGGATTTCGTCGCGACCGCGCATGTTGACGCGGCGCGCTACGAGGAGATGTACGCGCGCTCGATCGCCGATCCGGACGGGTTCTGGGCCGAGCAGGCGCAGCGGCTCGACTGGATGGCGCGGCCGACGCGCATCAAGGACACCAGCTTCGAGCTCGGCAAGGTCTCGATCAAGTGGTTCGAGGACGGCGTGCTGAACGTCGCCTACAACTGCATCGACCGCCACCTGCCCGCCCGCGCGGGCCAGACCGCGATCATCTTCGAGCCCGACAACCCCGAGGATCCGGCGCGGCACATCACCTATGCCGAGCTCTACGACAAGGTGAACCGCATGGCCAACGTCCTGCTTTCGCAGGGCGTCATGCGCGGCGACCGCGTCGTCATCTACCTGCCGATGATCCCCGAGGCGGCCTATGCCATGCTCGCCTGCGCGCGCATCGGCGCGATCCATTCCATCGTCTTCGCCGGCTTCTCGCCCGACGCGCTCGCCAACCGCATCAACGACTGCGGCGCCAAGATCGTCATCACCGCCGACACCGCGCCGCGCGGCGGCCGCCGCACCGCGCTCAAGTCCAACACCGACGCAGCCCTCCTGCACTGCTCGGACAAGGTGCGCTGCCTCGTCGTCAAGCACACCGGCGACCAGACCAGCTGGATCGACGGGCGCGACGTCGACGTCAAGGCGCTGATGGAGACCGCCGGCCCCGACTGCCCGCCGCGGCCGATGAATGCCGAAGACCCCCTGTTCATCCTCTATACCTCGGGCTCGACCGGCAAGCCCAAGGGGGTTGTACATTCGAGTGGTGGATATCTGGTTTACGCCGCCCTCACCCACGAGGTGGTCTTCGACTACCACGAGGGCGACATCTACTGGTGCAGCGCCGACGTCGGCTGGGTCACCGGCCACAGCTACATCGTCTACGGCCCGCTGGCCAACGGCGCGACCACGCTGATGTTCGAGGGCGTGCCGACCTGGCCCGACGCCTCGCGCTTCTGGCAGGTCTGCGAGAAGCACAAGGTCAACCAGTTCTACACCGCCCCCACCGCGATCCGCGCGCTGATGGGCCAGGGCGACACCTTCGTCGACGGCTGCGACCTGTCCTCGCTGAAGCTGCTCGGCACCGTCGGCGAGCCGATCAACCCCGAGGCCTGGAACTGGTACAACGACAAGATCGGCAAGGGAAAATGCCCGATCGTCGACACC
The DNA here is from genome assembly GCF_040409955.1 of Salipiger sp. H15. NCBI lineage: Bacteria > Pseudomonadati > Pseudomonadota > Alphaproteobacteria > Rhodobacterales > Roseobacteraceae > Salipiger > Salipiger bruguierae. The sequence goes on from NZ_CP123384.1 coordinate 362,014, forward strand.
TGGTGGCAGACCGAGACCGGTGGCCACCTGATGACCCCGCTGCCCGGCGCCCACGCGACCAAGCCGGGCGCGGCGATGAAGCCCTTCTTCGGCATCCTGCCGGTGGTGCTCGAGCCGACCTCGGGCGTCGAGATCACCGAGCGCCCGACCGAGGGCGTGCTTGCCATCAAGGACAGCTGGCCGGGGCAGATGCGCACCGTCTGGGGCGACCACGAGCGCTTCGAGCAGACCTATTTCCAGCAGTACAAGGGCTACTACTTCTCGGGCGACGGCTGCCGCGCGGACGAGGATGGCGACTACTGGATCACCGGCCGGGTCGATGACGTGATCAACGTCTCGGGCCACCGCATGGGCACCGCCGAGGTCGAGAGCGCGCTCGTCGCCCATGCCAAGGTCGCCGAGGCCGCCGTGGTGGGCTACCCGCACGCGGTCAAGGGCCAGGGCATCTACTGCTACGTGACGCTGATGAACGACGTCGAGCCCTCGGAGGACCTCAAGAAGGAACTCCGCGCCTGGGTCCGCACCGAGATCGGCCCGATCGCCTCGCCCGACCTCATCCAGTGGGCCCCCGGCCTGCCGAAGACCCGCTCGGGCAAGATCATGCGCCGCATCCTGCGCAAGATCGCCGAGAACGACTACGGCGCGCTCGGCGACACCTCCACCCTCGCCGACCCCTCGGTCGTCGACGACCTCATCGAGAACCGCGCGAACAGGGACTGACCGCAGCGCCGCGCGTCCCTGCGGGGCCCCTTCGGGGGCCCTCGCTTTGTCAGGGTCCTGTTAACCAGTTTACCGAAAAGACAGGAGAATTCGCCCGATCCTGATGCCGCGGGCGCGCCCTTGTGCTAGTCTTTACCCGTGGGGACCGACAGCAGACGGAGCATTTCGATGCAGTTGACAGGTGTTCCCCAAGTGGTGGCACCTCTGGCCACCGGGCACCCCCTCGGCTTGCCCGGCGCCCCGGTCAGAACGGCCGAGGAGACCAAGGTGCAGCCGGTCAAGGAGCAATCCACGACCGACACGGACCATGCCACCGACCACGGATCCGAGGGCCAGTCGGCCAGCGGCCTCTGGCGCAGCCTTACCGGCGTTCCCGATCCCGCGAACCACGTGGCGCCGCCCTCGATCATGCAGATCCGCATCTCGGCCCTGCTCGAGGAGCAGGCCGAGGCGCTCCTGAAGGAGCTGCGCGACAAGGCCATCGCCCGCATGACCGCCGCGGCGCCCGAGCAGGGCGGCGAGGCCACGGAAGAGCCCGCCGCCGCAGGCAAGGCGACGGCGACCGAGGACGCAGCTCCGCCGTCCCTGCCGGGCGTCCCGGGCTCCGGGGACAGGCCACCTCTGCCCGCCCTGCCCGAGACCGCGCTGCGTGGCACCGCGCCCGAGGAGGCGCCCCCGCTGCCCGGCACGCCCGAGGCAGGGGCCACAGGCGATGACGGGCCGCCGCCCGAAGAGCCCGCGATTGCCATTCCCGGCCGTGCACAAGGTGGTGATTCGCCTTGGCAAAACCCAGCACGGAAGGCCTCGACAACGGGCTGACCGCCGCCCCGCCGGCCCCGTCCGGCACCCTGCCGCGCCCTCTTGCCACCGCTCCGGGCCCCGTTCCCGGGCCGATCCGCCACGGTTTGCGCCCCACTCGCGCCGGTTTTCCCGCACCGCCTCGCTTTTCATGCGCCAAAGCTTGTCCTATAAGCGCGAAATCATCAGGCCCTGCACAGACCGGGCCCAGCATAAAACCGGCGAGGACCGCATGAGCAAAGACAACCACGAAGCCGACGTGGCCTTCATCAAGGCACTGGCTGAGCTGCTCCGTGAAAACGACCTGACCGAACTGCAGGTCAAGCGCGAATACGGCGAGGAAGACAGCCTCAACGTTCGGGTGAGCCGCGTGCAACCGCAGGCTCCGATGATGACCACCGTTTCCGCAGCCCCCGCTGCCGCCCCGGTCGCCGCCGCCCCCGCAGCCGCTCCGGCCGCCGAGCTGCCCGAGGATCCGGCCGCGCATCCGGGCGCCGTCACCTCGCCGATGGTCGGCACGGTCTACATGCAGCCCGAGCCCGGTGCCCCGTCGTTCATCACGGTCGGCGCGCAGGTCAAGGAAGGCGACACGCTGGTCATCGTCGAGGCGATGAAGACGATGAACCACATCCCCGCCCCGCGCGCGGGCACCGTCAAGCGCATCCTCGTCGAGGACGGCGCCCCGGTCGAATACGGCGCCCCGCTGGTCATCCTCGAGTAAGAGGCAGGGCATGTTCGACAAAATCCTCATCGCGAACCGTGGCGAGATCGCGCTCCGCGTGATCCGCGCCTGCCGCGAGATGGGCATCGCCTCGGTGGCGGTCCACTCGACGGCGGACGCCGACGCCATGCACGTGCGCATGGCCGACGAGACGATCTGCATCGGCCCCGCCCCCTCTTCGGAAAGCTACCTGTCGCCGCTGGCCATCATCTCGGCCTGCGAAGTGACCGGCGCCCAGGCGATCCACCCGGGCTACGGCTTCCTGTCGGAGAACGCCCGCTTCGTGCAGATGGTCGAGGACCACGGCCTCACCTTCATCGGCCCGACCGCCGAGCACATCCGGATCATGGGTGACAAGATCACCGCCAAGGACACGATGAAGGCGCTCGGCGTGCCCTGCGTGCCCGGCTCCGACGGCGGCGTGCCCGACCTCGAGACCGCCAAGAAGGTCGGCCGCGAGATCGGCTACCCGGTGATCATCAAGGCCACCGCCGGCGGCGGCGGGCGCGGCATGAAGGTCGCGAATTCCGAGGCCGAGATGGAGCGCGCCTTCCAGACCGCGCGTGCAGAGGGCAAGGCCGCCTTCGGCAACGACGAGGTCTACATCGAGAAGTACCTCCAGCGCCCGCGCCACATCGAGATCCAGGTCTTCGGCGACGGCAAGGGCAAGGCGGTCCACCTCGGCGAGCGCGACTGCTCGCTGCAGCGCCGCCACCAGAAGGTCTTCGAAGAGGCCCCCGGCCCCTGCATCACCCCCGAGGAGCGCGCGCGCATCGGCAAGGTCTGCGCGGACGCCGTGGCCAAGATCAACTACATCGGTGCCGGCACCATCGAGTTCCTCTACGAGGACGGCGAGTTCTACTTCATCGAGATGAACACCCGCCTGCAGGTGGAGCACCCGGTGACCGAGGCGATCTTCGGCGTGGACCTCGTGCGCGAGCAGATCCGCGTCGCCTCCGGCATGGACCTCTCGTTCACCCAGGACGAGCTCGAGATCAACGGCCACGCCATCGAGGTGCGGATCAACGCCGAGCGTCTGCCGACCTTCGCGCCCTGCCCCGGCAAGATCACCCAGTACCACGCTCCGGGCGGCCTTGGCGTGCGCATGGACAGCGCGCTCTACCAGGGCTATTCGATCCCGCCCTACTACGACAGCCTCATCGGCAAGCTGATCGTGCACGGGCGCGACCGGAACGAGGCGCTGGCGCGGCTCGACCGCGCGCTTGGCGAGCTGATCGTGGACGGCGTCGACACCACGCTGCCGCTCTTCTCCGCGCTGCTGCGCGAGAAGGACATCCAGACCGGCAACTACTCGATCCACTGGCTGGAAAAATGGCTGGCCAGCAAGCTCGCCGACGCCTGATCCGCGCGTGAGCAGAGCGGACCGACCCTCGCTTGCGGCCCCTTCCCGATCCCGGGGAGGGGCCGCATGACTCTGAGCCCCGAGATCCTGCTGCAAGCCTACCGCGCCGGGATCTTTCCCATGGCCGAGCACCGCGACGATCCCGATCTCTTCTGGGTCGATCCGCGCCGCCGGGGCATCATCCCGATCACCGGCTTCCGCATCTCGCGCAGCCTTGCGCGGCGGTTGCGCAAGGCTGACTACGACGTGAGTTTCGACCGCGATTTCGAGGGGGTGATCGACGCCTGTGCCGACCGGCGCGAAACCTGGATCAACTCCGAGATCCGCGCGCTCTTCACCGAGCTGCACCGGCGCGGCCATGCCCATTCCATCGAGGTCTGGATGCAGGACGAGCTGGTCGGCGGGGTCTACGGGCTGGAGGTGGGCGGCGCCTTCTGCGGCGAGTCGATGTTCTCGCGCCGCCGCGACGGCTCGAAGATCGCGCTGGCCTGGCTGATCGACCTGCTGCGCCGCGCGGGGTTCACCCTCTTCGACACGCAGTTCCTGACCGAGCACCTCGCCTCGCTTGGCGCGATCGAGATCCCGCGCCACCAGTACCGGGCCCAGCTTGCGACGGCCCTGCAGGTCACGCCGGACCTTGCCGGCACGCCGCTGGCCGCCTCAGGTCAGGAAGTCGTGCAGCGCAGCACCCAGACGTCGTAGCGCTGGTGGTCGAGCGGGTTGAGCGCCGGCGACGAGGCGATCATCCAGCCGCGGAACACCGGGTCGGGTTTGCCCGCCTCGCGGATCGTCAGGAAGGCGAAGGCATCGCCTGCGCGGTTGCCTTCCGGGTAGCGGCAGTCCTGCAGCGCGATCTCGATGCGGCCGAACTCGACGCTGGAGCCCGACGCGACCTCGAGGTCGGTGACCCGTCCGGTCAGCTTGTCGAGCCCGCGCAGCGTCGCGCCCGTGCCCTCCTCGGTGGCTTCCTGCGCACCAGCCACGGTTGCGGCCAGCATCAGGATCCCTGCCAGAGCACGTTTCATTCGCTGCCTCCCGCGACATATTTCAGAAGCAGGGAGATCAGGCTGACCGAGCCCTGCGTGTCCAGCACCTCGTCGCCCGGCCCGTAGAAGAAGGGCGAGCCGCCGGGGCTGATCTCGACGAAGTTCCCGCCCAGCAGCCCCTCGGAGGAGATCACGATGGAGCTGTCGTCGGGCAGCCGCACACCGTCCTGCACCTTCAACTTCATGTCGGCGCGATAGGTTTCCGGGTTGAGACGGATCTCGCTGACCGAGCCCACCTTCACCCCCGCGAGGCGCACGTCGCTGCCCACCGAGATCCCCTCGAGCGAGCGGAAGCTGGCGCTCAGCGCGTAGCCCTTGTCACCTCCGGCGGAAAAGCCGGTGGCGCTGACCGCATAGGCCCCGAAGGCGATGGCGCCGGCCAGCACCAGCCCGCCGACGATCACCTCTGTGGCTGTGTGCGACATGGGGTTATTCCGGGCTCCAGGCCTCGTAGTCGCGGCGCGGAGCCGGCTCGGGGCGGCGGATCGAGCCCTGCGGCGCGTATGCGAGCGCGGTGCCGGTCAGGTTCTCGACATGCGGCTTTTCCCACGCCTTGTGCGGCAGCGGGCGCTCGGTCGGCGGCAGGTCGAAGGTGTGGTGCAGCCAGCCGTGCCAGTCGGGGCTCACGCGGGTGGCCTCGGCCTCGCCGTTGTACATCACCCAGCGGCGCTTGCCGTCCTTGGTCTGGTAGAAGACGTTCCCCTGCTCGTCCTCACCGACGCGCTGGCCCTTGCGGGACGTGTAGAGCTGGGTGTTCAGCGTCGCCCCGTTCCACCAGGTGACGGCCCGCAGCAGCGTGTTGAGAATGCCCATGGACGACTCCTCTTGATCCTGACCCGTGTATGACCAAATCCGCCGCCGAGGTCCAGCGGCGACGACGCGGCTCCGGCGTCAGGCCGGGGCGAGTGTGGTCAATTCGATTTCGATCCGGAACTTCGGGTCGATCAGCGCCGCCTCGATCATCGTCGCGGCGGGCGGGTTGTCCCCGAAGGCCTCGCGCAGGACCGGCCAGCAGGGTTCGAACTCGGCGGCGTCGGGCAGGTAGTAGGTGACCCGCACCGCGTCGGCGAAGCTCGCCCCGGCCTCGGCCAGCGCCTTCTCGATGGTGGCCAGCGCCGAGCGGCATTGCTCGACCACCGTCTCGCCCTGCCCCACGGTGCCCGCGACATGCACGAAGCCGCCGGCGACCACGGCGCGGCAATAGCCGATCTTCGCCTCGAATTCGCCGCCCGAGGAAATGCGCCTGATGGTCATGGGTGTCAGCTCCCGTTGCGGATGCGTGCCGCGAGGCGGCCCTCGGCGGAGAAGATCTGCAGGTCCTCGCCGGTGGCGCTGCGCATGTACCAGTTGCCCGGGGCGTCCAGCGCCTGCTGCAGCTCGTCGCCAAGCCCGGCCTTCCACTCGGCCTCGCAGAGCGCCAGGACGTCGATCGGCAGCGCCCCGAAGAGCCGCTCCGGCGTCTGCCGCCATTCGCCGCCGTAGCGCTCCCACCAGGCGGTGCCGAGCGCCGAGGTCGGCGGCGTGCGGGCGATGCCCGTCCCCGTCCGCACGATGGCATAGGAACAGCTCGGCGCACCGTCCTCGGACGAGGCGGTGATCTTGCTGGCCAGCACCGTGTCGATCGGCAGCAGCCCCCCGAAGACCTTGCGCGCATAGGCCTCGGCCGTGTCGCCGCCGCCCATGGGCAGCATCGCCGCGAGGGTCTTGCCGGTCAGCCCTTCATGGCTGCCGAGCGCGCCATACGGCTCGGCGCCGCGGCCCTGGACGTAGGCGAACCATGCCCACCCCCCCAAAAAGAAGATGCCTGCCACGACGGCAAGCATCCTCAAAGCGTTCTGTACCAGCTGAGCAAGTATCCACGTCATTTACTCATACCAAAGTCACTTACTACACGTCTTAGCCCGCGGACGCTGGCTCCTTCTTCGGATCAGCGTAGATCAGCAGCGGCTTGGCGTCGGCGGTCACGGATTCCTCGTTCACCACGACCTCGGTCACGTCCGCCATGCCGGGCAGCTCGAACATGGTGTCGAGCAGGATGCCCTCGAGGATCGAGCGCAGGCCGCGCGCGCCGGTCTTGCGTGCGATGGCACGCTTGGCGATGGCCGCGAGCGCATCCTCGGTGAAGGTCAGCGTGGTGTCCTCCATCTCGAAGAGGCGCTGGTACTGCTTGACCAGGGCGTTCTTCGGCTGGGTGAGGATCGTCACCAGGGCTTCCTCGTCGAGGTCCTCGAGCGTTGCGATCACCGGCAGACGGCCGACGAATTCCGGGATCAGGCCGAACTTCAGCAGGTCCTCGGGCTCGAGCTCCTTGAAGATCTCGCCGGTGCCGCGCTGGTCGGGATCACGCACGTCGGCGCCGAAGCCCATGGCAGAGCCCTTGCCGCGCTGCGCGATGATCCGGTCAAGCCCGGCAAAGGCGCCGCCGCAGATGAACAGGATGTTCGTGGTGTCCACCTGCAGGAACTCCTGCTGCGGGTGCTTGCGGCCGCCCTGCGGCGGAACCGAGGCCACGGTGCCTTCCATCAGCTTCAGCAGCGCCTGCTGCACGCCCTCGCCCGACACGTCGCGGGTGATCGAGGGGTTCTCGGACTTGCGGGTGATCTTGTCGACCTCGTCGATGTAGACGATGCCGCGCTGCGCGCGCTCGACGTTGTACTCGCTCGACTGGAGAAGCTTCAGGATGATGTTCTCGACATCCTCGCCCACGTAGCCGGCTTCGGTCAGCGTGGTCGCGTCGGCCATGGTGAAGGGCACGTCAAGGATGCGTGCCAGCGTCTGCGCCAGCAGCGTCTTGCCGCAGCCGGTCGGGCCGATCAGCAGGATGTTGGATTTCGCCAGCTCGATGTCGCCGCTCTTCTGGGCGTGGTTGAGCCGCTTGTAGTGGTTGTGCACGGCCACGGAGAGCACGCGCTTCGCCTTCATCTGGCCGATCACGTAATCGTCCAGCACGTCGCAGATCTCGCGCGGCGTGGGCACACCGTCAGAGGACTTCAGGCCAGCGCCCTTGGTCTCTTCGCGGATGATATCCATGCAGAGCTCGACACATTCGTCGCAGATGAAGACGGTCGGTCCCGCGATCAGCTTGCGGACCTCGTGCTGGCTCTTGCCGCAGAAGCTGCAATACAGGGTGTTCTTGCTGTCGCCGCCGGAGTTCGTCGCCATGTCGCACCTTTCCAGGCCTTGTGTTCGCAGTGGTCGGGGCCGTTGCCCTGACGAGGCCTATCGTCTCTGCCAAGTCCGGAAAGTCTAGGACAGCCCTTTCCGGTCCACAATGTCAAAATTGCCGCGCGCGGATCGGCGCGCGGCAGGGACGGCGGGTTACGCCGCGTCCGCCGTGCCGCGCTTCTCGACGATCTCGTCGATGAGGCCCCAGGCCTTCGCGTCCTCGGGCGACATGAAGTTGTCGCGCTCGAGCGCCCGCTCGACTTCCTCGAGGGTGCGGCCGCAATGCTTCACGTAGATCTCGTTGAGGCGGCGCTTCAGTTTCAGCGTCTCCTCGGCGTGGATCATGATGTCGGTCGCCTGGCCCTGGTAGCCGCCCGAGGGCTGGTGCACCATGACGCGGCTGTTCGGCAGCGAGAAGCGCATGCCCGGCTCGCCGGCGGCGAGCAGCAGCGAGCCCATCGAGGCCGCCTGGCCGATCACCAGCGTCGAGACCTTCGGCTTGATGTACTGCATCGTGTCGTAGATCGACAGGCCCGAGGTCACCACGCCGCCCGGGCTGTTGATGTACATCGAGATTTCCTTGCTCGGGTTCTCTGCCTCGAGGTGCAGCAGCTGCGCCACGATCAGCGAGGACATGCCGTCATGCACGGGGCCCGAGAGGAAGATGATGCGCTCTTTCAGCAGGCGCGAGAAAATGTCGTAAGCCCGCTCGCCGCGGCTGGTCTGCTCGACGACCATGGGGACGAGGGTGTTCATGTACGTTTCAAAAGGATCTTTCATCTTCGCCTGCCTGCTGTGTCTTGTCCAAATGGTGCCTAGCGCGCGCGCGTTAAACGAGTCTTAGTGTCGGGTCAGAAGGGCTGCAAGGGCTGGCGCGCCATTTCCGCCGCTCATGCCCCGCCCCAGTCCTGCGGTGATGCGCAACTGTGCCGGCTGCACTCGAGCTCGAGCGTCACCTGCCGCAGCCCGAAACGGCTCTGCATCTCGGCCTTCACCGCGTGCTTGATGCCGTCGGCGCGGGCCCAGGATCCCTCGTCGACCACGAGATGCGCCTGCAGCGCGGTGGTGTGCTCGTCGACCTGCCACAGGTGCGCCTTGTGCAGCCCGGCCACGCCCTCGATCGCCTGCGCCGCCTCGAGCACCTGCGCCGGCACCACGTCCGGCGGGCTGCCCAGCATCAGCACCCGGATCACGCCGCCGATCTCGGAGAGCGCCATCCACAGGATGTAGCCGGCGATCAGCAGCGTCACGAGCGGGTCGATCCAGGTCCAGCCGAAGAGCAGGATCAGCGTGCCCGCCACGATCACCGCCAGCGAGCCCATGGCATCGGCCACGTTGTGCAGGAAGGCGGCGCGGATGTTGTGGCTGTCCTTCGCCATCGAATAGGTCAGCAGCGCGGTCGCCACGTCGATCACCAGCGCCACGCCGGCGATAATTACCACCATCCAGCCCTCGACCGGCTCGGGCGAGAGGAACCGCAGGATCGCCTCGATCATCAGGTAGACGCCGATGACGATCAGCGTGGTGTAGTTGATCAGCGCCGCCACGGTCTCGGCCCGCGCGTAGCCGAAGGGCATCTCGGCATTGGCTGGGCGCCGCGCGATCTTGCGCGCCAGCGCCGCGATGATCAGCGAGATCGCGTCCGAGAAGTTGTGCAGCGCATCGGCGATCATCGCGAGGCTGCCCGAGAGGATGCCGCCGACCACCTGCGCGACGGTGAGCAGCATGTTCACGCCCACCGCAAGCGCCATGCGCATGTCGCCAGCCTCGGGTTCCACGTGGTGATGGTGGTGGTGATGACTCATGCCGGCATCAGGCGCCTGTCGGCCGGGAAGGTCAATAGGGGCAGCAGGATTGGCGGTGCCGCACCGGCCCCTGCTGCGCAAAGCCCTCGCCCGGGGGCGCTTTTCGCCTCAGAGCAGCGCGTCGCGGGGCTGCGCCTCGGTATGGTGCAGGCTGCGGGTCAGCTCGTAGCCGGGCGCCTCGGGATGCGAATTCCGGGGCAGGAAGCCGAGTGCCGCTGACAGCGAGAGCACGGCGGCGATGCAGAGTATCCAGTGGCGGAAAGTCATCGGGGCGTCCTTCTTTTTTGCCTGATCGTTCGGGGCGCTGACCTTTCATATGTGTCATGACGCGGCTCAGAAAAGGATGGTCGCGGAAAATGGCGGAATCACGCCACTCACGATGCTGCGAGTGGGCAATTTTCGGACGATCAAGGGGCTGCGGCGCGATATTTTCGCCGCACCGTGCCGGTTTACTCGACGTCTTCGCGGGGAATGTCCGGGTTCAGCTCGCGCTCGAGGTCCTCGAAGCCCTCGTCGTCAAGCTCGAGGTAGCGCCCCTCCTCGAGGAAGATGAGCCCCTCCTCGACGCCCCGCGTGGCGGTGCCGAAGAAGTCGCGGATCGAGGCGTAGCGCAGCTCGGGCGGGAAGCCTTCGACATGGTTCCAGACCGGCAGGCCCGCGCCCCCCGCCTCGCGCAGGTCGACGGTGAAGAAATCGCCCATCCCGTCGGCAAGGATCGGGAAGAGGTGCTCGGGCCAGTCCTCCTCGCCCGAGCGGCCATGGACGGCACCGGTGCCGGTCTGGTGCGCGGTTACCGCCTCGGCGATCGACAGCGGGTAGTAGCCGGGGAAGATCTGCATCTGGTCGAGCGTGAAATCCCCCTCGACGATGCCGTTCATCGCGCTCCAGAAGGCGTGAAGCTCGGGATCGGGACTCAGCCCGAGCTCGCGCAGCCGCGCGTCCACCTCGTCCGGCGCGATGCCCGGGGCGAGCTTCTCGGCGACGGGCCAGCCCATCCCCGCCAGCCGGTCCAGATAGGTCTGAATCGTTTCGTTCAATGACATGGAAGTCCCCCCTGGAAGCCCTGCGTGGAGTCTAGGCAGCCGGCGACGGGCGGGCAAGCGCAACCGCGCGGCCGCCGACCCCGCGCCGCCGATGCCTGCTGGATGTAAGGAGCGGCCGCCGAAGGCGTTACGCCTCAGCTCATCTCGCGCAGGCGCGCGACGTAGCGGGCCATGGTGTCGATCTCGAGGTTGACCTTGTCGCCCAGCTTCACGCCGCCCCAGGTGGTCACTTCCTTGGTGTGCGGAATGAAATTGATGCCGAACACCGTGCCCTGCACCTCGTTCACCGTCAGCGAGGTGCCGTTCAGCGCGACCGAGCCCTTGGAGGCGATGAACTTCGCCAACTCGTCGGGCGCGCGCAGCTGCACGCGGGTGCTGTCACCCTCGTCCTGCACCGAGATCACCTCGGCCAGCCCGTCGACATGCCCCGAGACGATGTGCCCGCCCAGCTCGTCGCCGACCTTGAGCGCGCGCTCGAGGTTGACCCGCTTGCCGGGCTGCCAGCCGCCGAGGTTGGTCTTCGACAGGGTCTCGGCGCTGATCTGCACGTCGAACCAGTCCTCGCCCAGCGTCACCACGGTCAGGCAGACGCCGTCGCAGGCGATGGAGGCGCCGATCTCGATGCCCGCGGTGTCATAGGCGGTGCCGATGCGCGCGGTCAGGTCGCCCGCCTGCTCGAGCGCCCGGATTTCCCCCATGTCGGTGACGATGCCGGTGAACATCTGCAAATCCTCTCGCTGGCCCCGCGCGCCGCTGCGCGCTGGTCAGGGGCCTTATTTTGGTCAAATATTGCCGCTAGGGAGGGCCACCGGACCGCAGGGCCGGGCGTCAACCCCTTACGAGTAGGCCGATCCTTAACGAGTGCCCATGACCAAGGCAACCGCAGAGCACATCCCGGCGCAGCCGCGCCGCGTCTTCCTCTTCCTGCAGGGACCGCACGGGCCGTTCTTTCACCGGCTCGGCACCATGCTGCGCCGCACCGGGGCCGAGGTCTGGCGCGTCGGCTTCAACGCCGGCGACCGCGCCTTCTGGTTCCACGGCGCGAGCTATCTGCCCTTCGGCGGCAGCCCGGCGGACTGGCCCGGCCACCTCCGCGCGCTGCTCGATGAAAAGCGCGTCACCGACCTCGTGCTCTACGGCGACACCCGCCCCATCCACGCGCAGGCGGTGGCCGAGGCGCGCCGGCGCGGACTGCGGGTGCATGTCTTCGAGGAAGGCTACATGCGCCCCTACTGGGTCACCTACGAGCGCGGCGGCGCCAATGGCCACTCGCGGCTGATGGAGATGGGTGTCGGCGACATGCGCGCGGCGCTGGAACGGTCGGACATGGAGGCGCCCCTGCCCCCCGGCCACTGGGGCGACATGCGCCAGCACATCTTCTACGGCGCGCTCTACCACTGGTTCGTGATGTTCCGGAACGGCGAGTACCGCAACTTCCGCGCCCACCGCGACCTGCCCGTCGCGCGCGAGTTCCAGCTTTACCTCAAGCGCCTGCTGCTGATGCCGCTGACCCGGATCGAGCGCTTCCTCGAGACGCTGCACATCCGCCACGGCGGCTATCCCTACCACCTCGTGCTGCTGCAGCTCGAGCACGACTCGAGCTTCCGCCAGCACTCGCCCTTCGACAGCATGGCCGAGTTCGTCGACCTCGTGCTCGAGGGCTTCGCCAAGGGCGCGCCGGGGCACCATCACCTGGTGTTCAAGGCCCACCCGCTGGAGAACGGGCAGGTGCCGCTGCGCCGGATGATCGCCACCGCGGCCCGCCGTCTCGGCATCGCCGGGCGGGTCCATTTCGTCCCCGGCGGCAAGCTGGCGCGGCTGCTCGACGATGCGCGCAGCGCGGTGACGGTGAACTCCACCGCCGGCCAGCAGGTGCTCTGGCGCGGCATTCCGCTCAGGACCTTCGGCCGCGCGGTCTATGCCAAGCCCGAGTTCGTCTCGGACCAGCCGCTCCCCGAGTTCTTCGCGCAGCCGACCCGGCCCGACAGCCGCGCCTACAAGGACTACCGGCGCTATCTGCTTGAAACCAGTCAGGTTCCGGGCGGATTCTACGCGTCGCGCGGCCGCAGACAACTTCTGCGGCAGGTGGTCGACATGATGCTCTCGCCACACGATCCTTACGACGCGCTGCACAATGGCACCGCGGCTCCACGGCAACAGTTGCGGCTGGTCCGCTGACGCCACGCAAAGGCCGGACTCGCTTTTGAAACCGGTTTTCCGTACCTTACGCAAAAAACCTGAGGCAGATAAGAACAGGTCGAGGAGACCGAGCCGTGAAACAGTCCCGCTCCCGATGGGCGAAATCCGCCGCCCTTCTGGCCGCAGTGTCGATTCTGGCATCCTGCGCCCTGCCGCGCGTCGGTCCCAACAAGGGTGAAATCTACTCCGGCTCCGTGATGCGCGAAGGCGACGCCTTCATCATCTCGGTGAACGACCGTGTGACCCGCGCCACCGCCGTCGTGCCCGCGCTCGGCTTCTCCGACCAGTTCCAGGGCGCCGGCCTCGTCGGCTCCGACACGATCCAGCCCGGCGACACGCTCGGCCTGACGATCTGGGAGAACGTCGACGACGGGCTGCTCGCCGCCGCCGAGACCAATGCCACCTCGCTCGAGGAAGTGCAGGTCGACGGCTCGGGCTTCATCTTCGTCCCCTATGCCGGCCGCATCAAGGCCTCGGGCAACTCGCCCGAAGCGGTGCGCCGGATCATCACCGAGAAGCTCCAGGACCAGACCCCCGACCCGCAGGTCGAGGTGCGCCGCCTTGCCGGTGACGGCTCGACCGTCAGCCTCGTCGGCGCGGTGGGTGGCCAGGGCGTCTACGCCATCGAGCGCCCGACCCGCACGCTCTCGTCCATGCTGGCCCGCGCCGGCGGCATCACCATCCAGCCCGAGATCGCCCAGATCACCGTGCTGCGCGGCGGCAGCCAGGGCAAGATCTGGTTCCAGGACCTCTACAAGAACCCGCGCTACGACATCGCGCTGCGCGGCGGCGACCGCATCCTCGTCGAGGAGGACACCCGCGCCTTCACCGCGCTCGGCGCCACCGGCACTCAGGCCCGCGTGCCCTTCGAGACCCAGACGCTGTCCGCCGTAGAGGCGATCGCCCAGGTCGGCGGGCTCGTGCCCTCGGCCTCGGATCCGACCGGCGTCTTCATCTTCCGCAACGAGCCCGCCGACATCGCCAACCAGGTGCTCGGCCGCAGCGACCTCGTCGGCGCGCAGCGCATGGTCTACGTGCTCGACCTCACGAAGCCCAACGGCATGTTCATGGCGCGCGACTTCGTGGTGCGCGACCAGGACACGCTCTACGTCACCGAGGCGCCCTACGCGCAGTGGAGCAAGGCGATCACCTCGCTGACCGGCACGCTGACCGCCATCGCCACCGTCTCGACCGTCCGTGACGCGGTGGCCAACTGACCAAGGTAAAGGCCCTGAATAATCATAACGAGGGACAGGGCAGCGCCGGGGGAGAAATCCCCCGGCGTCTCTATGTCTACACCGGCGGTTTCCTGACCCAGCCCCGGCTGCGGCGGATCCTGACGCTGGCGGGCTGGAAGCTCTCGCTGGGCCGGCCCTCGGCGCAGGATCAGGTCGGGGTCTGGGGCCAGTCCCCCTATGCCGCGCGGGGCGAGGCCATGGCGGCGCGCAGCGGCGCGTCCCTGCTGCGCATCGAGGATGCCTTCCTGCGCTCGCTGCACCCGGGCCGGAAGGGCGAGCCGCCGCTCGGGCTGCTGATCGACCGGACCGGCGTGCATTTCGACGCCTCCGCGCCCTCGGACCTCGAGACCCTGCTCGCCACCCACCCGCTCGACGACCACGCGCTGCTCGAGCGCGCGCGCGGCGGCATCGCCCGGATGCGCGAGGCGCATCTCACCAAGTACACCGGCTTCGACCCTGCCACGCCCGTGCCCGAGCCCGGCTACGTGCTGGTCATCGACCAGACGCAGGGCGACGCCTCGGTCCACGCCTCGGGCGGCGACCGCAACCGCTTCCTCGAGATGCTCTACTGGGCGCAGGAGGAAAACCCCGGCGCCCGCATCGTGATCAAGACCCACCCCGAGACCGCGCAGGGGCTGCGGGCGGGGCATTTCACCGCCGCCGACGCGCAGGGGCGGATCAGCCTCTGCACGGATCCGGTCTCGCCCTGGGCGCTGCTCGACGGAGCGGTCGCGGTCTACACGCTGAGCTCGCAGATGGGCTTCGAGGCGATCCTCGCCGGGCACCGCCCCCGCGTCTTCGGCACGCCCTTCTACGCCGGATGGGGGCTCACGCAGGACGAGACGCCCCTGCGCCGGCGCGGCCGCAGCCTGACCCGCGCGCAGCTCTTCGCCGCCGCGATGATCCTCTACCCGACGTGGTACGACCCCTGCCGGGACCGGCTCTGCACTTTCGAGGACGCGCTCGGCGCGCTCGAGGCGCAGACACGGGCCTGGCGCGAGGATCACCGGGGCTGGGTCGCCTCGGGTATGCGCCTCTGGAAACGCAAGCCGCTGCAGGGCTTCTTCGGCGGGCAGAAGGCGGTGATCTTCGCCGAAGGTGCCAAGGCCGAGGCGAAGGCCGCACAGACCGGCCGCCGCCGCATGGCATGGGCCGGCAAGGCCGGGGGAGACGTGGTGCGGGTCGAGGACGGCTTCCTGCGTTCGCGCGGGCTCGGGGCCGAACTGGTGCCGCCGCTCTCGCTGGTGCTCGACGATCTCGGCATCTACTACGACCCCGCGCGCCCGTCGCGGCTCGAGAAGATCATCGCCGAGATGCCCGAGCTGCGCCCCGACCAGCGCGACCGCACGCAGCGGCTCATCGAGCGGCTGACCGGCGCGGGGCTCACCAAGTACAACCTCGGCGCCGCGCCGCCCGCCCTGCCCGAAGGCCACCGCATCCTCGTCGTGGGGCAGGTCGAGGACGACGCCTCGATCCGCCTCGGTAGCCCCGACATGCAGACCAACGCCGAACTGCTCGCCCGCGCGCGCGCCGCGAACCCGGGGGCCGTGCTGCTGTGGAAGCCGCACCCGGACGTCAGCGCCGGGCTGCGCAGCGGGGCGGTCGGGGCACCCGAAAGATGGGCCGACCTCACGGTCGAGGGGGCGGACATGGGAGCGCTGCTGCGGCAGGTGCAGGAGGTCTGGACGATGACCTCGCTCACCGGCTTCGAGGCGCTGCTGCGCGGCGTGCCGGTGACGACGCTGGGCGCGCCCTTCTATGCCGGATGGGGGCTCACGCGCGATCTCGGCCCGGTTCCGCCGCGCCGCCTTGCCGGCCGGCGGCCGACGCTCGAGGCGCTGGTCCATGCCACGCTCATCGCCTACCCGCGCTACCGCGACCCGGTGAGCGGGCAGCCCTGCACGGTCGAACTGGTCGCCGAGCGGCTCGAGACCGGGACGATCCCGCATCCCGGCCTGCCCAACCGCCTGCTGTCGAAAGCGCAGGGCATTTTCGCCTCGCAGGCGCATCTCTGGCGCTGACGCGCCGGGCGCATCTCTGGCGCTGACGCGCCGCAGGTCAGCCCCGGATCACCCCCGCCCGCGAAGCCCGTGCAGGCTTGCCGTCACGGCAAAGATCAGCGTCGCGGCGCAGACCATGCTCGGCCCGGCGGGCGTGTCGAAGAGCAATGCGCCCTCGAGCCCGGCCAGCGCCGAGACCCCGCCGATGCCCGCCGCCAGCAGCGCCATGACCTCGGGCGTGCGGGCAAAGGGCCGCGCCGCCGCCGCCGGGATCAGCAGCATCGCCCCGATCAGCAGCACGCCCACCACCTTGATCGCCACCGCCACGGTGAGCGCCAGCGCCACGGTCAGCACCCGGCTTTCGAGCCGCGGGTTGATGCCGCTGGCAAAGGCGAGATCGGGCGAAAGCGTCGCGGTCAGCAGCGCCTGCCAGCGCCAGAGCAGCAGCCCGATCACCAGCGCCGCCCCGCCCCAGATGATCGCGAGATCGCCGCGCGTCACCGCGAGGATGTCGCCGAAGAGATAGGCCGAGAGGTCGAGCCGCGCGCCCGGCACGAAGGTGATCGCCACGAGGCCGATCGCCAGCGCGCCATGCGCCAGCACGCCGAGCACGGTATCGATACCAAGGCCGCGCTCGCTCAGTGCGCCGACCAGCACCGCCATCACCAGCGCGACGATCAGCGTGCCCGCGAAGATCGGCAGCGACAGCGCGAGCGAGAGCGCCACGCCGAGGATCGCCGCATGGGCGGTGGCGTCACCGAAATTGGCCATGCGCCGCCACGACACGAAGCAGCCGAGCGGTGCCGCGGCCAGCGCGAGGCCAAGCCCCGCCAGCGCCGCGCGTACAAGGAAATCGTCCAGCATCAGTGCCCCTGCCCCGCGTGATCGTGGTGAGTGTGGTCGTGGCCATGCGCGTGATCATGGCCGTGGTCATGTGAATGGTCGTGATCGTGGGAATGGTCGTGCGTGTGGGTGTGCTCGTGCCGGTAGAGCGCCAGCGCCCCATGCGTGCCGGTGCCGAAAAGCGCCCGGTACTCCGCCGCCTGCGCCACGGTCTCGGGATGGCCCTGGCAGCAAACATGGCCGTTGAGGCAGACCACCCGGTCGCTCGCGCTCATCACCACGTGCAGCTCGTGGCTGACCATGACCACCGCGCAGCCGAGCCGCGCGCGGATCTGCTCGATCTGCCGGTAGAAGGCGGCCGAACCCGGCTGGTCGAGGCCCTGCGTCGGCTCGTCGAGCAGCAGCACCTCGGGCTTGCCGAGGATCGCCCGCGCCAGCAGAACGCGCTGGAACTGCCCGCCGGAAAGCCCCGCCATCGGGCGCTCTTCCAGCGCCCCCGCCCCGGCCTCTTCCAGCGCGGCGCGCCCCTCGGCGCGGTCGATCCGGTGCGGCAGCGACAGGAAGCGCGCCACGGTCAGCGGCAGGGTCGCGTCGATCTGCAGCTTCTGCGGCACGTAGCCGAGCCGCAGCCCCGGTTTGCGCAGCACCCGTCCCGCCTGCGGCTTCACCGCGCCGATGAGCGTGCGCAGCAGCGTCGACTTGCCCGATCCGTTCGGCCCGACGATGGTGACGATCTCGCCCGGATCGACGTGGAAATCCACGCCCTGCAGCACCGGATGATCGCCGAGCGTGACCTGCAGCCCCTGCGCCTCGATGAGGTTCATGCGGCGGCTCTCCGGCATTGCGGGCAGAGCCCCTCGGCCTCGACCACCATGCGCTCGAGCGCGAAGTCCAGCTCCTCGGCGGCGGCCTTCACCGCCTCGCCGATGGCGCGCGAGGGCATCTCGGCCACCAGCCCGCAGGCGCTGCAGAGCAGGAAGGCAGGCTTGTGCCGCTCGCCGGGATGGGCGCAGGCGACGAAGGCGTTGAGCCGCTCGATCTTGTGCGCGAAGCCGTTGGTCACGAGGAAGTCGAGCGCCCGATACACAGTCGGCGGCTGCGCGCCCTGCCCCTCGTCGCGCAGCGCGTCGAGCAGCTCGTAGGCGCCCATCGCCTTGTGCTTGCGCAGCAGCAGCTCGAGCACCCGGCGGCGCTGCTTGGTCAGCGAGAGCCCCTCGCGGGCGCAGGTCTCCTCGGCCGTCTGCAGCGCCTGCTCTCGGCAATGCGCGTGATCGTGCTGTGTGAAGCCGAGCGGATCGGTATGGTCTGTCATGTCGCCTGCCCTTTGCCTGCCATCCCTGCCGCGTCCGGTCCCGTCGCCGTGAAGGGGCCGCGGAGGAAGGGGGTTGATATGTTATAGTGTAGCCGATATCAACCCCGCCATATGTTACTTTATAACATACGCTGATTCCAGACATCCGACGCACGAGGCCCCGATGATCCGCACCCTCCTTCCCGCCCTGCTGCTTGCCAGCCCCGCCCTCGCCGAAGTGCCGAAGGTGGTCACCGACATCGCCCCCGTGCAGGGGCTGGTGGCGAGCGTCATGGGCGATCTCGGCACGCCCGGCCTGCTGATCCCCGCCGGGGCCTCGCCGCACAGCCACGCGCTGAAGCCCTCCGAGGCGCGCGCCCTGCAGCAGGCCGACCTGATCTTCTGGATCGGGCCGGAGCTGAGCCCCGACCTCGCCCGCAAGATCGATGCGATCGCCGCGGAAGGCACCGCCGTCGCGCTCTTCGACCTGCCGGGCACGCGGCACCTCGCGGCGCGGAGCGACGTGCTCTTCGCCGAGCCCGGCGCGGAGGAGGGCCATGACCATGGCGCGCACGAGGATCACGACGACCACGATCACGAGGATCACGACGCGGAGGGGCACCACCACGAGGGCGGCGACCCGCACGCCTGGCTTTCGCTCGACAATGCCGCGACCTGGCTGACCGCGATCACCGCGACCCTCTCCGAGGCGGACCCCGAGAACGCGCCCGCCTATGCCGCCAATGCCGAGGCCGCGCAGGCCCGCCTCGCCGAGGCCCGCGCAACCGCCGAGGCCACGCTCGCCCCGGTGAAGGACCAGCGCTTCGTCGTCTTCCACGACGCCTTCCAGTACTATGAGGACACCTTCGGCCTGACCGTGCTGGGGGCAATCTCGCTTTCCGATGCGACGACCCCCAGCCCGGCCCGGCTCGACGCGCTGCGCGACGCGCTTGAGGGCGCCGGCGCCGCCTGCGTCTTTGCCGAACCGCAGTTCGACCCGCGCCTCATCGCCGCGGTGACCGAGGGCGCGGGCACCCCGGTCGCGGAACTCGACCCGCTCGGCGCGAAGCTCGAGCCCGGACCCGGCTTCTACCCCGCGCTGATCGAGGACATGGCGCAGCGCATCGCCACCTGCGCCGCGCAGTAAGCCCGCCGCACCGCGCGACACCGGCCCCTTTGCTTGATGGCAAAGGGGCTTTTCCTTGCCGAATTTCCCGACTAATTAGCTTGGATAAAGGACGCGGGCGCCGCGTCGCCGGGCCTGCCGATCGCGCGCGCCCCGGAGACCAGGGCGCCACAGCCGCGCAAGGAGCCAGGATGCACGCACCCCACGCCCGATTGAGCCGCCGCGGATTTCTCGCCGGGGCGGGCTGCCTGCTCGCCGCGACGCCGCTGCGCGCCGGCGGAGGAGAGCTGCGCTTTGCCCATGCCTATGGCGAGACCGTGCTGGCCGCCCCCGCGACCCGGGTCGTCTCGCTCGGCTATACCTCGCAGGACAGCCTGCTGGCGCTCGGCGTCGTGCCGCTGGCGGTGCGCTACTGGTACGGCGACCACCCCGGCGGGGTCTGGCCCTGGGCGCAGCCGCTGCTCGGCGGCGCCGAGCCGCTGCTGATGACCGGCGAAGTGTCGATCGAGACCGTCGCGAGCCTCGCCCCCGATCTCATCGTCGCCATCGGTTCGGGCATCTCCGAGGCGGAATACGCGCTGCTCTCGCAGATCGCCCCGGTGCTGATGCACGCCCCCGAGGTCACCACCTACGGCATGCCCTGGGACGCCGAGCTGCGGATGGTGGCCCGCGCCACCGGCACCGAAGGTCGCGCCGAGGAGCTGATCGCCGGGCTGCGCGGGCGCTTCGAGGCGCTGCGCGAGCGGCACCCCGACTGGCAGGACCGCAGCGCCGTCTGCGCCTGGCACTCGGGCGGGCAGACCAGCGCCTTCCTCGGCGGCGACAGCCGGGCGCAATTCCTGCGCGAGCTGGGCTTCAGGCTGCCCGAGGCGCTGGACGGGATGCAGGGGGACGACGGCTTCTACACCGCGCTTTCGCCCGAGGACCTCTCGCCCATCGACGCCGACGTGCTGCTGTGGATCTCCTCGGGTGGACAGGCCGAAGACCTTGCCGCGCTCGCCATGCGCCGCACCCTGCGCGCCAGTGCCGAGGGGCGCGAGGTGTTCTGCGACGCGCTGCTGTCGGGCGCGCTCTCCTTCGGCAGCGTGCTCTCGATGCCCTTCGCCCTCGACCGGCTCGAGCCCGAG
This sequence comes from Salipiger sp. H15, assembly GCF_040409955.1. Classification (NCBI taxonomy): domain Bacteria; kingdom Pseudomonadati; phylum Pseudomonadota; class Alphaproteobacteria; order Rhodobacterales; family Roseobacteraceae; genus Salipiger; species Salipiger bruguierae. The sequence continues at coordinate 382,499 of NZ_CP123384.1, forward strand.
ATCGCCGCGGCGATCGATGGCGACCCGGCCACGGTGGTGCAAAGCGCCGAAGAGGCCGGCCTGCTGCAATGATGCGCCTCTTCGGCCTTCTCGCGCTGCTGGCGCTCGCGCTGGTGCTGGCCCTTTCGGTCGGTGCCCGCCCGGTGACGCCCGCCGTGGCGCTGGAGGCGCTGCGGGCCTATGATCCGACCAACCCCGACCACGTGACGATGATGGCGATCCGCCTGCCGCGCCTCGCGGCGGGGCTGATCGCGGGCGGCGCGCTCGGCATCGCGGGCACGGTCATGCAGGTGATGACCCGCAACCCGCTGGCCGATCCGGGCCTTCTGGGCGTCAACTCCGGCGCGGCCTTCGCGCTGCTGATCGGCGCGACCGTCTTCGGCGCCGCTGACGAGGCCTCGGTGGCGCTGCTGACCTTCCCCGGCGCGGCGCTCGCCTCGGCGCTGGTCTTCGTACTCGGCGGCGGGCTGCGCGGCGACGTGGGGCCGGTGCGGCTGACGCTGGCCGGCGCGGCGCTGAACGCGCTGCTGCTGTCGCTGGTCACCGCCATCGTGCTGGTGCGGCAGGACACGCTCGACATGTTCCGCTTCTGGGTGGCGGGCTCGCTGACCCAGGCCGCCAGCCGCCCGCTGGCCGAGATGGCGCTGATCGCCGCGGCCGGGGGCCTCTTCGCGCTGGCCGTCGCGCCGCAGATCGAGGCGCTGTCGCTGGGCTCGGCGCTGTCGCGCGGGCTCGGGACGAAGCCGCGCCGGGTGCAGGCGGCGGCGCTGGCGGTGGTGACACTCTGCACCGGGGCGGCGGTCGCCGTGGCCGGCCCCATCGCCTTCCTCGGCCTCATGGTGCCGCCGCTCGCACGGATCGTGGCCGGGCATTCGCTGCGCCGCGAGCTTGTCGCCTCGGCCCTCCTCGGCGCTGCACTGCTGCTCTTCGCCGACACGCTCGGCCGGGTGGTCATGGCCCCCTCCGAGGTCCGCGCGGGCGTGATGACCGCGCTGATCGGCGGGCCGGTGTTCCTCTGGGTGGCGCGGCGCCTGCGCCCCGGGGCGACCGCATGAGAGGCGCGCTGACCCTCGGCTTGCTTCTCTTCGCCGCGACGCTCGCGGCGGTGATGCTGGGCCCGGTGCGGCTGAGCCCGGCGCTGCTCTGGCAGGGGCTGAGCACCGGCGAGGGGCCCGGCGCGCTGGTGCTCGGCACGATCCGCGGCCCGCGCGTGATGACCGCGCTCGGCGCCGGGGCGGTGCTGGGCCTTTCGGGCGCGCTCTTCCAGGCGCTCTTCCGCAACCCCTTGGCGGCGCCCGACATCATGGGCTTCACCTCGGGCGCGGGGCTGACGATCATCGCCGCCATCGCGCTCGGCCTCTCCCTGCCCATGCCGCTGCTCGCGGCGGGCGGCGGTCTTATCGCGGCGGCGCTGGTGGTGCTGCTCTCGCAGCGCAGGGGCCACGCGACGCCGCCGCTGACGATGATCCTCGTCGGGCTCGGCATCGGCTTCATCGCCTCGGCGCTCTCGAGCTTCCTGCTGACCTTGCTGCCGCACACGCAGGCCGCCGAGGCGCAGCGCTGGCTGACCGGCTCGCTGGCGGCGCGCGACTGGGGACAGGTGGCGCAGGTCTGGCTGGTCGGCGCGCTGCTCGCGGCACTGGCGCTGGCGCAGCTGCGCCGCCTCGCCGCGCTGGAGCTGGGCGAGGATCTTGCCGCCGGGCTCGGCCTGCGGGTCGGCCGGGCGCGCATGGCGCTGGCGGCAACCGCGGTGCTGCTGGCGGCGGCGGGCGTGGCGGTGGCGGGCCCCGTGCCCTTCATCGCGCTGATGTCCGGCCCGCTCGGCGCGCGGCTCACCGGGGCGCGGCGCCTGCCGGGCCGGATGCTGGCGGCGGGGGGCACCGGCGCCCTGGTGCTGGTGGTGGCCGACCTTGCCGCCCGCGCCGCGCTTCCCGGCATCCAGCTGCCCGTCGGGGTGATGACCGGCCTTCTGGGCGCCCCCTACCTGCTCTGGCGCCTGTCGCGCGAAATGGAGAAAGGCGAGCTATGAGCCTCGATCTGCACACAACGGGCCTCAGGGCCGAGGGCCTCTCGCTGGGCTATGCCGAGCGCCCGGTGATCTCGGACCTGTCGCTCGACCTGCCGCGCGGCGAGATGACCGCGATCCTCGGCCCCAACGGCTGCGGCAAGTCCACGCTGCTGCGCGCCATGGCCCGGCTGCTGGCGCCTTCCGCCGGGCGGGTGACGCTCGACGGGCAGGACATCCACCGCCACGACACCCGCGCCCTCGCCCGCGAGCTGGCGATCCTGCCGCAGGCGCCGATCGCCCCCGAGGGGATCACCGTCGCCGACCTCGTGAAGCGCGGCCGCACGCCATGGAGGGGCCTCTTCAGCCCGTGGCGCGAGGAGGACGCTTCCGCCTGCGCCGAGGCGCTTGCCGCCGTGCAGATGAGCGAGTTCGCCGACCGCCCCCTTGGCGAGCTGTCGGGCGGGCAGCGCCAGCGGGCGTGGATCGCGCTGGTGCTGGCGCAGTCCGCGCCGCTCTTGCTGCTCGACGAGCCGACCACCTACCTCGACCTCGTGCACCAGATCGACGTGCTGGCGCTGCTGCGCCGCCGCAACCGCGAGGCCGGGCTGACCGTGGTCTCGGTGCTGCACGACCTCAACCTCGCCGCGCGCTTCTCCGACCGGCTGGTGCTGCTGGGGCGCGACGGGCTCGTCGCCACCGGCGCGCCCTGGGAGGTTCTGACGCCCGAGAACCTGCAAACCGCCTTCGGCCTTGCCGCCCGCGTCGATCCCGATCCGGTCACCGGCACGCCGATGATCATCCCGCTCTGAGCGACAGGAGAGCGCCCGTGACCCTGCCCATCCGCCCCACCTCCTCCAGTCGCTTCGACGGCGCCCTGCCCGAGGGCTTCGTCGCCCACCTGCGCGCCCATCTCGAGGAATACGGCGTGCCGCTCGAGGAACGCGGCGCGCGGCTGACCGCCCGCTACGCCAAGGCCGACGTGGCGCTGCACCTCGACGCCGGGGGCTTTGCCGTCGAGATCGCCGCCGAGGACGAGCTGCCGCTGCACCAGTGCCGCGAGACGGTGATCTACCTGCTCGACCACCTGCTGCCCGAGGCCGGGGCACGGATGAGCTGGAGCGGCGTGGCCGAGGCGCGCACCCCGCCCAACTTCCACTTCGCCACCGTGCTCTCGACGCGGCGGATCACCCCGAACTTCCTGCGGCTCGAGATGGCCTGCGACGGCATCGCGGCGCTTTCCGAGGGCGGCATGCACTTCTCGCTGCTGCTGCCACCCGAGGGCAGCAGCCCGCGCTGGCCCGAGCTGACCGAGCAGGGCCGGACGATCTGGCCCGACGGCGCCTGCGCGCTGCACCGGGCGGCCTATACCTTCGTCTGGCTCGACGCGGCGGCGGGGCGCTTCGCCTTCGACATTTTCGAGCACGAGGGCGGGCGCACCACCGACTGGGCGCGGCGCGCGGCGCCCGGCGAGACGGTCGGCATCATGGGGCCGGGTGGCGGCGATTTCCCGCAGGCCGAATGCCTGCTGCTGGCCGGGGACGAGACCGCCCTGCCCGCGATCCGCCGCATCCTCGAGCACTCGCCCACGACCCGTCGCGGCACGGTGCTGATCGAGACCGGCTCCGAGGGCGACCGGCCCGAGCTGCCCCTTCCCCCGGGCATGAGCCTGCGCTGGATTCCCCGCGAGGGCGGCGGGCTCGAGGCCGCGCTGGCCGAGGTCACGGAGATCGAGGACGGCCAGCACGTCTGGCTCGCCGCCGAGAAATCCGTGGTCCGCGCCGCCAAGGCGCAGTTCAAGGCGCTCGGCCTGCCGCGCGAGCTGGGATATTTCTCGGCCTACTGGATCCGGGGCTGACGGGCTCCCCCAAAAACAGACGCGGGGCTCCCGGCCCCGCGCCCTTCGTCTTCGATCGTGAGGTCGCTCAGACCCCGCCGGTGCGCCCCGGGAAGACCGCCAGCGTCACGCCCGCGCCTTCGAGCGCCGCGCGCACCGAGCGGGCGATCTCGAGCGCGGTCTTGCCGTCGCCATGCAGGCAGATCGTGTCCACCGCCGCCGGGATGTGCCTGCCGCTCTCGGTGATGATCGCGCCCGCCTGCACCATCTTGACCATGCGCTCCGCCGCCAGCGCGGGATCGTGGATCACCGCCCCGGGCAGCGACCGGTCGACCAGCGTCGCGTCGTCGTTGTAGGCGCGGTCGGCGAAGATCTCGCCCGCCCAGCGGCAGCCCAGCTCCTCGACCGCCGCCTGCTGCTGCGTCGCCGCCAGCACCATGACGATGATCCCGGGATCGACCGAGAGCGCGCCCTCGTAGGCGGCCATGGCCATCGCCTTGTCCTCGGCGCACATGTTCGCGAGCGCGCCGTGCAGCTTCAGGTGCCGCACCGCGCCGCCCGCCATGGCCGCCATCGCCTGCGCCGCGCCGAGCTGGTAGGCCGCGAGGTTGCGCAGGCTGGCCTTCGACAGGTCCATCCGCCGCCGCCCGAAGCCCTGCAGGTCGGGAAAGCCCGGATGCGCGCCGATGCCGGTGCCCTTGGCCACCGCCAGCTTCATCGTCGCCGCCATCACGTCCGGGTCGCTGGCATGAAAGCCGCAGGCGATGTTGGCCGAGGTGATCACCTCCAAGAGCGCCGCATCCTGCCCCATGACCCAAGGGCCAAAGCTTTCTCCCATGTCCGCGTTGAGATCGACGCTGGTCATCCCGTGCTCCCTTCCTCTTCGATGTGCCTAGTGATCGTGATGCTCGCCGTTGGAAAAGCCGCTGACCAGCTTGTAACCCAGCAGGTCCGGCACGTCGCCGGGGTGGCGCACCAGCGGCTCGACTTTGCGCGGCAACTCCTTGAGCGCGGCGCGGAACGCCGCCTCGGCCGCCAGCGCCTCCTCCATCGTCACGAAGCGGAAGCGCAGCTCGGCCCCGGCGGGCGCCTGCGCGACGCGCGGCAGGTCGGCGGGGATGACAGTGGCAAGGCGCGGGTAGCCGCCGGTGGTCTGCGACTCGGCCAGCAGCACGAAAGGCGCGCCGTCGCCGGTCACCTGGATGTCGCCGGGGGTGATGATCTCCGAAACCACCGAGAGCCCGCCCTCGACGCCGAAGGGCGCGCCCTCGGGCACGACCTTGACGCCCATGCGGTTGGCGCGGGCGTCGCGGATGAAGCGGGTGGTGCCGAGCCGGGCGCGCTGCTCCTCGGGGAAGAGCCGGGTCTGCAGGCTTTCCACCACGCGCAGCTCGCCGCCCGAGAACCGGTCGGCCACCGCCAGCCTGCGCGCCACGGCGCTGCCGCGATCGGCGCCGACGGGAATGCGGTCCCCCGCCTCGACCGCCCGGCCGAGCCCGGCGGTCAGATGCGCCGAGACCGCGTCGAGGATCTCTTCCGGGACGAGCCCCCCGCCCACCGACAGGTAGCCGTAGGCGCCCGATTGCACCGGCCCGATCTCCAGCACCGCGCCCTTCGGCAGGGCGTGGCAGGCGTGCCACGTGACCGGCGCGCCGTCGATGCTGGCGCGCATCGGCGCGCCGGTGAGCGCGATGCGCAGGTCGCACCCGGCCTCGAAGCGCCCGCCCAGGCCGCCCATCTCCAGCGCCGCGGTCTCGCCCTGCCCGAGCAGCGCCGCGCCCTCGGCCAGCGCCAGCCGGTCCATGGCGCCGCCGCGCGAGAGCCCGTAGGCGATCCAGCCCGGCCGCCCGCCGTCCTGCAGGGTGACCGCCGGTCCGGCGCGGTGGACGATGAGTTCACGGGTCATGCCAGCGCCTCCCATGTCGCGCCGCCCTCGGGATCGGCCTGCATGCGGGCGAAGACCTCCTCGGAGACCTGCGGGAACTCCACCTCGTCGCCGGGGGCCAGCAGGAAGGGGCGCTCGGCACCGAGCCGGAACAGCGGTGCGGCGGTCTGGCCGACATGGCGCCAGCCGGTCGGCGCGGTGACCGAGAAGATGACGAACTGCCGGATCGCCAGCACCAGCGCGCCCTTCGGCACGCGCGGCGTCAGCGCCTGCTGGCGCGGGATGTTCCAGACCTCGGGCAGCTCGCCGAGATAGGGCTGGCCCGGCGCGAAACCGAGCGCGGTGACCCGCACCCGCGCCGAGGAAAGCGAAGCCAGCGCCTCGGCCTCGGTCATGCCCGCCACCTGCGCCGCCTCGGCGAGCTGCGGGCCGAGCGTGCCGCCGTAGACCGTGGGGATGCGGTGCAGCCGGCGCCCGTGCGGCATCTCGGCCTGCAGCCAGTCGCGCGAGCCCATGAGCGCGCGCAGCCGCGCCTCGAGCGGGGCATGGCCCACCGCCAGCGGATCGAAGCGCAGGTAGGCAGAGACGAGCGAGGAGGAAATCTCCTCCACCCCGTCCCAGCGGTCTGCCTCGAGCGCGGCGCGGAAGGCCAGCGCGGCGCGGTTGGCGGGCTCGCTCAGCTTGTCGCCGAAGCTCACCAGCATGCCGTCGATGCCGGCGGTGCGCAGCAGGGGATAGGCGGGAAGATCACTCATGCGCCGGACGTTAGCGCAGTCCCGCGCGGCTGCAACAGGCAATAGCGCCGCCGCCCCGCCTGCGTGTCGCGGCTTCCACATGTGTCAAATATCCCGGGGGAGACGCGCGCAGCGCGGCGGGGGCAGAGCCCCCTCTTCTCTTCCTGGCGCGCCCTTGGCGCAGGGGGGCAGCGCCCCCTCTTTCCCTTTCGGCGCGCCCAAGGTGCGCGGCGGGCAGGGACCGGTGGCGGGACCGGGGTCCCGCGCGGGTCAGTGCCGGGTCTGCTTGGCGCGTTCGCGCTCGGCGGCCTCGATCGCCTCTTCCACGTCCTGCGGATCGTCGGAGGGCACGGCGTAGCTGCCCGACATCCACTTGGCGAGGTCCACGTCGGCGCAGCGCTTCGAGCAGAAGGGCCGGTACTTCTCGTCCGAGGGGCGGTTGCAGATCGGGCAGCTCATGACAGCATCCCCGGCTTCAGCACCTCGCTCAGCGGCACGCGCTCGCGCTTGCGCTGCAGCTCCATAAGCCCCAGCTGGGTCCAGCCGGCAAGGATGGTCTCGGTGGCATCGGTCTTCAGCGCCGCGCGCAGCACGGTCTCGAGCTGGCGGCGTTCCTTCTTGGGGATCGGCGCGGGATCGACGATCACCTGCCCGCCGAGGCCGCGCAGGCGCAGCTGCCGCGGCAGCTCGCGCAGGGCGGCGATATTGGCCTTGAGCCCCGCCGCCGGCGAGGTGTCGCCGCCGGTGTTGACGTCCACCGCCACCAGCGCGCGGGTGGGCTCGATGCACATCGAGCCGCCGCCGGGCAGCGGCACCAGCGCGCGCTCCAGCGCGGCGATCATCTCGTAGACGCCGTGACGCTCGAAGGCGCCGGGCTCGGTGTCGACCTCGGCCTCCTCCCACTCGCGCCAGGCCTGCGCGTGCGGGCCGTCGCCCTCGACCAGCACCTCGGCCTTGCCCGAGACATCGGCCATCACCTGCTCGCAGAGCTGCGCCATGGCGGCAACGTCCTCGGCGATCTCGTCGGGGTCGCCCATCGCGCAGGAGGAGCGCAGGATCAGGCCGTTCTCGGCCTCCTTGGCACCGGGCATCACCTCGTGGGCGATCTCGAGCAGGCTCTCGCGGATGTCCTCGTCCTTGATGCGGCGCGAGATGTTCAGCCCCGGCGCGCCGGGGGTGACGATCGCGTAGCGCGACTTGAAGAGGATGCGGGTGGTGACGGGGATCGCCTTGCCGGGCTCGGCGAAGCCGGTGACCTGCACGATGACCGGCTGGCCGGGGGCGAGCCCCTTGACCTGCCGCAGGAAGGCCGAGCCCTCGGGCGTGTCGAGGAACATGCCGCCCTGCCCCTTCATCGGGCGCTGCGCGATGCCGCGGTAGATGGTGCCCGGGCGCGCGTGGTCGCTGTCGATCAGCAGGTCCTCGAGCTGGCCGTCGACGATCAGCGCCGCGGCCTCGGCCTCGCCGAGGTGGCCGAGAGCAATGGTGCGTCCCTTCATGCGACTTCCCTCTTCGTCAGTCTGCGGGTTTGTAGAGCGGGTAGCCCGCCGCGAGCAGCAGGTTCGCGGTCTCGGCCAGCGGCAGGCCGACCACCGAGGTGAAACTGCCGTTGATCCACGGGATGAACGCGCCGGCGGGGCCCTGGATGCCGTAGCCCCCGGCCTTGCCCTGCCAGTCGCCCGAGGCGAGGTAGGCGTTCAATTCTTCGTTGGAGAGGTTCTTCATCTGCACCTGCGTGACCACGTCACGTTCCCAGACGCGATCGCCCCGGCGCACCGCGACGGCGGTGATCACCCGGTGACGGCGGCCCGAGAGCCTGGTGAGGAATTCGGCGGCCTCCCCTGCATCGCGGGGCTTGCCCAGGATGCGGCGCCCGAGCGCGACGGTGGTGTCGGCGGCAAGCACGATCTCAGTGTCGGAGGCGGGAATCGCCTGCGCCTTCTCGCGCGCGAGACGCACGCAGTAGGGGCGGGGCAGCTCGCCCGGCATCGGGTCTTCGTCGATGTCGGGCGGGCGGATGTCGCCCGGCACCACGCCGAGCTGCGCGAGCAGCTCGAGTCGCCGGGGCGAGCCGGAGCCGAGGACGAGTTTCATGCGCGGACCTCCCGTGCCCGGTACAGGAACGCGGGATCCGCCATGAGATTCCGGGTCATGCGGAATTACTTGAAGCGGTAGTTGATCCGGCCCTTGGTCAGATCATAGGGCGTCATTTCCACCTGAACCTTGTCGCCGGCAAGAACCCGGATGCGGTTTTTCCGCATCTTGCCTGCCGTGTGCGCGATGATCTCATGGCCGTTCTCAAGCTCGACCCGAAACGTCGCGTTGGGCAGGAGTTCCTTCACGACACCGGGAAATTCGAGCGTATCTTCCTTGGCCATGCTTTCTCCTGAAAATGCCGTTCCGCTGACTTTCGCGGAACGCGGATGCATATGCGCCCAAACGGGGCAATTTTCAAGACCACAATTGCAGATTGTCGGAATGGGCTCTAGCGCAGCGCCCGCATGGTCACGGGGCCGTCGCGGCCGGACTGATCGTCCCAGTGGCTGCGGTTCAGCACGACGCCATCGTTACGGACCCGCGCGACGGCGTCAAGGTCAACCTCGGCATAGGTCCATCCGGCCACCCCAAGCGTCCCTTCGGCGATGACGCCAGTGGCGGGAAAGCCGGTGTCGGGCGGGCAGAAGACCCCGCCCATGCCCATGTTGGTGTCCACCGCCTCGGACCAGTCGCAGCTGCCGACGGTCGAGGCCATGACCGCGATGCACTGCTGCTCGAGCGCCCGGGCCATGGCGCCGATGCGCACGCGGGAATAGCCCGCCTGCGCCTCGGTGCAGGAGGGCACGAGCAGGAGCTCGGCGTCGCGCAGCGCCCGGGCGAGCAGCGGGTACTCGCTGTCGTAGCAGATGAGGATGCCGATGCGGCCGAGCGCGGTGTCGAAGAGCTGCAGCGGCGCGCCGCCGACCACGTGCCAGTCCTCGCGCTCGAAGCGGGTCATGATCTGCTTGTCCTGGAAGGCCATGCCGCCGGTCGGGGTGAAGAAGCGCGCGCGGTTGACCGGACGCGGGCCGATCGCGGCGTCGAAGACCGGGGCCGAGGCCGCAAGGATATGGGCGCGGTATTTCGTGGCGAGATCGGAATGCAGCGCGTCGACCCGCGGGATGCGCTCGGAGACGGCGTGCAGCGAGGCCTCGAGATCGGCGGCGGTGGCGCGGCCCGCCAGCGTCGCGATCTCCATCGAGCCGTATTCGGGGAAGACCATCAGCTGCGCGCCCTGCCCGGCCGCCTCGGCAACCCAGGCCTCGATCTTGGCGGCGTAGGCGTCCCAGTCCTGAAGGAAATCCATCGGGTAGGCGGCGGTGGCGATCTTCATGCGCGGCGTCCTTGGTGAGGCCGGAAGAGCGGGGGCTCCGCCCCCGTCCGCTGCGCGGACTCCCCCGGCGTATTTGGAAAGAGAAGAAGGCTCAGGCGGGGTCCGTGTCGAGATCCCGGAGCCAGAATTGCAGCGGATGCTCGGTCTCTGCGGACTGGTCCACGTCGCGCCAGCGGAAGCGGGCGACGACGCCCTCGAGCGGGGCGTAGCCGCGCTTGCGCCAGAACGGGCCCAGCGGGGCGTATCCGGCCGGGCGCAGCGGGTGGTCCTCGGGGCGCTGCACGGCGCAGAAGGCGCTGTGGCGGCGGCCGAGGCCGCGGGCATGGGCCTCGCGCGAGTCGAAGAAGCGGTGGCCGATCCCCTGCCCGCGCGCCTCGGGCAGCAGCACCGACTCGGCGCAGTAGAAGATGTCCGGCAGCGCGAGACCGGTGGCGGCGAAGGGCGCGGCGAAGTCCCCGGCGTGGTCCTCCATCGGCGTGCCGGTGGCGGCGCCGACGAGCCGCGCGCCGTCGAAGGCGCCGACCAGCACCGCCCCGGCGCTGGTCCGGTAGCTCTCGAGGTAGCGCCGCTCGTAGTCGAGATCGCCGTCGTAGAGATAGGGCCAGTCGCGGAACACGGCGATGCGCAGCCGCGCCACGTCGTCGAGCGCGGCGTCGAGCGCCGCGCCGGTGAGGACGCGAACCTCGGTCACGAGACCTGCCGGATCCAGTCGGCGAGGTTGTAGTAGGTCACCACGCGGGTGATCTTGCCGCCGTCCAGCGAGAAGAACGAGCCCGCCGGCAGGCGGTAGGTCTGCCCCGCCGCCTCGGGCAGGCCGGCGTCGGTGCGCAGGTAGGTGCCGTTCACGGTGAACTCGGCGGCGGCGCGGGTCCCGCCCTCGGCCTCGAAGATCACCATGTCGGTCAGGTGCTCGTCGTAGCAGTGGGACATGTGGGCGCAGAACTCGGCGAATTTGGTCTTGCCCGAGCGGACCTGCCCCTCGTTCACGTGATGCGCGATATCCGCCGAGAGCAGGTCGAGCATCGCCTCGGTGTCCTTGGCGTTGAAGGCGTCGAAATAGGCCTTGATGGTGTCGGTGGCCGTCATGTGTCTCCCCATCGGGTCTTGAGCTTCTCGTAGATCTGGTCGCGGGTCTGGCGGTAGGCGTTCATCTTGGTCTCGCGGGTCTCGCCGAGCCCCGTCGGATCCATGATCGGCCAGTATTCCACCGTGAGGTGGAAGAAGCGGGTGAGTTCCAGCGCGGCGCGCTGCGAGGCGGGTGACATGGCGACGATCAGGTCGAACCCCGACAGCGTCTCGCCCATCTCCTCGAGCTCCTCGAAGCTGCGCGAGCGGTGGCGCGAGAGCTCGACGCCGATCTCCTGGCAGACGGCGATGGCGAAGCCGTCGATCTCGAGATCGTTCACCACGCCCACGGACTGCACGTAGGTGCCCTGCCCGTAGAGCTTTTTCATGATGCCCTCGGCCATGGGCGAGCGCACGGCGTTGTGGTCGCAGCAGAAGAGCACCGATTGCGGCAGCTTCGGCACGCGGTCAGCCTCCGAAATGCAGCACGCAGATGAGGGTGAAGAGGCGCCGCGCCGTGTCTATGTCGATCTCGGCCTTGCCCTCGAGCCGCTCCTGCAGGATGCGCGCGCCCTCGTTGTGGATGCCGCGGCGGGCCATGTCGATCGTCTCGATCTGGCTGGGGGCGGCGGATTTCACCGCGTCGAAGTAGCTCTTGCAGATCTGGAAGTAGTCCTTGACCACCTGCCGGAACGGCGCGAGCGAGAGGTGGAACTCGGCCGCCGGATCGCCGCCCTCGGTGGTGATGTCGAAGACGAGGCGCTTGTCGCGGATCGACAGGCCGAGCGCGTAGGGCCCGTCGGGCACGTCGCGGCCGTTGCGCGCCGGCAGGGAGAAGCTGTTCTCCTCCATGAGGTCGAACATCGCCACGCGCCGCTCCTGCTCGATCTCCGGGGTCGGAGGCGGCAGGTTGGCGTCGTCCAGCTCGATACGGGCGATGTGGCTCATGGGCGCGTCCTCGGCATGTGCCGGACTTTCCTAGCGCAGGGCATTGGGGCGCCGCAATAATCATTGCCCCGCCGCCCCCGCTTTTGCGCCGCGCGCCGCGCGTGATGCCGGTTCGGCGACCGCTCAGCGCGGCGTCACAGCAGCCGCTCGCCGTCGTCGAAATAGCCGACGTGGATCCTCGGCCCCCAGTACCACTCGACCGCGACGAAGGGATCGCCGAGCGCGCCGGCATCGGTGAACCTGCCGGTGCCGTCGTTCCTGAGCAGGTGCAGCTCGGTGCCCTCGGCGGTCTCGGTGGCGAGGAGCACGTCGATGTCGCCGTCGAGATCGTAGTCCTCGGCCGCCGTGAGGTTGCCGGCAAAGGCGGGGTCGAGGCTCTTGAGCTCGAAGCGCACGCCCTCCGCGTCGGAGACCACGTCCCAGGTTCGCAGCCCCGCCCCCCCGCCGTTCTCGTCCTGCGAGTGCCCGGCGCCAATCAGCTCCATGTTGCCGTCGCCGTCGAAATCGGCGACCTCGAACGCGCCCTGGCTGCCGCCCATCGGCGAGATGCGCGGCACCGGGCCGCCCTGGTCGTGCCCCGTGCCGTCGTTGAGCCAGGCGTAGATCCCGCGCCCCTCGCCGCCGACCACGAAGACCACGTCGAGATCGCCGTCGGTGTCGAGATCGACGATCTGCGGATCCCCGGCCGGAGCGGTGCTCGGCGACATCGAGGCGCTCGTGTGGAACTGCCCGGTGCCGTCGTTGAGCAGGATCCTCATCGCGTTGATGTCATAGGCGGCGAAGGCCAGCGCATCGAGCTGCCCGTCGCCGTTGAAATCGCCCAGCCGGGCCGGGTGAGGACCGGAGCCGAACTCGAAGCCGCTGAGCGCCATCAGGTCGAACCGCCCGGTGCCGTCGTTCCCGAAGACGATCAGCGAGCCGCCGACGAGGCTGGCGCCGAGCAGGTCGATGTCGCCGTCACCGTCGACGTCGCCGGCATCGTGCAGCTCGATCACCCCGTCGTGGTAGCTGCCGTAGGGCTGGTCGTGGTCGAGCACCGGCATCTCGAAGGTGATGCGCTGCGCCTGCTGCCACAGCGGCACGAATTCCCCGACGCCGACATTCTCGTTGATCGTCACGTCGAAGTTGAACTCCTCGACGTCGTCGTCGAACTCCTGCCAGTAGTCGTCCTGCATCTGCAGGAAGTCGTCGTCGCCATCGCCGTCGACGTCGGCGGCGATGACCTGGTTGTGGTAGCTGCGCACGAAAGTGTCGATCAGCGAGAAGCTCCCGGTGCCGTCGTTGAAGCCCACCTGCGCGCTGTCGAAGACCTGGTCGGCGCGGTTCTCGAGATACCAGATGTCGGGCTGCGGCCGGTCCGGCGGGAACGGCGGCGCCACGCTCGTCAGCTCCACGTAGTCGAGCCGCAGCGGCTCGCCGCCGTCGCCCTGGCCGTCGAACTGGATGGTGTCGCCGACCTCGAGCCGGACGTTCTCGAAGGTGATCGTCCTGCGGCTGCTCCTGTCGGCGATCGCCGAGCCCTCGTCGGAATCGAAGGGCACGCCGTAGGTGTAGCCCCAGTCGAAGGCGATGCTGAGCGTCGAGACGCCGTCTGTCTCGTCGAAATAACCGATCGTCAGGTCGTAGAGCCCGGCGTGCTGGACGGTGTACTGCGCCTGCGCGCGGTCGCCGCTGGTGTGCTGCAGCATGTAGCCGCCGGAAGCCGCGCCGTTGTGCACCACCGAGAAGCCCTGCAGGATCTCCAGATCCTCGGCCTCGATCTTCAGCGTCTCGCCGACCAGCGGCGTCGAGGCGACGATGTCGATGTAGTCGGTGCGCAGCGGCTCCCGGCCGTCGGCGCTGCCGCGCAGCTCGATCACGTCGCCGGGCTCGATCGCCACGCGATAGGCGGTGAACTCGGCGCGGGCCGCCGGGGTGACGATCTCGGTGCCGGTCGTCGCGTCCCAGTCGAACTCCGCCACCACGGCGCCGTTCACCACGAGCGCCATCCGCGAGACGCCGTCGGTCTCGTCGAAATAGCCGATGGTGAGATCGTAGAGGCCGGACGGCGTGTAGGGCCCGCCGGGCCCGGCGAAGATGCCCCCGGCGCTCGAGCTGCCCGCGTTTGCCTGCAGGTAGTGCCGGGCCGAGGCGTGGGGGTTGCTCCAGACCTCGAAGCCCGCGGCGATGGTCAGGGTCTCTGCCTCGGTGCGGCCGGTGGTGATCGGGGCGGTGAAATCGGGAACCGGGAACGAGAATGTGGGTGAATACAAAGAGGGGACAGGCATGCGAGTGCTCCCTTCAATCCATATCCAAAATTCGCGCATAAAATGTGGCGAGATAGTGCCCACTCACCCCCTGCGGGTCAACTCCGGCGTCCCGGCGGTGGCGGGTCCGCGCTCAGATCGCCTCGCGCCGGGACGCGCCGGATCCGTCCCTCGCGATCTGCGCGTAGCTGCTGCGGACCAGCCAGCGGGTCAGCGTGCGCGCCAGCAGGTCATGGCCGGTGAGCGTGATTCGTCCCGCCTCGATCTCGGCCTCGAAGCTGGAATGTCCCATCCAGGCCGAGGTCAGCGCCCGCAGGTCGGCCACCACGTAGAGATCGACATCATGCTTCGGATCGGCAAAGCAGAGGTCCGTCTCCTCGCCCGGCTTCGCGACGAGCCAGTATTTCGCCGTCCCGTTCGGCGGATCGTCGAGGCGGAACTGGATGACGCTCTTGCGCTTGGGCAGCTCCAGCAGGTCGATCTTGCGCCGGATGTTCCACATCAGCATGCGCGCATCGAGATCCTGCAGCGAGGTCTCGCAGGCGATGTTGCGGTGCGCCCATTCGCCGAGCGCGCGGATCAGCGGCTCGAGCTCGTCGGCAAGCGGGGTGGTCAGGTACTCTGCATGGGCCCCCGGTCCGGAGCCGCGCCGGGTGACGAGCCCGTTCGCCTCCATCTCCTTCAGCCGTTTCGACAGCAGGCCCGGCGACATGCCGGGCACGCCGCGCTGGATCTCGTTGAACCGGGTGGACCCGGACCACATCTCGCAGAGCACGAGCATGGTCCATCGCGGCTCGAGCAGGCTGGCCGCCATCGCGACGGGGCAGAACCTCGGGTAGCTGGTCTCGGCCATGGCAGGCTCCTCCCTGCGGGGGCTCGTCCCGGCGCGCGCCGGGATCCGCTACGGAAACTGTAGCAGGTTTGCTCCACTTGCTGAACTGGATTGGCCGCGCCGCCGGTGCGAGCCTTGCCGCATCCCCCAGACGGCAGAGGAGCCCGGAGATGACGGCACGGACGGACAGCGACAGGAACCGCCACGCGCGCGAGGCGCAGCAGCGGGTGATCTCGGTCTTCGGCAAGCGGCCCGAGGCGGCGCGCAGCACCAACCACGGCACCGCCCGCGTCGGTGACGGGCTGGCCTGCGTCTACGAGCAGGACGGGCGGCGGATCGCCATCGACATGCCCGCGGCGGTGGGCGGCAGCGACACCGGCCCCTCGCCCGGCTTCTTCGGCCGCGCCGCGATCTGCGGCTGCGTCGCCATCGGCATCAAGATGACCGCCGCGCGCGAGTCCCTTCAGATCGACGCGGTCGAGGTGGAGATCGAGCAGCACTGGGACGACCGCGGCCTCTTCGCCATGGCGGGCGTGGCTGCGGGGCCGCTCGACACCTGCCTCGCGATCCGCGTCACCTCGCCCGAAGCGCCCGGGCTTGTCGAGGAGATGGTCGCACGCGCGCTGGCCTGCGATCCGTGGTTCCTTGCCTTCCGCGACGCGCAGAGGATGCGCACCGAGCTTGCCTGCAGCGCGGGGGCCGCGTGATGGAGCCGCGCCTGCAGACCCGCATCCAGCGCTACGGCTGGGATGCCGCCGCCGGGGTCTACCATTCCGGCTGGGAGGCGCAGCTGCGCCCGGCCCATGACCACCTGCTCTCGCTGGCCGGGATCGGCGCCGGGATGCGGGTGATCGAGACCGCCTGCGGCAGCGGGCTGGTGACGGCGCGGCTCGCCGAGGCGGTGGGTCCCCGGGGGCATGTCCTCGCGACGGATCTCTCGCAGGGGATGATCGACGAGCTGCGCGCGCGGCTCGGATCGCGGCCCGGTGCCCCGGTCGAGGTCGCGCGCATGGCCGCCGAAAGCCTCGAGGTGCCGGACCGGTCCTTCGACGCGGCGATCTGTGCGCTGGGGCTCATGTACACGCCGGAACCCGCGGCCGCGCTTGGCGAAATGGCCCGCGTGGTCGTGCCCGGCGGGACGGTCGCGGCGACGGTCTGGGGCGAGCGGCGCAACTGCGGCTGGGCCGAGGTCTTTCCCATCGTTGATGCCCGCGTCACCTCGGAGGTCTGCCCGCTCTTCTTCGCCACCGGCGCACCGGGGGCGCTGGTGCGCCTCTTCGAGGCCGCGGGGCTGGACCGGATCGCCGAGGACCGCCACGCCGAGACGCTGGCCTTCGCCTCGGCCGCCGCGCTGCTCGACGCCGTTCTGCTGGGCGGGCCGGTCGCGCTTGCGGTCAAGCGGCTCGGCGCGGCGGGCTGGGACGGGCTGCGGGACGACTTCCTCGCCTCGGTGAGGGACCACCTGCAGCCGGACGGCAGCTACCGCATCCCGGGCGAGTTCGTCACGGTCAGGGGCACGGTGCCGGAAGGCTGACGCCCGCCGGCGGCAACCCCCCGCCCCGCCTCAGCTGTTGAGCTTGCGCAGCCGCGCCGTCACCGAGAGCCCGTGCGCCTGCAGGCTTTCCGAGCTTGCCAGCACCTCGGCGGCGGGGCCGATGGCACGGAGCGCGTCGGGCGACATCTTGGCCAGCGTGGTGCGCTTGACGAAGTCGAGCACCGACAGGCCCGAGGAGAAGCGCGCCGAGCGCGCGGTGGGCAGCACGTGGTTCGGCCCGCCGACATAGTCGCCGATCGCCTCGGGGGTCCACTGGCCGAGGAAGATCGCGCCGGCGTGGCGGATCTTCTCCGACAGCGCCTCGGGCTCGGCGACGCAGAGCTCGAGGTGCTCGGGCGCGACGCGGTTCGACAGCATTGCCGCCTCGTCGAGGTCGCGGGTGATGATGATCGCCCCGAAATCGCGCCAGCTCGCCCCGGCGATGCCGCGGCGCTCGAGCACCTCGAGCTGCCGCGCGACCTCGTCCACCACGGCGCGGGCAAAGCCGGCGTCGGGAGTGATGAGGATCGATTGCGCGCTCTCGTCATGCTCGGCCTGGCTCAGCAGGTCGAGGGCGATGAACTCGGGATCGTTGCCTGCGTCCGCGATGACGAGGATCTCCGACGGCCCGGCGATCATGTCGATGCCGACCTTGCCGAAGACCCGGCGCTTGGCGGCGGCGACGAAGGCGTTGCCCGGGCCGGTGATCTTGTCCACCGGCGCGATGCTCTCGGTGCCATAGGCCAGCGCGGCGATCGCCTGCGCGCCGCCGATGCGGTAGATCTCGTCCACCCCGGCGATGCGCGCCGCGAGCAGCACCAGCGGGTTCACCACCCCGTCGGGCGTCGGCACGGCGATGCAGAGCCGCTCGACCCCCGCCACCTTGGCGGGAATGGCATTCATCAGCACCGAGGAGGGATAGCTCGCCAGCCCGCCCGGCACGTAGAGACCGGCGGCCGAGACCGGCGTCCAGCGCCAGCCGAGCGTCGCGCCGTCGGGATCGGTCCACTGCGCGTCCTCGGGCATCTGCCGCACGTGGTAGGCGCGGATGCGCTCCGCGGCGGTCTCGAGCGCGGCGCGCTCGGCCTCGGGCACCTGCGCGCAATAGGCCTCGATCTCCTCGGCGGTGAAGCGCAGCCCCGCCGCGTCCAGCTCGAGCCGGTCGAATTTCGCCGTCAGCTCCAGCACCGCCGCGTCGCCGCGGGCGCGCACGTCGGCGATGATCCCCGCGACGATGTCGTCCACGTCGGGACTGTCCTCGCGCTTGGCGCTGAGCAGCTGCGCGAACTGAAGCTCGAAATCCGGCTCGGTCGTGTCGAGAAAGACGGGCATGGGCGGTCTCCTTGTCGCGGCACTGATTAAAGAGAAGCGGCGCTCGGCTCAAGCCTCGAGACGGGGACGCCCGGCATGACGTGGATCAGTGACAGACACATGCCCGTGTCGGAATATCTGGGGGCCGGAATGGGAGGATGCCGGCGCATTTCGAGGAGGACATCATGAAATATCACGCAATTGGGGTGATTCTGATCCCGCTGGGCCTTGCCGGTGCCGCGCTGGCGCAGGACGCCGGCAAGACCGAGTACATGAGCGCCTGCGCCAGCTGCCACGGCGAAGGCGGCACGGGAGACGGCCCGCTGGCCGAGTACCTGACCGTGACCCCGGCGGATCTGACGCAGATCGCGGCGCATAACGACGGCGAGTTTCCCCTGCTCAAGGTGATCCAGACCATCGACGGGCGCAGCGGCACGCGCGGCCACGGCGGGCCGATGCCGGTCTGGGGCCAGCGGTTCAAGGAGGACCTGTCGGGCGAGATCGGCGTCTACGCCAGCGAGATCGTCACCCGTGGGCGAATCCTCGCGCTGGCGGAATATGTCGAGTCGATCCAGGCGAAGTGAGATCCCGCCCCCGGGAACGGCACAGGCGCGGGAAACCCCGCGCCTGCTGTCCCGTCTCGCGCTGATCCGCGGAACGCTGTGCTTGTGCGGCGCCCCTGCTCAGGCGCCGTGGTCCGGCACCTGCCCCGAGATCGCGCGGTAGGGCCGGGTCACGTCCTTGAGCCGCAGCTCCAGCGCCTCGACCTCGGCGCGCAGCGCGCCGTCACCGGCGAAGGTCAGCTCGACGATGCCCGTGCCATCCTCGCCCGGCTCGAAAGCGACCGACAGCAGCGAGAGCACCGTGTCGCGCTCGTCGCGGGAAATGCCCTGCGCCGCGACCTTCAGCACGTTCTCGACCACCAGCAGGCAGCGCACCCGCTCGGGCGGGGAGACATGCACCCCGTCCTCGCGGCGCAGCCGGTTGACCAGCAGCGCGAGCCGCTGATGGCGCTTCTCGAAAGCCACGTCCGCCACGGTCAGCACCGCGTCCTGCGCCAGCGCCGAGAGGACCTGCAGGTCCTCCGGGTCCATGGCGCCAAGGTTCAGCGGCTGGCTGCCCGCGTCCTCGAATCTTGCGTCCTCGGTCACTCGCCCTTCACCCGTTCGATCTTGGCACCCACGCCGCGAAGCTTGCGGACCACGTGCTCGTAGCCGCGGTCCAGATGATAGACACGGCTTACCACGGTTTCCCCCTCGGCGGCGAGACCCGCGAGAATGAGCGAGACCGAGGCGCGCAGGTCGGTCGCCATCACCGGGGCGCCCTTCAGCTTCGACACGCCGGTCACCCGCGCGGTGCCGCCGTGCACGTCGATCTTGGCGCCCATGCGCAGCAGCTCGGGCGCGTGCATGAAGCGGTTCTCGAAGATCTTCTCTTCCAGCACGCTCTCGCCCTCGGCGGTGCAAAGGAGCGCCATCATCTGCGCCTGCAGGTCGGTCGGGAAGCCCGGGAAGGGCTCGGTGGTGACGTTCACCGCCTTCACCCGGCCGTTCTTGCGCGCCACCTTGAGGCCGGTCGCGGTCTCCTCGACCGAGATGCCCGCCTCGTCGAGCTTCTCGCAGAAGCTCTTCACCAGCTCGATCCTGCCGCCGAGGCACTCGACCTCGCCGCCGCAGATCGCCGGGGCCAGCATGTAGGTGCCAAGCTCGATGCGGTCGGTGACGACGCGGTGCGTCGCCCCGCCGAGCGTGTCGACGCCCTGGATCTCGATGGTCGGGCTGCCCTCGCCCTCGATCTGCGCGCCCATCTTGCGCAGGCACTGCGCGAGGTCGACGATCTCGGGCTCGCGCGCGGCGTTGCGGATCACCGTGGTGCCCTTGGCGAGGGTCGCGGCCATCAGCGCGTTCTCGGTGGCGCCGACCGAGGCGAAGGGGAACTCGACGATGCCGCCGCGCAGCCCGCCGTTCGGCGCCTTGGCATGGACATAGCCCTCGCGCAGGTCGAGCTCGGCGCCCATCGCCTCAAGCGCCTTGAGGTGCAGGTCCACCGGCCGCGCACCGATCGCGCAGCCGCCGGGCAGCGAGACCTCGGCATGGCCGAAGCGCGCCAGCAGCGGGCCCAGCACGAGAATCGAGGCCCGCATCTTGCGCACGATGTCATAGTCGGCGCGGGTCGAGCTCACCGCGTGGCTCGACATGGCCAGAACCTGCCCGTCGTTCAGCGCCTGCACCTCTGCACCCAGCGACTGCAGCAGAAGCGTCATGGTGCGGATGTCCGACAGGCGCGGCGCGTTGGTCAGCGTCAGCGGCTGGTCCGACAGCAGCGTCGCCGGCATCAGCGTGAGGCAGGCGTTCTTCGCCCCGGCGATCGGAATCTGGCCCGAGAGCGGGCCATTGCCCGTGACGACGATCGAATCCATTAGCTGTCCTTTTCACTGCTCGGCCCGTGTTCGGGCTTGTTCTCGGTCCCTGACGCGACGTCGCCGCGCGCCTTCGCCTGGGCCTTCCGACGGGCGATATTCGCCTTCAGAGCGGCTTTCAAACGGGTTTCACGCTCCTGCGCGGGGGAAATTCGGGGGCTGTTTTTCGGCTCCATGAACTTTCTTTACTTGAGAGGCAAAAAACCGTCCAGATTGCGCTTGCACCCCCCGGCGTTTGCCCTTAGACACCGCGCCACGCCACGAGGCACACCGACGCAAACTAGCGCGGACGCCTCGAAAGGCGAACCGGCGCTGCTGTAGCTCAGTGGTAGAGCACTCCCTTGGTAAGGGAGAGGTCGACAGTTCAATCCTGTCCAGCAGCACCACTCAAATCCTTGAAATCACTGGATTTAACGACGGACCGCCCAAGGGCGGTCGTTGGTGTTTGCGCCGCTGCGATCCCGCATCCGGCGACCCGCGCAGGTGTCCTGCCGCGCTTTTCCCTGTAAATCAGGCCTCTACCGCAGCGTGTCGCAGCGGCACCTGACACGCCTTATGGCAGCTCGCGAGCGCCTACCGTTGCGGCACCTCGATCGGTCACTCCGGGTGCCTCGAGCCGGCCCCGAAAAGCCGCCCCGACGTCACCCGGATCAGGGGCCGGACCGACCCGCCTCGCCCTCCCCTGCGTCACCCGAGTCGGCGACTCGCAGCCGCCGCGCGAGTCGCGAGTCACATGGCGCGAGTCGCTCCCTGCGGACGTAACGTCATGCGCTCCGAGTGGGCACGCCATCGTCCGCCAGCGCCCGATTCCGGTAGCGGCGATCCTCGGTCACATCCGCGCCGAACCAGTCCGGCGGGGTGAAGGCGCGGGCGGCTTCGACCGAGTCGAACTCCACCTCGACCATCACCAGCGGTGCCAGCGCGCCGGCGAAGACGTCGAGCTCGAAGGTCGTGCCGTCGTCCAGCGCCCCTATATAACGTGTCTTCTCCAGCCGCCGCCCCTCGGTCGCGGGCCAGAGCGTGTCGAACTCGGCGGCACCGATGCCGATCTCGCGCTCCATCCGTTCGAGCCCGCCCTCGGACTTCAGAGTGAGGAAGAAGGCCCCGCCCTTCTCGCGCAGGCGCAGTTCGACGGAATCCCCCGCCACGGTGACATAGCCCTGCCGCACCGGCTTGGCCGTCAGCCCGGCAAGCCCCGGCAACCGCGCCACGAGGAACTTGCGCTCGATCTCCACCCCGCCGCTCATGCGCCGAACACCCGCGCGGCAAGCTCGTCATGCAGCGCCCGGTAGGCGGCGCCCGCCGGGCTCGACGGCGCGCTCGCCAGCACCGGCGCGCGGTGCACCCCCATGCGCTCGATCTCCGAGGCGAAGGGCACCGTCGCCCGCAGCAGCCGCTTGCCGTGCTCGCGGCGCATCTCGTCCATCGTCTCGCCGTGCAGCGACTTCACCCCCTGCACCATGGAAAAGAACCCGTGCAGCTTCTTCTCCTTCAGGTCGTGGTCGCGGAAGAAGCCGCGCAGCTGCTCGAAGGTGCGCTGCGAGAGCGTCGTCGGGATCACCGGCACGACGATGGCGTCGGCGGCGCGAAAGACGTTCTCGGACAGGGTCGAGATATTGGGCGGGCAATCGAGCAGCACCACGTCATAATCCCCCTTCACCGCCTTCAGCGCCCGCTTCAGCCGCGAGCGCGGGTTGCGCATCCGCGACAGGAACACGTCGAAGTCGCGGAAGGTCAGGTTCGCGGGCAGGATGTCGAGCCCCTCGAAATCGCTGGCCCTTATCGCCCCGGTGAAGCGCTCCACGTCCTCGAAGAAGCGCGTCTCGGTCAGTTTCTTCGACGGCTTCACCCGGAAGTAGAAGCCCGAGGCCCCCTGCGGATCAAGATCGCAGAGCAGCACCCGCCGCCCGCCCTGCGCCAGCGCATAGGCAAGGTTCACCGAGGTCGCGGTCTTTCCCACGCCGCCCTTGTTCGAGTAGCAGGCGATGATCTTCATTTCTTCCCCCCGTGGAACAGGTCGCGGAACGTCTGGCGGGTGCCCGCGCTGTCGAAGGCGGCAAAGCTCTCCTCCACGCGCGCCCGTTCCGCCAGTTGGCGCTCGTGCAGCACGAGGATCAGCGCGCCGACGCTCTGCGCCACCTGCAGGCTGCCCGCGCGCCGCCCGTCGAGCCCGTCGACGAAGGCCTGAAGGCTCTTCTGCTGCACCGCGTAGTCGTTGAAGAGCCCGAGGTTGTCCTGCAGCTTCTTCAGCGGCTTGAGGAGCCGCCGGAAGGACTTGTCCGGGAAGAGCGGCGCGAAGAACTCCATGAGGTAGCGCAGCTTCTTGCAGTGGATGCGCAACTCGTGGATCTCGTGCTCGGGCGTCCCGGGGCCGATGCCCGCGGCGATGGTGCAGATCCGGCGGTAGCGCTTCCAGATCAGCCGGCAGGCATAGTCATAGGCGGGCCGGTCCGCCCTTGACCCGCGCGCCAGCAGCTTCCTCTTGCCGAAAAGCGCCATGAGCGCGGCGATCTCGTCCCGGTAGGCGTCGCTGCGCAGATGCGCCGCGAGCCCCGCCTGCGCCGCCGCCCGCTCCTCGGCGAAGAGCGCGAACATGCGCTCGAGCCCGCCTTGCAGCCCCTCGGGGACCATCGCGAGGAAGCCGTCCCGTTCCAGCAGGTAGACGTCGAGATCGCGCAGACGGCCGGTGGGCGCCATCAGCGCCGAGAAGCGCGCCTTGAGCTCGGTCGTCTGCTCCGGTCCGTAGACGTGCCGGAAGAGGCTCAGCACCGAGCGGATCTTGCGCAGCGCGATGCGGTAGTCGTGCAGGAACTCGGTGTCGTCGTCGGCGATCACCCCGGCCTCGTTGGCGCGCGCCACCGGAAGATAGGCCGCGATGATGTCGCCCGCGGCATCGAAGGCCTCGGTGTCGCGCTCGAGCGGGATCACCGGCTTGGGCTCGTAGGGCACCCGCTGCGGGAAAAGCTGCGCCAGCAGCGCCGCGGCCGAGAAGGGCTCGCCGCCGGCCTCCACGACCCGTTCGCGCAGCCGGACCAGCGCCCGGTCGTAGCCGCGCAGCCCCTCGAGCCGCAGCAGCGCCGCGCCGCCCGCCTCGGCGGGATCGAGCCGCAGGAGCGAGGCGCGCACCTGCGTCTTCTGCTCGTCGTCGAGCAGCGCCAGCGCACCGCGCCGCAGCGTGCCCGCGCCCACCGGCAGCAGGCAGCGCAGCGCCGAGACGTCCGAGAGGGCTTCGCGGACCGGCCCCTCGGGAAAGCCCGCGACGAAGCGCGCGCCCGCGAGGGGACCATCCTCGACCACCCCGCCCGCGCCGATCAGCTCGGCGCCCTGCTCAGTCTCGACCAGCACGCGGCCCGAGCGGCGCAGCGCCTGGTCGAACGTGTCGCGGATGAGGAAGGGGACCGAGGATTCGGCCCAGGCGACATGGGGTACCAGCGCCCCGTCGAGCGGCGCCAGCAGATGCTCGACCCCGCCGCCGGGCAACAGGTAGAGCGTCGACTCCCCCGCCGCCGCCTTGCCGCATGTCCCGCCGGTCGCTCCGCCTGCCATGTCGCCGCGCCTGCCTCCACGCCCATCCACCTGATGTCACGCGATGATTTCACGCGGGCCGCCCCATCGCAATGCCCGAAGACAACGGCGGCCCGAAAGCCGCGGGCCGAGGAATGCTCTCCGCGCCGTGATCGCCGCGGGGCGGGCTCGTGACATCGGCGGACTTCCCCCCTATATCAGCAGCCTTGGTTGACACGGGAGATGCGAACCATGCGGAACCTTGTGATTCTCGGGTTGGCGCTTGCTGCCGCCACGCCCGTTTCCGCGCAAAGTGACAAGGCAGCACGCTGCGAGACCTCCGCCAAAATGGTGATGGAAGCAGTGCAGGCGCGTAAGGACGGAATTCCCCAGAAACGCACCGAGCGCGAGCTGCGCCGTGCGCTGGATCGCGACGCCGGCACCATGCTGGCACAGTGGATCTACGGCCTGCCCGAGGACCAGCTGACGCTCGACGTCGGCCGCCAGTGGGAGAAACAGTGCCTGTCGCAATGAGCGCGGCGCGCTGACCGGGCCCTGACGTCGCCCTTCCGGGCGGCGCGCGAGTCAGCTATCTGGAAGGAAAGATCAAAGCCCCGGCCGAGGCGCATGGACTCGGCCTCATTGTCCATTGATACTCCGAGCATGAGTCTTCCACCCGGTTTCCTCGACGAGCTGCGCACGCGCACGAGCCTGTCCCAGGTCGTGGGCCGAAAGGTCATGTGGGACAGCCGGAAGTCGAACCAGGGCAAGGGCGACATGTGGGCGCCCTGCCCGTTCCACCAGGAAAAGTCGGCGTCCTTCCACGTCGATGACCGCAAGGGCTTCTATTACTGCTTCGGCTGCCACGCGAAGGGCGACGCGATCTCCTTCGTCTGCGAATCCGAGAACGTCGGCTTCATGGAGGCGGTCGAGATCCTCGCCCGCGAGGCCGGGATGCCGATGCCCGCGCGCGACCCGCAGGCGGCGCAGAAGGCCGACCGCCGCAGCCAGCTGTCCGAGGTGATGGAGCAGGCGGTGCGATTCTACCGCATGCAGCTGCGCACCGGGGCCGCCGCCGAGGCGCGCGGCTACCTCGAGCGGCGCGGCCTCAAGCAGGAGGTGCAGGACCGCTTCGAGCTCGGCTTCGCGCCGAACGGCTGGCAGGGGCTCTGGGATCACCTGCGCGGACAGGGCGTGGCCGAGGACCTGATCCTCGGCGCCGGGCTCGCCAAGCCCTCGGACAAGGGCCGCGCGCCCTACGACGTGTTCCGCAACCGCATCATGTTCCCGATCCGCGACGGGCGCGGCCGCGCCATCGCCTTTGGCGGGCGCGCGATGGACCCGCGCGACAACGCGAAATACCTCAACTCGCCCGAGACCGAACTCTTCGACAAGGGCCGCAACCTCTACAACCACGCGCCCGCGCGCGAGGCGGCGGGCAAGGGCCAGCCGCTGATCGTGGCCGAGGGCTACATGGACGTCATCGCGCTCAGCGAGGCGGGGTTCGAGGCCTCGGTCGCGCCGCTCGGCACGGCGGTCACCGAACACCAGATCGCGCTGCTCTGGCGCATCGCCGACGAGCCGGTCATCGCGCTCGACGGCGACAAGGCCGGGCTGCGCGCCGCCTACCGGGTGATCGACACCGCCCTGCCGCTGCTGGTGCCCGGCAAGGGGCTGCGCTTTGCCCTCATGCCCGAGGGGCAGGATCCCGACGACCTGCTGCGCGCCAAGGGGCCGCAGGCGGTGAAGGCGGTGCTCGACCAGGCCATGCCCATGGTGCAGCTGCTCTGGCGGCGAGAGACCGAGGGCAAGGTCTTCGACAGCCCCGAGCGCAAGGCGGCGCTCGACGCGACGCTGCGCGCCGCGCTCAAGCGCATCCAGCACCCCGACCTGCGCCGCCACTACGGCGACGAGATCAAGGACCTGCGCTGGCAGCTCTTCCGCGCCCGGCGCGGCGGAACGTCGGGCGGCAACGGCCGTGGGTTTTCCGATGGCCCGGGCCAGTACAGCCCCTTCCGCAGTGGCAAGCGCACGCAGAAATGGGGCCAGGCGGTTCCGATCGCCCCCAGCGCCTCGGCCAAGTCCTCGCTGCTGGTGGCGGCAGGGGATGCCGCCGAGACCCGGCTGCGCGAGGATGTCATCCTGGCCGTGCTGCTGCGCTACCCCGCGCTGATGGCCGAGTTCGACGGGCAGCTCGATGCCCTGCCCTGCCAGGACCCGTCCCATGCCGCGCTGCGCGCGCTGCTGCTCTCGGGGATCACCCATGATCCCGAGGCGCTGCAGGACGAGGCAATGCAGAGAATCGGCCCCGAGGCCCTTGATTCCCTCCTCTCGGCACGCCATGTGGCAGTCGTGCCCTGCCTGCGACATTTCGGTGACAGCGAACTCGCCCGCCTCACGGTGGCCGAGGAGTTTGCCAAGATTGCCGCTCAGGCCGGGCTGGTGGCCGAACTCGCCGAGGCTCTGGAGGACATGGAAAGCCTTGCGGACGAGGCCCTTACCTGGCGGCTTGGGCAAGCTGCACAGGCACGCAACCAGGCGGTGATGAACCGATCCGAGGATGACGTGGAATTCGACGTGGGCGCGAACGGCGCCCGGATGGACAAAGAAGAACGCAGCGCCTTCGACGCGCTGCTGCAGCAGATTCGCTTTTCCAAGGGCCGGAACTAGATGGCCATTTAGGGAAACTGGAGGAAAAACCGGTAGACGGGTGGCCGAATCAAACGATTCCCCCCATGATTCGCAAAATCGAATCACTTCACTTGCGCGAGTGCCGGCCAGAACCGGCCCCTCCCTTTGACGGAGCACTTCATGGCAGCCAAAGACAACGACGACGCCAAGCCGGAATCTCAGGACGACGCACATAGCCTCGACATGAGCCAGGCCGCGGTCAAGAAGATGATCGCCGAGGCGCGCGAGCGTGGCTTTATCACCTATGACCAGCTGAACCAGGTTCTGCCGCCCGATCAGGTCAGCTCCGACCAGATCGAAGACGTGATGTCGATGCTCTCCGAAATGGGCATCCAGGTCACCGAAGAGGACGAGGAATCCGAGGACGGCGACGACAAGGCCAAGGGCTCGACCGATCTCGTCGACGCCTCGCGCGGGCGCGACGTCGCGCTGTCGGCAGGCGGCGCCGAGAAGCTCGACCGCACCGATGACCCCGTGCGCATGTACCTGCGCGAGATGGGCTCGGTCGAGCTGCTCTCGCGCGAGGGCGAGATCGCCATCGCCAAGCGCATCGAGGCCGGCCGCAACACGATGATCGCGGGCCTCTGCGAAAGCCCGCTGACCTTCCAGGCGATCACCATCTGGCGCGAGGAACTCCTCGGCGAGGAAATCCTCCTGCGCGACGTGATCGACCTCGAAGCCACCTTCGGCAACCAGCTCGACGACGACGACGAGATGGACGAGCCCGTGGTCGGTGCCGGTGGTGGCGACGCCTCGGCGCAGAAGATCCGCAGCAACGAGCCCGAGCTCGACGCCGACGGCAACCCGCTGCGCCGCGACGACGACGAGGACGAGGACGACCAGGCCAGCATGTCGCTGGCCGCGATGGAGACCGCGCTGAAGCCGCGCGTGCTCGAGACGCTCGACACGATCGCCGCCGATTACGAGACCCTGTCCGAGATGCAGGACGCCCGCATCAGCGCCACGCTGAACGAGGACGGCTCCTTCTCGGAAGAGGACGAGGTGCAGTACCAGCGCGTGCGCTCCGAGATCGTCGCCCTGGTGAACGGCCTGCACCTGCACAACAACCGCATCGAGGCGCTGATCGACCAGCTCTACGGCATCAACAAGCGCATCATGATGATCGACAGCTCGATGGTGAAGCTGGCCGACCAGGCCCGCATCAACCGCCGCGAGTTCATCGACGAGTACCGTGGCCGCGAGCTTGATCCGAACTGGATGGACCACATGGCGGCCAAGGACGGCCGCGGCTGGCAGATGTTCATCGAGCGCTTCTCGGACAAGGCAGAAGAGCTGCGCGCCGACATGGCGCAGGTCGGCCAGTACGTCGGCCTCGACATCAGCGAATTCCGCCGCATCGTCCAGCAGGTGCAGAAGGGCGAGAAAGAGGCGCGTCAGGCGAAGAAGGAAATGGTCGAGGCCAACCTGCGCCTCGTGATCTCGATCGCCAAGAAGTACACGAACCGCGGCCTGCAGTTCCTCGACCTCATCCAGGAAGGCAACATCGGCCTGATGAAGGCCGTGGACAAGTTCGAGTACCGCCGCGGCTACAAGTTCTCGACCTACGCCACCTGGTGGATCCGCCAGGCGATCACCCGCTCGATCGCCGACCAGGCGCGGACCATCCGTATCCCGGTGCACATGATCGAGACGATCAACAAGCTGGTCCGCACCGGCCGCCAGATGCTGCACGAGATCGGCCGCGAGCCGACGCCGGAAGAACTGGCGGAAAAGCTGCAGATGCCGCTCGAGAAGGTCCGCAAGGTGATGAAGATCGCCAAGGAGCCGATCTCGCTCGAAACGCCGATCGGCGACGAGGAGGATTCGCAGCTCGGCGACTTCATCGAGGACAAGAACGCCATCCTGCCGCTCGATTCGGCGATCCAGGAGAACCTCAAGGAGACCACCACCCGCGTGCTCTCCTCGCTCACCCCGCGTGAAGAGCGGGTTCTGCGGATGCGTTTCGGCATCGGCATGAACACCGACCACACGCTGGAAGAGGTCGGCCAGCAGTTCTCGGTGACGCGCGAGCGGATCCGTCAGATCGAGGCCAAGGCGCTGCGCAAGCTCAAGCACCCGTCGCGGTCGCGCAAGCTGCGCTCGTTCCTCGACCAGTAAGCGCAAAGGGGAAGCCATGTCCTTCTGGTCGCGTCTTTTCGGTGGCGGCAGCTCCGGCCCCGCCAAGGCCGAGCCGCAGGTGGAGGCCGTCGAATACAACGGCTTCCGCATCTACCCCGCGCCGCAGCCGGCCGAGGGCCAGTACCGCGTCGCCGCCCGCATCGAGGCGGAGGTGGATGGCGAGACGAAGGTGCACCAGCTGATCCGCGCCGACCTCATCCGCGACCATGGCGAGGCCGTCGAGGCCTCTCTGCGCAAGGCGCGGCAGATGATCGACGAACAGGGCACCCGGCTCTTCGGCTGAGCCCCGCAGCTTTGTCAGATACCGAGCGCCGCCCTCCGGGGCGGCGTTCTGCATTTCGCGGCCTAGTCGCGCAGGTCCCGGCGCATGCGCCACAGCCGATGGCCGAGGAACAGCACCACCAGCAACACCGGCAGCGCCAGCAGCAGCTCGGTGCGGTCCACGTGGCCCCAGATGCGGTGCACCAGCTGGCCGATGCCATGGCCGATCACCACCATCACCGCCGCCCAGACCAGCGCCGAGACGCAGGTCACCGGCAGGTAGAGCGCCGGGCCGAGCCGCGTGCCCGTCGCCAGCAGCACCGGCGTCACCGTGCGCATCCCCGGCAGGAAGCGGAACACCGCGGCCAGCAGCAGCGGGCGCCCGAGAAACCGGTCCGCCAGCCCCTGCGAAACCGGGTGGGACAGGATCTTCAGCACCCGCGGGTGATCCCGGTAGCGCCGCGCCAGCAGGTAGATCGAGGCATCCGCCGTCCAGCCCCCCGCCCAGGCGGCGGCCAGCACCGGCCAGAGCGGCAGCAGCCCGTGATGGGCCAGCAGGCCCGAGGTGATCGCGACCGTGTCGCCCTCGACCGCGCAGCCGAGGAAGACGATGATCAGCCCGTACTTGGCGATCAGCGCGTCGATCATCCGCTCAGAGACCGTAATCCGCGACCATGCGCGCCAGCCCGTCCTCGAGCGACACCCGCGGCTCCCAGCCCAGCACCTGCCGGGCGCGCGCGATGTCCAGCACGCTCGATTTCACCTCCAGCGCCGAGGGCTCGCTGACGAGGTTGAGCTGCCGCCCCGTCGCCGCCTCCATCCGCGCGATCAGCGCGTTGAGCGTGCAGCCCTCCCCCGCGCCGAGGTTGAGCCGCGTCACCGGCCCCGGCAGCGGTCCGGTCACCACCTGCTCCACCGCCGCGGTGAAATCCTCCATGTGCAGGTAATCGCGCGAGGTCTCGCCACTGCCGTAGACGGTGAAGGGCGCGCCGGTGGCCAGCGCGTCGAGCAGGAGCCGCATCACCCCGCGCTCGCGCCCCGGCATGGGCGTGCCGTAGGGATTGCCGAGCCGCAGCAGGGTCAGGCGGAACCCGTGCTGCGCGGCAAGGAAGAGCAGCGCGGTCTCGACCGCCAGCTTGTGCAGCGCGTAATAGCCCTTGGGCTGCGGCTCGCGGGTCTCGGGGATCGGCAGGTCCTCGGTGTCGCCGTAGACCGCCGCCGTCGACAGGTACACGAAATGCCCGCGCCAGCCGCGCGCCACCAGCGCCTCGACGAAATCGGTCTGCGGCCGGGTGACCTCCTCGGCCAGTTCGGCGATCGAGCCGAAACGCCGCCGCGCGTCCGAGAGCCCGGCGCAATGCACGATGGTCGCGCCCGCGTCGCCCGGCGCCAGCCAGCCCGGGTGCAGCGCGTCGCTCACCCGCACGTGCGGCAGCTTCGGCGCCCCCTCGGGCAGCGCGCTGCGCGAGATGCCGGTGACCGCGTGGCCCGCCTCCGACAGGTGCCGCAGGATCTCGAAGCCGAGCACGCCGGCACAGCCGGTCACGTAGGTCTGCATGGCCCCAGCACTCCCCCTTCGGATTCGTCGGCGCAGCGCCGCGCCAATCTATCTTTGGCGAACATTGCCCGTCCGGGATAGAGCCCCGCCGCCCCTGCGGCAAGCGGCGCGCCCGCGCGCAGGCGGCTTTCCCCGCGCGGCCAGCCCCGGCGGCCGGGAAAATGGCCGCCCGGCGTGCCGCCGCGCCCGGACACGCTAAATCACGCGGAAGGCTGACCTTCTTGTCGCCGCGCCTAGCCGCACCTGTTCCGCTGCGTTAAGGTGCCCTCATGGTTTCGAGAAAGGACAGTTCATTGCGCCCTCGGCACTCGTTGATTTCCCTGAGTCTCGCCATGAGCCTCGCCGCATTCCCGGCCTCGGCCTTCGAAACGCTCAGCTTCGCATTTCCCGATCTCGATCAGGACATCCAGGACAAGATCACCGCCTATTCCGCGCTGGTGAAGACCAAGACGGACGGCAAGACCGAAGGCCCCGACGTGATGGCCGCGGCGCTCTCCGACTACGGCATCATCGTCGAGACGCTCTACGGCAGCGGCTACTACGGTCCCGAGGTGTCGATCCGCATCGACGGGCGCGAGGCGGCGGACATCCCGCTGCTCTCGACGCCGCAGCAGGTGAACCGGGTCGACGTGCTGGTCCGCCACGGGCCGAGCTTCAAGTTCTCCAAGGCCGAGGTCACGCCGCTCGCCCCCGGAACCGACCTGCCCGAGGATTTCCGCGCCGGCCAGCGCGCCCGCGCCGACACGATCTCGGGCGCCGCGCAGGCGGCGGTGGATGGCTGGCGCAACATCGGCTACCCCAAGGCGGACCTGACCCGCGAGGACATCACCGCCAACCACGAGACGCGCCGCGTCAGCGCCGAGATGGGCGTGACCACCGGCCCGCGCCTGCGCTTCGGGCGCATCCTCAACGTCGGCAAGAGCAACGTGCGCGGCGCGGCGCTGCGCCGGATCGCCGGCCTGCCGACCGGCGAGATCTATGACCCGCAGCAGGTCAAGGACGCGGTCGACCGGCTGACCCGCACCGGCACCTTCGCCACGGTCACGCTGCGCGAGAAGGACCAGCCAAACGCCGACGGCACGCTCGACTACACGCTCGACGTCGTCGATTCGAAGCCGCGCCGGATCGGTGCCGGCGCCGAGATCAGCTCGCTCGAGGGTCTCTCGCTCACCGGCTACTGGCTGCACCGCAACATCCTCGGCGGCGCCGAACGGCTGCGCTTCGACGCCTCGATCACCGACATCACCGACCAGCCCGACACGCTCGACTACACGCTGACCGGGCGGCTCGACGTGCCCGCGGTCATCGGCCCCGAGACCAACGGCTACTTCGAGACCGAGCTGCAGCACCTGCAGGAGCCGAACTACGACCTCGACAGCATCGAGCTCACCCTCGGCATCACCCGGCAGCTGACCGAGTACCTCTACACCGAGATCGGCGTCGGCTACCTCTACTCGGAAACCAAGGACGACCTCGGCGACCGCACCTTCGAGCTGCTGACCCTGCCGATGAAGGCCGAGTACGACCGCCGCGACAACGAGTTCGACCCGCGCCACGGCTTCTACATCCTGACCGAGGCGACACCCTTCATGAACCTGCGCGACGATCCCAACGGCGCGCGGCTCTACGGCGACTTCCGTGGCTACCTCGCGCTTGGCGCGCGCGAGCGCTCGGTGCTGGCCGGGCGGGTGATGCTGGGCTCGGTGGTCGGGCCCGACATCGACCAGACCCCGCCGGACTATCTCTTCTACTCCGGCGGCGCGGGAACCGTGCGCGGCCAGCCCTACCAGTCGCTCGCCATCGACCTCGGTAACGGCGATTCGATCGGCGGCCGCAGCTTTGCCGGTCTCTCCGCCGAATTCCGTCAGGACATCGGTGAAAGCCTCGGCGCGGTGCTGTTCTACGACGCGGGCTACATCGGGCGCGACAGCACGCCGGGCGGCGACGACGGCGAATGGCACGCGGGCGCGGGCCTCGGCGTGCGCTACAAGACGGGCATCGGCCCGCTGCGCTTCGACGTCGCCATGCCCGCGGGGGGCGACACCGGCGAAGGCGTTCAGATTTACCTCGGGATAGGACAGGCGTTTTGACCCTTCTCAAGCGATTTTTCATGGCTCTGCTCCTGCCGCTCTTTCTGGCGGCCCCCCCTGCCCTCGCGCAGGAAGAGGACGAGGACAGCGGCGGTTTTCTTGAACGGCTGATCGAGGATTCCCTCTCGGGCGCCGGGCGCGACGTGCGCATCACCGGCTTTCGCGGGGCGCTGAGCTCCGAGGCGACGCTCGAGCGGATGACCATTTCCGATTCCGAGGGCGTCTGGCTGACGCTCGAGAACGCCAAGCTCAACTGGCGCCGCACCGCGCTGCTGCGCGGCCAGCTCATCGTCAACGAGCTGAGCGCCGAGCGGCTGGCCGTGGCCCGCGCCCCGGTCACCGACGGCGAGACCCCGGCCCCCGAGGCCTCGGGCGATTTCTCCCTGCCCGACCTGCCGGTCTCGGTCGACGTCGGCGCGCTGAAGATCGCGCGGGTGGAACTGGGCACGCCCCTGATGGGCGAGGAGATCGCGCTCGAGGTCGAGGGCTCGGCCAAGCTCGCCGATGGCGAGGGCAATGCCGACATCGCGGTGAACCGGCTCGACGGGCCGCAGGATTCGCTGACCCTCGCCGGCAGCTACGCCAACGCCAGCGGCGCGCTGACCATCGACGTCGCGCTCGAGGAGGAAAGCGGCGGCATCGTCGGCACCAAGCTCGGCCTGCCCGGCGCCCCCTCGCTCGCCATGACGGTCAAGGGCGACGGCGTGCTCGACGACTTCAAGGCCGACCTGCAGCTCGCCACCGACGGCGAGGAGCGGCTCGGCGGACAGGTCACGCTGCAGGGCAGCTCCGAGGCCGGACGCCAGTTCAGCGCCGACCTCTCGGGCGACCTGCGCCCGCTGCTGCCCGAGCAGCACCGCGAGTTCTTCGGCCCCGAGCAGAGCCTGCAGGTCTCGGGCCTGCAGGGCTCGGACGGCACGCTCGACCTGCAGAAGCTCGACCTGCAGGCCGCCATGGTCTCGCTCACCGGCACCGCGCGCATCGGCGCCGACGGCTGGCCCGAGCTGATGAAGCTCGACGGCGAGATCGCCTCGGAAGACGGCAGCCCGGTGCGGCTCGCCATGTCCGGCGACGTGACCATGGTCGATCACGCCACGCTGGCGCTCGACTTCGACGCATCGCAGGGCGAGGCCTTCTCGCTCGACGTGGTAGCCGAGGGCATCGACCGCCCCGACATGTCGGTCGAGCGCGCCGACATCGCCGGTCGCGGCACGATCCGCCGCAGCTCCGGCGCCTCGCTGCCCGGCGGCGTGGACGCGCAGCTGACCTTCGACGCCTCCGGCCTCGACTTCGCCGACGCCTCGATGGCCGACGCCGCGGGCGAGGAGCTGAAGGGCGTCATGCAGATCGAATGGCAGGCCGGCGATCCGCTCTACCTGCGCCAGATCGACTTCGGCGGCGCGGGCATCTCGCTCGCCGGGGACGTGACGTTCTCGGGTCTCGGCAACAGCGGCAACATCGTCATCGAGCCCGACCTCAACCTCAAGGCCGAGGACATCGCGCGCTTCTCCGGCCTTGCCGGGCGTCCGCTCGGCGGCGACGCCGAC
The DNA here is from genome assembly GCF_040409955.1 of Salipiger sp. H15. NCBI lineage: Bacteria > Pseudomonadati > Pseudomonadota > Alphaproteobacteria > Rhodobacterales > Roseobacteraceae > Salipiger > Salipiger bruguierae. The sequence goes on from NZ_CP123384.1 coordinate 416,475, forward strand.
CTCGCGGTCAAGGGCACGATCGAGCCGGTCGCGGGGCGTTTCGACGTCACCACGCAGGGCCGCACGCTGGATCTGAAGACCGGCATCGCGCAGGCCGACGGGCTGCTCGAGGGCACGGTGGAGCTCTTCGCCTCCGCCGTGCGCAACGAGGAAGGCACCGAGCTGCGCCGCCTCGACCTCTCGGGCGAGGGCATCAAGGCCGTCGCCGAGGCCAAGCTGCAGACCGGCGGCAGCACCGGCAATTTCGAGATCTCGATCCCCGACGCCTCGAAGGTGCAGGAGGGCCTCACGGGCGCGGTCGAGGTCAAGGGCACGCTCGACGAGACGCCCGAGGCCTACCGGCTCGACATCACCGGCAGCGCGCCGGGCGGTACCGACCTCGACGGTCTGGTCACCGCCAGCAAGCTCGAGGAGGGCGGCATCGGGACCATCCGCTTCGAGGGCGACGCCGCGGCGCAGGACCTTTCGGCCTTCGCCCCGCTCGCCGGCAAGCCGCTGGCGGGTGGCGTGGACCTGAAGACCGACGTCGCCTACACGCTGGACGGCGGCGCGATCGACGCGGTGCTGGACGGCACCGTGCGCGACATCGAGACCGGCATCGCCCAGCTCGACGGGCTGCTGCGCGGTACGGTCGATCTTGACGCCTCGGTCGCCTATGACGGCGATCTGGCGCAAATCCGCCAGCTAGAGGTGAACGGCGAGGCGGTGCAGGTCACCGCGCAGGGCGAGGTCTACACCTCGGCGCTGCTCGGCGGCACGCCCTCCGCCAGCGCCGGGCAGAGCAACGCCAGCTTCGACATCTCGCTGCCCGACATGTCGCTGATCGAGCCGGAGATCACCGGCCCGGCCCGCTTCACCGGCACGCTGCAGGAGGCGGCGGACAGCTACCAGCTCGACCTCGACGCCTCTGCCCCCGGCGATGTGCGCATCACCGGCAAGGCCAGCGCCGCGAAGCAGCCCGACGGCAGCATCGGCACCGTCTCCTTCGACGGCGACGTGGCGGCGGCGGATCTGTCGATCTACGAGCCGCTCGCCGGGCGCGCGCTGTCCGGCGGGCTCGACCTGGCCGCCGACGTCTCCTACGACATGAAGACCGGCGCGGTGGACGCGGTGCTCGACGGCACCACGCGCGATCTCGGCACCGGCATCGCGCAGGTGGACGGGCTGCTGACCGGCACGGTCGATCTCGACGCCTCGGTCGCCTATGACGGCGATCTCGTGCAGATCCGCCAGCTCGACGTGAACGGACAGGCGATCCAGGTCACCGCCACGGGCGACGTCTACACCGCCGCGCTGCTCGGCAAGGAGCCCTCCGCGGAAGGCGGGCTCAGCAATGCCAGCTTCGACATCGCCCTGCCCGACATGTCGCTGATCCAGCCCGGCGTGAACGGCGGCGCGCAGCTGAAGGGCACGCTGCAGGAAAGCGACGGCGCCTACCAGCTCGACTTCACCGGCTCCGGCCCGGGCGAGGCCAGCGCGCAGGGCCGCGTCACCGCCGAGAAGCTCGGCGGCGGCAAGCTCGGCACGGTGGGCTTCGACGGCAACGCCTCGGTCGGCTCGCTCGCCGCCTACGCGCCGCTGGTCGGCCAGCCGCTGAACGGCGGGCTGAACTTCGACGGCACGGTGAACTACAACCTCGCCGACGGCAGCCTTACCGCCGACGGGCAACTCCAGACCCGCGCATTGGCGCTCGGCATTCCCACCGTCGACCAGCTGGTCGGCGGCGACGGCAGCGCCGTGGTGCAGCTGACCCGCGACGCCAGCGGCGCGCTCAGCATCCGCCGGCTCGAGGTGCAGACCCGCGAGATCACCGCCACCGCCAGCGGCGGCTACGGCGGCGCGAACAGCAGCATCACCTACAACGTGGCGCTGCGCGATCTCGGCCTGCTGGTGCCGCAGCTTCCCGGCCGCGCCACCGCCGAGGGCACGCTGGCGCTGAACGGCAGCCAGTACCAGCTGCAGACCAACGTCACCGCCCCCGGCGGGACGCGGGCGCAGATCGCGGGCACGATCGCGCAGGACTTCGGCAGCGCCAACCTCGCGATCACCGGCAACGCGCCGCTGCAACTGGCCAACGAGCTTGCCGCTCCCAACCTGCTCTCGGGCACCGCCAACATCGACATGCGGCTGAACGGCCCGCTGGCGGTGAACTCGCTCTCGGGCAACGTGACGGTGAACGGCGCGCAGGTCGTCGTGCCGGGGGCCGGGCTCGAATTCACCGGGCTCAACCTCAATGCCAACGTCGGCGGCGGCCAGACCCGGCTGACCGCCTCGAGCGCGCTCGCCACCGGCGGGCGGCTCGAGGTGAACGGCACCATCGGCATGAGCGGCTCTTACCCCGCCGACATCGCCATCGCGCTCAACCAGCTGGTGCTCGAGGACCGGCGACTCTACCAGGTGCAGCTCGGCGGCAATGTCTCGATCTCGGGGCCGCTGCTCACCGGGCCGGCGATCCGCGGCGACATCCTCATCGACAACGCCGAGATCCGCATCCCGGAAACCGGGCTCGGGCCGGGAAGCCGCGGCTTCGTGCTGAGCCATGTCTCGGAGCCCTTCAGCTCGCGCGTGACCCGCATCCGCGCCGGGCTGATCGACGAGGACCAGCAGAGCGAGGGCTCAGGCTACTCGTTGCCGCTCGACCTGGTGATCCGCGCGCCGCAGCGCATCTTCGTGCGCGGCCGGGGTCTCGACATGGAACTGGGCGGCGCGCTGCGCATCACCGGCTCGTCGAACGACGTGATCCCGCAGGGCCGTTTCGACCTGATCCGCGGCCGGCTCGACATCCTCGGCCAGCGGCTCACGCTGGACCGCGCCTCGATGGCGCTGACCGGCGATTTCATCCCGACGCTCGACATCGCCGCGACCAGCCAGGTGGAAAGCACCACGGTGACGGTCAGCATCACCGGGCTTGCGACGGCGCCCGAGGTCGATTTCACCTCGGACCCCTCGCGGCCCGAGGAGGAAGTGCTGGCACTGCTGCTCTTCGGCCGCGACCTGACCCAGATCTCGGGCTTCCAGGCGCTGCAGATCGCGGCGGCGGTCAACACACTCGCCGGGCGAGGCTCGGGGGCCGTGGACAACCTGCGGCAAGGGTTCGGGCTCGACGACCTTGACGTCACCACCAATGACGAGGGCGAGGCAGGTCTGCGGCTCGGCAAGTACATCTCGGACAACGTCTACACCGATGTCGAGGTGGACTCGGGCGGCGGCAGCGCGGTCAACCTCAACATCAAGATCACCCCGAGCCTGAAGGCCAAGGGCAGCGTGACCTCCGAGGGCGACAGCACGCTCGGCCTCTACTACGAGCACGACTACTGAGGCTGCGTCCGCGCAGCGAGCAAGGGTGTCCCCGCGGGGACACCCTTTTCGCCTCCGCTCCGTGCCCCATTGCCGAGACCGGCGCCCGCCCCTAGAACGGGGCCGTTTGTCAGCGGGGGTGTTTCATGGACATGGGTCTGCCGGTCGAGGGTCGGTTCCGCAGGATCGGCGGGCGGTTCTACCGGATCGTCACCGAGGACCGCCGGGCCAGCGCGCTTGCCCCCGCGCTCAGCCCCGAGGGGCGGTTCCACCACGGCGGCCAGCCGACGCTCTACGTCTCGTCGCGCCCGGACTGGGCGGAGCATGCGATCAAGGCCTACGTGAAGGCGGGCGACGCGCCCCGGGTGATCTGCGAGCTGGAGATTGCCGCGGCGCGGGTGCTCGACCTGCGCGACGCGGCGCAATGCGCCGACTGGGGCGCGGACCCGGCGCTGGCCGCGGTGCCCTGGCTGCCGGAACGGGCCGAGGGAAGGCCCGCCTCGACCTGGCGCGTCTCGGACCTCGCGCGCGACGGCGGGGCGGACGGGATGATCTACACCGCCCGTAGCGCCCCGGGCCGCTGGCATCTCGTGCTCTTCGACTGGCTGTCCCCGCGGGTACGGGCCCGGCTCACCGGCCGGACCCTGCCCTATCCGCTGGCGCCGGGCTGAGCCGGGCTCAGAGCCCCAGCGCCGCCTCGACCTCGGCCAGCGTGACCGCGCCCGGCGCGGCTCCCTCGCGCACCAGCCGGGCGGCCAGCGCGGTGACCCAGTCGTTGCCCGGCGTGGGCACGCCGTGGAGCCGGCCAAGGAGCGAGACCTCGCCGTTCAGGTAATCGGTCTCGACCGAGCCCGCGCCGCGCGCAAGGCTCTGCGCGGTGGAACTGCCGACGCGTGTGATGCCGGGAACGTCCACGATCTTGAGCTGCGCTGCGCGGCTGCCGTCGTCTTCTCCGGGATCGGTCCAGGCGATGCCCGCGCGGGCAAGCACCGCCTCGGCCTCGGCCTTCAGTGCGGCGGTCACCGGCGCACCATCGGCGCCTTCACCAAGCGCCGCGCCGACGATATTGCCGAGGTTCATCAGCAGCTTGCCGTACTTGCGCTGCATCACCGCCGCGCGCGTGGCAGAGGGGAAGCCCGCCGCCTCGAGCCGCGCCACAAGCGCCGCGTCAGCGGCATCGATGCCCTCGGGATAGCACCCGATGTCGAAGGAGCCGATGAAGGGCGCGCCGTAGCAGACCACCTCGCCGGGCTGCACGAAATCGGCCGGCAGCATCACCGTCACGCCGTGCACGTTGGGGAAGTAGCGCAGCGCGAGGCGCTCGTTCTCCACCCCGTTCTGGAAGCAGAAGAGGGGCTGGTCGCGCAGCCCCGCGTCGCGCAGTTGCTGCAGCGCCGCCTCGCTGTGCTGGGTCTTCACGCAGAGGCAGATCACGTCATCCGCGCGCAGCTGCGCCTCGGCGGGCGTGGCGACGCAGGGAAACTCCGCGTGCAGCGCGCCCTCGGGCGTGCGCAGGGTCAGGCCGCCCTTGCGCACCGCCTCGAGCTGCGCGCCGCGGGCGATGCCGATGACCTCCTGCCCGGCGCGGCTCAGCATGACCGCCAGCGCCCCGCCGATCGCGCCGATGCCGAGGATGACGATCCGGCTCATTCCACCGCTTCCGCCAGCGGCAGGCCCCCGATCCTGGCGAGCAGCGAGACGATCTCGTCCACGCCCTTGCCGTGCTTGACCTGCGCGAAGACGAAGGGCTTGCCGGCGCGCATCCGCGTCGCGTCGCGCTCCATCACCTCGAGCGAGGCGCCGACATAGGGCGCGAGGTCGGTCTTGTTGATGACGAGGATGTCCGACTTGGTGATCGCCGGGCCGCCCTTGCGCGGGATTTCCTCGCCCGCGGCCACGTCGATCACGTAGATCGTCACGTCGGCCAGCTCGGGCGAGAAGGTGGCGGACAGGTTGTCGCCGCCGCTTTCGATCAGCACGAGGTCGAGGTCGGGAAAGGCCGCGTTCAGCTCGGCAATGGCGGCGAGGTTGATCGAGGCATCCTCGCGGATCGCCGTATGCGGGCAGCCGCCGGTCTCGACACCCTTGATGCGGTCGAGCGGCAGGATCTGCTGGCGCATCAGCTCTTCGGCATCCTCGCGGGTATAGATGTCATTGGTCACCACGGCCATCGAGAGCCGGTCGCGCAGCGCGCGGGCAAGGGCGGCGGTGAGGGTGGTCTTGCCGGCGCCCACGGGGCCGCCGAGACCGACGCGGAGGGGTCCGTTGGGGGAAGTCATGTCGTCTCCGTCAGGTGTCAGGATCTGAAGATGCGGGAATAGAGCGCCTCGTGGCGCTGGCTGGCAATGTCCGAGAGCGGGGAGAAGGTGCCGATCTCGTCGAGCGTCGCGGTCATCGCCTGCGCGGCCAGCGCCTCGCAGAGCGGCGAGAGCGCGCGGATCACCCCCTGCCCCTCGGTCTGGCCGAGCGGGATCAGGCGGATGCCGGCGGCGGCGAGGTTCGCGGCGAAGGCCTGCAGGTAGAGCTGCAGCGCCGGTTTCAGCGGCAGGTCGAGCGCGCGCACCGCCTGCCCCACCGCCACGGGATAGGGCGCGGGACGGATCGCGACCTGCCAGAGATCGCTGACGGTGGCGGCAAAGGCCTCGCCCTGCTTCACCGTCTCGAGCCGGCGCTCGGCCGAGGGGGTGAGCGCGGTGGCGAGATCCGCAATCTCGGCGGGATCGGCGCCCCCGGCGACCTGCGCCAGCAGCACTGCGTCGCTCCAGCCCGCGCCGTGGCGCAGCACCGCCTCGAGCCAGCCCTGAAGCTGCGCCGCGGTGGTAACGCGCCCCTCCTGCACCAGCGTCTCGAGCCCGTGCGAATAGGCGAAGGCACCCACCGGGAAGGAGGGCGAGAAGAGCTGGTGCAGCGTCAGCAGCGGGTCAGTGGTCATGCGTGTGGGCGTGGCCGTGGGAATGGGAATGGTCGTGATCGTGGTCGTGGTCATGCGAATGATCGTGGTCGTGCGAATGCGCATGGCTGTGGGCATGCGCATGGCTGTGCGCCTCCGGCCCGTGGGACTGCGAATGGTCGTGGCCGTGGGTGCGGCCGTGGCCATAGGCGCCGCCCTCGGGGGTGAAGGGCTCGGTCACCTCTTCGACCGTCGCGCCGATATGGCCGAGCATGTCGCGGATCACGTGGTCGCGCTGGATCAGCAGCCGGGCGGGCTCGATCTGGCAGGGGGTGTGACGGTTGCCGATGTGCCAGGCAAGGCGCGGCAGGTCCGCGCCGCTCACCGCCAGCAGCGGCTCGGCGGCGGCTTCCACGCGCACCGCGCGCCCGTCGGTCAGCACGAAGGCGTCGCCCTGGTCGAGGCTTTCCGTATGCGCCAGATCGACGAGAAAGCTTTCGCCCTGGTCGCTCTTCAGCACCTTGCGGCGCAGGAAGCGGTCCTCGTAGCTGAGCGTCACGCTCATCTGCGCCTCGGGCGCGGCGCCCTTGCGGGCGATCTCGTGGGACATGGGCAGTGCGGTCGCGGGGGCGGTCATCGGGAGGCTCCGTCGAAGTCAGGCGTTCGGCCAGCAACCTCATCCCATCCGCCGGAAAAGGCAAGGCCACGCACCGGGATCACCGGGGCGTGGCCTTGAAGTGCTGAGTTCTGCGGCGCTCGTGCGCCCCAAGCAACTCAGAGGTAGAACACGTCCTGGAAGACGTGACGCGCGATGTCTTCGCGACGGATGCCACGGGCGGCCAGTTGCTCGTCCGAGAGACGCTGCAGGGCTTCGATCTTGCGCAGGCGCGGATTTGCTTCACCGAGGGCGACGAGGCCGTTGCCGATGGCCGAGAAGAAGCGCGAGAAGAACGGAGCCTGTTCGTTGCGTGCGGTAGCGGTCAGAAATGCCATTTGGAAACCTATCCTAGCGTTCAGTGTTGGTTTCCTCCCTTGACACCCAAGATAGGGCAGCCCCCGGCGAACAACAAATGCTGCATGTGCATAGCGGGCTGCCGGGAGATGCAAAGATCACAGATCTGAATATTTCAGCGGACCGCCTCGATCGCGTAATATTCGTACCTTTCCTCGCCCTCGGTGTCCGAAAACCCCGAAAGAAAGGACAATCCGAGCCCCGGCAGCCAGCTCAGGTAATCAATCGTCCCGTCCTCGTAGCGCTGGATGATCGGCATCATCTCGTAAGTGCAGGCCCCGAAAGAGATTTCGGTGAGCGGGCCGAAGCGGAAGCTGAGCATCTCGGAGCGCAGGCTGCCGGTCTCCTTCACCGCGACCTTGACCGCCCAGCTTCCCGCCGGCTTCGGCTCGGGCATGGCGGCGGGGGTGACGGGATAGCCGTAGGTGATCCGCGTGACGGGCACCGGCTCGCCCTCCTCGAGGTCGATCGCCTCGAGCAGGTAGACCCCGGCGCCGAGCAGGGTGCGGCTGATCGCGACGCCGTCCTGCTCGTAGACCGAGCGGATCACCGCGGGGCCCTGGCGGGTGAAGAGTTCCGAGGCGCCCTCCGGGCCGCGCAGGCGGATGCCTTTCTCGAGGTCAGCAGCAGAGGGACAGGGTGCGGCCAGGGCAAGACCCGGGAGGAGGGTCAGCACGAAGGCCAGCGGAGCGAAGTGCATGGGAGACATCCTTACGGGCCGCCCTTTGCGGCCCGCAAGCAATCTATCCAATCCCGGCGGGAAGGTCAGTAGAGGAAGTAGCGTTGCGCCATCGGCAATTCGCGCGCCGGCTCGCAGGTGAGCAGCTCGCCGTTCGCCCGCACCTCGTAGGTCTCGGGGTTCACCTCGACATGCGGCAGCGCGTCGTTGAGGATCAGGTCCTTCTTGCCGATGCCGCGGGTGTTCTTCACCGCCAGCGTCTGCTTGGCGATGCCGAGCCGGTCGCGCAGCCCGTCGGCCTGCGCCGCCTCGGACACGAAGATCACCGCCGAGTTCTCGACCGAGCGGCCGTAGGCGCCCCACATCGGGCGGGTGTAGACCGGCTGCGGCGTCGGGATCGAGGCGTTGGGATCGCCCATCTGCGCGCAGACGATGGTGCCGCCCATGAGAACCATCTCGGGCTTAACGCCGAAGAAGGCCGGGTTCCACAGCACGAGGTCGGCGCGCTTGCCCTCCTCGATCGAGCCGATGTGCTGGCTGATGCCATGCGCGATGGCCGGGTTGATCGTGTATTTGGCGATGTAGCGGCGGACGCGGAAGTTGTCGTTGTCGCCGGTCTCCTCGGCGAGCTTGCCGCGCTGCTTCTTCATCTTGTCGGCGGTCTGCCAGGTGCGGATGATCACCTCGCCGACACGGCCCATGGCCTGGCTGTCGGAGGCGATGATCGAGAAGGCGCCCATGTCGTGCAGGATGTCCTCGGCGGCGATGGTCTCGCGGCGGATGCGGCTTTCGGCGAAGGCCACGTCCTCGGGGATCGACTTGTCGAGGTGGTGGCAGACCATCAGCATGTCGAGGTGTTCCTCGAGCGTGTTGACGGTGTAGGGGCGCGTCGGGTTGGTCGAGCTCGGAAGCACGAATTCCTCGCCGCAGATCTTGATGATGTCGGGGGCGTGGCCGCCGCCCGCGCCCTCGGTGTGGAAGGCGTGGATGGTCCGGCCCTTCATCGCCGCGACGGTGTTCTCGACGAAGCCCGATTCATTGAGCGTGTCGGTGTGGATCATCACCTGCACGTCCCAAGCGTCGGCGACCGACAGGCAGGTGTCGATCGTCGCGGGGGTGGTGCCCCAGTCCTCGTGCAGCTTGAGGCAGCAGGCGCCGGCGCGGATCTGCTCCTCGAGCGCGGCGGGCAGCGAGGCGTTGCCCTTGCCGGCGAAGGCGAGGTTCATCGGGAAGGCGTCCGCGGCCTGCATCATCCGGCCAAGGTGCCACGGCCCCGGCGTGCAGGTGGTCGCCAGCGTGCCATGCGCCGGGCCGGTGCCGCCGCCGAGCATGGTGGTCAGGCCCGAGTGCAGCGCGTCCTCGATCTGCTGCGGGCAGATGAAGTGGATGTGGCTGTCCATGCCGCCGGCGGTGAGAATGCGCCCCTCGCCCGCGATCGCCTCGGTGCCCGGGCCGACGATGATGTTGACGCCCGGCTGGGTGTCGGGGTTGCCCGCCTTGCCGATCTTCGCGATGCGCCCGTCCTTCAGGCCCACGTCCGCCTTGTAGATGCCGGTGTGGTCGACGATCAGCGCGTTGGTGATCACCGTGTCCACCGCGCCCTCGGCGCGGGTGTACTGCGACTGGCCCATGCCGTCGCGGATCACCTTGCCGCCGCCGAACTTCACCTCTTCGCCGTAGAGCGCGCGGTTACCGCCCCCGGCGAGCGTGGCGGTGAGGTCGCGCTCGACCTCGATGATGAGGTCGGTGTCTGCAAGCCGCACCTTGTCCCCGGTGGTGGGGCCGAACATGGCGGCGTAGTCGCGGCGGGAAATCGTTGCGGGCATCAGGAGTCGTCCTCGGGTTGTCAGTTCGGCAGGAGCGCGCGCAGATCCTCGCTGCGGCGCCGGGTTAATCTGGTCAGGCAGCTCACCTCGACGAGGGGCTGGATCGTGCCGCCCTCGTAGGGCGCGGCCTCGGCGGTGCAGGCGGCGTCGCGGAAGGGGATCCAGGCGCGCTGCGCGGCGCGGACCTGCGCCATCACCGGCTCGGAGGCGCTGGCCTTCAGCTGGGCATAGACCGCGTTCAGCTCGGCATCGGCCGCCGCGTACTCGCGCCCGGCGCAATCCCGCATCTCGACGGTGGTCTGGGCGTTGCTGCATTGCGCGGCGGCCGCATCGGCCAAAAAAAGCGCAGCCGCTGCGATGAGCGCAATCCCGGCCATGCGAATCCCCTTTGTGCGGACGCGGGAGGCGAGTAACGTCCTCGTGACGCTAGAGAAGTCCATTTTCCCTCCCAGCAAGCTCATCAGCAAGGAGTATGGAATGTTCAGGTCTACGATTGCAGGACTTTCGCTGCTGGCGCTCGGCGCCGGGGCAGCGGGTGCCGCGGGTGATGTCGCCCGGGGCGAATACCTCGTGAGGGGTCCGATGGGCTGCGGCAACTGCCACACGCCCTTCGGCGAGGCGGGGTTCGACATGAGCAAGGAGCTCGCGGGTCGCCTCGTCGAGGACAACCCCATGTTCACCGCCTACTCGGCCAATATCACGCCGGGCGGCGAGGTGGCCGGCTGGAGCGATGCCGAGCTCATGCGCGCGATCCGCGAGGGCATCCGCCCCGACGGCTCGCTGATCGGGCCGCCCATGCCCTTCACCATGTACAGGGACCTCGGCGATGACGATCTTGCCTCGATCGTCGCCTTCCTGCGCACGATCCCGGCGGTCGACAACGAGGTGCCCGAGTCCGAGTACCGCATGCCCCTGCCCCCGGCCTATGGCCCGCCCGTGGAAAGCGTCACCGCACCCGAGCGCGGCGTGACGGTCGAGTACGGCCACTACCTCGCCACGGCGGTCGCGCATTGCATGGAGTGCCACTCGCCGATGGGCGAGAAGGGCCCGATGATCGACCCCGAGCACCTCGGTCAGGGCGGGTTCGAGTTCCACGGCCCCTGGGGCAGCGTCACGGCGCCGAACCTCACCAGTTCCGAGGACGGGCTGGCGGGCTACACCGACGAGGAGCTGAAGACGATCATCACCCAGGGCAAGCGACCCGACGGCGAGGCGATGATGCCGCCGATGCCCTACGGCTACCTTGCGCACATGACCGACGACGACGTCGCCGCGGTGATCCTCTACCTGCGCAGCCTGCCGCCGCTGCCCGACGCCTGAGCCACGCGCGATCCGGCGTGCCAGCGACTGGCGCGCCGGGTCCTTCCGGGGCGGGACTGCGGGGATTGCGGCGAGCAGGATCAAGGCGCCCCCGTCACTTCACCAGCACGGGACCGCAGATGCCCACCCGCGCCAGCGGCACCGGGCGGGCAAGGGGCACCGCGCGCACCTGGCTCCGGCCAAGCTCGAGCCAGGCCTCGGCCATCTGCGCCTGCAGGGCAATCACCTGGCCCGTGCCCCGCATCATCAGGGCCGCCCAGTCGAAGGGTGTCATGAAGACCATCGCCCGTCCTCCCCTGCCCGCGCCTACCAGCCCGAGCGCTGGCCCGGCCGGAACTGCGGCCCGCGGCGGCTCAGCCGCTTGCGGTTGCGGCGGGCCTTGGTCTCGAGCGGCGCGGAAAAGGCGTTGATCACCGTGGCCGCGGGCGCGCCGCGCATCATCGCGGTGCTTGCCTGCCACCAGGCCTGCATGAAGGCGGGGCCCTTCTCGGCGGTCATCCGGTAGGCCTCGGTCGAGGGGACGGACCACATGCCCGCGAAGCCGAGCATGCGCAGGGCCACCACGCTCTGCGCCTCGGCGCCCAGGAAACCCAGCCGCATCATGCTGCCGGTCAGTGCCGTATATGCGTCGAACATCGCTGCCGTCCCTTTTGCTGGAAGAGGAGACCCTAGAGCGCCCCCATGACCTTCTGGTTGAAGCCGTAGATCTTGCGCTCGCCCGAGACCGGGATGAGCTGCACCTCGCGGCGCTGGCCGGGCTCGAAGCGCACGGCGGTGCCCGCCGCGATGTCGAGCCGCATGCCCCGCGCCGCGTCGCGGTCGAAGTCGAGCGCCGGGTTGGTCTCGGCGAAATGGTAATGCGAGCCGACCTGCACCGGCCGGTCGCCGGTATTCGCGACCATCAGCGTGATCGCCTCGCGGTCCGCGTTGAGGACCAGTTCGCCCTCGGCGGGGAAGATCTCGCCGGGGATCATTCGCGTCCACCCCCGTACATCCGCCAGCCGGCGAAGGCCGCCACCGCCAGCAGGGCCACGACGCTCAGCCAGGCCTCGGCGCCATGCGGGTGCAGGTGCGCGCCGGAATGCGCGAAGGCCGGGGTCGCGAGCGGCAGCGCCATGATCGGAAGGAGGTATTTCATCGTCTCACCTGTGGTCTCTAAAGTGTCTCGTCGCGCCGGAGGTTCCGGAGAACCCGGCTTTACCGAATGGGATTGTGCACGGTCACCAGCTTGGTGCCGTCCGGGAAGGTCGCCTCGACCTGCACCTCGTGGATCATCTCGGGGATCCCGTCCATGCACTGCTCGGCGGTGATGACCTGCGCACCGGCCTCCATCATCTCGGCGACCGAGCGGCCGTCGCGGGCGCCCTCGACCACCGCGTCGGTGATCAGCGCCACGGCCTCGGGGTAGTTCAGCTTCACGCCGCGCGCGAGGCGCTTGCGGGCCACCTCGGCGGCCATGGCCACCAGAAGCTTGTCCTTTTCGCGGGGGGTCAGTTGCATGGTCAGATCATCCAGGGTCTTGGGAGTTCGGCACCCGAGAGGCGCCGCAGTATGGGGCAAAGGTGACGGCGCAGCTCGAACCCGTCAATGGCGAGCATGCGCAGCACGAGAAGGTCGGGGCCGGGCGCCGAGACGCCTGCGGTCTCGGGCAGCATCGCGCGCAGCGGCTCGACCTGCGCGGCGGCGCCGCGCGCGGCAAGCACCACCGTCGCCATGGCCCGCGCGCCGTCCGCGATGGCCGGGTCGGCGAGATGCGCGGCGGCATTGCCCGAGAGGCGCAGCCGGTCGGACCAGATCAGCTGACCCCCGCGCGAGATGTCGATGCGGTCGGCGTGGCGCAGGTCGGTGACGCTCTCGCCCATGGCGGCGCGGCCGAAGATCAGCGGCTCGCAGAGCAGCAGCCGCGCGTCCGGCGCCATCTCGACCGAGAGGCGGCGGTCGAGCGCCGCGCCGTCGAAGAGGATCGTCTCCTGCGGCAGCCAGTCGAGCCGTGCGCCGGGCTCCAGCACCAGCCGCGTGTCCACCCGCCCGGTCTCGCCGGGCAGCGCGCGGTAGACCCGCTCGGCCGCCTGCGTGGTCAGCGCCAGATGCGCGCCCTCGCGCGCGGTCGCGGAAATGTCGAAGGCGTCGCCGCCGGTCACCCCGCCTGAGCTGTTGAGATAGACCGCCTGCAGCGCCGACAAGCTGCGCGGAAACAGCAGCTTGGAGCTGCCGGACATGTGCAGGTCGGCGATGACGCTGGCCCCGCCCCGCCGCCGCGCGGCAAGACGCGCACGCCCGCGGGCGCGCTGCGCCGGAACGCTGCCCGAGGGCCGCGTCGGCGCGCTCATCTGGGGCTGATCATAGGGAATGGGCCTGTCCTCCGCTTGCCCCGCGGACCCTCTTTCAGGGCGCGGCGGACCACAAGCTGGGGCGCGGCGCGGCGGGCGCGCGGGGCCGCGACGGATTTGCCACCTGCCCGTTCGCTCGGCGAAATTCCCGCCGATGCGCAAAACATGGGCGGAACTGAATCAGTCATCCTTGGGCCGCCCATGGTGCTCGCAGCGGTCCGGCTTGAGGTCGAGAAGCGGCGTTCCGTCCACGCAGTCGAGCCCCCGGACCACCAGCACCGGCCCCTCGCGCCGCAGCAGCCGCACCGAGGAAATCCCGATCGGGTTGGGCCGCACCGGCGAGCGCAGGGCAAAGGTGCCGCGGGTCGCGCCGTCGCCGTGCGGGCTCTGGGTCAGCAGGTCGCGGCGGGCGCGGTCGAGCCAGTAGAGCACCTGCACCCGCTCGGCCCGCTCGATGCCCGCGAGCGCGGGCTCCCAGTCCGGATCGAGCTCGATGCGGCATTCGGGACCGTCGGGATCGCCCTGCCGAGGGCAGTCGCGCCGCGTGGCGAAGGGCGTGCGGATGCGGCCGATGAAGCGCAGCTGCGCGTCCCCGGCCGGGGGCAGCGCGAGCGCGGTCTCGCCGGGGCGGATCTCGTCGTCGGTGGTCTGGCTCATGGCACGTCCCTTCCTGCGTCGGCCGAAGGGTAGCGCGGCCCCGTTCAGCCGGCCAGCGCCGCGTCGTAGGCGGCCACGACCTCGCGCGCGCGGGCGGTCAGCTCGGCAAGGCTGCGGCCCGGCGTGTAGAGCCAGGTTCCGATGCCGAAGCCGGTGACACCCGCCGCCAGCCACTCGCCCATGTTGCCCGCGCTCACCCCGCCCACGGCATAGGTTGGCGTGCCCTGCGGCAGCACCGCCTTCATCGCCTTCAGCCCCTCGGGACCGATCAGCGAGGCGGGGAAGAACTTCAGCCCGTCGGCGCCGGTGCGCAGCGCGATGAAGGCCTCGGTCGGGGTCAGCACGCCCGGGTAGCTCAGCATCCCGGCCTTCTTGGTGGCCATGATCACCCGCTGGTTCATGTCGGGCGAGACCACCATGCGCGCGCCGATCTGCTGGAGTCGCAGCACCTCCTCGGGGGCGAGCACCGTGCCGGCGCCGATCACCGCGTCCGTGCCGAAGCCCTGCACCATCTTGGCGATGGAGTCGAAGGGGCGCGGCGAGTTGAGCGGCACCTCGATCTTGGTGATCCCCTCGGCGATCAGCGCCTCGGTGACGGCGGGGGCCTCCTCGGGGGTGAGGCCGCGCAGGATGGCGATGATCTCGCGGGTCATTCTTGTGTCTCCGTCTTGCGGGCCGCCTTCAGCCCTTCGAGCGTCATGCGCTCGGCATCGGCGATGAGCACCGGCACGGCGAGCTTGTCCAGCGCGGCGCGGTAGTGCGAAACCAGCTTCGAGGCGCCCAGCAGGGCGACGCTCTGGCCGAGCCAGTAGGGTTTGGCCGCCGCCAGTTCCATGCCGATCAGCAGGCCCGAGAGCCGTGCCGTGGCCTTCTCGGGCGGCAGACCGTGCAGCAGCCCCTCGGCGCGCAGGGTGAAGAGTTCCGAGGCGAAACCGGCCGGGCGGCCCATCGCCTGATCGACGCCCCCGGCAAAGGCCTCATCATCCCAGCCGGTGCCAAGCCCGTGGCGCAGCACGGATTTCTGGCTCAGCAGCTCGAAGAGCTCGCCGGTCATGAAGCTGCGGAAGGAGACGATCTCGCCGGCGCTCACATGCACCCACTTGCTGTGCGTGCCGGGCAGGCAGATCACCCCGTCGAAGCGCGGGTTGAGCGCGAGGAAGCCCGCGACCTGCGTCTCCTCGCCGCGCATCACGTCGGCGGGACGGTCCTGCGCCACGCCCGGAAGGATGCGCACCTCGAGGCGCGGGTCCTGCGTCGGCACGGTGATCGCCTCGGCGAGCCCCGGCGGGGCGCAGGGGGTCTTCACGTAGGGGGCCTCGGCCCAGCCCTGCCGCGCCCCGGCCATGCCGCAGATGATCACCTGCGTGCCGGGCTCGAGATCGGGCAGCAGGCCCAGCAGGGTCGGCTCGAAATCGGCGGGCGTGAGGCGGCCCATGCCGGCGTCGCTCTCGGCGCGTTCAAGGACGGTGCCATCCGCCGCCATGCGCCACAGGCGCAGGTTCGACGTGCCCCAGTCCACCGCGATCCAGTCAGGTCGGGCCATCTGTCCTCCTAGAATTGCCGCCCCGTGTTAGCGCCCGACCTTGCGGCACGCAAGGGCGGGGACCCGCAGGCGCCTGGCGGCTTGCGAAAGGCGCGCGCGCGAGGATCAGACCCAGCCCCAGGCGGCGGCGACTTCCCACAGGAGGCGCAGGGTGAGCAGCGCGAGCGCGACGTTCACCGCCGCGAAGAAGAGCCGTTCGGGCAGCCAGCGCACCAGCCGCTGCCCCGACCAGGCGCCGAAGATCGCCACGGGCGCCAGCATCGCCACCCGCTGCAGGCTCTCCCAGGTCACCTGGCCGGCAAGGATGTAGGGCGGCAGCTTCATCCAGTTGATGCAGGCGAAGAGAATCGCCGTGGTGCCGACATAGGTCATCTTCGGCAACCGCTGCGGCAGCATGTAGGCCTGGTAGGGCGGCCCGCCGGCGTGGGAGATGTAGCTGGTGAAGCCCGAGAGCGCGCCCCAGAAGAGGCCGCGGGGCACGTCGGCGGGGCGCGCGCGGTGGTCGCGGGCAAGGCGCTTCCGCAGCGCGTCGCCAAGGTAGTAGACCCCGACCAGCGCCACGATCAGCTTGCCGGTTTCCGGCGGCACGTGCGAGATGCAGAGGAAGGCGACGAGGATGCCGATCGCCGCGGCGGGGAACAGGATGCGCAGGTTGCGCGCCGAGAAGTCGCGGCGGAAGAGCCAGACCGCGTAGACGTCCGACAGGATGTACATGGGCAGCAGCAGCCCGGCCGCCGCCGCGGGGTCGATGAACATCGACAGGATCGGCACGCCCAGCATGGCGACCATCGGCATCCCGCCCTTCGAGGCGCCGACGCAATAGGTGGCGATCGCCGCCGCGACCCAGAACCCGCTTTCTTCGACCATGCCACGTCCTTTCCTGTCGCGGCCCTTTCTGGAGAAAGCGCGCGAAAGGGGAAAGCGGAAAAGGTCGGGCGGCGGCGGGAGTTGCTTCGCGGCGCGCGAAGCCGGTGTTGCGCGGACGGCGGACGTGTGGCGCAGGCGCGGTTCAGGCGGCGCGGCTGTGGTTGGCGCGGAGCAGAGGCACGGTCAGCTCGGCATCCTCGGACAGCGGGCGCAGCGGCGGCAGGCCCGCCGCCTCGAGATCGGCGTGATAGGCCTGCACCGCCTCGCGCGAGCTCATCCCCTCGCGCACGACGCGGCGCATGGCGCGCATCATCAGCACGGGATCCTCGCATTCGAACTCGGCGCGGCTGAAGCTCGCGGTGCGCGCGCCGTAGCGTTCGCCCTGCGCCAGCCGCTCGAGACAATCGCGGGTCGTCCCCTCGCGGCAGCCGGTGAGGCCGAAGATGACCCGCGCCGGATCCCAGCCCGCCAACTCTTCCATGGCGCGCGGGCCGTGATAGCCCACCTCGACGAATTGCGGACGCTCCTTGGCGGCAATGCCGGCGAGGCTGCGGGTCAGCACGTCGTTGCGGTAGGCGGCGTAGTCCTCGTCGCCGGTATCGACCGGGATGCGCGGATCGGCGACGCGCAGGAAATGCCGCAGCCCGACCGCGGCGGCGCTATGGCGGAACTCGGCATAGGCGCGCAGCGTGGCATGGTCGATGTCGATGTCGTTGTAGAAGCTGAGCGCGTAGAGCCCGAGGTTGGCCACCGGGCGCACGCTTTCGAGCCGCGCGCTGCGGAAGGGCATGGCGGGGAACTGCGTGTAGCGCCCGCCGCGGACCTGCCAGATGTCGGTGTTGTCGGTGAGCCGCACCGCGGGGGTGACGTTGGAGCGCGCGTATATCCCCTCCTCGCTGAAGACCTCGGCATTGGAGAGCGAGGTGAGCACGATGTCGGCGAGGTCGCTCTCGATCACCCGGCGCATGTCGGCGCGGTAGGAGGGCGCGCTGCGCAGCCGGCCATCGGGGTCGCGCCCGGCGGCGGAGCAGCCGCGCAGCAGGTCGGCGTCCTTGCAGAAGGTCAGGATGAAGTCGCGTGGCCCGTAGCGCCCGCCCGCGATCTTGCCCAGCTTCTCGTCGATCCGTCGCATCGCCCGTCCCCGCGCCAGCCCGTTCCGCCCGGCAGGGTGCGGCAAAGAGGTTGAGCAAACGTCAACCGCGGCGCGGGATCAGACCGGCACCACGTCGACCTGGTGCGTCGTGACATGGCTGCCCTCGGAGCGCAGCGAGCCGCGGGTCGGTGCCACGTCGGAATAGTCGCGGCCAAAGGCGACGGTGACGTGATCGGCCCCGGCGGGCATGTCGTTGGTGGGGTCGATCTCGATCCAGCCGGTCTCGGCGCCGCACCAGGCGCGGACCCAGGCGTGCATCGCGTCGGCCCCCTCGAGCCGCGGCCGGCCCTCGGGCGGGATGGTGCGCAGGAAGCCCGAGACGTAGCCCGCCGGGATGCCGAGGCTGCGCAGCGCGGTGATCATCACGTGGCTGATGTCCTGGCAGACGCCGCGCCGCGCGCGGAAGGCCTCGATCGCGGTGGTGGTGACCTCGGTCGCCTCGGGGTCGAAGGCGAACTCGGTGTTGAGCCGGTGGCTGATCGCCTCGACCGCGGCGCGCACCGACATCGAGGCGGACAGCGTGTCCTGCGCGAAGGCGGCGATCTCGGGCGCGGCGGGCAGGCGCGGCGAGGCGCCGAGGAAGTGATGCGGGCTTTCCGGGCCGATGCTGCGCACCGCGGCGAGATCCTGCGCCAGGTCCGCCGGCCCGCCCGAGAGGTCGAGCCCCGCCACCGGCCGCGCCTTGCGCACCCGGCCCGCGAAGGAGAAGGCGATCTCGCTCAGCGGCATGTCATGCGCCATCTCGCAGGTCGGGTTGCCGAAGAAATCGGTGCCGTCGCGGCGCCAGCTCGGGGCGGGATCGGCGCTCACCGCGCCGGCGAGCAGCTCCTGCCCGGGCAGCGCGCGGGGCAGCATCCGCAGCAGCGTGCGGCTCGATCCGGCGGGATGGGCGTATTCGTAGGTGATGCGGAGCGAGATGTCGTACAGCTGGGACATGGGTCGGCTCCGGCGTCAGCTCAGGTATTGCGCGGTCAGCGCGTGGGAGATGGCGGCAAGGTCGGCGCGGAAGCCGCGCAGGCGCTCGGGGGTGATCTCCTCGGGGGCGGCGACGGCCAGCGCGGTGCGCAGGATGAGGATGCGCCGCGCCGCCTCGGGCAGGCCGGTGCTGCCCGCCGGGCGCAGCCGCGCCTCCTCGGCCATCAGCACGTCGAGCTGGAAGAGCAGCGAGCGCGGGTTGCCGGGGTCGAGCGCCAGCAGGTCGATCACCGTCTCGCGCGAGGTCTCGACCGAGTAGCGGCGACGGTGGGTCATCAGGCTGTCGCCGACCTCGACGGCAAGGTCGAGCCCGCCCTGCGGCGTGGTCTTGCCGGTGAAGGCGGCGAGGAAGGCCGCCATCTGGTCGGCGCGCTCGAGCGCGCGGCCGACGGTCAGGAAGCGCCAGCCGAGGAAGCGGAACATGTTCTCGTGCACGAGGCCCGAGAAGCCGGCGATCCGGCGCAGCAGCAGGCTCATGGCGCGGGCGGCATCGTCGCCGGGATGGCAGCCCTCGGCGGCCTCGCGGGCGGTGGATGCAAGGTCCGAAAGCGCGCTCCAGCCGTCGGTCGAGAACCGGTCGCGCACCTTGGCGGCGCAGCCGCGCGAGACGTCGAAGAGCTGCAGCAGCCCCGGCGGCACCGGCTCCTCGGACGGGTCGAGCCCGTAGCCCGCGAGGAAGCGCGCGAGGCTTTCGACCAGCGGCAGCGCGTCGGGGCCGTAATCCTCGAGCCGCAGGTGATAGGCGCGGATCTGGCGCACGCCGTTCTCGGCCCGCTCGACGTAGCGCCCGAGCCAGAAGAGGTTGTCCGCCGCGCGCGCGGGCAGCAGCCCCGGCTGGCGGCGCAGGAAGGGCCCCTTGTCGCGCGGGGCCAGCGTCTCGCTGGCGACCGGCGCATCCGAGGTGATCCAGACGTCGGCGACTGAGCCACCCGCCTGCATGGCCAGCGCCGTGGGATCGCCCGTCCGCCCGATGCGCGCGTAGCCGCCCGGCATCACCGTCCAGCCCTGCGGCGTGCGCGCGGCGAAGACCCGCACCACCATCGGGCGCGGCACCAGCCGCTCGCCGACCATGGCGGGGGTGGTCGAGAGCGTCACCGCCTCCTGCCCCACCAGCGTCTCGCCCTCGCGGTCGAGCCAGTCCGAGACCGAGCCATGCGCGCTGCCCCGGAACCGCCCGCCGAGCGCGGTGCCCGCGTCGATGTCGAAGGGCAGCTTGGTCGACTGCGCCGGGCCGATCAGCATGCGGTGCAGGTTGTCGCGCACGTAGGCGCGCTCGGTCGGCTGGCCGCACCACCATGTCGCGATGTTGGGCAGCTTCAGAGCCTCGCCGGTCAGCGCCTCGCAGATGCGCGGCAGGAAGGCCATGAGCGCGCGCGATTCCAGGACGCCGGAGCCGAGGCAGTTGACCATGGTGATCGCGCCCGCCCGCAGCGCCGAGACCATGCCGGGCGTGCCGAGCGCCGAGCTCTCGTCGAGTTCGAGCGGGTCGGCAAAGCGCGAGTCGAGCCGCCGCCAGAGCACCGAGACGGGCTCGTCCCCGGCGACGGTGCGCACCTTGAGCTGGCCGTTGCGCACCGCCAGATCCTCGCATTCCAGCAGCATGAAGCCGAGGTAGCGGGCGATGTAGGCGTGTTCGTAATAGGTGTCGGTGTGCTGGCCCGGTGTCAGGATCGCGACCCGGCTGCCATCGTCGGCGCGCAGGTCGATGAGCGCATCGCGGAAGCTGCGGAAGAAGCCCGCCAGTCGCTCGACGTTGGCCTTGGGGAAGAGGTCGTGGAAGACGCGCCCCGTGGCCATGCGGTTCTCGAGCGCGAAGCCCGCGCCCGAGGGGGCCTGCGTGCGGTCGCCAAGCACCAGCCACGAGCCATCAGGCGAGCGGCCGATCTCGAAGGCGAGGAAGTGCAGGAAATGCCCCGAGCGCGGCTGCACCCCGACGATGGGCCGCAGCCACTCGGGGTTGCGCGCCACGAGGTCGGCGGGGAGGAAGCCCTGTTTCACCAGATCGCCCGGCCCGTAGAGGTCGGCCATCACCCGTTCCAGCAGCTCGGCGCGCTGCGCGATGCCTTGGGACAGGGTCGCCCATTCCCTGCCCGAGATCACCACCGGCACGTGGCTCAACGGCCAGTTGCGCTCGGTCGAGCCCTCGCCGGTGTGCTGGCGGAAATAGACCCCGGTGTCGTGCAGGTACTGGTCGCCCCGGGCGAAGGCGCGGGCGCGGGTCTCGGCGCTCTGCGCGGCGAGGTGGCGGATCAGCGGCTGCCAGGCGGGGCGCAGCGTGCCGTCGGGGCGCAGCAACTCGTCGGCCACGCCCGGCGGCGGGCTGTAGCCTTGCAGGAACTTCGCCACCGTCTCCGGCAGCGGGCGTGTCATCCTCGCCTCCACGGCATCAGATCCCCGGACGGCGGCGCAGGTCGAGCGTCATCGGGAACTCCGGATGCGGCGTCTCGGGCGCGGGCCAGTAGCTTCCCGGGGTGTGCCCGAGTTTCTCGAACCGGGCAAGACGGCGCGCGTCGGCCTCGTTGGTGTTGACCGGGAAGGTGTCGTAGTTGCGCCCGCCCGGATGCGCCACGTGATACCGGCACCCGCCGAGCGCGCGGCCGGTCCAGGTGTCGAAGATGTCGAAGGTCAGCGGCGCGTTCACCGGCAGCGTCGGGTGCAGCGCCTCGGCGGGCTGCCAGGCCTTGAAGCGCACGCCGCCGACGCGGGTGCCCGAGGCGCCGGTCCCGGTCATCGGCACGGCGCGGCCGTTGCAGGCGACGATGTAGCGGCCGGGCTCGGTGGCGGTCAGCTGCACCTGCATGCGCTCGACCGAGCTGTCGGTGTAGCGCACGGTGCCGCCGATGGCGCCGCGCTCGCCCAGCACGTGCCAGGGCTCGAGCGCCTGCCGCAGCTCGAGGTGGACGCCCTCGTACTCGACCTCGCCGGCGAAGGGGAAGCGGAACTCGCGCTGCGCCTCGTACCACTCGGGGCGGAAGGTGAAACCGTGATCGCCAAGGTCGCGCAGCACGTCGAGGAAATCCTCCCAGACGAAATGCGGCAGCATGAAGCGGTCGTGCAGCGTGGTGCCCCAGCGCACGGGCTTGCCCTGGATGGGGGACTTCCAGAACCGCGCCAGCAGCGCCCGGATCAGCACCTGCTGGGCAAGGCTCATCTTGGCGTCGGGCGGCATCTCGAAGCCGCGGAACTCGACGAGGCCGAGCCGCCCGGTGGGGCCGTCGGGCGAGTAGAGCTTGTCGATGCAGATCTCGGCCCGGTGGGTGTTGCCGGTCACATCGATCAGCATGTTGCGCAGCAGCCGGTCGGTGAGCCACGGCAACGGCGGCTCGCCCTGCCCCGGCGCCGGGAAGTGGGAAAGCGCGATCTCCAGCTCGTAGAGGCTGTCGTGCCGTGCCTCGTCGATCCTCGGTGCCTGGCTGGTCGGGCCGATGAAGAGCCCCGAGAAGAGGTAGCTGAGCGAGGGATGCCGCAGCCAGTGCAGGATCATCGAGCGCATGAGGTCGGGGCGGCGCAGGAAGGGCGAGTCGTTCGGGGTCTCGCCGCCCACCACCACGTGGTTGCCGCCGCCGGTGCCAGTGTGCTTGCCGTCGATCATGAACTTGTCGGCGCCGAGGCGGCACTGCCGCGCCTCCTCGTAGACGCCGTTGGTGATCGCCTTGCACTCCTCCCAGCTGTGCGCCGGGTGCACGTTGACCTCGATGACCCCGGGATCGGGGGCGACGCGGATCACGTTGAGCCGGGCGTCATGCGGCGGGGTGTAGCCCTCGATGTGGATCGGCAGGCCCAGTTCCTCGGCGGTGGTCTCGGCGGCGGCGAGCAGGTCGAGGTAATCCTCGAGCGACTCCACCGGCGGCATGAAGAGGCAGAGCCGCCCGTCGCGGGGCTCGATGGCGATGGCGGTGCGCACCGCGCCGCCCGCCGGGTCGACCCCCTGCTCCATGATGCGCTGCCGCCGCCCGGCGTCGCGCGCGGCGCTGACCGGCTGCGCGTGGCCCGGCGTGACCTCGGGCAGCGCGGCGGCGGCCTCGCGCTCTTCCTCGGCGATGCGTTCCAGCTCCTCCATGAGGCGCTGGCGGCGCTCCTGTTGCAGCGCGTGGAAATCCGGCAGGTCGGTTAGCGGGATGCTGGGATCGGTCGGGTAGACATAGGGATAGGCCGAAGGCGCCACGTAGGGCAGCGCGCCAAGCGGCAGGCGGAAGCCGACGGGGCTGTCACCGGGAATGAGGAAGAGATGCCCGCGCCGGGTCTTCCAGTGCTCGGAGCGCCATTTCGGCCCGCTCGCCTTCGACTGCCAGCGCTGCAGCGGCAGGATGAAGCCCGCCGGCTGGTCGAGCCCGCGGGTGAAGACCCGGGCGATGCGGGCGCGGGTCTCGGGGTCCTTGAGCTTGGAATCCTCCGGCGTCACGTTCATCGGAAGGTCGGCTTCCTTGAGGATCCACTCGACAGGATCCTCGTAGGCGGGCTGCACGTAGTCGCCGCCGAGCCCGAGCGTCTCGGCGAATTTCGTCATGAAGGCATCGGCCTGCGCGGCATCGGCCCCCTTGGCGGTCTCCTTCGCCACGAGGTCCGGGTTCTTCCAGACGGGTTTGCCGTCGCGCCGCCAGTAGAGCGAGAAGGTCCAGCGCGGCAGGGTCTCGCCGGGGTACCACTTGCCCTGCCCGTAGTGCAGGAAGCCGCCCGGCGCGAAGCGCTCGCGCAGCCGGCGGATCAGCTCGTCGGCCAGCCTGCGCTTCTGCGGGCCGACGGCGGCGGTGTTCCACTCGGCGCTTTCGAAGTCGTCGATCGAGACGAAGGTGGGCTCGCCGCCCATGGTCAGCCGCATGTCCTGCGCGTCGAGTTCGGCATCGACCTGCGCGCCCAGCGCATCGAGCGCCTGCCATGCCTCTTCCGAGAAGGGTTTGGTGATGCGCGGATGCTCTGCCACCCGCGTCACCTCCATGGCGAAGTCGAAGTCGGTCTGCGTGTCCGGCGGGGCGGAATAGCCGCCGACGATGGGCGCGGCGTTGCGGTAATGCGGCGTGGCGGCGAGCGGGATGTGGCTCTCGCCGGTCAGCAGGCCCGAAGTGGGATCGAGCCCGATCCAGCCCGCGCCGGGGATGAACACCTCGCACCAGGCGTGCAGGTCGGTGAAGTCGTGGTCGGTGCCCGCCGGACCGTCGAGCGAGACGAGGTCGGGTTTCAGCTGGATCAGGTAACCCGACACGAAACGCGCCGCGAAGCCGAGGTGGCGCAGGATCTGCACCAGCAGCCACGAGGTGTCGCGGCAGGAGCCCTTAGCCAGTTGCAGCGTCTCCTCGGGGGTTTGCACGCCGGGTTCCATGCGGACGATGTAGCCGATGTCCCTCTCGAGCCGCGCGTTCAGCCCGACGAGGAAATCCACCGTGCGCGGCGCGCTCTTCTCGATCGTGTCAAGATAGGCCAACAACCGCGGCCCGGCCTCCTCGGGCTTGCGGTAGATCGACAGATCCTCGGCGAAGTCCTGCGAATACTCGAAGGGGAAGGCCTCGGCGCTTTCGTCGACGAAGAAGTCGAAAGGGTTGTAGACCGTCATGTCGGCGACGAGGTCGACCTCGATCTTGAACTCGGTCACCGGCTCGGGAAAGACGAAGCGCGCCAGCCAGTTGCCATAGGGGTCCTGCTGGTGGTTGACGAAATGCCCCTCGGGCGAGACCTTCAGCGAATGCGAGATGACCCGGGTGCGCGAGTGCGGCGCGGGTCTCAGCCGGATGATCTGCGGACCGAGCGAGACCGGGCGGTCGTACTTGTAATGCGTCAGGTGGTGGATACTTGCCGTAATCGCCATTCGGTGGGGTCCGCGGATGAAGGAAACCTCCCACACCTGAGCGACTTGGCCTGCCCTTGTAAAGGCTTGCGTGACCTCGCGGCAGCGACCGTTGCCGCGCCGCCCGTTCTGCAGGCGGCGCGGGGCTCCGGCTGCCGCGCCCTCAGTTCACCGGCATGACGAAGACCTCGCGCACGTTGGCGCGCGGATCGGCCTCGAGCGCGAACATGACCGAGCGGGCGATGTCCTCGGGCTTGAGCTTGTCGGGCTTGGCCTCGTCGAAGAACGGCGTGTCGACCATGCCGGGGGCGATCACCGTGACCCGCGCGCCCCATTCGCGGAACTCCTCGGCGAGGTTGCCGCCGTAGCCGTGCACGAACCATTTCGAGGCGCCGTAGACCGAGCCCTTGATCGTCGTGCGCCCGGCGGCCGAGCCGGTCAGCACGAGATGGCCGCGGTTCTTCACGAAATAGGCCGAGGCCGCCTTGGCCGTCCAGAGCACGCCAAGGATGTTGAGCCGCACCAGCGCCTCCCATTCCGCCGGGTCGCCCTTGCGCGTGCCGGGCTGCGAGAGCCCCGTGCCGGCATTGGCAAAGGCCGCGTTCACGTCGCCGAACCGTTCGGCAAGCTGCGCCATCGCCGCGTCCTGCTCGGCCAGCGATCCGGCATCCCCCGGCAGCGCCAGCGCATGGGGGCCGAGTTCGCGCTCGAGCTCGGCGAGCTTGTCCGCGGACCGGGCAAAGAGCCCGACGTTCCAGCCGCGCTCGACCGCCGCCCGGGCGGTCTGCGCACCGATCCCCGAGGAGGCGCCGGTGATGAAGAGTGTCTTTCGGATCATGCTTAATCCTCCCGTAGGCATTTCGCGTGACGATCGGCGCACCGCCAGCGCAAAGGGCGCCCCGGCGCGGCTGAGCCGCAAGATAGCACGGCCCGGCGGGGCGCCCATGCCGCAGCGCCTTGCCGCCCGTCCCGCGCCCCGCAGCCGGCGGATATGGAACGATTTTCGCGCGACCGGCGTTTTCCTGCCGACCAGTAAGGGAGATCCTCGATGAAACGCCTCGCACTGCTCACCGCCGCCGCCACCTGCACCGCGGTCGCCGCCTTCGCCGCGACCGAGATGCTGACCCCTGCGGCCGCCACGGTCATCGAGATCGAGGTCGCCCCGCACGAGTTGGCCGCCTGCCGCGACACGCTCGAGCAGGTCGCCACCATGCCCGCCGTCGCCGATGACGGCACGCCCCTGCTCTTCCACTCGGACGACGAGCTGCCGCAGGTGCGCTGCGTCGCTGCCTCGGCCTGAGCGACCTGAGGGCCGCGCCGCTGGCCATCGCCGCACCCGCTTGCTAGGCAGGTCGCAGGCAACGCGGGGGCGCACCGGATGCAGACCAGCTTCACCATCGAGACGCGGGGCCCCGGCCTCTACGAGATCACCCGCGACGTCGCGCGCTGGGTGAGCGGGACCGGCACCGGCGACGGGCTGCTGACGCTCTTCATCCGCCACACCTCGGCCTCGCTGCTGATCCAGGAAAACGCCGATCCCGAGGTGCGCAGCGACCTGACCGAGTTCTTCAACCGCCTTGTGCCGCCGAGCACCGACCCCTCGATGGGCTACCTGACCCACACCTACGAGGGGCCCGACGACATGCCCGCACATATCAAGGCGGCGCTGCTGCCGGTGTCGCTCTCCATTCCGGTCACCGGTGGAAAGCTCGGGTTCGGCACCTGGCAGGGCATCTACGTCTTCGAGCACCGCACCGCGCCGCACCGGCGCGAGATATTGGCCCATCTCGGCGGCTGATCCCCGCCCGCGGGTGATTTCGCAGCAATTTCTGTACGGTCCGGAGAATTTGCGCGCCCCGCATCTAGAGGGGTGATTTGACCTCTACCCAATTTCTGGGCGCTATCCTATAGTGGCTGTGGATAAATGAGGGATAACCTCATACCAGCGTTGGAACGAAGTGATTGGGGGAAGGCATGCGCTGCCCGTTTTGTGGAAATATCGACACCCAGGTCAAGGACTCGCGCCCGGCAGAAGACCATGTCTCGATCCGTCGCCGCCGTTTCTGCCCGGCCTGCGGGGGCCGGTTCACCACCTACGAGCGGGTGCAACTGCGCGACCTCGTCGTGATCAAGAACAGCGGCCGCCGCGAGGATTTCGACCGCGACAAGCTCGAGCGTTCGATCCGCATCGCGCTGCAGAAGCGCCCGATCGAACCCGAGCGCGTGGACCAGATGATCTCGGGCATCGTGCGGCGGTTGGAAAGCCTTGGCGAGACCGACATCCAGTCCAAGCAGATCGGCGAGATCGTCATGGAAACGCTCGCGCGGATCGACACCGTGGCCTATGTTCGCTTTGCAAGCGTCTACAAGAATTTCCAGGCCGCGGACGATTTCGACAAGTTCGTGAGCGAGTTGCGCCCCGGCCTGCATCTCGAGAAGTGATCCGCGAGCAGGGAGCATCTCCGCGTGACAGATGACGCCCGTCACATGGCCCACGCCCTCCGCCTCGGGCGGCGGGGCATGGGCAAGTGCTGGCCCAACCCCGCCGTGGGCTGCGTCCTCATACGCGAAGGCCGCGTGGTCGGCCGGGGCTGGACCCAGCCCGGTGGCCGCCCCCATGCCGAGGTCATGGCGCTGCGCGACGCAGGCCCGCAGGCGCGCGGCGCGACCGCCTACGTCACGCTCGAGCCCTGCGCCCATACCGGCAAGACGCCGCCCTGCGCCTCGGCGCTGATCGGCGCGGGCGTGGCGCGGGTTGTCGCCCCCATCGCCGACAGCGACCCGCGCGTCGCCGGGCAGGGCTTCGAGATGCTGCGCAAGGCCGGCATCGAGGTCACCACCGGCGTGATGGCCGAGGAGGCCGCGCGCGACCATGCCGGCTTCTTCCTCAAGACCGAGAGCGGCCGTCCCTGGGTCACGCTGAAGCTCGCGAGCAGCTTCGACGGGCGGATCGCCACGGCCACCGGCGAGAGCAAGTGGATCACCGGCCCCGAGGCGCGCCGCGTCGTGCACGGGCTGCGCGCAAACCATGACGCGGTGATGGTCGGCGCGGGCACCGCCCGGGCGGACGATCCCGAGCTGACCGTGCGCGGCTGGGGCGACGTTCCGCAGCCGGTGCGGGTGATCGCCTCGCGGTTGATCGACGTGCCGCTGATGAGCCGCCTCGCCGCCACCGCGCGCGAGGTGCCGGTGTGGATCGTGCACGGCCCCGAGGCCGCGAGCGAGACCCGCCGCGCCTGGCAGAGCTGCGGCGCGACGCTGATCCAGAGCCGGGTAACCGCCGGGCGGCTGGACCCGGGCGCCCTGCTCTCGGCGCTCGGCGCGAAGGGGATGACGCGGGTCTTCTGCGAGGGCGGCGGACAG
This sequence comes from Salipiger sp. H15, assembly GCF_040409955.1. Classification (NCBI taxonomy): domain Bacteria; kingdom Pseudomonadati; phylum Pseudomonadota; class Alphaproteobacteria; order Rhodobacterales; family Roseobacteraceae; genus Salipiger; species Salipiger bruguierae. The sequence continues at coordinate 444,166 of NZ_CP123384.1, forward strand.
CTCGCCGCCTCGCTGCTGGCGGCCGATCTGGTGGACGAGCTGGTCGGCTTCACCGCCGGCATCGCGCTCGGCGCCGAGGGGCGGCCGGGCATCGGCGCCATGGGCGTCGACACGCTGGCCGAGGCGCCGCGCTTCCGGCTGGTCGAGACCCGCGCGCTTGGCGGCGACGTGATGCACCGCTGGATGCGCTGACGGCGCAGGCGGTCGCGGCCAGCCACGTCCGGTCGCGGGGGCGCTGCCCCCGCACCCCCGGAGTATTTGTGGAAAGATGAAGGGGCCGGCGCGGCGGCAGCCCGGGCGCGGAGGTCCGCGCCCGGGCTGGTCGGGAACGCCCCGGTCAGAGGCCCTTGGCCTTGTAGCTCTTGGCGACGCGGTCGATGGCGACGATGAAGCCCGCGGTGCGCAGGTCGGTCACCTCGTCCCGGCCGTGCCAGATTTCGCGCATCGACTGGTAGGCGGTGCGCATCGTGTCATCGAGCCCCGAGCGCACCAGCTCGAGCTCGTCGGCGCCGCGCAGGTAGCGCGCCTTGAAGGCCGGATCGAGGCTCCAGGTGTCGCCCATGGCGACGTCGAGCCGTTCGAGCTCGTTGACCACCAGCTGGTGGCGCGCCTCCTCCTGCCGGCGCTGCATCCGGCCGAAGCGGATGTGGCTGAGGTTCTTCACCCATTCGAAATAGGAGACGGTGACCCCGCCCGCGTTGGCGAAGAGGTCGGGGATGATCACCACCCCGCGCGAGCGCAGGATGTCGTCGGCGCCCGCGGTGATCGGGCCGTTGGCGGCCTCGATGATCAGACGGGCCTTCACGTTGTGCGCGTTGGTGAGGTTGATCACCCCCTCGAGCGCGGCGGGAACGAGGATGTCGCAATCCTCGACCAGCACCGCCCCGCCATTGCGGGTGTGGGTGGCGTCGGGGTAGTCGACCAGCCCGCCGTGGCGGGTCATCCAGTCCTTCACCGCCTCGACGTTCAGCCCGGCCGGATCGTAGAGCGCGCCGTCGCGCTCGATGATGCCGGTGATGATCGCCCCGTCCTCCTCGGAGAGGAAGCGCGCCGCGTGGTAGCCGACGTTGCCGAGCCCCTGCACGATCACCCGCTTGCCCTCGAGCCCGCCCGAGAGCCCGGCCTTGGCCACGTCCTCGGGATGGCGGAAATACTCGCGCAGGGCGTATTGCACCCCCCGGCCCGTCGCCTCGACCCGCCCGGCGATGCCGCCGGCGTTGAGCGGCTTGCCGGTGACGCAGGCGCGGGCGTTGATGTCGGTGGTGTTCATCCGCGCGTACTGGTCGGCGATCCAGGCCATCTCGCGCTCGCCGGTGCCCATGTCGGGCGCGGGCACGTTCTGGCTGGGATTGATCAGGTCGCGCTTGCACAGCTCGTAAGCGAAGCGCCGGGTGATCAGCTCGAGCTCGTGCTCCTCGTACTGCGTGGGGTCGATCCTCAGCCCGCCCTTGGAGCCGCCGAAGGGCGCCTCGACCAGCGCGCACTTGTAGGTCATCAGCGCCGCCAGCGCCTCGACCTCGTCCTGGTTCACCGCGGCGGCGTAGCGGATGCCGCCCTTGACCGGCTCCATGTGCTCGGAATGCACCGAGCGGTAGCCGGTGAAGGTCTCGATCTTGCCGCGCAGGCGCACCCCGAAGCGCACGGTGTAGGTGGCGTTGCAGACGCGGATCTTCTCCTCGAGGCCCGGCGCAAGGTCCATCAGCGCCGCGGCGCGGTTGAACATCAGATCCACGCTCTGGCGGAATGTCGGCTCGTTGGATGGCAGCACGTTCATCGGTCCTCCTCCTGACCTTGGTCACGCTTCCGGTCCGCGCCCTCGCGCGGAAAGCCGTCTGCAGCCGCGGCGCCGGAACTTCCGGAGGAGCGAGAGACGGCGGCCCCCCATTTCTGACGGAAAACCCGCCGCGGCGAAACCGTTTGCTAACCGCCGGAAGACAGATTGTTCGGCGCTTGGAAATGGAGCCCGGAGACTCCGGCGATTGTCACCTGCCCGGCCCCTCAAGTCCCACTTTCGCCACGAGAAATACCGCATTTTAGCCATCATGGGTGGGAATAGTTTCCTTCGTAGTGTGGTGAGTCTTGAGGGCCCTGTGGAAGCAGTGGTCGGAAAAAGGGTATCGAGAGCATGGAAAAGCATTCCCCATGCCGCCGGGAGAAATCCCGCCGGCGCAGGACCTCGGCAAGGGCGCCGCTGCGCCTAGCCGATGCGTTCCTCCATGACGAACAGGGCAGTATGTCCTATCTGGGCCTTGTCGCGTCGCTTGTGATGATGACTTTCGGCGGCATCGGCATCGACATGGTCAATACCGAGCTGAACCGGACCAAGGTGCAGAACACGCTCGACCGGGCGGTTCTGGCTGCCGCGGACCTCGACCAGACCCTCGAGCCCGACGCCGTCGTTTCCGACTACATGGCCAAGATGGGCCTCGGCGACGCGCTGGTCTCCTCCGAGATCGACGAGGGGCTGAACTACCGGACCGTGACCGCCGACGGCTACGTGCAGATGCCGTCGAACTTCATGGGCCTTCTCGGCATCGAGACGACCCAGGCCTACGGTCACGCCCAGGCCAGCGAGCGCTTCAACAAGGTCGAGGTCTCGCTCGTCGTCGACATCTCGGGCTCGATGGCCAACAACAGCAAGATGGACAACCTCAAGACCGCCGCGGGAGAGTTCGTCGACACGCTGCTCTCCACCGGCAACGAGGATCTCATCTCGGTCTCGCTGGTGCCCTACTCCGAGCAGGTCAACGCCGGGCCGGAGATCCTGAGCTACCTGCCGGTGAACTGGAAGCACGGCTACTCGCACTGCCTCGAGATGCCGGCGTCGGTCTTTGGCTCGACGGCGCTCGACCGGTCGATCACCTACGACCAGATGCAGCACTTCCAGTGGAACTACTCCGGCTCCAACACGCTCACCGACACGGTCTGCCCACGCTACGACTACGAGCGCATCACCCCGTTCAGCCAGGACGCGAAGGCGCTCAAGCAGCAGATCAACAAGCTGACGCCGCGCGCCGGCACCTCGATCTTCCTCGGGATGAAATGGGGCACGGCCCTGCTCGACCCGTCGACCCGCGACATCGCCAGCGGCCTCATCGCCGACGGCAAGGTCTCGTCGGTCTTCGAAGGGCGCCCGGTGGCCTATGACGACGGCGACGTGCTCAAGACCGTGGTGCTGATGACCGACGGCCAGCATGACCGCTCGTTCCGCATCCGCGACGACTACTACAACTCGGACTCCGAGTACGTGCAGTGGAACAAGTACAACCTCTGGTACTACCTCTACAAATACGTGGACAGCAACAAGCGCGGCAACTTCTACTACCAGAAGTATGACGCGACCACGGGCGACACGCTGCTCGGCAACATCTGCGACGCCGCCAAGGCCAAGGGGATCATCATCTGGTCCATCGGCTTCGAGGTGGAGGACCACGGCGCCGACGTCATGGAAAGCTGCGCCTCCTCGCCCTCGCACTTCTTCCGCGTCGAGGGCACGGAGATCTCCGAAGCCTTCTCGACCATCGCGCACACGCTCAACCAGCTGAGGCTGACCCAATGATCGGCTTTGTGAAAACCGCCCTGCGCCGCTTCGGCCGCGACGAAGAGGGCTCGATGATCGTTCCCTTCGCGCTCTGGACCCCGGTCTTCATCGGGCTGATGATCGCAAGCGTCGAGGCCGGTGTCGGCACCATGCGGCAGACCGCGCTGGACCGCGCGCTCGACGAGACCGTGCGCGAGGTCAAGATCGGCACCGGCACGCTCTACACCGCCGACATGCTCAAGGCGATGATCTGCGACCGTGCGCCGATCCTCGGCAGCTGCGTCGAGACGCTGCAGCTCGAGATGGTCGGGCTCGACATGCGCGACTGGGTTGCCCCGGCGACCTCGGTCGATTGCGTCGACACCAACCTGAGCGTGACGCCCATGCGGAACTTCGTGAACGGCCGCGAGCACGAGACAATGTTCCTGCGCGCCTGCTACAAGTATCGCCCGATCAGCCCCGGCGGGGCGCTCGCCGGATCCATGTACAAGGATGACGAAGGCTTCACCGCCCTGGTGGCGACCTCGGCCTTCGTCCACGAGCCGACGTGAGGAGGGACCAGACGATGACCAACACTCTGAAAACCCGCCTGTCGCGCTTCGCCCGCGCCGACGAGGGGAACGTCACCTTCGAGGCGATCATCCTTCTGCCGATCCTGATCATCATCTTCGCGGCCTGCTGGGTCTACTTCGACGTGTTCCGCGAGCAGTCGGTGAACCAGAAGGCCAACTACGTGATCGGCGACGCACTGTCGCGCGAGACCGACGAGATCGACGACACCTACATCGACAACGCCTACAAGCTGCTGAAACTCTTCACCCGGACCGGCGACGACCTCTACGACGAGGCCTCCGCCGCCACGACGGGCTTCTCGGACGGCGAGCTCTACCCCACCGACCTGCGGATCACCGTGGTGAGCTACAAGAAGTCCAGCAACAAGTACGCGGTGGAATGGTCGGTCGTGCGCGGCGATCCCGAGGTGCTGGTCACCGCCGACCTGACGAGCATGCACGACCGCCTGCCGCTGCTGGCGGACGGTGCGCAGGTGATCCTCGTCGAGACCTGGGACGACTACCACCCGGTGTTCAACGTCGGCCTCGCCGCCTTCCCGATCAAGAGCTACAGCTTCACCCAGCCGCGCTACGCGCCGCAGCTGCTCTACGTCGGGGCGAACAGCGGCAACAACGGCTGGGGCAACGGCGATCAGGACGCGCCGGGCGGATCGCTCTGCAACAACAACGCCGAGAACGCCACGGACTGCGACAACACCGACGGCACCTACAACAACGAGGCAAGCTGGAGCGGCGGCTGGTAAGCCCCCGCCCCGGAACCGACGACCTCCGAAACGACAAAGGGCCGCAGCATCGCTGCGGCCCTTCTGCATGCGTGTCCCCGCGGGGATCAGAACTCCGGCGGGACCTCGCCATCGCGGCGCAGGATGAGCACCGAGATGATGTCGGCCATCGGCTTGGTGTCGCGCGCGGCGGTCACCCCGCCCACGGCGACGCGCCGCCCGGTGCGCCACCAGAGCCCCGGCTGCCAGGCGCGCGCGCCCGGCTCCTTCAGGGTCAGGGCGAAGCCGTTCGAGGGTTTCAGCGCAAAGGCGCCGCGGTCCACCTTCGCCACGTTCTCGATGCGCGCGATCACCGCGCCCGAGCTGTCGGTCAGCGCCTCGTCGGTGAGCAGCAGCTCGCGCTTCGTCGCGCGCCACATGACCTGCGCCACCCAGAGCGCCGCGACGCCGAGCACGATCAGGAAGACCAGCCAGACGATCTGCGCGGGCGGCTCGGTCACCGCCAGCCAGAGCAGCAGCAGGCCCAGCCCGCCGAGCGTGCCGACGCCGATGAGCCGCCGCGGCCCGGTCGCCGAGGCGCGTGCCAGGATCTTGTCGTTCGTCTTGTCGTCCATGGTTCCTCCCCTGCCCCCGGATCAGTCGCGACGCGGATCGCGCGGATAGACCCCGAGGATCTCGAGGTATTCGGTGAAATACTCGAGCTCCTCGAGCGCCCGCTTGACTGCCGGATCCTCGGGGTGGCCCTCGATGTCGGCGTAGAACTGCGTCGCGGTGAAGGAGCCGCCGACCATGTAGCTTTCCAGCTTGGTCATGTTGACGCCATTGGTGGCGAAGCCGCCCATCGCCTTGTAGAGCGCGGCGGGAATGTTGCGCACCTGGAAGACGAAGGTGGTCATCGTCCCGTGCTCGCCCCGGCGCTCATGATTCGCCTCGGGCGACATGATCAGGAAGCGCGTGGTGTTGTTGCCTTGGTCCTCGATGTGCCGCGCCAGCACGTCGAGCCCGTAGATCTCGCCCGCCAGTTCCGAGGCCAGCGCCGCGATCTCGGGCTTGCCCATCTCGGCCACCTGCCGCGCCGAGCCGGCGGTATCCGCGCCGGTCAGCCGCGCGATGCCATGCTCGCTCAGGAACTTGCGGCACTGGCCCAGCAGCACGGTGTGGGTCATCGCCTTCTCGATCTTCTCGAGCGGCACGCCCGGCAGCGCCAGCAGGTTGATGTGCACCCGCACGAAGGCCTCGCCGATGATGTGCAGCCCCGAGTGCGGCAGCAGCGAGTGGATGTCCGCGACCCGCCCGTAGGTCGAGTTCTCGACCGGCAGCATCGCCAGGTCCGCCTCGCCGGTCTTCACCGCCTCGATCGCGTCCTCGAAGGTGCGGCACGGCAGTGCCTCCATGTCCGGACGGGCGTCGCGGCAGGCCTGGTGCGAATAGGCGCCAAGCTCTCCCTGGAAGGCAATGCGGTTGGTCATGTCAGTCTCGCGTCGTTTTGGAAACACTTGAGCCTTGAGGGCATTTGGTCGCGCCTAGTATACCTTGCCAGACGGTAAGGGAAGCCGTAGACCACTGAACGACGGTTATCTTTCGACGCCCGACCTGGGGAGGACACGCGACACATGCTTGATACCATGACGATCACAAAGGTGGTGGGCGGCCTGTGCGGCGCCTGGCTGATCTATCTGCTCGGGGGCTGGGCCGGCGAGAAGCTGTACGAGGTCGGCGGTCACGGAGAGGAAGTCGCCTCCTACGTGATCGAGGTCGCGGACAACAGCGGCGGCACCGGCGGCGGTGAAGCCGATTTCGCGACGCTGATGGCCGCGGCCGACGCGGCCAAGGGCGAGAAGGTCTTCGGCAAGTGCCGTGCCTGCCACAAGGTCGACGGCAACAACGCCACCGGTCCGCACCTCGATGGCGTCGTCGGGCGCAACATCGACACCGCGGAAGGCTTCAGCTACTCGGGCGCGCTCCTGCAGGTCGGCGAAGTCTGGACCCCGGAGAACCTGTTCCACTTCCTCGAGAACCCCAAGGGTGTGGCGCCCGGAACCGCGATGTCCTTCGCCGGCCTGAAAAAGGCCGAGGACCGCGTGAACGTGATCGCCTACCTGGAGTCGCTGGGCGGCTGACGCCCCGCGCGATGGCAAATTCCGAAGGCCACGGCCCCGCGCCGTGGCCTTTTCCATTGGCGGGATCCGGCTGCCGGCTTGGCGGGATCCGGCTGTTGGCGGGGCTTCGCCCGAAGCCACATGACCGCCGCCACCGGGATATTTCGGCCCGCGGAAAACCGCTGGCGAAACAAGCGGAAAGCCCCTCCGCGCGGGGGCGGCCGCGCCATGGCAGGCGCGCTCGCGCCGAAATCGCGCGCGCTCACGCAATCTCCAGCAAGTTCGGCTTGAATGTCGTCGCGACCGGCCCTTAGCTTACAGCAAGCGGCGCGAGCAAAGCCGTCAACCAGAGGGGAGACCACATGATCCGGACGACGCGCCCTGCCGCGGCCGCCATTCGCAGCCTCGATCCCATTGCCTTTCGCCCCCTTCTCGGCGCGCTGACGGCGCTGGGGATCGCCCTGGCCGCGCAGGCCGGATGGGCGCAGCAGACCGCCGCCCCCGCCGCCGAGCCGCCCGCGGCACCGCAGGCCGAGGCGCAGGATCAGAAGATCGTCACCTCGCACGGCTATTCCTATTTCGGCGAGCTCGACTACCCCGCCGATTACACCCACTTCAACTTCGCCAACCCCGATGCGCCGAAGGGCGGAGAGATCGTGCTGGGCGCCTCGGGCACCTTCGACAGCATGAACCCCTATTCGCGCAAGGGCCGCGCCGGCGCGCTGACCACGCTGCAGTATGACAGCCTGATCGAGAGCACCGAGGATTCCGTCGGCCAGTATTACGGCATCCTCGCCGAGAGCCTCGAATATCCCGAGGACAAGTCCTGGGTGATCTTCCACATGCGCCCCGAGGCGACCTTCTGGGACGGCACGCCCGTCACCGCCGAGGACGTGGTCTTCTCGCACCAGCTCTTCGTGACGCAGGGCCTGCCCTCCTATGCCGCCGCCGTCGGCGAGATGGTGACCGGCGCCGAGGCGCTCGACGAGCACACGGTGAAGTTCACCTTCAACACCGAGCTGACCAAGCGCTCGCGCATCGAGACGGTGGGCGCCACCCCGGTGTTCAAGAAGGCCTGGTTCGACGAGGACCCCGAGAAGCGCCGCCTTGACGAGCCGCGCATGGAGGTCGCCATCGGCTCGGGCCCCTACAAGCTCGACAGCTACGAGGTGAACCGCCGCATCGTCTACAAGCTGCGCGACGACTACTGGGGCCGCGACATTCCCTTCAACAAGGGCCGGCACAACTACGGCACCATCCGCGTCGAGTATTTCGCCGACCAGACCGCCTCGTTCGAGGCGTTCAAGGCGGGCGAGTACACGTTCCGCGTCGAGAGCGATCCCAAGCTCTGGGCCACGTCCTACGACTTCCCGCGCATCCAGAACGGCACGGTGAAGAAGGAAGAGATCGCCGACGGCAGCCCGCCCAACCCCACCGGCTTCGTCTTCAATCTTGGCAAGCCGCAGCTGCAGGACAAGCGCGTGCGCGAGGCGATCGCGCTGGCCTTCAACTTCGAATGGAGCAACGAGAGCCTGCGCTACGGGCTCTACAGCCCGCGCAGCTCCTTCGTCGAGGGCACCCCGATCGAGGCCAAGGGCCTGCCCGAGGGCGCCGAGCTCGAGTTCCTTAAGACGCTCGGCGACGTGGTGCCCGAGGAGCTCTACACCACCGACGTCTGGACCATGCACCAGAGCGACCCCGAGGAGCTGATCAGCCGCGGCACCCGCCGCTCGGCGACCAAGCTGCTGCAGGATGCCGGCTGGACCGTGGGCGACGACGGGCTTGCGCGCAACGAGGCGGGCGAGACGCTGAAGCTGCACATGATCATCCCCTCGAACATCGAGGCCAGCGTGGAGTCGATGCACGAGACCTACGTGCAGAACCTGCGCGCCATCGGCGTCGATGCCAGCTACGAGAAGGTCGATCCGTCGCAATACACGCTGCGCCAGCGCGAGCGCGACTACGACATGATCTACTCGAGCCGCTACGGCGCCTTCCTCTCGACCGGCGGCGGGCTCAGCCAGATGTACGGCTCGCGCGAGGCCGGTTTCTCGCTCTTCAACCCCGCCGGGCTCGCCAGCCCGCTGGTCGACGCGATCATCGCCGCCAGCTTCGAGGCGTCCAGCCAGGCGGAAACCGACGTGGCCCTCATGGCGCTCGACCGCGCGTTGCGCTACGAGTTCTTCATCGTGCCCGACGGGTACATCGCGAATTACTGGGTCGCCTATTACGACATGTACGAACATCCCGAGACCATCCCGCCCTACGACCTCGGCTACCTCAGCCTGTGGTGGGTGAACCCCGACAAGGAGAAGGCCCTCAAAGAGGCCGGCGTGCTGAAGTAATATGGGAGCCTACATTCTCCGCAGACTGCTGCTCATCATCCCCACGCTGCTGGGGATCATGGTCATCAACTTCGCGCTGGTGCAGTTCGTGCCCGGCGGTCCGATCGAGCAGATCATCGCCCAGATCGAGGGCCAGGGCGACGTCTTCGGCGGCTTCTCGGGCGGGGGCGGCAACGCCCCCGGCGCGGGCATGAACGAGGTCGGCGCCGGCATGGGCGGCGGCGGCAACGAGAAATACGTCGGTGCCCGCGGCCTTCCGCCCGAGTTCATCGCCAGCCTCGAGAAGGAGTTCGGCTTCGACAAGCCGCCGCTCGAGCGTTTCCTCGGGATGATGTGGAACTACATGCGGCTCGACTTCGGCGAGAGCTACTTCCGCTCGATCTCGGTGATCGACCTCGTGCTGGAAAAGATGCCTGTGTCGATCTCGCTCGGCCTCTGGTCGACGATCATCGCCTACATCGTCTCGATCCCGCTTGGCATCCGCAAGGCGGTGAAGGACGGATCGTCCTTCGACACCTGGACCTCGGGCGTGATCATCGTGGCCTATGCCATCCCCGGCTTCCTCTTCGCCATCCTGCTGCTGGTGCTCTTCGCCGGCGGCTCGTTCTGGCAGATCTTCCCGCTGCGCGGCCTCACCTCGGACAACTGGGTGACGCTCAGCTGGCCCGCGCGCATCGCCGACTACTTCTGGCACATCGCGCTGCCGGTGATCGCCTCGACGATCTCGGCCTTTGCCACGCTGACGCTGCTGACCAAGAACTCCTTCCTCGACGAGATCAAGAAGCACTACGTGATGACCGCCCGCGCCAAGGGCCTGACCGAGAGCAAGGTTCTCTATGGCCACGTCTTCCGAAACGCCATGCTGATCGTCATCGCCGGCTTCCCGGCGGTGTTCATCGGCGTCTTCTTCTCGGGGAGCCTGATCATCGAGACCATCTTCTCGCTCGACGGGCTCGGTCGGCTCGGCTTCGAGGCGGCGGTGGCCCGCGACTACCCGGTGATCTTCGGCACGCTGTTCATCTTCGGCCTCATCGGCCTCGTCGTCGGGATCATCTCGGACATGATGTACGTGGTCGTCGATCCGCGCATCGACTTCGAGAAGCGGGAGGGCTGAGATGAGCTACGAGCCCGATCCCCGCATCGCCGAATCCGCGCCGCTCCGGCCGCAGCCCGAGCCCGGCATTCCGGTCGAGATCCAGCCCCGGCCCGGCCGGTTCGAGCTGTCGCCGCTGAACCAGCGGCGCTGGCGCAACTTCAAGCGCAACCGCCGCGCCTTCTGGTCGCTGTGGCTCTTTCTGCTGCTCTTCGGACTGTCGCTGTTCGCCGAGTTCCTCGCCAACGACAAGCCGATCCTCGTCAGCTACCGGGGCGAGCTGAAGATGCCAATCTTCAACTTCTACCCCGAGACCGCCTTTGGCGGCGATTTCCGCACCGAGGCCGCCTACCGCGACCCCGAGGTGCAGTGCCTCATCCGCACCGGCGGCATCGAGACCTGTTTCGACGACCCCGAGGGGATCATGGAGACGGTCGAGGCCGGCGGTGCGCCCGAGGGCGATTTCGTCAAGGGCTGGATGATCTGGCCGCCGATCCCCTACAGCTTCAACACCCCCGTCGACCGCCCCGGCGCCGCGCCCCTGCCCCCGAACGGGCAGAACCTCTTGGGCACCGACGACACCAAGCGCGACGTGCTGGCGCGGGTGATCTACGGCTTCCGCCTGTCGATCCTCTTCACGCTGGTGGTCACCGTGGTCTCGTCGCTGGTCGGCGTCCTCGCGGGGGCGCTGCAGGGCTTCTTCGGCGGCTGGCTCGACCTCATATTCCAGCGGCTGATCGAGATATGGTCGGCGACGCCCTCGCTTTACGTCATCATCATCCTCTTCGCGATCCTGGGACGAAGTTTCTGGCTGCTGGTGTTCCTGACGGTGCTCTTCGGCTGGACGGCGCTGGTCGGCGTGGTGCGGGCCGAGTTCCTGCGCGCGCGCAACCTCGAATACGTGCGCGCGGCCAAGGCGCTGGGGGTCAGCAACTGGACCATCATGTTCCGCCACATGCTGCCCAACGCCATGGTGGCGACGCTGACCATGCTGCCCTTCATCGTCACGGGCACGATCAGCACGCTTGCCGGGCTCGACTTCCTCGGCTTCGGCCTGCCCTCCTCGGCGCCGTCGCTGGGTGAGCTGACGCTGCAGGCCAAGCAGAACCTGCAGGCGCCGTGGCTGGCCTTCACCGCCTTCACCGTCTTTGCCCTGATGCTCTCGCTGCTGGTCTTCATCTTCGAAGGCGTGCGGGATGCCTTCGACCCCAGAAAGACCTTCGCATGAGCGCCAACATCCTCGAGGTCCGCGACCTGAAGGTCAGCTTCACGCAGGACGGCAAGCGCAGCCTTGCGGTCAAGGGCGTCAGCTTCGACATCCCGCGCGGCGAGACCGTGGCGCTGGTGGGCGAATCCGGGTCGGGCAAGTCGGTCACCGCGCTTTCGACCGTTTCGCTGCTCGGCGACGCGGCCCATGTCGAGGGCTCGGTGCGCTACAACGGCGACGAGATGATCGGCGCGGATCTCAAGCGGCTGCGCAAGGTGCGCGGCAATGACATCAGCTTCATCTTCCAGGAGCCGATGACCTCGCTGAACCCGCTGCACACGCTGGAAAAGCAGCTTGGCGAAAGCCTTGCCCTGCACCAGGGGCTGACCGGCGAGAAGGCCCGGGCGCGCATCCTCGACCTTCTCAACAAGGTCGGCATCCGCGACCCCGAAAGCCGGCTGTCCGCCTATCCGCACCAGCTTTCCGGTGGGCAGCGGCAGCGGGTGATGATCGCCATGGCGCTGGCCAACGGGCCGGACCTGCTGATCGCCGATGAGCCCACCACGGCGCTCGACGTCACGATCCAGGCGCAGATCCTCGAGCTGCTGGCCGAGCTCAAGCAGTCCGAGCAGATGAGCCTCTTGTTCATCACCCACGACCTCAACATCGTGCGCAAGTTCGCCGACCGGGTCTGCGTGATGAAGGACGGCGAGATCGTCGAGCGCGGCGCCACCGCCGAACTCTTCGCCAACCCGCAGCACCCCTATACGCGCAAGCTCATCTCGGCCGAGAGCACCGGCACCCCCCGCCCGGTCGCGCCGGGTGCGAAGGAGGTGGCGCGGGCCGACAACCTCAAGATCTGGTTCCCGATCCAGAAGGGTTTCCTGAAGAAGGCCGTCGGCTACGTGAAGGCGGTCAACGACGCGTCCTTCTCGGTGCGCGCGGGCGAGACCGTCGGCATCGTCGGCGAGTCCGGCTCGGGCAAGACCACGCTGGCGCTGGCGATCATGCGGCTGATCCAGTCGCAGGGCGGCATCACCTTCGAGGGGCGCGACATCCGCAACCTCTCGACCCGCCAGCTGCGGCGCCTGCGCTCGGAGATGCAGATCGTCTTCCAGGATCCGTTCGGCTCGCTCAGCCCGCGCATGACCTGCGAGCAGATCATCGCCGAGGGTCTCGGCGTACACGGCTCCCCGGACGGGCGCCCGGCGCGAGAGGTCGTGGCCGAGATCATGACCGAGGTCGGGCTCAACCCCGCCACCATGCACCGCTACCCGCACGAGTTCTCCGGCGGCCAGCGCCAGCGCATCGCCATCGCCCGCGCCATGGTGCTGCGCCCGAAGCTGGTGGTGCTGGACGAGCCGACCTCGGCGCTCGACATGACCGTGCAGGTGCAGATCGTGGAATTGCTGCGCGAGCTGCAGCGCAAGTACGACCTTGCCTACCTCTTCATCAGCCACGATTTGAAGGTGGTGCGCGCGATGAGCCACAAGGTCATCGTGATGAAGCAGGGCGACGTGGTCGAGATGGGCGACGCCGCCGAGATCTTCACCGCGCCCAAGTCCGACTACACGCAGAAGCTCTTCGCCGCGGCCTTCGAGCTGGCGGGCTGATCCCTGCTCAGGGCCCGGGGCGGCAGCCCCGGGACCGGCTCAGATCGCCGAGCTGTGCCCGGCCTTCGACAGATCGTAAGCATCGAAGCTGCGCGCCACCATGCGCGTCAGCGGCCGTGCGGCGGGCGGGATGAAGAGCCCGTCCCCGGTGATCTCCATCAGCCCGTCGAAGCGCGCATTGGCCGCGCGGTACATGGCCGAAAGCTCCGCCTCGGTCGCGCCATGCTCGCGCACCAGCTCCTCCGCGCGGATGCGGAAGTCGCACATCAGCATCTCGATCATCCGCGAGCGCAGCTTGTCCTCGCCCCGGAAGGTGTGGCCGCGCGCGGTCGAGAACCGCCCCCCGCGGATCGCCGCCACATGCGCCGAGGTGCCCGGCGCGTTCTGCGCGAAGCCCTGCGGGAAGCGCGAGATCGACGAGGCCCCGACCCCGATCAGCACCTCGGAGGTGTCGTCGGTATAGCCCTGGAAGTTGCGCCGCAGCCGGCCCTGTTTCTGCGCTACGGCCAGACCGTCGGCGGGCACGGCGAAATGGTCGATGCCGATCTCGGCATAGCCGTCCCAGGTGAAGAGCTGCCGCGCGGTCTCGAAGAGGTCGAGCCGCTCGTCCGGGGTCGGCAGCGCGTCCGAGGGGATCATCTGCTGGCGCTTGGCCATCCAGGGCACGTGGGCATAGCCGTAGAGCGCCACCCGGTCCGGCGAAAGCGCCAGCAGCTTCTGCACGGACTCGGTGATCTTCGCCCCCGACTGGTGCGGCAGGCCGTAGAGGATGTCGGCGTTGAGGCTGGCGACGCCGCGCTCGCGGATCATGTCGATCGCCGCGCGGGTGACGTCGTAGCCCTGCTCGCGGCCGATGGTCTTCTGGATCTCGGGGTCGAAGTCCTGCACCCCGATCGAGGCGCGGTTCATCCCGCCCGCGGCCAGCACGTCGAGCCGCGCGCCGTCGATCTCGTTGGGGTCGATCTCGACCGAGAACTCGGCCCCCTCGGCGAAGCCCGCCACCTCGGCGACCTTGTCGATCAGCGCGCGCATGAGGTCCGGCGACAGCAGCGTCGGGGTGCCCCCGCCCCAGTGCAGGCGCGACAGCTTGACCCCGCGCGGCAGGTGCCGCTTCAGCAGGTCGAGCTCGGCCTTCAGCGTCTCGACATAGCTCTCCACCGGGCCCAGCGTGGCGGTGCCCTGCGTGCGGCAGGCGCAGAACCAGCAGAGCCTGCGACAGAAAGGCACGTGCAGGTAGAGCGAGACCGTGCCATTTTCCGGGACGGCCTCGATCCACTCCGCGAAGTCCCCCGGGGTGACATCGCCGGAGAAATGCGGGGCCGTAGGATAACTCGTGTAACGAGGCACCTTTGCGTCGAAGAGGCCGAGTCGGGAGAGTTGTGTTCGCGTAATCATGCGCGTACGCTTACGAAAAATTTCCGCGGCGCGACTTTGACGCAGATCAAGATTTGGACATGGAATGCTGAACGAAAAGAGCCTCGCGGTATCGCAGAATTGCAACGAATGTCCGATCCGTCACCGCGCCGTCTGCGCCCGCTGCGAGTCGGATGAGCTCGAGCGGCTGGAAGAGATCAAGTATTACCGCAGGTTCGAGGCCGGGCAGACGGTGATCTGGTCCGGCGACCGGATGGATTTCGTCGGCTCGGTCGTCTCGGGCATCGCCACGCTGACCCAGACCATGGAAGACGGGCGCACGCAGATGGTCGGCCTGCTGCTGCCGTCGGATTTCGTCGGCCGTCCGGGGCGCGCCTCGGCCGCCTATGACGTCGTGGCGACCACCGATCTGGTGATGTGCTGCTTCCGCAAGGCCCCCTTCGAAGAGATGATGATCCGCACGCCGCACATCGCGCAGCGGCTGCTCGAGATGACGCTGGACGAGCTCGACGCCGCCCGCGAATGGATGCTGGTGCTCGGCCGCAAGACCGCGCGCGAGAAGATCGCCTCGCTGCTGTCGATCATCGCCCGCCGCGATGCCTCGATCAACCAGCGCGACGTGAGCGACCGGCTCACCTTCGACCTGCCGCTGACCCGCGAGGCGATGGCCGACTACCTCGGGCTGACGCTCGAGACGGTGAGCCGCCAGGTCTCGGCGCTGCGCAAGGACGGGGTGATCGAGCTCGAGGGCAAGCGCCACGTGACGATCCCCGACATGGGCCGCCTGCTGGAAGAGGCGGGCGACGATGCGGACGGCGGCGTCTTCGCCTGACCGCCCGCACCGCTGATCAGGCTTCGAACACCGGCTCGAAACCGCCGTAGATCATCCGCTTGCCGTCGAAGGGCATGTCCATCGTCGCCTTCCAGCGCTCGTCGGTGTCGAAGGAGGCACCGCAGCGGTCGGCGCTTGCCTTGTCGGGAAAGATGATCCAGCTGAACACCACCGCCTCGCCCGCCTCGCGCTTCACCGCCATGGGAAAGGAGGTCAGCTTGCCCTCGGGCACGTCGGCCTCCCAGCACTCGTGGATCGACAAGGCCCCGTATTCCTTGAACAAGTCCCATGTCTTGCGGGAAGCTTCGACATAGGCTGCCTTGTTTTCCTGCGGTACGGGCGTCAGAAATCCCCAAACATACGTCATGAGACATCTCCCTGTTGCTCTTCCCGAGCATAGGCGCATAATTGGGTTGATATCAACATGAATGAGCGAACATGTCCGAGACCCTGGCCCCCGACCTGCCCTACGAGACGACGCTGGAAGTGCGCGACCGCTGCCTGTGCTTCCGCGCCCAACGCGCCGCGCGGGCACTTGGCCGCCGTTTCGACATCGCGCTGAAGCCGGTCGGGCTGACCAACGGGCAGTTCTCGATCCTGATGTCGCTGAACCGCCCCGAGCCGCCGCGCATCTCCGATCTTGCGCCCTTCCTCGCCATGGACCGCACCACGCTGACGGCCGCGCTGAAGGTGCTCGAGCGGCGCGGGCTGGTCGAGACCGCGGCGGACGAGGAGGACAAGCGCGGCAAGCTGTTGCGCCTGTCCCCGCGGGGACACGAGATCCTGCACGCCGCCATGCCGATCTGGCGGCGCGAGCATGACACGGTCGACGACGCGCTTGGCGGGATGGACCTCGCGCAGCTGCGCGCGGCCCTGGTGAAGCTCGGCGAGCTCTGAGGGCTCAGAACTTCCAGCGCACCCCGAACAGGGTCGAGGAGGCGTCCTTGTAGCTGCCGCCGTCCTCGTCGAAGCTGTATTCGGAAAAGGCGAGATAGGCCTCGAGGTTGATGTCCTCGAAATACTGCACGGCCTGGAGACCCCAGGATTCCGAGTCCGACCCGTCGCTGTGGAAATCGTTGCCCGAGTAGTAATCGGCCGAGAAGGCGGTGTAGCCGACCGGCATCAGGTCGCCGATCCAGCCCAGCTTGATGTAGCCGTAGCTGCCGCCGCCATCCTCGCCGCCGCCGGCGATCGTGCCGTTGAGCCCGGTCGGCGTGTGCAGGATCGAGAAGGAGGCGGCGTACATCTCGTCGGTGCCGCCGTCGCCGTCCTTCCAGCCGTAGCCGGCCCCGGCCGCCATGTCGAAGACGCCGTAGGTGTGCTTGTAGTAGGCGCCGATGTCGTAATACTCGGCGTCGTCGTCCTTCTTCAGGATTTCCTCGCCATAGGCGATGGCGAAGCTGAAGCCGCTGAAGTCCGGGGAGTCGTAGCGGATGCGGTTGCGGCGGCCGCCGTCGAAGTCGCCCAGCACCTGCGACCAGCTGATGTCCGAGCGGTTGCCGTCGCTGTCGCGCAGGGAATAGCCGCCGATCAGGTCAGGCCTGTTGACGTAGCCCGCGATGGCGGTCTTGCTCAGATCGGTCTGCGCCGAGCCGTCCGAGGCCATGGAGCCCTGCCCCAGCGACACCGCGCCGAAGGCGCCGGACATGATCATCTCGAACTTGCGCAGGTCGGTGCGCTCCCAGTCCCAGACCTGGTCGCCGCTCTGGTCGAGATCGGCGGTGGACGGCACGCCCAGCGCCGTCTCGACCTTGAAGCGCAGGTTCAGCCCGTTCGACAGCTCCTGGTCGAGATCGAAGCCGAGCCGGGTGTTCGAGTTGTTGTTGTCGGCGGCCTCGTCATAGCTTTTCTCGCCGTCGTCGAAATGCAGGTAGCTCGGGCTGAACTGGCCGTAGAAGGTCACCGAGCCTCCGGAGGCGTTGCTGTAGGTGAAGGGATTGTCCTCCTGTGCAAGGACCGCGCCCGCGCCGAGGCAGGCGGAGACGGCGGCGAGGCCGGGAAGGACGCGTCGGGAAATGGCCATGGCTGAAAGACCTCTGGAAGAGGGAGGGGGAAAGGGCTCGAACCGGGAAAAATGCGACCGCGCAAGGGGCAAATATGCCTCCATGCTGCGAGCCTCGGGGGGCGCGTTCAAGTCGCCGTGATGGGCGGTGAGCCGATGGGCCATGCCTCGCTCAAAACGCGGGTGGCCTGCGCTGGAATCGTCCTAAGGATGTAAGCGGAAGGCGGGCCCGCAGGCCCGCCCCGGGCGGCATCGCCGCCTTGCCGGTTCCTCGGCAGAGACCCCTTCTCCTGGGTCTCAATGCGCGAGAAAGACCGGAACCTCTGCCAATTCCAGCATGTTGCGCGTCGCGCCCCCGAGGATCGCCTCGCGGAAGCGGGAATGGCCGTAAGCGCCCATGACGATCATGTCGGCATTCACGTCCTGCACGTGTCGGTTCAGGATGTCGGAGATGCGCGGCATGGTCTTGGTGAGCACGTCGATCTCGGCGTGGATGCCGTGGCGCGACAGGTACTGCGACAGCATCCCGCCCGGGTCCGAGCGGTTCGGGCCGTGCTGCGGCGGGTCGATCACCACCACGTGCACCGTGTCGGCATCCTTGAGGATCGGCATGGCGGCGCGGACCGAGCGCAGCGCCTCGGCGCTTTCGTTCCAGGCCAGCACCACGCGCCTGGGCTTGCTCGACGGGTCGGAGGCGCGGGGCACCACCAGCACCGGGGCCTGACCCTCGAAGAGCGCGCCCTCGACCACCGGCTCGAGCTCGACGCCGCGGTCGGGTCCGTAGGGCTTGGGCAGCACCACCATGTCGGCGAAGCGCGCGCGCCCGGCGACATGGCGGCCGATGTCGGCCAGCTGGGCGACGCCCTCCTCGACCGACCAGCGCAGGTCGAAGCGATTGATCCGCGTCTTGGCGGCGGCGGCGAGCGCGCTGGCGTCCTTCGAGGCGCGGTCGAGCGTTTCCTGCAGGATGATCGCGTCCGCCCCGGCGTAATAATAGCCGGTCTGGGTGCGGTCGACGCCGAAGGCGAGAACGTCGAGATGGGCGTCCCAGCAAGCGGCAACGGCGGCGGCATGGTCGATGGTCGAGTCGAGGAAGCCCTCGTCCGTCACAACCGTGAGTAATGATTTGTAGCCCATAGCAATCTCCATGGTATTGTCCGGGGGCCGGACACCGGCACTTTATGCCCGAAGGGCAACCCTTAGAATGACTTAACGCAAGACTTCGGAGCCAAAGCCTTGATTCAGATCAAGGCTGCGCGGGGGCATTCATTTCACAACCCCGTCAGTCAGAACCGCTCGCGCGGTCAACGAATCGTGCGAGTCAGACGAAGGGACGAACGATGTTGAATTATATCAAGCTCATCGTGCTGGGGGTTGTCGCGCTCTTCGCGCTGATTGCCGCCAACTACGCACGAGACGTGGCTTACATGGTCAATGCGCTGACCATCTTCCTCATCGCGGCGGGTCTGTTCCTGTGGACCCTCCGCCATACCGACGAGCCTGTGCCTGCGAAGGTGCGCGAACTGAGCTACATGGACGATGTAGTGCGCGCCGGTGTCATTGCAACCGCCTTCTGGGGCGTCGTCGGCTTCGCGGTGGGCGTGTTCATCGCCACCCAGCTCGCCTTCCCGGCGCTCAACTTCGAATGGGCGCAGGGCTATGCGAACTTCGGCCGCCTGCGGCCGCTGCACACCTCGGCGGTGATCTTCGCCTTCGGTGGCAACGCGCTGATCTGCACATCGTTCTACGTCGTCCAGCGCACCTCGGCGACCCGCCTCTGGGGCGGCAACCTCGCCTGGTGGGTGTTCTGGGGCTACCAGCTCTTCATCGTCCTCGCCGCCACCGGCTACCTGCTGGGCGCCACCCAGTCCAAGGAATACGCCGAGCCGGAATGGTACGTCGACTGGCTGCTGACCGTCGTCTGGGTCGCCTACCTGCTGGTCTTCGTCGGCACGATCATCAAGCGCAAGGAACCCCACATCTACGTGGCCAACTGGTTCTACCTGAGCTTCATCATCACCGTCGCGATGCTGCACGTCGTCAACAACCTCAGCATCCCCGTCTCGATCTGGGGCTCGAAGTCGGTGCAG
This sequence comes from Salipiger sp. H15, assembly GCF_040409955.1. Classification (NCBI taxonomy): domain Bacteria; kingdom Pseudomonadati; phylum Pseudomonadota; class Alphaproteobacteria; order Rhodobacterales; family Roseobacteraceae; genus Salipiger; species Salipiger bruguierae. Next base: position 463,656 of record NZ_CP123384.1, read on the forward strand.
GTCTTCTCGGGCGTGCAGGACGCGATGACGCAGTGGTGGTACGGCCACAACGCCGTGGGCTTCTTCCTGACCGCCGGTTTCCTCGGGATGATGTATTACTTCGTGCCCAAGCAGGCCGAGCGCCCGGTGTTCAGCTACAAGCTGTCGATCGTGCACTTCTGGGCGCTGATCTTCCTCTACATCTGGGCCGGTCCGCACCACCTGCACTACACCGCCCTGCCCGACTGGGCCTCGACCCTCGGCATGGTGTTCTCGATCATCCTCTGGATGCCCAGCTGGGGCGGCATGATCAACGGCCTGATGACGCTCTCGGGCGCCTGGGACAAGCTGCGCACCGATCCCATCATGCGGATGCTGGTGATCTCGATCGGCTTCTACGGCATGTCGACCTTCGAGGGCCCGATGATGTCGATCCGTGCGGTCAACTCGCTGTCGCACTACACCGACTGGACCATCGGCCACGTGCACTCGGGCGCGCTCGGCTGGAACGGCATGATCACCTTCGGCGCGCTCTACTTCCTGACGCCGAAACTGTGGAACCGCGAGCGGCTCTACAGCCTGAGCCTCGTCTCCTGGCACTTCTGGCTCGCCACCATCGGCATCGTGCTCTACGCGGCCTCGATGTGGGTGACCGGCATCATGGAAGGTCTGATGTGGCGCGAGGTCGATGCCAACGGCTTCCTCGTCAACAGCTTCGCCGACACCGTCTCGGCCAAGTTCCCGATGTACGTGGTGCGCGCGCTTGGCGGCCTGCTCTACATCTCCGGTGCGATTATCATGTGCTACAACCTGTGGATGACCGTAAAGCGGGCCCCGGCCATCGAGGCCGAGGCTGCCACGGCGCATGCCACTCCGGCCGAATAAGGAGGGCCGAAGATGAGCATCCTGGACAAACACGGTATCCTTGAAAAGAACGTCACCCTGCTGGCCCTCTTCGCCTTCCTCGTGGTGACCATCGGCGGGCTGGTGCAGATCGTGCCGCTCTTCTACCTCGAGAACACGATCGAGGACGTCGAGGGCATGCGCCCCTACACCCCGCTCGAGCTTGCCGGGCGCGACATCTACATCCGCGAGGGCTGCTACGTCTGCCACAGCCAGATGATCCGCCCGATGCGCGACGAGGTCGAACGCTACGGCCACTACAGCCTCGCGGCTGAATCGCAGTACGACCACCCGTTCCAGTGGGGCTCGAAGCGGACGGGGCCCGACCTTGCCCGCGTCGGCGGCCGCTACTCGGACGAGTGGCACGTCGATCACCTGACCAACCCGCAGTCGGTGGTGCCTGAATCGGTGATGCCGAAGTACGGGTTCCTCTCGGCCAAGCTGATCGACGGCGAGCACATGGAGGATCTGCTCTCGACCCACCGCATGGTCGGCGTGCCCTACACCGACGAGATGATCGAGAACGCCGGCAACGACTTCCGCGTGCAGGCCAACCCCGATGCCGACTCCGACGGGCTGATCGAGCGCTACGGCGAGAAGGTCAGCGTGCGCAACTTCGACGGCGAGCCCGGCATCTCGGAGATGGATGCGCTGGTGGCCTACCTGCAGATGCTCGGCACGCTGGTCGATTTCTCGACCTTCACGCCCGACGCGAGCCGGTAAGGAGGGACGAGATGGACACCTATTCCGACCTGCGCCACTTCGCGGACAGCTGGGGCCTGCTGGTGATGTTCCTGTTCTTCGTGGGCATGATCGCCTGGATCTTCCGCCCCGGCGCAAGGGGCAGCCACGACGACGCCGCTAGCATCCCGCTCCGCAACGAAACCGCCCCGGCCGCGCCTTCCGCGCCCGAGAAACCCGCCCAGAATTGAGGAGGCGAGGATCATGAGCGACAAGAAAGACACCAAGAGAGACGATCTCGACTACGAGACCACGGGCCATTCCTGGGACGGGATCGAGGAGTACAACAAGCCCCTGCCGCGCTGGTGGCTGATGGTCTTCTACGCGACCATCATCTGGGGTGTGGGCTACACCATCGCCTACCCCGCCTGGCCGGGCGTGCGCTCGGCCACCGCGGGCCTGCTCGGCTGGTCCACCCGCGGCGCCGTCGCCGAGGAGATCTCGGCGCAGGAAGCCCGGCTCGCCCCGATGAACGAGAAGCTCGCCTCGGTCGAGCTGACCTCGATCGCCAGCGATGCCGAGCTGAGCGGCTACGCGCAGAACGCCGGGGCCGCGGTCTTCCGCACCTGGTGCGCGCAGTGCCACGGCTCGGGCGCGGCGGGGGCCAAGGGCTATCCCAACCTGCTCGACGACGACTGGCTCTGGGGCGGCTCGATCGAGGACATCCACACCACGATCACCCACGGCATCCGCAACGAGGATGACCCCGAGGCGCGCTTCTCGCAGATGCCGGCCTTCGGCCGCGACGGGCTGCTCGAGCGCGGCCAGATCGACGCGGTGGCCAATTACGTGATGACGCTCTCGGGCGAGACGCCGAACGACGCCGCTCTGGTCAGCGAGGGCGCCACGGTCTTCGCCGACAACTGCGCCGCCTGCCATGCCGAGGACGGCACCGGCGACCGGATGCAGGGCGCGCCGAACCTGACCGACGCGATCTGGCTCTACGGCGGCGACTACGCGACGATCCGCGAGACCGTCCAGAACGCCCGCTACGGCGTCATGCCGAACTGGAACACGCGTCTTTCGGAAGCGGAGATTCGCGCCGTGGCGACCTACGTCCACGGGCTCGGCGGCGGCGAGGCCTCGCAGTAAGCCCTCAGAAATACCTCCGGGCTTCGCGGCCCGGAGGCCAGGCGCCGGTGCCCCATCCTGTTCGCGCGTTTCCAGGGGTGCCGGCGTTTCCCTTTTTCGCGCAAGGTCTACGCCTTTCGGTCCCCCGATCGGCAAGATCCTGGCATCTCAGCCTTCGCAATGGGCCCCCGGACTCATTCTTGCCTTGGCACGCTGCCACTTTCCGTTGATCATCGCTGCAATTCCCTGGCGACGCGTGTCGTATGCCCGGGGCGCCGCTTGCGCTTCGGAACATGCAGCCTGCGTCGGGCGCGCGGGCAGAGGGTCGTTTGACCCAAGGCCTGTCCGGGTCGCGGTCATGAAAGTTTTTGCATATATTCCAAGCATTTCCTTCCTCCTAATTCGCTTATTTTTACCCTGCCAGTATTGACCCATGGTGATATTCCAGCCAGTCAGGAAGAATTCTGACATGTAAGATTGATTGACATAATGAATTGGACCTCTCTCCCCCCATTGCCCGCGCTGCGCGCCTTCGCCGCCTATGCCGAGACCGGCTCGGTGCAGAAGGCGGGTGCCGCTCTCAACGTCAGCCACGCCGCGATCAGCCAGCAGATTCGCAACCTCGAGTCACATATCGGGATCAGCCTGCTCGACCGCTCGCGGCGGTCGATGGCGCTGACCGAGGAGGGTGCGCGCCTCGCGCAGGCGCTCAGCGAAGGCTTCGGGCGCATCGCGCAGGAACTCGAGGCGCTGACCGGCGCCGAGGCCGATCGGCCGCTGACGATCACCACCACGCCCAGCTTCGCCGCCTCCTGGCTCATGCCCCGGCTGGCGCGGTTCCGCGAGGCGCATCCCGAGATCAGCCTGATGATCGACCCCTCGGCCCGGCTCGCCCCGCTCGAGCCCGGCGGCGTCGATGTCGCGCTGCGCTTCGGCTCGGGCCGCTGGCCGGGGCTCGAGGCCGAACTGCTGGTGGAATCGCCCATCGCACTGGTGGGCTCGCCGCGGCTCGTCGGCGACCGGGACTACGCCGATCCCGCCGACCTGCGCGACTTCCACTGGCTGCAGGAGCTCGGCACCAACGAGGCGACCGAATGGTTCGCGCAGTTCGGCATCGACCACGACGCGCGCCACGGGGTCAGCTCGCTGCCCGGCAACCTCATGCTCGAGGCGGCGCGGCAGGGCCATGGCATCGCCATCACCGCCCGGGTCTTCGCCGAGGACGACATCGCCGCCGGCCGGCTGCGACTTCTGTTCGAGGATACGCGCCAGAAGGGCTATTATCTGGTCACACGGCCCGGCGTCATGCGCCCGCCGCTCCGGCTCTTCGCCACCTGGCTGCGACGTGAGGCCGCAAAAGCTAAGTGAAGGATATGCTTATTGATGCATGTCAAAGTTCCCGAGGCGCCGCCGCGTCAGAAGGAGCATCACAGGCAGATTCGAACCGGAGTACTTGCGGTGTCCGAGACCCAACCAGGCGCACCCTCCCTCTACGCGGCGCGCGAGCCGATCTTCCCCCGCCGCGTGCGCGGGCATTTCCGCAATCTCAAATGGGTCCTGATGCTCGTCCTGCTGGGCATCTACTACATCACGCCGTGGATCCGCTGGGACCGCGGACCGCAGCTGCCCGACCAGGCCGTGCTGGTGGATCTCGCCAACCGGCGGTTCTTCTTCTTCTTCATCGAGATCTGGCCGCACGAATTCTACTTCGTCGCCGGGCTGCTGATCATGGCGGGGCTCGGGCTCTTCCTCTTCACCTCGGCGCTGGGACGGGTCTGGTGCGGCTATGCCTGCCCGCAGACCGTCTGGACCGATCTCTTCATCCTCGTCGAGCGCTGGATCGAGGGGGACCGCAACGCCCGGCTGCGCCTGCACCGGCAGAAGAAGTGGGACGCGCGCAAGGCCCGGCTGCGGCTGACCAAGTGGGCGGCCTGGCTGCTCATCGCGCTGGCCACCGGCGGCGCCTGGGTCTTCTACTTCACCGACGCCCCCACCCTGCTGGTCGACCTGCTGACCGGCAACGCGCACCCGGTCGCCTACACCACCATCGCCATCCTCACCGCCACAACCTTCGCCTTCGGCGGCTTCGCGCGCGAGCAGATCTGCATCTACGCCTGCCCCTGGCCGCGCATCCAGGCGGCGATGATGGACGAGGACACGCTCACCGTCGGCTACCGCGACTGGCGCGGCGAGCCGCGCGGCAAGCACCGCAAGGCCGAGGGCGCCGAGGCGCTCGGCGACTGCATCGACTGCAACGCCTGCGTCAACGTCTGCCCGATGGGGATCGACATCCGCGACGGCCAGCAGCTGGCCTGCATCACCTGCGCGCTCTGCATCGACGCCTGCGACGACGTGATGGAGAAGATCGGCAAGCCGCGCGGGCTGATCGACTACCTGGCCCTGTCGGACGAGACGCGCGAGCGCGCCGGCCACGCGCCGCGCCAGGTCTGGAAGCACATCTTCCGCCCGCGCGTCCTGCTCTACACCGGGCTCTGGTCGCTGGTCGGGGTCGGCCTGCTGGTCGCGCTGATCCTGCGCCCGTCGATCGAGCTCAGCGTCGCGCCGGTGCGCAACCCGACCTTCGTGGTGCTCTCCGACGGCTCGATCCGCAACACCTACGACGTGCGCCTGCTCAACAAGCACGGCGAGGACCGGCCCTTCCGCCTGTCGCTGTCGGACGATGCCACGCTGCAGATCACGCTCGAGGGCGAGGAGGACACCACCGTTGACGTGCCCGCCAACGAGACGCACCTTCAGAGGGTCTACGTGACCGCGCCCGAGGGCTCGCCCGAGGCGCGGGCCGACCGCACCGAGTTCCACATCTGGGTCGAGGACCTCACCACCGGGGACCGCGCCTCGAAGGCAACCATCTTCAACGGACGGACCAACTGATGACCGAAGCACAGGATAGCGGGCGCAAGCTCACCGGCTGGCACGTGCTGGCGATCTTCGGCGGTGCCTTCGGGGTGATCATCGCGGTGAACATCGCGCTCGCCTGGAACGCCATCGCCACCTTCCCCGGGCTCGAGGTGGCGAACTCCTACGTCGCCAGCCAGAGCTTCGACACCCGCCGCGCCGAGCAGGAGGCGCTCGGCTGGACCGCCCATGCCGAGCCGCGCGAGGATGCCGTGGTGCTGCGCTTCACCGGGGCCGACGGTCTGCCGGTGAAACCCGCCGAGCTCTCCGCCAGACTCGGCCGCTCGACCCATGTGAAGGACGACCACGAGCCCGAGTTCTTCTGGGACGGAACCCAGTTCGTCGCCGCCGACGATCTTGCGCCGGGGCACTGGAACGTCTGGGTGCAGGCCCATGCCGAGGATGGCACGCTCTTCGAGCAGCGCCTGGAATTCTTCATCAAGGAATAGGGTCATGACCGCCGCCCTGCGTCCCCCTGCCTCCGCCTGCCCGGCCTGCGTCGCCGCCCCCGCCGCCGAGGCGCTGGCCGAACGCGCCGCCCCGCAGCAGGCGCGGATCGCCCTCTCGCTGCCGACCATCCACTGCGCCGCCTGCATGACCACCGTCGAGACCGCGCTCGAGAAGGTGCCCGGCGTGCGCAGCGCCCGCGTCAACCTCAGCCAGAAGCGCGTGCGGATCGAGGCCGCGCCGGAGCTCACCGCCGAGGCGCTGATCCCGGTGGTCGAGGCGGCGGGCTACGAGGCGCACGAGCTCGACGCCGGAATGCTCGCCGCCACCGCCACCGACCGGGCCGGGCGCGACCTGCTGATGCGCCTCGCCGTCGCGGGCTTTGCCGCGATGAACGTGATGCTGCTCTCGGTCGCCGTCTGGTCCGGCGCCGAGGGGCCGACGCGCGACCTCTTCCACTGGGTCTCGGCCGCCATCGTGCTGCCGACCATCGCCTTCTCGGCCCGGCCCTTCTTCCACAACGCCTGGACCGCGCTGCGCGCCGGGCGGCTCAACATGGACGTGCCGATCTCGCTGGCGATCCTCCTGGCCATCGTCACCTCGCTCTGGGAGACGATGCTGTCGGGCGAGCACGCCTATTTCGACGCCGCCATCACGCTGACCTTCTTCCTGCTGACCGGCCGCTACCTCGACCACCGCACCCGCGCCATCGCCCGCTCCGCCGCCGAGGAACTCTCGGCGCTCGAGGTGCCGCGCGCCTGGCGGCTGACCGAGGCGGGCGAGGAACAGGTCCCCGCCTCCGAGCTGCGCGTCGGCGACCTCGTTCGCGTGCGCCCCGGCGGGCGGACGCCGGTCGACGGCGAGGTCACCGAAGGCCAGTCCGAGCTCGACCGCTCGCTGCTCACCGGCGAGACCCTGCCGGTCTACGCCGCCCCCGGCCAGGCGGTCAGCGCCGGCGAGGTGAACCTCACCGGCCCGCTGGTGATCCGCGCCTCGGCGGTGGGCCGCGACACCTCGCTGCACCGCATGGCCGACCTCGTCGCCGTGGCGGAATCGGGTCGCGCCAACTACACGCCGCTCGCCGACAAGGCCGCCAAGCTCTACGCGCCGGGGGTGCACATCCTCGCCGGGCTGGCCTTCCTCGGCTGGCTGGCCTGGTCCGGCGATTTCCGCGTCGCGCTCAACATCGCCGCCGCGGTGCTGATCATCACCTGCCCCTGCGCGCTCGGCCTCGCCGTGCCCGCGGTGACCACCGCCGCCTCGGGCCGGCTCTTCAAGCAGGGGCTGCTGATCAAGGACGGCACCGCGCTCGAGCGGCTGGCCGAGGTCGACACGGTGGTCTTCGACAAGACCGGCACGCTGACCGCGGGCACGCCGACGCTGACCAACCGCGACGACTTCACCCGCCACGACCTCGAGATCGCCCTCGCCCTCGCCGAGGGATCGGCCCACCCGCTGTCACTCTCGCTGACCGCCGCGCTGCGCGCCGCCGGGATCACCCCCGCCGAGGTCACCGGCATCACCGAGGTCCCCGGCCATGGCACCGAGGGGCTCCGGCAGGGCCAGCCCGTGCGGCTCGGCCGCGCCGCCTGGACCGGCGGCGGGCAGAGCGCCACGACCGCGGCCTGGCTGCGCGTCGGCGATGGCCCGGCGCAGGCCTTCCGCTTCGAGGACAGCCTGCGCGACGGTGCCGAGGAAGCGGTGCGCGCGCTCCGCGACATGGGCAAGGAGGTGATCCTGGTCTCGGGCGACAGCACCGCCGCGGTCGAGGCTCTGGCCACCCGGCTGCAGATCCCGCACTGGATCGCCGAGGCGCTGCCGCAGGACAAGGCGGCGCGGATCCGCGCCCTCTCGGACGAGGGCAGGCACGTGCTGATGGTCGGCGACGGGCTCAACGACACGGCGGCGCTCGCCGGCGCGCATGTCTCGATCTCGCCCGCCTCGGCGCTCGACGCGGCGCGGGTCGCCTCGGACATCGTGCTGCTCGGCCGCTCGCTCGCGCCGATCCCCGGCGCGCTCTCGGTCGCCGCCACCGCCACGAAACGCATCCGCCAGAACTTCGCCATCGCCACCTGGTACAACGTGATCGCCGTGCCGCTCGCCGTCGCCGGGCTCTGCTCGCCGCTCATCGCCGCGCTGGCGATGTCCACCTCGTCGATCACCGTCTCGCTGAACGCGCTGCGCCTGAAGGGCCCGAAATGAACATCCTCGCCTATCTCATCCCGATCTCGCTGATCCTCGGCGGGCTCGGGCTCGGCTTCTTCGTCTTCACCGTGAAGTCGCGGCAATACGACGACCCCGAGGGCGACGCGCAGCGGATCCTCTCGGGCCAGTACGACGACCGTCCCAAGCAGGACTGACCCCGCGCCTCAACCGCGCCAAAGCGAAGGCCCTGCGGGCCTGCCTCCGGCGGGCGTATTTGGAAAGAGAAGAAAGATGGCAAAGGGGAAGAGGGCCGCGCCCTTCCTCGCTCTTCTTCTCTTTGAAAATACGCCGGGGGTGAGCCGCGCAGCGGCGAGGGGGCAGCGCCCCCTGCCCAACCGATATTTGCCTCCCAATGATGTAGCTAGCCCTCGTTGGCAGGCCATGCCTGCCGAAGCGGACCGACGATCAGGACGCAGCATGCGACCCGGTCCAACTCCAAGCTGCCGCTCGTACCGAGCGCGCTTTACGCCTGATGGCAGCCACAAGCGGACCTTTGTACAGTGTGGAACAAAGGCACACCCTCAGTCCCATCACCACCGCTCAAGGATACTCGTATCGGCCAGCACGGTTGTCCATAGAAATACCGGTGACATGCATACGCTTCACAGGTAGGTTCGCAGAAATACGTGCCAATACTGGAAGAAAAATGTCGATCTGGTCCCCACCACCCGAAAGCAAGTCCCAAGTCAAACGCGCAGGAAAGCGTATCGCGGATGGAGTGGGGGCAGCGGCGGACTTTGATCTTGTGGATCAGTGGCGTTCATCGCACGGCTATGTCATCAACACGTTTCAGATCTGGCTAAAGCGAAAAATCGCAATCAAGCCCTACAACGTCGAATTTGCGCAGCGCCTCAAGCGCAGAAACACGGTGATTGACAAGCTGAAACGAAGAAATGATGCCGGTGATCCGCTGATTGCAGACGTTTCAGCCATGCATGATTTCGCCGGCTGCAGAATGATTTTCGAAAACCTTTCAGATCTTCATGATTTCAGGGAATATCTCAGTTCGGCGGCTGTAATGAAAAACGTCAAGCATGAGCTGAGATACCCGCGCGAAAAGTACGACTACATCGAAACGCCCAAGTTCACCGGATATCGCGGCATCCATGATGTATATCGCCACCTACCACGTGGTAGCGATCGGGCCGAAACTAAGAAGCCTTGGGATGGCCTGCTGGTGGAGATTCAATACCGTACGCGCGCCCAGCATGCTTGGGCTACTGCAGTTGAGATTTCGGACCTGATCGACGGAGAGCGCACTAAGTTCGAGATGGATCAGTCGAAGAGAGGAAGATTCTTTGCAATTGCAAGCGAGATTATTGCTCGCAAACACGAACATCTGGAGAGAGCCTTTTTGGAGGTGAGCACAGCCGAACTTCAGGCGCAGCTTCAGGAGCTTGAAAACGAGCTCGGGATCCTCCAGAGACTATCTGCGCTCAAGCAATTCGAGGACGAGGAGAAGCTGCAAGAACATACCGTTCTAAATGTCTTCCAGAATCCGGATGGAAGTGCCGGACTAGAAGTGATCCCGTTCAAAAATTCCGGCGATGCAATTGCTAAAGCCACCGAGTTAGAAACTTCAGGTTCGAGCTTGAATGCTGTGTACGTTAGGGCAAGCAATCCAAAACAGCTACGGTCGGCATATCGAAATTATTTCAATGATCCAATCGACTTTGTGAAGATCATCCAAGAAGAAGGTGAGGTCGAGATGTCTGTATGAATGGCGCCTGGGCCAGAAATCGCTTGAAGCCGTGACGCGAGCTTCAGTTTGGGCAATGCCCGCCCACCGCGCATTTCCGTTGCGTCTGCGGCCAGCGCGACCGTCTCTTACCTGCGCTCGGCGGTTTCGTAGCATGACGTTGCCGAGGTCCGCTCCCTGCACCTTGGAGCCGGGCAACATTGCCCAAGCCATAGGTCGGCCCAAGGTCAGAGGGTGCCAGTTGCCCCAAACATGCACGTTTGCGTTGCGCTACCTCCGCTGCGCCGATCCGACATCTTGAGACGTGCGAACACCCTTGCCTAACCGACGTCGGGCAACACGAGGCGGCAAAGTTCAACATTGATCCCCCACTTCGCAGGCTGCAGAATGGTCCCTGACCGAGGGAGGCAACATGACCCGGATCATCCAGACATTCCCTATTCCCAGCACATGGCGCACCCCGCGCGACACCGAGGATGGGGGCGGCAAGCCCGGCAAGTGACCAGACACCACGGGTTCTTTCGAAGTGATCAACACGGGACCATGGTGAAGCCGGCGGCGTCCGTCACGGCCTCCTCCACGCCGAGCAACGCTCCGAACCGTGCCTCGATCACCGCCGAAACGCCGTGCGGAGCGGCCTCGTCGGGCCTCAGGGCGATCTTCCGGATGAGCTCACCGAGGAACGCGTGGGCCTGCTCGACGAGCTCCTCGTCACCGAGCAGCAGCTCCATCTGCGCGACGGCCCGCTCGTAGAGCAGCCGCGCATCCGGCTGATCGGCGTGCTGCAAGGTGATGAGGCGCTTTGCGCCTTCGATGCGTGCCGCGATGTCCGCGATCTCCGCCTCGACCTCGTTGGCCCGCGCCTTGAAGGTGGCGAAGGGCGCGCCGTCCTCGATGGCCTGGAAGATGCGCGCGCGCTTGGTTTCAGCCTCCTTGAGCGCCGCCGACAGGCGCTTCACGTCGGCTTCCGGGTTCGCCTTGGCGAGCTTGCGCCGTTCGGCTTCGAGCGCCTCGCCGAACTGACGGGCCAACTCGTCCGAGAGCATCACCTCCTTCAGCCTCGCGAAGACGCGCGCCTCGATTCGCTTGCGCGAGATCGTGCGAGTGTTGGTGCAGACGCCGCCCTTCAGCGCCTCGCGGCACCGGTAACTCGTTCTGTTGTGCTTGACGTAGCGGTTGCCGCAGCAACCGCAGACCAGAAGCCCCGACAGAAGATAGCGCGTCCGCCGCGTCTCGACGGCGTTTTGCACCGGCTTGCGCCCGGCGCGCTGCGCCTGGACGCGCTCCCAGAGGTCCTGCGGGACGATCCGCAGCTCCGGGATGTCCGTCTCGGTGTAGTCTTCGGGCGAGCTGATGATCTTCCGCTGGCCCGTCTCCGGATTGTACCTGCGCCTGTTTCTGCAAATGCTCGCGATGCCGATCTAGATCCGGTTGTGCAGAATGCCTTCCTGGCGGGCCGGGTTGCCCCGGATTGTCGAGCCATCCCAGCTGCCGCCGCGCGGCGCCGGGATGCGATCGGCATTCAGGCCTTTTGCGATCTGCAGCGCCGAGCGTCCCTCAGCGTATTCCGTGAAGATGCGGCGCACGATCTCCGCCTCCTCGGGTACGATCTCGCGGTTGAGCCCTTCCTCGACGGAGACCTTGCGATAGCCGTAGGTGCTGGTGTGCAGACGCCTGCGGCCCACGGCGCTCTTCATGCCCCGGCGCGTGTGCTCCCCATTTGCCTCGCTCTGCTGCTGGGCGGCAAAGCCGATCAGCATTGTGGTGAAGAAGTTCTGCTCGCCCTCGGTCACCGAATGCAGCTTCACGTCCCGGAAGGCCATGAGTTCGAACTGGGTGAGCGCGTCGCTGACCTTCCGGTTGAGCCGGTCGAGCGCCTCGACGAGCACGATGTCGATCCGGTCAGCGTAGATGGCGTCCTTCATCTTCTGGAAGCCGGGACGGCGGGTGTTGCGGCCGGTCTTCTGGCTGTCCGTGAAGACCTCCACGACCTGCCAGCCCTGCCTTTCGGCGTGCTTGCGGCACATGGCGACCTGGTCCTCGATCGAGGTGGCCTTCTGCAGGTCGGAGCTGAAGCGGGCATATATCGCTGCACGTTTGATCATGCGTTATTTCCTTGTTGCGCCGGGGCCGCGTCCTCGTTCGCCGGGGCGCGGAGCGACGTCAGCGCCTCCGCCCGGGCGAGCAGATGAACAAGCCCGGTGATGGCGACCGGGATGGTCTGCTGTCCGTCGTTGTCGTTGGCTGCGGTGAGCCGGATGTGTGTCGCGTTTGTCATCGCCTGTGCGTCCTCGATTGCCTCTTGCCCATCACGGGCGAGGAGGAAATGAATCCGTCGAGGCAAACGAAAACGGATTTGCGAAAATTGTTGCGCGAGGGGCCCGCCCCGGTACCGAGCCGGGGCGGGCCTGCCCTCAGCGGGCGTCCGCGCTGCGGAACTGCAGCGCGAGCACTTCGGCCCGGCGCAGCGCCGCGATGCGGTCGAGGTGCTCCTTCAGCGCGAAGATGCAGCGCCGGTGCTGCGACAGCTGCAGCCCTTCCGGGGTGTAGTCGCGGTGCCAGTCCGGCTCGCCAAACTCCTTTTCCTCGAGCGCCAGGAAGGTCCGCTCTTCGATCTGCTCGTTGAGCGCCTCCAGAACCGTCCCGAAGAGCCCGCGGTCGCGCGGCTCGAAGATGCGCTCCGACGCGATGCGCCCGGCCAGCTCGTCCATGCGCCGCGCGTCCGCCTCAGGCATGAACTCCTGCGCAGCGTGCAGGCACTCAATGGCTGGCGCGCAGCACCGCAGCGCCTGGAAGATCTCGGACAGGAGCGGATCGAAATCGAGGTTCGTCTCAGACATGACGGACCTCCTCCCCCGCGATGCAGCCATTCTTGGTGCGTTGGACGACGATGTGCCGCGACGGCGTCTTGCACCGACCGCGCAGGCGCTCACGCGTCATGTCGCGCTCGACCGCAAGGCGCTGCCGAATGCGGGTCATCTCCGCGAGCGACCAGCCGGTCAGCCGTCCGAGGATGGCCGTCTCGGCCCGATCGCTCACGTCGAAGCCCGCGTGATGAATCGAAACGGTGATGCGGCGGGATGCGTCGAAGTAGGTCGGCGCATGCAGCGAGGCGGCGCCAAGCGCAGCCTCCCCACGCACGGCGATGACGTGATCGCGGCGCGGCTTCGTCGGGCGCTGCGACGAGCCGAACGCGAGGGTCACGCTGCGCATGTCCGCAAGGTCCTCGACGCCCAGCACGAGCGAGGGGCGGACCTTGGTGAGCGCAGGGGTGCCTGAGCCAGGGGGGAAGCGGAACGCGACGACGTCGCCCGCGGCGATGTTGCGCTGCCACTCCGCGAGGGTGGCAGCACTGCGCTGGTCTTGGGTCATATGTGATCTTTCGGTTGAGACCGCGCAGCCCGAGCCCCGGACGCGGGTGATCTCTTGAAGCTGCGCGGCACAGGCCGCGCGCAGCTTCAGGAGATCACCCCGAGGACAGGGCCTTCCTTGCAGGAGGGGGTTCGGGGGAGGCACGCAGTCACCTCCCCCCGGAGCCGGGAGGTCCCGGAGGCGTGCGGAACGGCCTCCGGGTCCGTCGGAAGACGCCAGGGGGTGCAGGGGGAGTGGCGAACGACGACCCTGCCGCCCTCCGCGCAGGAGCGCCCGCTGCGCAGGCGGGCCGCGGCAGCGCGGGGTTCGGGGCGGCGCCCCGGCGAACGGCAGGGGGAGCCAAATCCGCCAGGATTTTGCGCCCCCTGTTTAGTGAGTAACCCCCGCCGCACCCCGGGAGCGCGCCGCAGGCCCTTTGGGGCCAAATTTCTTCATCCGGATTTCCCCAAGGGACCCATTTCCCCTCCGCCGGAACGGAGGGCGGGACTTGGCAGAGACATTCAGGATCGTGATGCGCATGAAGGGGCTGTGGCCGAAGGATCTCGGCGGCTTCGAGGGACACCGGCTTCGCAAGGGTGGCGATCTCGGCCACGTCGACAGCTCCCGCTCGGGTCTCAACCGCAGACTCATCGGGGACGAAGACTGGGCCAGGCAGGTTCAGGCCGAAGTGCTGGACATGGCACAGGAGAACTTTGCGGATGAACTCGAGAGCCTGAAGCGCCGGCGGCGGAAGGCGCAGATGCTGGCCCGGCTGACCGAGGGCCCGAAGGACCCCTGGCGGGCCACGCGGCACGGGCCGATGCGCGAGATCATCCTGACCGCGAACCGGAAGTGGTTCGGGCAGGAGGATGAGGCGGAGAGTGCACATGCGGGCGGCCCTGAACCCGAGGTCGGCACTGAGCGGATGAGGGAGTTCGAGGGGCGCGCCATCGCGTGGCTGCGCAAGGAGTTCGGAGAGGACGTCGTGCACGCCAGGGCCGACCTCGACGAAGCCGCCTACCACATTCACGCGGTGATCCTGCCGCGCGCGATTGCGCAGGACGGCAGGCGCGTGCTGCAACCCTCGAAGTTCGCGGTCATCCGCGACTACGAAGAAGGCCAGGACAGCGTCGGGGAGTGGTTCGCCGAGCTCGGCCTGCAGCGCGGCGAGCGCCGGGCAAAGCGCACGCGAGACGCGCTCGAGCACAACTCCTTGCTGCGGAACGATCAGGGCAAGGGCGCGCGGACCGCCGAAGACCCCGTGCCCATCCCGAAGAAGCGACGCCATGTCAGCCCGCGGGATTGGCGGCGCGCGCAGGAGCTCAAGCTCGCTGAACGCGACAAAACCTTGGTGACGCAGGAGCGGAAGCTGGCACGCGACAAGAAGGCGGTTCAGGCCATCGTGCAGGTCGTTCAGGCCGTCGCGGAGGGTGATATCTCGGCAACCGAGCCACGCGACAAGGACACGCCGTCCGGAAACCTGGCACGCCAGATCTTTGGCAGGGCCTTCGCGCGGCTCAAGGACCAGGCGAAGCAGGACGCCGAGGCACGGGTCGCCAAGGCACACGCCGAGATCGTGAAAGCGGATGAGGTGATCGTCCGTATCGCGCAGCTTCTCCCCGCCGCCGCCCGCAACCAGATCGCCGCGGCGCGACCCATGCTCTCCGCGCGCATCACCGGCCTCGCAAGGTGGCTGCGCAAGACCTCGCCAGGGCGGCCCGAGCCGGGCGAAGACACCCCGTGAAGGACACGCAGGAAATTTTCTTTGCGCCTCCAAAAACGACACGATGTCAGAGTCAGCCACGGAGTGACCGCGGTCGCGTCAACGAGTTCAAGGCGCTCAATCTTTGGTAAGGAGACCATTGTGAAGAAGAACCAGAAGAGAGTCCTGCAGACAGTCATGGACGATATCGAGCGGGGCGACAGCGAACGCGCAATCGAGGCGGTACTCCGGGAGAAGATGGGTAGGTTCATCGAGGGGGCCGCCGCGAACGAGGCGTTCGTAGCCGAGTTCTTCTTCCTCGTCGAACGCCTGGCATCGAAGTCCCTCGCCAAGCGGATCGCGACACACCCGGCACGCCCCGACGCGGTTGATGATCTGCACGAGCAGGCCGAGGCCAATCGGGTGGCGCCAGACCAGCCTGAGACCGGCGGGGCGTGGAGGAAGCCTGATGCAGCCAAACGCGGCAAGGCCTCCGAGTGATCGCAGGCGATGAGCACAGATCAAAGGGCGCGGAGTACCGCGCCCTTTCTTTATTGGGAGCTGTGACATTCAATGCGGGCAGCGGGACGTCCCTACGCCGAGTCTCCTAAGGCGTGGCAACCGAATAGGCGCGGAGTACCGCGCCCCCCGAATCCTGCCGCCCAGACAGAGTGCGGCGATCAGCCTCTCCGTACTCAGACTTGCCCTTGCCGGACCTCGCGGTTGCTGCAGATGTATTCGGCTGCGGCTTCGCGTAGTCGAATACAGAAGTGAAACTTCTTTGAGATCGTGTTAGGGTTTCAAGGTGGTGAGCTTTTTGTGGAGGCAGGAAGATGACGACGCTGAGATCCATGCTGATCTATTTTGTGCTGAGCGCATCTGTGCTCTTCCCGACGATTTCGCATGCTGATTTCTGGAGTAAGGCACGGAGGGTTGTTGATCCCGGCGGTGCGATTATTCAGGACATAATTGAGGGGAAGAAGCCGGACGAGGCGGTCAAAGATACAGCGGACGTAATTGTCGAAACGCACAAGGACGCTGTCGAGGCGGTCGTCGAAACGGGAGGTAAGATCGACGCGGCAACGGTTGAATTCGTAAGGCAGAATATTGGCGATGACTTCGCAAACGCACTAAGTATCGCTCAAATGCCTGACGCAATCGGCCGCGCCCTGACTATTACGGTCACGCAGCAAGCAAGCGACGTGGTTCTTGGTAACAAGAGCTTGGGCGAGACGTTTCAGGAGGCCGTCGGTATACCATTGGCCGCCGCGTTGAGGCAGGCACATGACGCGCTATCTCCGAGAGCCAAGCCACTGCCCGACGACATCAAGACAGCTCTATATGCTGGGTTTTCTCATGAGTTGGTGGACCGTGCTCGGTACGTCGAGACTGACGTCGAGGGCAATCTGCCCGCGATAATAAATACGCTGAAGACAAAAATTGGCGAGACAGATGGCACAAATCATGCTGTTACGGTTGATGATATCATTGCTTTCGAAACGGTCCCGTCAGTACTCGACATTGGATTCTGGGCCCATGAACTAATTCATGTCCGGCAGTATCGGGATTGGGGGATAGATAAATTTGCTGCACAGTACGCTACGAACTATAAGTCCGTTGAGAATGAAGCAGAAGCTGGTTCGGCGGTATTTATTGATGCCTTGAAGAAAGCGAGAGAGCTTGCCGAACTCCGCGAGAAGCTCAAGTAGCTAGCTGCCATTTTTATTCGCGTGTTTGCGGAGTAGATGGAGGTGGCGCCGAGGAATTTTGGTTCTTCGGCTGATCCGCTTTCTAATGTTGACAGTGCCACGACAGCCATACCTTGTCGATCGCCCAGCGCTGGACCGCCCCAAGCACGCCGCGCTCACCGAGTCAGTCACGGGCGTCCAGCGTCCTGACGGCGCACTCAGCGCGTACCTGTGCCTCGAACTCGGGCGTGCCGAACTCCGCGAGGGCGGGCGAGTCACGCCCAGCTTCGAGGCGCTGCACCCGTGCCAGCATTGCCCGGACCGCCCCCACGCCTCACCCCTTCCGCAAGATGCGCAGCGCTTCGCCAAGCTCAAGGGCGCGGCGGAAGCGACGGTCAGCCTCAGCCTTCCGCTCGCGCGCGGCGTCTTCGGCCCGCTGTGCCAGCACCCGCTGTTCGGTCTGCGTCACCGTGTTGTCGGGGTCGCGGATGCTGCTCTCGCGGCGGAACCCGCGCCCTTCGATGAAGGTGACGGCGGGGTCCGGTTCCTCGAACTGTGCCCGTCGCGGCGCAGGATCGTCCCATACCCTGCCGCTCAGCCACCTGTCAGGACCGCCTCTCATGGGCGAGGTCCGAGCATGGCGTTGAGCTCGTAGGCATCCGCACGGACTGCCGGATCACCTTCCGCACCGTGTTCCGCGATACCCGCAGCTCACGACAAATATGTTTGATCGACTTCTTGTCCTGAAAATACGCCCGCCGGATCTTCGCTATCGCCTCCACGACCAACATCCCACCCTGCGCTCCCCGATGACCTCGGGAGCATCATGACCATCAGTGTAAGGGGGTCATTTTTGGGCGCCGATTACCCCGCTACGGGGTCAATTTTGCATGCCGGTTCACAGGGCAGGTCCGCTTCCTGCGCGTAGCCGACATCCGGGCCGAGGACCTGGCTTGTCCGCTTCCTGCGCTTAGCTGTCAGGCGACGGAGCACATGCAGTACGCGAAGCGACTTGCCGGAAGCTCCACGCTTCAGTCGGTCCGAGTTCTCGGCCTGAAGGTCCAATTCGACGGACAAGCGGGACTACTCCCAGCCCTGTGCCAACGGGCTTAGCGATCGCCTCGCTAAGCCCGAACCCGTGCAGCAAATATCGGTTCGGCAGCGCCCCCTCTTCCGCCCGTCTCAGCCGCGCACGCTCTCGTGCAGCAGCCCGGCCGGCCCGCCGGTGCCGAGATCGTCGTAGGCGCGCATCTCGTTGCGGGTGATCATGCTGTCGGCATTGGCGTCGAAGGCCATGATCGCATCGAAGGCCGCGTTGCCATAGGCCGCCACCAGCTCGGACCAGGTGAGCACGCCGTTGCGGTCGAGGTCGAGCTGCGAGAAGTAGCGGCCCTCGTCCCGGCTGCGGTCGCCGGGCACCGCCTCGTAGACCGTGAAATCTCCGGCCAGGGCGGGGGCAGCCACGACCGGGGTGAGGCTGATCGAAAGGACCGCGGCGGCGATCGGCGAAAATGCTTTCATCGGCTGTCTCCAAATGCTTCGGGCAAAGTCTTGAGTCTCGAACACGCCCGAGCATAGCACGGTTCCGGCTCAGCCGTGCAGGATCATCGCAGGATCATCTCCGCCGCCTTCTCGGCGATCATGATGGTCGGCGCGTTGGTGTTGCCCGACGTGATCCGCGGCATGACGCTGGCATCGACCACGCGCAGCCCCGAGAGCCCGCGGAAGCGCAGCTGCGGATCGAGCGGCGCGCTCTGCTCGGTGCCCATGCGCACCGTGCCCACCGGGTGGAAGATCGTCGTGCCGACCTCGCCCGCGGCGCGGTGCAGCTCCTCCTCGGTCTGGAACTGCAGTCCGGGCTTCAGCTCGTCCGGCGCGTAGCGCGCCATGGCCTGCTGGCCCATGATCCGCCGCACCTGCCGGATCGCGTCGGCGGCGACCCTGCGGTCGCCCTCGGTCGACAGGTAATTGGGCGCGATCACCGGCGCCGCGCGGCTGTCGGCGGAGGCGAGCCGCACCGTGCCCCGGCTCTCGGGGCGCAGGTTGCACACGCTCGCCGTCATCGCCGGGAAGTCGTGCAGCGGCTGGCCGAAGGCCTCGAGCGAGAGCGGCTGCACGTGGTACTCGAGATCGGCCGTCGCGAGCCCCTCGCGCGAGCGCGAGAAGGCGCCGAGCTGCGAGGGCGCCATCGACATCGGCCCGCGCCGGCGCAGCACGTAGTCGAGCCCGATCATGCCCTTGCCGAGCGGCGTTGCGGCAAGCGTGTTCAGCGTCTTCGCCCCGGTGAGCCGCCAGGCGCAGCGCAGCTGCAGGTGGTCCTGCAGGTTGCCGCCCACCTCCGGCGCGTCGAGCGCCACGTCGATGCCCTGCGCGCGCAGGTGCTCGGCCGGGCCCACTCCCGACAGTTGCAGCAGGTGCGGCGAGTTCACCGCCCCTGCCGAGAGGATCACCTCGCCCCCCGGCCGCACCTGGTGGCGCTGGCCGCCCTGCTCGTACTCGACCCCGACGACGCGCCGCCCCTCGATCAGCAGCCGGGTGACATGGGCGCCGGTCTCGACCTTCAGCCGGTCCGAGCGGGTGGTGCGCAGGAAGGCCTTGGCGGTGTTCATCCGCCAGCCGCCCCGCTGGTTCACCCGGAAGTAGCCGACCCCCTCGTTGTCACCGGTGTTGAAATCGCGCACCCGCGGGATGCCCGTCGCCTCGGCCGCCCTCATCCAGTCGTCGAGGATGTCCCAGTGCAGGCGCTGGTTCTCCACCCGCCACTCGCCGCCCGCCCCGTGCATCTCCGACGGCCCCTCGACGTAATCCTCCGAGCGCTTGAAGAAGGGCAGCACGTCGTCCCAGCCCCAGCCGGAGAGCCCCATCTGCCGCCAGCCGTCGTAATCCGCCGCCTGTCCGCGCAGGTAGAGCATGCCGTTGATCGACGAGCAGCCGCCCAGCACCTTGCCGCGCGGGTAGAGCAGCGAGCGCCCGTTCAGCCCCTTCTCCTCGGCGGTGCGGTAGCACCAGTCGGTGCGCGGGTTGCCGATGCAGTAGAGATAGCCCATCGGGATGTGGATCCAGTGGTAGGTGTCGCGCCCGCCCGCCTCCAGCAGCAGCACCCGGCGCCCGCCCTCTGCAAGCCGTTTCGCCAGCACGCAGCCGGCGCTGCCCGCACCCACAATCACATGATCGAACGCCATATTTCCTCCCGGCACCTCGCTCCGCCCCACGCTATGCCAGCGCGCGGCGCCGCCGCAAGGCGTCACGGAGGCGCGGGCGGTCAGAGCGGCAGGGCGGTGGTCTTGAAGACGGTGCGCAGCGCGAAGCTCGATTGCATCTGCGCCACGCCCGGCAGCCGGGTCAGGTACTGGCGGTGGATGCGGGCGAAATCCTCGGTGTCCTCGGCGACGACCTTGAGGATGTAATCCGCCGTGCCCGCCATCAGGTGGCATTCGAGCACCGCCGGCACCCGCGCCACGGCCTTCTCGAAGGCATCGAGCACCTCGTCGGCCTGGGCGCTGAGCCGGATCTCGACGAAGACCGTGCTGGCGAGCCCCAGCTTGCGCGCGTCGAGCAGCGCCACGTAATCCTTCACGTAGCCCTCGGCCTCGAGCCGCTGCACCCGCCGGTGGCAGGCGGAGGGCGAGAGGTTCACCTTCTCCGACAGCTCGGCATTGGACATGCGGCCCTGCTTCTGCAGCGCGCGCAGGATGCGCCGGTCGGTATCGTCGAGGGTCATGCGCGTTCCTTCGAAAACTCGGCGTCTTGGCCGAAGATTCTCCCTCCAATAGCGCTTTGACCGGGACACTTCAGCAAGGAAATTGCACGCGGGCAGGTGCATCCTGAAGGCAGGAGAATGCGCCCGAACGGGCCAGGAGGAGGACCTACCATGAAAATCGGTTGCCCGACAGAGATCAAGCCGCAGGAATACCGCGTCGGCATCACCCCCAACGCCGCCCGCGAGGCGGCGGCGCACGGCCACCAGGTGATCGTGCAGCAGGGCGCGGGGCTCGGCGCCGGCTTCTCCGACGAGGACTACGTGGCCGCCGGGGCCCGCATCGCCGCCACCGCCGAGGAGATCTGGGCCGAGGCCGAGATGATCGTCAAGGTGAAGGAGCCGCAGGCCTCCGAGCGCCGGCAGCTGAGGCGCGGCCAGCTGCTCTTCACCTACCTGCACCTCGCCCCCGATCCCGAGCAGACGCAGGACCTGCTGGAGTCCGGCGCGACCTGCATCGCCTACGAGACGGTGACCGACGCGCGCGGCGGGCTACCGCTGCTGGCGCCGATGTCCGAGGTGGCGGGCCGCCTCGCACCGCAGATGGGCGCCTGGTCGCTGCAGAAGGCCAATGGCGGCCGCGGCGTTCTGATGGGCGGCGTGCCCGGCGTCAGCCCAGCCAACGTGGTGGTGCTGGGCGGCGGCGTCGTCGGCACCCACGCGGCGCGCATCGCCGCGGGCATGGGCGCGGATGTCACCGTGCTCGACCGCTCGCTGCCGCGCCTGCGCCAGCTCGACGAGACCTTCGGCAGCCTCTTCAAGAACCGTTACTCGACCGATGGCGCCGTGGCCGAGCTGCTCGCCGGGGCCGACATGGTGATCGGCGCGGTGCTGATCCCCGGCGCCGCCGCGCCCAAGCTGGTCAGCCGCGCGCAGCTCGGCCTCATGAAGCCCGGCGCGGTGCTGGTGGACGTGGCGATCGACCAGGGCGGCTGCTTCGAGACCTCGAAGCCGACCACCCACGAGGACCCGGTCTACACGGTGGACGGCATCCAGCACTACTGCGTCGCCAACATGCCCGGCGCGGTGCCGCGCAGCTCGACGCTGGCGCTCGGCAACGCCACCCTGCCCTTCATGCTGGCGCTGGCCGGCAAGGGCTGGCGCGTCGCCTGCGCCGAGGACCCGCACCTGCAGGCCGGGCTCAACGTGCATGACGGGCAGATCACCAATGCCGCCGTCGCCCGCGCGCTGAACCTGCCGCTGGAAAGCATCGCCAAGGCCCTCGCCGCCTGACCGGCGGCACATCGTCAAAAGCCGAAGGGCGGGCCGCGAAACGCGCCCGCCCTTTCATTCTTCTCTTTCAAAATACGCCGGGGGAACCTGCCGCAGGCAGGTGGGGGCGGAGCCCCCTTCGGCCCCGGGATCAGAGCACCACGATCCCCGAATGCTTGGCCTTGTGCTCGGGCTCGACGTGGATCGTCACCCGGCAGCCGTCGATCGCCTCGCGCAGCGCATGCTCGATCCGGTCGCAGATCTCGTGGGCTGCGTCGACGGTCATCTCGCCCGGTACCACCAGGTGGAACTCGAGGAACACCGCCTGCCCGGCCCGGCGCGAGCGCAGGTCATGCGCCTCGACCGCACCGTCGGCATTGGCCGAGATCACCGCGCGCATCTCGGCAAGCTCCTCCTCGGGCACCGCCGCGTCCATCAGCCCGCCGACCGAGCCGCGGATCACCTGCCAGCCTGACCAGAGGATGTTGACCGCCACCAGCGCGGCAAGCGCCGCGTCGAGCCAGAGCCAGCCGGTCAGCACCGCGGCCGCGACGCCGATCGCCACCCCGGCCGAGGAGAAGACGTCGGTCAGGAGGTGCTTGCCGTCGGCGACCAGCGCCGGAGAGTTGAGCTTGCGCCCCTCGCGCAGCAGCAGCCAGCACCAGGCGGCGTTGATCACCCCGGCCGAGAGGTTGATGGCAAGGCCGAGCCCGACCTGCTCGATCTGCTGCGGCGCCTGCCAGGCGCCCCAGGCCTCGCGCAGGATCAGCACCGCGGCGACGACGATCAGCACGCCCTCGAGCACGGCGCTGAAATACTCGGCCTTGTGGTGGCCGAAGGGATGGTCCGCGTCCGGCGGCTGCGAGGCGATGTGGATCGCCAGCAGCGCGGCCAGCGCGGTCGCGACGTTGACGATGCTTTCCAGTGCATCCGAGAGCAGCGCCACGGAGCCGGTCAGCCACCAGGCGAAGGTCTTGATCGCCAGCACGAGAATGCCGACGAATACGCTGCCGATGGCGATTTTCACGCTGCGATTCATGCTGGGTCTCCGGAGGGGTCCGGCGGACTTACCGACCTCGTCTGAAGCTCGCAACCCGGAACCCTGTGCGGATCCCGGGCCTGCATGGCGGGGCTGCAAAATGCGCAAGGCGGGTCACTTCTTCAGCGCGTCGCGGATCTCGAGCAGGACGTCGAGCTCCGACGGGCCGGTCTTGACCTCGGGCGCCACCTCGTCGGGCTTCTCGGCGGCCGAGCGGATGCGGTTGACCATCTTGACCAGCAGGAAGACCACGAAGGCGATGATGAAGAAGTTGATCACCGCCATGATGAAGCTGCCGATGGCGAAGACCGGCGCGCCCGCGTCCTTGGCCGCCTGCAGCGAGGCATACTCGCCCCCGTCGAGCGCGTAGAACCAGCCCGAGAAGTCGATGCCGCCGGTGAAGAGCGCAATGATCGGGTTGATGATGTCGCCCACGAGCGAGGTCACGATGGCGGTGAAGGCGGCGCCGACGATGATGCCCACCGCCATGTCCATGACGTTGCCCTTGGCGATGAAGTCCTTGAATTCCTGAATCATGTGTCCTGTTCCTGGCCCCCACGCTGCCGGGATTTCCGGCCGTTTCCGAGATCAGAGGTTGCACGTTTGGCGGGGTGACGCCACGGAAAATCACCCCCTGCCCGCGCCGTTGCGCGGTTTATGCCCCGATCACCAGCGCATCCGCCGGGTTGAGCGCCAGCGACACGGTCTCGCCCACCTTCGGCGGCGCCTGCCGGGTGGTGTTGAAGAGATCCACCGCCAGCTTCTGCCCGCCGAGGTCGATGCGCAGGCGGATGACCGAGCCGAGGAAGTCGAGCTCGGTGATCCGGCCGGTCAGCGCCGCCTCTCCGGGGTGCGCGCCGAGGCGCAGCATCTCGGGGCGCAGGCCCAGCACCGCCGCGCCCGGCGGCACGGGACGGCCGAGCGTGAGCTCGTTCTCGCCCAGCTTCACCCGGCCGATCGCCGGGTCGAGCACCTGCGCGTCGAGCGTGTTGAGCGTGCCGACGAAGCCCGCGACGAAGCGCGTGGCGGGGGCGTTGTAGATCTCGAAGGGGCTGCCCACCTGCTCGGCCACGCCCTGGTGCATGACTACGATGCGGTCGGACATCGACAGCGCCTCTTCCTGGTCGTGGGTGACGAAGATCGTGGTGATGCCAAGCTCGCGCTGGATGCTGCGGATCTCGTTGCGCAGGCTCACCCGCACCTTGGCATCGAGCGCCGAGAGCGGCTCGTCGAGCAGCAGCACCTGCGGCTTCGGCGCCAGCGCGCGGGCCAGCGCCACGCGCTGCTGCTGCCCGCCCGACAGCTGGAACGGGTAGCGGTCGCCCAGTTCCGGCAGGCCGATCAGCGCCAGCATCTCCTCGACCCGCGCGGCGATCTCGCGCGACGGCGCACCCTTGACCCGCAGGCCGAAGCCGACGTTCTGCGCCACGGTGAGGTTCGGGAACAGCGCGTAGGCCTGGAACACCATGCCGATGTTGCGCTGGTTGGGGCGCAGGCTCGACACCTCGCGCCCCTCGATGGTGATGTGCCCGGCGCTGGGGCTCTCGAAGCCCGCGACCATGCGCAGCACCGTGGTCTTGCCGCAGCCCGAGGGGCCGAGCAGCGAGATGAACTCGCCCTTCTCGACGGCGAGGTTGAAATCCTTCACGACGCGGGTGACGCCGAAGCTCTTTTCCAGATGGGAAATGGTCAGGAAGCTCATCGGCCCGCCTTGTCGTGTTTGGTGAATCTGGTGACCAGCTGGATCAGCCCCATGCAGGCCCAGGTGATGATGAAGGCGATGGTGGCCAGCGCGAAGGGCTCGTAGGCCTTGTTGGCGCCCATCAGCTGCAGGTAGGGGCCAAAGGCCGGGCGGTTGAGCAGCGCCGCCATGGTGAACTCGCCCATGACGATGGCGAAGGTCACGAAGGAGCCCGAGAGCACCGCGACCAGCACGTTGGGCAGGATCAGCTTGACGATGATGGTGACCCAGCCCGCGCCGAGGCTCTGCGCCGCCTCGGTCAGCGTGGCGACGTCGATGGTCCGCAGCCCGGTGTCCACGGCGCGGTACATGTAGGGCAGCGACAGCATGGCGTAGCCGAACATCAGCAGGAGGTTCGTGCCGAAGATCGTGCCGGTCAGCGGCAGCCAGCTCGAGGTGTTGTAGAGCCGGATGTAGCCGAAAACCGTCACGATGGCCGGGATGACCAGCGGCAGCAGCGTGACGAACTCGACCACCGGGCGCAGGCGCGGCAGCTTCAGCCGAACCCAGAAGGCGGTTGGCACCACCAGCAGGATGCCGAAGACGATGGTCAGCAGCGCCATCACCACCGAGTAGGTGAAGGTCTGCCGGAACTGCGGATCGGCCAGCACGGCGGCATAGGCGTCGAAGCTGTATTCCCCGCGCCGCATCGACAGCGAGAACTCGATCATCCCGACCAGCGGCAGGACGAAATAGGTGAGGCCCAGCAGCAGGATGGCCCAGGAGGCGGCGCGGGTCATTTCAGCCACCTCTCGGAGCGGATGCGGAGCACGATGTAGATGACGTTGGCCAGCCCGGTGACGAGGATCATCCCGAAGGCCATGGCATAGCCGAGATGCGGATTGCCCAGCACGTCGCCGCGGATCTGCGCGAACAGCATGATCGGCACGATGTTGAGCGAGCTGCCGGTCAGCGCGATGGCTGTCGCCACGGCGCCGAAGGCATTGGCGAAGAGCAGCGCGAAGGTGCCGAGGATGGTCGGGAAGAGGATCGGCAGCGCCACGATGCGCCAGTATTGCGCGCCGCTCGCGCCGAGGCAGGAGGCCGCCTCGCGCCATTCCTTCTTCAGCCCGTCCAGCGCCGGGGTGACGATCAGGATCATCAGCGGGATCTGGAAGAAGAGATAGGTGATCGTCAGCCCCCAGAAGCTGAGGATGTTGAACCCCATGGCGCGCAGGTTGATGCCGAACTCGGTGCGCAGGAACACTGTCACCAGCCCGAGCGGGCCGAGCGTCGCAAGGAAGGCGAAGGCCAGCGGCACGCCGGCGAAGTTCGAGGCCACGCCCGAGAAGGTCATCAGCGGTGCGCGGATGCCGCGCGGCAACCCTCCGAGCACCATGGCGGCCGCCATCAGGAAGCCGATCAGGCAGCCGATCGCCGCCGAGGCGACCGAGATCTTGATGGAAATCCAGTAGGACGAGAGGATCGAGGCGGTGAAGAGCCCGGCGATGTTCTCGAGGGTGAAGGAGCCGTCGGCGCGCTGGAAGGCCCCGATGACAATCTTCATCGTCGGCAGCACGAGGAACAGCAGCACGAAGAGCGCGAAGGGCAGCAGGCCCAGCCACGCGAGGCTCGGGCGGCGGCGGCGCTTCGGCGGGGGGGAAGTCAGATCAGTCACATGAGGTCCGGATAGGGGCTTGAACTGGAACGCCAACCCCGCCCCGGGCTTTCTGACAGGCAAGGCCCGGGACGGGAAAGGGGCCCGACCGGAAAGCTCCGGCAGGCCCCTGACGGGAACCGCTTACTGGACGTTGGCGCCCACGACGGCATCCCAGCCGCCGACGACCGCTTCCTTGTTGCCCGCCTGCTCGTCGAGCGTCGGGAAGTAGGCGGCCTCGTAGCTTTCCGCCGGCGGCAGCGCCTCGAGCAGCTCGGCCGGGATCTTGTCGGCCGCGGCCATGGCGTTGAAGCGCGCCGGGTGGCAGTAGCCCTTCAGCCACAGGCTCTGGCCCTCGTCGGAATAGAGGTATTCCATCCAGAGCTTGGCGGCGTTGGGGTGCGGTGCGAAGGCCGAGATGCCCTGCACGTAGACGCCCGCGAGAACGCCCGACTTCGGCACCACGACCTCGACCGGCGGGTTGCCGTTGAGCGTGTCACGGGCCGCCAGCGCGTTATAGTCCCACATGATGGTGATCGGGGTCGCGCCCTGCGCCAGCGTGCCGGCCTTGCCGATCACGGGCACGAAGTTGCCGGCCTCGTTCATCTTCTTGAAGTACTCGAGGCCCTTCTCGCCGGCGTCCTTGCCGGCCGCGCCGCCCTCGGCCATGCCCGCGGCGAGCACCGCGAGGATCGCCTGGTTCGAGGCGCGCGGGTCGCCCGCCAGTGCCACCGAGCCGGCGTATTCCGGCTTCAGCAGGTCCGACCAGTCCGTCGGGGTGGTGTCGATCAGGTCCTTGTTCACCATGAAGGACATCACGCCGTAATAGTCGCCGTACCAGTAGCCTTCGTCATCCTTGACCGCGTCGGGGATCTCGTCCCAGGTCGAGACCTTGTAGGGCTGCAGCAGGCCCTCTTCCTTGGCCTGCGGGCCGAAGGACAGCCCCACGTCCAGCACGTCGGGCGCCTGCGGGCCGGTGTTGCCCTTGTTGGCGCGCACCGCCTCCAGCTCGTCCGCCGAACCGGCGTCGGGGTTCAGCTCGTTGACCTCGATCTCGGGGTATTTCGCCTTGAAGCCGGCGATCACGTCGCCGTAGCCGCACCAGCTGTGCGGCAGGGCGATGGTGGTCAGCATGCCCTCGGCCTTGGCCGCGGCTTCAAGCGCCGCGAGGTCCTGCGCCTGGACCATCGAGGTGGTCGCCATCAGCGCCGCGACACCCGCCATCCAAATCTTTGTATTTGCTTTCACAATCGTATCTCCCCGTTTCCCGGTCCCGGCCGCATCGGCCGTGACGCGCGTTTAGGTTTTTTATTTGACGGACTCATGACAGCCAAAATTTAGGCAAACTCCGCGGCGCGAGCCTTGACCGAAAATTTACGTTACGCAAGCTTTGCCTCCTCCGTTACGCGAGCAATCTCAGGATCTTGAGCCTCCGCGACGGCGAGAACGCCTAAATTTGGGACAGGCCCGGACCCGGACAAGGCCCGGAAGTCGCGGATTCCCGATGAAAATTCTGACGCCGGGGCACGCGGCGCGACCTGACGCGCGCCCCGGCATCAATTCCCGCGTCCCTTCGAGGGCCGGCAGTCGCCTCGCCCGCCACCGGCGCGGGCGACGGTCGCGCGCTGCTTTTCCTTGCAGCCTCCGAGCGGCCTTTCGCTTTCGCGCAACTGTCGCTTGTCGTTTGATTTCGCGGCTCTACTATGGGCGCAGGATTTTTCCCGATCGGGCGCAGGCCGCGGGTCCGGACCAGATTTTTTCGACATTGATTTTGCGAGGGGCAGCCAAGTGACCAGACCCGTGTTCCGACCTTCGTCATCTTCTTCCGCCGCGGCGCGATGCTGTGCCGGCGCCGCGCTGGCGCTGCTGCTCGCCTCGCCCGCGCTGGCGCAGGAGGAAAAGGCCGCCGAGGATCCCACCAAGATCGCCACCAAGGCCGGGGTGTCCTATTCCGACGAGTTCTCCGTCTCGGGCTCGCTCGCCTTCGGCCCGGCCACCAAGGTCAACGCGCGCGTCTCGGAAAGCGGGCAGTGGTCGCTCGGGGCCTCCTACCTCTTCTCCTTCGGCATCCTCACCTTTACCGCCGGCAAGAACGAGTTCGACAACGGCTCGGTGCAGACCCACTACTCGCTCGGCGGCTTCGTCCCGCTGACTGCGATGGGGATGAAGACCGGCAAGTGGCAGCTCTTCGTCCCCTTCGGCTACACCTATTCCGAGGGCGAGGTCGCGGTCACCGATGCCGAGCTGCACGAGACCTTCAACGTCGAGGTGAGCAACAACAGCGGCTATCTCGGCATGTTCGCGCTGCGCCCGATCACCGAGAAGTTCACCTTCATGACCGGCGGCATCTACACGCGCGGCTCGGACGATTTCAGCGGCGTGTCGGTGGCGGGCGGCGTGTCCTACCACCTGTCGCAGAACGACACGATCGCCCTCTTCGGCTCCTACATCGACAATGATTTCGGCGAGGAGCAGAAGCTCGGCGTGTCCTACCGGCACGAGTTCTAGCGCCGGGCTCCGGCCGTCCCGCGGTTGTCTCGCCGCCGTCCGTGCATAGGTTGCCCGGCAAAGGCACACACGGAAGGGACACCGCATGGGACTGAACGTCTATCTCTCGGGAGAGATTCACACCGACTGGCGCGAGCGCATCATCGAGGGGGCGCAGGGGCTCGACGTGACCTTCAGCGCGCCGGTGACCGACCATGACGCCAGCGACGACTGCGGCGTGGCGATCCTCGGCCCCGAGGAGAGCAAGCTCTGGCATGACCACAAAGGCGCGAAGCTGAACGCCATCCGCACCCGAAAGGCGATCGCCGACGCCGACGTGGTGGTGGTGCGCTTCGGCGAACAGTACCGGCAGTGGAACGCCGCCTTCGACGCGGGCTTTGCCGCGGCGCTCGGCAAGTCGCTGGTGATCCTGCAGCGCCCCGAACATGACCACGCCCTGAAGGAGGTCGATGCCGCAGCGTTGGCGGTGACGCGCACCCCCGAGGAGGTGGTCTCGATCCTGCGCTACGTGCTGACCGGAAGCCTGCCCGGTTGACGCCACGACGCGGCCCGGCACGCGCCCCGAGGGCATCCCCCGGGGGCGCTCCGGGCCCTCGACGCTTTCGCCAACAACTGCCGTGGGATGCTGCCTTCGGGGTGCCGTGCGACCGGGTTTTCAAACTGCCCGAATCTGAGGCAGCAAGAGCCCACACGCGATTTCACGCGCATTTGCGCTGGGAAGGGGCTTTTTTGCCGCGCCGTACGGCCCTATAAAGCCACGGCCTTCGCTCGCAGGGAGTCGAGGGCCAAAACGCGTATTTCTGGGGCGGGACTTCTTAATGTTTGGACTGGACAGACTCATGGGCGCCTTCTCGGCGGACATGGCCATCGACCTCGGCACGGCGAACACGCTGGTCTACGTGAAAGGTCGCGGGATCATTCTGTCCGAACCGTCGGTTGTGGCCTATCACGTCAAGGACGGCGTCAAGAAGGTGCTGGCCGTCGGCGAGGACGCAAAACTGATGCTGGGGCGCACCCCCGGCTCGATCGAGGCGATCCGGCCGATGCGCGAGGGCGTCATCGCGGATTTCGACACCGCGGAAGAGATGATCAAGCACTTCATCCGCAAGGTGCACAAGCGCTCGACCTTCTCGAAGCCGAAGATCATCGTCTGCGTGCCGCACGGCGCGACCCCGGTGGAAAAGCGGGCGATCCGCCAGTCGGTGCTGAGCGCCGGCGCGCGCAAGGCCGGGCTCATCGCCGAGCCCATCGCCGCGGCCATCGGTGCCGGCATGCCGATCACCGATCCGACCGGCAACATGGTCGTCGACATCGGCGGCGGCACCACCGAGGTGGCCGTGCTCTCGCTGGGTGACATCGTCTACGCGCGTTCGATCCGCGTCGGTGGCGACCGCATGGACGAGGCCATCGTCAACTACCTGCGCCGCCAGCAGAACCTGCTCGTGGGCGACGCCACGGCCGAGCGCATCAAGACCTCGATCGGCACCGCGCGCATGCCCGACGACGGGCGCGGCAGCTCGATGCAGATCCGCGGCCGCGACCTGCTGAACGGCGTGCCGAAGGAAATCGAGATCAGCCAGGCCCAGGTGGCCGAGGCGCTGGCCGAGCCGGTGCAGGCGATCTGCGAGGCGGTGATGTCCGCGCTCGAGGCGACCCCGCCGGACCTGGCGGCAGACATCGTCGACCGCGGCGTGATGCTGACCGGCGGCGGCGCGCTGCTGGGCGATCTCGACCTCGCCCTGCGCGAGCAGACCGGCCTTGCCGTCTCGATCGCGGAAGAAAGCCTCAACTGCGTCGCACTCGGCACCGGCAAGGCGCTCGAGTACGAAAAGCAGCTGCGTCACGCGATCGATTACGACAGCTGATCCCTTTCGGGATCGCTCCGGCTGCGTCATAGTCCGGGGCGGGTGCGCGGCCCAGCCCGCACCCGCCCTGCTCATCCCGTGAGCCAACGGCCACACGCAGAGATCACATGGCGAAACACGGCACCCACAGCGAAGACTATTCCGGACCGCTGAAGCGCCTGCTTCTGGCGATCCTGATCCTGGGCCTGACCGGCCTGTTCATCCTGTGGCGCATCGACAGCCCGCGGGTCGAACGGTTCCGCGCGCAGGTCATCGACACGCTGATGCCCGGCTTCGACTGGGCCATGGCGCCGGTGACCGGCGCGGTGACCATCCTGCGCGACTTCCAGTCCTACCAGCGCATCCACGAACAGAACCAGGAACTGCGCCGCGAGCTGCGCCAGATGACGGCGTGGAAGGAGGCGGCGCTGCAGCTCGAGCAGGAGAACGCCAAGCTGCGCGACCTGAACAACGTGCGGCTCGACCCCCGGCTCACCTACATCACCGGCGTTGTGCTGGCCGACAGCGGCTCGCCCTTCCGGCAGTCGGTGCTGATCAACGTCGGCTCGCGCGACGGCATCGTCGACGGCTGGGCGACCATGGACGGGATCGGCCTCGTCGGGCGCATCTCGGGCGTCGGCAACAACACCAGCCGCGTCATCCTGCTGACCGATGCCACCAGCCGCATCCCGGCGACGATCCAGCCCTCGGGGCAGCGCGCCATGGTGGTCGGCGACAACTCGGCCAACCCGCCGATCGACTTCCTCGAGAACCCCGACCTGGTGAAGCCGGGCGACCGCATCGTCACCTCGGGTGACGGCGAGGTGTTTCCGCCGGGCCTGCTGATCGGCCAGGTGGCGCAGGACCCGGGGGGGCGCCTGCGCGTGCGTCTCGCCGCCGATTACGAGCGGCTGGAATTCCTGCGCGTGCTGCGCGACCACGGCGCACGCCGGGTCAGCGCGCCCTCGGGCCTCATCCTGCCCGAGACCCCGCCGGAGGCACCGCAGCCCGAGGCCGAGACCGATCCGACCGTGCCGCCGCTCAGCAACGCCGAGACCGGCAGCGCGACCGGGGGCGGAAATGGCTGAGAGCAGCCGTCCGCCCAAGGTCTGGATGATGCGTGCCACCTTCGTTGCCCTGACCTTCGCCCTGATCTTCTACCACCTGCTGCCGCTCGACTTCACGCCCGCCGCCTATGCCGGGCCGGACGTGCTGACCGCGATGTGCTTTGCCTGGGCGCTGCGCCGGCCCGACTACGTCCCCGCGCTGCTGATCGCGGGGGTGATGCTGCTGGCCGACCTGATGTTCCAGCACCCGCCCGGTCTCTGGGCGGCGCTGGTGCTGATGGCGACCGAGTCGCTGAAGAACCGCGACCGGCCGCGGCGCGAGTCGACCTTCCTGATGGAATGGATCGCCGTCGCCATGGTGCTGGCGGTGATCACGATCCTCTACCGGCTGGTGCTCGCCGTGCTGATCGTGCCCGAGGGCACCTCGTTCCTCGCGCTCATGCGATACGCCACCACGGTGATCTGCTATCCTCTGGTCGTGCTGGTATCGCAGGGGCTGTTCGGCGTGCGCCGGATGGCGCCGGGGGACTTCGACCACGCAGGGAGACCGATGTGAGACGCACGCCGAAGGAAAGCACCGACAGCTGGCGCCGCATCTCGCGGCGGGCGCTGCTGCTGGGCGGCGCGCAGCTCGGCTTCGCCGGGATGCTGGGGCTGCGCATGCACCACATGCAGGTCGACCAGGCCGACGAGTTCCGGCTGCTGGCCGAGGAGAACCGCATAAACCTGCGCCTGATCCCGCCGAGCCGCGGCCGGATCTTCGACCGCAAGGGCAAGATCATCGCCGAGAACGCGCCGACCTACCGCATCACCCTCGTGCGCGAGGATGCCGGCAACGTCGAGGACGTGATCGCCAAGCTCTCGGCGCTGGTCGAGCTGGACGAGGACGAGCTGAACCGCGCGCTCACCGAGATGCGCCGCTCGGCGCCCTTCCTGCCGATCACCATCGCCGACCGGGTCAGCTGGGAGGCGATCAGCCGCGTCGCGGTCAACGCCCCCGCCCTGCCCGGCGTCACCCCCGAGGTCGGCCTGTCGCGCTTCTACCCCGAGCACGGCAACTTCGCCCACGTGATCGGCTACGTCGGCCCGGTCTCGGAACGCGACCTTGCCAGGTACGAGGACCCCGAGCCGGTGCTGCGCATCCCGCGCTTCCAGATCGGCAAGGTCGGGGTCGAGGCCAAGTACGAGGAAGAGCTGCGCGGCAAGGCCGGGGCGAAGCGCGTCGAGGTCAACGCCGTCGGCCGGGTCATGCGCGAGCTGGACCGGCGCGAGGGTGACAACGGCGCCGACCTGCAGCTGACCATCGACGCCGACCTGCAGGACTACGTGCAGGCGCGGCTCGGGCACGAGTCGGCCTCCTGCGTGATCATCGACACAGAGAAGGGCGACCTGCTGGCCATCGCCTCCGCCCCCTCCTTCGATCCCAACAAGTTCGTGCGCGGCATCTCGGTCGCCGACTACGCGATCCTGCGCGAGAACGACCACCGCCCGCTCGCCTCCAAGACGGTGCAGGACGCCTATCCGCCGGGCTCGACCTTCAAGATGGTCACCGCGCTGGCGGCGCTCGAGGCCGGGATCCTCTCGCCCGACGACACCGTCTACTGCCCCGGCCACATGGAGCTGGGCTCGCGCCGCTTCCACTGCTGGAAGCGCACCGGCCACGGCCACCTGACGCTGGAACAGGCGCTGCAGCAGAGCTGCGACGTGTTCTTCTACGACGTGGCGCTGAAGGTCGGGATCGACAAGATGGCCGACATGGGCCACCGGCTCGGGCTCGGCGTGCCGCCCGACGTGCCGATGTCGGCGGTCACCGCAGGCATCATGCCGAGCCGGGAATGGAAGCAGCGCGAGCGCGGCAAGGGCTGGCAGCTCGGCGACACGGTGAACGCCTCGATCGGGCAGGGCTTCGTGCTGGCCTCGCCGCTGCAGCAGGCGATCATGACCGCGCGCATCGCCAGCGGCCGCGAGATCCACCCGCGGCTGGTGAAGACCATCAACGGCGTCGAGACCGAGGTCGTCGGCGGCCAGACGCTCGACATCAACCCCAACCACCTGCGCTACGTGCGCAAGGGCATGTCGGCGGTGATGAACTCGAACCGCGGCACCGGCTTCCGCTCGCGGGTCGTCGCGCCGGGCTACGAGCTGGCCGGCAAGTCCGGCACCAGCCAGGTGCGCAACCGCGTGGTGGCCAACGACGAGGTGCCGTGGATCGAGCGCGACCACGCGCTCTTCGTCGCCTACGGGCCGATCGAGGCGCCGAAGATCGCGATCTCGGTGGTGGTCGAGCACGGCGGCGGCGGTTCCTCGGCGGCGGCTCCCATCGCCCGCGACGTGGCGCTGCAGGCGCTCTACGGCGGCACGCCGCCGCTCTCGGCCTATCCCTCGGCGGATCACGAGAAAATCCAGGAACAGCAGGAACGGCTCGACCGCGAACGCCTCGAGCGCGCGGAACAGGCACGGGGGCGCGCGTGAGCTATCTCGAATACACGGTCAAGACCACGCCCTCGGGCTGGCGCAAGGTGTTCTACATCAACTGGCCGCTGGTGATCCTGCTGTCCGCCGTGGCCTGCGTCGGCTTCCTGATGCTCTACTCGGTCGCCGGCGGGCGGCTCGACACCTGGGCCGAGCCGCAGATGAAGCGCTTCGCCCTCGGGCTGAGCGCGATGTTCGTCGTCGCGATGGTGCCGATCTGGCTCTGGCGTAACCTGTCGGTGCTGGCCTATCTCGGCTCGCTCGGCCTGCTGGTGGCGGTGGAGCTCTTCGGCACGATCGGCATGGGCGCGCAGCGCTGGATCGACGTCGGCTTCATGCGCCTGCAGCCCTCGGAGCTGATGAAGATCGCGCTGGTGATGGTGCTGGCCGCCTATTACGACTGGCTGCCGCTGAAGAAGACCTCGCGCCCGCTCTGGGTACTGCTGCCGATCATCCTGATCCTCGCGCCCACCGGGCTCACGCTGATCCAGCCCGACCTCGGCACCGCGCTCCTGCTGATGATCGGCGGCGGGCTGATCATGTTCCTTGCCGGGGTGCACTGGGCCTATTTCGCGGTGGTGATCGCCGCCGGGGTCGGCACGATCTACACCGTCTTCGAGTCGCGCGGCACCGACTGGCAGCTGCTCAAGGACTACCAGTTCAAGCGCATCGACACCTTCCTCGACCCCTCCACCGACCCGCTCGGCGCGGGCTACCACATCACCCAGGCCAAGATCGCCATGGGCTCGGGCGGCTGGACCGGGCGCGGCTTCATGCAGGGCACGCAGTCGCGGCTGAACTTCCTGCCCGAGAAGCACACCGACTTCATCTTCAACACGCTGGCCGAGGAGTTCGGCTTCGTCGGCGGCATGTCGCTGCTGACGCTCTACGTGCTGATCCTGCTGTTCTGCATCTTCGCCGCGCTGCGCAACCGCGACCGCTTCTCCTCGCTGCTGACGCTGGGCATCGGGCTGACCTTCTTCCTCTACTTCGCGGTGAACATGTCGATGGTCATGGGCCTTGCCCCCGTGGTCGGCGTGCCGCTCCCGATGGTCAGCTACGGCGGATCGGCGATGCTGGTGTTGATGATCGCCTTCGGACTGGTCCAGAGTGCGTGTGTCCACCGACCGCGCTAGACCTCTTCAAGGACCTCCATGACCACGAACATCCTTTTCGCCGCCCCGCAGGACGCCTGGGACGAATACCGCAGCCCGCTCACCGAGGCGCTCGACGCCACCGGGGTCGACTACCGGCTGGGCCGCGACATCCCCCCGGCCGAGGTCGAGTACATCGTCTACGCGCCGAGTTCGGGCCTCACCGATTTCACCGCCTACCCGCGCCTCAGGGCGGTGTTCAGCCTCTGGGCCGGGGTCGAGAAGATCGTCGGCAACGACAAGCTCACCGTGCCGCTGACCCGCATGGTCGACGAGGGAGGGCTGACCCAGGGCATGGTGGAATACGTCACCGGCCACGCGCTGCGCCACCATCTCGGGATGGACGCGCATATCGTCAACCCGGGGCATGTCTGGAGCAAGAAGGCGCCGCCGCTCGCGCGCGAGCGCCCGGTCACCGTGCTTGGCCTCGGCATGCTCGGCAGCGCCTGCGCGCGGCAGCTGGCGCAGCTTGGCTTCCCGGTCACCGGCTGGAGCCGCACACCGCGCCAGATCGAGGGCATGCGCTGCCTGTCGGGCACCGAGGGCCTTGCCGAGGCGCTGCGCGGCGCGCAGATCGTCGTGCTGCTGCTGCCTTTCACCCCGCAGACCGAGAACACCATGGGCGCGGCGCAGTTCGCATTGCTGGCCCCGGGCGCCGCGATCATCAACCCCGGCCGCGGCCCGCTGATCGACGACGCCGCGCTGCTCGCCGCGCTCGACAGCGGCCAGGTCGGCCATGCCACGCTCGACGTCTTCCGCGTCGAGCCGCTGCCGCAGGACCATCCCTTCTGGGCGCATCCGAACGTCACCGTGACGCCGCATGTCGCCGCCGAGACGCGGTCCGACTCGGCCTCGCGGGTGATCGCCGAGAACCTGCGGCGCGGCGTCACGGGCGAGCCGCTCCTGCATCTGGTGGACCGGGGCGCGGGATACTGATAAGGCGCGGCGCATCTAATCTGGAGATGCTGCCGCCATGCCCCTGCCCGAGACCTTCGACCGCACCGTGAAGATCGCCCCGTCGATCCTCTCCGCCGATTTCGCCAATTTCGGCGCCGAGATCCGCGCCGTCGAGGCGCAGGGCGCGGACTGGATCCACGTCGACGTGATGGACGGGCATTTCGTGCCCAACCTTACCTTCGGCCCGCCGCTGGTGAAGGCGATCCGCCCGCACATCTCGACCGTGATGGACGTGCACCTGATGATCGCGCCGGTGGATCCCTACATCGAGGCCTTCGCCGACGCCGGCGCGGATGTCATCACCGCCCATCTCGAGGCCGGGGCGCACACCCACCGCACGCTGCAGGCGATCCGGGCGACCGGCGCGAAGGCTGGCCTCGCGCTCAACCCCGGCACCCCGGTCGAGGCCGCCGCGCCGCTGCTCGATCTCTGCGACCTCGTCTGCCTGATGACCGTGAACCCCGGCTTCGGCGGGCAGAAGTTCATCCACAGCCAGGTCGCGCAGGTCCGCAAGCTGCGCGAGATGATCGGTGATCGCGAGATCCACATCGAGATCGACGGCGGCGTCGATCCCTCGACCGCGCCGCTGGTGGTCGAAGCCGGCGCCGACGTGCTGGTGGCGGGCTCCGCCGTCTTCCGCGGCGGCTCGGTCGAAAACCCCGCCCCCTACGGCGCAAACATCCGCGCCATCCGCGACAGCCTGAAGGGCTGACGCCCGCCGTGTAAATCCGGATCAAGTTGGCGCCAGATACCGCTCAAGATCCGTCGGCCCGGCACCGACAGGGATATGAAGGGCGCCCCTTGGGGCGCCCTTCTCATTGACAGGACGCGAAGTAATGCGACCCGGCATTCGTCCGGCGGTTCTGGAGAGAGCACGCGGGTCGTTTCCAGCGCGTCAAGCGACCCCGACACCAGGCAGATTTCAATGACTGGCCTGAAATCCGAACAGCAGCCCACATCATGGCTGGCTCAATTCGAACTCCAGGTCGCATCGCACCGGCAGTCTGCGCAGCCTGCTGTGTCAAAGGGTGGGCGCGGCTCGCGTCTTTGATACCGTGCATCCTGGCTGAAGACCCAGTGAGGACACGAGTCATCTTGCTGGGACCAATTTTCCGAAAGTCGGAAACTTGGGGATCTCGATTTTCACAGATTATTAGCCCGCTCCGCATCATC
Organism: Salipiger sp. H15; assembly: GCF_040409955.1. Classification (NCBI taxonomy): domain Bacteria; kingdom Pseudomonadati; phylum Pseudomonadota; class Alphaproteobacteria; order Rhodobacterales; family Roseobacteraceae; genus Salipiger; species Salipiger bruguierae. The sequence goes on from NZ_CP123384.1 coordinate 500,879, forward strand.
TGGAAGCAGCTCGGTTCCGGAGTCTCCGAAATGTCTGATCGCTCGATTTCCCGCCAGGTGTTCCTTGGCTTCCTCGGGTTCTCTGTTACGACCGTTGCCGTCCTGTCGCTCGGGATCGCCCTCCTCATAAGGCTTGGCTCCGATACGGAACGGCTCGGAATCGAGCTGGCACCGCAGGTCGACGCCGCGATGGAGATCAAGCTCGAGGCGCTGCATGCTCACGTGCTGACTGAGGAGATCATGGGTGGGGACGCGGAATCGACCGACGAGGTCTGGCAGCACCTTGAGGCGTCGCGGGGCTATGCCCTGACCCTGCTCGAGGGAGGCGAGACGGCCGAAGGTCTGTTCTTTCCGTCAAATTCTCCCGAGGTGCGCGCACGCATCACCGATGCTCTGAACGAATTCGAAACCGTCCTGACCTTGACCGGTCAACGCTTCGCAGCGCTCGCCGACTCCCAGAAGGTCGTTGCCGAGGCGGACCTGCGGTTCAACGCTTTGTACGACGCGATCGTTGCCGATCTCGCCGACCTTTCAGGCGCAGGTCTGCATGCGCGGGACACCGAGCTGCAGGTCGCCGTGGGAGAGGCGCGTTACAAATTGGCACACGGCCATCTCCTCACGGCGGAAATCCTCGGCAGTGACCTCGGCGCGGATTTTTCCGAGGTTGCACAGAGCTTTGACGAAGCGCGCTCGGCGCTTGCGGGCCTGGCGCGGCCCGAGCTGTTCGACACGCTCATCGGTCGGATCGCCGAACTCTCGAACCTGGCCAGGATGCGATTTGATCGAACCCGCGCGCGGCACGAGGCCGCCACACGGGAAGACGCCACCTACGATTCCGCCTTCTACGCCTTTCTGGAAAAGGCCGACGAAGCCGAAACCATGGTGCAGTCCTTCATTGCCGAAGAGTTGGCCAAAATGAACCGTCTGAGATGGATCGGCAGCCTTGCCTTCGCAGCCGCGGCGGTCCTGTTCCTTGCGCTTTGTGGCGTCGCCTATCGGTTGCTGTCGCGGCGCGTCATCGCCCGCGTTTCCGAATTGACCGGCTGCATCGAACGTGTCGCCGACGGAGACTACGACGCGCCCCTGCCGCCCTGGACATCGAATGACGAACTCGGGCGGCTGAAAACCTCCATCGCATCGTTTCGGCGCGCGCTGCTACAGCAGCGTGACCTCGAGGAGGAGGCCCGTCGCGCGATGCTCCGTGCCGAAGCCCATGGGGAAAAAGCGGAGAACGCCGCGCGCCTGAGTGCAGAGGCAAATGCCCACCTGGGCGAGGTCGGTCGTCTGATCGAGGATCAGTCCATCAAGCTGATCGAGATATCGCGCGACCTTTCCGAGAGGCAGGAGCAGCAAGCGGAATTGCTGAACGACATCAAGAAGCTCATCGAGAATGTGGAGGGGTCGGCAACCGACACGACGCAGGTCGTCCACGATGCGATCAACGTGGCAAGGAAGGCGACCGGGCTGGTCCAGGAGGGGAACGTGCTGGTTGGCCACGTGGTCAAGGAGGTGGAGAAGATAACGCAAAGCGGTCAGGACGTTGCGCGCTATGTGACGACGATCGAGGAAATTTCGTTCCAGACGAACCTGCTCGCGCTCAACGCGGCGGTCGAAGCCGCGCGCGCGGGCGAGGCCGGCAGGGGCTTTTCGATCGTGGCCCACGAGGTGCGCGACCTGTCCCAGCGCACCGCTGAAGCCGCGTCCAGCATCGCCGAGTTAATGACGGCTACCAACAACTACATCCGCTCCGGTCGGGATTCGGTCGATAGCGCCAAAGGTCAACTGGACTTGATCTACGAGGCGATCACCCTGCTCGAAAACCATCTCGACAGGGTGGGACAGTCCTCGAGGCATCAGACGGGGGCTGTGCAGCAAGCCTCCGCAACCGTGGCGAGGTTCCAGAGCAGCTTTGCGGAAGCCCGAAGGTTGGCCAATCGCTGCCTGGAAGCCGGGCGCCGCCTGGCCGAGCAGGCGGCCGACCTCGGTGACGAAGCGACCGAGGCGGAGCGAATGGATGCAGCCTGACGTCGCGCCTGCCATGGGGCGCTGAAAGGATATTTGTTTCTGAAGGGCGATCACGAGGGGAGTGGCGCTTGTAGTCTGCGGTCGCACGTAGTCACTCTCCACTCCGCGGTCTTGTCATCATAGACATAGGGTGCAGGACGCAGCACATATTTTTGTCTGCGCGGTACCGCGCCGCTGGTCGTTGAACCGATGATGTCCCGAGAGGTGATCGAACTGGCCGTGGTTCTCGCGCTTCCGCGCGGGCCGAGTTCGTCAGTTACTCAGCGCTTGCGGCAGGTTGACAGTGAGATCGCCGCAGACAGGCGCGAGCGTTTTCAGCGTCGTGTATCTGACGCGTTGGACCGTCCATGCCTCGGTTTGCCCCATCAGGTTCGGGCCGACGAGGCGTCGGATCGATCCCTCGTTATGAAAGATTCTTACCACGACCGCGCGCCGCTTGATCTTGCCGTTCAGGCGCTCGATCGGGTTTCGGGGTCGCTTGGCGCGATGCTGGGAGGGGAATGTCATCCGAGCCGGCACGTCCTGTTCTGCGGTATCGATGAGTGTGGCCAGCCTCGGGAGCGTTGCGCGCACCTGCTCCGCGACGAATGGATCGCCTTGGAGACGGGCCTTCGCCAGCGCATAGTCAGGCCAGGTGAAGGCCATGGCAATGAAGGCCGAGGCCACCCGGCAGCTAGTCTTGCCGGCATGGGCGAGAGCATTGCAATGGAAGTGAAATTGTCAGTGCTGTCAGGTCGTGGACCGAACCCGGGCGGTGGCGGCCTTGGTACGCACGGTGCACATCGGCCCCTATCGGCGGATTGCCCTAGCGTCGCTTGCCGTGCATTGGATCACCAGCTTACCGACTCCGAGGCCGCAGTGGAGGCGGTCTCGGAGAAACCCGATCCAGAAAGGTTGGACCGCGAGGACGCCGATCGCCATGCCGAAGACCTCGCACCTGCCATCGGTGTTGATACCGACTGCGAGCGGCGAGCGGCGCGCGCCATTGGTGCAAGAACCACGGCGAGCGTTACTGATGTAATCCCCTGAGAACTGGACCGTTTGAAGCTGGAGTTATCGGCTGAGCCTTCCTGGCTGGGAGAGGAGCGGAAAGGCATGAAAGCATCGCGGGTCACGGAGGCGCAGAAGGCGTTCATCCTGAAGCTGGGCGAGCAAGGGACGCCTGTCGTGGAGATTTGCCGCAAGGCTGGGATCAGCCAGGCGACGTATTTCAATTGGAAGATGAAGTATGGCGGCCTGCTGCTGCGAAACAATCACCCGAAGCGGCGCGTGAAAGCCAAGCTGCGAGAGGACAGGGAAGAAGCCGCCGGACCGAACGATGTCTGGGCAATGGACTTCGTTCACGACCAACTGGCCATGGGAAAGAAGCGCCGCATCCTGAGCGTGGTCGACACGCATTCGCGGTTCTGCCCGGTGGTGGATCCGCCGTTCAGCTACCGCTGCGAGGACGTCGTTCAGACGCTGGAACAGGTCTGCGGTAGCATCGGCTATCCGAACACCATTCGGGTCGACAATGGCGGCGAATTTATCTCCGGCACCTTGGATCTCTGGGCCTACGCCAATGACGCCACGTTGGACTTCTCGCGCCCCGCAAAACCGACTGACAACGGCTTCATCGAGGCCTTCAACAGCAAGCTCCGGACCGAATGCCTGAATGCGCACTGGTTCATGAGCCTTGCCGATGCTCGCGAAAAGCTGGACGCTTGGCGTAGACACTACAACGAAGACAGGCCCCACACCGCGATCGTATACAACGTCCCGATTGCTGTGCACTGTCCCGAAGATGCCACCAGCCCGTCATCGTGAAACAGTCGGAAGATTCCAACTTCCGGCGGTCCAACGTCGGGTAGCACATCAACCAACCTGCAGTCTCTCGGCATAAATGAGGGACCCGCCGGGGCAGGTCACCATTCGAGATCGCCTTCCCGAAGATAATGGCCGGTAACCTTCCATCCCGGCGTGGCCCGAGAAAGCACGGCGTTGGAAGTCTACTCCTGCACGTGGGCGACATCCCACCGTGCCCGGCGCCAGCTGACCGACGATACTTGTTAAGGAAGCGAGCCGCCCCAAGGCGGGCCTTTTCTTTACCCGCGGCAAACTTGATCCGTATTTTCAGCGCAGATCGCGGTCGGGTCCGGACGCGCTCGCCGGAAAGGCCAAGGGCGCCCATCGGGCGCCCTTTTCGTTTTCTGCCGACCCCTGCCCTGCGTCCGGGCGGGTTCAGTCGCCCCAGCGGAAGATCAGCACGGCCCCGCCCTCGTTGCCTTCCTCGCCGTAGGGCTGCGCGATCACGGTGAGCTTGCGGCCCTCGTGCGCGCCTTCCGCCGTCTTGCTGATGCCGCTGGCCAGCACCTCGCGGGCCATCTCGAGCAGGTCGGCGAAGCCGAGGCGCGGCCCCACCACCGCCAGCGAGCGCGACGTGTCATGCGCCTCGAGCTCGAACTTGCGGGCGATGATCTGGCTGAACCGCAGGATCCTGCACTCGCGGTCGAGGGTGATCACCCCCACGTCGAGCACCCCCAGCACCAGCTCGGTGCTGCGGTTGAGCTCCGAGAGCATCTCGATCTGGCGCTCGTGCTCGGAGCTGACCGAGAGCAGCTCCTCGTTCACCGCGTGCAGCTCCTCGTTGGAGCTCTGCAGCTCCTCGTTGGAAGCCTGCAACTCCTCGTTCGAGGCCTGCAGCTCCTCGTTGGAGGCCTGCAGCTCCTCGCCGCTCGCCTCGAGCCGCTCGGTCACGTGCTGCAGCGTCTCCTCGGTCAGGCGCAGGTCACGCTCCTGCTCCTGGATCCGCCGCGTCAGCAGCTGGATGTCCTCCCCCGCGGGGGTCGCCGCGCCGCCCTCGGCGGGGGTCGCCGCGTCGCGCTCCCGCCCCTCGGCCCCGGCGGGCGCCAGCACCAGCAGCACGAGGCGGACGTCGCGGACGTTGCCCACGGGCTCCACCGTCACTTCGAAATGCCGCGTGCCGTCGCCGAGCTCGATCTCGACATGGCGGGAATAGGTCTGCAGGTTGCCCTCTCGCAGCTTCTCGATGGCGACATTGATCACGAAATGCAGGCCGGGATGGACGATCTCCTCGACGGTCCAGTCGGCCATGTTGTTCATCGTGTCGATGAAGGCGCTGGCGGCGCCGAACCAGCTGACCACCGTGCCGTTCTCGGCCAGCAGGATCGACGAGGGCACGTAGCGCTTGAGCAGCGCATCGTAGCTGCGCATGAGCAAGTCGCGGCTGCGCAGCATCGAGGTCTCGCGCTTGACCGACTCCGGCGGCTTGCGGACCGCGTCGCGCGGCTGCAGCTCGGGGTGGGACTGGCTGCCGACCTTCACCGAGAGCACCGAGCGGTCGAGCATCCGCTTGCCCGAGATCTTCTGGAACAGCCGCCAGCGCCCGTCGACCACGCGGAACTCCGAGGCGAAGCGGCCGAGGCTCTCGGAGGGGCCGAGCAGCAGGTAGCCGTCCTTGCGCAGCCCGAAGAGGAACATCGAGATCAGCCGGTACTGCGGCGCGTCGTTCAGGTAGATCAGCAGGTTGCGGCAGGACACGAGGTCGAGGTTCATGAAGGGCGGGTCGCGCAGCACGTTGTGCACCGAGAAGATGATCTTCTGGCGCAGCCCCGGCTCGACGATGAAATGGTCCCGCGCCGGCAGGAAGTACTTCGCCCGCAGCTCGGCGGGCACGCGCGCGAGGTCCTCGGCGGTGAAGATCCCGGCCGAGGCGTGATCGACCGAGCGGCGGTGCACGTCCGTGGCGATGACGCGGAACTTGCGCTTCGAGCCGGCGGCGGCGATGGCCTCGCTCAGCTCGATCGCGATGGTATAGGCCTCCTCGCCGCTGGCGCAGGCGGCGACCCAGACCCGCAGCGGAACGCTCTGATCGCCCTGCCGCACCAGCGGATCGAGGACGTTCCTGCGCAGCGCGCGGATCGCGTCGGCATCGCGGTAGAACTCGGTCACGCCGATCAGCAGGTCGTAGAACAGCTCCTCGAGCGCGGCGGGGTTGCCCGCCAGCAGGTCGCGGTACTCCTCGAGCGTGCCGAGGCCGCGCAGGTGCCGCCGCCGGTCGATCCGGCGCTGCACGTTGTCGGTCTTGTAATCGGTGAAATCGAGCTCGTGCGCCTCTTCGAGCAGGGCGAGGATGCTCTTCGGCGCGCTGGCAACGCCGGGCAGACCGGCGACCATCCGCCCGCCGACCCGGAAGATCGCCCGCAGCGCATGCGGGATCTGCGCGGAATCGAGGATGAGGTCCGCCGCCTCGGCCTCGATCACGGATTTCGGCATCGACGAGAAATCCGCCTGCGCCGGGGACTGGGCGACGATCGCGCCGCCCGCGTCGTGCAGAGCCTTGGCGCCGCGGGTGCCGTCGCGGCCCGAGCCCGAAAGCACGATGCCGACGGTGCGGTTCCGCGCGCGCGGCACCAGCGACAGGAAGAAGGCGTCGATGGGAAGATGCGGCAGCTTGTCGCCAAGGCCGTAGGGCTCGACCCGGAACCGGTTGCCCTCGAGCCGGATCAGGCAGTCCGGGACGTTGAGGAAGATCGTGTCGGGCGCGATTTCCATGCCGTCCTCGATCACCCGGATCTGCATCGAGGAATGCCGGGCGAGGTGCACGTTCATCATCGAGCGGAAGTCGGGCGACAGGTGCTGGAGCACCACGAAGCACCAGCCGGCGTCGGGCGGCGCCGCGGAGAAGAAGGCCTCGAGCGGCTCCAGCCCTCCGGCCGAGGCCCCGATGGCCACGAGTGGGATGTCGGCATCCCCGTTCTTCCCGGCTCCCGCCATACCCCTACCCTGATCCGTACTTGTCCCTTTTCCACGATTATCACATAGTTGACCCGCAACAATAGGGCAGGTCTGCCGAATGGCACGCATCCTTCTTGCCGATGACGACGCAGGTTACCTGGCGGCCTTCTGCGATGGCATGGCCGCCTGCGGCCACGAGGCGACCGGGGTCACCACCGGCGACCAGGCGCTGACCTGCCTCGACAGCATGGCCTTCGACATCGTCTTCCTCGACGTGCTCATGCCCGGCGGCGGCGCGATCAGCCTGACCCACGCGATCCGCGAGCGCCACCCCGCCCTGCCGATCGTGGTGATCACCGGCAGGCCCGAACTCGCCAGCTCGCCGCTGCTGCAGAAGGGCCTGCGCTATGCCTGCGCCAAGATCGGCAAGACCGCGACGCTGGAAGAGCTCGACGCGCTGGTCCGTCACCACGCGCGGCCCGGCCGGCGCGAGGTGAGCGCCCGCAGCTGACCGACCGGACATGAAACCGCCATGCCCCTGACCGGCACCGACGTCGCGCCCGGGCTTCCCGCCCGGACCGAGACGGGCCTGTCGCGCGCGGCCGGAATGGCCTCGCTGCTGGTGCTGCTTCTCGCGGCGGTGGTGCTGATCCCCGGCTGGGGCCTCGGCCTCGATCTCTTCGTCCGGCTGCGCGCCGGGCTGCCGGCGATGGTCCCCTCGACCGCCTCGGGCCTCGGCGCGGTCGCGCTGGCGCAGCTTCTGCAGATGGCGGCGCCCCGCATCGCCCGCCGGGCCGGCAGCCTGCTTGCCGCGCTGACCACCGCCTGGGCGCTGGCGGCGAGCCTGCGCATCGTCGCGGCCTACAGCGCAGCCGCGCCCGCGCCGGGCGACCGCATGGCCCTTGCCACCGCGCTGGGGCTCTTCCTTGCCGCCGCCGCCACGCTGGCCGCCGGCCTGCCGCGACCGCGCGCACCCCGCATCGCCGCCGCGATCGCCACCGCCGGCACGCTGCTCGCGCTCGTCGGACTCGACGGCTACGTGATCGACATCGAGGCGATCTTCGGCTCGATCCTCCTCACCGGCATGTCGCCGCTGACTGCCGTCGGCTTGCTGCTGCTCTTCGGCTCGGTGCTGATGTCGACCGCGCGGCACTCCTGGGTGGCCATCGTCGCCGGAGAGGGTCGCGGCAGCCGCGCCGCCCGCCGCATCCTGCCGCTGGCGGTGCTCCTGCCCTTCGTGCTGAGCCTCCTGTCGCTGGGCATTTCCAACAGCGGCATCCTGCACCCGCATATCCTGCTCAGCGCGCTTTCGGTCCTCGTCCTGCTGGCCGGGGCCTTCGCCGTGCTGCGCGCCGCCGCCTATGCCAACGTCCGCGAGGCGATGACCGGCGCCGTGCTGGCGCGGATGCGCTCGGCGCTCGACGGGCTCGACGCCGCGGTCTTCCTCTTCGGGCGCGACGGCACCCTGCAGCTTGCCAATGGCGGGGCCGAGGCGCTCTGCGCCGGTGCGGCCTCCTGCGAGGACTGGCTCTTCTCGGCACGGTTCCATTCCCTCGGCGACCGGCGGGTGCTCGGCCCGGACGAGACCCCCGCCCGCGCGCTCTTTGCCGAGGAGGCACCTGCCGACCGTTTCGTCGGCTGGATCGACCCCGAGGGCAACGAGCACGCGCTGCGCTTCTGCCTGCACCGCCAGCCCGACACCGGGATCGCCGTGCTTTCGGTCTTCGACGAGACGCAGGGCTGGATCCTGCGCGAGAACATCAGCCGGAGCGAGCGGCTCGACGCGGTGGCGCAGATGTCGGGCGGCATCGCGCACGAGATGGCGAACGTGCTGGGGGTGGTGCAGCTGAGCGCCGACACCGCGCTCAAGACCGGCGACGCCGCGCGGGCGCTGACGCGGATGGAGGCGATCCGCGCGGCCAGCCGGCGCGGCTCGGCGATGATCGACCGGCTGCTCGGGCTGGCCCGCACGCCGGGCGACGAGACCGGCGTGTCGGACCTTGCGCTGCTGCTGCCCGAGGTCGCGGCGCTGGCCCGGCAGGTCCTGCCGGCGAACATCAGGCTCGAGCTTGCCGCCTGCGACGGCCCCGTGCCGGTGCGCGTGCCCGAGAGCGAGATGCAGGCCGCCGTGCTCAACCTCGTCCTCAACGCGCGCAACGCGATCTCGGAGACCCGCTCCACCGGCGGCCATATCGCGCTCGCGCTCGAGGACGGGCCGGATGTCACCCTGCGCGTCGCCGACGACGGGCCGGGCATGAGCGAGGCGGTGCTGCGCCGGGCGCGCGATCCCTTCTTCACCACCCGGCTGAACGACGGCGGCACCGGCCTCGGCCTTGCGATGGTGGACAGCCTCGCGCGCCGCGCCGGCGGGCGGCTCGAGCTGACCTCGACGCCCGGCGAAGGCACCGTGATCCTGCTCAGCCTGCCCGCTGCCGCCGGCGAGACCGGCGAAGCGCGCGGCGCGCCGAACCTGCCTGATCTCGCCGGGCTGTCGGTGCTGGTGGTCGAGGACGACCCGCAGTTCATGGATTCGATCGCCGATGCGCTGCGCCTCTCGGGCGCGGCGGTCGCGCTTGCGGTCAGCGCCGAGGAGGCGCTCGCCGGCCTCTCGGCGCGCCCGGCGCCCGACCTGCTGCTGACCGACATCGTGCTGCCCGGGCACATCGACGGGTACCACCTTGCGCTGCTGGCCTGCGAGCGGCACCCGGGGCTGAAGGTGATCTACCTGTCGGGCTATGCCGCCCCGACCACCGAGGCGGGGCGCAGCGTGCCCGGGCTGCTGCTGCGCAAGCCGGTGCGGCTGGCGGAGTTGCTCAACGCCGTCATTCTCAGCCTTGGCGCAGGGCCGAGGCCGTGACCCCGGTCCCGAGGTCGTAGCGGCGCCGCGCGCCCGGCAATGCCACCGGCGGCATCGGCCCGTCGAAGAAATAGCCCTGCGCGTAATGGCAGCCGAGCTCCTGCAGCAGGGCAAGCTGCTCGGGCGTCTCGACCCCCTCGGCGATCACCCGCATGCCGCAGCGCGCCGCGATGTTCAGGATGGCCTCGACGATCACGCTGTCCGAGGCATTGCCCGCGAGGTGCGCGACAAAGCCGCGGTCGATCTTGAGAATGTCCACCGGCCAGTCGCGCAGGTGCCGCAACCCGCCATGGCCGGTGCCGAAATCATCGAAGGCCAGCCGCACGCCGCGCGCGCGCAGCTCCGAGAGCGAGCGGTAGATCTGCCCATTGCGGTCGCCGAGGATGACCTTCTCGGTCACCTCGAGGATCAGCGAGGACCAGCCCAGCCCGCGGTCCGAGAGCGCCGCCTGCAGGTCGAAGACGAACTCGGGATTGACGAGGTCGAAGGCCGTCAGGTTGATCGACAGCGCCGGCCCCGCCCCGCCCTCCGCGACGATGCGCTCGGCCAGCAGGTCGAGCGAGGCCGAGAGCAGCGTCCGGGTCAGCGAATCCGCCAGCCGGTAGTCGCCGAAGACATGCTCGAACTGGGTGGGATTGAGCACCCTGCCGTTGTCGTCGATCCAGCGGGCCAGCACCTCGTAGCCGAAGCACTGCCCGTCGGTCAGGTCGACGATCGGCTGGAAATAGGGCACGATCCGGTTCTGCCGCGTCGCCCGCCAGAAGCGTTCGTCGAGGATGCGCTTGCTGAACCGGTCGTGCCGGGCCGGATCGAAGACCGTCGCAGTGGACCGCCCGGCGCGCTTCGAGACGTAGAGCGCGGCATCGGCGAGGTCGAAGAGATCGTCGAAATCCCGCGCGTGCCAGGGATGGACGCTGATCCCCGCGCTGATCCGCCCGAGCTCGGGCTTGCCCATGAGCGCGGCGGTGCGCTGCACCGCGCTGCTGCAACGCGCGAGCAGGTCGTCGAGGAAGTCTCGCCAGCGCGTCGGCAGCCTGACCAGCGCGGCGAACTCGTCGCCGCCGATCCGCCCGGTCAGCGCGTCGGGCGGCATCGCGTCGCGGATCGTGACCGCGATCCGGCGCAGGTAGTCGTCGCCGAAACTGTGCCCGTAAAGGTCGTTGACCCGCTTGAAATGGTCGATGTCGAAGAGCAGCAGCGCGTGGTATCCGCCCTGCGCCAGCCGCGACGCCGCGTGGTCGTGGAAGGCGCTCGAGTTCTTCATGCCGGTCATCGCATCCGACTCCGCCCGGACCCGCAGCGCGGCGCAGTCGGCCCGAAGCTCGCGGATCTCGCCCTCGGCCAGCCGCCGCGCCTCGCTTTCCCGCAGGAAGAGCGTCACGAGCCCGCGGACGGCTTCGAGGCCGGGCCCGACGGAGCCCGCCGGGAAGACCGCCGCCACGACTGCGGCGCCCGGCCCGCCGCCCGTGGGCACGAGCAGCGTCGCGATGCGCCCCGCCGCGACAGCGGGCTGCGCGGCGCGCTGCCCGGACAGGACCTGCCGCGCCATGGCGGTGATCTCGAGGGCGGCGCGCCCCTCCGCCGAACAGGCGATCTCGCCGGCGCCCCGGTTCTCCGGCCCCGGCGGGGGCGCGACCACGATGCAGCAGGCCTCGGCGCCGGTCACCGCCCCGACGGCGTCGCACAGGTCGCGGAGCGCGTCCTGCCCTGCCGGCGCGGCTGCGCCGGGTGTCTCCGTCTTCCTGCCGATGCGGGGCTGCATATGGTCCTGCACGAATTACGACGTCCCTCGGTAACTGCACCTGCGCGTTGAACCGGCCTCTGCACCTGTCGCCACAGGGCCGGGGCCGGATCGGGCCGGAAGCGAAGAATATTACCCGGCCTCATGTTTCATGAAGCTTTGCGAAAGAATGGTTAACGAAGCCTTTATGGCGCAGCCGGTGCCCCCGGGCCGGGCCCCCTCCAGCCATCTGCGCAAACGAGAAAGGGCGCCGCGTTGCCGCGACGCCCTCGACCTGTCCGCCAGCCGGGATCAGTGCGAGCCGAGAATGCCCGTGCGCACGTGGTAATCCGCCGCCAGCGCGTAATCGGGGTCGTCGTCGCTGTCGATCATCAGGTGACCGGCCTTGGTCAGCAGCCGGTGGCAGTCGCGCGACAGGTGGCGCAGCTGCAGCCGCTTGCCCGCCGCCTCGTATTTCGCCGCCAGCGCCTCGATCGCCTGCAGCGCCGACTGGTCGACCACCCGGCTGTCTGCGAAATCGACGATCACCGCCCTCGGGTCCGCCTCGATGTCGAAGATCTCGGCAAAGCCGTCGGTCGAGCCGAAGAAGAGCGGGCCCTGGATCTGGTAGACGCGGGCGCCCTCGGGCGTGACGTAGCTGCGCGCGTGGATGCGGCGGGCGTTGTTCCAGGCATAGGCCAGCGCCGAGACGATCACCCCGACGACCACCGCCACCGCCAGATCCTCGAACACCGTCACCACGGTCACCAGCACGATGACGAAGGCATCGGTCAGCGGCACCTTGGCGAGGATGCGCAGGCTGTTCCAGGCGAAGGTGCCGATCACCACCATGAACATCACCCCGACCAGCGCCGCGAGCGGGATGAGCTCGATCAGCGGCGAGGCGAAGAGGATGAAGGACAGCAGGAAGAGCGCCGCGACGATGCCGGCGATGCGGGTGCGCCCGCCCGACTTCACGTTGATCATCGACTGGCCGATCATCGCGCAGCCGCCCATGCCGCCGAAGAAGCCGGTGACCACGTTGGCCGTCCCCTGCGCGATGCATTCCTGGCTCGCGCCGCCGCGCTGGCCGGTCATCTCGCCGACGAGGTTGAGCGTCAGCAGGCTCTCGATCAGGCCGATGGCGGCGAGGATCACCGCGTAGGGCAGGATGATCTGCAGCGTCTCGAGGTTGAGCGGCACCATCGGGATGTGGAAGGCCGGGAACGCGCCCTTGATCGAGGCCATGTCGCCGACCCGCGGCACGTCGAGGCCGAAGGCGATGACGATGGCGGCGGTCACCGCGATGCCGGCGAGCGGCGCGGGGATCACCTTCGTCACCTTGGGCAGCAGCCAGATGATCGCCATGGTCAGCGCCACCAGCGCCAGCATCATCCAAAGCTGCAGCCCCGAGAGCCATTCGCCGGGCGTAACGCCGGGCACCGCCGTGCCGGGCACCTTGAACTGCGTCAGCTGCGCCATGAAGATCACGATGGCGAGCCCGTTGACGAAGCCCAGCATCACCGGGTGCGGCACCAGCCGGATGAACTTGCCCCAGTGCATGACCCCGGCGAAGATCTGCAGGAGGCCCATCAGCACCACCGTGGCGAAGAGGTACTCGACGCCATGATCCGCCACCAGCGCCACCATGACCACCGCCAGCGCGCCCGTCGCGCCCGAGATCATCCCCGGCCGCCCGCCGATCACCGCGGTGATCAGCCCGACGAGGAAGGCGGCATAGAGCCCGATCAGCGGGTGCACCCCGGCAACGAAGGCGAAGGCCACCGCCTCGGGCACCAGCGCGAGCGCCACGGTGAGCCCCGACAGCACGTCGGTGCGGATCTGGGCGGGGGTGAGCCGCGCCGTCGGCGACAGGCTCAGGTCGGGTTTCTGGATGCGGCTGGCGTATCGCGCCAGGAGGGCCTTGGCCATGGGGAGCTGTTCCAATCTGTCGGTTTGCGCGCGCCCTTGCCCATAAGGCAGGAGCGCCGCGAGCGCTACCCGCCCGCGCAGGAAATCGGCAGATCCGGCGCGCCCATGGCTGTTGCGCGAGGCGATGCGCCCGCGAAACCGGCCGCCGCGGGTCTGCGCCGCCCCCTTCCCTTCGCCGCCGCGCCGGGGCAGGCTGCGCGCCAAAGGAGACCGCGCATGACGGACACGATGATCGGGGTGATCGGCGGATCGGGGGTCTACGACCTCGACACGCTCGAGGGACGCAAGTGGATCACGGTTGAGACACCCTGGGGCGCACCCTCGGACCAGGTGCTCACCGGCACGCTCGGCGGGGTGCGGATGGCCTTCCTGCCGCGGCACGGGCGCGGCCACCGTCTCTCGCCCTCCTCGGTGCCCTACCGTGCCAACATCGACGCGCTGAAGCGGCTCGGGGTGACCGACGTGATCTCGGTCTCGGCCTGCGGCTCGTTCCGCGAGGAGATGGCGCCGGGCGATTTCGTCATCGTCGACCAGTTCATCGACCGCACCTTCGCCCGGGAAAAGAGCTTCTTCGGCACCGGCTGCGTGGCGCATGTCTCGCTCGCCCATCCCACCTGCCCGCGGCTCGGCGCCCATGCGCGCAACGCGGCGCGGGACGCGGGGATCACCGTGCACGACGGCGGCACCTACCTCGCGATGGAGGGACCGCAGTTCTCGACCCTCGCGGAATCGCGCATGTACCGCGAGAGCTGGGGCGCGGACGTGATCGGCATGACCAACATGCCCGAGGCCAAGCTCGCCCGCGAGGCCGAGCTCTGCTACGCCTCGGTCGCCATGGTCACCGATTACGACTGCTGGCACCCCGAGCATGGCGCGGTCGAGGTGTCGGACATCGTCAAGGTGCTGCAGGGCAACGCGGAAAAGGCGCGGGCGCTGGTCTCGCGGCTGCCGGCGCTGCTCGGGGCGACGCGCGCACCCTGCCCGCACGGCTGCGACCGCGCGCTCGAGCACGCGATCATCACCGCGCCCTCGGCGCGCGACCCCGATCTCATAGCGCGGCTCGGCGCCGTGGCGGGCCGGGTGCTGGGCGCCTGAGCCTCAGCCGCCGCCCGGGGCGCTCGCGTCGATCAGCCCCGGCAGCGGTTCGCGGTCGATGAGGTTCCAGCTGCGCCGCAGCCGCACGTCCAGCGGCAGGCGCGGATCGGCATCGCAGAGCATCTGCTGGGTGACCAGCGCCGAGCCGAGATCGACGCCGCAGCCGTCGAAGGTCTCCTGCGGCATGAAGACGACGTGCCGGCGCAGGGTCACCGCCACGGTGCGGTCATGGATGGGCCGCGACAGCAGCTTGCCGCCCTCGCCCACCAGCACCTCGCCGGTCTCGATGAGCGAGGCATTGACCGTGCAGACCCGCTCGCCCTGCGCGAGGCTGCGCACGATGGCGCATTCGCACTGCGCGGCATTGGCGTATTCGTAGGTCACCCCGTCGAGCGTCTCGCTGTCGCCGAGGAAGGGAATGCTGCCGTGCACGGCCAGCGGGTTGCGGTCCGGAAAGAAGCCGAGCCCGTGGCCGACGTCGACGAACTCCTGCAGGATGCGCGAGGAGCGGTTGTAATAGACCGCCGCGCGCGGCTCGGGCTCGGCGGGGTGGGTCACCACCGCGTCGCAGAGCTTCGAGACGGTGCCGCCGTCCCCCAGCACCACGATGTCGCCCGCCCGCAGGGGCTCGGTCGCGCTTTCATAGCTGAAGCGGTTGGCGGCGATCACGTCCTTGCGGGTGATGTCGCTGACGAAGAAATACACGATCCCGAGCACGAGAACCGTGCCCGCGATCATCGCGATCTTGCGGATCATGACGCTCTCCTAGCGCGAGCAGCAGATGTTGCCGCCGCAGGGGTAATGCGTGTCGGGGCACTTGGGAGGATCGTCGGCAAGCGCCGGGGACGCGAGGAAGAGGGACAACAGGAAAATGAAAACGGGTTTCATGGGATTGCTCCAATACGGCTACAGGAATCCGGAAAACCTTCGTTCAATCCGTACAGTCTATCATGAAACGGCAAAATTTTCAACTTTAACGAGTCTTCGACCTACAAGCACACCCAAGAAATGCAGCCCAGCCCCATTGCGGCCTTGCCGCCGCCGCGCCAGACTGCGCCGCACAATGCGCGGCACACTGGACAGGACCCCGACATGCCCCTCGACCTCTGGCTGACCTTCGTCGCCGCCTCGATTGCCCTGCTGCTGATCCCCGGACCGACGGTGCTTCTGGTGCTGTCCTACGCCCTCTCGAAGGGGCGCTCGGTGGCGCTCGCCTCGGCGGCGGGCGTGGCGCTGGGGGATTTCACCGCGATGAGCCTGTCGCTGGCCGGGCTCGGCGCGCTGGTGCTGGCCTCGGCCACCGCCTTCACCCTGCTGAAGTGGATCGGCGCGCTCTACCTCGTGTGGATGGGGGTGAAGCTGCTGCGCTCCGCGCCCGGCGCCGGCCTCGCCGTACCCCGCGCCGACGTCAGCGCCCGCGGCATCTTCGCCCATGCCGCGGCGGTCACCGCGCTCAACCCCAAGAGCATCGCCTTCTTCATCGCCTTCGTGCCGCAGTTCGTCGACACGGGCGCGCCGCTGCTGCCGCAGTTCGCGCTGCTGGTCACCACCTTCGTCACGCTTGCGGCGCTCAACGTGCTGGCCTATGCGCTGGCCGCGGACCGGCTGCGCAGCCTGATCGGCCGCCCCGCGGTGCTCACCTGGCTCACCCGCGCCGGCGGCGCGGCGCTGATCGCCATGGGCGCCCTCACCGCCACGCTGCGCCGCGCCGCCTGACCCCGGCCCGCGAAGCCAGACCCAAGACCGAGACCGGCGCGCCGCCCCGACAGGAAAGCCCTCATGAAGCCTCCCAAGACCATTGCCGACTACATCCGCACGATCCCCGACTATCCGCACGCGGGCATCCTCTTCCGCGACGTGACGCCGCTCTGCGCCGATCCGCAGGGCTTCCGCCTCGCCATCGACCAGCTGACCCTGCCCTTCACCGGCCAGAAGATCGACAAGGTGGTCGGCCCCGAGGCGCGCGGCTTCCTGCTCGGCGGCGCCGTGGCGCACCAGCTCTCGGCCGGGTTCGCGGCGCTGCGCAAGGCGGGCAAGCTGCCGCCGCCGGTGATCGCGCAGAGCTACGCGCTGGAATACGGCGAGGCGACGGTCGAGCTTTCCGAGCACGCCATCACCCCCGGCGACCGGGTGCTGCTGGTGGATGACCTCATCGCCACGGGCGGCACCGCCGAGGCGGCGGTGGCGCTGGTCGAACGGCTCGGCGGCACGGTGGTCGGCGCCGCCTTCATCATCGACCTGCCGGATCTCGGCGGGCGCAGGCGGCTCGAGGCGCTCGGCGTGCAGGTGCACGCGCTCTGCGCCTACGACGGGCTCTGAGCAAGGAGCGGCGGCGCCTTCCGGCCCGCCGCGCTTCTTCTCTTTGAAAATACGCCGGGGGGTGAATTGGCCGCGAGGCCAAGAGGGGGGCAGCGCCCCCCTTCCCCGCCGCCTCAGGCCGCGTTGCTGTTGGCCGCCTTGCGCGGCGCGTCCGAGTTGCGGTCGATGAAGTCCAGCACCAGCGGGCGGATGTTGTTGCGCCAGCTGCGCCCGGCGAAGATGCCGTAATGGCCCGCGCCCGGCTCGAGGTGCTGCAGCTTCTTGCCGTCCGGCAGCCCGGTGCAGAGATCGAGCGCGGCGACGCACTGGCCCGGCGCCGAGATGTCGTCGTTCGCACCCTCGACGGTCATCACCGCCACGTCGGTGATCTTGCCGATGTCGACCTTGTGCCCGTTCACCACGAAGCTGTTCGAGGCGATCTCGCCGTTCTTGAAGATGCGCTCGACGGTCGAGAGGTAGAACTCGGCGGTCATGTCCATCACCGCGAGATACTCGTCGTAGAAACGGTTGTGCGCGTCGTAATCCGAGGCCTCGCCCCGGCAGACCCGCAGGATCTGCTCGGAGAAGGCCTTGGAGTGGCGCTCGGCGTTCATCGACATGAAGGAGGCGAGCTGCAGCAGCCCCGGGTAGACCGGCCGCCCGACGCCCGCGTACTTGTAGCCGACGCGCTGGATCATCGTCTCCTCGAGCTGGCCCATGGTCACCCGGTGGCCGAAGTCGGTGACATCGGTGGGGGTCGCATTCGGGTCGATCGGCCCGCCGATGAGCGTCAGCGTGCGCGGCTGCGCCCCGGGCTCGAGCTCGGCGAGGTAGGCGGTGGCGGCCAGCGTCAGCGGCGCCGGCTGGCAGACCGCGATCACGTTGGTGTCGGGCCCGAGCGCGCGCATGAAGTCCATGAGGTAGAGCGTGTAGTCCTCGATGTCGAACTTGCCGTCCGACACGGGAATGTCGCGGGCGTTGCGCCAGTCGGTGACATAGAGCTCGCAGTCGGGCAGCAGCGAGACGGCGGTGGAGCGCAGCAGCGTCGCGTAATGGCCCGACATGGGCGCGACCAGCAGCACCTTGCGCGCCTTGGGCGGGCGGCCGACCACCTCGAAATGCACGAGATCGCCGAAGGGCTTCTCGACCACGGTGGTGGGCTCGACCACGTGGTCGCGGCCGTCGTTGCAGGTCACGGTGCGGATGCCCCAGTCGGGCTTGACCACCATGCGCTCGAAGGTGCGCTCGGTCACCTCGCCCCAGGCCGCCATCCAGCCGATCATCGGGTTCGGGATCGCCGCGAAGGCCGGGTAGGAGGCCATGGTCCGCGCCGTGGCCCCGAGCCACTGGTTGGTGTTCCGGAAGGTCTCCATCAGATCGTAGGTCGCCATTTGACGCATGCGCGTTACTCCAAAGATGCGGTCGCTCACGGCACCCGGCGCCTGCGTGCCTCCCGTCACGCATCGCCGCCGATCCGGGGACCGGACCAATTCGCCGCTTTGCCCCCCGCCCTGCCGCCGTTATTCTGCAACATGCCGAAAGTAGGGGGGATTCGACCTTATGACAACTACTCCGGGCACGGACCTCACGTCTGACCGCGCACGACTCGAAGCAAATATTGAGAAGATCGAAGCCCTTTCTCAACGTCTTATGGAAGCAATTTCGCGACGTAAGCCCATCAATCCTGCTTTGAACGGGCCCGATCCCCTGCTTTACGGCAAGGCCGCGCAGGCCTACTGGCAGGAGTGGATGCAGAATCCCGCCAAGGTGTTCGAGCAGCAGGTGTCCTACTGGGGCAAGGCGCTGAGTCACTACCTCGAGGCGCAGGCCGCGCTGGCCGGAGGGCAGCTCGCCCCGCCCGCGGACACCGGTCCGAAGGACAAGCGATTCACCAACCCGCTCTGGGACAGCCACCCCTACTTCAACTTCATCAAGCAGCAGTATCTCATTACCTCCGAGGCGATTCACCGCTCGGTGGACGAGATCGCCGACCTCGACCCCAAGGAAAAGAAGCGCCTGCGCTACTTCGCGCGCCAGATCGTCGACATGATGGCGCCGACCAACTTCTTCGCCACCAACCCCGACGCGCTGCAGAAGGCGCTGGAGACCGAGGGCGAGAGCCTGGTGAAGGGGATGGAGAACCTCGTCGCCGACCTCGAGGCGAACAACGGCGAGCTGGTCGTGCGGCTCGCCGACGAAAAGGCCTTCCAGCTGGGCGGGAACATCGCCACCGCCGAGGGCGAGGTCGTGTTCCGCAACCGGATGATGGAGCTGATCCAGTACAAGCCCACCACCGAGAAGGTGCGCGAGACGCCGATCGTGCTCTTTCCGCCGTGGATCAACAAGTACTACATCCTCGACCTCAAGCCGCAGAACAGCCTGATCCGCTACATCGTCGACCAGGGCTACACGCTCTACGTCGTGAGCTGGGTCAACGCCGACGAGAGCTACGCCGACGTCGGGCTCGAGGATTACATCGAGGACGGCTATCTCGCCGCCATCCGGGTCGCGCGCGAGATCTGCGGCACCGAGCAGGTCAACGCGGTCGGCTACTGCATCGCCGGGACGACGCTGGCGCTGACCCTGTCGCTTCTGAAGCAGCGCGGCGACAGCTCGGTCAAGTCCGCGACTTTCTTCACCACGCTCACCGATTTCTCCGACCAGGGCGAGTTCACGCCGTTCCTGCAGGACGATTTCGTCGACGGGATCGAGGCCGAGATCAATGCCAGCGGCATCCTCAAGAGCTTCATCATGTCGCGCACCTTCTCGTTCCTGCGCTCCACGGACCTGATCTACACCCCCGCCATCCGCAGCTACATGATGGGCGAGACGCCGCCGGCCTTCGACCTGCTCTACTGGAACGGCGACGGCGCCAACCTGCCGGGGAAGATGACCATCGAGTACCTGCGCGGGCTCTGCCAGCAGAACCTCTTCTCGCGCGGGGAGTTCGAGATGCAGGGGCTGAAGCTCGACATCCGGGACGTGGACGTGCCGCTGATCTCGATCGCCGCCGAGGGCGACCACATCGCCGCCTGGAAGGACTGCTACCGCGGCGTGCAGAAGATGGGCTCGCGCTCGAAGACCTTCGTGCTCTCGGAATCGGGCCACATCGCCGGCATCGTGAACCCGCCGAACAAGAACAAGTACGGCCATTACGTGAACCCGGACCTCAAGCTGCCGGCCGAGGACTGGCAGGCAGGTGCCACCTTCCACGACAAGCTGTCCTGGTGGCCGCTCTGGGAGGAGTGGCTGCGCAAGCGGTCGGGCAAACTGGTGCCGGCCCGCATCCCCGGCGATTCGGCGCACCGGTCGCTTGGCCCCGCCCCGGGAAAATACGTGCGGGTGAAGGCTGCGTAACCTTGCGTCAATTCAGCGACTTGCACGATTTTTGCTGCATTGCGGCGAAAATTCTTGAAATGCTGCACTGCAGCATTCATATTGAAGTCAGCCGATAGACAAAGCGCGGGGTGGGCCCGCCAGGCTGAATACGGGAATTTAAGGATGGCTAAGACTCAAGACTTCACCGCCATGATGAAGGACATGATGGGCGCGTTCCCCGTGGACACCAAGGCCATGGACGAAGCCTTCAAGACTTCCGCAACCCTGAACGAGAAGCTCTCGGCGGTTGCGCTCGAAGCGGCTGAAAAATCCACCGAGATCTCGGCCAAGTGGACCAAGGAAACGCTCTCGAAGCTCTCCGACATGTCCAAGGTCAAGAAAGAGCCGGCGGATTACGCCAAGGCGATGACCGATTTCGCCTCCGCACAGGCCGAAGTCGCCGCCGAGAACATGGCCGCCTTCGCAGAGATCGCGAAGAAGGTGCAGATGGACACCGTCGAGCTGATGATGGCCGCAGGCAAGGACTTCACCGAAGACGCCTCCGCCGCCGTCAAGAAGGCGACCGACGAGATGACCGCCGCCGCCAAGAAGACCACCGCGGCCGCCGCGAAGTAAGTCCGGTTTCGCCCCCGTCTCCCGGGGCGAAACACCGTTGCGCCTCTCCTCTCCTCCCATGTTTCCGGCGCAATGCGTGGGGCGGGCTCACCAGAGCCCGCCCTTTTTTCCTGCCGGTTTCCATGCCGATTCCGCAACCCGGCCCCCCATCCCCTCCCCCCAAAAGCAAAACGCGGCCCCATGAGGGGGCCGCGTTTCCATCTTCACGCAAGCGGTGAAGGCGTCAGTTGACGATGGTCGCCTCGGTCGCCGCGCGCAGCTCGTCCTCGGTCACGCCCTCGGCGGTCTCGACGATCTTCAGCCCGCCCTCGACGACGTCCAGCACGCCGAGGTTGGTGATGATCCGGTCGACCACGCCCTTGCCGGTCAGCGGCAGGGTGCATTCCTTCAGCACCTTGCTCTCGCCGTGCTTGTTGGTGTGGTCCATGACCACGATGACGCGGCCGACGCCCGCCACGAGGTCCATGGCGCCGCCCATGCCCTTGACCAGCTTGCCCGGGATCATCCAGTTCGCGAGGTCGCCGTTCTCGGCCACTTCCATGGCGCCGAGGATCGCCGCCGCGATCTTGCCGCCGCGGATCATCGCGAAGGACATGGAGCTGTCGAAATACGACGTCTTGGGCAGCTCGGTGATGGTCTGCTTGCCGGCGTTGATGAGGTCCGGATCCTCGTCACCCTCGAAGGGGAACGGGCCCATGCCCAGCATGCCGTTCTCGGACTGCAGCGTGATCTCCTTGTCGCCGACGTAGTTGGCGACCAGCGTCGGGATGCCAATCCCGAGGTTCACGTACATGCCGTCTTCGAGTTCCTCGGCCGCGCGCGCGGCCATCTGGTTGCGATCCCAAGGCATCAGGCTTCCTCCCGCTTGCGCACGGTGCGCTGTTCGATCCGCTTCTCGTGCTCGCCCTTGATGATGCGATGCACGAAGATGCCCGGCAGATGGATGTGATCCGGGTCAAGCTCGCCCGGCTGCACGATCTCCTCGACTTCCATCACGCAGACCTTGCCGCACATGGCAGCCGGCGGGTTGAAGTTGCGCGCCGTCTTGCGGAACACGCAGTTGCCCGTGGTGTCGGCCTTCCAGGCCTTGACGATGCTGAGGTCGGCGAAGATGCCCTCTTCGAGCACGTATTCCTGGCCGTTGAAGACCTTTGTCTCCTTGCCCTCGGCCACCACCGTGCCGACGCCGGTCTTGGTGTAGAAGCCCGGGATGCCCGCGCCGCCGGCGCGCATGCGCTCGGCCAGCGTGCCCTGCGGGTTGAACTCGAGCTCGAGCTCGCCAGACAGGTACTGGCGCATGAACTCGGCGTTCTCGCCCACGTAGGAGCTCATCATCTTCTTGATCTGCTTGGTGTCGAGCAGCTTGCCGAGGCCGAAGCCGTCGACGCCGCAGTTGTTCGACGCGATGGTCAGATCCTTGACGCCGCTCTCCACCAGCGCGTCGATCAGCAGCTCGGGGATGCCGCAGAGGCCGAAACCGCCCGCCGCGATGGTCATCCCGTCGAAGAGCAGCCCGTCCAGCGCCTCGGCGGCGGAGCCGTAAACTTTCTTCATGTCGTCCTCCCGAAAGAAAGAGCCTGCGAGACTTGTCACCCGCGCATGAAGCAGAGTCAACGAAGCCTCCCCCGCCGGATGCGGGGTTCGCGCCAAGTCACTTTCGCAAGCGCAGCGACGTGGCGCCGCGGCGCAGCATTCCCGGTAAACAGGACGAAGGGCAACCCTTTTTTCTTGTACGGGACCCTTTGGCGACAGGCAGCGCTAACACGCCG
The DNA here is from genome assembly GCF_040409955.1 of Salipiger sp. H15. Taxonomy (NCBI): domain Bacteria; kingdom Pseudomonadati; phylum Pseudomonadota; class Alphaproteobacteria; order Rhodobacterales; family Roseobacteraceae; genus Salipiger; species Salipiger bruguierae. The sequence goes on from NZ_CP123384.1 coordinate 523,266, forward strand.
CCGGACATGAAAAGGCCCGCGCCAGCAAGGGCGCGGGCCGATCATCTGCTCAGGCGGGAGGCGTTCTCACTCGTCCGACTTCGCCGCGCTCTTCTTCGCCGGTGCCTTCTTGGCAGCGGTCTTCTTGGTGGTGCTCGCCTTGGCCGCCGCCTTTTTCGGGGCTGCCTTCTTCTTGGCGCCCGACTTGGCGGACTTCTCGGCGATCAGCGCCAGCGCCTGCTCGAGCGTGACGCTTTCCGGATCCGTGTCCTTGGGCAGGGTGGCGTTCACCTTCTCCCACTTGACGTAAGGCCCGTAGCGCCCGTCGAAGATGGCGATCGCGCCGCCCTCGGGGTGATCACCGACCTCCTTCAGCGCCTTGGCCGCGGCACGGCCGCGCCCGCCGGGGTTCGCGCGCTTCTCGGCCAGCATCTCGACCGCGCGGTTCATGCCGATCTCGAAGACCTCGGCCGGATCCTTGAGGTTCACGTAGGTCGGCTTCGCGTCGTCGGGCAACTGGTGCATGATATAGGGGCCGAAGCGCCCGAAGTTGGCCGAGACCGCGCCGCCCTCGGGGTGCTCGCCGATCTGCCGCGGCAGCGACAGCAGCACCAGCGCCTTCTCCAACGTCAGGTCGTCCTTCGACCAGCCGCGCGGCAGCGAGGCCCGCGGCGGCTTCTTGTTCTCGGCCGTCGGCTCGCCGCGCTGCACGTAGGGGCCGAAGCGCCCGGCCTTGAGCCAGATCTCGTCGCCCTGATCCTCGCCGAGCAGCCGCTCGTCACCCTCGGCCCCTTCGCCCGCGATCGGGCGGGTGTAGGTGCACTCGGGGTAGTTGCCGCATCCGACGAAGCCGCCGGTGCGCGAGGTCTTCAGGTGCAGTTGGCCGTTGCCGCACTTGGGGCAGATGCGCGGGTCGGAGCCGTCCTCGCGCGGCGGGTAGAGCTGCGGCGCCAGCGCCTCGTCGAGCACGTCGAGCACCTCGGAGATGCGCAGCTCGGAGGTCTCCGAGATCGCCGCCGAGAAATCGCGCCAGAACTTGGCAAGCACCGACTTCCAGTCCATCTCGCCGGCCGAGACCTCGTCGAGCTCGTTCTCGAGCTCGGCAGTGAACTCGTAGCCCACGTACTTGCGGAAGAAGTTGAGCAGGAAGATCGTGACGATCCGGCCCTTGTCCTCGGGGATGAGGCGGTTCTGCTCCTTCTTGACGTATTCGCGGTCCTGGATCGTGGTGATCACCGAGGCATAGGTCGAAGGGCGCCCGATGCCGAGCTCTTCCATGCGCTTGACCAGCGTCGCCTCGGTGTAGCGCGGCGGCGGCTGGGTGAAGCTCTGCGTGCCGAGCACGGCATTGTTGTCCGACAGGATCGACGAGATGCCCGAGGCTGGCGTCGCGCGCTCGGCGGCCTTCTCGTGCTGCGCCCTGAGGCCCGACTTGGCAAAGGCGGCGTTCTCGCCCTGCATGATCTGCGGCAGGCGCTTGTCGTCTTCGCCCTCGACGTCGTCGCGGCCCTCTTCGTAGATCTTCAGGAAGCCGTCGAAGATCACCACTTGGCCGGTGGCGCGCAGCCCGACCTGCTGGTCGTCCGAGCCGATCTCGACCGTGGTGCGCTCGAGCCGCGCCGCCTCCATCTGGCAGGCCAGCGTGCGCTTCCAGATCAGGTCGTAGAGCTTGCGCTGGTCATCCTCGCGCAGCTTCAGCGCCTCGGCGTCCTTGGTCATGTCGGTCGGGCGGATGCACTCGTGCGCTTCCTGCGCGTTCTTGGCCTTGTTCTTGTAGATGCGCGGGCTGCCCGGCACGTATTGCTTGCCGAAACGGTCGGCGATGGCCTCGCGGCACGCGGTCACCGCCTCGGGGGCCATGTCGATGCCGTCGGTCCGCATGTAGGTGATGTGCCCCGCCTCGTAGAGCCGCTGCGCCGCGTTCATGCAGGCGCGCGCGCCCATGCCGAACTTGCGGCTCGCCTCCTGCTGCAGGGTCGAGGTCATGAACGGGGCCGAGGGGTTGCGGGTGCTGGGCCGCGCCTCGACCGAGAGGATCTTCAGCGCGCGCTTGGCGACGGCCTGCACCGCCATCTCGGTCTGGGTGGCGTTCTCGAGATCGTAGCGGTCGAGCTTGCGGCCTGCGAGCGTGGTCAGCCGCGCCTCGAACTCCTGCCCGCGCGGCGTCGTCAGCAGCGCCTTGACCTGCCAGTATTCGCGGGGATTGAAGGCCTCGATCTCCATCTCGCGCTCGACGATGAGCCGCAGGCAGACCGACTGCACCCGGCCCGCCGAGCGCGCGCCCGGCAGCTTCCGCCAGAGCACCGGCGAGAGGTTGAAGCCGACGAGGTAGTCGAGCGCGCGGCGGGCGAGGTAGGCCTCGACCAGCGGCGCGTCGATCTCGCGCGGGTTCTGCATCGCCTCGGTGACGGCGGCCTTGGTGATCGCGTTGAAGGTGACCCGGCTCACCGCAGTGTCCTTGCGGATCGAGCGGCGCTTGGTCAGCGCCTCCTTCAGGTGCCACGAGATCGCCTCTCCCTCGCGATCAGGGTCGGTCGCGAGAATGAGCGCGTTGTCATTCTTGAGCGCCTCGGCGATGGCCGAGACATGCTTGCGCGAGTCGGCGCCGATCTCCCAGGTCATGTCGAAATCGTTGTCGGTGTCGACCGACCCGTCCTTCGCCGGCAGGTCCCGGACGTGGCCGTAGGAGGCGAGCACCGTGTAGTCGGATCCCAGATACTTGTTGATTGTCTTGGCTTTGGCCGGGGATTCGACGACGACGACGGGCATTAATGAGACCTCATTGCAACGCTGTGCTCAAAACGGCTTGCCTGCCGCTATGGCGGCGCAAGATGTGGGACGCAAGGGGGAAATGTCAATGCGGCCCGGCGGCGGACCCCAGGCAGCACAGGCGAATTGCCGCGATTCCGGGCCGTTTCGGAGGCTCAGGAGAGCCGGCTCAGCAATCCACCGGGGCGGCGTTCGAGCCGCCCCTCGAGTTCGAGATCGGTGAGCGCCGGGGCGATCTGCGCGACCTGCCCGCCAAGATCGCGGATCACCTGGTCCTCGGGCACCGGCACCGGGCCGAGCCGGTCGAGGATGCGCTGGTGCAGCGCGCGGGTCTCGGCACGGCTGCGGCGCTCGGGCGGTGGCGGCGGCACCTGCACGGCCCGGCCCGGCGCTTCCGGCACCGCGACGGCGGGCTCCGGGCGTGCGGGCTCGGGCCGCGCCAGCGCCTCGATCACGTCCTCGGCATTGCGCACCAGCCTTGCCCCGTCGCGCAGCAGCAGGTTGCACCCGCCCGCGCGCCCGTCGAGCGGATGGCCGGGCACCGCCATCACCTCGCGCCCCTGGTCGAGCGCGCAGCGCGCGGTGATCAGCGAGCCGGATTTCACCGCCGCCTCGACCACCACCACGCCCTGCGCCATGCCCGAGACGATGCGGTTGCGGGTCGGGAAATGCCGCGCCTGCGGCTGCATCCCCGGGGGCTGCTCGGACAGGAGCACGCCGCGGTCCCGGATCTCGGCCGCCAGCAGCGCATTCTCCTGCGGATAGATCACGTCGACCCCGCCGGCCATGACCGCCGCGGTGCCGCCCGCCTCGCCGCCCGCGAGCGCCGCGCGATGCGCCTCGGCGTCGATGCCGCGCGCGAGGCCCGAAACCACCAGCCAGCCAGCCTCGGCCAGCCCCCGCGCCAGCAACCGCGCGGTGCGCGCGCCGAGCGAGGAGGCATTGCGCGCGCCCACCAGGGCCACGGCGGGGCGGTGCAGCAGCGCGCCCTGCCCGATCACCCAGAGCAGCGGCGGCGCATCCTCCATCTCGGCAAGCCCGGGCGGGTAGCCGGGAGCGCCGCGAAACACCAAAGTCGCGCCGGCGCGGGCGCCGGCCGCAAGCTCGGCCTGCACCACGCCCTCGGGACAGATGCGATAATCCTCGACCCCGGCCCCGGCGGCCACCGCGGGCAGCGCGTCCAGCCCGGCGGCGGCGGAGCCATGCTCGGCCAGGAGCCGCCAGAAGGTCGTCGGCCCCACCCGGCGTGAGCGCAAGAGACGGAGCCAAGCCAGCCGGTCGGCTTCCGTGGTGGGTGGGAGTGGGGGGTGGTTGGAAGTCTGTGTGTGCCCGGTCATCCTGACCCCGTCTCTTGCGGGATCCTCTCTAGCCGATGACTGGTTAAGCAAGAATGAAGCCCCGGAAGCCGAAAGCCGCGCCGCCCGAAAACCGCCCGCCCCTTCTTCTCTTTCCAAATACGCCGGGGAGCGCGAGGGGCAGAGCCCCTCGCCTCTTCAAGTGCCCCGCCTCGGGCGCGAGAGGCATCGCCCCTCGCTACTTTGGCGACCGCCCGATCAGCTGCCCGCGCCGCCGACCGTAAGCCCGCCGATCATCACCGTCGGCTGGCCCACGCCCACCGGCACCCATTGGCCCTGCTTGCCGCAGTTGCCCATGCCCGGGTCGAGCGCCATGTCGTTGCCGAGCGCCCGCACGTGCTGCAGCGCCGTGGCGCCGTCGCCGATCAGCGTCGCGCCCTTCACCGGCGCGCCGACCTTGCCGTTCTTCACCCGGTAGGCCTCGGTGCAGGAGAAGACGAACTTGCCGTTGGTGATGTCCACCTGCCCGCCGCCGAAGCCGACGGCCCAGATCCCGTCCTTGAGATCCGCCACGATGTCAGCGGGGTCGGCATCGCCGCCCAGCATGATGGTGTTGGTCATCCGCGGCATCGGCGCGTGGGCATAGCTCTCGCGGCGGCCGTTGCCGGTGGCCTCGACGCCCATCAGCCGGGCGTTCTGGCGGTCCTGCATGTAGCCCACGAGGATGCCGTCCTCGATCAGCACGTTGCGCGCCGAGGGCGTGCCCTCGTCGTCGACCGAGATCGAGCCGCGCCGGTCCGGCAGGGTGCCGTCATCGACCACGGTGACCCCGGGCGCGGCGACGCGCTGGCCCATGAGCCCGGCAAAGGCCGAGCTGCCCTTGCGGTTGAAATCGCCCTCGAGCCCGTGACCCACCGCCTCGTGCAGCAGGATGCCCGGCCAGCCCGGCCCGAGCACGATGTCCATGACCCCGGCGGGCGCGTCCTCGGCGCGCAGGTTGACCAGCGCGATGCGCAGCGCCTCGCGCGCCTTCGCCTGCCACGAGGCGGGCTCGAGCAGCCCGTCGAGCAGGTAGCGCCCGCCGCCCGAGGCCGCGCCCTGCTCGCGCAGGCCGTTCTCCTCGACGATGACGGACACGGTGACGCGGGTCATCGGGCGCACGTCGGTGACCAGCCCGCCCTCGGGGCGCAGGATCGCGACCTCCTGGCAGGAGGCGGCGATGGTCGCGGTTACCTGAACCACGCGCGGGTCGAGGTCGCGGGCAAAGGCGTCGATCTCGCGCAGCGTCTCGAGCTTCACCGGGAAGCTGTGCCCGGCGATCGGGTCGGCGTCGGTGTAGAGCCTGCGGTTGGTGCCCGCGGGCGGCGGGGCGAGCACGCCGCCGCCGTCGCCGACCGCCAGCCGGGTGGTCTCGACCGCACGCGCGATGGCCTGTTCGGAGATCTCGGTGGAATGGGCGTAGCCCGCCACCTCGCCGCGCACCGCGCGCAGGCCGAACCCCTCGGAGGCGTCATAGCTGGCGGTCCTGATTCGGCCGTCGTCCAGTACCAGAGCCTCGCCGCGGCGTCTTTCGAGGAAGAGCTCGCCGTCATCCGCCCCCGCGACAGCGTTACGCAGTTGCCCCAGTGTGCGCTCCAGATCGAGGGCCGTTTCAAAGGGCCGGAAAGGGCTTTCGCTCATGTGGTCATCCTCTTAGTTTTGATCTGGATCAAAAAAGTGCGCTTTTGCCGCAAGCGTTCATCTTTATTTGATGGGCGCAATGTGCTTTTTAAAGTCCACAACAACAGGGAGGAGGCTCTTCGGGCGGCGGCTCGGGGGTGAATCCTCCTGTCCGCAGAGAAGAATGACAACCGGATCAGGTGATACATGCGTAAACTATCGAAGCTGACGGGCCTCGCCACCGGCGCACTGACGGCAGCCCTTGCCGTCCCGGCCCTGGCGCAGGACTCGCTGGAGCTGGTGGGCCACCCGCACGCAGGCGGCACGGGCTTCCAGCCCGCCTCGACCGAGCTCGCGCGCGACCTTCAATGGCTGGACGGGATGCTGCTCGTCATCATCACCGCGATCTGCATCTTCGTTATCGCGCTGCTGGCCTATGCCGTGCTGCGCTTCAACAGGAAGTCCAACCCGACCCCGAAGAGCTTCACCCACAACTCGCCGCTCGAGATCGCCTGGACGCTGGGTCCGATCGTGATCCTCGTGGTGATCGGCGCCTTCTCCCTGCCGGTGCTGTTCAAGCAGCAGGAGATCCCCGAGGGCGACGTGGTGATCAAGGTCACCGGCTACCAGTGGTACTGGGGCTATGAATATGTCGGCACCGACCTCGCCTACGAGGGCTACATGATCGGCGCCCCGGCGACCGGCGGCGAGAACCGCTTCAGCACCGACGTGTCGACCCAGTTGCACGAGGCCGGCTACAGCGACAGCGAGTTCCTGCTTGCCACCGACACCGCCGTGGTCGTGCCCGTCGGCAAGACCATCGTGATGCAGGTGACCGGCGCCGACGTGATCCACTCCTGGACCATCCCGGCCTTCGGCGTGAAGCAGGACGCCGTTCCGGGCCGCATCGCCGAGCTGTGGTTCAAGCCCGAGCGCGAGGGCGTGTTCTTCGGCCAGTGCTCGGAACTCTGCGGCATCAGCCACGCCTACATGCCGATCACCGTCAAGGTGGTCAGCCAGGAGGCCTATGACGCCTGGCTCGCCGCCTCGCAGAACGACGGCGGCTACGTCGACGTGCGCCAGTTCCTGGCCGCGTCCTAACTTCTTGCAACACGGCGGCGCGCCCCGAGGAGGAGGGCGCGTCGCCAGGACCTGAATCGAGACCCCAATGAGCGACCTCACCACCAACACGGCAGCACAGACGGCCCGCGCGTCCGAGTACGACGCGCAGTTCGGCGACTATTTCGCCCTGCTCAAGCCGCGCGTCATGACCCTGGTGGTCTTCACCGCCTTCGTCGGCCTGCTGGCCGCGCCGGTCCCGGTTCACCCCTTCGTCGGCTTCTGCGCGATCCTCTTCATCGCCGTGGGCGGCGGCGCCTCGGGCGCGCTGAACATGTGGTGGGACGCCGACATCGACGCGGTGATGAAGCGCACCGCCAAGCGCCCGATCCCCTCGGGCCGCGTGCAGCCGGGCGAGGCGCTGGCCCTCGGCCTCGCGCTCTCGGGCTTCTCCTGCGTCTTCCTCGCCCTTGCCACCAACGCGCTGGCGGGCGGGCTGCTGGCCTTCACCATCTTCTTCTACGTGGTGATCTACACCATGTGGCTGAAGCGCTCGACGCCGCAGAACATCGTCATCGGCGGCGCCGCCGGCGCCTTCCCCCCGATGATCGGCTGGGCCGCCGCGACCGGATCGGTCAGCGTCGAGGCCGTGCTGATGTTCTGCCTGACCTTCATGTGGACGCCGCCGCATTTCTGGGCGCTGGCGCTCTTCATGCGCTCGGACTACGACGATGCGCGCGTGCCGATGCTGACCGTGACCCACGGCCGCCGCTCGACCCGCAAGCACATCCTCGTCTACACCATCCTGCTGGCGGCGCTGGCCATCGGCACCGGCTTCACCTCGGTGGGCGGTCCGATCTACCTGGCCGTGGCGCTGGTGCTGAACGCGCTCTTCCTCAAGGGCGCCTGGAACATCTTCCGCCGTGACGAGGTCATGTCGGAAGCCGACAACTTCAAGACCGAGAAGGGCTTCTTCAAGCTCTCGCTGCTCTACCTCTTCGCGCATTTCGGCGCGATCCTGGTCGAGGCGGGACTGGCGCGCTTCGGCATCGACCTGCTGGGAGGCTTCTGATGGGCATCGCACACGAGCACGAACTTCACCACCGCCGCCGCGGCCGCAACATCGGCGTCGGGCTCACCCTGGCGGCCTTCATCGCCATCGTCTTCGGCCTGACCATCGTCAAGATCGGCTCGGGCGACTTCGGCGCCGCCAACGCGCCGCAGCAGGGACAGGTCCAGAATGGCAACTAAGGGCACCACGAAGACTCTCTGGTCGCTGATCGGCGTGGTGGTCTTCATGGGCGCCATGGCCTGGGCCTCCGTGCCCTTCTACAACTGGTTCTGCCGGGTCACCGGCTATGGCGGCACGACCAACGTCGCCACCGGCGAGGCCTCGCAGATCCTCGACCGCACCATCAAGATCCGCTTTGACGCCTCGAAGGACCGCGGCTTCCCCTGGGAGTTCAAGCCGCTGCAGACCGAGATGACGCTGCGCATCGGCGAGGATGGCCTCGCCTTCTACGAGGCCTACAATCCCACCAACCGCCCCATCGCCGGGCAGGCCGCCTACAACGTGGCCCCCTATGACGCGGGCGCCTATTTCAGCAAGATCGAGTGCTTCTGCTTCACCGAGCAGGTGCTCATGCCCGGCGAGCGGGTGCAGATGCCGGTAAGCTTCTACGTCGACCCCGAGATCGTCAACGATCCCGACGCGAAGTTCGCCAAGCACATCACGCTCAGCTACACGTTCTACGAGATCGACCTGCCAGAGGAGACGCAGGCCGCTCTTGCCAAGGAAGAAGCGGACACGAGTTCCGTCAACTGACCGCCTGACCAACGAGGGAATCGAGATGGCGCATGCAAAGAACCACGACTACCACATTTTACCCCCGTCAGCCTGGCCGCTGATCGGCGCGGCCTCCGCCTTCGTCATGCTGTTCGGCGCGGTTCTGTGGATGCACGACCACGGGCCGTGGATCTTCCTCGCGGGCTTCGTCGGCGTGCTCTACACCATGTTCGGCTGGTGGTCGGACGTGATCGCCGAGAGCCGCGTGGGCGACCACACCCCGGTGGTGCAGATCGGCCTGAAATACGGCTTCATCCTGTTCATCATGTCCGAGGTGATGTTCTTCTTCGCCTGGTTCTGGTCGTTCTTCAAGCACGCGCTCTACCCGATGGGCCCGAACTCCCCGGCCGTCGACGGCGTCTGGCCGCCCGCCGGGATCGAGACCTTCGACCCCTGGCACCTGCCGCTGATCAACACGCTGATCCTGCTCTGCTCGGGCGCCGCCGTGACCTGGGCGCACCACGCGCTGGTGCACGAGAACAACCGCCAGGACATGAAGTGGGGCCTCGCCATCGGCATCGCGCTCGGCGTGCTCTTCACCGTGTTCCAGGCCTATGAGTACAGCCACGCGGCCTTCGGCTTCTCGGGCAACATCTACGGCGCCAACTTCTTCATGGCGACGGGCTTCCACGGCACCCACGTGATCATCGGCACGATCTTCCTCTTCGTCTGCCTGCTGCGGCTGATGAGGGGCGACTTCACGCCGACCAAGCACATCGGCTTCGAGGCCGCCGCCTGGTACTGGCACTTTGTCGACGTGGTGTGGCTCTTCCTCTTCGCCTCGGTCTACATCTGGGGCGGCTGAGCCCGGCCCGGCACCCGAACCTCGTTTCATCCGAGACCGCAGACGCCCGCCGCACCCGGCGGGCGTTTCGCGTCTGCCCCGCGCCGCGCGGGACGGCACCGCCGGGCAGGCGTATTTGAAAAAGAGAAGAAGCACGGGACGCGCCCCGCCCTTCTTCTCTTTCAAAACACGCCGGGGTGAATGCGGCGCAGCCGCAGAGGGGCGGAGCCCCTGCCCTTTTGCCGCAGCGCCCGCCGCTTGCGCGTCCCGCGAACAATCGCGCCTTGATGTGTCCCGCGCAGAGGCGCTAAAGCAGGCAGGACGCGGCAGCGCCCCGACCCCCGCCCCGAGACCGGACCCGGACCTACTTGACCCGTTACCTCGCCCCCCTCCTCTTCGGCCTGATCGGCGCCGCGATCCTGATCTCGCTGGGCAGCTGGCAGCTGCGCCGGCTCGAGTGGAAGGAAGCGGTGCTGGCCGAGATCGACGCGCGCATCGCCGGTCCCGCGCAGCCCCTGCCCCGGATGATCGCGCCCGAGGAGCAGCGCTACCAGCCGGTGGCCCTGCAGGGAGAGATCCTGCCCGGCGAGATCCGCGTGCTGGTCAGCCAGAAGGGTGTCGGCGCGGGCTACCGGATCATCGCGCCCTTCCGGGTCGAAGGTGACCCCGAGGGGCCGCGGCTCATCCTGCTCGACCGCGGCTTCACCCCGGACGCGGAGAAGGACGCCGCGCGCAGCACCGGGACGGTCACCGTCACCGGCAACCTGCACTGGCCCGACGACCGCAACAGCTCGACGCCCGAGAATGATCTCAAGGCGAACATCTGGTTCGCCCGCGACATCGGCGCCATGGCCGAGACGCTGCAGACCGAGCCGCTGCTCGTCGTCGCGCGTGAGGTCACCCCCGCCGACCCGACCCTCCAGCCGCTGCCGGTCAGCGCCAGCGGCATTCCCAACGATCACCTGCAATACGCCATCACCTGGTTCTCGCTGGCGGTGGTGTGGCTGATCATGACCGGCTATTACATCCGCCGGCAGTCCAAGACAGGAAAGGCCTGAGCCCCCATGAGCCCAATCCGCTACATCTCGACCCGCGGCAAAGCCCCGGCGCTCAGCTTCGAGGAGGCCATGCTCTCGGGCCTCGCCCGTGACGGCGGCCTCTACGTGCCCGAGACCGTGCCGGTGATGACCCCCGGCGACATCCGCGCGCTGAGCGGGCTCAGCTACGAGGAGACCGCCTTCCGCGTCATGCGGCCCTTCGTGGCGGGCAGCTTCAGCGACGAGACCTTTGGCGACCTCATCTCCAAGGCCTATGCCGGTTTCGGCCACAACGCCCGCGCGCCGATGGTGCAGCTGGCGCCGAACCACTTCCTGCTGGAGCTCTTCCACGGCCCGACGCTGGCGTTCAAGGACTTCGCCATGCAGCTCATCGGCCAGCTCTTCCAGGAGGCGCTGACCCGCCGCGGCGAGCGGGTGACCATCGTCGGCGCCACCTCGGGTGACACCGGCTCGGCCGCGATCGAGGCCTTCAAGGGGCTCGACGCGGTGGATGTCTTCATCCTCTTCCCGCATGGCCGCGTCTCGGAGGTGCAGCGCCGCCAGATGACCACGCCACCCGAGGCGAACGTGCACGCGCTGGCGCTCGACGGGCATTTCGACGACTGCCAGGCCAAGCTCAAGGACATGTTCAACGACTTCACCTTCCGCGACGAGGTGCGGCTGGCGGGCGTGAACTCGATCAACTGGGCGCGGGTGCTGGCGCAGGTGGTCTACTACTTCTCCTCCGCCGTGTCGCTGGGCGCGCCGGACCGCAAGGTCAGCTTCACCGTGCCGACCGGCAACTTCGGCGACATCTTCGCGGGCTACATCGCCAAGAAGATGGGCCTGCCGATCGACCGGCTGGTGGTGGCGACGAACCAGAACGACATCCTGCACCGCTGCCTCTCGACCGGCGACTACCGCACGTCCGAGGTGCACCCCTCGATCAGCCCGTCGATGGACATCCAGGTCAGCTCGAACTTCGAGCGCGCGCTCTTCGACGCCTACGGGCGCGACGGCGCGGCCGTGGCGCAGCTGATGGACGAGCTGAAGGCCGGCGGGTTCAACGTGAGCCAGGGCGCGCTGCAGGCACTGCGCGAGCATTTCGAGAGCGGCCGCGCCTCGGAAGAAGACACCCTCGCCACCATCGCCAAGGCGCAGCAGACCATGGGCGAGCTGCTCTGCCCGCATTCCGCCATCGGCGTGAAGGTGGCGGACGAGCACCGCACCGCCTCCGTGCCGATGATCACCCTTGCCACCGCGCATCCGGCGAAGTTCCCCGACGCCGTGGAAAAGGCCAGCGGCATCCGCCCGCCCCTGCCCGCGCGCATGGCAGACCTCTTCGACCGCCCCGAGCGTGTCACCCGTGTGCCCAACGATCTTGCGGCACTCGAAACCCTTATCCGGGAGCGTATCACCAAGTGACCGTGCAACTCACCACCCTGAAGAACGGCTTCCGCGTCGTCTCCGAAAACGTGCCCGGCCTGCAGTCGGCCTCGCTCGGCATCTGGGTCACCGCCGGTGGCCGCAACGAGCGGATCGAGCAGAACGGCATCGCGCATTTCCTCGAGCACATGGCCTTCAAGGGCACCAAGACGCGCAGCGCGCTGCAGATCGCCGAGGCGATCGAGGACGTGGGCGGCTACATCAACGCCTATACCTCGCGCGAGGTGACGGCCTATTACGCCCGCGTGCTCGAGAACGACACCCGGCTCGCCATGGACGTGATCGGGGACATCCTGCTCAACCCGATCTTCGAGCCCAAGGAGATCGAGACCGAGCGTCACGTGATCCTGCAGGAGATCGGCCAGGCGCTCGACACGCCCGACGACGTGATCTTCGACTGGCTGCAGGAAAAGGCCTACACCGGCCAGGCGCTGGGGCGGACCATCCTCGGCGAGGCGGCCAACGTGAAGTCCTTCGACCGCGACGATCTCGCGACCTTCGTGGCCGAACATTACGGGCCGGGCCAGATGATCCTCTCCGCCGCCGGCGCGGTGGATCACGAGGCGCTGGTGGCGCAGGCCGAGGGGCTCTTCGGCATGATGGTGCCGCGCCTTGCCCCGGTGGCCGAGGACGCGCGCTTCACCGGCGGCGAGTTCCGCCGGGTGAAATCGCTCGAGCAGGCGCATCTCGCGCTGGCCTTCGAGGGACCGGGCTACCGCGATCCCAACTTCTACACCGCGCAGATCTACTCGATCGCGCTTGGCGGCGGCATGTCCTCGCGCCTGTTCCAGGAGATCCGCGAGAAGCGCGGCCTCTGCTACACGATCTTTGCCCAGACCGGCGCCTATGCCGAGACCGGGCTGGCCACCGTATATGCCGGCACCTCCGGCGAGGAAGTGGGCGAGCTTGCGCGGCTGACCATCGACGAGATGAAGCGCGCCGCCGAGGACATGTCCCCCGAGGAGGTCGCCCGCGCCCGGGCGCAGATGAAGGCCGGGCTGCTGATGGGGCTGGAAAGCTCGTCCTCCCGCGCCGAGCGCATGGCGCGCATGGTGCAGATCTGGGGCGAGGTGCCGCCGATCGAGGAGACGGTCGAGAAGATCGACAACGTCACCACCGGCGACGTGCGCGACTTTGCCGAGAAGATCGCCGCCGAGGCCCCGGCCGCGCTGGCGCTCTACGGCCCGGTCAAGAGCGCGCCCGGGCTCGACGAGCTGCAGGCACAGCGGGCCGCCTGATGCTGGGACGGCGGCGGAAGTTCAGGCTCGACAGCGAGCGTCTGATCCTGCGCCCGCCGCTCCATGGCGATTTCAACGCCTGGGTCGCGCTGCGGTTGCAGAGCAAGGACTACCTCACGCCCTGGGAGCCTTCCTGGGCGGAGGACCACCTCTCGCGGCGCGCCTTCACCAACCGCGTCTACTGGGCGCAGCGCTCGATCAGCGCGGGTTCGGCGGTGCCGCTCTTCCTGGTGCGGCGCGAGGATTCGGTGCTGGTCGGGGCGATCACCCTCGACAACATCCGCCGCGGCCCGGCGCAGTCCGGCACGCTCGGCTACTGGACCGGCCAGCCCTTCGCCCGGCACGGCTACATGCGCGAGGCGATCGCGGCGCTGGTGCACCATGCCTTCACCGCGATGGATCTCAGCCGGATCGAGGCTGCCTGCCTGCCCGAGAACGTCGCGTCGCGCGGGCTCCTCGAAAGCTCGGGCTTCAAGTACGAGGGCGTGGCGCAGAGCTACCTGCAGATCAACGGCCGCTGGCGCACCCACGTGCTCTACAGCGCGCTGCGGCTCGACCGGCGCGGGCGCACGCAGGTCGGCTGACCGGGCAAATCGGCGTCCACGGTCCGCCCAAGCCTTACGCCACGTAAATTTTAACTCCGCGCGGCGCGTTCCGGGCTTAGGCTTCCTTGCGAAAGGAGCCCTGCCATGCTGCGCCCTGCCCGTGACACGATGGTCCTCGCCCTGACCAGCCTCTCCGGCCTTGCCGCCCTGCCCGCCGAGGCGCAGGAACGCCGCGCCTCCCATTGCATCGCCATCGCCGATGCCGCACCCGGGATCGAGTACCTGCACAAGGCCGCCTGGACCGATCCGGTGCCCGAATACGCGGTGCGGATCCAGTATCTCTCGCACGCCTCCTTCCTGATCCAGACGCGCGGCGGGCTCGATGCGGTCACCGATTTCACCGGCTACATCGGCAACGTCCCGATGATCCCCGACGTCGTGACGATGAACCACGCCCATTCCAGCCACTGGACCGCCAATCCAGACCCGGCGATTCCGCACATCCTCGAGGGCTGGGGGCCGTTCGGCGAGGGCATCGAGCACAACCTCGACCTTGGCGAGATGCTGGTGCGCAACGTCTCGACCGACATCCGCTCGGCCTATGGCGGCACCGAGGAGAAGGGCAACTCGATCTTCGTCTTCGAGGTCGAAGGGCTCTGCATCGGCCATCTCGGCCACCTGCACCACGAACCCAGCGATGAACAATACGCCGCGCTCGGCCGGATCGACGTGCTGATGGTGCCGGTGGACGGCGGCATGACCATGCCGCTCGAGGACATGGAGCGCGTGGTCGAGCGCCTGCGCAGCTCGGTGATCCTGCCGATGCACTGGTTCTCGGGCGCCTCGCTCGAGCGCTTCATCGCGGATGTCTCGGACCGGTTCCCGGTCGAGCGCCGCGACGGCTCGGAACTGGTGGTCGGGCTGCGCGACCTGCCGCCCCGGCCGACGGTCATCGTGCTGCAACCCGAATGGCTGAGCGAGTGAGACTCCCGTCGCGCTGGACCTCGCCGCGGCGCGCCGCCATCATGGCCCCGCGCGGCCTCCTCGCCGCGCCAACACAGGAGCCCCGCGCCATGTCCCTCTCCCGCCCCCTCCGCGCCGCAGGCCGCGCAACATGCTGAAATCCGTCGTTTTCGATCTCGACGGCACGCTGATCGACAGCGCGCCCGACCTGCACCGCGCCGCCAATGTCGTGCTGCGCAGCGAGGGCCTGCCCGAGATCACCTTCGAACAGGCCCGCAGCTTCATCGGCAAGGGCGCCCCGGTGCTGATCGCCCGTGTCGTCGAGGCGGTCGGGCTGGATCGCGACCCGAACGCCCATTCCCGGCTGCTCGGCAAGTTCATGCGCGAATACGAGCGCGAGCCCGCGCTCACCGTGCTCTACCCCGGCGTGATGGACGCGCTGGCCCGGCTCGAGCTTCTCGGCTGCGCCATGGGGCTCTGCACCAACAAGCCCGAGGCGCCGACGCAGATCGCGCTCGGCCATTTCGGGCTCGACCGGCACCTGCGCGCCGTCGCCAGCGGCGACAGCCTGCCGGTGAAGAAGCCCGACCCCGCCCCGCTCATCCAGGTGATGCACGATCTCGGCGGGCCGGGGCTCTACGTCGGTGACAGCGAGGTGGACGCCGAGACCGCCGAGCGCGCCGGCCTGCCCTTCGCGCTCTTCACCGAGGGCTATCGCAAGACCCCGGTGGAGGAGATGACCCACGCCTATGCCTTCGACCACTGGGACCAGCTTCCCGGCATCGTGGCGCATCACTTCGGCGCGCTCGAGGCATGAGCCCGGGGGCGCTCAGCGCCTGACGGCGATCATGTCGATCAGCGCCGAGCGCCCGACGTGGCCCCTGCCCTCGCGGATGTCGAGCTCGTAATCCTCGAGCACCTGCACCCGCATGTCCGCGAAGGCCTTGCGCAGCATCCCGGCGGTGTAGAGGTTCTCGGCCACCCCCGGCCCGCCGGTGCCGAACTGCAACTGCCGGGGCGTGTAGCCATGCAGCAGCAGCACGCCGCCCGGCTTGAGCGCCGCCTTCATCCGCTCGAACAGCACCGCCCGCCCGTCGGGCCCGACGAACTGGATGAAGATCCCCGCCACGAGGTCGAAACTCTCGCGCGGCCAGTCCCAGTCGAAGGCGTCCTGCACCGAGTAGTCCACCTCGACCCCGCGCTCGGCGGCAAGCCGCCGGGCCTTGTCCACCGCCGCGGCAGCACCGTCGAAGGCGGTGACCTTCAGGCCCAGCTGCGCGAGATAGACCGAGTTCCGCCCCTCGCCATCGGCGACGCAGAGCGCCTTCGCACCGGGCTTCAGCCAGTTGTTGCGGCGGATCAGGACCCCCGAAGGTTCGGTTCCGTAGACGTAATCCTCGACGGCGTATCGTTCGTCCCACATGGGCGATGCTCCTGGAAAATATATACGGCTCAGATAGAAAGACGCCCGCAGGCTGCAAGCGCGCTGCAATCGTTCACACCCTTTTGTCATTGACCCCGGGGCGGCGCGCTTGCGAAAACATGACACCGTATAGCACGAAAGCGCCGCAGGTTGCGGCACAGCAGGAAAGACCCGCGCAATGATCCGCCACCCCATGCGCAACTGGCTGCCGCTTGGCCTCGCCGCCCTCCTCTCCGTCACAACTCCGGGCCTTGCCCGGGCCGGGGCCGATCCGGCCGACTGGGAGGCTGTGACGGCCGAGGCGCGGGGCCAGACGGTCTACTGGAACGCCTGGGGCGGGGCCGACAACGTCAATGCCTTCATCGACTGGATCGGGCAGCAGGCACAGGACCAGTACGCCGTCACGCTCGAGCACGTGAAGCTGTCGGACACCGCCGAGGCAGTGAGCCGCGTGCTCGCCGAAAAGGGCGCCGGCAAGGACGAGGGCGGCGCGATCGACCTCGTCTGGATCAACGGCGAGAACTTCGCGTCGATGAAGCGGCAGGGGCTGCTCTTCGGCCCGTGGTCCGAGGACCTGCCGAACTGGCAGCTGACCGATCCCGCTGCCAACACCGCGCTGACCGCCGATTTCACCGTGCCGACCGAGGGGCTGGAAAGCCCCTGGGGCATGGCGCAACTGGTCTTCTACCACGACACCGCCCGCCTGCCCGAGCCGCCGCGCAGCATGGCTGCGCTTTCGGACTGGGCGGCGCCCAACCCGGGGCGCTTCACCTATCCGCAGCCGCCGGACTTCCTTGGCTCGACCTTCCTCAAGCAGGCGCTGATCGAGCTGACCCCCGATCCCGATGCGCTGTCGCACCCGGTGGACGAGGCCGATTACGCGGCGGCGACCGCGCCGTTCTGGGACTGGCTCGACGGGCTCACACCGAACCTCTGGCGGCAGGGCAAGGCCTATCCGCAGACCGCCCAGCGGATGATCCAGCTGATGGCCGACAACGAGATCGACATCGGTTTCGAGTTCAACCCCAACGCCGCCTCCAACGCGATCGCCAATTTCCAGCTGCCGGACACGGTGCGCAGCTTCGTGCTCGAGGGCGGCTCGCTCGGCAATGCGAGTTTCGTCGCCATCCCCTACAATGCCAATGCCAAGGCCGGCGCGATGGTGATCGCCAACCTGCTGCTATCGCCCGAGGCGCAGGCGCGCATGGCAAGCCCCGACGAGCTCGGCTTCGGCACCGTGCTGGCGATGGACCGGCTTTCGGATGCACAGGTCCGGCTCTTCGACGAGATCCCCGTCGGCATCGCCACGCTCACCCCCGAGGAGCTGGGACCGACCCTGCCCGAGCCGCATCCGTCTTGGATGGTGAAGCTCGAAGAGGACTGGACCGCGCGCTACGGCGTGGCGCGCTGAGTGGCGCGCTCGCTGACCCGCGCGGCACCGGCCCTCACGCTGCTGGCGCTGCTCGGGCCGGTGGCGGCGGGGCTGGCGGGCACGATCGCCCCGGCCTTCGGCCTCCTGCCCGCGCTCGGCGGCAGCGAGATCACCCTCACCCCCTTCCGTGAGCTGCTGGGCTGGCCGGGGCTGCCGCGCGCGGTCTTCCTGTCGCTCTTCACCGGGCTGGCCGCGACGATGCTGGCGCTGGCACTGACGCTGCTGATCTGCGCCGGCTGGCAGGGCACGCGGGCCTTCGCGGCGCTCGAACGGGCGCTCTCGCCGCTGCTGTCGGTGCCCCATGCCGCCGCCGCCTTCGGGCTTGCCTTCCTCATCGCCCCCTCGGGCTGGATCGCCCGGGCGCTGGCCCTGCCGCTCGGCTGGGAGCAGCCGCCCGACCTGCTCATCCTGCAGGACCCGCGCGGCCTGTCGCTGATCGCCGGGCTGGTGGTGAAGGAGATGCCGTTCCTTCTGCTGATGACCCTCGCCGCCCTGCCCGCGCTGCGCCCGGCCCAGAGCCTCGCCACGGCGCAGGCGCTGGGATACGGGCGCGTCACCGCATGGGCCAAGGTGATCATGCCGCGGCTCTATGCGCAGATCCGCCTGCCGGTCTACGCGGTGCTGGCCTTCTCGGTCTCGGTGGTGGACGTGGCGATGATCCTCGGGCCGGGCACGCCGCCGCCGCTGGCGGTGCAGGTGCTGAAATGGATGAACGATCCCGACCTCGCGCTGCGCTTCCGCGCCGCCGCCGGGGCGCTGCTGCTGCTGGCGCTGACCATCGCGGCGCTGCTGCTCTGGCGCGGCGGCGAGATCGCCGCACGCCGCCTCTCGGCGCGCTGGCTGGTCTCGGGCGGGCGCGGCCATGCCGAGCCGCTGCTGCGCGGGCTGGGGCTGGGCCTCGGCGCGCTCTCGGCGGCGCTGGTGCTGCTGGGGCTCGCGGGAATGGCGGTCTGGTCGCTCGCCGGGCTCTGGCACTTTCCCGAGCTCCTGCCGCAGGGCTGGACCCTGCGCAGCTGGATGCGCCACGGGCCGGACCTGCTGGCGCTCTTCGGCCGCACCATGCTGATCGCCGCCACCGCCTCCGGCGTCGCCATGGTGCTGACCACCGCCTGCCTCGAGGCCGAGCAGCGCTTCGGCCTGCGCCCCGGCACCCGCGCACTCTGGCTGCTCTACCTGCCGCTGCTGGTGCCGCAGATCGCCTTCCTGCCGGGGCTGCAGGTGGCGGCGCTGCTGGCCGGGCTCGACGGCACGCTGGCCGCGGTGATCGCCGTGCACGTGGTCTTCGTGCTGCCCTATGCCTTCCTGTCGCTCTCGGACCCCTACCGCGCGCTCGATCCGCGCTACGCCGCCGTCGCCCACGCGCTGGGAAAGGGGCCGAGCGCCACCTTCTGGCGCGTGCGCCTGCCGATGCTGCTGCGCCCCTGGCTGACCGCCGCCGCGGTCAGCGCCGCGGTGAGTGTCGGGCAATACCTGCCGACGCTGCTGATTGGCGGCGGCCGGGTGCCGACCCTGACCACCGAGGCGCTGGCCCTCGCCTCGGGCGGTGACCGGCGGGTGATCGGCGTGACCGCGCTGGCGCAGACCGGCGCGGCCTTCCTGCCCTTCGCGCTGGCGCTGCTGATCCCGGCGCTGGCCTGGCGCAATCGGCGGGGGATGCGCCATGGCTGAGGGGCTGGTCTTCGATGCGCTGCGCATCACCCGCCACGGCGCGCCGCTGCTGTCGCTCGACGCCCATGTCGCGCCCGGCAAGGTGCTGACGGTCATGGGCCCCTCGGGCTCGGGCAAGTCGACGCTGCTTTCGGCGATCATCGGCACGCTCGCCCCGGGCTTCGGGCTCTCGGGGAGGATCACGCTCGACGGCACCGAGATCACCGCGCTGCCGCCGGAAAGGCGCCGCGTCGGCATCCTCTTCCAGGACGAGCTGCTGTTTCCGCACCTGTCGGTCGGCGGCAACCTCGGCTTCGGCCTGCCCGCAAGGCTGCGCGGCAGAGCCCGGCGCGGGCGGATCGACACCGCCCTGCGCGACATCGGGCTCGAGGGCTTTGCCAAGCGCGATCCCGCTACGCTCTCCGGCGGGCAGAAGGCGCGGGTCGCGCTGATGCGGATGCTGCTGGCCGAACCCCGCGCGCTGCTGCTCGACGAGCCCTTCTCGCGGCTCGACGCCGCAAGGCGCGGGCAGATCCGCGCGCTGGTCTTCGAGCGCGCCCGCGCTCAGGGCCTGCCGGTGCTGCTGGTCACCCATGATCCCGAGGATGCCGGGGCCGCGGGCGGGCGCGTCATCACTCTCGGCTGAGCCGCCCCTTGCGGGGCGCGCCGATCCGCGGAATGGTCGGCGCGGGACTGGGAGGAGGAACGCCTTGGAAATCGGACTGGATCTCGGCACGAGCTCGGTGATCGGCCTCCTGTGCGAGGCGGGCGTGCCCCGCGCCGAGGCGCGCCGGGCGCTCACCACCTCCTCGCCCATGCCCTACGCCTCCGAGCAGGACCCGGAGGACTGGTGGCAGGCCGCGCGCGCGGTGCTGGCCGAGCTGGTCGCCGGACTGCCCGAGGGCGAGCGGCAGGCGATCACCGCCATCGGCCTTTCCGGCCAGATGCACGGCGCGGTGCTGCTGGACCGCTCTGGCGCCGTGCTGCGCCCCGCCATGCTCTGGAACGACGGCCGCGCCCATGCCGAATGCGCCGCGCTGACCGAGGCCCTGCCCGAGATCGGCACGCTGGCGGGTGTGCCGCCCCTGCCCGGCTTCACCGCGCCGAAGCTGCTCTGGCTCTCCCGCCACGAGCCCCAGATCCACGCCCGCATCGCCCATGTCCTCCTGCCGAAGGACTACCTCGGCTACCGGCTGCACGGCGGCTACGTCACCGATCCCTCGGACGCCGCCGGCACGCTCTGGTTCGACCAGTCCGCGCGTCGGTGGTCGGACGCGCTCTGCGCCATCTCGGCCACCGACCCGGACTGGCTTCCGCCGGTGCGGGACGGCGCGGAGGTGGCGGGGCTCATCCTGCCGCAGATCGCCGTCGGGCTGGGACTTTCGCCAAGGGTCCGAATCGTGATCGGCGGCGGCGATGCCGCGACGGGCGCGGTGGCGGTGGGCGCGGTGGAGGACGGCACGGGGCTGATCTCGCTCGGCACCTCGGGGCAGCTCCTGCTGGCCGGAAGCGCCTACCGGCCCAACCCCGGGGCCTTCGTGCATGCCTTCGCCCACACCCTGCCCGGCCGCTGGTACCAGATGGCGGCGATGCTGAATGGCGCGCGGCCGATGGCCTGGTTCGCCGGGGTCGCCGGGGCCGGGATCGGCGCGCTGCTCGAGGAGGCCGCAGCCGTCCCCGCCACCCGCGTGCCGCTCTTCCTGCCCTATCTCACCGGCGAGCGCAGCCCGCACGGCGATCCGCACATCCGCGGCGGCTTCTTCGGGCTCGAGGACAGCACCACCCGCGCCGCGATGATGCGCGCGGTGGTCGAGGCGGTCGCCTTCTGCTTTGCCGACGCGGCCGAGAGCTTCGGCCCCGCCGCGCGCGGGCTCGCGCCCCTGCCGGTGCTCGGCGGCGGCGCGCAGAGCGACCTGCTGCTGCAGGCGGTGGCGGATGCCAGCGGGCTCACCCTGTTCCGGCCCGACGGCGCGACAAGCGGCCCCTCGCTCGGCGCGGCGAAGCTTGCGGCGCTGGCGACCGGCACCCTGTCGCGGGGCGATCTCGACACGCGCCCCGAGGCGCGCGAGGTCTTTACCCCGCGCCCGGGAGGCGCCCTGCTGGAGAGGCTGGAGAAATGGCGCGCGCTCTACCGCGCGCTGAGGCCGCTGGCCGCGCCGCGCTGATCAGGCGCGCTTCAGCCGGTCCTCGACCGACTGCGCGTAATCGGCCATGCGCACGCGGAACTTCTTCTCGAGATTGGCACGCGCCAGCTTCAGCGACTGCACCATGAGCCGGGCCGAGAGCGTCCGCGGCTTCAGCTCGAGCATCATGGCGATGCGCGTGCGGCTGCGCGACAGGGCGACGAACTCGATCCGCGTCAGCACCTCGAGCCCGTCGGTCAGGCTGCGGTAGACCAGCAGGTTCGGCGCATCCTCCTCGATCAGCGTGATCTCGGCCGCGCGCGCCCTGCCGCGGAAGGTGAAGACCGCGTGCCAGGCATGGCTGCCCGCGCCCGCCGGGTCACCCCGCCGCAACTCGATCCCGCGCCGCATGATCTGCCGCTCGAGATGCTCGAAATTGGTCGCCTCCGCGTAGACCCGCTCGACCGGGACCTCGATGTCTTCCTTGGTGGAGATTTCCATCGCCTGCCTCGTTCACCCTATCGTCACTCGTTACCGGCGCATCATGTCCTAATCGAGGCGGTCCGCAAGCCAGTTGCGCAGCAGGTGGTTGGCGATCGAGCCGCGGCGGGCGGGCACGATCCCCGGCTCGAGCCCGGCGAAGGCATCGGCGAGCCGCTCGCGGCTGACCCATTGCGCATGCTCGATCTCGACCGGGTCGATGGTGATCTCCTCGCTCAGCGCCTCGCCGCGGCAGCCGAGCATCAGCGAGGCCGGCCAGGGCCAGGGCTGGCTGCTGAGCATCGCGACCCGCCCGACCTCGACCCCGGTCTCCTCCTTCACCTCGCGGCGCACCGCCGCCTCGACCGTCTCGCCGGGCTCGATGAAGCCGGCAAGGCAGGAATACATGCCCTCCGGCCAGCCCGGCGAGCGGCCAAGCAGGCAGGCGTTGCCGCGGGTGATCAGCATGATGACCACCGGGTCGGTGCGCGGGAAATGCTGCCCGCCGCAGGCGCGGCAGACCCGCTGCCAGCCCGCCTGCGTCACCTCCGAGACCTGTCCGCAGCGCGAGCAGAAGCCATGCGTGTCGTGCCAGCCGAGGATCGCCTTGGCGGTGGCCGCCAGTTCGGCATCGCGCGGGTTGAGCGCGACGAGCAACGTGCGCAGCTCGACGAAACGCGCCTCCGAGGGCGCGTCCGGGTGGGTCTGCACGCTCTGGTCGACGAAGCCTTCCTGCTGCGGTGCGTCGGGCTCCCAGGCCGAGATGTCATAGGCCAGCACCACCTCGCCTTCCTCGCGCCCGAGCAGCACCGGCCGCGCCCGCGCCGCGCCGAGCAGCGGGTGGCCCAGCGGCAGGCGCAGGAGCTCGGCGCGCCCCTCGCCGGGCGCCTCGTCGGCGACCAGCGGCTTGCCGCGCCAGAACACCACGCCGCGCGCACCGGGGCGCTGCATCAGCGCCGCGAGACCGGGAATGTCGCCGCGCAGCTCCGCCGCCCGGTCGAGCCCCGATCCGCCGAATGTCACCTCTTCCGCCTGCCGCATGCCGTGCCTCCTGATGGGTGCGCAAGCCATGGCACGCACTGCGGAAAGTGGCAACCGGTGCGCCACGGCGCCCCGCCCCGGCGCGGCGCGGACCCGATCGGCGCAAGGGCGAGGGGCGCTGCCCCTCGCGCTCCCCGGCGTATTTGGAAAGAGAAGAAGCAGGCAGCCTCCCGTTCTTCTCTTTGCAAATACGCACTGGGGCCCCGCCCCGGGCGCCGCAGGCGCGCTGCACAGCGCTGCGGCGGTTGCCGTTTGGTCATCCAGCCGCGCGGAACTCCGCGGGACGGGAGCGTTGCAAGACTGTCTTGAAGCTGCACTATTCCCGGCAGCGATTTCGCATGAAGGAGAGCATGATGCGCACGCGTTCCGAAACCCCGATCAGCCGCCGCAGATTCCTCGCCGGCAGCGCCGCCACCGGCGCGCTGATCGTGCTGCACCCCTATTCCGCCCGCGCCGCGGCCAATCAGGCGCACCTGCGCATCATGGAAACCACCGACCTGCACGTGCACGTCTTCCCCTACGACTACTACGCCGACAAGCCGGTCGACACCGTGGGCCTCGCGCGCACCGCCTCGATCATCGAGAGCATCCGGGCCGAGGCGACCAACACGCTGCTGGTCGACAACGGCGACTTCCTGCAGGGCAACCCGCTGGGCGACTACATCGCCTACGAGCGCGGCATGAAGGACGGCGACATGCACCCCGTCATCACCGCGATGAACACGCTCGGCTACGACGCGGGCACCATCGGCAACCACGAATTCAACTACGGGCTCGGCTTCCTCGAGAAATCCGCTGCGGGCGCGAACTTCCCGATCGTGCTGGCCAACATCGCTAAGACGCAGGGCGCGACCCCGCGCGAGGACGAGACGCTGTTCAAGCCCTACGTGATCCTCGACCGCGAGATCACTGACGGCGCCGGCAACACCCACCCCATTCGCGTCGGCATCATCGGCTTCACCCCGCCGCAGGTGATGAACTGGGACCGCAAGCACCTCGAGGGCAACGTGATGGCCCGCGACATCGTCACCACCGCCGAGGCCTTCGTGCCGCAGATGAAGGAAGAGGGCGCCGAGATCATCATCGCGCTGTCGCATTCCGGCATCGGCGCGGCGCAGCGCGCGGACGGGATGGAGAACGCCTCGGTGCCGCTGGCCGCGGTCGAGGGCATCGACGCGCTGGTGACCGGGCACAGCCACCTCGTCTTCCCCTCCGCCGATTACGACGGGCAGGAGGCGATCGACCTCACCGCCGGCACGATCCATGGCAAGCCCGCGGTCATGGGCGGGTTCTGGGGCTCGCACATGGGGCTCATCGACCTGCTGCTCGAGCGTGACGGCAACGAATGGCGCGTGGTCTCCACCACCTCCGAGGCGCGGCCGATCTACCAGCGCGGCGAGGACCGCTCGATCACCGCGCTGGTCGGGGATGACGAGGAGGTGCTCGCCTCGATCCGCCCCGAGCACGAGGCCACGCTCGACTACGTGCGCCGCGCCGTGGGCGAGACCTCGGCGCCGCTCTATTCCTACTTCGCGCTAGTGGCCGACGATCCCTCGGTGCAGATCGTGTCGATCGCGCAGAGCTGGTACATCGCGCAGATGCTGAAGGGCACCGAGCACGAGGGGCTGCCGATCCTCTCGGCGGCGGCGCCGTTCAAGGCGGGCGGCCGCGGCGGGCCGGAGTATTACACCGACGTGCCGGCGGGCCCGGTGGCGATCAAGAACGTCGCCGACCTCTACCTCTATCCCAACACAGTGCGCGCGGTGAAGGTGACCGGCGCGCAGCTCAAGGGCTGGCTCGAGCGGTCGGCGGGCATGTTCAACCAGATCACGCCCGGCAGCACCGATGCAGCGCTGCTCAACACCGACTTCCCGAGCTACAACTTCGACGTGATCGACGGGGTGACCTACCGGATCGATCTGTCGCAGCCGGCGATGTTCGACCGCGACGGCAACGTGGTGAACGAGGGCACGAACCGGATCGTCGACCTTGCCTTCGACGGCAAACCGGTCGACCCCGCCGCCGAGTTCATCATCGCCACCAACAACTACCGTGCCTCGGGCGGCGGCAGCTTCCCCGGCACCGGCGACACCATCGTCTTCGAGGCGCCGGACACCAACCGCGACGTCATCGTGCGCTACATCGTCGAGCAGGGCACCATCAACCCGAGCGCCGACGGCAACTGGAGCTTCGCGCCGATGGAGGGCACCACGGTTCTCTTCGAGACCGGACCCAAGGCGCGCGACTACCTGCAGAGCGTCGCGCTCGACATCGAGGATGCGGGCGACACCGCCGAGGGCTACGCGCAGTTCCGCATCAAGCTCTGAACCACCGGAGGGGGCGCCTTGCCGCGCTCCCTTTCCATGCCGCCATGCCCTGCCGCTACCTCACCCACCCGCAGATCGTCGTCGACCCGGCGCGCGAGGTGCCGCGCTGGCACCTCAGCGACACGGGCAGGACGAGGGTCGCCGCGCTGGCCGCCAGCGGCGCGCTGCGCGGCACCACGCGGATCGTCTCCTCGGATGAGACCAAGGCGCTCGAGACGGCCCGGCCGCTGGCCGAGGCGCTCGGCCTTTCCGTCGAGGTCCGCCCCGCCCTGCACGAGAACGACCGCAGCGCCACCGGCTTCCTGCCGCCGCCCGAGTTCGAAGCCGTGGCGAGCCGCTTCTTCGCCGAGCCGGAGACTTCCGTGCGCGGTTGGGAGCGCGCCGTCGACGCGCAGGCGCGCATCCTCTCCGAAGTGGCCGCCTGCCTTGACGGGCCCGCGCAGGGCGACGTGCTCTTCGTCGGTCACGGCGGGGTCGGCACGCTGCTCTGGTGCGCGCTCGCCGGCACGCCGATCAGCCGGGCGCATGACCAGGGGCCGGGCGGCGGCAATCACTTCGCCTTCACCTGGACGCCGCGCGCCGTGCTGTCACCCTGGCAGCCGATGGAATCGCTCAGCGCCGGACCACCCCGCCCTCGACCAGCTCGTAATGGCGGATGAGGCGGCTCTCGACCAGGTCCTCCTCGGCCGGATCCACGTAGGGGCGGGAATAGTCCTCGTCGACGAAGGCCTTCAGCGAGGCGAGATCGCGCCAGACCATGATCACCGAGAACTCGCGCGGGCTCTCCGGCCGCGCCGCCCCCGGCAGCACCTCGACGATTCCCTCCGTGCGGCGCAGCAGCGGGATCGCGACATTGTGGAAGAACTCGGCGAATTCCTCTTCCTTGCCCGGCCGGGTCACGACCTGGAAGACGCGCATGATCATCGAACCACCCTCCTGATTTCACGAGGTTTCCGGGGTGTCTGACTGCCTCAAGGGAGCGCATGATAGCATGAAATGACCGTCTCGACATTCCCCGCCGCGACAGGTCACATGGCGCCTCACAGCACCGAGAGACCCGCCATGACCCAGATCCTTCCCTTTGCCGCCGTAATCTTCGACCTCGACGGCACGCTGGTGGACAGCGAGCGCGTGGCGCTCGAGGCCGGGCGGCGCGCCTTCCTGCGCTTCGGCGTCGCCGTCGCGCCGGGCTTTCTCGAGGGGCTGATCGGCCGCGACCGCAACGCCGTCGCCGAGGCCCTGCGCGAGAGCTACGGCGCGCTCGACCAGCCGGCGCTGGTGCAGGCGATCCGCGAGGAGAGCATCGCCCTGCGCGAGGCCGAGGGCCTGCCGCTGAAGCCGGGGGCGGTGCTGCTCGTCGAGGAGATCGCCGCGCTTGGCCTGCCGATGGCGGTCGCCACCAGTTCCGGCGCGGTGGAGGCCGAGCGCAAGCTCACCCTCGCCGGGCTGCGGGCGCATTTCGCCGCGGTCATCGCCTTCGACCACGTGGAGAACCCCAAGCCCGCGCCCGACCCCTACCTGCTGGCGGCCGAGGCACTCGGCCGGGCGCCCGAGACCTGCCTCGCCTTCGAGGACAGCGACACCGGCGCCGCCAGCGCCCGCGCGGCGGGGATGCGGGTGGTGCAGGTGCCCGACATGCTGGCAAGCGACGGGCTGCACGCCCACCACCTCGCCGCCACGCTGATCGAGGGCGCGCTGGCCGCGGGGCTGCCGCTGCGCCTAGATTTTGATCATTCGGTCAAAATGTAGCAGCCACGCCGGGGCGCTTCGCCCGATCAAGCCTTTCCTCCGCCGCTTTTCCGGTCAAGATCGCCGCAACGCGTGAGAAACACGCCGGAAAACATGGCGGGTCTCCCGCCGCAACACGGAGGAAGACCACGATGACCCCCCGCGCCTTCGCGCTGGCCGCAGGCCTCATGGCCGCAGCTGCCGCCGCCCAAGCAGAAACCGCCCTGCCCTTCGCGCTCGACTGGAAATTCGAGGGCCCCGCGGCGCCCTATTTCGTCGCCATCGACAAGGGCTACTTCTCGGAGGCCGGCCTCGCGGTGGAAGTGACCGCCGGCTCGGGCTCGCTCGACGCCATTCCCAAGGTCGCCACCGGCGCCTTCCCCGTGGGCTTTGCCGACATCAACTCGCTGATCAAGTTCCTCGACCAGAACCCCGGCGCGCCGGTCACCGCCGTGATGATGATCTACGACAAGCCGCCCTTCGCCATCATCGGCCGCAAGTCGCTGGGCGTCGAGGCGCCGAAGGATCTCGAGGGCAAGGTGCTGGGCGCGCCGCCGCCCGATGGCGCCTGGGCGCAGTTCCCAATCTTCGCCGCCGAGAACGGGCTCGACACCTCGAAGATCACCATCGAGCCCGTCGGCTTCCCGACCCGCGAGCCGATGCTGGCCGAGGGCAAGGTGGCGGCGATCACCGGCTTCTCCTTCACCTCCTACCTCAACACCGCGCGGCTCGGCGTCGACGAGGCCGACATCTCGACCATCCTGATGGCCGATTACGGCGTCGACCTCTACGGCAACGCGATCATCGTCAACACCGACTGGGCCGCCGCCAACGAGGAGCTGCTGAAGGGTTTCCTCGCCGCCGTCGCCGCGGGCTGGAAGGAGGCCGCCGCCGATCCGGCTGCCGCGGTCGAAAGCCTGATGTCGCGCAACCCCGCCTCGGATGCCGAGCTGGAGACCCGCCGGCTCGAGCTGGCGCTCGACGCCAATGTGATCACCGACTGGACAAAGGCGAACGGCTTCGGCCCGATCGACGACGCGCGCATGGCAAGCTCGCTCGAGCAGATCAAGCTGACCTACGAGTTCCAGCACGAGCCCGACGCGGCGCTCTACTTCACCGGCGCCTACCTGCCCGAGGGCGGCTTCCCGCTCGAGTGACCGCCTGACCACCGACACGCGCAGGGGCGGCCCGCCCGCCCCGCGCGCCATTCAGGGCAAGACATGACGAACCTCATCGAGATCAAGGGCGTGCGCCACGCCTACAAGACCGCGCTTGGCCCGCTGCCGGTGCTGGACGGGCTGGAGCTGTCCGTGCCCGAGGGCGGCTTCGTCGCCGTCGTCGGCCCCTCGGGCTGCGGCAAGTCCACGCTGACCAAGCTGGTCGCCGGGCTGCTGAAGCCCGACGAGGGCGAGGTCTGGCTGCACGGCGAGAAGGTGAAGACCCCGCGCTCGACCGTCGGCATGGCCTTCCAGAACCCGGTGATGCTGGAATGGCGCTCGATCCTCCGGAACGTCATGCTGCCGCTCGAGATCGTGCCCACCAAGCTCAGCCGGAAGCAGCAGGAAGAGCGCGCCCGCTACCTGCTCGCCCTCGTCGGGCTCGAGGGATTCGAGGACAAGCGCCCCTCCGAACTGTCGGGCGGCATGCGCCAGCGCGCTTCGCTCTGCCGGGCGCTGGTGCACAGCCCCGAGGTGCTGATCCTCGACGAGCCCTTCGGCGCGCTCGACGCCTTCACCCGCGAGGACCTCTGGCAGACCCTGCACCAGGTGAAGCAGAAGGAGCCGTTCACCGGCGTGCTGATCACCCATGACCTGCGCGAGTCGATCTACCTCGCCGACCAGGTCGTGGTGCTCTCGGGGCGCCCGGCCCGCACCCAGTTCACCCTCGATACCGGCACCACCGGCGCGCGCGACATCGCGCATCTCTACACGCCCGAGGCCGCCGAGATGCTCGCCACCCTGCGCCACCAGATCGAGATCGCCCAGGGCCGCGCCCCCGCCGAGACGGCGCCCGCCTGATGCGACCTGCCGCTTCTTCTCTTTCCAAATACGCACATCCCGCCGCCGAAACCCGCGCCCCCGCCGGTCAGGCCGCGCAGCGGAGCCAGACATGACCTTCCGCCAGATCGCCGTCCCCTGCCTCGCCATCCTGATCTTCCTCGCGCTCTGGGAGGCGCTGGTCTGGGCCATGGGCTGGCCCAACTACAAGATGGCCTCGCCCTCGGATCTCCTGCCCGCCTACGAGCGCTACTGGAGCCTGTTCCTCACCATGGGCTGGCAGACGCTCTGGCGCACCGTGGTGGGGCTGCTGCTCGCGGTAGTCTTCGGCACCGCGCTCGGCATGGTCATGGGTTTCTCGCGCACCATGCGCGACGCGCTCTACCCGCTGCTGGTGGGGTTCAACGCCATCCCCAAGGCCACCGTCGTGCCGATCGTCGCGCTGATGTTCGTCGGCATGCACGATTTCAACACCGTGCTCATCGCCTTCATGATCTCGTTCTTCCCGATTGCCGTCTCGGTCTCGATCGGGCTCTCGACGCTGGAGCCCGAGTACCGCGACATCCTGCGCTCGCTCGGCGCCAGCCAGTCGACGATCTTCTGGAAGATCGCCCTGCCGAAGACCCTGCCCGAGTTCTTCGGCGCGCTGAAGGTGGCGGTGACGCTGGCCTTCATCGGCACCAACCTCATGGAGATCGTCAGCCCGCACGGCCGCGGCCTCGGCGCGCTCTTCGATTCCGGCAAGACCAACTCGGACTACCCGCTGATGTTCGCGGTGCTCATCGCCTTGGCCTTCCTCGGTATCGTGCTCTACTACGTGGTGGTCGCGCTCGAGAAGATCTTCGCCGGCTGGGCCGAGCGGCCGCAGGGCTGAGCGCGGGGAAAAATCTCTGAACCTCCCCCTTGCGGTCCCCCGGCCCGAGGGCCTATATCCCCCCTCGAGAGGTTGGCGCGGGCAGGCGCCTCGCCAACCCGGTCAGGTCCGGAAGGAAGCAGCCGTAACGAGCCCCGCTTGGGTCGTTGTCCAGCCTCTCACCTCTCCCCCCATTTCCGCAAGATGCACCCGGCGCAGCGATCCGCGCGCCGCCGCGGCTTGAGCGTTCCGCGCCGCGCAAACGAAAAACGCGCCGGGCTGGGCCGGCGCGTCGTCTTGTTTGCTGCGAGGGGAGCGGCTCAGAACAGCCCGGCTTCCTTGGCCAGCAGCGCCGCCTGGGTGCGGTTGGACGCGCCGATCTTGCGGTAGAGCGTCTTCACGTGCAGCTTCACCGTCGGCTCGCGGATGTCGAGATCGCGGGCGATCTCCTTGTTCGACTTACCATGGGTCAGCCCCTCGAGCACCTCGAGTTCACGCGGGGACAGGCGCTCGGCCATGGGATGGCTCGGCGCGGCCTCTTCCTGGCGCATGAAGTCGAGCGGCGCGTATTGCTCGCCCATCGCCATGAAGCGCACGGCGTTGACCAGCGACTTCGCCGACAGCGTCTTGGGCAGGAAGCCCGCGGCGCCAGCCTCGAGCACCTGCTCGGCGACGTCGCGGTTGGCGGTGCCGGAAATGATCGCGACGCGGTGCGATCCCTCCAGCGCGCGCATCTTGTGGAAGCCCTCGAGCGCGTTCATGCCCGGCATCGAGTAGTCGAGCAGCACGAGGTCGAACTGCTCGCCGGACTTCACCAGCGCCTCCGCCTCGGAGTAGCTCGCGACGCAGACGGTCTCGAAAGTCCCTTCCCCTTCAAGGAAGATCTGCAGGGTGTCCCGCAGAAGGTCGTGGTCATCGGCGATCAAAACGCGGAGCACATTGGCCGATCTGGTTACCACCTGCGCCGCCTGCTGTGCGATCATGTTCCGTCTCCCTGCAACCTCCCGGCGAATCGCCGGCCATCATTCTCTAAACAAATAGCAAAATAACCGGCGGATTGCGGTTAAATTATGGACAAAGAAGGGCGTGTGACCACTTTGCACCGCATGCCCTCGCGGCAGGTTGCGCGACTGGTGCGGAAGAACGGGCCAATCTCCGCCACATGCGCCTGTATCGCCCCGCCTGCCCCGCCGAAGCGGCCCCTACGGAAAGGCTGTGCTTTCCGAAAATCCCGCCTATTGAAGCGCCGATTCCACTCCCTACCCGGACGGATAGGGGGTCCTCCGATTGCCCCGATACCGCTTCTGTCGCGCATGTGACAGTATTCGCCCAACCACCAAGGAGTCGTCCAATGTTCCGTCTTCCGCCTCTGCGCGCCGTGATCGCTCTTGCTTTTCTCGCCACGCCCCTGGCGGCGGAAGAGCTCGCGACGCCCGCGGATGACCCCATCCTGGTGGTCAGCGGCGAGATCACCAACACCAATGGCGATGGCACGGCGACCTTCGACTATTCCATGCTCGAAGGCATGGACACGGTGACCTTCACCACCAAGACCATCTGGACCGACGGCGAGCAGACCTTCACCGGCGTCCAACTGAGCGACCTGATGGCGCTGGTGGGCGCGACGGGCGACGAGATCAAGGCGACGGCGATCAACGACTACGCGGTGAACATCCCGCGCGAGGACTGGGTCGACGGCGGCCCGATCGTCGCCTTCCTCAACGACGGTGAGAAAATGCCGGTGCGCAACAAGGGCCCGCTCTGGATCGTCTACCCGTTCGACCAGAAGCCCGAGTACCAGACCGAGCAGATTTATTCCCGCGCTATCTGGCAGTTGGACCGCATCATCGTCCTTGACTAGGCCGCGCGGTTCATGCCCTTGGAGGCATGATCAAGTTGAACTTGCCTGACGACACCACAACCCAAAGCCGCACCACGCTCGTTCAGACCGGGGGGGCGGCTGCGGCGCTTCTGCTTTGCGTCGGGCTCGTCGTCTGGCTTGGCTGGCTCGTCCTGCGCGAGATCGACGACTTCTCCGTCGCCAACTCCGACAACCTGCAGTGGAGCCTCGCGCAGGCCGACGTGGAGTTCCTGCAGTTCCGCCTCTCGATGAAGGAGGCGCAGGACAATCCGGCCGCCATGGAGGACGTGCGCCGCCGGTTCGACATCTTCTACAGCCGCATGGTGACGATGAGCAGCGGGCGGGTGTTCCACGCCCTGCGCGAATCCGTGCAATCCTCGGCGCCGCGCATGCGGGTGCTCGACTTCCTCGAGAACACCGTCCCGCTGATCGACGGACCCGACCAGGAGTTCCTCGCCGAGCTGCCGACACTGCTGGCGCAGTCCGAACAGGTCACCGCCGACGTCCGCGCCTTCTCGCTGGCGGCGCTCTCGGCCTTTGCCGAGGTCTCGGATTCGCGCCGCGAGGGCATCACCGAGCTGATGATCTACATCGCCGCGGTGCTGCTGGCCCTCTTCATCGGCCTGACGCTGCTGGCCTATGCCATGTTCCGCCTCTTCCGGCTGGCGCAGAAGCGCGCCGACGCGCTGCAATTCGCCAGCACCCGGATGAAGACCATCGTGCAGACCTCGCCCAACGCCATCGTGGTGACCGACGAGGTGGGCGTGGTGCGCGAGTTCAACACCGCCGCCGAGGCGCTCTTTGGCTATACCCGCGCCGAGGCCGTGGGGCGGCTGGCGCTGGAGCTGATGGTTCCGGCCGAGACCCTGCCGCGGCACCAGTCCGGCTCGCTCGCCTTCGTCGACGAGCACCGCCGCCCGCGCCCCGAGGAGCGACATTTCGAGATCACGCTGCAGACCCGGAACGCGCATCTCTTCCCCGCCGAGATCTCCGCCGACCGCGCCGAGGCCGACAACGCGCTCTACGTCTTCTACATCCGCGACATCTCGAACTGGAAGGAAGCCGAGGAGCAGCTGACCGAGGCGCGCGACCGCGCGCTGGCCGGCGAGCGCACCAAGTCCGAATTCCTCGCGGTCATGAGCCACGAGATGCGCACCCCGCTCAACGGCCTGCTCGGCGCCATGCAGCTGATGCGCGACCACAGCCTCAGCGCGCGCCAGGGCGATCTTCTCGACCGCATGCAAAGCTCGGGGCGGCTGCTGCTCGAGCTGGTGAACGACGTGCTCGACCTCGCCAAGTTCGAGGCCGGCAAGATGAAGGCCGAAGAGGCGCCCTTCTCGATCAACCGGCTGCTCGACGGGCTCGTCGAGACCGCGCAGCCGCTGGCCCAGACCTACGGCAACGAGCTCAACTGGCGCTGGTGCGGCCCCGAGGGTGACGGCGCCATCGGCGATGCCCGGCGTCTGCGGCAGGTGCTGCTCAACCTCGTCGGCAACGCGCTGAAGTTCACCCGCGACGGCTCGGTCGAGGTCGAGGTCGAATATCTCGACGCGGCCAAGACCGAGGTCGAGTTCCGCGTCATCGACAACGGCATCGGCATTGCCGAGAAGGACCTCACCCGCATCTTCCAGGACTTCGAGACGCTCGATTCCTCCTATGCGCGCGAGGCGGGTGGCACCGGGCTCGGGCTCGGCATCGCGCGGCGCTTCATGCGGCTCATGGGCGGCGAGATCGGCGCCGAGAGCGAACCCGGCGAAGGCAGCCTGTTCTGGATCCGCGTGCGGCTCGCGCCCGCGCCGGATGTCGAGGTCATC
Organism: Salipiger sp. H15; assembly: GCF_040409955.1. Taxonomy (NCBI): domain Bacteria; kingdom Pseudomonadati; phylum Pseudomonadota; class Alphaproteobacteria; order Rhodobacterales; family Roseobacteraceae; genus Salipiger; species Salipiger bruguierae. The sequence goes on from NZ_CP123384.1 coordinate 556,612, forward strand.
GACGAGGAGCCCGGCGACTGCCCCGACAAGCCGCTGCGTCCGCTCGACGTGCTGCTGGTCGAGGACAACGAGATCAACCGCTTCATCGTGCGCGAGATGCTCGAGGGCGAGGGCCACAAGGTCACCATCGCCGAGAACGGGCAGGCCGGGGTCGATTGCGCCGCGCTGCGCCGCTACGACGCGATCCTCATGGACATCTCGATGCCGGTCATGGACGGCACCACCGCCGCGGGCCACATCCGCAGCGGCGACGGCGCCTGCGCCACCGTGCCGATCATCGCGCTGACCGCCCACGCCCTGCCCGAAGAGCGCGACCGCTTCCGCCGGGTCGGCATGAGCGCCTGCCTGACCAAGCCCATCGAGCGGCCGCTGCTGCTGCGCACGCTGGCGCAGGTGATGTCGGGCGAGATCCCGGCGATCCCCGACGAGGCCGAGTTCGCCGAAGCGCCCGCGCCGGCCGCCGCCGGCCCCGCCCCGGCCCCGCTCGGCACCACCGCCCGCCCCGCCCGCGCCACCGAGGCCGCGCCCGAGCTGCTCGACGAGGCCCGCCTGCACGCCTTCCTCACCGAGGTTCCGCGCGCCGCGGCGGGCAAGCTCCTCGAACGGTTCTTCGCCGAGATGGACCGCAACATCGCCGCGCTGGCCGAGACCACGCCCGATGATCCCGACCTTGCGGCGGTCGCGCATCAATGCGCCGGCTCCTGCGGCCCGTTCGGCGTCGAGGCGCTGCGCCGGGCGCTCGGACGGATCGAGACGCAGGTGAAGACCGGCGAGCTGCCCTCCAAGGCAGAGCTCGAGGCGCTGGCCGATCTCTGGCAGCAAAGCCGCCTCGCGCTCGAGGCCCGGCTCGAGGCCGCCTGATCCGCGCAGGCACCGGGCGGGAATCGCCCTGCCCGGCCGCGAGTCGCAGAGCCGCCCTCCGGGGCCCGACCCCGCCCCTCGCCCACTTCCCGCACCAGCTTCGTCACAGTCTTGCCGCGCTCTTCCCGGGCGCGGGGTAGAGCCCCTATCCGACCGGGTAGGTCTCTCCCCGCTTGCCCCATGCCGCACCCCTCCGGCGCGAAGGACAGGATCCCGGAACCACGGGTAAATATTGGACATCGGACGCAAGACGCGCCCCCCGCCAACCCGTTTCTCGATCCTGCCCCGCAGAGAAGGATGCCCGAAGATGCCCCGCTTTTCCGTCGTCATTCCCTGCTTCAACGCCGAGGCCACGATCGCCGAAACCATCGAGAGCCTGCTCGCCCAGACGGAACAGGACTGGGAGGCGCTGATCATCGACGACGGCTCCAGCGACGACACCCGGCTGATCGCCGCCTCGATGGCCGGGATCGACCTGCGCTTCCGCCTGATGAAGAACGAGGGTGTCGGCCCGAGCGCCGCCCGCAACATGGCGCTCACCGAGGCCGATGGCGAGATCATCGCCTTCCTCGACGCGGATGACACCTGGCACCCCGAGAAACTCGCCCGCCTCGACGCCTTCTTCGAGGAAGAGACCGCCGACGCCTGCTTCGGCCGCATCGTCTATTCCGACGGCCGCACCGCCGGCACGCTCTCCGGCCCCTACGAGGGCACGCTGACGCTCGCCCCGCTGCTCAGCGACAACCCGGTCGGCACCATGTCCAACATGGCGATCCGCCTCGAGGCCTTCCTCGCCAGCGGCGGCTTCAACACCGAGATCACCCACAACGGCGACCTCGAGTGGCTGGTCCGGCTGATCGGCGACGGCGCGAAGGTGGTCGGCATCGACGACGTTCTGGTCACCTACCGCTCCTCCGCGGGCGGGCTCTCCTCCGACCTCGGCGCGATGAAGGCCGGCCGCCTGCAGGCGCTGGTCAGCGCCGCGCGCTACGGCATCCACAGCAGCGCCCGCAGCGAGGCCACCCACCTGCGCCTGCTCGCCTCCCGTGCCCTGCGCGCCGGCGCTCCGGGCCTGCGCGCCCTGCGCCTCGGCCTCTCGGGCTGCGCCACGAGCCCGCGCGGCTGGTTCTCGAACCCGGTCCACGGCACCTGTGTGCTGAGCAGCGCGCTCATCGCCTCGGTGCTGCCGCGCCCGCTGCGCAACGCGCTCTTCGCGCGCTGACCCGCGGGGATCAGGACCCATGCCCCGCGCCTCGATCGTCGTCGCCGCCAGCGACGGAACCGCACTGGAGCGGACGCTGCGCAGCCTCTGCGCGCAGACCTATCCCGATTTCGAGATCGTCGTCGTCGATGACGGCCAGGCCGGCGACAGCGCCGCGCTGGCCGAATCCATCGGCGACCTGCGCATCCGCGTCCTGCGCCAGCGCACCCGCGGCCTCGCCGGGGCGCGCAACACCGGCATCGCCGCCGCGCGCGGCTGCTTCATCGGCTTCTGCGACGCGGGCGACAGCTGGGAGCCCACCAAGCTTGCCGAGCACGTCAGCCACCTGCAGGCGCGGCCGGCGGTCGGCCTCAGCTTCTCCGGCTCGCGCACCGTCACCGCGACGGGCCGCCGCGCGCTCCTGTGGCAGATGCCGCGCCAGCGCCGCGTCGGCGCCGCCGAGATCTTCCGGCGCAACCCGGTCGGCGCCGCCTCGAACGCCGTCTTCCGCCGCGGCGCCCTGCTCGCCATGGCCTTCCGCCCGCCGCAAGAGACCGAGCGGGACTGGATCTTCGACGAGACCTTCCGGCAATGCGACGCGCTCGAGCTCTGGCTGCGCTTCGCGCTGGTCACCGACTGGGAGATTGCCGCGATCCCCCGCCCGCTGAGCCTGTGCCTGGTCAACGACGACGCCAGCGCGCAATCGGTCGGCAAGGAGATCGCCGCCTGGGAGCGCATCGTCGCCAAGCTTTCGGCGCAGGACAGGCATTTCTTCGGCCGCCACGGCAAGGTCGCGCGCGCCTACCACCTGCGCCACCTCGCCCGGCTCGCCATCGTCGCGGGCGACGCGCCCAGTGCCGGGCAGCTGCTGCGCGCGGCGCTGGCCTCGTCGCTGCGGCCGCTCCTCGAGGAGCCCCGCGCCACGCTTTCCGTCTGCGCCGCGCTGCTGGTCCTGTCCCTGGCAGGCAGCGCGGCCCTCGATCGCCTTTCGAGCCTGCGCAACAGGTCGGCCTGAGCCGCCCCCGGACATGAGGATCCAGCCAATGCTTCGCATAGCCCATCTTCACGACGCCCAGGCCGCCTGCGACGTGTCCCGCTACCTCGGCTTTCTCGGCGAGAACGCGCTCCTCGGGGCGACCGCCTCGCACCGGGCGGTCGCGGTGCCGCGCTACGCCGCCGGGGCCGCCCGGCTCGCGGCCGACGTGATCGTGTCGCACCTGCCGCTGAGCGTGAAGTCCCTGCCCGGCCTCGCCGCGCTGCGCGCGCGCCATCCCCGCGCGACGCTGGTGCATGTCGAGCACATCCATTGCGAGGGCACCACCGTCACCGCCCGCCACCGCGGACACCGCCGCACCGTGCTGCGGACCGGCTACGCGCTCTTCGACCACGTGATCGCGCTGAGCCCGGCGCAGGCCGACTGGATGCGACGCCACGCGCTTGTCGCCGCCGGGCAGCTGTCGGTGATCCCGACCTTCGCGCAGCTCGACGCCTTCGCCGCGCTGGCCGCGCCCGAGGGTCCGGTGCGCCGCATCGGCGCGATCGGGGCGCTGACCCGCCAGAGCGGTTTCGACATCCTGATCGAGGCCTTCGGCTTCGTCTCCGACCCGGACGCGCGCCTCGACATCTACGGCGACGGACCGTGGCGCGCCGAGCTGCGCGCCATGGCCCGGAGCGACACCCGCGTCAGGCTGCACGGCCGGTCCACGCGCCTCGCCGCGCTGCGCCCCTCGGACGCCATCGCCATGCCGTCGCGCTGGCAGCCGAGCGCGCTTGCCGCGCACGAGGCCCGGGCCGCCGGGCGCCGCCTGCTGCATTCGGGCCGCGACGGGCTCGCCGAGGTGAGCGGACGCGGCAGCGTGATGGTCTCCGACATGTCGGTCGCCGCCTGGAGCCGCGCGCTCAGCGACGTGCTGGCCGAGCCCGCGCCTGCCCCGCGCGCGTCGCTCGAGGCGCCCTGCGAGGCGACGGTGCAGGGCTGGCAGGCGCTGCTCGACCGGCTCGCCAGCCAGCCGCGGAGCAGCAGCTCCACCTTCGCCACGATCTAGCTCAGCCGGCGCAGAGCGCCGCCTGCCGCCGCCCCTGCGCCACCAGCCAGTCGCGCAGCGCGCGGCCCATGGGTTTCTCGAGGCTGGCCCGGTCCCAGGCGAGGCCATAGGGCACCGAGAGCGGCATGCGCAGGTCGAACGGCACCACCAGCCGGCCGCTGGCCAGTTCCTCGTCGATCATCGCCACCTGCCCCAGCACGAATCCCCGCCCCGAGACCGCCGCGTCGATGGCGCTCGACGAAAGCGCGAAGGTCAGTGCCGCGCTTTCCGGCGCAGGTGGCGGCGCCACGCCGCAATGCGCCGCCCAGTCCGCCCAGCCCGGCACCTGGTGGGCGGCAAAGCTTTCCATCCAGACGATCTGCAGCAGCGGGTAGTCGAAGATCTCCTCGGGCCGCGCCAGCACCCGGCCCTGCAGCAGCGCGGGGGCGCAGGCGGGCACGATGCGGTCGGTGAACAGCTCGGTATACTGACCATGCGGTGGCTGGTCGTCGAAGTAGAGCCGGAAGTCGACGTTGTCGCGGGTGAGGTCGGGCTCGATCTCGGTGCCGACCAGCCGCACCGGCGCGCCGGGATTCTCGACGGTCCATTCGAAGAGCCGCGGCCCCAGCCACTTGTTGGTGACCGTCGTCAGCGAGCTGATCACGAAGCCGCGGCTGTTGCGCGCCCGCGCCAGCGCCTCGCCGGCATGGGCAAGCTGGGCGAAGCCCTTGCTCAGCTCGGCGTGGTAGACGCGGCCCCAGCTGGTCAGCTCGAGCTGCCGCCCGCGCCGTTCCAGCAGGGCGACCCCGAGATGCTCCTCGATCCGGCGCACCTGCTGGCTGATCGCCCCCGGAGAGACGCCCAGTTCCTCCGCCGCGCGGCGCACCGAGCCGCAGCGGCCGACGGCTTCAAAGGCCTGCATGGCGCGCAGGTGCGGCAATCCGGGCATGGGGGTCCTTTCACGGCTCGCGCGGAGTGAACCACGCGCCCCGCGGCTTGCCAAGCGGGTGGGCTCAGAGCAGGAAGTCGTCCTGCTCGAGTTCCTCGTCGGAGTGGATCAGCAGCGTCTGCGCCTCGCCCTCGATGTCGAAGCTGAGGCTCGCCGTGCCGTCCTCCTGAGTCAGCGCCGCCATCAGCGCCTCGCCGTCCGCCCACTGATCGAGCGCCGAAAGGTCGATCCGGTCGTCGCCGGCGAAATCGGTGATGGTGACATTGCCCTGCGCCGCGCTCACGCCGAAGGTGTCGTTCCCCGCGCCGCCGGTCAGCGTGTCATCCCCGCCACCGCCCCAGAGCGTGTCGTCGCCGTCGCCGCCCTCGAGCAGCTCGGCCTCCTCGGTGCCCTCGAGCTCGAGATGGGTTCCGCCCGCGTCGTCGAGCCACCAGAGGCTGCCGTCCTGGCTGATGCTGACGCCGCCGATCTCGCCGTGCAGCGCGCTGTCGCCGCTGCCGCCGAGAAGGTTGGTCAGCCGCTCGCTGCCGTTCGGGACCACGCCGTCGCCCTCGGCGACCTGCACGCCATCCTTCTCGACATACATGAAGCCGGTCTCGTCCACGCCCACGGTCCAGGTCGCGGTCTCGCCCTCGATCAGCGCATCCTCGGCGACGATGTAATGGGTGAAGCCGTCCTGGCTGACCGAGAAGACCACGGCATTGCTCGGGCCGAGCTGGCCGAAGGCGATGCGGTCCTCGCCCGCCCCGCCGAACTCGAAGACCTGCTGGCCGCGCGCGTCGGTCAGGTCGTCGAAGCGAAGCTCCGCCTCGAATTCGAAGGCCCCGCCGATCTGCGGCAGGCTGTCGTCGGTCAGCTCGGGAAGCACCGGATCGGCGCCGCCCGCGTGCTCCTCGTCCTCGGCGGGCTCGTAGGGCTGGAGCCCGTCCTCGGGCGTCCAGATTTCGCCCCCTTGCACGAGGCTGACGTCGCTCATCTCGCCCTGCAGCGTGGCCGAGCCCGACCCGCCGAGCAGGTTGACCAGCCGCTCGCTGTCCGTGGGCACGATGCCGTCGCCCTCGGCGACCTGCACCCCGTCCTTCTCGATGTACATGAAGCCCGAGCTGTCGACCCCCACGGTCCAGGTCGCGGTCTCGCCCTCGGTGATCGCATCCTCGGCGACGATGAGCGCGGTGACCCCGTCCTGCACGATCTCGAAGAGCACCGCGTTGCTGGGCCCGAGCTGGCCGAAGGTGATCCGGTCCTCGCCGCTGCCGCCGAACTCGAAGACCCGCTGGTCGCGCGCCCCGGTGATGTCGTCGAAGCGCAACGTGGCCTCGAATTCGAAGGCGCCGTCGATCTGCGGGAGCTCGCCCGAGCTGTCGGGATCGGTCTCGGGATCGGTCGGATCGGCCGGGTCCATGGGATCGGTGGGGTCCGTGGGGTCCGTGGGGTCAACCGGATCCGTGGGGTCGGTCGGGTCGGTCTCCCCGCCGGTCTCCGTGCCGTCCCCTCCGTCCTCGTCAGAGCCCTCCAGCACCCAGGTGCCGCTCTCCTGCCAGACCGACACGTCCGAGATCGCGCCGACCAGCGCCGTCTCGCCGGAGCCGCCGAGCACGTTGACCAGCCGCTCGCTGTCGGTCGGCACGACGCCGTCGCCCTCGGCGACCTGCACCCCGTCCTTCTCGACGTACATGAGGCCGGTCTCGTCGACGCCGACGGTCCAGGTCGCCGTCTCGCCCTCGGTGATCGCGTCCTCGGCGACGATGAACCAGGTCGTCCCGTCCTGCACGATCTCGAAGACCACGGCCGTGCTCGGCCCGAGCTGGCCGAAGGTGATCCGGTCCTCGCCCGCGCCGCCGAACTCGAAGACCTTCTGGCCGCGCGCCGCCGAGAGGTCGTCGAAGCGGATGCTGGCCTCGAACTCGAAAGCGCCGTCGATCTGCGGCAGGTCGCCCGAGATCACCACCGGGTCCGTGGGATCCGTGGGATCGGTCGGGTCGACCGGATCGACGGGATCCACCGGGTCCGTCGGATCGATAGGGTCGACCGGGTCGGTGGGATCGACCGGCGTCTCGGGATCGGTGGTCTCGGCCGCCGGGATGCCCAGGGCCTCGAGCTGCGCCGCCGAGGACACCTCGGAGGAGAGCACGCCGACCAGCGTCAGCGCGACGCCGCCGGGGAAGCTCAGCACCGCGTCGCCGCTGCCGTCGCCGACCGTGTCGCTCACCGTCACGTCGCCCACGTCGACCGGGTTGCCCTCGGCGTCGGTCAGGCCCGAGACGTCCAGCAGGTCGTTGCCCGCGTAGGCGCCTCCGCCCAGGTCGGTCGGCGCCGCGAAGCCCTGCACCGCGTCGAGCCCGCCGCCATCCGACAGCACGAGCGTGTCGACACCCGAGCCGAGGATGATGTGCTCGACCTCGTCGAAGACCAGCGTGCCGGTACCGTCGGTGACACTGCCGTTCTCGGGGTTGATGTCGCCAAGGTCGATCCACAGCGCGTCGGTCACCGCCGAAAGGTCGAGCGTGTCGCCCAGCACCTCGTCGACGCCCTCGGCATCCACCGTGTCGTTGCCGAAATCGTTCTCGATGTGGAAGGTGTCGTCGCCCCAGCCGCCCCAGTAATAGTCGTCGCCGGTGCCGCCCCAGAGCTCGTCATTGGCATAGGAGCCGCGCATCCAGTCGTTGCCGGCACCGCCGATGAGCGTGTCGTTGCCCTCGTTGCCCTCGAGCGTGTCGTCGCCGTCACCGCCGGTGACGTAGTCGTCGCCTTCCTGGCCGTAGAGCGAGTCGCTGCCCGCGCCGCCCTCCAGCCAGTCGTCGCCCTCGTTGCCGGTGATGGAATCGTCGCCGTCGCCGCCGATCACCGTGTCGTTGCCCGCGCCCGCGTAGACGGTGTCGTTGCCCGCGCCGCCCTCCATCACGTCATCCCCGCCGTAGCCGAGAAGCCGGTCGTCGCCCGCGCCGCCGCTGATCGTGTCCGCCGCGTCGCCGCCGCCCAGCGTGTCGTCGCCCGCGCCGCCGGCGAGGATGTTGAAATAGCTCCAGTCGCTGCCCGCGCCGAGCCGCGCGTCGAAGACGTCGGGCGCCGTGGTGTCGCCGACGAGGTAGCTGCCGCCCTCGTGGTTGATGAAGAGCACGAGGTTGTCCTGGTCGAACTCGAGGTCGAACCCCTCGGGCAGCGCCGAGAAATCGAGCGTGTGACCCGCCGAGCTTTCGGAGACCGAGGCCCAGAAGGCCGGGTCGTTCCAGTTCTCAAGCGTCACCGCATAGACCGTCATCGCACACACCCCGAACAAGATTCCCCACGCACTCGGAGAATCGTTACCACGGGCGCAGGTCTGCGCCCGCAATTAAGACCCGTTAGGGAGGATTTGCGACAACTTTAAGGCGCACTTCCCGTATCTCGTCCGGTCGCGGCAACAGTCATGGGATCATTGCGGAATTGTCGCCCGGACCCCGCGCAATGCGCCCGGAACCTGACGCCGGACCCGCGCGGCGCCCCTGCCCGGCGCCGCGCGGGTGCGAAGGGCGGGAGAGGCGTATTTGGAAAGAGAAGAAGGGCTGGGTCGCGCGCTCTTCGCGCGGCGCCGCACAAGAAAAAGGCAGGGCCTCCGCCCCGCCCCGTCATGGTCCGGCCGCCGAATTTCGGACAGAAGGCGCGGCCTCAGGCCATGCCCTTCTTGCGCTCGAGCAGGCCGCGCAGGTCCTCGGCCTCGTGCCGTGCCTCGCGCAGGCCCTCCATGGCGGCCGAGAGCTCGGCCTCGGTCTGCGCCAGCTGGTTGGTCAGCTCGGCCTCGCGCTGCTGCAGGTAGGTGATCGCCTGGTCGCGGGTCTCCTCGGCCTCGTGAAGCTCCTGGCTCATCTTCTCGAGCTGGTCGACATCGGCCTGCGCGACGCGCTTGAACCTGTGCACCAGCCAGTTGGCGAACCATCCCATGCAGAACGCCACGAAGAGGATGACCGCCGTCGCGATCACGAATTCCGTCCGGTTCATTCTTCTGCCCCTTCCATGCCAGCCTCGGCCGTGCCTGCCTCGTCCTGCGCCGCTTCTTCAGCCGCGGCGTCGTTATCCTGTGCGGCGCCCTCCTCCCCGGCACCCTCGTCGTCTGCCGCCGGGCTGGCCTCCTGCTCGATCTGCTCGAGCGCGGTCGGCTGTTCCTCGGTCGGCTCCGGACGGATCAGCTTGAACTCGATCCGGCGGTTGGCCTCGCGGCCCTCTTCCGTACTGTTATCCGCAATCGGCAGGGTTTCGCCATAGCCTTTCACACGATAGCTGGATGTCAGCACGCGCCGGTTGCGCAGCGCGTCGAGAACCGATTGCGCGCGGTCGCGGCTGAGCGACTCGTTCATCGCCTCGCGGCCCTGGCTGTCGGTGTGGCCCTGGATCTCGAGCGGGATGTCGCCGCAGAGCTTCAGCAGCTCGGCGAGCTCGTCCATGATGTCCTTGGCCGAGGCGTCGAGATTGGCCGAGCCGGGCTCGAAGCTGATCTTGCGGTCGCCGATCAGCTCGACGATCTGCGCCTCGCACTGCTCGGGCGTCGGGATGCCGAGCTCGGGGTCGAGCTTTTCCTGGTAGGTGACGTCGATCTCGTATTCGCCGCCATCGCCCAGCTTGTCCGAGAACAGTCCGGCGATCTCGGCATTGGCGTCCTGGTTGCCGGTGTTGCCCGAGACCCGCACGAGATCCGGCGTCACCCGCAGCGCGCCGTTGCTGAGGTGCCCCAGCGCCTCGAGCCCGGTCAGCACCCTTGTCGACCAGCCGTTCGGCAGCCCCTCGGCAACGCGGGCGGCGGTGTAGACGCTCTCCGAGCCGAAGAGCGCCTTGGCAAGGCTGTCCGCGGTCTCGCGCGCGAGGTCCGAGTTGATCCGGCCGCGCAGCTGCACCGAGCCCTCGGGCGAGAGCGTGGCGGTGAACTCGGGCGGGCCCTGGTCGGTCTCCTGCGGTGCCTGCGGCAGGGTCGCGTGCAGGGCGAAGACCTGCGGCAGCGCGGTGTCGAGCTCGCCCACGACCTTGTCGAAGAGCGCCTGGTCGGTGCCCTCGAGCGCCACCAGCGAGACGTCGGCGTTGGAGAAGGTGACCGATCCGCCGCCCAGTTCCTGCACCGCGGCGATCGCCAGCGCGCCGGCCTCGCCCCAGCGGCGCGAGGGCACGCCGAGGCCGAGGCGGCAATTGGCGTTGCCCTCGAAGCCTGCATCCGTCGCCGCCTTGAGGATGCTTGCGCGCGCCGCCTCGGTGTCGGCGGAGCAGGCGTCGAAGCGCAGCCCCTCCTCGTCCATCAGGAAGCGCAGCGTGAAGGGGGTGATCACCGGGCGCGGCGCCGAGAGCTCGAGGCTCAGCTCGAGCCCGCGCGGCAGGCGGCGGCGCAGGTCGCGCTCGATCTCGCGCCGGGCGGCCTCGCTGTCGGTCATCGCCTTGATGTGCACCCGCCCCGCCGAGACGGAGATCTTCGAGCGCGGCAGGTCCTCGAGTGCGCGACCGGCGTAGTCGACGGCGGCGCTCCAGCCCTCGGGCTTGGGGAAATCCGCCTCCTCGAGCAGGTCGGCGACCTGCTGGTCGCCGCTCACCATCTTCGAGAGCACCTCGAGCAGGCGCTCGCGGTCGGTGGCGCCGGGGACGAGGCCGATGATCGAGATGCCCGACTCGTTGCGCAGGATTTCCATCGAGAAGCGCGGCGGCTCGATCTCCTCGGCATCGGCGACGAGCATCTGGTCGATCACCCGGGCGGAATCCACCACGGACCCCGCCACGGTCATCGCCCGGAACCGCGCCGCCTCGTCGGGCGCGGTGCCGATCAGGAACACCTGCAAGCCGTTCACGTCGACCTCGGCCCAGTCCTGCCCATCGCGCAGAAGCGCGTCGGCGACATCCTGCCGCGAGGCGGTCTCGACCATCTCCATCGAGAAGAAGGCGGTCCCGACACAGAGCGCGGCGGCGGCAGCAAAGGCGGATGCCGGAATGAGATAGCCGGAAAGGCGCATCAAAGCGTCCCTTTCTTGATCAATTTTTCATCTCTGATACGCCCGCCCCCGGGTCGGCGCAATCATGCCAACAGGGCGGTGGCGAAAAACAGCACGGGCAGCAGACCGGCGTCGCGGTTGGCCCGAAACAGCCGCAGCAGCACGGCATTGTCGTTCACGTCGAGCTTCCGCATCTGCCACATCATGTGCCAGCCGAAGGCCCAGGGACCGGCGATCAGCAGCACGAGCTTCAGGATCTCGCCATGCGGCGCGGCCAGCACCACCGCGACCCCCATCAGCGCGACCGAGATCACCAGGAAGCGCGCCAGCATCGCCGGGGTGCGCGCGTCGCCGAAGAGGCGGGCGGTGGACTTCACCCCGATCAGCGCGTCGTCCTCCTTGTCCTGGTGGGCGTAGATCGTGTCGTAGAACAGCGTCCAGGCCATGCCCGAGAGATACAGCGCCACCGCGGGCCAGCCGAGGCTGCCGCTGTGCGCGGTCCAGGCCAGCAGCGCGCCCCAGTTGAAGGCGATGCCGAGGAAGACCTGCGGCCACCAGGTGAAGCGCTTTGCAAAGGGATAGACCGCCACCGGCGCCAGCGAGATCACCCCCAGAAGGATCGCCATCGGCGGGAAGGTCAGCAGGATGGCGCAGGAGATCAGCGACTGGATCACCGCCCAGGCCAGCGCCTGCTTCACGCTCACCTGCCCCGAGGGGATCGGGCGCGAGGCGGTGCGTGCGACGCTGCCGTCGAAGTCGCGGTCGGTGATGTCGTTCCAGGTGCAGCCCGCGCCGCGCATCAGGAAGGCGCCGATGCCGCAGCCGACGAAGATCCAGAGGTCGAACCAGCGCGCCCGCCCGTCCGCCACCATCGACAGCAGCAGGCCCCACCAGCAGGGCAGCAGCAAAAGCCAGGTGCCGATCGGCCGGTCGGCGCGCGACAGGCGCAGGTAGGGGCGGCTCCAGGCCGGGGCGCGGTGATCGACCCAGTTGCCGCGCACGGCATCGGAAACCTGTCCTGCGGGATCTGGCGCTGCGCCGGGATGGGTCATATGGTCCGCCTCATGAATGCCAAGGTACGCCTGTATGTAGATCACCCGCTGGGCGCGGGACAACCGGTCGCTCTCGAGCGGGAGCAGGCCCACTATCTCTTTTCCGTGATGCGCCTGCCGGTGGGGGCGCCCGTCGCGCTCTTCAACGGCCGCGACGGCGAGTGGCTGGCCGAGGTTTCTGACGCCGGCAAGAAGGGCGGCACGCTCACCTGCATGGAGCAGACCCGCCCGCAGGGCACGCCGCCGGACCTCTGGCTGCTCTTCGCGCCGATCAAGAAGGCGCGCACCGATTTCATCGTCGAAAAGGCGGTGGAGCTGGGCGTGCGGCGCATCGTGCCGGTGCAGACCGCCTTCACCAATTCCGAGCGCATCCGGCAGGACCGGCTGCAGGCCCACGCGGTCGAGGCGGCCGAGCAATGCGGCGCCACCTTCGTGCCTGAGGTGGCCGACTTGCAGCGGCTCGACCGGATGCTCGCCGACTGGGACGGTCGCCGCCTGCTCTTCTGCGACGAATCCGCGGTCGGGGGCGGCACGGACTACGCCGCCGCGCTGACCGGCGATCCCGCGCCCTGGGCGGTGCTGATCGGCCCCGAGGGCGGGTTCTCCGAGCCCGAGCGGAAGAAGCTGCACGGAATGGAGCAGGCGACGGCTATCGCGCTCGGCCCGCGCATCCTGCGCGCAGACACGGCGGCGGTGGCGGCGCTGACGCTCTGGCAGGCGCATTGCGGGGACTGGAGATGATCCGGCGCGCGCTGCCCGGCGAAGAGGCGGCGCTCGACGCCTTTCTTGCGGACCATGCCGAGACCTCGATGTTCCTGCGCGGCAACCTCGCCGCGGCGGGGCTGGGCGACAGCACCCACCGCCTTGCCACCACCTGCCACGTCTGGCCCGCGGCGGGACCGATCCGTGCGGTCTTCGGCCGCACCCCGCAGGGCTACCTGATGTGCCAGGCGCCCGACGCCCCGCCCGAAGTCTTCGGCGCCTATGCCGAGGCGATCGGCGAGAGTCCCGTCGCCTCGGTCACCGGCCCGCCGGGCCAGAGCGCGGCGCTGATCGCGGCGCTTGGCTTCGCCGGGGAGGACTTCCGCCTCAACCACGTCGAGCCGCTCTACCGCCTCGACCTCGCGGCGCTGCCCGCCTGCGACGACAGGGTGCGCATCCCGTCGGAAGAAGACGTGCCGCTGCTCGCCGAATGGTTCTTCGACTACGCGGCGGACATCGGCGTCGCGGGCCGGGACGACGCTGCCCGCAAGACCGCCCGCGACCGCGCCGAGCATTGCGCGGCAGGGCGCAGCCTGCGGCTGCTGATCGAGGACGGCACCCCGGTCGCCATGAGCGATGTCAACGCCGAGGTCGCCGACATCGTGCAGGTCGGCGGCGTCTTCGTGCCGCAGGGCCTGCGCAACGCGGCGCGCGGCCGGCGCGTGGTGCAGGCGCAGCTTCTCGAGGCACGCGCCCGTGGCATCCGCTCCGCCGTCCTCTTTGCCAACAATCCCGCCGCCGCCCGCGCCTACGAGGCCATCGGCTTTGGCCATGTCGGCGGCTACCGCGTCGCCGTGCTGCACCGCCCGCAGCCCGCACGGGCGCGCGCATGAGCTTCCTGCGTCCCGAGGCGAGGGCCAGCCTGATGCGCTGGCGCGAGGTGATCGCGGGGGCCGGGATCGTGCTGCTCGGGCTCTACTGGGCGGTCTTCACCGGCGGGCTGCTCTGGCTCCTCGGCTGGGCGCTGGCGCTCGCCGGGGCGGCGCTCACCTTCGCCGGGGTGCAGCGCGCGCGCTTCCGCACCGGCACCGGCGGGCCCGGCATGGTGCAGGTGGTCGAGGGGCGGATCAGCTACTTCGGCCCGCTCACCGGCGGCTTCGCCGATCTCGGCAGCCTCACCGCCCTGACGCTCGATCCGACGGCACGACCGCCGCACTGGCTGCTGCGCAGCGAGGACGGCACCACGCTTGCCATTCCGCTGACCGCCGAGGGCTCGGAACAGCTCTTCGACGTGTTTGCCCAGCTGCCCGGGCTGAAAACCGAGCGCATGCTCTCGAAGATGATGGCGGGGGGCTCCGCACCGGTGCTCATCTGGCAGCGCGCCAATGCACAAATCCGCACCCTCCGTCTGCATTGACAAGGGCTTCGGTTCCGCCCATCCCTGACGCTCGATACCCAAGGCGAGCAAGATCGGAGCCCAAGCCATGTCCATCCCTCAATCCGGCGGCGGGCCGATCGAGCACCATGCGCAACTCGGCGAGTATCTCGAATCCGGCATCAAGGCCAAGGATGACTGGCGCATCGGCACCGAGCACGAGAAGTTCGGCTACCTGACCGACACCCACGCGCCCCTGCCCTACGACGGCGAGCGCTCGATCAAGGCCGTTCTGGAAGGGCTGCGCGACCGCCACGGCTGGGCCGAGGTGAACGAGGGCGGCAACCTCATCGGCCTGACCAAGGACGGCGCCAACGTCTCGCTCGAGCCGGGCGGCGCGCTGGAACTGTCGGGCGCCCCGCTCGAGACCATCCACCAGACCTGCGACGAGGTGAACGAGCACCTGCGCGAGGTGAAGGGCATCGCCGACGAGATCGGCGTGGGCTTCATCGGCCTCGGCGCCGCGCCCGAATGGATGCACGAGGAAATGCCCCTCATGCCCAAGGGCCGCTACAAGCTGATGGATGCCTACATGGGCAAGGTCGGCACCACCGGCACCACCATGATGCGCCGCACCTGCACCGTGCAGGTGAACCTCGACTTCGGCTCCGAGCTCGACATGATCAAGAAGATGCGCGTGGCGCTGGCGCTGCAGCCGGTCGCCACCGCGCTCTTTGCCAATTCGCCCTTCCTCGAGGGCAAGCCGAACGGCATGAAGAGCTACCGCTCCTACGTCTGGCGCCACCTCGACGACGCGCGCACCGGCATGCTGCCCTTCGTCTTCGACGAGAGCTTCGGCTTCGAGAGCTACGTCGAGTACGCGCTCGATGTGCCGATGTATTTCGTCTACCGCGACGGCAAGTACATCGACGCGCTCGGCCAGTCCTTCCGCGACTTCATGGCCGGCCGCCTGCCCGCCCTGCCGGGCGAGAAGCCGACCCTCTCGGACTGGGCCGACCACCTGACCACGCTCTTCCCCGAGGCGCGGATGAAGAAGTTCATCGAGATGCGCGGCGCCGATGGCGGCCCGTGGCGGCGGCTCTGCGCCCTGCCCGCCTTCTGGGTGGGCCTCACCTACGACCAGACCGCGCTCGACGCCGCCTGGGACCTGGTGAAGGGCTGGGACGACGAAACCCGCGAGGGGCTGCGCGTCGCCGCCTCCGAGCAGGCGCTGCAGGCCGAGGTCAACGGCATCCGCATGCACGACCTCGCGGCGCAGGTGCTCGATATCGCCGAGGCCGGGCTCAAGTCCCGCGCCCGCCCCGGCGCCGGCGGCCTGCTGCCCGACGAGACGCATTTCCTCAACGCGCTGAAGGAAAGCATCGAGAGCGGCACGGTGCAGGCCGACGAGATGCTCGAGCGCTACGAGGGCGAGTGGGGGCGCGATCTGTCGAAGATCTACGCCGCCTACAGCTACTGACGCGCGACCGCACCGCCGAGATGAATTCACCGCCCGGCCCGAAAGGTCGGGCGGTTCGCGTCTTGGGGCCCGCGCGCCTGCACGGGCCAGAGGCGCGGCTCAGACAAGGCGCCGGAGCGGGCCGTGACGGGAGCGTCGATGTCGGGAAATTGGCTGCGGCTGGAAGTTCCTCGACGCCACGCACTGGGTGGGGGCTGAAACGGCGTGGCGCCGAGGGAAGCCATATGCAGCTACCCCACCTGTATCCCCCCGAAATCGGGCAATACTAAGGTCATGTCGCGGCCATCCTGCAGCAAACCCCGGCGTTTTCGAGATTTCAGCGAAAGCCCGCGCATCGCCCCGCCGCAACGGCAGGAAATCGCCAAGACGTGGGGGCGTTCGGCGGAAGCTGCGGATATGTCGGGAAAATCGCGGCCGCAAAAGGCCCCGGCCCCACGCGCCGGGCGCAAGCCGGGCCGCGCGGCGCCGGGGCAAGTCTTAAGCAGATACCTCTCCAGGATGCTCCGGATTTGAGGCATCATTGCGCAAGATCTGAGGCCATCTCTGGGCGCTCCGCTCGGCGCATGGAGCGTCCCCTGCACCCCGACATGTCCCGCCCTTCGGGCGCCGCGCGCCTGGCCGTGGTCGCCCCGCCCATGAAGCAAAGGGGTTCCGCGCCGTGGCCCCGCCCTGCGCAGCCGTCCCGGGTCAGTCCGCCCCGGCCCCGGGCAGGCGGACGAGCATCTCGAGCACGTTTTCCCCGGCCTCGCGGCGATAGGCCACCTCCGCCGCGAGGCGGCGGATCAGGTACCAGCCGAATCCCCCCTCCGGCAGGTCGCCCGCCGCGCCGAGCGGCTTCGGCCGCCCCAACGGCAGCACGAGATTCGGCATGGGCCGGCCCCGGTCGCGCAGTTCCAGCCGCACGGCCTCGGGGTGCGTCTCCAGCCTCAGCCTGATCCACCCCGGCAGGGCTCCGGCATAGGCATGTTCCGCGACGTTGTTCAGCGCCTCGGCGAGGACCAGCTCGACGATCCCGCAGGGCCCCTCGGCGATGCCGGCAAGGCGCAGCGCCGCCGTCACCCGGGCCAGGACCGCGCGCACCTCGCTGGCCTCGCCCTCGAGCTCCAGCGCGAGAGCCGCGCGCGGCACCGCCGCGCCGGTTCCCGGCCGCAGTGCCATCGCCCCCACCCCGTCAGCCATCCGCGCCCCCGGCACCGCGGGCAGGCGCGCGGGCGGAGGGCGCCTCCGCCTCTTCGAGCGTGGGATAGAGCGCGAAGATCGTGTCCATCCGCGTCAGGCGGAACACCTTGTCGACCATCGGCGTGAGCCCCGCCAGGTCGAGCCGCTGCCCCGGCGCCATGGCCTTCATCGACGCGACGATCGCCCCGAGCCCGCTGGAATCGATGAACTCGACCTGCGAGAGGTCGAGGATCACCCGGCAGGCGGTACCGGACAGGGCCTCGCGCATGGCATCCTTGAACTGGATCGCCGCCGCCGCATCGATGCGCGGCTCGCCGACGGAGATCACCTGCGGCTCGGTTCCACGGCTGACCAGCTTCATCGGCATCCCTCTCCTGACCGCGCTTCCACGCCCGCTCCCGCGCCCGCACCCGCGCCGACCTCCGGCGCCGACCCTGCCCGGGCGTCGCGCGCCGAAGACCCGGACGGGGAGCAGGCGCGAAAGGTACCTGCGGGCGCGACGCGACCGACGGATTGCCCAGACCCCGCCAAGCGCCCATATTCTCAGCAAGCTAGACGGCAATCCTTACCATTCGGTATTCAGGATTCTCAGCGGAGGGAGGAGAGAGCATGCAGGACGTTGTCATTACCGGGGCCGCGCGCACCGCGATGGGGGGATTCCAGGGGGTTCTGTCGGGGCTCAGCGCCGCCGAGCTGGGCGGGGCCGCGATCCGCGCGGCGCTCTCCGAGGCCGGCCGCCCCGCGGTAGACGAGCTGCTCATGGGCTGCGTCCTGCCCGCCGGACAGGGCCAGGCCCCCGCGCGCCAGGCGGGCTTCAAGGGGGGTCTCGGCGAGACGGTGCCGGCCACCACGCTCAACAAGATGTGCGGCTCGGGGATGAAGGCGGCGATGATGGCCTGGGACCGGCTGGCGCTCGGCCATGCCGAGGTGATGGTCGCCGGCGGCATGGAAAGCATGACCGAAGCCCCCTACCTGCTGCCCAAGATGCGCGGCGGCGCGCGGCTCGGCCACGGCGAGGTGGTCGACCACATGTTCCTCGACGGGCTCGAGGACGCCTATGACAAGGGCCGCCTCATGGGCACCTTCGCCGAGGATTGCGCCGAGGCCTTCCAGTTCACCCGCGAGGCGCAGGACCAGTACGCGCTCGCCTCGCTGTCGAACGCGCTCGACGCCGAGCGCAGCGGCGCCTTCGAGAACGAGATCATCCCGGTCACCGTGCACGCCCGTACCGGCGAGGAGGTGATCACCCGCGACGAGCAGCCCGCCCGCGCCCGGCCCGAGAAGATTCCCCACCTCAAGCCCGCCTTCCGCCCCGGCGGCACGGTGACCGCCGCCAACTCGAGCTCGATCTCCGACGGCGCCGCGGCGCTGGTGCTGACGACGCTCGGCGCGGTCGAGAGGACCGGCGCCGTGCCGCGCGCGCGCATCCTCGGCCATGCCACCCACGCCCAGGCCCCCTCGCGCTTTCCCACCGCGCCGATTCCCGCCGCGCGCAAGCTGCTCGAGCGGATCGGCTGGCGGCTCTCGGACGTCGACCTCTGGGAGGTCAACGAGGCCTTTGCCGTGGTGCCCATGGCCTTCATGAAGGAGATGGGCCTGCCGCGCGACGTGGTGAACGTGAACGGCGGCGCCTGCGCGCTCGGCCACCCGATCGGTGCCTCGGGGGCGCGGATCATGGTCACGCTGCTCAACGCGCTGGAAACCCGCGGGCTGAAGCGCGGCATCGCGGCAATCTGCATCGGCGGCGGCGAGGGCACGGCGATCGCCATAGAGCGCCTCTGAGGCCCCTGCGACGGCCAGCTGCGACGGTGGGCTGCGACGGTGGCGGGTCTTGCGGGTCCCGCCCGCTTTTGACATGAGCACGCCCCATGAGCGCCGATTACAATCCCCCGCAGGGCGAGATCCCGATCCTTCACGCCGATCACGAGATCCTCGTGGTCGACAAGCCCGCCGGGCTGCTGTCGGTGCCCGGCAAGGGCCCGGAGCTGGCCGACTGCCTGATCGAGCGGCTCAAGCAGGCCTTTCCGCAGGTGCTGCTGGTGCACCGGCTCGACCGCGACACCTCGGGCGTCATGGTCTTTGCCCTGACCGCCCATGCGCAGCGCCACATCGGCCTGCAGTTCGAGCACCGGCGCACCAAGAAGACCTACCTCGCCCGCGTCGCCGGACGGCTCGAGCCGAAGACCGGCCATGTCGACCTGCCGCTGATCGTCGACTGGCCGAACCGGCCCAAGCAGATGGTCTGCCATGAGACCGGCAAGCCGGCGCAGACCGACTGGCGGGTGATCAAGGCCACCGACGAGGAAACCCGGGTGCACCTCATGCCGCTCACCGGCCGCAGCCACCAGCTGCGCGTGCACATGCTGGCGCAGGGCCACCCGATTCTCGGTGACCCCTTCTACGCCCCGGAAACCGCGGCGCAGTACCCGCGGATGATGCTGCACGCCGAGGAGCTGCGCCTGCGCCACCCCGACGGCGGCCTCGGCCACAAGTTCCGCGCCCCCGCGCCCTTCTGATCGCCTGACGAATCCCTCACGCGAAAGTTTCCCCGCCGGACACGCGCCGGCGGGCAGGCGCTATTCCGCCGCGAGCCGCTGGTCGCGGTGCCCGATGGCGGCGACCTCGGCGATCACCCCGCGCAGCAGCCGCCGGAAGGCGTGGAAATTCGCGCTCGGCCGAATCGAGGCCTCGTCCATGTAGAGCGCCCGGTCGATCTCGATCTGGATCGCGTGCTGGCGCCGCGAGGGGCGGCCGTAGTTCTGCGTGGTGAAGGCCCCGGCAAAGGGCGCATTGCGCGCCACCACGAGCCCGGCGCGGCGGAAGGCCTGCTCGACCAGCTCGACGATCTCCGGGGCCGCAGAGGCGCCGAAACGGTCGCCCAGCACGATCTCCGGCCGCTCGCCGTTCTTGCGCAGGACGCTGTCCACCGCCTCGTGCGGCATGGAGTGGCAGTCGATCAGGATCGATTCGCCGAATTGAGACTTGGCGCTGTCGAGCAGCGACTGCAGCCGGGCGTGGTAGGGCCTCCAGTAGAGCCCGATGCGGCGCTCTGCCTCGGCCAGCGGCAGCTTGCCGCAATAGATCGCCCGGCCATTGGCCACGACCCGCGGCACGACCCCCAGCCCGCTTGCCACGCGCGGATTGTGCCCGGCGCGGCGCACGCCCTCGATCAGCGCGGGGTCAAGCTCGTCCGCGGCACGGTTGAGGTCGATAAAGGCCCGCGGCGCCCCGGCGCGCAGCAGCGGCGCCCCGAACTGCGGCGCGCAATCGAAGAGCCGGTCGACGAAGGCGTCCTCGGAGGATCGAATCAAGGTCTCGTCGAGAATCGTCCCGCGCAGGAAGCTCCAAGGATAGTCGCGTCCCGAATGCGGAGAGGCGAAAACCACCGCCGAGCTCGGCGTTTCAGGCAGATCGAGGTGATAAGCGACTTTGGGCATAAGGGCTCCTTGCGAAAACAGGATAGCCTGAAACCTATTTCTGCCAAAAGCCCTTGATCCCCCCTCCGACTCCTTTTATAGAGCCCTCCACCGGCGCAGTTCACCGCGGACTTCCACAGAGGGAAGCGGGGCGAAAGCAAAGAAAAGCGCAGGCCATACGGGCGGTTAGCTCAGCGGTAGAGCACTACGTTGACATCGTAGTGGCCACTGGTTCGATCCCAGTACCGCCCACCATTATTCACCGTCCTGGGACACGTCCCGGGGCACAACGCAACGCCAGGCGCTCGCGCGCCGCGAAAGAGGAGAGACTTGATATGAAAGTCGCAAACTCGCTCCGCTCGCTCAAACAGCGCCATCGCGACTGCCGCGTCGTGCGTCGTAAGGGCCGCGTCTACGTGATCAACAAGACCCAGCGCCGTTTCAAAGCCCGTCAGGGCTGAACGAAGCGCAGGATCTTGATCCGGCTGAGGGCCGCCCGACAGGGTGGCCTTTTTGCTTTCTGGGCCCCCGCCTGCCAGTCCGGGCCGACAGCCGCGAAAGCCCTCCGACCAAACGAAAAGGCCCTGCGCGCTGCGCAGGGCCTTTTCGCTGTCGTCTCGCGGATCACCCGGCCTCAGAGCCGCGGCACCTCGGGCTCCGCCGCAACGGCCTGCGCCGCGCGCAGGAAGGCCCGAATCAATTCCGGCGATTTTTCGCCCGGTGCGCTCTCGACCCCCGACGACACGTCCACCTGCCGCGCCCCGGTGAGCCGCACCGCCTCTGCCACGTTGTCCGGCGTCAGCCCGCCTGCCAACATCCACGGCACCGGCCAGCGGCGACCGGCGACAAGCCGCCAGTCGAAGGCCAGCCCGTTGCCGCCCGGCAGCACCGAATCCTTCGGCGCCTTGGCATCGACCAGAAGCTGGTCCGCCACCTTGCCATAGGCCTCGAGGGACGGCAGGTCGGCCTCCGAGGCCACCCCCACCGCCTTCATCACCGGCAGCCCGTAGCGGGCGCGAATCTGCCCCACACGCGCGATGCTCTCGCGGCCATGGAGCTGCAGCATGTCGAGCGGCACGGCGCCGCAGATCGCGTCGAGCAGCGCGTCCTCGGCATCCACCACCAGTGCCACCTTGGCGAGCCCCACGGGCGCCGAGAGCGCCAACTCGCGCGCCTCGGCCACGCTCACCGCGCGCGGGCTCCTGGGGAAGAAGACGAAGCCCGCGTAGCGCGCCCCGGCCTCTGCCGCGACCGCCACGTCCCGGGGCGTGCGCAGCCCGCAAATCTTCACGTGAATGTCCATACGGCCCTCCGCTGCCAACAGGTTCTACCGCGCTTAGATATCCCCCGAGGGGAGGAGCGCAAGCAAAGAGGGGGGCAGCGCCCCCCTCTTCTTTCCGTCCAGCGATGCGAAAGGCCCTGCGCCCTCAGGCGCTCTGGTCGAGAATCGCCAGGACCTCGTCCTTGTCCTTGTCGCGCTCGTCCTGGGTCTTCTTCAGCTGGCGCTCGAGACGCCGCACCTCGGTCTTGCGCTGTGCCGCCACCGCGCGGTGCTTGTGCTCGCGCAGCCATTCCCAGACGAAGCCGATCAGCAGCCCGGCGATGATGCCGCCGAGGATGACGATGAAGACCGGCACCGTCGCCGTGTGCTGGACGCCGAGCAGCTCCGCCATCTCGGCCGGCAGCAGGTTCAGCGTCACCGGCCCGCGGTTCGCGAGCGACACGCAGATCAGCACCACGGCCAGGACGGCCCAGAAGGCATAGCGAATGTATTTCATCGAGGTCACTTCCCGTTCAGTCGATCCCGCAGAAGCTTGCCGGTCTTGAAGAACGGCACGCATTTCTCCTCGACGTCAACGGCTTCGCCCGTGCGGGGGTTCCGCCCCTGTCTAGCGTCCCGCTGCTTGACGGAAAAGGCGCCAAAGCCGCGCAGTTCGACGCGGTTGCCCTGGGCCATCGCCGCGGTGATCTCCTCGAAGATCGTGTTCACGATCCTCTCGACGTCTCGTTGGTAGAGATGCGGGTTCTCCTCCGCGATCTTCTGGATCAATTCCGATCTGATCATCCTCGCCCATCCCTGTATCGCGTTTTCAGCGCTCCCCCTGTTGTACGACCTTTGGCCGTGCCTCGCCAAATGGAAAGCGCGAGAATCACCGAAAAATCCATGAAAAGCAGCACATTGCGCGGCTTCATGCCGGTCCGGTGTCCCGCGGACCCGCCTGCGGAGCCTTTGCTGCGCTGCGGCTAGGTCGGGACAGGTACGGCGATTCGCCTCCGGAAGCTGGCTGGATCGCGCTCGCGGGACGGCGATGGGGCGCTCAGTCGAGCGCGTCGATCTCCGCCGCCACAAGCTGCTGAAGGCGCCAGAGTTTCGCGTCGTGGATGCCCTGCGCGGCCAGCGCGGTCACCGTCCGGTGCAGGTACTCGGTGTTCGAGCCGGCGTGGCCGCAGGCGCGCGCGATGATCGCCGCGGTCTGCTCGAGCGTGAGATCGGTGCGCAGCCGCTCGCCCTTGGGGGGCGCGTAGAAGGTCAGCGCCCGCACCGGCCCCGCCTCGGCCTCGACGTCGATCCAGCTGTAGGAGGTGCTCAGCTCGACATAGGGCATCTCGCGCCGCACCAGCGCCTCCAGCGCCGTCCCGACCTCGTCCTCGGGCACCTCCTGCAGCAGCGCGGTGCAGTCGCCGCCCGGCATCAGCGCCATCATCAGCCCGGGCGCCTCGGGCGTGCCGCGCCACGAGGTCAGCTCGATGCAGAAGGAGCGGTGCCAGCCGAGCGCCCGCCCCCGCCGCGAGGCGGCCGGGCGGAATTCCGGCTTCCACAGCAGCGAGCCATAGGCAAAGACCTGCAACGGCCCCTCGGGCCTCTGCGAAAGAATCTCGCGGGCCTTGGCGGCGATGGCCGCATCGTCCAGCCGGGTCCAGCCCCGATCCGCGGCGTCGCCCTCGGGAATGTCGCGGAACACGCGGCTGACATGCGCGTCGGTGAGGTGAAGCTCTGTATCCATGCGCTTATATCGCCACGCACGCGGGCGCCGTGCAAGCCGGCGGGAGGCCCTGCACAGCCCCCTGTGCGCCGCTGCTGCAAGGCTGGGCAGCCCGGAGCCGCGGGCGGCGCCGGTCGGGGCAAAAGAAAAAGGGCCCGGTCTCCCGGGGCCTTCCTCAACTCTGCAAGCGCGAGGCTTACTCGCCGCGGTTCAGGGCCGCGCCGAGGATGTCGCCGAGCGATGCACCCGAGTCGGACGAGCCGTACTGTTCCACGGCTTCCTTCTCTTCGGCGATCTCGCGTGCCTTGATCGACATGCCCAGACGACGGGTCTTGCTGTCGATGTTGGTGACGCGGACGTCGAGCTTGTCGCCGACCGAGAAGCGCTCGGGGCGCTGCTCTGCGCGGTCACGCGACAGGTCGGAGCGGCGGATGAAGGACTTCATGCCTTCGTATTCCACCTCGATGCCGCCGTCTTCGATCGCGGTCACTTCGACGGTCACGATCGAGCCGCGCTTCACGCCGCCAACCGCGTCAGCGAACTTGTCGCCGCCGAGTGCCTTGATCGAGAGCGAGATGCGCTCCTTGTCGGTGTCCACTTCGGTGACAACGGCCTTGACCACGTCGCCCTTGCGGTACTCCTGGATGGCTTCCTCGCCGCGCTGATCCCACGAGAGATCCGAGAGGTGAACCATGCCGTCGATCTCGCCGGGCAGGCCGATGAACAGACCGAACTCGGTGATGTTCTTGACCTCGCCCTCGACCTCGGTCCCTTCCGGGTGGGTCTCGGAGAACACTTCCCACGGGTTGCGCATGGTCTGCTTGAGGCCGAGCGACACGCGGCGTTTCGCGGCGTCGATCTCGAGAACCATGACGTCGACTTCCTGCGAGGTCGACACGATCTTGCCCGGGTGGACGTTCTTCTTGGTCCAGGACATTTCCGACACGTGAACCAGACCTTCGACGCCCGGCTCCAGCTCCACGAAGGCGCCGTAATCGGTGATGTTGGTCACGCGGCCCGAGTGCACCGAGCTCAGCGGGTACTTCACGGCCACCAGATCCCACGGATCTTCCTGCAGCTGCTTCATGCCGAGGCTGATACGGTGGGTGTCCTTGTTGATCTTGATGACCTGGACCTTCACGGTCTCGCCGATCGTCAGGATCTCCGACGGGTGGTTGACGCGGCGCCATGCCATGTCGGTGACGTGCAGCAGGCCGTCCACGCCGCCCAGGTCAACGAACGCACCGTATTCGGTGATGTTCTTGACCACGCCGTCGACCGTCTGGCCTTCGGTGAGGTTGGCGATGACTTCCGCACGCTGCTCGGCGCGCGATTCCTCGAGGATCGCACGGCGCGAGACAACGATGTTGCCACGGCGACGGTCCATCTTGAGGATCTGGAACGGCTGCTTGAGACCCATGAGCGGGCCGGCGTCGCGCACGGGGCGGACGTCAACCTGCGAGCCGGGCAGGAAGGCAACGGCGCCGCCGAGGTCGACGGTGAAGCCACCCTTGACGCGGCCGAAGATCGCACCTTCGACGCGGGCGTCGTCGGCGTAGGCCTTCTCGAGACGGTCCCATGCCTCTTCGCGGCGGGCCATCTCACGGCTGATCACGGCTTCGCCGCGGGCGTTTTCTGCTGCGCGCAGGTAAACCTCGACTTCGTCGCCGACCGAGATCTCGGGGGCTTCGCCGGGGTTTGCGAATTCCTTCAGCTCGACGCGGCCTTCCATCTTGTAGCCGACGTCGATGATGGCCTGGCCCGCTTCGATCGCGATGACCTTGCCCTTAACAACGGACCCCTCTTCGGGGGTGTCCATTTCGAAGCTTTCGGAAAGGAGGGCTTCGAACTCCTCCATGGTTGCGTTTGCCATGTGGCGTATATGTCCTTTACATCGGTTTTACTGGCCGGGTGGTTGTCTCCACCGGTCTTCGGATTGGTCTTTCGGGCGCTCCGCATATGACAAAGAGGGCCGGTTGTCCGACCCTGCCCGTCTCGATGTCCGCGGCGTTTGATGCCTTGCTTGACGCGCGCGATATAGCCCCACCCGTCCCGCAGATCAAGGGCGAAGGCCGGATCGATGCCCTCTCCGCCCGGCGCACCCGCCCGTGGCCGGCCTCCGGCGGGCGTATTTAAGAAGAGAAGAAGCAGGAGGCGGCGCGCCCGTCTCCGCCGCTCACGGCCCTGTCACGAAGCGGAGGCTTGGCGCGTCGGGCGATTGCTGTATCGTCACGATCCGGAGGAGATCCGCATGACCCAGTCCCGAGTTCCCGCCCAGCGCCACGCCGACCGCGTCGTCGAGACGGCGAACGATCCCGCCGCCGCGGCGCGCTCGCGGCTCGCCGCCTCCTGGCGCCGCTCGCTGGCCCATCACGGGCTCGACCCGGCGCGGCAGGACGGGGTGCACCGGATCACCGAGTCGGACCTCACCGAGCGCCGCGACCGCGCGGCGCAGCTGCTGCGCATCGCCGCGCCGAAGCTCGACGCGCTCTACCAGATGGTCGGCAGCTCGGGCTGCGGCGTGCTGCTCACCGACGCCGAGGGCGTGGTGCTCGACCTGCGCGCCGCCTCGGGCGATCTCGGCGTGTTCCGCGCCTGGGGGCTCTGCCCCGGCTCGGACTGGTCCGAGGCCTCGGAGGGCACCAACGGCATCGGCACCTGCATCGCCGAGGCGCGGCGCGTGGTGATCCACCGCGACGAGCATTTCCACGCGCGCAACATCGCCATGAGCTGCATGGACGCACCGATCTTCGGCCCCGAGGGCGAGCTGATCGGCGCGCTCGACGTCTCGTCGGCCCGCGCCGACCAGACCGAGGCCTTCAACCGGCTGATCGCCGCCATGGTCGCCCAGACCGCCCGGCAGATCGAGGCCGACGCCTTCCGCGCCGCCTTTCCCGAGGCGCGCATCATCGTGGCCGATGCCGAGGAGAGCGAGGCCTCGGTGCTGCTGGCGGTGGATGGCGACGACCTGGTGCAGGGCGCGACCCGCGCGGCGCGGCGCTCCTTCGGGCTGGAAAGCAGCGGCCCGCTGCTGGCGCGTCCGGCCAGCGACCTCTTCGGCCGCGACGACGGCCCCTCGGGCTTCGAGCGCGCCGAGCGCGCCGCCATGGTGCGCGCCCTCGCCCGGGCGCAGGGCAATGTCTCGGAGGCCGCGCGCATGCTCGGCGTCGGGCGGGCCACCTTCTACCGGCGGATGAAGAAGCTCGATCTCCCCCACTAGGCGCGCCGCCTGCACGAAGGCCCCGGACCTGTCTCGCTGGCGAGACAGGTGGGCGCCGCGATCGCCGCCCCCCGGGCTGACGCGAGGGCCGCGCCCCGCCACACTCCTCTCATGCCCCGGTGGAGGACCGGGCCCTGAGGAGGACAGACATGAACGAGATGACCAAGGTCGCGGTCGAGTACAAATCGCCCTTCCGCACCCGCTACGACAACTTCATCGGCGGCAGGTTCACCGCCCCGGTGAAGGGCCAGTATTTCGACAACATCACCCCGATCACCGGCGCCAAGGTCTGCGAGGTGGCGCGCTCCACCGCCGAGGACATCGAGCTGGCGCTCGACGCCGCCCATGCCGCCCGCGAGGCCTGGGGCCGCACCGCGCCCGCCGAGCGCTCGAACATCCTGCTGAAGATCGCCGACCGCATCGAGGAGAACCTCGAGTTCATCGCCACGGCCGAGACCTGGGACAACGGCAAGCCGATCCGCGAGACCATGGCCGCCGACATCCCGCTGTCGGTCGACCACTTCCGCTACTTCGCCGGCGTGCTGCGGGCGCAGGAAGGCAACATGTCCGAAATCGACCACGACACCGTGGCCTATCACTTCCACGAGCCGCTCGGCGTGGTCGGGCAGATCATCCCCTGGAACTTCTCGGTGCTGATGGCCGCCTGGAAGCTTGCCCCGGCGCTGGCCGCCGGCAACTGCGTCGTGCTGAAACCGGCCGAGCAGACTCCGGCCGCGATCATGGTGCTGATCGAATGCATCGCCGACCTGCTGCCGCCGGGCGTGCTCAACGTGGTCAACGGCTTTGGCGCCGAGGTCGGCGCGCCGCTCGCCCGCTCGCCCCGCATCGCCAAGATCGCCTTCACCGGCTCCACCGAGACCGGGCGCAAGATCATGCAGGCGGCGACCGAGAACCTCATCCCGGTGACGCTCGAGCTCGGCGGCAAGTCCCCGAACATCTTCTTCTCGGACGTGATGGCCGAGGATGACGCCTTCCTCGACAAGGCGGTCGAGGGCTTCGTGCTCTTCGCCTTCAACCAGGGCGAGGTCTGCACCTGCCCGAGCCGCGCGCTCATCCAGGAGGACATCTACGAGGACTTCATCAAGCGCGCCATCGCCCGGGTC
Source organism: Salipiger sp. H15 (assembly GCF_040409955.1). NCBI lineage: Bacteria > Pseudomonadati > Pseudomonadota > Alphaproteobacteria > Rhodobacterales > Roseobacteraceae > Salipiger > Salipiger bruguierae. The sequence continues at coordinate 584,118 of NZ_CP123384.1, forward strand.
GAGGCGATCAAGCGCGGCGATCCGCGCGACATGTCCACCATGGTCGGCGCGCAGGCGAGCCAGGAGCAGCAGGAGAAGATCCTCTCCTACCTGACCATCGGCGTCGAGGAAGGCGCCGAGGTGCTCACCGGCGGCAAGGCGGCGCAGATCGACGGGCTCGAGAACGGTTTCTACATCGAGCCGACGATCCTCAAGGGCCACAACAAGATGCGGGTCTTCCAGGAGGAGATCTTCGGCCCGGTGGTCTCGGTCACCACCTTCAGGGGCGAGGCCGAGGCGCTCGCCATCGCCAATGACACCATGTACGGGCTCGGCGCCGGGGTCTGGACCCGCGACGGCACCCGCGCCTACCGCTTCGGCCGCGCCATCGAGGCGGGCCGGGTCTGGGTCAACAACTACCACGCCTATCCCGCCCACGCGGCCTTCGGCGGCTACAAGCAGTCGGGCATCGGGCGCGAGACCCACAAGATGATGCTCGACCACTACCAGCAGACCAAGAACATGCTGGTCAGCTACAACCCCAACAAGCTGGGTTTCTTCTGATCAGCCCTCTCTGATCTCCCGGCTTCCTGACCGGCGCACCGGCGTATCCCACCCCACGCGCGTCGCTCAGGGGTCTGCCGGCCAGGCCCTCCCGCCTGGTCGGCAGTTCCTCTCCCGGTGGCCAAGCCTTCGCTTGCCCGTCATTTTCCGCGTGCTACCCTCCGCCCCGACAGAAGATCGGCGCAAGGCGCAGGAGGCATTCCATGAACATCATCTGGCTCGGGCACGGCTCGTTCCGCATCGAGATCGAGGACCAGGTCCTGCTGATCGACCCCTGGGTCATCGGCAGCCCGGTCTTCCCCGAGGCCCGCATCGACGAGGCGCTCGAGGGCGCGACGCAGATCCTCATCACGCACGGCCATTTCGACCACACCGCCAATGCGGTCGAGGTCAGCCAGCGCACCAAGGCGCCGGTCTCGGGCATGGTCGAGCTGGCAGGCCAGCTGCATGGCAGGGGCGCGGTCGAGGGCCATGCCTTCAACAAGGGCGGCACGGTGAATTTCGGCAAGGTCAGCGTCAGCATGGTGCCGGCCTCGCACAGCTCATCGCTGCCCACCGACACCGGCCCCCGCTATGCCGGGATGGAGACGGGCTTCGTCATCAAGGGCGAAGGGAAGACCATCTACTTCTCGGGCGACACCACGATCATGGCCGACATGGGCTGGATCGGGCAGTACTACAAGCCCGACATCGGCATCCTCAGCTGCGGCGGCTATTACACCATGGACATGGAGATGGCGGCCTGGGCCTCGAAGACCTACTTCGACTTCGACACGGTGATCCCGAGCCACTACCGCACCTTCCCGGCGCTCGAGCAGTCGGCCGCGAAGCTCGCCGAGGGGCTGCCGGGCGTCGACGTGATCGAGCCCGAGATCCTGCTGGCGATCACCCTCTGAGGTGCGCGCCGGGGGCCGGGCGCCGCCGCGCCCTGCTTCCGGTGCCACACCGCGCCGCGCCCGCGCCGCTGCCCGCTTCCCGCCCCCCGGCTTCCCGCCTATAGTCCCCGCCAAACCACGGGGACGGCAGGAAAAGGCCGGGCAGCATGGCAGGCAGTACGGCGGATCAGGCGCCACTCAACATCCTCATCGTCGGGCAGTCCGGGCGGCTGCAATACGAGGCCGTGCTCTTCGCCCTCTCGCTCGATGCCGCCACGCCCGAGGGCCGGACCCGCCTCTTCGTCGCCGAGCCGCAGCCCGGCCCGCTCTGGGAGGCCGACCCGCGCATGGGGCCCGAGGCCTGCGACATCCTGCGCGACCTCGGCGCCAAGATCCTGCCCTTCGAGAGCCGCCACTTCGGCCAGCCCTACCCCTATGGCAACAAGATCGAGGCGCTCTTCGCCCTGCCGGGGGGCGAGCCCTTCGTCTTCTTCGACACCGACACGCTGATCACCGGCGATCTGTCCGAGATCCCCTTCGACTTCGCCCGCCCCACCGCCTCGATGATGCGCGAGGACACCTGGCCGAAGATCGAGCTCTACGGGCCGGGCTACACGCAGACCTGGAGATCGCTCTACGACCGCTTCGGGCTCGACTTCGACAGCTCGCTCGACCGGTCCTGGCCCGACGAGTACTGGCAGCGCTACCTCTATTTCAACGCGGGCTTCTTCTTCCACGAATGCCCGCACCGCTTCGGGCGGCGCTTCCTCGACTACGCCCTGTCGATCCGCGAGGACCCGCCCGCCGAGCTGGTCTGCCAGAGCCTCGACCCGTGGCTCGACCAGGTGGCGCTGCCGCTGGTGATCCACAGTCTCGGCGGCGGGCGGAACACGCTGCCCGAGGGGATGCTCGACCGCACCCACAGCTGCCACTACCGCGCCATGCCCCTGCTCTACGCCCGCGAGAGCGACGAGCTCGTCGCCTATCTCGAGGCCATCGCCGCGCCCAACCGGGTGAAACGGCTGCTGAAGGAGCACGAGCCCTTCCTGCGCTACATCTACCAGGGCCGGGGCGCGAAGGTGCGCGAGATGTTCGACCGGGACGACCTGCCCCGGCGCGAGCAGGGCATCCGCAACCCGCTCAAGCGCGCCGGGCTCTGGATGCGCTGAGCGCGCGAAAACCCGCAGCCGCCCCACAAGACCCTTCTTGCCTCAACCAGACTCGTGTTACGTTGATATCAACACAATGGACGGAGGAGGTCCCATGAGCACCGCACCCACGCTTCTTGTCGGCACCACCAAGGGCGCCTTCCTGCTCAGCAAGGGCGAGGATGGCTGGTCCGCCGAGGGCCCCTTCTGCAACGGCTGGCCGATCAACCACATGGCCGGCGACGCCGCCACCGGCACGGTCTGGGCCGCGGGCGGCAACGAATGGTTCGGCGCGGGGGTCTGGCGCAAGAACGGCAAGGGCTGGGACCTGTCGAAGCTCGCCGCCGGGCAGGTGGACGAGTGGATGGCCAATGACCCCGAGCTTGCGGCAAAGCTCGGCGTGAAACCCTCGGGCCCCGCGCCCTACACCGGCCAGCTGCAGGCGCTCTGGTCGCTGAAGCGCGCCGGGGACACGCTCTACGCCGGCGGCAAGCCCGCCGCGCTCTACGCCAGCAAGGACGGCGGCGAGACATGGGACGAGGTCGAGAGCCTGCGCAACCACCCCTCCTCCGACAGCTGGACCCCCGGCGCGGCCGGGCTGACGCTGCACACCATCCTTGCCGACCCGGCGGACCCGAAGCGCATGTGGCTGGCGATCTCCGCCGCCGGGGTCTTTGCCACCGAGGACGGCGGCGAGACTTGGGAGCGCCGCAACCGCCGCTCCAACGCCCCCGCCCGGCCCAGTTCCCACCCCGCCGCCGGCGACGAGCACGAGACCGGGCATTGCGTGCACAACATGGGCCGCGCCGCCGGGGGCGGCGACCTGCTCTACCAGCAGAACCACCACGGCGTCTTCCGCTCGCGCGATGGGGGTCGCAGCTGGGACGAGATCACCGAGGGGCTGCCCTCGACCTTCGGCTTCCCCATCGGCGTGCATCCGACCGACCCCGACACGGTCTGGACCCTGCCGCTCAACAGCGACATGGACGGGCGCTACCCGCCCGACGCGAAGGCCGCGGTCTGGCGCTCGCGCGATGGGGGCGAAAGCTGGGAAGCCTGCCGCGAGGGGCTGCCGCAGAAGGGCTGCTTCTTCACCGTGTTGCGACAGGCCATGGCGGTGGATGCCGCCGAGCCCGCGGGGGTGTTCTTCGGCACCAACTCGGGCTCGGTCTTCGGCTCCTTCGACGAGGGCGACAGCTGGACCGAACTGGCCCGCCACCTGCCGACGGTGCTCTGCGTCGAGGTGATGCCGCGCGCCTGACCGGGCCGCGCGAAATTCCCGTCCCCACGGGGACGGGACATATATGAGTGTCCCCGCGGGGACAGGGGCGCGCCCTGCCGTCCCCGCGGGGACGGGCGTTATTCCGCCGCGCCGCCCAGTTCGAAGACCATGGTGACCTGCGTGCTCACCACCGTCTCGCCCGCGGCGACCGGCACCTTGGCGGAGCGCGCCATCTCCATCATCGGCGCGGGGGCGAAACCGCCGCCCGCCTCGGCGATCGAGATCACCGGGCCAAGCGTCACCCCGGCGGCCTCGGCCAGCACGCGGGCCTTGTCCATGGCGTCGGCGACGGCGTCGCGGCGCGCCTCTTCCATCACCGGTTTCGGCTCCTGCAGGCCGAAGGTCAGGCCCGAGAGCTGGTTGGCGCCGTCGTCCAGCACCGCGCCCAGCACCTCGCCGAGACGGTCGAGATCGCGCACCCGCACCGAGAGCTGGTTGCCCGCCTCGAAGCCGGTGATGCCGCGCGCCGCGCCCTCGCTGCCGTCCGACCAGACCGGCCGCAGCCAGATGTCCGAGCTCTGCCGGTCATTCGCCGCGATGCCGAGCTCGTCGAGCCGCGCCAGCAGCGCCTCGGCCACGCGCGAGGCCTCGTCCATGGCCGCGCCCGCCTCGGCGTTCTCGGCGGTGATCCCCAGCGAGACCGTGGCCATGTCGGGCGTCGCGGCGACCTCGCCTTCGCCTGTCACGGTGATCCGCGGCAGCGGCGCGTCCTGCGCCGAGGCGATCGCCGGCGCCACGAGCGCGAGGCAGGTTGCGGCCATGAGGGCCGCGCGGCGGGGAATACTGATCATAAGCACATCCTTTGACTTGGAATTCTGCTCACAATGTCGGTAGGGAAGAGGCCGAGGACAAGGGCCGGGTGCCCCCGGTTCTTCCGCTGAGCAAACTCCTGCTGTAGGCTGCGCTCAGGGAGCCGGAGACTCCCATAGCTCCAAGAGCAGTGCTAGAGACCGCGCATGATACCAGATTTCGCGCTTTCGCTTACTTCAGACGGACTTACGCTGCTGCGCCGGAAGGCCGGCGGGTGGCTTGCGCTTGCCGAGGCGGACCTTTCCGCCGACGCTTTCGACGAGGTCCGGCTGCGGGCGCAGGCCGAGGACCCCGCGGGGGCGCAGGTCGCGCTCTTCCTGCCCAACGACCAGGTGCGCTACCTCGAGATGCCGGACCCCGGCACCGAGGCCGAGCGCCGCGCCGCGCTCGAGGCCGCGCTCGAAGGGGCGACGCCCTACCGGGTCAGCGATCTGGTGATCGACTGGTCGCTCTCGGGCACCACGCTGCTCGGCGCCGCCGTGGCGCGCGAGTCGCTCGAGGAGGCCGAGGGCTTCCTGCGCGACCGCGGCTTCGAGCCGGTGCTCTTTGCCGCCATCCCGCCCTCGGGCACCTTCCGCGGCACCGCCTATTTCGGCCCGGCCGAAAGCTGGACCGGCGCCACGCCCGAGCGGCCGGGCAAGGTCATCGTGCTGCCGCCGGAAATCACCCCGGAGCCGGAGGTGGCGCGGCAGGACGAACCCGAGCCCGCCCAGACGCCCATCGAAACGCCTGTCGTGGAGACCGCGCCGGTCGCCGCCGAGCCGGCCGTTGCACCGGATGCGCCCGCCGCCCCCGCAACGGCTGCCGCGGAAGAGGAGACCGCCGAGCCGCGTCCCGCCCCTGACGAGGCCCCCGCCGAGCCCGCCTCCCCGGTGCTGCCGGATCCCGTGCCCGCCGCTCCCGCGGTCAGCGCGCCGACCGAACCCCCCGCCGCGCCCAGCTTCACCAGCGTGCGGGCGACCCGCGACGCGGTGCCGCCCGCGCCGCCCACCGCCCCGCGCCTGTCGATGGGCCGCGAGACGCCCTCCGCCGCCCGCCCCGCGCCCACCCCGATCGCGCCGCCCGAGCTGCGCGGCCCGGCCGAGGCCGCCGGGCCGGACACGACGAAACGGCGCGGCCTCGGCTTCGGCAAGCGCCGCGGCAGCGCAGAGCCCGAGCCCGCCGCCCGTCCGACCTTTGCCCCGATCAAGACGCCGCCCGAGCCCGAGACCGGCTCGGAAACCACGCAGGGCATCAAGCAGGTCACCCCGCGCCCGCCGATCTCGCATCCGCTGGACCCCGCCGGCAGCGCGCCGGTCTCGGGGCAGGCCCGCGTCGCGGCGCTGCGGCAGGAGGCCGGCCACGCCGACGCGCCGATGCACAGCCGCCGGGCCGCCGCCTCGCTCACCCCCGAGGAAGAGCGCGATCGGCTCACCGTCTTCGGCGAGCGCGGCGGGCAGCAGAGGGTCGGCGGCAAGCCGCGGTTCCTCGGCCTGATCCTGACCATCCTGCTGCTGCTCTTCCTCGCTGCCGTCGCCGCCTTCTCGTCGGTGTTCCTCCGCGACGAGATCTCGCGCTTCTTCGCCCCGGCGCAGACCGAGGACACCGCGCTGGCCCTGCCCGAGACGGAGACCGAGCCGCTGCCCGCCGCCGAAGAGGACCCCGCCGCGCTCGAGGAGGAGGATGCCGACGCCGCGCTGGCCGCGCTCGAGCTGCCGCCCGCCGCGAGCGAGGGGCTCGAGGACGCCCCGGCGCCGCGCGTGACCGAGCGCAACCAGATGACCACCGACGAGGCGGCCGAGAATTACGCGGTCACCGGCATCTGGCAGCGCGCGCCCAACGCGCCCGCCCGCCCGCCGCAGACCAGCGCCGAGGATGTCTACGTCGCCTCGATCGACCCCGAGGTGCAGCAGTTCGACGCCGTCGCCCTGCCCGATCTCGACGCCGGCCCGCGCGAGGACCTGAGCCTCGAGCCGGTGCGCCTGCCGCCGGGCCCCGGCGTGCGCTACGATCTCGACGCGCGCGGCCTCGTCAAGGCGACGCCCGAGGGCAATGTCTCGCCCGACGGGGTGCGCATCTTCACCGGCCTGCCGCCGCAGGTGCCGCCGCTGCGCGAGCCCGCGGCCGAGGCGCAGCCCGAGACCCCCGCGGGCGATCCCGCGACCGAGGCCACGGCCGAACCGTCCGAGCCGGACGAGGCGGGCGCCGACACCGCGGACGAAAGTCCCGCCCCCGCCGCCGATCCGGCCCTTTCCGGGCCGCGCCCGCGCGCCCGCCCGGGCGACCTGATCGAGCAGACCGAGCGCGCGGTGCTGGGCGGCGTGTCGCTGGCCGAGCTCGAGAAGATGCGCCCGCAGATGCGCCCGCTCACCGCGCAGGAAGAGGCCATGGCGCTCGACCTGCCGGTCACCGAGCAGGCCATCGGTGCCTCGCTCACGCCGCTGCCGCGTCCGCGCAGCATGGAGGCGATCGTTCAGGAAGCGGTGAAGCAGGCGTCGAACACGCCCGCGGAACCCGCCGCCGCCCCCGCGCCGAACATCCCGCAGAACGCCAGCGTGTCGAAGAGCGCGACCCTCAGCAACCAGATCGACCTGCGCGAGATCAGCCTCATCGGCGTCTACGGCAACGACAGCAACCGCCGCGCGCTGGTCCGCCTGCCCTCGGGCAAGTACCAGAAGGTGCAGGTCGGCGACAGCATCGACGGCGGGCGCATCGCGGCCATCGCCGAGGACGAGCTGCGCTACGTGAAGGCCGGGCGCAACGTCGTGCTGAAGATGCCGCGCAGCTGATCCGCACGCGGCGCAGGCAACAGTCCGCAAACGGCTGGACGCCAGCGCCGCATGGGTCTATCCCCCATCCGAACTTTGCTTTGGTGAGACCATGCCCGACCTGCTGATCGAACTCTTTTCCGAAGAAATCCCGGCCCGGATGCAGAGCCGCGCCGCCGAGGACCTGAAGAAGCTCGTCACCGACGGTCTGGTCGAGGCCGGTCTGACCTATGCGGGCGCCGCCGCCTTCTCGACGCCGCGCCGCCTGACGTTGACCGTGCAGGGCCTGCTGGCCGCCTCGCCCGCCACCCGCGAGGAGCGCCGGGGCCCGAAGACCGACGCGCCCGAGAAGGCCATCGAGGGCTTCCTGCGCGGCGCCGGGGTGACCCGCGAACAGTGCGAGGAGCGCGACGACAAGAAGGGCAAGGTGCTCTTCGCCATCATCGAGAAACCCGGCCGCCCCGCCGCCGAAATCGTCGCCGAGGTCCTTGAGCGGACCGTGCGCACCTTCCCCTGGCCGAAGTCGATGCGCTGGGGCGCGGGCTCGCTGCGCTGGGTGCGGCCGCTGCATTCGATCATCTGCCTGCTGACCGACGAGCAGGGCGCCGAGGTGGTGCCGCTCGAGATCGACGGCATCGTCGCGGGCCGAAGCACGCGCGGCCACCGCTTCATGGGCGGCGCGGCCTTCGAGGTCTCGTCCTTCGACGATTACGAGGCCAAGCTGAAGCGCGCCAAGGTCGTGCTGAACCCGACCGAGCGCGCCGACACCATCTGGCATGACGCCACCAACCGCGCCTTCGCCTCGGGTCTCGAGGTGGTGGACGACCGCGGGCTGCTGGCCGAGGTCGCGGGCCTCGTCGAATGGCCGGTGGTGCTGATGGGCGAGATCGGCGAGGAGTTCCTCAAGCTGCCGCCCGAGGTGCTGCAGACCTCGATGAAGGAACACCAGAAGTTCTTCTCGGTGAAGAACCCCGCCTCGGGCCGGATCGAGCGTTTCGTCACCGTGGCGAACGTCGAGACCGCCGATGACGGCGCGACGATCCTTGCCGGCAACCAGAAGGTGCTTTCGGCCCGCCTGTCGGACGCCAAGTTCTTCTGGGAGAACGACCTGCGCGTCGCCAAGTCGGAGGGGCTCAGCGCCTGGACCAAGCGGCTCGGCAACGTCACCTTCCACAACAAGATGGGCAGCCAGAAGGCGCGCATCGAGCGCATCGCCGCGCTGGCACGCGAGATCGCGCCCATGGTGGGTGCCGATGCCGCGCTCGCCGAGCAGGCCGCGCTGGTGGCCAAGGCGGATCTCTCGTCCGAGATGGTCTACGAATTCCCCGAGCTGCAGGGCCTGATGGGCCGCTACTACGCCGAGGCCGCGGGCCTGCCGGGCGAAGTTGCCGCCGCCTGCCAGGAGCATTACTCGCCGCTCGGCCCGTCCGACGACGTGCCGACCGCGCCGGTCTCGGTGGCCGTGGCGCTGGCTGACAAGCTCGACACGCTGACCGGCTTCTGGGCGATCGACGAGAAGCCCACCGGCTCCAAGGACCCCTACGCGCTGCGCCGCGCCGCGCTCGGGGTGATCCGCCTCGTGCTGGAGAACGGGCTGCGCCTGCACCTCGACCGGCTGATCGATGCGCAGATCCTGCGCCACCAGATCGAGGCCGACGGCGAGCGCGAGGAAGCGCTGCTCGAGGACCTGCTGCGCGAGATCGCGCATCACGGCGTCTTCGGCTCGGCTGCGCGCGCCATCGTCGACCAGGTGAAGGGCAACGCCCCGGAATGGATCGAAAAGGTCGAGAACCACTCGGGCGAGCTCGGCGACGACCTGCTGGCGTTCATCCATGACCGCCTCAAGGTGTTCCTGCGCGACGAGGGCATCCGCCACGACGTGATCGACGCCTGCCTCGCCATGCCGAACCGCGACGACCTCGCGCTGCTGGTGACCCGCGCCAAGGCGCTGAGCGCCACGCTGGCGACCGAGGACGGCGGCAACCTCGTGCAGGGCTTCAAGCGCGCCAACAACATCCTCACCCAGGCCGAGGAGAAGGACGGGGTCGAGTACAGCTTCGGCGCCGACCCCAAGTTCGCCGAGAGCGACGAGGAAAAGGCGCTGTTTGCCGCGCTCGACAAGGCCGAGGCCGAGATCGCGCCCGCGATGGCCGCCGAGGACTTCGCCGGGGCGATGGGTGCCATGGCCGCGCTGCGCGGGCCGATCGACGCCTTCTTCGAGGCGGTGCAGGTGAACTCGGACAACCAGGTGGTGCGCCGCAACCGGCTCAATCTGCTCTCGCGGATCCGCCACACCTGCCTGCAGGTCGCCGACCTCACCCGCGTCGAGGGCTGAGCCTCTCCGCCCCGGGGCATATCCCGGGGCGATCATTCCGGTACCGGTGCCGCCTCGTTACGCCCCGTCACGGCGCCGGGCCTTTCAAAAGGTGTTAGTGCGACACACCCTTTTCGGGCTAGGCTGCACTGCGGATAAACAGGGGCCCGTCATGCCCGACACGTACCGGAAAGACATGCAGGCGGATGATCCGCATGTGACGCTCATCACCCCGTCGGCGCCGATCACGACGCCGACCCATGGCGGCCGTGCGAAATGCCTGCAGCGGCTTGTCCGTCTCGATCTGCCGGTGCCGCGCACGGTGGCGCTGAGCTTCGACACGGTGCACCGCATCGCGCAGGGCGAGATGCCGCCTCCCGGCCTCATCCTCGGCCAGTTCGCCCCCGGAACGCTGCTCTGCGTGCGCCCCTCCTCGGAGGATCCCGACTGGGGCGGGCCGGGCTCGGTGCTGAACATCGGGATGAACGACGCCACCTTCGTCGACTATTCCGACCGGATCGGCGCCGAGGCGGCCTCGGCGCTCTACATGCGCTTCGTCATGGGCTACGCGATCCACGTGGCGCGGCTTGACCCCGACGTCTTCGAGGAGATCGACACCACCGGCCAGCAGGGCCTGTCGGACGCGCTGCGCGCCTACGAGGAACAGGCCGAGGAGCCCTTCCCGCAGGATCCCGCCGTCCAGCTGACTGCTGTGCTGCGCACCATGGCCCGCGCCTGGGAGGGCACCACCGCCCGGCTGCTGCGCCAGGCCAAGGGCGCGCCGGTCGATGCCGGGCTCGGGCTCATCGTGCAGGAGATGGCGCTGGGGCTGGGTCAGGGCGAATGCGGCTCGGGCGTGCTGCAGCTGGTGAATTCCGAGACCGGCCTGCCGCAGGTCACCGGGCGCTACCTGCACCAGAGCCAGGGCCGCGACGCGCTGCACCATGAAAACGCGGCGCTGTTCCTCGAGCGCGACCCGCGCGGGCCCTCGCTGCAGGAGCTGGCGCCCGAGGCCTTCGAGCAGCTGAAGGCCCATGCGCGGCTCATGCGCCAGCGCCTGCGCGCGGAGATGCAGATCGAGTTCACCATCGAGAATGGCCGCGTGCACATTCTTGACGGGGTGCGGGTGAAACGCTCGCCCCGCGCCGCGCTGCGCATCGCCGTGCGGCTGGCCGAGGACGGCATCATCAGCCGCGAGGAGGCGCTGATGCGGGTCGAGCCGCGCGGCCTTTCCGAGCTGCTGCACCGCCAGGTCTCGCCCGAGGCCGAGCGCGACGTGATCGGCCGCGGCGTCGCCGCCTCGCCGGGCGCCGCGACCGGCAAGATCGTCTTCAGCGCCGCCGAGGCGCAGGCCTCGGCCGCGCGCGGCGAGCCCTGCATCCTCGTCCGCCGCGAGACCTCGCCCGAGGACGTGCGCGGCATGCACGTCGCCGCCGCGGTGCTGACCGAGCGCGGCGGGATGACCAGCCACGCGGCGGTGATCGGCCGCGGCCTCGGCCTGCCCTCGGTGGTGGGGGCCTCTGGAATGGGCTTCCGGCTGAACGACAAGGTGTTGATTTCGCAGGACGGTCGGCGCTTCCGCGAGAGCGACGTGATCACCGTCGATGGCACTTCGGGGCAGATCCTCGCGGGGGCTCCGGCGATGGTCGAGGCGGCGCTGGACGACGCCTTCCGCACCTTCATGTCCTGGGCCGACGATGCCCGCGACATCGGCATCCGTGCCAATGCCGACACGCCCGCCGATGCCGCCACCGCGCGCAACTTCGCGGCGCAGGGGATCGGCCTCTGCCGGACCGAGCACATGTTCTTCGAGGCGGACCGCATCACGCCCATGCGCGAGATGATCTTTGCCGATAGCCCCGAGGACCGGAAGGCCGCCCTCGCCCGGCTGCTGCCGATGCAACGTGCTGACTTCACGGAACTTTTCCGGATCATGGAAGGGATGCCCGTGTGCATCCGCCTGTTCGATCCGCCGCTGCACGAGTTCCTGCCGACCGACCGCACCGGGCTGCGCGACCTTGCCGAGGCGCTCGACCTGCCGGTCAGCGACGTGACCCGCCGGGTCGAGTCCATGGGCGAGTACAACCCGATGCTGGGGATGCGCGGCGTGCGGCTCGGCATCGCGGTGCCCGAGATCTACGACATGCAGGCCCGCGCCATCTTCGAGGCGACGCTGGACGCGTCGAAGGACGGCGCGCCGGTCGAGCCCGAGATCATGCTGCCGCTGGTCTCGGCGATGAAGGAGGTCGAGCTGGTCAAGACCCGCATCGACGCCGTCGCCGCCGCCGTGCGCAACGAGCGCGGCCGGGCCTTCGACTACTCGCTCGGCGTCATGGTCGAGACCCCGCGCGCCTGCCTGCGCGCCGACGAGATCGCCCAGCACGCGCATTTCATCTCGTTCGGCACCAACGACCTCACGCAGATGACCTACGGCCTGTCGCGCGACGACGCCGGGCGGTTCATGTCGCACTACGTCCAGCAGGGGGTCTTCGCCGAGGATCCCTTCCACCGGCTCGACCCCGACGGGGTGGGCGAACTGATCAAGATCGGGGTGGAGCGCGGGCGTCGCGGCAACCGCGGAATCATGCTCTCGATCTGCGGCGAGCATGGCGGCGACCCTGATTCGATTGCCTTCTGCAGGGAGGCGGGAATCGACTACGTGAGCTGCTCACCGTTCCGCGTTCCGGTTGCAAGACTTGCCGCTGCGCAACTCGCGATAAAAGAGAAGATCGGCTGAAAAGGCCGATTTTCGCCTAAAATGCGCCGTTATCCCCAAAGGATGACGTAGCTGTACCTTTGCGTGTTCTTACCCGGGTAGACGAAAAGGCGACATTTTTGTAAATCGCCTGAGATTTCGGCAACTGAAGAGCTGCCCCCCCGAGCCGTGAGAGCCCTTAATGTTTCGTGCCACCGCGATCGTCGCAGCCGCCATCTTTGCGGCGCTTCCCGTCCGCGCTGACATCCAGCATGACAGCATCCGCCACCTCGTCAAACTTGAACAGAGCGCGCTTCGTTCCGCCAATTCCTCGCACCTGCGCCGGATGGTGACCCCGGTCGCCGCGGGTGCCGCGAAGACCCCGCATTATGACCGCGCCTGGCTTGCCGCCCAGCCCAAGGCCACCGGCGGGCCGCAGTGGCAGTGCCTCGCCGAGGCGCTCTACTTCGAGGCCAGGGGCGAGACGCTGCAGGGTCAGTTCGCCGTCGCCGAGGTCATCATGAACCGCGTCGACAGTCCGCGCTTCCCGGACTCGGTCTGCGGCGTGATCAACCAGGGCACCGGGCGGCTCAACGCCTGCCAGTTCTCCTACACCTGCGACGGCCGCCCCGAGAAGGTGAGCGAAGCCGCCGCCTGGGAGCGCGTCGCCAAGGTCGCCAAGGCGGTGATCTCGGGCGCGCCGCGCGCACTGACCGCGGGGGCCACCTACTACCACACCCGCGGCGTGCAGCCGAGCTGGGCCCGCAAGTTCACCAAGACGGCCACCATCGGCGCGCATTACTTCTACCGCGGCGGCTCCTACCGCATCAGCACCAGCAACTGAGCGCCGCTTTTCTGCCCCGGCACGCCGTTGCCGGGGTCGCCCCTGCGGCAGGCCCCTGCTAGAGAGGCGGCACTTTCCCATCCGGAGCCGCTGCCATGGCCGACGAAATCCGCCTCGCCTTCGCCCATCCCGACGAACGCGCCATCGCCACCGCCGGCGACACGCCCCGCGACCGCATCTCGCTGCGCGACCACGTGGTCGAGGTCGAGATCGGCGCCTTCCAGGCCGAGCGCGGGTCGCGCCAGCGCGTGCGCTTCAACGTCGTGGTCGAGGTGGCGCCCGGCAAGGGCGCGCTCGAGGATGACGTCGACCTGATCCTTTCGTACGACAAGGTGACCGAGGCCATCGCCGCCGAGCTGGCGGCCGAGCGGCTGAACCTGCTCGAGACCCTGGCCGAGCGCATCGCCGAGCGCATCCTGCTCGAGCCGCAGGCGCTGCGGGTCTTCGTGCGGATCGAGAAGCTCGACCGCGGCCCCGGTGCGCTGGGGGTCGAGATCGTCCGCGCCCGTGACGGCGAGCCGGTGGGCTCGGCGCAGGACGCCGCCCGCGCCCGGCCGCATCCGCGCGTGCTCTACCTGTCGAACGCCGCCATCGCCGATGCCGCGCTGCCGGGCTGGCTCGACCAGGCCGAGGCCATGGGTGCGCCGGTGATCCTCTGCGTCGGCCTGCCCGAGGGCGTTCGCCCGCAGGCCAGCCACCCGCTGGCGCAGCGCCGCATCGACCTGCTGGCGATCGAACAGAACGCCTGGACGCTGGCGGCGCGCGATCCCCGCGCCAAGGTGGTCGCCACCCGTACCGAGCTCGACTGGGCGATGAAGAACGGCCAGAGCTGCATCTGGGCGCCCTCGAAGATCGTGCTCGACACGCCCGCCGGGCACCACACCCATCCCGAGGACCCGGCCGAGCTGGCCGGATGGTTCGCCGGGCTCATGGAGGCTTGCGAGCTGGTGATGATCGGCGAAGAGCCGCCCGCCGGTGTGACGGTCCCCTCGCGGGCTGTAACAGTCGGAAATACCTCGCTCTGACCCGGTAGCCGCCCGGCTTGCCAAGCGGGCATTCATCGGGCACAGACGCTCAATGACCGCCCGTTACCGCCCCCTCGTCCAGACCGGCCACGCCCGGCCCGACGGCGCCCTGCCCCTTGCCGGGGGTCCGCGCTGGTTCACCCATTGCGCCCGGCACGCCCGCGGCGACGCGGTGCGCGTGGTTGCCGCCGCCGAGGTGCCGCAGGACGTGCTGGCCCGGCTCACCGCCCCGCGCGAGCCGGTGGCGGGCCTTTCCATGGACGGCACGCGGATCATGGGCATCCTCAACGTGACGCCCGACAGCTTCTCCGACGGCGGCACCGACGCCTCGACGGAGGACTCCATCGCCCGCGCCCGGCAGATGCTGGCGGACGGGGCCGAGATCCTCGACATCGGCGGCGAGAGCACCCGCCCCGGCGCCCCCGAGGTACCGACCGAGGAGGAGATCGCCCGCGTCGTGCCCGTCACCGCGGCGCTGAAGGGCGTGCCGATCTCGGTCGACACCCGCAAGGCCGCCGTTGCCCGCGCCGCCGCCGAGGCCGGGGCGACGCTGATCAACGACGTCTCGGGCCTCGTCTTCGATCCCGAGATGACCGAGTTCTGCGCCTCCGCGCGCCTGCCCGTCTGCGTCATGCACATGCGCGGCACGCCCGAGACCATGGCGGCCGAGACCGATTACGAGGACGTGCTGCTCGACGTCTACGACTTCCTCGAGCGCCAGGTCCACGCGCTGGAGCACGCCGGGCTGCCGCGCGGCAAGATCGTCGTCGACCCCGGCATCGGCTTTGCCAAGACGCTCGAGCAGAACCTCGCGCTGCTGAACGGGCTCTCGCTCTTCCACGGGCTCGGCTGCGCGATCCTGCTCGGTGTCTCGCGCAAGGGCTTCATCGGCAGGATCTCGGGCGAGACCGAGGCGGCCAGACGTTTCCCCGGCTCCATCGCCGTCGCCCTTGCGGGCGTCGCGCAGGGGGCCCAGATCATCCGCGTTCACGACGTTGCCGAAACCCGCCAGGCCCTGGCGCTCTGGCAGGCCGTCGCAGAAGGAGGCACTCAATGACCCGCAAGCTGTTCGGCACCGACGGGGTGCGCGGCACCGCCAACATGTACCCGATGACCGCCGAGATGGCGCTGGCAATCGGCGCCGCCGCCGGGCGCTACTTCCGCCGCGAGGCGGGCGGCACGCACCGGGTGGTGATCGGCAAGGACACCCGGCTCTCGGGCTACATGTTCGAGACCGCGCTGACCGCGGGCCTGACCTCGACCGGCATGAACGTGCTGCTGCTCGGCCCGGTGCCGACCCCGGCGGTGGGCCTGCTGACGCCGTCGATGCGCGCCGATGTCGGGATCATGATCTCGGCCTCGCACAATCCGGCGCATGACAACGGCATCAAGTTCTTCGGCCCGGACGGGTTCAAGCTCTCGGACGAGGCCGAGGCCGAGATCGAGGCGCTGGTCGAGGCCGGCGTCGAGCCGGCGCAGGCGGGCAACATCGGACGCGCGAAGCGCATCGACGACGGCCGCTTCCGCTACCAGGAGCGGGTGAAGTCGAGCTTCCCGCACGGCATGCGGCTCGACGGCATGAAGGTGGTGATCGACTGCGCCAACGGCGCCGCCTACCGCGCCGCGCCCGAGGTGCTCTGGGAACTCGGCGCCGAGGTGATCCCGGTGGGCACCCAGCCGAACGGGCTCAACATCAACGACCAGTGCGGCTCGACCCGGCCGCAGACCGCCGCCGAGACGGTGGTGGCGCATGGCGCCGACGTCGGCATCTGCCTCGACGGCGACGCCGACCGGGTGATCCTGATCGACGAGACCGGCACCGTGGCCGACGGCGACCAGATCATGGCGCTGATGGCCGGCCGCTGGGCCGAGGAGGACCGGCTGAAGGGCGGCACGCTGGTGGCGACGGTGATGTCGAACCTCGGGTTGGAGCGCTTCCTTGGCGCCCGCGGCCTGACGCTGGCGCGCACCAAGGTGGGTGACCGCTACGTGGTCGAGAAGATGCGCGCCGAGGGATTCAACCTCGGCGGCGAGCAGTCGGGCCACATCGTGATGACCGATTACGCCACCACCGGCGACGGGCTGATGGCCGGCCTGCAGTTCCTCGCCGAGATGGTGCGCACGGGCCAGCCCGCGAGCCGCCTCGCCCACAACTTCGAGCCGGTGCCGCAGCTGCTGAAGAACGTGCGCTTCGGCGCCGGGCAGACGCCGCTCGAGGCGGCCAGCGTGCAGGGCGCCATCGCCGAGGCCGAGGCGCAGCTTTCCGGCCGCGGCCGGCTGCTGATCCGCAAGTCGGGCACCGAGCCGCTGATCCGCGTCATGGCCGAATGCGAGGACGAGGGGCTGCTCGCCCGGGTGGTCGACGGCATCGTCGCCGAGGTCCAGGCCGCGGCCCGCTGACCCCGGCGCCACGCCCGGCCCCGCCGCCGGGCCGGCGTATTTGGAAAGAGAAGAAGCCGGGGGCGCGCGCCGACCCCGGCTTTTCCTTTGGCCCGAGTGTCGTTCGGAGGCCCGGGCTAGGTGCCGGCCGCCACGGCGCGCTCGAGCGCCGGGTAGCGCAGCGCAAGCGTCAGCCCGCGCGCGAGGAACGAGACCTGGAAGGCCAGCCAGAGCCCGTGGTTGCCGAGCAGCGGCAGCGCCAGCAGCAGCGTCACGGCGTAGATCACCCCCGACAGCGCCATCATGTTGCGCATGTCCGAGGAGCGGGTCGCGCCGATGAAGATGCCGTCGAGCATGAAGGTCAGCACCTGAAGCAGCGGCGCGACGGCGATCCAGGGCAGGAAATGGATGGCGGCGGCGCGCACCTCGGGATCGGTGGCGATCATCCGCACCAGCGCCGGCCCGGCGATCCAGAACAGCAGCGACATCGCCGCCGCGATCACCGCGCACCAGAGCGCCGCGAGCCGCGAGCCGCGGCGCAGCTGCGCCAGGTTGCGCGCGCCCACGGCCTGGCCGACCAGCGCCTCGGCGGCGAAGGCGAAGCCGTCCATGGCATGGGCGGTGATCATCATGAACTGCATCAGCACCTGGTTCGCCGCCAGGGTCACGTCGCCGAAGCGCCCTCCGAGCAGCATGAACGAGACGATGATCCCCTGCAGGAACAGCGAGCGGATCAGGATGTCGCCGTTCAGCGCCGCCATGCGCCGCAGCCGCGCCGGATCGAAGACCCGCGCGCGGTTGCGCCAGCCGGCGCCGAGCAGCCCGTCGCGGCAGAGCCAGATGCCGAGCGCCAGCCCCGACCATTCGGCGACGAAGGTGGCGAGCGCCACCCCCTCGACCCCCATGTGTGCCCAGAGCACCAGCGCCACGTCGAGCACCACGTTGACGAGGTTCATGCCGAGCTGCAGCACCAGCACCGCGCGGGTGCGCTCCTGCGCGATCAGCCAGCCGGTGAGCCCGTAGATCGCCACCGCCGCGGGCGCCGACCAGATGCGGATCTGCATGTAGCTCTGCGCCATGTGCTCGACCTCTTCCGAGGCCGGCGAGGCGGCAAAGGCGATGCGGAAGATCAGCGCCTGCGCCGCGATCAGCAGCACGCCCCCGGCAAGGCCGACGAGCAGCGCCCGCGCCAGCAGTGCCGAGACCTCGCAGGCGTCCTTCTCGCCGAGGGCCTGGGCCGTCAGCCCGGTCGTGCCCATGCGCAGGAAGCCGAAGATCCAGTAGACCGCCGAGATCACCACCGCGCCGATGCCCACGGCGGCGATCGGCTCGGGCATCGGGATCTGCCCCACCACCGCGGTGTCGACCGCACCGAGGATCGGCACGGTCGCGTTCGACAGGAGCACCGGCAGGGCAATCTTCAGCACGCGGGCATGGGTGAGGGGGAGAGGCTGGGAGGACATCGTCTCGGCGGCAGGGAGCGGGAAGGGAAAGGCGGCGGCGCGACGTCGGGCTCAGCCGTCGTCCCAGGGCATGAGGAAATGCCCCACCGCCTGCACGATCGGGCGGTCGCGGTTGTCCTGCCAGGCCTCGGCATGGACCGAGGCGTAGCGCCGCCCCGAGCGGGTGACGCGGGCACGCGCATAGGCGTCGCGCGGCAGGCCGGGGCGCAGGTAGTCGATGGTGAAGTCGATGGTCTTGGGCAGGCGCGGCAGGCGCCCCTGCTCCAGCGCCTCGAGGTCGAGGCGGCCGGATTCCACTTCGTCCCAGAGGCTGAACCAGCTCAGCGTGATGATCGAGGTCACCTCGAGGAAGGCCGCGGTCACCCCGCCGTGCAGCGCCGGCAGGTCCGGGTTGCCGATCAGCTTCTCGTCGTAGTTGAGCACGCCGGTCAGCTCGTCGCCGCGGCGGTCGAAGGTGATGCCGAGGAAATTCACGTAGGGCACCCCGCCGGCGAGCGCGCGGAGCGCGAGGTCGCGGCGCTGCTTCACCACCTGCACGGGTTCGGGCTTGCGCGGGCTCATGCCTCTGCCTCCGCCGCGCCGGCGCGCAGCTGCGGCACGGTGAAGGTGCCGGTGGCCATGGCGACGGGGCGGCTCTCGTCCTCGTCGAGCGCGACGGCGCGCACGAAGGCGACCGAGCGCGTGACGTGGTGACACTCGGCCCGGGCGGTGATCCCCTGCCCCGGCGTCGCGGCGCGCAGGTAGTCGATGCGCAGGCTGATCGTGGCGGTGTGCCCCTCGACCAACGGATGCGCCATGACCGAGGCGCCGCCGCAGGTGTCCATCAGGGTAGAGACCGCGCCGCCGTGGATCACCCCGGTCTCGGGATCGCCCACCAGCTGCCCGGAGAAGGGCATGCGGATCTCGGCCCGGCCGTCTCCGAAGCTGACGATCTCGAGGCCGAGGGCGCGCGCCTGCGGCAGGCGCAGGATCAGGTCATCCGAAAGCGCCGGGTCGAGCCCCGGTCCCGGGTCCGTGGACATGCCGATATCCTTTCTGTCTTGCGCCTTTATGCGGCGGGAGACCGCGCACATCAAGCGCGCTCGCCATTGCCCTCGCCGCAGTGCCGCATTACCTTCCCAAGGGTCAGGAGGGCCCATGGGCGAGACACGTCTCAGCTTCAAGGAAATGTGCGGAAGGTTCGACGTCACCCCGCGCACCTTGCGTTATTACGAGTACATCGAGCTGCTCAGCCCCGAGCGCGAGGGCCGATCGCGCTGGTACGGCCCGCGCGAGGTGGCGCGGATGACGCTGATCCTGCGCGGCCGGAAGTTCGGCTTCCAGCTCGAGGAGATCCGGCAATGGCTGCAGATGTACGAGAGCGACGGCACCGAGGCGCAGATGCGCACCTGGGTCGAGATGGCCGACAGGCAGCTCCTGCAGCTCGCCGAGCAGCGCGCGCAACTCGAATCGGCCATCGAGGAACTCAAAGCGCTTCGGGACCTGACCCAGAAACAGCTTGGCGAATGAGCCGAATCACGGGCTTCAAACGGCTTGAAACGCTTTGGTTGGTACCCGGCGGCATACATTCCGGCCCTGGAATGGCAGCATGGCCATGCAACCAGAGAAAGAAAATTCTCCGGCCCATCGCCTGACGCTTCCGGATGTTACGTAATTCAGGAAATGACGTTGCGTCCCAGTCTCAAAAGGATAGGGGGCAGTTGTAGGATTCGCTCCAAAGGCGCAGGTCACCCGTCATCTTGACGCGAAGTGAGGTAGAAGACCTGACATGAGTGACGACCAGTTGATGACGATCCGCGAAATGTGCGACCTCTTCGAGGTGACGCCGCGGACTCTGCGTTTTTACGAGCAGAAGGAACTGCTCTTCCCCATCCGTGAAGGGCAGAAGCGCCTCTTCACCCGGCGCGACCGGGCCCGGCTGAAACTGATCCTGCGCGGCAAGCGCTTCGGCTTCAGCCTTGAAGAGATCCGCCAGCTCCTCGAGCTCTATGACAAGGGCGACCAGCAGCGCACGCAGATCGCGCGCAGCTACGAGATCGGCCAGGAACGTCTTGCCGACATGATCCGCCAGCGTGATGATCTGACCATGGCGATCGAGGAACTGAAAGAGCAGCTTGATTGGGGCCAACAGATGCTCGGCGAGCTGGAGCGCAAGGCCGGCTGATCCGGTAGCGGACCACGGCAGGCCTTGGCGGACGGGAGAGGAGGCCCAATGCCAGGCGCAACACACGGCGCAATGCCGCATTATACCGCCCCGGTCGCGGATCTGCTGTTCGTCCTCTGCGACGTGCTGCGGATCGACCGGGGCGTTTCCGATTCCACGGACCGCGACACCTGCGCCGCGATCCTCACCGAGGTGGCGCGGCTCGCCGAAACGCGGCTCGCCCCCCTCAACCGCCGCGGCGACCTCGAGGGCTGCCGCCTCGAGAACGGCGTGGTGCGCACCCCCGCCGGTTTCCCCGAGGCCTTCGCCGAGGTCTGCGCCGGCGGCTGGTACGGGCTCGACTGCGCGCCCGAGCACGGCGGGCAGGGCCTGCCGCACATGCTGCACAGCGCGGTGGGAGAGATCCTCTCGGGCGCCAACATGGCCTTCCACATCCATGCCGGGCTGACCCACGGCGCCTACAGCGCCATCGCCGCCCATGGCAGCGCCGCGCAGCAGGCGCTCTACCTGCCGAAGCTCGCCAACTGCCGCTGGACCGGCACGATGAACCTGACCGAGCCGCAATGCGGCACGGACCTCGGGCTCATCCGCACCCGCGCCGAGCCTGTGCCCGGCAGCGACGGGCGCTACAAGCTCCACGGCACGAAGATCTTCATCTCCGCCGGTGACCACGACCTTGCGGAGAACATCGTGCACCTCGTGCTGGCGCGGCTGCCGGACGCGCCCGAGGGGGTGAAGGGCCTGTCGCTCTTCCTTGCGCCGAAGTTTCTGCCCGCCGCCGACGGCAGCCCCGGCGCGCGCAATGCCGTCACCGCCACGAGGATCGAGCGCAAGATGGGGCTGCACGGCAACGCCACCTGCGAGATGGTCTACGACGGCGCCGAGGCCGAGCTGCTGGGCGGGCCGAACCAGGGGCTCGCCGCCATGTTCACCATGATGAACGAGGAGCGGATCAGCGTCGGGCTGCAGGGCTACGCCCAGGCCGAGCGCGCGCTGCAGGGGGCGCTGACCCATGCCCGCGAGCGCCGGCAGGGCCGCGCCGTCACCGGCGCCGCGCAGCCCGGGGCCGAGGCCGATCCCATCCTCGTCCACCCGGACGTGCGGCGCATGCTGCTCGACCAGCAGGGCTTCACCGAGGGCGCGCGGGCGTTGACGCTCTGGGGCGCGCAGCTGGTCGATCTGGCCCGCGCCGGCGATGCCGGGGCCGCCGCGCGCCTGTCGCTGGTCACGCCGGTGATCAAGGGCTTCCTCACCGACAAGGGCATCGAGAGCTGCCTTGCCGCGCAGCAGGTGCTGGGCGGGGCGGGCTACATCGAGGAGATGGGCCTGTCGCAGATCCTGCGCGACGCGCGGGTGACGGCGATCTACGAGGGCACCAACGGCGTGCAGGCGCTCGATCTCGTGGCGCGCAAGCTCGGCGCGGACGGCGGCGCGGCGCTCCTCGCGCTGCTGGGCGAGATCGGCGGGTTCGCCGCCGCGCCAGCGCCGGAGGAGATCGCGCGCGACTTCCTCGCCCCGCTGCGCGGCGCACTCGGGCACCTGCAGGCCGCGGCCTTCCGCCTCCAGTCGTATGGCGCAAGCGACCCCGAGGCGGCGCTCTCGGGCGCGAGCGACTTCCTGCAGCTCTTCGGCCATGTCTGCCTCGGCTACATGTGGGCGCGCATGGCGCGCGCCGCCGATGCCCTGCCCGGACCCGCGCGCCGCGCCAAGCTCGACGCCGGGCGCCACTACATGTCCCGGCAGCTGCCCGCCACGGCGCTGCATCTGGCGCGGATCGAGGCGGGGGCCGTCGCCGTTTTGCCGCTGGACGCCGGGGCCGCGGAATGAAACCCTGAGCCAGCACCGCCCGGAAAGGATCCGCCCATGCCCAAGCGCTTCCGCCTCACCCGCCGCCTGTCGCTGGCGATGACCGAGGACGGCTATCGCGGGCTGCGCCGCTTCTCGGCGGCGGCGGGTCTCGACGAGGGCGAGGCGCTCTCCTTCCTCTTCGAGAATTTCGACAGCGTGACGGACACGGAGCTGCTGGGCCACCGGCTGCGCCTGTTCAACGCCGAACTCGAGGCGCGCAAGCGGTGAGCGGCGCGCGGCATCTCCGCCGCGCCGCCCGCGGCGCGGGAAGGACCGGGGGTTTCACACCCCCGGACCCCCGTGGGATATTTGCGACATGCGGAAGCAGCGGACGCGCACATCGTGTCGCTTGTCAGGTTGCTGCAGGTCATGCGGTCGCCGGTCCTGGCGCCGCCGTCCGTCACGGCCTTTCCCTGCATCGCGACTGCCCTCGGTCCACCCCGCCGCCGCGCCCGGCCCGGTTTCGGCGGGCAGGCGCGGCGGCGGGGCTTCCACATGTGCGGTCATCGGCTTCCCAGCCTGTACCGCGCGCCCAGCCTGCCTCAGGCCTGGTTAAGGCCGGGTTAGCGGCGCCGCGCCCTGCTTCCACATGTTCCAAATATCCCGCGGGGGTGCGGGGGCGCGAAGCCCCCGCGGCGACCTCTGCCACGCAACACAGGGAAAGACCTCTCGCATGACCATCAAGCTCTACTGCTTCGGCGAATCTGGAAATGCCTACAAGGCGGCGCTGCCGCTGGAGTTCTCGGGACTCGACTGGGAGCCGGTGAAGGTGGACTTCTTCAACGGTGCCACGCGCACGCCCGAATACCGCTCGGAGGTCAACGAGATGGGCGAGGTGCCGGTGCTGGTCGACGGCGAGGTCACCCTCACCCAGTCCGGGGTCATCCAGCACTACATCACCGAGAAGACCGGCAAGTTCGGCGGCACCACCCCCGAGGAGGCGCGCGAGGTGCTGCGCTGGCAGTTCTGGGACAACCACAAGCTCAGCAGCCAGGCGGGCATGACCCGCTTCCTGATGAACTTCCTGCCGCCCGAGAAGCGCCCGGCCGAGGTGATCACCTTCACCCAGGGCCGGCTCAAGGCGGCCTACGAGGTGCTGAACCGCCATCTCGACGGGCGCGACTGGATCGTCGGCGACGGCGCGACCCATGCGGATTTCTGCTGCTGCGGCTATCTCTTCTACCCCGAGCCCTTCGGCTTCGAGCGCGAGGGCTGGGCGAACATCGACCGCTGGCTCGGCAATATCGAGGCGCTGCCGGGCTGGAAGCGCCCCTATGACCTGATGCCCGGATCGCCCGCCGACAGGGCCTGATCCGGGGCCCGCACGACGACGCATATCCCGCCCGCCATGGAAGGAGGAGCCATGACCGAGGCCTTTATCTACGACGCGATCCGCACCCCGCGCGGGCGGGGGCGGCCCGATGGCGCGCTGCACGAGGTGACCGCCCTGCGGCTCTCGGCGCTGGTGCTCGACGGGCTGCAGGGCCGCAACGGGCTCGACGGGCCGGTGCTGGAAGACGTGATCTGGGGCAATGCCACGCAGGTCGGCGAACAGGGCGGCTGCCTCGCGCGCTCGGCGGTGCTGGCCTCGGGCCTCGACGAGACGGTGCCCGGCCTCTCGATCAACCGCTTCTGCGCCTCGGGGCTCGAGGCGGTGATGCTGGCCGCCGCGCAGGTCGCGGGCGGGCTCGGGCAGGGCTACATCGCCGGCGGGGTCGAGATGATGAGCCGCGTGCCCATGGGCTCGGACGGGGCGGCGATCGCGGCCGACCCGTCGCTCGCCATGGCCCGGCATTTCGTGCCGCAGGGGATCGCCGCCGACCTCATCGCCACGAAATACGGTATCCCGCGCGAGGCCGCCGACGCCTACGCGGTCGAAAGCCAGCGCCGTGCCGCCCAAGCCTGGGAGGAAGGGCGCTTCGACGCCTCCATCCTGCCGGTCACCGACATCAACGGGCTGACGATCCTCGATCGCGACGAGGCGCTGCGCCCCGGCACGGACATGGCGGCGCTGGCGGCGCTGAAACCCTCGTTCCGCGAGATCGGCGAGCAGATGCCCGGTTTCGACGCGGTGGCGCTGATGCGCTACCCCGAGCTCGAGCGGATCGAACACATTCACCACGCCGGCAACAGCTCGGCCATCGTCGACGCGGCGGCGGGGGTGCTCGTTGGCTCGAAGGGCTTCGGCGAGGCATTGGGGCTGGCGCCCCGCGCCCGCATCCGCGCCATGGCGCGGATCGGCAGCGAGCCGACGATCATGCTGACCGGCCCGGTGCCGGTGACCGAGCGGGTGCTGGCGCAGGCCGGCATGGCGATCGGCGACATCGACCTCTTCGAGGTGAACGAGGCCTTTTCGGCGGTGGTGCTGCGCTTCCTGCAGGCCTTCGATGTCGATCCGGGCAAGGTCAACGTGAACGGCGGCGCCATCGCCATGGGCCACCCGCTCGGCGCGACCGGGGCCATGCTGCTCGGCACGCTGCTCGATGAGCTCGAACGCAGCGGAAAGTCCACCGGCCTCGTCACGCTCTGCGTCGCCTCGGGCATGGGCGTGGCCACCATCATCGAGAGGGTATGATGCCGAAACTCGATCCCCAACCCGTCACCACCCACCGCTCGAGCCGTCACCGCGTGCTCGGCGACGGCCCCGGCCCCTACGGCTGCCAGCTGCTTTCCGACCCCGGCGGGCTCAGCCAGTTCGGCGCCTTCATCGAGGAGTTGCCGCCCGGCTCCGCCTCGGGCTGGCGGCACTGGCACGAACGCGAGGACGAGATGGTCTACGTGCTGAGCGGCACCCTCGTTCTGGTCGAGGACGAGGAGCTGCCGATGGGTCCCGGCGACTGCGCCTGCTGGCCCGCCGGTCACGCGGTCGGCCACCGGCTCGAGAACCGCTCGGACGCGCCGGCGCGCTACATGGTGATCGGCACGCGCAGCGGCGCCGATGTCATCCATTACAGCGACCATGACCTCGTGACCGAGACCCATGGCGCGGCGCGGGTCTACCGCCGCCGCGACGGGTCGGAGATCGAGCGGCACGACGGGAGGGAGGAGACATGAGCGATTTCTCTGCCAGCACCGGGGACGGCGTCTGCACGATCAGCTGGGACACGCCGGGCAAGTCGATGAACGTCATGAGCCTCGAGGCGCTGGCCGAGCTCGACGCGCTGGTCGGCGCGGCGCTCCAGGATGCGGCGGTAAAGGGCATCGTGATCACCTCCGCCAAGCCCGGCAGCTTTGCCGGGGGCATGGACCTCAACACCCTCGCCGCGCTGCGCGAGAGCGCCGGGGACGATCCGGCGCAGGGCATCTTCGACGGGATCATGGGGCTGCACGCGGTGCTGCGCCGGATCGAGCGCGCCGGGATGGACGCGCAGGACAAGGGCGGCAAGCCCATCGCCTGCGCCCTGCCCGGCACCGCGCTCGGCATCGGCTTCGAGCTGGCGCTGGCCTGCCACCGCATCTTCGCCGCGCCCGAGCCGAAGGCCAAGATCGGCCTGCCCGAGATCAAGGTCGGGCTCTTTCCCGGCGCGGGCGGCACGACGCGACTGGTGCGCAAGCTCGGGGCCATGGGCGCCGCGCCCTACCTTCTCGAGGGCACGCTGCTGTCTCCCGACAAGGCGCAGAAGGCCGGGCTGATCGACGAGGTCGCCGGGGACCCGCTCGCCGCCGCCCGCGACTGGGTGCTGCGCGCCGCGCCCGAGGATCTGGTGAAGCCCTGGGACCGCAAGGGCTACAGGCTGCCCGGCGGCGGCCCCTACCACCCGGCGGGCTTCATGACCTTCGTCGGCGCCTCGGCCATGGTGAACGGCAAGACCAAGGGGGTCTACCCGGCGGCCAGGGCACTGCTGTCGGCGGTCTACGAGGGCGCGCAGGTGCCCTTCGACACGGCGCTGAGGATCGAGGCGCGCTGGTTCACCCATGTCATGCTCGACCCCTCCTCCTCGGCGATGATCCGCACGCTCTTCGTCAGCAAGGAGGCGCTGGAGAAGGGCGCCCGCCGCCCGGCGGAGGTGCCGCCGCAGAGCGTCAGGAAGCTGGGCGTGCTCGGCGCCGGGATGATGGGCGCGGGCATCGCGCTGGTCGCGGCGCAGGCGGGGATCGGGGTGGTGCTGCTCGACCGCACGCAAGAGGCGGCCGACAAGGGCCGCGCCCATGCCGAGGCCTACCTCGACGACGGGGTCAAACGCGGCAAGACCAGCCCCGAGCAGCGGCAGGCGGTGCTGGACCGGCTGACCGCCACCGCCGATTTCGACGCGCTTGCCGGCTGCGACATGATCATCGAGGCGGTGTTCGAGGACCCGGAGGTCAAGGCCGAGGTCACCCGCACCGCGCTGCGCCACGTGCCCGAAAGCTGCATCTTCGCCACCAACACCTCGAGCCTGCCGATCAACAAGCTCTCCGAGGCCTCGCTGATGCCCGAGAACTTCGTCGGGCTGCATTTCTTCTCGCCGGTCGAGAAGATGATGCTGGTCGAGGTGATCAAGGGCGCCCGCACCGGGCCGCGCGCCGTGGCCAAGGCGCTCGACTTCGCGCGGATGATCCGCAAGACCCCGATCGTGGTGAACGACGCGCGCTTCTTCTACGCCAACCGCTGCATCATCCCCTATCTCAACGAGGGCATCCGCATGCTGCGCGAGGGCGTCGCCCCGGCGCTGATCGAGAATGCCGCGAAGCTCGCCGGAATGCCGCTCGGGCCGCTGCAGCTGGTCGACGAGACCTCGATCGAGCTCGGGGTGAAGATCGCGCAGGCCACCAAGGCGGCGATGGGCGAGAGCTACCGCGACGCCGACGTCGACGAGGTGCTGGGCCGGATGGTCGAACTCGGCCGGCTCGGGCGCAAGGCGGGCGCCGGCTTCTACGCCTACGAGGACGGCAAGCGGCTCGGGCTCTGGGAGGGGCTGGCCGCGGAATGGCCTGTCGCCGCCGAGCAGCCGGACCTCATGGAGCTGCAGCACCGCCTGCTCTTCGTGCAGAGCCTCGAGGCGGTGCGCGCGCTGGAACGGCACGTGCTGTCGGACATCCGCGAGGGCGACGTGGGCGCGGTGCTGGGCTGGGGCTTTGCGCCCTGGTCGGGCGGGCCGTTCTCGTGGCTCGACATGCTGGGCGCGCCCTATGCCGCCGCGCGCGCTGCCGAGCTGGCCGAGCGCCACGGCCGCCGCTTCGCCTGCCCCGAGACGCTGGCCGAGATGGCGCGGAAAGGCCAGAGCTTCTACGGCAGCCGCGCAGCGGGGACCTAGGTCAGGACGCTCGGCGGCAGGTGGGTCCTGAGGAAGCCCACCTGCGCCGCCGCCGCCTCCTCGAAGAGCGGGCCGTCGGTCCAGAGCAGGCCGAAATGGCCGCCGTCGATCTCGTGGAAGGATTTGCGCCCCGGGATGCGGGCGTAGACCGC
Source organism: Salipiger sp. H15 (assembly GCF_040409955.1). Lineage (NCBI taxonomy): Bacteria > Pseudomonadati > Pseudomonadota > Alphaproteobacteria > Rhodobacterales > Roseobacteraceae > Salipiger > Salipiger bruguierae. The sequence goes on from NZ_CP123384.1 coordinate 611,641, forward strand.
GCGCTGCACCTCGGGGTCGCAGCCCGGCATCTCGTCGCCGCGCCCGACCATCACCAGCACCGGCATGACCAGCCGCGGCGCGGTGATCCAGGGGGTGAAGGGCACCGGCGTCGCCGGGATCACCCGCGTCACCCGGTTCTGCCAGAGCGTGCCGAAGCGCCCGCCGTATTCGATGAACCAGCGGAAGGCCTGGATCGGGGTCAGCAGCGAGGGCGTTCCGGCCTGGTCGAAGGAGACCACCGGCAGCGGGCCCGTCGTCTCGCCCGGCCCGCCCGAGACATCGCCGCCCGCGAAGGTCTCGCGCAGCAGCTCGAACGCGCCCTCGGGCATCTCCCCCGGCAGGCTGGCGCCACAGGCGGGGATCTGCGCGACGATGGCGCCGATCTCCTCGATCAGCGCCCCCGCCACCAGCACCACCATCGCGGAGTAGCTGTCACCCCAGAGCGCGATGCGCCCGGCCCCGCCGCCGCGCCGCAGGTAGGCGACGGCGTCGCGGTAGCCGCGGCCCTGGGTCCACGGGTTGATCTCCTGCCGCGGCTCGCCGCCGCTCGCGCCGAAGCCGCGGTGGTCATAGGCCAGCACATCGTAGCCCGCGGCAAAGAAGGCCTCGGCATAGGCATCCATCGCCATGGGCACCGTCGCCGAGGTGCCATGCGCCATGACGAGGGTGACCCCCGCCCCGTCCGCATGGGCATAGTGCCGCCCGCGCAGGATAGCCCCTTCCGAGGGAAACTCGACCAGTTCGAACATGTGAGGCTCCTCCCGCGACCGGCCCAGCATAGCACGGCCCGCCCGGGAAGCGTCACGCGAAGGGCAGCGCGCGCGCCCGGCCCTTCTTCTCTTTGAAAATACGCCGGGGGTGAATTGGCCGAAGGCCAAGAGGGGGCAGCGCCCCCTCCCGCTTTTCCGGCTTCAGCCCGTCAGCGCGTCCTCGAAGGTGCGCAGCCCGGTGCGCGGGGCCTGCACCAGCACCGCCATGTTGCCGGGCTTGTGCTGGTTGCGCAGCATCTTCACATGCGCCGCGGGGATCTCGTCCCAGCTGAACACCTCGGACATGCAGGGATCGAGCCGCCGCTCGATCATCAGCTTGTTCGCCGCCGAGGCCTGCTTGAGATGGGCGAAGTGCGAGCCCTGCAGGCGCTTCTGGTGCATCCACATGTAGCGCACGTCGAAGGTGCAGTTGAAGCCGGAGGTGCCGGCGCAGATCACCACCATGCCGCCCTTTTTGCAGACCAGCGCCGAGACCGGGAAGGTCGCCTCGCCCGGGTGCTCGAAGACCATGTCGACGCTGACGCCCTTGCCGGTGATGTCCCAGATCGCCTTGCCGAACTTGCGCGCCTCCTTGAGCCAGTCGTTGTACTCGGGCGTGTTGACCTTGGGCAGCTGGCCCCAGCACTTGAACTCGTTGCGGTTGATGACGCCCTTGGCGCCCATCGACATGACGAACTCGCGCTTGCTCTCGTCCGAGATCACCCCGATGGCATTGGCGCCCGCGGTGTTGATCAGCTGGATCGCGTAGGAGCCGAGCCCGCCCGAGGCGCCCCAGACCAGCACGTTCTGCCCCGGCTTCAGCTCGTGCGGCTCGTGGCCGAAGAGCATCCGGTAGGCGGTGGCCAGCGTCAGCGTGTAGCAGGCGCTTTCCTCCCAGGTGAGGTGCTTCGGCCGCGGCATCAGCTGCTGCGCCTGCACGCGGGTGAACTGGGCGAAGCTGCCGTCCGGCGTCTCGTAGCCCCAGATCCGCTGCGAGGGCGAGAACATCGGATCGCCGCCGTTGCACTCCTCGTCGTCGCCGTCATCCTGGTTGCAGTGGATGACCACCTCGTCACCGACCTTCCAGCGGGTGACCTTGTCGCCCACCTTCCAGACGATGCCCGAGGCGTCCGAGCCCGCGATGTGATAGGGCGCGCCATGGCCGTCGAAGGGGCTGATCGGCACGCCGAGCCCGGCCCAGACGCCGTTGTAGTTGACCCCGGCCGCCATCACCAGGACCAGCACTTCCGAGCTGTCGATCTCCCAGGTGTCGACAACCTCCTTCTGGAAGGACTTGTCCGGCTCGCCGTGACGCTCGCGGCGGATCGCCCAGGCGTACATCTGCTTCGGCACGTGGCCGAGGGGCGGCATCTCGCCGATCTCGTAGAGGTCCTTCATCGGCGCGTCGTAGGGCGCGATCTCGGTCTTGCTGTCCAGCGCCATCATGGCCTCCTTCCTCACTCCTGCATGGCCCGCGCCGCAGTGCAGAATCGCGGGGCTCCTCCCCATCGGGATACAATCGGCTGCGCAATATTGCAACTCAAATGGATTACCATGAGAAACTTTATAACCTCGCGGATGCAGAAACTTTCAGCGCCTCCGATGCCAAACGCATGTATGCTGGGCTCTGGACGATCCGCGTCGCGCTGCGCTGCGGCTGCGGGCGTCCGCCGCGCCGCGGCGAATTGACGAGACATTTTATTTCTCTTATCCACTGCGAACCGCAAGATGATTGCTCGCAAGATTCGCGCCGTCCGAGGGAGGATGACATGAAAGACAGCACCAGCCCGCGCCAGCCCGACCGTCCCTGGCTGATCCGCACCTATGCCGGACACTCGACCGCCAGCGCCTCGAACGCGCTCTACCGGGCGAACCTCGCCAAGGGGCAGACCGGCCTGTCGGTGGCCTTCGACCTGCCCACGCAGACCGGCTACGACAGCGATCACGTGCTGGCGCGCGGCGAGGTCGGCAAGGTGGGCGTGCCGGTCTGCCATCTCGGCGACATGCGCGCGCTCTTCGCGCAGATCCCGCTCGAGCAGATGAACACCTCGATGACGATCAACGCGACCGCGCCCTGGCTGCTGGCGCTCTATATCGCGGTGGCCGAGGAGCAGGGGGCCGACATCGCGCAGCTGCAGGGCACGGTGCAGAACGACCTGATCAAGGAATACCTCAGCCGCGGCACCTATATCTGCCCGCCGAAACCGTCATTGAAGATGATCGGCGACGTGGCCGAATATTGCTACACCCATGTTCCCAAGTGGAACCCGATGAATGTCTGCTCCTACCATTTGCAGGAAGCGGGCGCGACGCCCGAGCAGGAACTGGCCTTTGCCCTCGCCACCGCCTGCGCGGTGCTCGACGAATTGAAGCCGCGGGTGGCGCCCGAAGATTTCCCGGCACTCACCGGACGCATCAGCTTTTTCGTCAATGCCGGCATCCGATTTGTGACCGAGATGTGCAAGATGCGCGCCTTTGTCGATCTCTGGGACGAAATCCTGCAGGAGCGCTACGGCGTGGCGGAGTCGAAATACCGCCGGTTCCGCTATGGGGTGCAGGTCAACAGCCTCGGCCTGACCGAGCAGCAGCCGGAAAACAATGTCTACCGAATCCTGATCGAGATGCTGGCAGTCACGCTCTCGAAGAAAGCCCGCGCCCGCGCGGTGCAATTGCCCGCCTGGAACGAGGCGCTTGGCCTGCCCCGCCCCTGGGATCAGCAATGGTCGATGCGGATGCAGCAGATTCTCGCCTACGAGACCGACCTGCTGGAATTCGACGACCTCTTCGACGGCAATCCCGCGGTCGACCGCAAGGTCGAGGCGCTGAAAGAGGGCGCCCGCGCCGAGCTTGCCAATATCGACTCCATGGGCGGCGCGATTGGCGCGATCGACTACATGAAATCACGGCTCGTCGATGCCAATGCCGACCGGCTCGGCCGAATTGAGCGCAACGAGACCACCGTCGTCGGCGTCAACCGCTGGGTCGAGGGGGAAGTCTCGCCGCTTGTCGGCGCGGACGGCGGCATCATGGTCGTGGATCCGGCGGTCGAGGAAAACCAGATCGCGACCCTGAGGGAATGGCGCGCCGGCCGCGACGCAAATGCCGTCGCGCAGGCACTCGCAGACCTTCGCCGCGCCGCCGAAGCCGGCGAAAATGTCATGCCCGCCTCGATCACCTGCGCGCGCGCCGGGGTCACCACCGGCGAATGGGCCGGGGAAATGCGCGCGGTTCACGGCGAATACCGCGGCCCCACGGGCGTTGCCAAGGCCGTCTCGAACCGCACCGAGGGGCTCGACGACATCCGCGCCGCCGTCGATGCGGTCAGCGACCGGCTCGGGCGCCGCCTGCGCTTTCTCGTCGGCAAGCCGGGGCTCGACGGGCATTCCAACGGCGCCGAGCAGATTGCCTTCCGCGCCCGAGATTGCGGAATGGACATAGACTACGAGGGAATTCGCCTGACGCCGGAACAGATCGTCGCCCAGGCGGGCAAGGGCGCGCATGTGCTGGGGCTTTCCATTCTCTCCGGAAGTCACATCCCGCTCATCGAGGATATAATGCAGAGGTTGCGCGCCGAGGGGCTGACGCATATCCCGGTGGTCGTCGGAGGCATCATCCCCGAAGAGGATGCCGCCCGGCTCAAGGCGCTTGGCGTGGCCCGGATCTACACGCCGAAGAATTTCGAGCTGAACGGCATTATGAAAGACATCATTAACCTTGTAGATCCGGAATGTGTCGCCGCTCAATAACGCGGCGCGCACCGAACTCGGGCTGCAAAAAGAATCGGCTGTTCACCGCTCACGTGAGCAGCCGGCAGACATTGCTCGCAAAAAGTCCATTTGACACAAAGCCATATCTTGAAGAATGACTCCGGATGCCGAATTTTTAAGGCACAGAAAACGGAGACGATCGTGAATATTGATCTTGATACCCTGTCCAAGGACGAGCTGAAGCAGCTGAAGTCCGACGTTGAGAAAGCTCTGGTGACAATAGACGCCCGCCGCAAGGCAGAAGCAAAGCGTGCCGCCGAGCAAGTCGCCAAGGAATTCGGCTACTCTCTCGAAGACATCATCGCAGCCGGGGGCACCAAGGGCTCCAAGGGTGCGCCCAAATACGCAAATCCGGCCGATCCGGCACAAACCTGGACCGGCCGTGGCCGCAAACCCAACTGGGTGATCGAAGCCCTCGACGAAGGGAAGTCGCTCGAAGATCTCGCACTCTGATGACGGTCCATATCGGAGCAAAGCCCGGCGACATCGCCGAAACGGTTCTGATGCCCGGAGATCCGCTGCGCGCGGAATGGGTTGCGGAAACGTTTCTGGAAGACGCGGTCTGCGTCAACCGGGTGCGTGGCATGTACGGATTCACCGGGACCTGGAAAGGTCACCGGGTCACTGTGCATGGCTCCGGCATGGGGATGCCTAGCCTGTCCATCTACGCCAACGAACTGATCCGGGACTACGGGGCGAAGACCCTGATCCGCATCGGCTCCTGCGGCGCGATGCAGGAAAGCGTGTCGGTGCGCGATGTCATCCTCGCGATGACCGCGAGCACCCTGTCGACACCGTCTCGCGGCATCTTCCGCGAGCTGAACTTTGCGCCCTGTGCCGACTTCGGCCTGTTGCGCGCCGCATCAGATGCCGCAGAACGCATCGGTGCGAAGACCCATGTGGGCGGCATCTACTCGGCCGACGTGTTCTACGACGAGCGCCCCGATCTCAACGAGATCATGGTCCGTCACGGGATCCTCGGCGTCGAGATGGAAGCCGCCGAGCTCTACAACCTCGCCGCACGCCATGGAGTGCGGGCGCTGGCGGTGCTCACCGTTTCCGACCATCTCATCACGCATGAGGCGCTGCCTGCCGAAGACCGGCAGAGCTCCTTCGCCGAGATGGTCGAGATCGCGCTCGAAGCCGCGTTCTCCTGAGATACGGGCAGGGCAGAAGCCCTGCCCGACATTTCCCCCCTCCCCGCTCCTTGGCAGAGCCGGCTCCTAGAGCCCGTGCGTGCCGTCGTAGCCGTTGCGCTGCGGCGAGCTCCAGCCTTGCAGCGCCGCCTGCGGCACCGACAGGATGTCGACCTCGAGCGGGGCGCAGCGCGCCGTGTCGGAACTGTGCTCGCTGCTGCAGTCGCCGCCCGGGCAGGCGCTGAGCGCGCCCAGCAGGTCGATCTCGGCGAAGAAGGTCAGGTGATCGCCCGGACGCACCGGGCTTGCCTTCATGAAATACTGGCCGGTGTCGCGGGTGAAGCCGGTGCACATGAAGACGTTGAGCACGTCATGCACCTCGCGCGCCGCCTCCGCCACCGGCAGGCCGGTCGCCCCGGCCAGCGCGCGGGTCAGGTTGGAATGGCAGCAATGGTGGTACTGGCCGCCGCCGCTGAGCAGGTAATGCGTGTGCGGATCGCAGCGCGTGCCGATCACGTCATGCACAGAGCCGCCAAAGGCGTCGATGCCGTACCAGTCGAGGCTGTCCTCGACGATGGTCGCCATCGGGCGCAGGTGCGGAAAGCTCGACCACATGCGCTCGCCGGTGGTCAGGTGCGTGCCGTGCAGGGCGCGGGTCTTGCCCGAGTAGAAGCGCTCCGACAGGTCCGCGGCGTTCCAGAGGTTGAGATCGCCCACCTGCGGCGCCTCGACGCTGCGGATGCGGAAGAAGCCCCCCGCCGGCACGCGGAAGGCGCAGGCCTCGCGCGGGGCGGCGACGACGGTCTCGACCAGCTCCGCCTGCGCCAGCGCGGCACGGTAGAGCGCCATGTCCGGCACCGGCAGCGTCTCGTTCGGGTAGCAGATCACCGGCGGAATCGCGCGGCGCGCCTCTGCATCGGCGGGGGCCTGGGTCATGGCGGATCTCCTTTTGCGCAAGAAGGCCCCGCCCCGCGCGCAGGATCAAGCCCTTCCGCTCACTCGCCGGGTACGAGCCCCCCGCTGCGCCGCGGCCGCATCACCCGCGTGCGCAGCCAGCGCAGCAGCGGGCGTTCGACGACGAGATGCGCCAGCACCCCTGTCGCCATCGCCCCGACGACGAGGATCAGCAGCGTCAGCGCTGGCGGCAGCACCTGCCCGAGCCCCAGCGCCAGCATGACCTTGGTGAGCAGCGCCAGCGCCAGCCCGTGCACGAGGTAGATCGCGTAGGAGGCATCGCCGAGGAACACCATGGCCCGGCCCGCGCCGAGCGCCCCGCCGCTCTCGAGCCGGGCAACGCCCGCGACGCCCAGCATGGCGAAGGCGCCAAAGAGCACGGTCCGCGCCTCGCGCGAGAAGCTCAGCACGTCGAAGACATCGCCGAGCCCGACCACCAGGAAGCCGAGCACGCCCAGGATGGCGGCGATCCGGGCCCCGCGCAGCTCGAACTTCGGATAGGCCCAGGCCGCGAGCATCCCCATCGGGAAGAGCAGGTTGTGGGTGCCGAAGAGCGTGCTCAACGGATAGGCGGCGTCGCCTCCCACCGACAGGGCCGCCGTCGCCAGCTGCCAGGCGACGAAGACCGCGGCCCCGGCACGCGGCAGGAACAGGATGAGCGCGAAGAAGCCGTAGAACAGGAACTCGTGGGTCAGCGTCCAGGCCGGTTCGATCAGCAGCGGGCTGCCGTCCGCCATCGGCAGCAGGAAGGCCGCGTGCAGCGCGCGGGCCAGGTCGAGCCGGGCGCTGCCGAGACCCAGCAGCGTCAGCGCGATGAGGCCGAGCAGCACGCACCAGTAGAACGGCAGGATGCGCAGCACGCGCTTGACGAGGAAGCGCAGCCCGGCGCCGCGCTGGCCGATGTCGCGCCGATGCACCAGGAACATGATGAAGCCGCTCAGGACGAAGAAGAATTCCACCCCGGAATAGCCCATGTCGAAGACCGGGCTGACCGATTGCCCCGGGTGCAGCCGTTCCGGCAGGAAGAAGACATGCGCATGGAAGAAGACCACGGCGATCGCGGCGATCGCCCGCCCGGCCTGCAACGTGGTGAAGGAGACGGAAGATGAACTGCGCGCGGAAGCCTGCGCAGCCCCGCGCAACGTCGCGATATTTACCATGGATCACCCAAGTCAGCCGGTTCGTGCGTTGAGAGGACACCCACACCGACCGCCAACCGGGCCGGAACTTATCAAGACCATGCTCGAGGCTAGCATGGGCAAGAAATCGTTAAAAGAAGATGAAGGTCAGGCCGGTACACTTAAAGGCGAGTTGCCGCTTGTGCAGGCATCGCTGGGGTGGCGCGGCGGCGCGCTAGGTCTTCTGCCTCAGGCAGACATCGGGGGTCTCGCCCCGCGGCCCCTGGGTGACGGCGCCGCATTGCACGCAGGTCCATTGGCTCTCGCCCGCGCCGCGGCGCTCGCGCCAGCGGCACCTGCGCGTCTCGCCGTGCCGGTAGTTGAAGACCAGCAGCAGCACCACCGCAATGACAAAGACCCCCGCGAAAATCACAAGGGGTCTCGATCAGTCAACGTGTCGGAGGAGGTCATGCGCATGGGGGAACCGTAGCGTGCCGGACCTCCGGGAGCCAGCCTCAGGCGGCGCGGTAATAGTCCAGGGTGCCGAGATCCGCGGTCACATCCTTGTGCGCGGCATGCACGAGCACGGGCTCGGGCTGGTAGTAGGCGAAGGCCTGCTCGAGCACTTCGAGGGCTTCACGGGCGGCGGTCTCGGTCTTTGCAGCGGTGCTGGTCATTGCATCATTCCTTGATCTTTCGATCTCCTCCCGTCCGGCTGTGCATATAGGGGCTTCTGCGCTGCGGCACACCCGCCGATCCTGCAACCGCGCTCTGCGCTGAGCGCAACCGTCGACCGCGGGCCGGGAAAAGCGAAAGCGCCGCCCCCGGGGGGACGGCGCTTCGTGATCGCAAGCGACCGGGATCAGACGTGCCGCTCGAGCATCATGTGCTTGATCTCGGCGATCGCCTTTGCCGGGTTCAGACCCTTGGGGCAGGTCTTGGCGCAGTTCATGATCGTGTGGCAGCGGTAGAGCTTGAACGGATCCTCGAGGTTGTCGAGGCGCTCGCCCGTGGCTTCGTCACGGCTGTCGATGATCCAGCGGTAGGCGTGCAGCAGCGCGGCCGGGCCGAGATAGCGGTCGGAGTTCCACCAGTAGCTCGGGCAGGCGGTCGAGCACGAGGCGCACATGACGCACTCGTAAAGACCGTCGAGCTTCTTGCGGTCCTCGATCGACTGACGCCATTCCTTCTGCGGACGGTTCGTCTTGGTCTCGAGCCAGGGCATGATCGACGCGTGCTGCGCGTAGAAATGCGTCAGGTCGGGGATCAGGTCCTTGACCACCGGCATGTGCGGCAGCGGGTAGATTTTCACGTCGCCCTTCACCTCGTCGAGGCCGTAGATGCAGGCCAGCGTGTTGATCCCGTCGATGTTCATCGCGCAGGAACCGCAGATGCCCTCGCGGCACGAGCGGCGGAAGGTCAGCGTCGGATCGATCTCGTTCTTGATCTTGATCAGCGCGTCCAGGACCATCGGACCGCACTTGTCCATGTCGAGGAAGTAGGTGTCGACCCGCGGGTTCTCGCCGTCATCGGGGTTCCAGCGGTAGATCTTGAACGCCCGCACGTTGGTCGCGCCCTCGGGCTTCGGCCAGGTCTTGCCGGTGCGGATCTTGGAGTTCTTGGGAAGTGTGAATTGAACCATGTCGCTCTCCTATCGGATGAGGGCCGGCAGCCCCTCGGCTGCCAGGCAGGTCAGGGTCTCGGGTTTCGAGACGATATCGGCGACAACCTCGACGGTGCTGGCGGTCGGGCCGGTCACGCTGTCGGCGGCCAGCGCGTAGATCTGCGTGGACGACGCATGGTCGATCACGCAGTCCAGCGCCGGTTCCACAGGCACGCCCGGGTACCTGTCGGCCACGACGCGGGCGACCGTGGATTTCGCGGCCTGCCGCGCAATCTGGTCCTGCGTCTGTGGCGAACAGGCCGCCAGCGCGAGTACGAGGCCGAGGGCAACCCGCATCAGAAGGTCCGCGCCTTCGGCGCGATCTTCTTCAGCGAGATGCCGCCTTCGGCTTCCGTGGTCAGCGGGTCGACGACGACCGGGCGGTAGCTCAGCTCCACCTTGTTGCCCTCGACGCGGCTGATCGTGTGCACGCGCCAGTTCTCGTCATCGCGGTTCGCGAAGTCCTCGTGCGCATGCGCGCCGCGGCTCTCGTGGCGCGCCTCGGCGCCGACGATGGTCGCGATCGCGTTCGGCATGAGGTTGGTCAGCTCGAGGCTTTCCATCAGGTCCGAGTTCCAGATCAGCGAGCGGTCGGTGACCTTGATGTCGCCCATCTTGCCGGCGATCTCGGTCATCTTTTCCTTGCCTTCCTTCAGCGTCTCGGAGGCACGGAACACCGCGGCATCGGCCTGCATGGTGCGCTGCATCTCGAGGCGCAGCTCGGCGGTCGGGATCGCGCCCGAAGCGTTGCGCACGCCGTCGAAACGGTCGAAGGCCTTGTCGATCTGCGACTTCGGCGCGGTCGGCACGGCACCCGCACGGTCCACCACCTCGCCGGCGCGGATCGCGGCGGCGCGGCCGAAGACCACGAGGTCGATCAGCGAGTTCGAGCCGAGGCGGGTCGCCCCGTGCACCGAGGCGCAGCCCGCCTCGCCCACCGCCATGAGGCCCGGCACGACGGCGTTCGGGTTCTCGGCGGTCGGGTCGAGCACCTCGCCCCAGTAGTTGGTCGGAATGCCGCCCATGTTGTAGTGCACGGTCGGCAGAACCGGGATCGGCTCCTTGGTCACGTCCACGCCGGCGAAGATCTTCGCGCTCTCGGAGATGCCCGGCAGGCGCTCGGCGAGCGCTTCCTTCGGCAGGTGCGAGAGGTTCAGGTGGATGTGGTCGCCATGCTCGCCCACGCCGCGGCCTTCGCGGATTTCCATGGTCATGCAGCGCGAGACGTAGTCGCGGGGCGCGAGGTCCTTGTACTGGGGCGCATAGCGCTCCATGAACCGCTCGCCGTCCTTGTTGGTCAGGTAGCCGCCTTCACCGCGGGCACCCTCGGTGATCAGGCAGCCCGAGCCGTAGATGCCGGTCGGGTGGAACTGCACGAATTCCATGTCCTGCAGCGGCAGGCCCGCACGGGCCACCATGCCGCCGCCGTCGCCGGTGCAGGTGTGCGCCGAGGTGGCCGAGAAATAGGCCCGGCCGTAGCCGCCGGTGGCCAGCACGGTCATCTTGGCGTTGAACACGTGGAAGGTGCCGTCGTCGAGCTTCCAGCACAGCACGCCCTTGCAGACGCCGTCCTCCATCAGCAGGTCGATGGCGAAATACTCGATGTAGAATTCCGCGTTGTTCTTCAGCGACTGGCCGTAGAGCGTGTGCAGGATCGCGTGGCCGGTCCGGTCCGCCGCGGCGCAGGTGCGCTGCACGGCGGGGCCTTCACCGAACTCGGTGGTGTGGCCGCCGAAGGGGCGCTGGTAGATCTTTCCTTCCTCGGTACGCGAGAAGGGCACGCCGTAATGCTCGAGCTCGTAGACCGCGGCGGGCGCGGAACGGGCGAGGTATTCCATGGCGTCGGTGTCGCCGAGCCAGTCGGAGCCCTTCACCGTGTCGTACATGTGCCACTGCCAGTTGTCCGGGCCCATGTTGGCCAGCGAGGCGGCGATGCCGCCCTGCGCCGCGACGGTGTGCGAGCGGGTGGGGAAGACCTTGGTCACGCAGGCGGTACGCAGGCCCTGCTCTGCCATGCCGAGGGTGGCGCGCAGGCCGGCGCCGCCGGCCCCCACGACCACGACGTCATAGTCGTGCGTCTCGTATTGATATGCTGCAGTCATGTTGTTGTTTCCTCGAGCCGCGAATTCAGAGTGCCAGTTTGACCAGCGCGAAGAGCGCGCCTGCGATCATCGCCCAGGACAGCGCCTGAACGGCGACGAGCACCAGCTTGCCGAGCGTGCCGGGAACGTAGTCGATGACGGCTTCGTCGATTTCACCCTTGCAGTGCAGGATCACCACCACGGCGGTCAGCGCGGTGATGATCGCCGTGCAGGGCTGCGCGAAGTAGGCCAGCACCTCTTCGTAGCCGCGGCCGAGGGCGGCGCCGAAGGTGAAGACGAAGAGCGGCACCAGCACGACCAGCGCGGCCGAGGTGATCATGGCGTTCCAGTGGTGGTGGGTGCCCGTGCGGGCCGCGCCCAGACCCTGCGCCAGTTTGCGGTCGGTCACAAATCGCATGCGATGTCTCCTTACACCACGATGATCGTGAAGAGGGTCAGGACGGTGGCACCGATGAACATGCCCCAGCCAAGCTTCTGCGAGATCTCGACCTCGACGCAGTAGCCGAGATCCCAGATCAGGTGCCGCAGCCGGCCCAGCATGTGATACCAGATCGCCCAGGTCGCCAGCAGCATCAGCAGATCGCCGAAGAAGCTGGTCAGGATGCCGTCGACCACCGCGAAGGCCTCGGGCGAGCTTGCCGCCGCGAGCAGCCAGCAGACCACCAGGAAGGCAAAGCCAAAGGTCGCAATTCCGGTGATCCTGACCATGATGGACGAGATCGACGTCATCTGGGGGCGGTAGTACGTCCCGATCATGAAGGGTGAAAGCGGGCGACTGCCCCGGTTCACATCGGCCATGGCTTGTCCTTTACGGTTCCCTTGTGGCCGCGTTCTAGCGCCTCTTGCCCCGCCCTGTCACGCGGCTGCACCGCGCCTGAGCGTGTTTTTTCCACCCAATTCCAAAAAATGATCGGAATACGTGATCACACTTGAAAAAGCGTGATCACATTTCTGGCGCTAACGGGTAGTTCCGCAGAGTCGCCTTATTCCCAAGCGTTTAACTCGGAATTCCGCACTGCAGCGACGCGACTCAATCGCCCTGCTCGCCCGCGACGCGGCGGCAGCTCAGCGCGGGATCAGCGCCCAGTAATCGAGGTCGAGCAGCACGTGCGGCAGGTATTTCCCGTCCGCCCCCTTCAGCGCGAAGGGCGCCCCGCCCTTGGTCGCCACGAGCCGCAGCCGCAGCGCGCCGACGCCCGGCGCGGCGGTCTCGGCCCGGTCGAGAACCTCGGACCAGACCTTGACGGTATCCCCGGCAAAACAAGGGTTTGCATGGGCCCCGGCGTTCAGCCCGACGATCATCTGCGCATTCGCCAGCCCGTTGAAGCTGAGCGCCCGCGCCATGGAAATCACGTGCCCGCCGTAGATCAGCCGCTTGCCGTCGTCACGGTGGGTGGCGTCGAAATGCACCTTGGCGGTGTTCTGCCAGAGCCGGGTGGCGAGCATGTGCTCGGCCTCCTCGATCGTCACGCCGTCGACGTGGTCGATCTGCTCGCCGACCGCGTAATCGCCCCAGCGATGCGGCTCCCCGGCGAGGGTGAAATCGTAATTCGTGAAGTCGAGCCCCGCGGGGATCACCAGATCCGCCGGCGCCAGCGCCGCCTTCAGTTCGGGCAGCACGGTCTCGGGCGCGGGCGCCTCAGCGTCCTTCTTCCGCACCATCACCCAGCGGCAGTACTCCAGCACGGTCTCGCCGCGCTGGTTGCTGCCGCGCGTGCGCACGTAGACCACGCCCGAGGTGCCGTTCGAGTTCTGCTTGAGCCCGATCACCTCGGAGGAGGCGCGAAGGGTATCGCCCGGATAGACCGGCTGCAGCCAGCGCCCCTCGGCATAGCCGAGGTTCGCGACCGCGTTCAGCGAGACATCGGGCACGGTCTTGCCGAAGACGAGGTGGAACGCCGCCAGATCGTCCAGCGGCGCCGAGGGCAGACCAACGCTCCGGGCGAACTCGTCCGAGGAATAGAGCGCATGACGGGCCGGGTAGAGCGCGTGGTAGAGCGCCCTTTCCCCACCCGAGACGGTGCGCGGCACGGCGTGGTCGATGACCTGACCGATGCGGTAATCCTCGAAGAAGCGACCGGGGTTGGTCTTGGCCATCACTGTGCTCCCAGTTTCATGTCCGGCGTGTAGGGCGTGTCGATGTCCTTGGTCACGGCCTGGCCGCAGCGCATCACGCCATTGGCGGCGTCGAAGGCGTAGGTCGGGCTGCCGTAGAGCTCCCAGCCCTTGCTCAGGGCCTCGGACACCTTGTGGCAGAAGGCCGAGGTGTCGTCCTCGGTCAGCAGTCGGTAGATTTTCATGGTTTCAGTTCCAGACGTTACTCATCCAAAAGTGGGATAGCCGAGCCAGGTGTGGATCGCCCCGATCACGAAGAGCAGCACGAGGCTGGCCGCGACGAAGATCAGGTCCTTCTTGATCTCGCCCTTCGCGGGCGGTGTCCAGTCGGGCTCGGTGCGGTTGATCGTGCTCATCTCGACCAGCGCCCAGATGCCGAGCCCGCCGAAGAGCACGAAGGAGGGCGTGTCGCCGTTCACCAAGAGGTGCGCGATGGCCCAGAGCAGGAAGCCGGTCAGCATCGGGTGGCGCATCTTGTAGAAGATCGCGCCCTTCTTCGGCCCGGGCGAGGTGAGGTAGAGCGCCGCCAGCATCAGCAGGTTGTTGATCCCCACCGTCGCAGGGGTGCGACCGTAGAAGAAGGCGCCGTCGGCCATGCGGTAGCCAAAGATCATCAGGACGACGCTGACGATCAGGGCGAGCGCCATCACGCCCTTGCCCTTCTCGCCCATCTTCGCCCGTGCCTCGGGCGCGAGGCGCTTGAACAGATGCGCCGCCCACCAGAGCGCGACGCCGAGAATCAGAAGCAGCATTGGGGGTCTCCTTATGCCGGGTTCGTCCCGACCCTGCCCTCAAGCCCCCATCGCGGCAATGGCATCGGCCTTGGCCAGCACCGATTTCGCCGTCACCACGTGCAGGTTCTCCACGATCCTGCCGTCGACGACGGCAACCCCCTGCCCCGCGGCCTCGGCCGCCTCGAAGGCGTGGATCTGCCGCCGGGCAAGGTCGATCTCGCCCTCGGTCGGGGCAAAGGCGGCATTGGCGATCTCGACCTGCGCCGGGTGGATCAGCGTCTTGCCGTCGAAGCCCATGTCGCGGCCCTGATCGCATTCGGCCTTCAGCCCATCGTCGTCCTTGAAGGCGTTGTAGACCCCGTCGACGATGGTGCAGCCGCTGGCCTTGGCCGCCAGCAGGCACAGTTGCAGCGAGGTCAGCATCGGCAGCCGGTCGGCGCGGAAGCGCGAGTTCAGCTCCTTGGCAAGGTCGTTGGTGCCCATGACCATGCCCGCCAGCCGCGGATGCGCGCCGATCGCCTGCGCGTTGAGCATGCCCTTCGGCGTCTCCATCATCGCCCAGAGCGGCTTGCCGGTCAGAGCAGCCAGCGCATCGAGCTGCGCCGGATCCTCGACCTTGGGCAGCAGCACCGCGTCGCAATCCATGACATCGGCGGCGCGGGCATCCGCCTCGCCCCATTCGGTGTCGAGCCCGTTGATCCGCACGATCCGCGTGCGGTTGCCATAGCCACCGACGCCCAGCGCCGCGGCCAGCGTCTCGCGCGCGGCGGGTTTCTCCGCGGGGGCCACGGCATCCTCGAGGTCGAAGATGATCGCATCCACCGGCAGGGCGCGCGCCTTGTCGAGCGCCCGCTCCTTCGAGCCGGGAATGTAGAGAACCGAGCGATAGGGCCGAAGCGCGAGATCCATGCCTTCCTCCGTCGAGCAATAATCTTGCGTGAGTGATGCATATCTTTTCCGAAAACTGCAAGGCCCTTCATGCCGCATCGCAGAAGAATTCACCGATCCCCGCCGATGAATGCCCGGCATTTTAACCGGGGACGCATGTTTAACCAATCCTTCGGACTTGCGCCGCAGGCTCGATCCGGAGCCAGAGGCTCTCCGGTTTCCAGCGTTTGAAGGACAGAACGAACCCACCGCGGCGCAGGCCGCCCCTCGGAAAGGAACGGCGATGACGGCACTTCCGACGACCGCCCAGCGCATGGCATGGCCACGGCCCCCCAGCCGTGCGCGCCTTGTTGCGCTCCTTTGCGGGGGGCTCGGCGCGCTGCTGCCCGCGCCCTCCACCGGCCAGAGCCAGACCTGCGGCCCGCGCGAGGCGGTCGTGGCGCGGCTCGCGGAAACCTATGGCGAGACGCGGCATTCCATCGGCCTTGGCAGCAACAACGCGATGATGGAACTGTTCGCCTCGGACGAGACCGGCACCTGGACGATCACCGTCACCTCCGCCGCCGGACTCACCTGCCTCGTCGCCAGCGGCCTCGCCTTCGAGACCCTTGCCGAAACCCTCCCGCCCGAGGAGAGCGACGCCTGAGGACTGCGCAGCGCGCTCGCCTTTTCCGGGAATATGCGCGCAGGACTTGGCCTCCGACCGCCGCCGCCTAGTTTCTGAGCGGAACTCTGTCATACTCGACAGGACGCAACGGAAGGGAGCCGGACGCGCCATGACCCGCAGACTACTTCTTGCCGCCGCCAGCCTCGTGGCCGGCCTCGCCGGCACCGCACAGGCCGATATCGTCGTCTCGTCGAAGATCGACACCGAGGGCGGGCTTCTCGGAAACATGATCGCCCTCGCGCTCGAACACGCCGGCCTGCCGGTCGAGCGGCGCCTGCAGCTCGGCGGCACGCAGGTGGTGCGCGAGGCCATCCTCGCCGACCAGATCGACATCTACCCCGAGTATACCGGCAATGCCGCCTTCTTCTTCAACGAGGCCGATGCGGACCTCTGGAAGGACGCCGCCGCCGCCCATGACCGCGCCAAGGAGCTCGATGCCCAGAACGGCATCACCTGGCTCAGCTCCGCCCCGGCCAACAACACCTGGGCGATCGCCGTGACCGGCCCGGTGGCCGAGGAGAACAAGCTCGACACGATGAGCGACTTCGGCAAGTGGGTCGCCGGCGGAGGCGAGGTGAAGCTCGCCGCCTCGACCGAGTTCGTCTCTTCCCCCGCCGTCCTGCCCGCCATGCAGGAGACCTACGGCTTTGCGCTCACCGAGGACCAGACCGTGATCCTCTCGGGCGGCGACACGGCCGCGACGATCCAGGCCGCCGCGCGCGGCACCTCGGGCGTCAATGCCGCGATGGTCTACGGCACCGACGGCGGCGTCGGCGCGACCGGGCTCGTGGTGATGAAGGACGACAAGGGCGTGCAGCCGGTCTACGAGCCCACGCCCATCGTCCGCGACGCCGTGCTCGAGGAATATCCCACCATCCCCGAGGTGCTGAATCCGATCTTCGAGGGCCTCTCGATGGAGACCCTGCAGGAGCTCAACGGCCGCATCCAGGTCGGCGGCGAGCCCTCCGAGGCGGTGGCGAAGGACTACCTCACCAAGTCCGGGGTGCTGGACTGATCTCCGTCGCGGCGGACCCGACGGCCCGCGCCGGGCGGCGCCTTTCTCCGCCCGGCCTGCTCTTCGCGGCGCTTGGACTGGCGTCGCTTGCCCTGCCCTTCCTGACCCTGCGCGCCAACCGCATCGTCGCGGGCGAGGGCGTGATGCTCTGGGACAGCGCGCCCCTAAATGCAGTGCTTCCGGGTGCGCTCGCGCTCACCGCCGGGCTCGCGCTCGGCATCCCCGCCGGCGCGCCGCTGCGCCGCCTCGGCGGCAGCCTGCTCGGCCTTGCCGGGCTCATCCTTCTTCTCGCGCGCGGCGCGGCCAGCCAGCTCGACGGCGCCGGCGACCTCGCCCGCGTCTCTCCCGCTGCCGGGGCGTGGTGCCTGCTGCTGGTGCTGATGCTGCTCATGGCCGACGCACTGTCGCAATTGCGCCCCGGCCCGCGCGCCCGCGCCGGGCTGCTCGCGCTGCTGCTGGCCGCGCTCGCCGCGCTGCTCTGGTCCGGGGCGCTCTCGAACCTTTCGGTGCTGCAGGAATACGCCAGCCGCAAGGAGGCCTTCCGCACCGCCGCCCTGCGCCACCTCGCGCTGGCGCTCGGCTCGCTCGGCGCGGCGGCGCTGATCGGCTTCCCGCTCGGCATCCTCTGCCACCGCAACGGCAGCCTGCGCGGCATGGCCCTGCCGGTGCTGAGCTTCCTGCAGACCATCCCGTCGCTGGCGATGTTCGGCATCATGATCCCGATCCTCGGCTGGGTGGCCGCGACCTATCCCGCCGCCCGCGCGCTCGGCATCGCCGGGATCGGTTTCGCCCCCGCCTTCCTCGCGCTGGTGCTCTATTCCCTGCTGCCGGTGGTCGCCAACACCGTGACCGGGCTCGCCGCCACCCCGCCCGCCGCCATCGAGGCCGCGCGCGGCATGGGCATGACCGGCGCGCAGCGCCTCTGGAAGGTCGAGCTGCCGCTCGCCATGCCGGTGATCCTTGCAGGCCTTCGCATCGTGCTGGTGCAGAACATCGGCCTTGCCGTCATCGCCGGGCTGATCGGCGGCGGCGGCTTCGGCAGCTTCGTCTTCCAGGGGCTCAACCAGACCGCCACCGACCTCATCCTGCTGGGCGCGCTGCCCACCGTCCTCCTCGCCCTCGTCGCGGCGATCGTCATGGACATCCTCGTCGACCTCACCCGCCGCATCCCGGAGCGCCAGCCATGATTGAGATCGACCGGATCACCAAGCTCTACGGCCGCACCCGCGCCGTCGATGCCGTCTCGCTCACCGCCGAGACCGGCACGATCACCGTGCTTGTCGGCACCTCCGGCTCGGGCAAGACCACGCTGCTGCGGATGATAAACCGGCTGGTCGAGCCGACCTCGGGCGAGGTCCGCATCAACGGCGAGCCCACCCACGCCGTCAAACCGCACCTCCTGCGCCGCCGCATCGGCTACGCCATCCAGGGCCACGGGCTCTTCCCGCACCACACGGTCGCGCGCAACATCGGCGCGGTGCCCGAGCTGCTCGGCTGGCCGAAGGAGAAGATCGCCGCGCGGGTGGACGAGCTGCTGACGCTCTTCGGCATGGAGCCCGCCGAGTTCCGCGACCGCCTGCCGCTCGAGCTTTCGGGCGGCCAGCAGCAGCGTGTCGGCGTTGCCCGCGCCCTTGCCTCGCGCCCGGATCTCCTGCTGATGGACGAGCCCTTCGGCGCGCTCGACCCGATCATCCGCACCCGCGCGCAGGAGGATCTGCGCGCCATCCAGCGCAAGCTCGGCTCGACGATCCTTCTCGTCACCCATGACATGGACGAGGCGATCCGCCTCGGCGACCGCATCGCGGTGATGGATGGCGGGCGGCTGGTGCAATACGGCCCGCCGGAAGAGATCGTCGCGCGCCCCGCCACGCCCTTCGTCGCCGAGATGGTCGGCGACGCCGAGCGGCCCATGCGGCTGCTCTCGCTCATCCCGGTCTCGGACCTCGTCGAGGCAGGGACCGCCGACGGCGCCCCCCTGCCCGCCACCGCCAGCCTGCGCGAGGCGCTCTCCGCCTGCCTCTGGACCGGGCGCGAGGCGATCCCGGTCGAGGCGAACGGCACCCCCGCCGGGCGCGTCACCCTCGCCGCCATCCGCGAGCGCGCGGAGCGCCACGCGTGAAACCCGGGCAGATTCTGCGCGCCGCGCTCATCGCACTCCTGCTGGCGCTGGTGCTGAAACCCGCGCTCTTCACCCCCGTCTTCGCCCCCTTCGCCCCCGCGAACGGCCCGGTGATCTACACCCGCAGCTCGCTGCTCTCGCTGTCGCTGAGCCACCTCGGCCTCGTCGCCCTCGCCTCGACCGCGGCGACGCTGGTGGCGGTGACGCTGGCGATCCTCGTCACCCGCCCCTCAGGCGCCGCCTTCCGGCCGCTCTCGCGCACGCTCACCAATGTCGGGCAGACCTTCCCGCCCGTGGCGGTGCTGGCGCTGGCGGTCCCGGCGCTCGGCTTCGGCGCCGGGCCGACACTGGTGGCGCTCTTCCTCTACGGGCTGCTGCCGATCTTCGAGAACGCGATGACCGGCCTCTCGACCCTGCCCGCCGCCACGATGGAGGCGGCGCGCGGCCTCGGCCTCGACCGCTGGCAGAGGCTCTGGCGGGTCGAGCTGCCGCTGGCCCTGCCGGTGATCCTCGGCGGCATCCGGCTCTCGGTGGTGATCGCCCTCGGCACCGCCACCATCGGCTCGACCGTGGCGGCGCGCACGCTGGGCGAGGTGATCATCGCCGGGCTGCTCACCAGCAACACCGCCTTCGTGCTGCAGGGCGGGCTCATCGTCGGGCTCTTCGCGGTGCTGATCCACGATGCGCTGGTGCAGCTCGAAAGGTATCTCGCGCGGCGCAGCGGGCGCGGCTGAGCGCCCCTCGCCCTTGGACAGAATCGCCCGACTGCCCGTGAATGCGGCAATTTGCGCCCGCAGGTTGCAGCCGCGCCCTGCCCGCCCCCGCGATGCGGCCGCCGAGGGCATACCCTCGTATACGATCACTAGTTTATTGAAAATAAATGTCTTTACCGCAACCATTCCGCATGGTCAGCAATCGAGCTTCCGTGATGCTGCCCTGCAGCGCCCTTGCGCGTCGGCGGCAGAGACCTTACGCAAGCGGCGGACTTCACAAATGGAGCGGAGAACAGATCCATGGCCAGACCCAAGATTGCCCTCATCGGCGCGGGACAGATTGGCGGCACGCTTGCACATCTCGCGGCCCTGAAGGAACTCGGCGACGTCGTGCTCTTCGACATCTCGGAAGGCACGCCGGAAGGCAAAGCGCTCGACATCGCGGAATCCGGCCCCTCCGAAGGCTTTGACGCGAAGCTCAAGGGCACCCAGGACTACGCCGACATCGCGGGCGCAGACGTCTGCATCGTCACCGCCGGCGTGCCGCGCAAGCCCGGCATGAGCCGCGATGACCTGCTCGGCATCAACCTCAAGGTCATGAAGTCGGTCGGCGAAGGCATCAAGGAAAACGCGCCCGACGCGTTCGTCATCTGCATCACCAACCCGCTCGACGCGATGGTCTGGGCGCTGCAGAAGTTCTCCGGCCTGCCCCCGCACAAGGTCTGCGGCATGGCCGGCGTGCTGGACTCGGCCCGCTTCCGCCACTTCCTGTCGGTGGAATTCGACGTGTCGATGAAGGACGTCACCGCCTTCGTGCTCGGCGGCCACGGCGACACCATGGTCCCCTCCGTCCGCTACTCCACCGTCGCCGGCATCCCGCTGCCGGACCTGGTCGAGATGGGCTGGACCACGCAGGAGAAGCTGGACGCGATCGTGCAGCGCACCCGTGACGGCGGCGCCGAGATCGTCGGCCTGCTGAAGACCGGCTCGGCCTTCTACGCGCCGGCAACCTCGGCGATCGAGATGGCGGAAGCCTATCTCAAGGACCAGAAGCGCGTCCTGCCCTGCGCCGCTTACTGCGACGGCGAGTTCGGCCTGACCGACATGTACGTGGGCGTCCCGACCGTGATCGGCGCCGGCGGCATCGAGAAGATCGTGAACATCAAGCTGACCAAGGACGAGCAGGAGATGTTCGACAAGTCGGTCGCCGCGGTGAACGGCCTCGTCGAAGCCTGCAAGGGCATCGACTCCAGCCTCGCGTAAGCCTTTCGCGGGCCCGGACGGGACCGCGTGACACTCCGGGCCCCGGCCGCGAAAGCGTGCCGGGGCCTTTGCATTTCTGCCTGCCGCTGCGGCAGCGCGCTGATTCTTGCGCCGTGAGACGCTAACGGAATCCTACCCGGCGCGGGTTTGTGATCACGCTTTTTGAACGCGTGATCACATCCTGAAAAAAATCTCGCAAATCTTCGCCGATAACCAAAAATCCCTTCGCACGCGGCGGACGAGGCGCGTATACCGGCCGCGAAATCGCAGCAAGACGGGAAGAGTCTTCCATGAACATCCATGAATATCAGGCGAAAGCGCTCCTGCGCGAATACGGCTGCCCGGTTTCGGACGGCCGCGTCGTGCTCAGCGCCAACGAAGCCAAGTCCGCTGCCGGCGAGCTCGACGGTCCGCTCTGGGTCGTCAAGGCACAGATCCACGCAGGTGGTCGCGGCAAGGGCAAGTTCAAGGAAGCCGAAGCTGGCGAGAAGGGCGGCGTCCGCCTTGCCAAGTCGGTGGAAGAGGCCGCTGAAGAAGCCAAGAAGATGCTCGGCAAGACCCTGGTGACCCACCAGACCGGCCCGGCCGGCAAGCAGGTCAACCGCATCTACATCGAGGATGGCTCGGACATCGAGCGCGAGCTCTATCTCGCCCTGCTCGTCGACCGCGTGACCTCGCGCGTGTCCTTCGTCTGCTCCACCGAGGGCGGCATGGACATCGAGGAAGTCGCAGCCTCGACCCCCGAGAAGATCCTGTCGTTCTCCGTCGACCCGGCCACCGGCTACCAGCCGTTCCACGGCCGCCGCGTCGCCTTCGCCCTCGGCCTCGACGGCGCTGCCATGAAGCAGTGCGTCAAGCTGATGGGCCAGCTCTACAAGGCCTTCATCGAGAAGGATATGGAGATGCTGGAGATCAACCCGCTGATCGTCATGCCCGGCGGCAACCTCAAGGTGCTCGACGCCAAGCTCGGCTTCGACGGCAACGCCATGTACCGCCAGCCCGACATCGCCAATCTGCGCGACGAGACCGAGGAAGACGCCAAGGAACTCGAAGCCTCCAAGTACGACCTCAACTACATCGCCCTCGATGGTGAGATCGGCTGCATGGTGAACGGCGCGGGCCTCGCCATGGCGACCATGGACATCATCAAGCTCTACGGCGCAGAGCCTGCCAACTTCCTCGACGTGGGTGGCGGCGCGACCAAGGAGAAGGTGACCGAGGCGTTCAAGATCATCACCTCCGATCCCAACGTCAAAGGCATCCTCGTCAACATCTTCGGCGGCATCATGCGCTGCGACGTGATCGCCGAGGGCGTGCTCGCCGCGGTGAAGGAAGTGGGCCTGAAGGTTCCGCTCGTCGTCCGCCTCGAAGGCACCAACGTGGAGCTCGGCAAGAAGATCATCAACGAGTCCGGTCTGGACGTGATCGCTGCCGACAACCTCTCCGACGGCGCCGAGAAGATCGTGAAAGCGGTCAAGGGCTGACGCATCTGGGGGCGCTGCGGCGCTCCCTCCCCGGAATTCAGGCTGCGCCCGTCGCAGCGACAATCAGGAGAACGCCAAGATGGCAGTCCTCGTCAACGAAAACACCAAAGTCATCTGCCAGGGCCTGACCGGCTCGCAGGGCACCTTCCACACCGAGCAGGCGATCGCCTACGGCACCAAGATGGTCGGCGGCGTGACCCCCGGCAAGGGCGGCCAGGAGCACCTCGGCCTGCCGGTGTTCAACTCGGTCCACGAAGCCAAGCACGTGACCGAAGCCAACGCCTCGGTGATCTACGTTCCGCCGCCCTTCGCCGCGGACTCGATCCTCGAAGCCATCGACGCCGAGATCGAGCTGATCATCTGCATCACCGAGGGCATCCCCGTCCTCGACATGATGAAGGTGAAGCGCGCGCTGGTGAACAGCAAGTCGCGCCTGATCGGCCCGAACTGCCCGGGTGTCATCACCCCCGGCGCCTGCAAGATCGGCATCATGCCCGGCCACATCCACAAGCGTGGCTCGGTCGGCGTCGTCTCGCGCTCCGGCACCCTGACCTATGAAGCCGTGAAGCAGACCACCGACATGGGCCTCGGCCAGTCGTCGGCCGTCGGCATCGGCGGCGACCCCATCAAGGGCACCGAGCACATCGACGTGCTGGACATGTTCCTCGACGATCCGGAAACCCAGTCGATCATCATGATCGGCGAGATCGGTGGCTCGGCGGAAGAAGAAGCCGCGGAGTTCCTCGCCGAGCAGAAGAAGAAGGGCCGCTGGAAGCCGACCGCCGGTTTCATCGCGGGCCGCACCGCTCCGGCCGGCCGCCGCATGGGCCACGCAGGCGCGATCGTCGCCGGTGGCAAGGGCGACGCCGAGTCGAAGATCGAGGCGATGAAATCCGCCGGTATCGTCGTGGCGGACAGCCCGGCGACGCTTGGTGAAGCTGTCATGAAAGCCATTAAGGGCTAAATAGCACAGCGCGGGGCGGCCTGCCCGCCCCGCACCCCCCGCGAGGGGATCCGGCTTGGATATGACCCGGAGCACCACGACGGGGGCCTTCCCGAAGGCCCCCTTCCTGCTGCTTCAAAGATCGGTCAGAAAGGAATGCGCACGATGACGGATCAAGGCTCGAATGACCAGTTCCACGCCCTCAGCTTCATGCAGGGCGCGAACGCGGAATATCTCGAACAGATGTACGCCCGCTATGCCAACGACCCCTCCGCGGTGGACGAGGCATGGAGCGATTTCTTCAAACAGCTCGGTGACGACGAGACCAGCGTGAAGGCCGAGGCCAAGGGCGCGTCCTGGGAACGCTCCGACTGGCCGCCGACCCCGAACGACGACCTGACCGCCGCGCTCACCGGCGAATGGCCGATGATGCCCGCCGCCGAGGCGAAGGGCGCTGGCAAGAAGATCGCCGAGAAGGCCGCCGAAAAGGGCGTCGCGGTGACCGACGACCAGATCAAGCGCGCCGTGCTCGACTCGATCCGCGCGCTGATGATCATCCGCGCGCACCGGATCCGCGGCCACCTCGCCGCCGATCTCGACCCGCTGGGCCTGCACGGCCGTGACGCGCACCCCGAGCTCGACCCCAAGGCCTACGGCTTCACCGAGGCCGACATGGACCGCCCGATCTTCATCGACAACGTGCTCGGCCTGCAGGTCGCGTCGCTGCGCGAGATCATGGGCGTGCTGAAGCGCACCTACTGCGGCACCTTCGCGCTGCAGTACATGCACATCTCGGACCCGGAACAATCTGCCTGGCTCAAGGAGCGCATCGAGGGCTACGGCAAGGAAGTCCGCTTCACCCGCGAGGGCCGCAAGGCGATCCTCAACAAGATGGTGGAAGCCGAGGGCTTCGAGAAGTTCCTGCACGTCAAGTACATGGGCACCAAGCGTTTCGGCCTCGACGGTGGTGAATCGCTGATCCCGGCGCTCGAGCAGATCATCAAGCGCGGCGGCAACCTCGGCATCAAGGAAATCGTCTTCGGCATGCCGCACCGCGGCCGCCTGTCGGTTCTCGCCAACGTGCTGCAGAAGCCCTACCGCGCGATCTTCAACGAATTCCAGGGCGGCTCGTTCAAGCCCGAGGACGTGGACGGCTCGGGCGACGTGAAATACCACCTCGGCGCCTCCTCGGACCGCGAGTTCGACGGCAACAAGGTTCACCTGTCGCTGACCGCCAACCCCTCGCACCTCGAGGCGGTGAACCCGGTCGTGCTGGGCAAGGTCCGCGCCAAGCAGGACCAGATCAACGACTCCGAGCGCCGCGCGGTCCTGCCCGTGCTGCTGCACGGTGACGCGGCCTTCGCCGGCCAGGGCGTCGTGGCCGAGTGCTTCGCGCTCTCCGGCCTGCGCGGCCACCGCACCGGCGGCACCATCCACGTCGTGGTGAACAACCAGATCGGCTTCACCACCGCGCCGCACTTCTCGCGCTCCTCGCCCTACCCCACCGACAACGCGCTGGTGGTCGAGGCGCCGATCTTCCACGTCAACGGTGACGATCCCGAGGCCGTGGTCCACGCCGCCAAGGTCGCGACCGAGTTCCGCCAGAAGTTCGGCAAGGACGTGGTCATCGACATCTTCTGCTACCGCCGGTTCGGTCACAACGAGGGCGACGAGCCCATGTTCACCAACCCGATCATGTACAAGAAGATCAAGCAGCAGAAGACCACGCTGACGCTCTACACCGATCGCCTCGTCAAGGACGGTCTCATCCCTGAGGGCGAGATCGAGGACATGAAGGCCGCCTTCCAGGCGCACCTGAATGAAGAGTTCGAGGCCGGCAAGACCTACAAGCCGAACAAGGCCGACTGGCTCGACGGCCGCTGGTCGCACCTCGACGCGCAGAAGGAAGGCAACTACCAGCGCGGCGAGACGGCGATCGCGCCCGAGACCATGGCCGATGTCGGCAAGGGCCTGACCACCGTTCCCGAGGGCTTCCCGCTGCACAAGACCGTGGGCCGCTTCCTCGAGGCGCGCGAGCAGATGTTCGAAACCGGCAAGGGCTTCGACTGGGCGACCGGCGAGGCACTGGCCTTCGGCTCGCTGCTGACCGAGGGCTACCCCGTCCGCCTCGCGGGCCAGGACTCGACCCGCGGCACCTTCTCGCAGCGCCACTCGGGCCTGATCAACCAGGACAACGAAGACCGCTACTACCCGCTCAACCACATCCGCGAGGGCCAGGCCCGCTACGAGGTCATCGACTCGGCCCTGTCCGAATACGCGGTCTCGGGCTTCGAATACGGCTACTCGCTGGCCGAGCCCAACTCGCTCGTCCTGTGGGAAGCGCAGTTCGGCGACTTCGCCAACGGCGCGCAGATCATGTTCGACCAGTTCATCTCGTCGGGCGAGTCGAAGTGGCTGCGCATGTCGGGCCTCGTCTGCCTGCTGCCGCACGGCTTCGAGGGCCAGGGCCCCGAGCACAGCTCGGCGCGCCTCGAGCGCTTCCTGCAGATGTGCGGCCAGGACAACTGGATCGTCGCGAACTGCTCGACCCCGGCGAACTACTTCCACATCCTGCGCCGCCAGCTGCACCGCAGCTACCGCAAGCCGCTGATCCTGATGACGCCGAAATCGCTTCTGCGTCACAAGCTGGCGGTCTCCGAGGCGAAGGACTTCATCACCGGCTCCTCGTTCCACCGCGTCCTCTGGGACAGCGCGGAATCGGGCGAGAGCGCAACCAAGCTGGTGTCGGACGACAAGATCAAGCGCGTCGTGATGTGCTCGGGCAAGGTCTACTACGACCTGCTCGAAGAGCGTGACGCCCGCGGCATCGACGACGTCTACCTGCTGCGGATCGAGCAGTTCTATCCCTTCCCGGCGATCTCGCTGGTCAAGGAGCTGGAACGCTTCAAGGGCGCCGAGATGGTCTGGTGCCAGGAAGAGCCCAAGAACCAGGGCGCCTGGACCTTCATCGAGCCCAACATCGAATGGGTGCTGGGGCGTATCGACGCCAAGCATCAGCGGCCGGTCTACGTCGGCCGTGCCACCTCGGCCTCGCCCGCCACGGGCCTGGCCAGCCAGCACAAGGCACAGCAAGAGGCGCTTGTGAACGAAGCGCTGACCATCGAAGGGAAATGAAGCGATGACGACCGAAGTGCGCGTCCCCACGCTGGGCGAATCCGTGACCGAAGCCACGGTTGCCACCTGGTTCAAGAAACCCGGTGACTCCGTCGCCGTGGACGAGATGCTCTGCGAGCTCGAGACCGACAAGGTGACGGTCGAGGTCCCCTCCCCCGTCGCGGGCGTCCTCGCGGACATCGTGGCCAAGGAAGGCGACACCGTGGGCGTCGATGCCCTGCTCGCCAACGTCGCCCCCGCGGGCGAGGCCGGCGCCGAGCAGGTCGAGGAACGTCCCTCGGCCAAGGCCGCCGCTGCCGCGCCCGCCGCGGGCGGCGAAGAGGTCAAGGTGATGGTCCCGACGCTGGGCGAGTCCGTCTCCGAGGCCACCGTCGCCACCTGGTTCAAGAAGGTCGGTGACACCGTCCAGCAGGACGAGATGCTCTGCGAGCTCGAGACCGACAAGGTCTCGGTCGAGGTTCCCGCGCCGGCATCCGGCACGCTGACCGCGATCCTCGCGAACGAGGGCGACACCGTCCAGGCCGGCGGCCAGCTCGCCGTGCTCGGCGGCGCAGGTGCGGTTGCCGCGGCTTCGGCCGCCGCCCCCGCGGCAGCTCCGGCGGCAGCCCCCGCCGCGGGTGGCAAGGATGTCGAGGACGCCCCGGCCGCCAAGAAGGCGATGGCCGAGGCAGGTCTCGGCCGTGACCAGGTTCAGGGCTCGGGCAAGGATGGCCGCATCATGAAGCACGACGTTTCCGCGGCCCTCGCCGCCGCCAAGTCGGCCCCGGCAGCCGCGGCACCCGCCGCCGCGCCGCGCGCCCCGGTGGCTGCCGAGGATGCGGCCCGCGAAGAGCGCGTCAAGATGACCCGCCTGCGCCAGACCATCGCCAAGCGCCTCAAGGACGCGCAGAACACCGCGGCCATGCTGACCACCTACAACGAGGTGGACATGACCGAGGTGATGGCGCTGCGGAACCAGTACAAGGACCTCTTCGAGAAGAAGCACGGCGTGCGCCTCGGCTTCATGTCCTTCTTCACCAAGGCCTGCGTGCACGCGCTGAAGGAAGTCCCCGAGGTGAATGCCGAGATCGACGGCACCGACGTGGTCTACAAGAACTTCGTGCACATGGGCATCGCCGCGGGCACGCCGCAGGGCCTCGTGGTTCCGGTGCTGCGCGACGTCGACCAGAAGTCCTTCGCCGAGATCGAGAAAGAGATCAACGAGAAGGGCAAGCGCGCCCGTGACGGCAAGCTCTCGATGGCCGAGATGCAGGGCGGCACCTTCACCATCTCCAACGGTGGTGTCTACGGCTCGCTGATGTCCTCGCCGATCCTGAACCCCCCGCAGTCGGGCATCCTCGGCATGCACAAGATCCAGGACCGCCCGATGGCGATCAACGGCAAGGTGGAAATCCGCCCGATGATGTACCTGGCGCTCAGCTACGACCACCGCATCGTCGACGGCAAGGGCGCCGTGACCTTCCTGGTCCGCGTCAAGGAAGCCCTCGAGGATCCGCGCCGCCTGCTGATGGATCTCTGATCCCGCGCGCCGGGGCCCCGTGCCCCGCATGACAGACCTGCCCCGCCCGGATGTTCGGGCGGGGCGCCCCAGGGCCCCGCGACACCCCGAAGGGAGGGCAAGATGAGCCACCAGCTTCTGCTCCGTTTCGACAGTTTCGATCGCAGCCGCTTCGACGCCGAGGCGGAAACCCGCGCCAACGCCGGGCTCACCCTGCTTCAGCTTTGGCTCGAGGGCAGCACCGCCCATTGGGCGCTCTTCTCCGTCAATGACGTCGAGAAGGCGCAGGCCTGGCTCGCCCAGGAAACCTCCCTCGGCCACGGCCCCTCCGCGTCCCACATGCTGAGCACCGCATGACGCCGGAACTTCTTGCACTGACCCTCGCAAGCCTGCTGCAGGTCGCCCAGATGGCGCTCTACTCGGTGCTGGCCCAGGCCCAGGTCGGGCCGCGCTACGCCGCCTCGGCGCGCGACGAGCCGCGCGTGCTCACCGGCTGCGCCGGGCGCGCCCAGCGGGCGATGAACAACCATTTCGAGGGGCTGCTGCTCTTCGCCATCGCCGTGGCGGTGCTCACCTACACCGACAAGGCCGGCAGCTTCACCGCGCAGCTCGCGCTGCTCTACCTCGCGGCGCGGATCGCCTATGTCCCGGCCTATCTCTTCGGCTGGGCGCCCTGGCGCTCGCTGATCTGGTTCGTCGGCTTTGTCGCGACGACCCTGATGCTGCTGCTGGCGCTGCTCCCATGAGCCCGCGTCCGGCCGGACATATCCCCGGGGAGCCCGGCGGCAGGGGGGACCAGCGCCCCCCGCGCGCCACTTCCCGCCCCGCCTTCCCATGTGCACGGGATGTGCATGCCCGGTGCATGCCCCGTGCCTTCCGAAATACCCGATAGGAGACCCCAATGGCACAATACGACGTCATCGTGATCGGCGCCGGACCCGGCGGCTATGTCGCCGCCATCCGCTGCGCCCAGCTCGGCCTCAAGACCGCCTGCGTCGAGGGCCGCGAAACCCTCGGCGGCACCTGCCTCAACGTCGGCTGCATCCCCTCGAAGGCCCTGCTGCACGCATCGCACCAGCTGCACGAGGCAGAGCACAACTTCGCCAAGATGGGCCTCAAGGGCGCCGCGCCCAAGGTCGACTGGAAGCAGATGCTCGCCTACAAGGACGACGTGATCGGCCAGAACACCAAGGGCATCGAATTCCTGTTCAAGAAGAACAAGATCGACTGGCTCAAGGGCTGGGGCTCGATCCCCGAGGCCGGCAAGGTCAAGGTCGGTGACGAGGTCCACGAGACCAAAAACATCATCATCGCCACCGGCTCCGTGCCCGCCTCCGTACCGGGCGCCGAGGTCGCGGTCGACGAGAAGATCGTCGTGACCTCCACCGGCGCGCTGGAACTCGGCAAGATCCCCAAGAAGATGGTCGTCATCGGCGCCGGCGTGATCGGCCTCGAGATGGGCTCGGTCTACTCGCGCCTCGGCACCGAGGTCGAGGTGATCGAATTCCTCGACGCCATCACCCCCGGCATGGACGCCGAGGTGCAGAAGACCTTCCAGAAGATGCTCACCAAGCAGGGCCTCAAGTTCACCATGGGCGCGGCCGTGTCGAAGGTCGAGACCAAGGGCGGCAAGGCCACGGTGACCTACAAGCTGCGCAAGGACGAGTCCGAGCACAGCACCGAGGCGGACGTGGTGCTCTGCGCCACCGGCCGCGCGCCCTACACCGACGGTCTCGGCCTCGAGGCGCTCGGCGTGACGCTGACCAAGCGCGGCCAGATCGAGACCGACGGCCACTGGCAGACCGCCGTGAAGGGCATCTACGCCATCGGCGACGCCATCGAGGGCCCGATGCTGGCCCACAAGGCCGAGGACGAGGGCATGGCCTGCGCCGAGGTCATCGCCGGCAAGGCCGGCCACGTGAACTACGACGTGATCCCGGGCGTGATCTACACCCACCCCGAGGTCGCCTCGGTCGGCAAGACCGAAGAGCAGCTCAAGGCCGAGGGCCGCGCCTACAAGGTCGGCAAGTTCTCCTTCATGGGCAACGGCCGCGCCAAGGCCGTCTTCGCCGGTGACGGCTTCGTCAAGCTGATCGTCGACAAGGAAACCGACCGCGTTCTGGGTTGCCACATCATCGGCCCGTCGGCCGGCGATCTCATCCACGAGATCTGCGTGGCGATGGAATTCGGCGCCTCGGCCGAGGACGTCGCGCTGACCTGCCACGCCCACCCGACCTTCTCGGAAGCGGTGCGCGAGGCGGCCCTCGCCTGCGGCGACGGCGCGATCCACGCCTGATCCTTTCCGGATCGCGACACAGGGACCCCCGGAGCACCGCTCCGGGGGTCTTTTCTTTGGTCCGCGCCGCAATGCGCAGGAAGCGGATCGCCCCGCGGCGCCCCCTCCCCCGACACTGCTCCCGCAAACCAGCGAAAGGGCGGAGCCATGCTGACGGGACAGACGATCATCGTGACGGGCGCAAGCAGCGGCATCGGCGAGGCCGCCGCCCGGCTGCTGGGACGTGAAGGCGCAAACGTCGTGCTCGGCGCCCGGCGCGGGGCCCGGCTCGAGGCGCTGGCGCAGGAGATCCGCGCGGCGGGCGGCGCGGCGGAATACCTCGCCGGGGAGGTCGCCGATCCCGCCTATGCTGCCGCCAAGGCCGGGCTCATCGGGTTCACGCAGGTGCTTGCCGCCGAGCACGGGCCCGAGAACATCCGCGTCAACGCGCTGCTTCCCGGCGGCACGATGACCGAAATGGCGGGCAGCGATCCCGGCTTCCACGAGATCGTCCGCAACATGCACGCGCTGAAACGCATCGCCGCCCCCGAGGAAATCGCCCGCGCCGCGCTGTTCCTCCTGTCGGACCAGTCCTCCTTCGTCACCGGCAGCGCCATGCTCGCGGACGGCGGCAACTCGATCCTCAAGATGTGAGGCCCGAGAGCCCCTTCGCGAAACCTCGCCGCTGGTCTAAGGTCTGATGACGGAGGGACCATGATCACCGACAGCAACGAGTATTTCGCCAGGGGCTGCGGCCGCTGCGCCCGCTTCGACACCGCCGATTGCGCCACCCGGCTCTGGGCCGAAGGGCTCGCCGCGCTGCGCGAGATCTGCCTTGCTTCGGGTCTTCGGGAAACCGCGAAATGGGGCCATCCGGTCTACGTAGAGGGCGAGCGCAACGTCGCCCTGATCGGCGCCTTCCGCAGCGAGTTCACGCTGGGCTTCTTCAACCCCGCGCTGATGACCGACCCCGAGGGCGTGCTCGAGCGGCAGGGGCCCAACACCCGCCACCCGAACGTGCTCCGCTTCACCTCGGCCGCGCAGGTCGCGCGGATGCGCCCCACGCTCGAGGCCTACCTTGCCGAAGCGAAGGGCTATGCCGCGCAGGGCATCCGCCCGCCGAAGGACGAGACCGAGCTCGAGCTGCCCGAGGAGCTCGTCTCCGCGCTCGACGCCGACCCGGAGCTGGCCGAGGCCTTCGCCGCGCTGACGCCGGGGCGGCAGAAGAGCCACGTCCTCCAGATCGACGGCGCCAAGAAGCCCGAGACCCGCCTCGCGCGGATCGAGAAGTTGCGGCCGAAGATCCTCGCCGGCAAGGGCGCGCTGGATCGCTGAACGGGAAAGGGCGGCCCCAAAGAGGCCGCTCGCAAGAGCCTTCGAAGGCTCTTGCAAATCTCTTCGAAGAGATTTGCCTACTCGCTTGCCGTCCGCCCCGGGATGAACACCTCGGCGCTGCCGCCCTGATCCGGGCCGCCCACGCCGCCCGGGGGCGGACCGTCCGGACGCTCTCCGCCCGGCGGCGGACCGCCCGCCCCCATGCCGCCCTCGGCCGAGGTCGCCGAGGGGTCGATCCCCACCACCAGCGCCGCGTCGTAGAAATCGTACTGCTCGCGGATCGCGGCATAGGCGCCCTCGCCCGCCTGCTTGGCGATGCCGTCGTTCCCGTTCATCGTGTCGCGCTCGGCGCTGCGGTCGTTGTAGGGCGGCACCGACTGGAAGAGGTACTGGCTCAGCGCGTCGGGGAAGAAGATCTGGCTGGTCAGCACGGTGCGCTCGTCGAGGAAGACCTTGTAATGCACGTGCGTGGTGCGGCCGCGGTACCAGCCGGGGTAGATGCTGCGGAACTCCGCCACCCCGTCCGCGCCGGTCATCTGCGTGCCGCGCAGGAAGGTCTCGCCCTCGGTGTCGTTGGTGCCGTCGCTGCCCTGGCTGGCGTAGCCCGAGTAGTTGCCCGCCGCGTCGCAGTGCCAGACATCGACCCGCGCGCCCTCGACCGGGGCGCACTCGGCCGTCACCACCTGCAGCCGCAGCCGCATCGGCACCCCCTCGCGGCCCTCGGTGATGTCGGACCGCAGCAGCGCCTCGTCGAGGTAATAGGGCCCCTCAGTCACCTCCGGCATGACCATGCAGACATTGGCCGAGATGAGCCCCGCCGCCTGCGCCTGCGCGCGGGCCGAGCTGGTGAAGGAGCCGATCCCGGCGACCGCGATCGGCGAGACCGCGAGCCCGCTCAGCAGGGCGCGGCGACTGGGGCGCTTGATGAAATCCGACATGCCCGAAATCCTTTGCGTCTTGTCCGTATTGGACGTCTCACGCGCGGGCGACGGGATTCCGTCGGGCAGGCGGCTCACGAAACCGTCAGCGGCTCACCACATGCTCTGCGCGGCGCGCGCGGGCCAGAGCCGGTCGTATTCCTCGCCGTCGGTGGCCCCCTGCGTGGCCTCGGCCAAGAGCGCGCCGATGCTGGGCAGGCCGCCGCTCTCGTCGCCCGCGCGCCACGTCCCGGCCCGCATCAGGGCCCGGGCGCACTGGCTGTAGATCTCGGCGATCTCGAGGATCAGCACCGTGGCGGGTTGCCTGCCGTGCTTCTCGAACCGCGCCCGCAGCTCCGCGTCGTCGGTGAGCCAGCCGGTGCCGTTCACCCGCACCACGTTGTTGCTGCCGGGCACGAAGAACATCAGCGACACGCGCCCGTCCTCGACCACGTTACGCAGCGAGTCGAGCCGGTTGTTGCCGCGCCAGTCGGGCATGGCGAGCGTGCCCGGGTCGAGCTCCAGCACCACCGGGCCATCGTCGCCGCGCGGCGAGGCATCGGTGCCCGCCGGACCGACCGTGCTCAGCACGCAGAGCCTCGAGGCCTCGATCCACTGGCGGTAGAGCGGTGTCATCCGCCGCACCACCTTGTCGATCGACGCCCCCGCCGCCGTGCCGTAGAGCGCCTCGAGCGCCTCGGTGGTCTCAATCCTGCGCATGGAACCCCGCCTCCGCCATCAGGCGGTTCGAGGCCGCCTCCACGTCCCGTTCGATCTTGGCAAGGAAGGCCTTGCTCGGCATGCCGGGCTCGATCACCGGCAGGAACTCGATCACCGCCGTTCCCGGCTTGCGGTAGATGCCGCGCTTGGGCCAGAAGATGCCGACATTGGTCGCCACCGGCACGCAGGCCTCGCCGCTCTGGCCGTAGAGGATCGCGGTGCCGACCTTGTAGGGCACCTTCTCGCCCGGCGGCACGCGGGTGCCCTGCGGGTAGATGATCAGCTGGCCGGGATGCTCCTCGGCGCTCTTCTTCACGTCGGCCACCATCTTCGAGATCGCCGCGCCGCGCTTGCCGCGGTCCACCGGCACGCAGCCGATGCGGGTGGCGTACTGCCCGAGGACCGGGGTGAAGAGCAGCTCGCGCTTCATCACGAACTTGCCCGCCGGCACCGCCCCGAAGAGCAGGATGATGTCGAAGAAGCTCTGGTGCTTGGCGGCGATGAGGATCTCGCCCTCGGGGACCTTGCCGCGGATCTCGCTCTTCAGCCCCACCATCCACGCGGCCGTCCAGCGCACCCAGAGGCACCAGGCCCGGCAGGCCGCGCGCGCGCCACGGTCGGAGAACAGCGCCCAGGGGAAGAACGAGAGCCCGACCACCGCCATCGCCAGGTAGACCTGGCCGACGAAGAACAGCGATCGGATCCATTGCAGCGCGTGGCGCATCAGCTCAAGTCTCCAAGTACCCGGCGCGCGGCGATCGCCGTTGCGGCAAAGGCCACCGCCGCGGTCAGCAGCGGCACCAGCAGCGGGAAGATCCAGTGCCAGCCGACGAAGGAGAGGCCGGTCAGGAAGCCCGCGGTCTCGTCCGCCGAGGGCATCAGCAGCAGCGCGCCCGAGGCCACCGCCGCGCCGAGCGCCGCGCCGCCGAGGGCACGCAGGGTGAAGCGGCGCACGAAGGCGCGCGCGATGAACCCGTCGGTGGCGCCGACGAGCCGCAGCACGGCGATGACCTGCGCATTGGCCGCGAGCGCCGCGTTGGCCGCCAGCGTGACCATCGCCGCCACCGCGCCCGCGATGAGCAGGATCGACACCGCCCCCAGCAGCCGCAGCTTCGAGGCCGCCGCCACCAGCGGCCGCCGCCAGCGCGTGTGATCGTCAAGCACCCCGCCCGGCACCTCGGCCTGCAGCCGCAGCCGCAGCCCCGCACCGTCAAAGCCCGCGCCCTCCTCGATGATCTCGATGAGCTGCGGCACCGGCAGGTCGGCCAGCGGCAGGTCCGGGCCGAACCAGGGCTCGAGCAGCGCCTGCTGCTCCTCGGCGCTCAGCGCCCGCGCCGAGGCCACGCCCGGCGTCTGCTCGAGCAGGCGCAGCGCCGCCGCGGTCTGCTCGGCCTGCTGCCCGGCGGGGGCCGAGATGCGCAGCGTCGAGGCGCGGGCCAGCTCCTCGCCCCAGCTCGTGGCAAGCCGTCCCGCGGCCAGCGACAGCGCCAGGGCGAAGACCGCGAGGAAGGCCATGGCCCCGGCGGCAAACAGCGTCAGGCTGGCGGTGAAGCCGGTCGGCGGAACAACCCGGTCGGCGCCGGTGTCGGAACGGGTGAAGGCGCCGAGGGAGTCGCGGATCAGTCTCACAGGTCCGCCCCCGCCGACTGCAGCCTGCGGTTGGAAATCCGCAGCACCCGCGCCTGCACCTGCGTCTTGGCCGACCGGATGAGGCCGAGGTCATGCGTCGCGATGAGGATGGTCTTGCCCATCCGGTTGAGCTCGACCAGCAGGCGCAGCAGCCGCTGCGACATCTCCCAGTCGACGTTGCCGGTGGGCTCGTCGGCAAGGATCACCTCGGGCGACATCATCACCGCGCGGGCCAGCGCCGCGCGCTGGCGCTCGCCGCCCGACAGCTCCGGCGGCAGCGCGTCGGCACGGCTCTTGAGCCCGACCCAGGTCATCAGCTCGATGAGGTTCTGCTCGAGCTCCTGCCCGCCCTCGCCCGCCACGGTCAGCGGCAGGGCGACGTTCTCGGCGACCGAGAGGTGGTCGAGGAACTGGCAATCCTGGTGCACCACGCCGATGCGACGGCGGCTGAGCGCGATGGCGTCGCGGTCCATGCGCCGCACGTCCTCGCCGAAGAGCCGCGCGTGGCCCGCGGTCGGCACCAGCGCGCCGTAGCAGAGCTTCAGCAGCGTGGTCTTGCCCGAGCCCGAGGGGCCGGTCAGGAAATGGAAGGACCCGGGCGCAAGCCGCAGCGTGAGCCCGCTCAGCAGCTCCCCGCCGCCGTAGCTGTAGGCCACATTATCCAGTTCGATCACGCCCGCGCGCCCCCGGTAGAAAAGATGTCCTGTTGTGCCCGAGCCGCGACGCAGTTGCAATCCGCCGCCCGGCCCGAAAATTGGCTTTCCCGCTCACCTGTGGCAACCTATTGTCGGCAAAGGGATGATGGCCAGAACAGATGGAAAGCTAAGGACAATATGCGGCTGATATGCCCCAATTGCGGCGCGCAGTACGAGGTGCCGGTCGACGCGATCCCCACGGGCGGGCGCGACGTGCAATGCTCGAGCTGCGGCCACACCTGGTTCCAGCTGGCCGCCCTGGATCGCCCCGTCCCGCAGGAGGACGCCGAGGCTGCCGCAGAGACCGCACCCGAGGACATGCGCGCGCCCGACGACCTCTGGGAAGAGATGGACGAGGGCGCCGAGCCCGCGCCGCTGCACGCCGCCCCCGAACCCGAGCCTGAACCCGAAAGCTGGCCCGAGGAACCCGCCGCCACGCCGGTGCCGCGCCGCCCGGTGCGCGCCCGCGGGCTCGACCCCTCGGTCGCCGAGGTGCTGCGCCAGGAGGCCGAGCGCGAGGCGCGCCGACGCCACGATCCCGAGCCGCTGGAAAGCCAGCCCGAGCTTGGACTGGCCGAACCTTCCGCCGAGGATGCCGCCCACCGCGCCCGCGTCGCGCGCGACCACATGGCGCGCATCCGCGGCGACGCCCCGCTCTCCGATGCGCCCGAGGCCCGGCATGCGCCCGACGACTTCGGCGCGCCCGAGCCGGAACACCCGGCGATCCCGGTCTCGCGGCGCGACCTGCTGCCCGACATCGAGGAGATCAACCAGTCCCTGCGCGTCGCCCCGCCGCCGCGGCGGATGGAGACGCCGCAGGGCCGCGCGCTCGACGCCGAGGAAGAGGAGCAGCAGGGCAGCAACTTCGCCCGCGGCTTCGGCATGATGCTGATCCTCGCGGTGCTGGCGGTGCTGCTCTATGCCCTCGCCCCGGCGATCACCGCCGCGGTCCCGGCCATGGCGCCGCTGCTCGACCCCTACGTGGCGGTGGTGGACGGCATGCGGCTCTGGCTCGACGGCCAGCTCGCCGCGCTGCTGGGCTGACCGGAGCCCGCTTCCGGCGCATCACATCAGGACATGAAGGAGGGGGCCGCCGGCCCCCTCTGCTGTTCCGGCCCCGATTTTCCGGCCCTGCCCCTCTCAGCCGCGCCCCTTCCAGGGCACCAGCTTGCGCTCGGCGAGGCGCATCAGCATGTCGATGCCGAAGCCGATCACCCCGATGAGGATGATCCCCATGATCACGATGTCGGTCAGCTGGAACTTCGAGGCGACCATGATCATCATGCCGGCGCCCTTCTCGGCCGCCACCAGCTCGGCGGCCACGACGGTGCCCCAGCAGACCCCCATCGCCACCCGCGCGCCGGTGAAGATGTCGGGCAGCGAGTTCGGGATGATCACGTGGCGCAGGATCTGCACCTTCGACGCCCCGAGCGAATAGGCCGCGTGGACCTTCGAGATCTTCACCCCCGAGACCCCCGAGCGCGCCGCGATGGCCATGATCCAGAGCGCCGCGAGGAAGAGCAGGATGATCTTGCCCGTTTCGCCGATGCCCGCCCAGATGATCACCAGCGGAATGAGCGCCAGCGGCGGCACCGGGCGCATGAACTCGACGATCGGGTCGAACCAGCCGCGGAACCAGTCGGAAAGCCCCATGGCGTAGCCAAGCGGAATGCCGATCAGCGCGCCGAAGAAGAAGCCCGCGATCACCCGGAAGAGCGACCAGCCGAGATGTTCCCAGAGCGTGCTGTCGCGGTAGCCGTCGCGGGCAATCTCGACCAGCCGCGCCACCACCGCCTCGGGCGCGGGCAGCCAGATCGGCTCCATCTGCCAGCCCTTGGCGGGCTCGAAGTTGAGCGTGCCCTTGGGCGACATGCCGACACGGCCATAGTCGGTTTCCACCGAGCTGCCCGGCGCGATCGGCTGACCGTTGACCGCAACGATGGTGTGACCCTGATCGCGGCCATATTCGTCGTTCTCGTCCACCCGCAGCAGCCCCGAGCGCCACGCGCCGACGCTGGCGGCGTCGTTCTTCGCCCAGCCCTCGCCGGGCGCGACCTCGGGATCGGCGCTTTCCGCCCCGACCGGGAAGACCCGCACGGTCACCGTGGCCTCGTCGGGCGCGACGCCCTCGGCCTCGGCGGTGTAGGTGAAGCTGGCATCGCCCACGAAGGGCCCCGGCGCGTGCAGGAAGGACGGCACCCAGTGCGAGCCGGTGAAGGCGCCCCAGAGCAGAAATATCGTCAGGATCGAGATCACGCTGGCGATCCGGCTCGGGCGTACCGCGCTCTCGTCGCCGAAGGTCACCGTCTTGCGCGCGACGAAGTCGTTGAGCGCGCGGTGCACCAGCAGCCGCACCAGCACCCAGCTCACCACGAAGATGGCGATGTAGAGGGCAAAGACGATCATGATGCGGCCCCCGCGATCTCGCTGCGGCCCATGATCTCTTCCTCCATGTCCCAGATCATCCCGAGGATCTCCTCGCGCGTCGAGGCGAAGTCGGGGTGCTTCTTGACCGCGCGCAGGTCCTGCCCGGCGCCGAGGTCGGCAAAGGGCAAACGGTACTCGCGGTGGATGCGGCCCGGGCGCGGCGCCATGACCAGCAGCCGCTCGCCCAGGAGCAGCGCTTCCTCGACCGAGTGGGTGATCAGGATGATGGTCTTGCCGGTCTCCTTCCAGAGCTTCAGCACGAGGCTCTGCATCTTCTCGCGCGTGAGCGCGTCGAGCGCCCCCAGCGGCTCGTCCATGAGGATCACGTCGGGATCGTTGGCAAGGCAGCGGGCCAGCGCCACGCGCTGCTGCATGCCGCCCGAAAGCTCGTAGACCGCCTTTTCCTTGAAGTCGCGCAGCCCCACCACCTCGAGCAGGTGATCGACGGTCGGCCCGTAGTCGCGCGCGCGCCGCCCGGCCATGCGCGGGCCGAAGCTGACGTTGTCGCGCACGTTCATCCATTCGAAGAGCGCGCCCTGCTGGAACACCATGCCCCGCTCGGCGGCCGGGCCGCGCACCTCGT
Source organism: Salipiger sp. H15 (assembly GCF_040409955.1). Taxonomy (NCBI): domain Bacteria; kingdom Pseudomonadati; phylum Pseudomonadota; class Alphaproteobacteria; order Rhodobacterales; family Roseobacteraceae; genus Salipiger; species Salipiger bruguierae. The sequence continues at coordinate 650,286 of NZ_CP123384.1, forward strand.
GGCCACCCAGGATGATCTTGCCCTCGGTGGGCGCGAGGAAGCCCGCGACGATGTTGAGCAAGGTCGTCTTGCCGCAGCCCGAAGGGCCCAGCACCGACAACAGCTCGCCCTGCGCGAGGTCCAGCGAGACGTCCTTCAGCGCCTGCACCGAGCTGCCGTTCGGCAGATCGAAGCGCATGGAGAGGTTCTGGATCGATAGTCCGCTCATGTTCCGCCTTTCGCGGCCCTGCACCGCGGTCCCGGGGGTATGCCCCCCTGTGTCGTTCTGATGCGAAGACCCCGGCGGCAGCCCCCCGCCGCCGGGATCCGAAGCGCCGGAGCTTACATCGAGCCCGCCGCGGCGAGCGGCCCGGTGTTCACGTGGTCGGCGTAGCTGTCGAGCGCCGCGTCGATCGAGCCCGCCGCGACAAAGACATCCGCCACGCCCTTCATGAAGTCGCCCGCGCCGCCGCCGAGCCACTTGCCCGAGAGCTGCTCTTCCGCCGTCGGGAAGACGAAGGTCGCCATGGTCTCGGCGGTCGCCGCCTCGTCCATGCCCGCGTCCTTGGCGATCACCGGCAGCATCTTGGCCTGGTTCGCCTCGTCGGCCCACATAGCGTTGGCATCGGCGGTCACCTTCAGGAAGGCGGCGACGAGGTCCGAGTGCTCGGCCACCCAGGAGGCCGGGCCGGAGGTCACGTCGAAGACGAGGATGCCCAGCTCTTCCTTCTCGGCGCCGGTCAGCAGCACGTTGCCGTGCTCCTTCATCCGGCGCAGCGAGCCGCCCCAGCCGCAGGCCATGTCGACCGCGCCCTGCGCGATGGCGGCAGCACCGTCCGGCGGGGCCATGTCGACGATCTCGAGGCTGGCGAGGTCGACGCCGAAGTGGTCCATCTGCTTGAGGAACCCGTAATGCGCCGCGGTGCCGAGCGGCACGGCGACCTTCTTGCCCGCCAGTTCCGAGGCACTGTCCTTGTCGATCTCGAGCTCGGAGCGCACGACGCAGTTGTCGTTGTCGGCGTAGCTCACCGCCACGTCGAGCGCCTGCAGGTCCTGCCCGGCCGAGGTCGCGACCACGAAGGGCGGCACGCCCTGGCTCACCGACAGCTGCACGTCGCCCGAGGCCATCGCCGCCGACATTGCCGTGCCGGTGTCGAAGCTCACCCAGTTGATCTCGGTGCCCATGACCTCTTCGTACATGCCGGTCGCCTTGGCGTATTCGAAGGGCATGGGCCACTCGAGGAAATAGCCCACGGTGACCGTCTCGGCGCTCGCCATCCCGGCCAGAAGCGCCGCGGCGCCCGCCGCACCCATCAGGGTCTTCTTGATCGTCATCTTGTCACTCCCGTTTCGCCGCCCCGTCCTGTGTCGCGGGGCTTGTGCATGGCCGGCACTTTGGCGTGCCTGGCTCAGCCTAGATCGGACTTGAAAAGACACGCCCGATCAATGGGCAATGCCCGCAGAAACGGCAGTTACCCGGGGGGCAGCAAGGTAAGCTGCCCAATCCCCGGGCACTGGCGCCCGGGAATGCCCCGCGGTTGCTGGCCGAAGCGCCGGAATGGCCCCATGGGCTGGCAATCTGGCCCTATATCAACCCGCATTCTGGCACTAAGACTTCGCGCCTCTTCTGGCACATGTGCTAGCATCCCGCATCGCGGAGTCACGCCTTTGCGCCCGTCGCGGCGCCCGGATTTCAGGAGAGCTTCCATGGACGGCACCCTCACCCAGAACGATCTCAGCCACGTGGTCGAAGCCGACAAGGCCCACGTCTGGCACCACCTCGTGCAGCACAAGCAGTTCGAGACGAACGACCCCAAGATCATCGTCGAGGGCAAGGGCATGCGCGTCTGGGACCAGACCGGCCGCGAGCAGCTCGACGCGGTCTCGGGCGCGGTTTGGACGGTGAACGTCGGCTACGGCCGCAAGACCATCGTCGACGCGATCTCGGCGCAGCTGATGAAGCTGAACTACTACGCCGGTGCCGCGGGCTCGATCCCCGGCGCGCTGTTCGCCGAGAAGCTGATCTCGAAGATGCCGGGCATGAGCCGCGTCTACTATTGCAACTCGGGCTCCGAGGCGAACGAGAAGGCCTTCAAGATGGTCCGCCAGATCGCGCACAAGCGCTACGGCGGCAAGAAGCACAAGATCCTCTACCGCGAGCGCGACTACCACGGCACCACCATCGGCGCCCTGTCGGCCGGTGGCCAGCTCGAGCGCAACGCCCAATACGGCCCCTTCGCGCCGGGCTTCGTGTCGGTGCCGCATTGCCTCGAGTACCGCGCCGGTGACCAGGGCTGGGGCGACCTCTCGGGCGAGGCCTATGGCCAGCGCGCGGCGGATGCCATCGAGGAGGTGATCCTGCGCGAGGGCCCCGACACCGTCGGCGCCATCTGCCTCGAGCCGGTGACCGCGGGCGGCGGCGTGATCGTGCCCCCGGCCGGCTACTGGCAGCGCGTGCAGGAAATCTGCCGCAAGTACGACGTGCTGCTGCACATCGACGAGGTGGTCTGCGGCGTCGGCCGGACCGGCACCTGGTTCGGCTACCAGCACTACGGCGTCGAGCCCGATTTCGTGACCATGGCCAAGGGCGTCGCCTCTGGCTACGCGGCGATCGCCTGCTGCGTCACCAACGAGCGCGTCTTCGACCTGTTCAAGGACGATGCAACCGATCCGATGAACTACTTCCGCGACATCTCGACCTTCGGCGGCTGCACCGCCGGCCCCGCTGCCGCGCTGGAGAACATGCGCATCATCGAGGACGAGAACCTGCTCGAGAACACCACGGCGATGGGCGAGTACATGCTCGGGCAGCTCGAGGCGCTGAAGGACAGGCACGCGGTCGTCGGCGAGGCGCGCGGCAAGGGCCTCTTCCTCGGCGCCGAGCTGGTGACCGACCGCGCCACCCGCGAGCCGATGGACGAGAAGCGCACCGCTGCCGTGGTCGCCGAGGTCAACAATCGCGGCGTCATCATCGGCATGACCAACCGCTCGATCCCCGGCTACAACAACACGCTGTGCTTCGCCCCGGCACTCATCGCCACCAAGGACGACATCGACCAGATCGTCGAGGCCGTGGACGGCGCGCTGGGAACGGTCTTCGGCTGAGATGACCGGACACCGCATGAACGCCCACGGGCAGCCCATCGGGCTGCCCGTCGACGGGAGTTTCCCCCGACCGCTGCCCCCGCGCAGCCCGATGACGGGCCGCTTCGTGACCCTCGAGCCGACGCGCGCGGACCACGCCGCCGCGCTCTTCGAGGCCTTCGAGAAAGACGGCAGCGGCGCCAACTGGACCTACCTGCCGGGCGAGCCGCTGCCTGACCTCGCCGCCGCGGAGGAGTGGTTAACCCGCTGCGCCGAAAGCACGGATCCGCTCTTCCACACGCTCTGCACGCCGGATGGCACGCCGGTGGGAATCGCTTCCTACCTTCGGATCGACCCGGCCAACGGCGTGATCGAGGTCGGGCACATCCATTTCAGCCCCCTGCTGCAACGCAGCCCGGCGGCCACCGAAGCGATGTACCTGATGATGAGGCGCGCCTTCGACGAGCTGGGCTATCGCCGCTACGAGTGGAAGTGCGACGCGCTCAACGCACCGTCGCGCAAGGCGGCAGAGCGGCTCGGCTTCACCTACGAGGGCACCTTCCGGCAAGCCGTGGTGACCAAGGGCCGCAACCGCGACACCGCGTGGTTCTCGATCCTCGATGCCGAGTGGCCGCGCCTGCGCGCGCGTTTCGAGGCCTGGCTCGATCCGGCGAACTTCGACGCCGACGGCCGGCAGATCACCCGCCTGTCAGACCTTTAAATACCTGTAAAACAATAAAAAAGGGCCGCGTAACCGCGGCCCTGTGCTCACGCGAGCAGGAAAGATCAGCCGTTAACGCTGTCCTTCAGCGCCTTCGCGATGGTCATCTTGACCACCTTGTCGGCCTCTTTCTTGAACTGCTCGCCGGTGGCGGGGTTGCGCACCATGCGCTCGGGACGCTCACGGCAGTAGATCTTGCCAACGCCCGGGAGAGTCACGGCGCCGCCGCCTGCAACTTCCTTGGTGATGATGTCGGTGATCGCTTCCAGAGCGGTCGACGCGGTCTTCTTGTCGGCACCCATCTCTTCCGCCAGAGCGGCCACGAGTTGGGTTTTGGTCATCGGCTTCGCCATTTCATGGTCTCCTTGAACTGCCCGAGTACTTGGGCCCCATTGAGGTCACTTAACTCTATGTAGAGTCGAAACACAACGAATAGTGGCTTATTGCAAGAGAAATCTACGCGAATTGCGCTGTAAACTGCCAAGTCACAGGAAGGCTGTTTCGTCGAAGCTACGCAATTTGCGGCTGTGGATCCTCTCGAGGGGCATCGAACGGAGATGTTCCATGGCTCTTATCCCGATCATCAGGTGACGCGCCACCTGAGTCTTGTAGAAATCGGAGGCCATGCCGGGCAGTTTCAATTCTCCGTGCAGCGGCTTGTCGCTGACGCAGAGCAACGTGCCGTAGGGCACCCGGAAGCGGAAGCCGTTGGCGGCGATCGTCGCGCTCTCCATGTCCAGCGCCACGGCGCGGCACTGGCTCAGGCGCTGCACCGGTCCGCTCTGGTCGCGCAGCTCCCAGTTGCGGTTGTCGACCGAGGCGACGGTGCCCGTGCGCATGACCCGCTTGAGGTCATACCCCGAAAGCTGCGTCTCCTCCTCGACCGCGTCCTCGAGCGCCACCTGGATCTCGGCGAGCGCCGGGATCGGCACCCAGACCGGCAGGTCGTCGTCCAGCACCTTGTCCTCGCGCAGGTATGCATGGGCCAGAACGAAATCGCCAAGGCTCTGCGAGTTGCGCAGCCCGGCGCAATGCCCGACCATCAGCCAGGCATGCGGGCGCAGCACCGCGATGTGGTCGGTCGCCGTCTTGGCGTTCGACGGCCCCACCCCGATATTGACCAGCGTGATCCCCGAGCCGTCCTTGCGCTTGAGGTGGTAGGTCGGCATCTGCGGCATCTTCGCGCTGAGCGGGATCTCGGTGTCCGCCGAGGTGATTTCGACATTTCCCGTGGACACGAAGGACACGTAGCCGCTCTCGGGCTTCGCCAGCTGGGCGCGGGCATAGGCCTCGAACTCGCTGACGTAGAACTGGTAGTTGGTGAAGAGCACGTGGTTCTGGAAATGCGCCGGGTCGGTCGCGGTGTAGTGCGCCAGCCGCGCCAGCGAATAGTCCACGCGCTGCGCGGTGAAGGGCGCCAGCGGCTCTGCCCCGTCGGGCGCGGGCTTGGCCACGCCGTTGACGATGTCGTCATTGGTGCTGCCGAGGTCCGGCACGTCGAAGACGTCGCGCAGGATGAACTGCGCCGCCCCCTCCTGCGGCACGGTCAGCTCGGGAAAGTTGGACACGGCGAAATGCACCGGCATGGGCGTCGCCGACAGGCCCACCTGCACCGGCACGCCGTGGTTCTCGATGAGCAGGCCGATCTGCTGTTTCAGGTACTGCCGAAACAGGTCCGGCCGGGTGATCGAGGTGGCATGGGTGCCGGGCGCCGAGACGTGGCCGAAGCTGAGCCGGCTGTCGACCTTGGCAAAGCTCGTGGTGGTGATCCGCACCTCGGGGTAGAAGGCACGGTAGCGGACACCGGGGTGACCCTCGACCATCGAGGACAGGAACCGGTCCTTCAGGAACTCCGCGGCCTGCGAATAGAGCATGCACAGCCGCTCGACCGCCGCCTCGGCGGTATCGAAAAGCTCCGGTGCCGGGGCCTCGGGGGATACGATCTGCAACTTCGCCTGCATGTCCTGCATCTGCGGCTCCTTCCGCTATTTTGCCGGCCAGCGTGGCAGGAAGATGTGACGGGTTCAAGTCGTCGCGGCATGGCCTGAACCGGTGCAGGGCGGCGGCGGAACCCGCCCGCGCGCCGCCGCGTTCGCAGGCATGACACCGCACCCCGACCTCGTCTACTACCCCGACAGCCGCCCCGGCATCCTGAGGCGGCGCTGCGGGCGCGGCTTTTCCTACATCGCCCCCGACGGCACGCGCATCGACGCGGCCGAGGAGCGTGCCCGGATACGGGCGCTGGCCGTGCCGCCGGCCTACGAGCAGGTGTGGATCTGCCCGCGCCCCGACGGCCACCTGCAGGCCACCGGGCGCGACGCGCGCGATCGCAAGCAATACCGCTATCACCCCGACTGGACGGCATTTCGGGCAGAACGGAAATACGGTCATCTCGCCGAGTTCGGCGAGGCGCTGCCCGGCCTTCGCCGCAGCATTCTCACCCAGCTCCGCGCCCGAGAGCCCGGCGACAAGGGCTTCGCCCTCGCCGCCACGCTCGCCCTGCTCGACCGCGCCGGGCTGCGCGTCGGCAACGCCGATTACGCGCTCGAGAATGGCAGCTACGGCGCGACCACGCTGCGCCGAACACATCTGAAGCTCGATGGCGAGGTGCTGCACCTGCGCTTTCCGGCCAAGGGCGGCAAGCGCGTCCACCGGCAGCTGCGCGACCGCACGCTGCAGCGCGCGCTGACCCGGCTCGGCGATCTTCCCGGCAAGGAGCTGATCGCCTGGCTCGATGCGAATGGCACGGCCCATGCGCTGCGCTCGGACGAGGTCAACCGCTGGCTCGCCGAGCGCACCGGCAACCCCGAGCTGACCGCCAAGACATTCCGCACCTGGAACGGCAGCGTCGCGGCGCTCGAGGCCGCGATCCGCGCGGAAACGGTCAGCATCAGGGGGATGGCAGAGGCGGCGGCGGAACGGCTCGCCAACACGCCCGCCGTGGCGCGCAGCTCCTATATCCATCCGAAGGTGATCGCGCTTGCCGAGGAAGGGCTGCCGCCGGAGCTCGCGCGCGCCCCCGACCGGCCCGGGCTGCGCCGCGCCGAGGCGCAGCTGCTTGCCCTTCTGGAGCGCTGAGGCTCAGCCCCGACGCAAGCCGGTCTCGACCAGCATGCCGCGCCGCTTGGCCTCGTAGTAGTAACCCTTGGCGTAGAGCCCGATCGCCGCGTCGGGATTGCCATCCGACAGCAGCCAGGCGCCGCGCAGGTATTTCACGCCGTACTGGAGGTTGGTGTCCGCATCGAGCAGCTCGCCCGGCGTGCCACGGAAGCCCATGGTGCGGGCGGTGGCGGGGAGGATCTGCAGCAGCCCGTAATAGGGACCGTTGCGCGCCTCGGGGGTATGGGTGCTCTCGCGGATCGCCAGGCGGTGCACCAGCCGCCGCGGCACGTCGTAGAAATCAGACCATCGGTTGATCGACGCGCGCAGCTCCGGAGTCTCGTTCGGGTAGAGCGGCGGGTCGTAGCGCGTCACCTCGAGCGACTCTTCCTGTTGCACGGCGCAGGCGGCCAGCGGCAGCAGAAAAAGTGACAGGCAGGCGCGCCGGGTTATTTCGGTCTTTCGGGACATTCCGAATTCCAAGTAGCCTCTGATAGGACCTGATACTCCGGCCGATCGTCTTGGCCTATCCTCCACGATCGTACATGAGCGGAAGAGCGCCGGTGCGCGCGGGCTTGCCAATCGCTCCCGCCCGCCGCAGGTTGCGCGGCATGACAGTGCTTCTCTGCCTCGGATACGGATATTCCGCCGCCGCCCTCGCCCGCCGCCTGCTGCCGCAGGGCTGGCGCGTGCTCGGCACCCATCGCGATCCCGCCCGCGCGGACGGGCTCGCCGCGCAGGGCGTCGAGCCCGTGCTCTGGCAGAAGGACGCGCTCGAGGCGGCGCTCGCAGAGGCAAGCCACGTGCTCGTCTCCGCCGGGCCGCAGGGCGCAGGCGATCCCGCGCTGGCCGAGATCGGCCCCGCAATTGCTGCCCGCGCGGCGCAGCTCGACTGGGTCGGCTACCTTTCGACCACCGGGGTCTACGGCGATCACGCCGGCGGCTGGGTGGACGAGGAGACGCCGCTCGCGCCGAGCACCGAGCGCGGCCGGGCAAGGGCCGAGGCCGAGACGGACTGGCAGGCGATCGCCGGTCTGCCGCTGCACATCTTCCGTCTTGCCGGGATCTACGGCCCCGGGCGCGGCCCCTTCGAGAAGGTCCGGCAGGGCACCGCCCGGCGCATCGTGAAACCGGGCCAGGTGTTCAGCCGCATCCATGTCGAGGACATCGCGCAGGTGCTCGAGGCGTCGATCCGCCAGCCCCGCCCCGGCGCGGTCTACAACCTCTGCGACGACGACCCTGCGCCGCCCGAGGTGGTGCTCGAGCACGCCGCCCGCCTTCTGGGACTGCCGCCGCCGCCCGAGGTGGCTTTCGACGAGGCCGAGATGACCCCGATGGCGCGCAGCTTCTACGCCGAGAACAAGCGCGTGCGGAACGACCGCATCAAGGAAGAGCTGGGCGTGACGCTGCTCTACCCCGACTACCGCGCCGGGCTCGCGGCGCTGCTGCGCGACGAAGGCTAGGCGCCCTCCGGCACAAGACGGCTCGGCAAAAGCACCGCGCCCCCATCTTCCGCATGTCGAGAATATCCCGGGGGAGTCCGCCGGAGGCGGGCGGGGACAGAGCCCCCTCCTCCTCCCGGCCCGTCAGCCGCGCCCGCGGTAGGGGGGCACGCCCTGGTCGGGGATCCAGACGCCTTCGGGCATCGGGCCGGTCTGCCAGAACACGTCGATCGGGATGCCGCCGCGCGGGTACCAGTAGCCGCCGATGCGCAACCATTGCGGCTCGAGGAACGCCGCCAGCCGTCGCGCGATCGAGATCGTGCAATCCTCGTGGAAGGCGCCATGGTTGCGGAACGAGCCGAGGTAGAGCTTCAGCGACTTGCTCTCGACCAGCCATTGCCCCGGCACGTAGTCGATCACCAGGTGCGCGAAGTCGGGCTGGCCGGTCATCGGGCAGAGCGAGGTGAACTCGGGCGCGGTGAAGCGGACGTTGTAGGCGACATCGGCCTGCGGGTTCGGCACGCGCTCGAGTTCGGCTTCTTCGGGCGAGGTGGGCAGCACGGTGGCGCCGCCAAGCTGCTTGAGGCTGCTATAGATGCTTTCGGTCATTTCGGGATCTCCGGAAATGGGATTTCAGACGCCGCGCTTGTTGCCCCAGAGGAGCACGTGCAGCTGCGGCAGGATGCGGGGGGCGAACCAGCCGTCGCCCGTGGCGGTCTCGGTGAGCCAGAGCAGCCGGTCGGCAAGCCTCTGCGGATCGACCGGCACCTCGGGATCGACCTCGGGGTTGCCGGGCTGCAGGTAGAGCGGCAGATCCGGAAAGCGGGCATGGGCATCCTTCGCCCAGGCGTAGTCGGCCGCGTCGAAGATCACGATCTTCATCACCACCTGCCGCGCGCCCTGCCCCGCCGCGACGCAACCCGCGAAGATGTCCCAGTCCACCGTCTCGCCGCTCGAGGGCGGCTTTGGGCTCAGCACCAGCGTGTCGAGCCGCCCGAACCACGGCCGCGCCACCGAGCCCTGCGTCTCGCAGGCAAAGCGGTAGCCGTCCGCCCGGCCGATCTCGATGAGCGGGCCGAAGTCCTGGATCGCCGGGTTGCCGCCGCTGAGCGAGACGGTGATCGGCCGTCCGCCCGAGAGCCGCGTCACCTCTGCCCAGACATCGGCGTCGGACATCGGCGCCCAGGTGTGGCGGAAGGCGCTGTCCACGGCGTGCAGGCTGTCGCACCAGGAGCAGCGGTAGTCGCAGCCCCCGGCGCGCACGAAGACGGTCGGCTCGCCGATCAGCGCGCCCTCGCCCTGGATCGTCGGGCCGAAGATCTCGGCTATGCGCAGCACCATGTCAGGCCGCCAGCGGCTCGGGCCGGTACTCGGCCCAGGTCTTCGGCGTCTCGCTCACCCTGACCGAGGTCGTCTCGGGCCAGCGCGCGGCGCACCACTGGTAGAAATGCAGCGCGAGGTTCTCGGCGGTCGAGGCGACGTTCAGCACCTCGTTGAGGTGCCGGTGGTCGAAGCAGTCGTCGATATAGGCCTTGAGCGGCGCCAGCTCGTGGTAGTCGCGCACGAAGCCGTCGGCGTTGAGCTCGCGCGCCGCCAGTTCCACGACAACCACATAGTTGTGCCCATGCATCCGGGCGCATTGGTGATCGCCCGGCAGGTGCGTCAGCTGGTGCGAGGCGGAGAAGTGGAACTCCTTGCTGATCCGGAACATCAGGCGATCTCCCGGTTCGCCACGGCCTGCACCCAGAAGTCGGGATCGGCATAGGCGGTGGGATCCTCGATGCCCGCGAGGTGGAAGGCCTCGCGCCGCTCGACGCAGGTGCCGCAGCAGCCGCAGTGGATCTCGCCGCCCTTGTAGCAGGACCATGTCTTCTCGAAGGGCGTGCCGTGCCGGGCCCCCTCGATGACGATATCGGCCTTGGTGCGCTCGACGAAGGGCGTGTAGAGCGCGACCTCGGCGTAGCCCTCGAGCGCGTGGCGCTGCATGGTCTCGAAGGCGCGGGTGAAGCCGGGGCGGCAGTCTGGATAGATGAAATGGTCCCCGCCATGCACGGCGGTGGCGACCGCCTCGTCGCCATTGGCGGCGGCGACACCGAAGGCGATGGCGAGCATGATGGCGTTGCGGTTGGGGACCACGGTGATGCGCATGGTCTCCTCGGCGTAATGCCCGTCGGGCACGTCGATGTCCGAGGTCAGCGCCGAGCCGGTGAGCGCGGCGCCGATGCCGCGCATGTCGATGCGCTGGAACGGCACGCCGAGCCGCTCGGCGGCGGCCCTGGCGAAGTCCAGTTCCTTGGCGTGGCGCTGGCCGTAGTCGAAGGAGACGAGGCGGGTGAGGTCGTGCCGTGCCGCGACCATGTGGGCGAGCGAGACGGAATCCAGCCCGCCGGAGCAGATGACGATAGTCTTCATATGTGAACCCTTGTTTTGATGACCGGGTAGGCTGCGACCGGTGTGGGGCGCGTCCTAGCGGCTCGGGCCCCGCGGGGCAAGGGTTGCTTTGTGGCGGCACCGCCGGAGGGGGCTCCGCCCCCGTCCGCTGGCGCGGACTCCCCCGGCGTATTTGGAAAGAGAAGAAGGCGCGGGCGGTGTCAGGCCCGGCGGTTCAGCACGTCGACGCCGAGGGCAGCGAGGACCTTTTGCTCGATATGCTCGGCATCGAGGCCCGCCGCGGCGTACATGTCGTCGGGGCTGGCGTGGTCGATGAACGTGTCGGGCAGCACCATGGAGCGGAACTTCAGCCCGTGGTCGAAGACGCCCTCGTCCGAGAGAAGCTGCGCGACATGGCTGCCGAAGCCGCCGACCGCGCCCTCCTCGATGGTGACCAGAACCTCGTGATCCGCGGCGAGTTTCAGGACCAGCTCGCGGTCGAGCGGCTTGGCGAAGCGCGCGTCGGCGACGGTGGGCGAGATGCCCCGCGCCTCGAGCTTTTCGCAGGCCTTCAGCACTTCCGACAGGCGGGTGCCGAAGCTGAGGATGGCGACGCGCTTGCCTTCGCGGATCATCCGCCCCTTGCCGATCGGCAGGACCTGGGGCGTCTCGGGCATCTCGACGCCGCCCCCCTCGCCGCGCGGGTAGCGGAAGGCGATGGGCCCCTCGTCATGCGCGGCGGCAGTGGCAACCATGTGCACGAGCTCAGCCTCGTCGGCGGCGGCCATGACCACCATGCCCGGCAGGTTGGCCATGAAGGCGATGTCGAAGGCGCCGGCATGGGTGGCGCCGTCGGCGCCGACGAGCCCGGCGCGGTCGATGGCGAAGCGCACCGGCAGGCGCTGGATCGCCACGTCATGCACCACCTGGTCGTAGCCGCGCTGCAGGAAGGTCGAATACATCGCGCAGAAGGGTTTCAGCCCGCCCGCCGCGAGACCGGCGGAGAAGGTCACCCCGTGCTGCTCGGCGATGCCCACGTCGAAGACGCGACCCGGGAAGCGCTCGGCCATGAGATCGAGCCCCGTGCCATCGGGCATGGCCGCGGTCACCGCGCAGATGCGCGGGTCGGCGGCGGCGAGCTGCGTCAGGGTCTTGGCGAAGACCTTGGTGTAGGAGGGCGCGTTGGAGGGCGCCTTCTTCTGCTCGCCGGTGACCACGTCGAACTTGCCGCGGGCATGTCCGCGGTCGGCGGAATCCTCGGCCGGGGCGTAGCCCTTGCCCTTCTTGGTGAGCACGTGGATCAGGATCGGCCCGGTGGCCCGCGCCTTGACCGTACGCAGCACCGGCAGCAGCTGGTGCAGGTCATGCCCGTCGATCGGGCCGACGTAGGAGAAGCCCAGCTCCTCGAAGAGCGTGCCGCCCACGGTCATCGACTTCAGCACGTCCTTGGCGCGCTTGGCGCCCTCGCGCAGCGGCGGCGGCAGCAGGCTGACGGCGCCCTTGGCCGCGGCCTTGAGGTCGTGGAACGGCGCCTCGGCGTAGAGCCGGCTGAGATAGGAGGACATGGCGCCGGTCGGCGGCGCGATCGACATCTCGTTGTCGTTGAGGATGACGATCAGCCGCTTGCCGAGGTGGCCGGCGTTGTTCATCGCCTCGTAGGCCATGCCCGCCGACATCGAGCCGTCGCCGATCACCGCGATGGCGTCGCCGAGCCCGGTGTCGCAGGAGCCGCCCAGCTCGCGCGCCATGGCAAAGCCGAGCGCGGCGCTGATCGAGGTCGAGCTGTGGCCCGCGCCGAACGGGTCATAGGGGCTCTCGGAGCGTTTCGCGAAACCCGAAAGCCCGTCCTTCATGCGCAGCGTGCGGATGCGGTCGCGGCGGCCGGTGAGGATCTTGTGCGGGTAGCACTGGTGCGAGACGTCCCAGATCAGCTTGTCGCGCGGCGTGTCGAAGACCGCGTGCAGCGCCACGGTCAGTTCCACCACGCCGAGCCCCGCGCCGAGGTGACCGCCCGTTTCGGAAACAGCCGAAATGGTCTCGGCCCGCAATTCATGGGCGAGACGGATCAGCTCGTCATCCGAGAGCCGCTTGAGATCGGCGGGCGTGGTCACGCGGTCGAGGACAGGTGTCTCGGGGCGGGAGGACATGGGGTGCACCTCTGGCGTCAGTTGCTGCGGGAGATAACGAAGCGGGCTGCGGCCCGCAAGTTTTCCGCCCGGTCTGCATAGGGAGATAGTGCGTCGCAGGCCTCGTCCACCAGATCGCGCGCGCGCAGCTTCGCAGCGTCCAGCCCGAGCAGTGACACGAAGGTGGCCTTGCCGCGCCCGGCGTCCTTGCCCACCGCCTTGCCCATCATCGCCGCGTCACCCTCGACGTCGAGGATGTCGTCGGCGATCTGGAAGGCGAGGCCGAGCCGCTCGGCATAGGCCGAGAGCGGCGCGGGATCGACCTCGGCCAGCCGCGCGCCGGCCTCGGCGGACCAGCGGATCAGCGCGCCGGTCTTGCCCGCCTGCAGCGCGGTGATCTGCGCGAGGTCGAGCGGCACGTCGCTGCGCTCGGCGGCCATGTCGAGCGCCTGCCCCATGACCATGCCGCGCGCACCCGCGGCGCGGGACAGCGACAGCGCGAGATCGGCGCGCACCTCGCCCGAGGGGTGGCAGCGCGGGTCGCTCACCAGCTCGAAGCCGAGCGCCTGCAGCGCGTCGCCCGCAAGGACCGCGGTGGCCTCGTCCCACTTGCGGTGGACGGTGGGCAACCCGCGGCGCAGGTCGTCGTCGTCCATGCAGGGCAGGTCGTCATGCACCAGCGAATAGGCGTGGATGGCCTCGATCGCGCAGGCCGGCCAGATCGCGTGGCCCTCGGGCACGCCGTGCAGCCGCGCGCTTTCCAGCACGAGATAGCCGCGCAGTGCCTTGCCGCCGCGGGTCGCGTAGCCCATGGCCTCGACCACCGGCAGCGCCGCGTGCCCGGCGAGCACGGTTTCGAGATGCGCCGCGACTGCCGCCGCCGCGCCCACAAGGGATTGCGCGAACATGGGGGATCAGAGCCCTTCGACCGGCCTGGTGCCCGTCGGCTCTCCATTGGCATCGAGGGTGATGGCGGCGACCTTCTCCTCGGCGGCCTTGAGCTTGGTCTCGCAATGTTTGCGCAGGTCGCTGCCGCGCTGGTAGAGCGCGATCGACTCCTCCAGCGGCACCTCGCCGCGCTCGAGCTTGGTCACCACCTGCTCGAGCTCTGCCATTGCCTGTTCAAAGCTCATTTCCGCGACGGGGGTGTCAGTCATCTGCCTGCCTCGATCAATTCTTCTACATGGGCCCGGGCCGAGTCCGCGAGCGCGCGCAGATCATAACCACCTTCGAGAACCGAGACCACCCGCCCCTGTGCGGAGCCCTGCGCAATCCGGCACAGCTCGTGCGTCAGCCAGCGGAAATCCTCGACCGTCCATTCGAGCTCGGCCAGCGGGTCGTCGGCATGGGCGTCGAAACCGGCGGAGAGGATGATCAGCTCTGGCTGGAAGGCCTCGAGCCGCGCGAAGGCCTGGCCCTCGTAGGCGGCGCGCATCGCGGCCCCTCCGGAGCCCGGGGGAAGCGGCAGGTTGAGCACGTTGTCGTGACCGCCGGTCTCGTCCGCCGCGCCGGTGCCGGGCCAGAGCGGGTATTGCTGCGAGGTGATCAGCAGCGCCCGCGGCTCATCCCAGAGCAGCGCTTGCGTGCCGTTGCCGTGGTGCACGTCGAAATCGACGATCGCCACGCGGTCGAGCCCGTGGTGGTCGAGCGCGTGCCTGGCGGCGATGGCGGCATTGCCGAAAAGGCAGAAGCCCATCGGCGTCTCGGCCTCGGCGTGGTGGCCGGGAGGGCGCGTCGCGCAGAAGGCGCTGCGCACCTCGTTCGCCATCACCGCGTCCACCGCGCGCACGGCACCGCCGACCGCCCTCCGCGCCGCCTCGAGCGAGCCCGGCGACAGCCAGGTGTCCTCGTCGAGCCGGTGGTGCCCCTCGCCCGGCAGCGCCGCGATCAGCCGGTCGAGATAGGACTGCGGATGCACGCGCAGGATGTCCCGGTCCTCGCAGCGCGGCGCGGCGATGCGCAGCAGGTCCAGCCCCTGCAGCGCGTGCAGCACGTGGTCGAGACGCGCGACCTGCTCGGGGTGCCCTTCGGGGGTGACATGGTCGAGACAGTCGGCATGGGTGATCAGCGCGGTGCCCATCGCGGCCCTCCTCCGGTTGCGCATTTCGCGCAGAAGACCGCGAATCCCGAAGGCGGACAAGGGGGACAGCCGGTCCTTGGCGGAAAGCCCCGATCGGTCCGGCCGCTTCGGTCAGTCCGGCGCGAGCATGTACCCCGCGCCGCGCACCGTCTGCAGGTAGCGCGGCTGCTTGGGGTCGCTCTCGATCTTGCGGCGCAGGCGGGTGATCTGCACGTCCACGGCGCGTTCCTGCGCCTGCCCCTTGTCGCGCCCGAGCTCCTCGACGAGGCGCGTCCGGCTCAGCGCCTGCCCGGGCTTGGCCGAGAAGATCCGCATCAACTGGCTTTCGGTGGCGGTGAGCCGCACGAGATCGTCGCCGTGCCACATCTCGCCGCGCTCGATGTCGTAGCGGATCGGACCCAGCGTCAGCAGCTTCGGCTGCAACGCGTCGGCGACCGAGGTCTCGGGCATCCGCCGCAGGATGGCGTTGATCCGCAGCAGCAGCTCCTTCGGCTCGAAGGGCTTGGGCAGGTAGTCGTCCGCCCCGGCCTCGAACCCGGTGATCCGGTCCTCGGTCTCGCCCCGGGCGGTGAGCAGCATGATCGGCGTGCGGCGGGTCTCGCGGATGGCGCGGGTGAGGCTGATGCCATCCTCGCCCGGCATCATCACGTCGAGCACGATGAGGTCGAAGTCGAGCCCGGCCATGAGGCGCCGCGCATGCGCCGCGTCGCGCGCGGCGCTGACCAGGAAACCGTGCCGGATCAGGAACTTCTGCAGCAGGCTGCGGATCCGTTCGTCGTCGTCGACGATCAGCAGGTGGGCGTCGGGATCACTCATCCGCGATGCTCCCGCAGCCTCTGGTACTGGCGCTGCATGTCGGGATCCATCATCGCCTCGAGCACCTGCTTGAAGCCCGCGACCGCCTCGGGGCCGACCTGTCGATAGGCGGCGCGCATCCGGGCGCGCTGCGCGTCCGACAGCTGCTTTTCCAGCGCGTCGCCCGACTCGGTGAGGAAGAGGTGACGCTCGCGCTTGTCCGCGCGGCCGACCCGGCTCTCGACCAGCCCGTCCTCGACCAGCGTGCGGAGCACCCGGTTCAGCGACTGCTTGGTGACGCCGAGGATGTTGAGCAGGTTGTTGACCGTGGTGCCCGGCGCGCAATGGATGAAATGGATCGCCCGGTGATGCGCGCGGCCGTAGCTGAGCCCCTGCAGGATGCGGTCCGGGTCGGCGGTGAAGCCGCGATAGGCGAAGAACATCGCCTCGATCCCCTGCCGCAGCTGCTCATCCGTCAGATAGAGCAGCGACTCGCCACCCAGAACCTGACTTGCCGACGCGTCCGCCATAGAACCCTCTAAGTTCGTTTTCTGCACTTTAAGTCAGCGTTGTTGACATTCCAAGTGCGAACTGTTAGCGAGTCGAAGGTTTTTGCGCAACATTATGTCCGATGCGGTCATAACGAGCGCAACTAATGCAAAGCGCCTAAGTTAAGGAGATACCCATGGAAGGAGCTTTCGACGATCGCGACGGCAAGATCTGGATGGATGGCCAGATGGTGGAATGGCGGGATGCCAAGGTACACATCCTGACGCATGCGCTGCATTACGCGAGCTCTGTCTTCGAGGGGGAGCGGGCCTACAACGGCAAGATCTTCCTTGGGCGCGAGCACTCGGAGCGGCTGCATTTCTCCGCCGGCGAGCTCGACTTCAAGATCCCCTACACCGTCGAGGAGATCGACGCGGCCAAGGACGCGGTGCTGAAGGCCAATGGCTTCACCAACGCCTATGTTCGCGCCGTGGCGTGGCGCGGCGCGGGTCAGGACATGGGTGTCGCCTCGGCGCGCAACCCTGTGCGCCTGGCGATCGCGGCCTGGGCCTGGGGCAACTACTACGGTGACGCGAAGATGAAGGGCGCCAAGCTCGACATCGCGAAATGGAAGCGTCCGAGCCCCGAGACGATCCCCGTGCACGCCAAGGCGGCGGGCCTTTACATGATCTGCACCACGTCAAAGCACGCGGCCGAGGCCAAGGGCTGCTCGGACGCGCTGTTCATGGACTACCGCGGCTACGTGGCCGAGGCGACCGGCGCCAACATCTTCTTCGTCAAGGACGGCGAAGTGCACACGCCGACGCCCGACTGCTTCCTCAACGGCCTCACCCGTCAGACGGTGATCCGGCTGCTGAAGGAGAAGGGCATCACCGTGCACGAGCGCCACATCCTGCCCGAGGAGCTGGAAGGCTTCGAGCAGTGCTGGCTGACCGGCACCGCTGCCGAAGTGACCCCGGTGGGCCAGATCGGCGACTACACCTTCGAGGTCGGCGCGCTGACCCGCGACATCGCCGAGACCTACGAGAAGCTCGTCCGCTCCTGAGCGGTCGTGCGGGGCCCTGCCCCAATCCCGGGTTTCGCATCCCGAGAGCGGCCCGCGCATCGCGCGGGCCGTTTGCCTGTCAGCTCATCGCGCGCAGCATCGCGGTGTTGGACTGGATCACCGTGTTCAGCTCGACGATCCGCGCCAGCCGCGCCTCGATCTCGTCCTGCCCCGCATCGAGCTGATCGACGATCCCAGCAAGCGAATCCCCGGTGCCGCTGAGCGCCGCGCTTTCGATCTTGCACATCATCCGGGTGGAGCTGAGCCCGGTGACATAACGCTTCATGTCGAGCACCGAGCGGCCGAGCCGCGTCGCCTCAATCTCGACCACCTTGAGCGCGTCGATCGCAGCCCTCTGGAAGGCGATCTCCTCGGCGATCAGCGTCTCCTTGTCGCGCATCACGTCCTCCTTGGCGGCGGCATGGCGCACGTCTTCCTGGAAGATCGCCGACATCTCGGCCTGCAGGCTGCCCGCGTAGACGAGGAACTGTCCCTGCTGGATCGTGGTCAGCATGCGCATGTAGGTGCTGTCCTCGCCCTCGACGAAGCCGCGGACCCAGGCCGCCATCTCGTCCAGCATAGAGCCGTAGTTCACCGAGATCGCGCTGATCGGCCCGCCGGCATTCTCCAGCCGCGAGGCGAGGATGCGCATGTTCATCGGCACCGTACGGATCGCCTTGATGATCTCGGTCATCTGGTCGGTCTCTTCGCGGATCTGCAGGATGGTCTTGGCCATGGTCATGAAGCGCATCTGCCGCGGCCCAAGCTTTCCGCCCATGCGCCGCGCCCGCTCCTCGAGCTCCTGCGCCAGCGCGGCAGTCATGAACCCCTCGTAGGAGGTGAAGCCGAGCTGCATGACCTCGGCCAGCAGCATCTCCTTGCTGCGCACCGGGTTCACCCCCTGCGCCGTCTCGGCCTCGCGCAGGCGGGCATAGATGTCCTTGACCTGTTCGAGCAGCCCGCAGCAGGGCTTGACCCGCACCGAGATATACCCGCCCTCGATCGGCCAGGCGACGGCGAGCACCCAGTAATAGCGCCCGTCCTTGGACTTGTTCTTGACGTAGGCGGCGACGTAATCCCCGGCCTTCAGCTTGTCCCAGTAGAGCTGGAACACCCCCTTGGGCATGTCCGGATGGCGCACGAGCTTGTGCGGCGCGCCCTTCAGCTCTTCCCACATGTAGCCCGAGATTTTTCGGAACACGCTGTTGCCGTGGATGATCACCCCCCGCGTGTCGGTGCGCGAGAAGAAGAGGTCCTTCAGCTCGAACGGCACCTCGCCGACGGTGCTGTTGCGGGTCTGCGCGATGAGCTGGGAATCGTGTTGGGTCATGGAGGGCCACCCGGGTTCTACGCCAATACGCCCAGCATCATGCGCCCCCCGGGGTTTCCGAAAGATGAAGAGCCGCGGAATTCCGCGGCTCTTCCCGGGTACGTGTCGACCCCCCGGTCAGCTTGGCGAGAGGCCCCGCAGGCGCTCGGAGCGGCGGCGCAGCATCTCGACCGTCGCCAGCAGCAGGATCGAGATCGCCACCAGCACCGTCGCCGCGGCGAGGATGGTCGGCGAGAGCTGCTCGCGCAGGCCGGTGAACATCTGCCACGGCAGGGTCTGCAGCTCGGCCGAGCCGATGAACAGCACGACCACCACCTCGTCGAAGGAGGTGATGAAGGCGAAGAGCGCGCCGGAGATCACCCCGGGCAGGATCAGCGGCATCTGCACGCGGAAGAAGGTGGTTACCGGGTTCGCGCCCATGTTCGCCGCCGCCCGCACGAGACTGCGGTCGAAGCCGACCAGCGTCGCGGTCACGGTGATGATCACGAAGGGAATGCCCAGCACCGCATGCGCCAGCACCACGCCCCAGATCGTGCCGACGATGTTGATCTTCGAGTAGAAGAAATACATGCCGGTGGCCGAGATGATCAGCGGCACGATCATCGGCGAGATCAGGATGGCCATGATCGCGCGCTTGCCCGGAACGTGGCTCTGCGACAGGCCGATGGCGGCGAGCGTGCCGAGGCTGACCGAGATGATCGTCGCCAGCGGCGCGATGATCAGCGAGTTCTTCACCGCGCTGGTCCACTCGGGGTTGGTGAAGAAGTCCCTGTAATGCTTCAGCGAATAGCCTGCCGGGTCGAAGTGCAGCATCTCGGGGGTGAAGGTGAAGAAGTCCTGCGCGTTGAACGACAGCGGCATGACCACGAGGATCGGCGTGATCAGGAAGACGAAGATCGCGCCGCAGATCACCCGGAAGGTGTAGTGCCAGAGCACCTGCCCCGGGGTGAGGTAGGGCACCAGCGCCATGCGGTAGCGCCCGTAGCCGATCCAGTAGGTGAACCAGCCGAAGAACCAGCCGAAGAGCAGGCCGACCAGCCCGCCCGAGACGCCGCCGAACACGAAGCCGAGCAGTGCGAAGACGATGAGGATCCCCCAGCGCAGCGGTTTCTCCCGCCCCTCGGACATCGACATGGCGAGCAGGGCGATGAGCGCCATGACCAGCGCGCCGCCGAGGATGCCGAGCAGCACCGAGCCATTGGCCGCGCCGATGAAGATGCCGGCGAAGGCCCCGGCGGCGGCAACCACCGGCACGGTCAGCGAGAGGGGTTTCTTGACGGCGGGTGTGAGAATGACGTCGCTCATGTCCGTTACCCCAGCTTCACGTTGTCGATGCCGACGATGCGGTCGTAGGCCCAGTAGAGGATCAGCACCACGGCCAGCAGGATCGTGCCGAGCGCGGCCGCGAGCCCCCAGTTCAGCGAGGTCGAGATGTGGTAGGCGATCCGGTTCGAGATGAAGGTGCCGGTGGTGCCGCCGACGATCTCGGGGGTGATGTAGTAGCCGATGGCGAGGATGAAGACGAGGATCGAGCCCGCGCCGATGCCCGGCACCGACTGCGGGAAGTAGACCCGCCAGAAGGTCGTCCAGTTGGTCGCGCCGAGCGACTTGGAAGCGCGCACGTAGCTGGGCGGGATGGTCGACATCACCGAGTACATCGGCAGGATCATGAAGGGCAGCAGGATGTGGGTCATCGCCACGATCGTGCCGAACTGGTTGTTGATCATCGTCAGGCGGCCGTCGTCGGCGACCAGCCCGACCCAGACCAGCACGTCGTTGATGACGCCCTGCTGCTGCAGCATGATCTTCCAGGCCGAGGTCCGCACCAGCAGCGAGGTCCAGAACGGCAGCAGCACGAGGATCATCAGCAGGTTGGCCTTGCGCGAGGGCAGGTTCGACAGGATGTAGGCCACCGGGTAGCCGAGCAGGACGCAGCTCAGCGTGATGACGAAGCTCATGAAGAGGGTGCGCTGGAACAGCGTGAGGTAGATGCGCTCGTTGGCCGGGCGCTTCTCGATCCCGTCCGGCGTCAGCTTCATGTCGACCGAGTTGAGGAAGTAGCCCGAGGTGTATTTCGGCGCGTAGAGCTTGAGCGTGCGCCAGATCTCCGGCTTGGCCCAGTCCTTGTCGATCTCGGCGAAGCCCTCGGTGAAGGTCTTCGACTTGAACTCGGGGCTGTCCACCAGCTTGTCGGCGGCGATCAGCATATCCGAATGCGGGCCCGCGTAGCTGCCCAGATCGCCCGCGGCGAGATCCTCGTAGAGCGCGGCATGCACCGCCGACCAGGGTTCTTCCTTCAGCAGCGACTTGCGGTCCTCGCGGTGGGTGAAGGTGGCAAAGGCCTCGTATTCCTCGGCGGTGCGCGGCAGCAGCGTGTCCATGCCCTCGCGCAGCTCGAACTTCGGCAGGCGTTCGCCCTTCTTCCAGGCGCCCTCTGCCTCGAGCCAATCCTCCGAGCCCATCAGCTCGGCCCAGGTCTCGGCCTCGTCCCAGTTCTTGTCGAGATCCTTGAACTGGTCCTGGTAGAGCTCGCCAAGATCGCTGAGCCCCCGGCCCGACTTGCGGAAGAGCGACGAGGCGCCGGTCAGCTCGTAGTTCAGCCGCGAGCCGAGGCGGGTGTGCTGCTTGCGCTCGGCGGCAAGGAAGAAATCGTAGAAGGCGGCCTCGTAGACCTGCTCGGAGGGCAGGCCCTCGCCGTCCCACTCCTTGAGCAGCCGCGTCGTGCGCGGCAGGGTGTCCGAGACGATCTGGTTCTCGACCGAGCGGAACAGCATGTCGGCGATCGGCGCGATGAAGGTCACCAGCACGAAGATCAGCAGCGGCGCGATCAGCGCCAGCGCGCGCAGCTTCTGCACCCTCAGCGCCCGGGACAGGCTCTTCTTCAGCGGCATGCCGTCGGCGGCCAGCATCGGCCCCTTGGCTTCTTTTTCCGGTTCCGTGGTCGAAGCGGTCATCCTACCCCCTGCGGGTCTGCTTTTCTTATTGTCCGGTCAGTCGCGTGACCGGCCTGGCAAGAGGGGCCGAACCCGGCCCCTCTCTCGTCGCATCAGTGGATTATTGCGCCAGCCACGCCTGGAACTTGGCGTCGATGTCGTCGCGGTAGTCCGACCAGAAGGCGTACTGGGTCACGAAAACGTTGGTCGCGTTGGCCGGGTCGGTCGGCATGTGCGGCGCCATGTCGATGCCGAGCTCGGCGTGCTTGCCGACCAGCGGAGCCGAGGAGGCGCGCGCCGGGCCGTAGGAGATGTAGGCGGCCTGGTCAGCAAGACGCTGGGTGTCGGTCGCGAACTTCAGGAAGTCGAGCACGCGGGCCAGACGGTCCTCGGGCAGGCCCTCGGGGATGATCCAGCCGTCGAAGTCCAGCATCTCTGCGTCCCAGAGCATGCCGATCGGCTGGTTCTGCTCGGCGATGGCCGAGAACAGGCGGCCGTTGTAGGTCGAGCCCATCACGACCTCGCCGTCGGCGAGCAGCTGCGGCGTGTCGGCGCCGGCGGTCCACCAGATGGTCTGGTCCTTGATGGTGCCGAGCTTGGCAAGCGCCCGGTCCTGGCCTTCCGGCGTCGCCAGCACGTCGTAGATGTCTTCCTTGGCAACGCCGTCGCAGAGCAGCGCCCATTCCATGTTGGCCAGCGGACGCTTGTTCAGCGAGCGCTTGCCCGGATAGGTCTCGAGATCGAAGATCGCGCAGATGTCGGAGGGCGGGGTGTCGCCGACCATGTCGGTGCGGTAGCCGACGGTGGTCGAGAACACGATCTGCGGGATGAAGCAGTCGGAGACCAGCGAGTCGCCGAAGTCGTCGGTGGCCGAGGAGCCGTCATCGCCCGGGGCGAGGATCTCGTCGACGTCGACTTCCATCGCGAGGCCCTCGTCGCAGAGACGGATCGAGTCCGCCGCTTCCACGTCCACGAGGTCCCAGGTGATGTTGCCGGCTTCGTTCATCGCGCGCAGCTTGGCCACGGCCTCGGCAGAGCTCTCGTCCCACGAGACGCTGACCTCGGGGTGCATCGCGACGTAGGGCTCGGAATAGGCTTTGACCTGGCTGTTCTGGTACGCGCCGCCCCAGGACACGATGGTCATCGAATTGGCCATGTCCTGTGCAGCCACCGCGCCGGCCGCAACCGAAAGCGCGGTCGTCGCCAGAAGGGTCTTGGTCAGTTTCATCTGTAACTCCCTTGATGACCCGTTGTGTATTTGGGGTTCCGGGACACGGGCTGATCGCCGGAACCTTTCCGGTCCGCGCCGCCTGCCCAACGCAGGGAGCGGCGCGGGCAGATTCACGTCATTTCGCGTCGAGCGCCCGGCAGTCCTCGGGCAGCCAGCCGATCTCGATCTCGGTGCCCGGGGTCAGGCGCACCTGGTCGGGCGCGTTGCGAGTCTTGATGATGAACTCGCGGTTGCCGGCCACTTCGAGGCGGGTGCGGAAGATGTCGCCCATGTAGATGAACTCGAGCACCTTGGCCTTGAGCGTGTGGGCGCCCGGCTGCAGGCGGTCCTTGTTGTACTCGACGCGCTCGGGGCGGATCGACACGCGGGTGCGCTCGCCGACCTGGGTCACGTTCACCGGCTTGGCGTCGATCACCTCGCCACCGTCGAGCCTGACCACGCAGCGGTCGCCGCGGATCTCGGCCACGGTACCCTCGAGCGTGTTGTTCTCGCCGATGAACTGCGCGACGAAGCTGTTCTCGGGCTCCTCGTAGAGGATGTCCGGCGGCGCCAGCTGCTGGATGCGGCCGTCGTTGAACACGGCAACCCGGTCCGACATGGTCAGCGCCTCGGTCTGGTCGTGCGTGACGTAGACCACGGTGATGCCGAGCTGGTGCGCAAGGCTGGTGATCTCGAACTGCATCTTCTCGCGCAGCTGCTTGTCGAGCGCGCCGAGCGGCTCGTCCATCAGCACCAGCTCGGGCTCGAAGACCAGCGCGCGCGCCAGCGCGATCCGCTGCTGCTGCCCGCCCGAAAGCTGCGCCGGCCGCCGGCCGCCGAAGGCGCCCATCTCGACCATGTCGAGCGCGCGCTTGACCTTGGCCTCGCGGTCCGACTTGCCGATCTTGCGCACCTCGAGCGGGAAGCTGAGGTTCTCGGCCACGGTCATGTGCGGGAAGAGCGCGTAGTTCTGGAAGACCATCCCGATGCCGCGCTTGTGCGGCGGGATGTTGTTGATCGGCTTTCCGTCCAGCCTGATCTCGCCATGCGTGGCGGTCTCGAACCCCGCCAGCATCATCAGGCAGGTGGTCTTGCCCGAGCCCGACGGCCCCAGCATGGTCAGGAACTCGCCCTTGGGCAGGCTCAGGTTCAGATCTTTGACGACAAGGGTCTCGCCATCGTAGCTTTTCTGCACGCGCTCGAAGGCGACGAACGCGTCGCTTGTCCCGGTATCTGGCAAATCCGGCTCCCCATTTTATGTTCCGCGGATTTTTCTCCGCTGTCTTGGGGATGATAAAAACGCGTCCGGACCCTTGTTGCAACCGTGTTGCCGGGCATTGATCAAGAATCGCACATCCGCAGGATCACCGGGCAGAAAAGCGTCGCTTCACGGTGAAAAATCGGCATGGGGCAACCATCCGCAGGACGATGTCCCGAAGCTTCCGCTACGTGAACCGTCGCGTCTTTCGGCACAGCCGGGCGAAAAACGGCACAGAATCGCCCCCCGCCACCGCCCGCCGCTCCGGCGCGCGCACATTTCACAGGCAGTTGCCGGGAAATGCGCCGCACCCCCGGAAAGACGCCCCGACTCCGCCCTTTGAAAGCTAGCTCCGCGCGCAATCTCTCCGCTTCCCGGGATCAGAGACCCTTTTGCGCCCGCCCCCGCCCCTGCTAAGTCTTGGGCCATGAGCCATCTTCTGCCCGCCACCGAAGAGCACCTGAGGCACCTCATCGCCTGCCCGACCGTCTCGAGCGAGAGCAACCTCGCCCTGATGACGATGGTGGGGGACTACCTCGACCACCTCGGCGCGAGGGTCGAGATCTTCCACGACGCGACGGGCCGCAAGGCCAACCTCTTCGCCACGCTCGGCCCCGAGATCCCCGGCGGCATGATGCTCTCGGGCCATTCCGACGTTGTGCCGGTGGAGGGCCAAGACTGGAGCAGCGACCCCTTCACGCTGGTGGAGCGGGACGACCACCTCTACGGCCGCGGCAGCTGCGACATGAAGGGCTTCATCGCCGCGGCGCTGGCGCTGGCCGATCCGGTCTCGAAGATGACGCTGCGCCGCCCGCTGCACCTGTGCTTCACCCATGACGAGGAGGTCGGCTGCCTCGGTGCCCGCGCGCTGGTGCCCGAGCTGCAGCGCCGCGGCTACGCGCCGCGCATGGCGATCATCGGCGAGCCCACGGGAATGCGGCTGATCGAGGGGCACAAGGGCTGCTGCGAATATACCACGCGCTTCACGGGGCTCGAGGGCCACGGCTCCGCCCCGGACCGCGGCGTCAACGCCGTGCTCTACGCGCTGCGCTACACGCAGCGGCTGATGGATCTCGCCGAGGCGCTCAAGACGCGCGCGCCCAGGGCCAGCCGGTTCGATCCGCCCTGGACCACGGTGAACGTCGGCCGCCTCGCCGGCGGCGCCGCGCATAACGTCATCCCCGGCAAGGCCGAGATCGACTGGGAGATGCGCCCGGTCCAGCCCGGCGACGCCGAGTTCGTCAACGAGGCGCTGGCCCATTGCATCGAGCACGAGCTGCTGCCCGCGATGCGCGCCGTCCACCCCGGAGCCGCGATCACCACCGAGGTGATCGGCGAGGTCGCGGGGCTGATCCCGATGGACGGGAACGAGGCCCGCGACCTCATCGCGCGGCTCACCGGCAGCAATTCCGCCGACGTCGTGCCCTTCGGCACCGAGGCGGGGCTCTTCCAGCAGATGGGCATGTCGGTCGTGGTCTGCGGCCCCGGCGAGATCGCCCAGGCCCACAAGCCCGACGAGTTCGTCACCCGCGGCCAGCTCGCGCAATGCCTCGGCCTGCTCGAGGGCATCGCCCGCAGCCTCGCCGCCTGAGCGCCCCCGGCTTCCACATGTCGGAAATATCCCACGGGGGTGCGGGGGTGTGACCCCCCCCCCGCTCCTGCCCTCTCAGCCCGCGCGCCAGCCGTCCAGCGGCTCCGGCACCACCAGCCGCGCCCCGGGCAGCATCCGCCCGGCGATCTCGCGCAGGTCGGCGGGGTGGAAGCCGACGCAGCCGGCGGTCGGGAAGCCCGGCCGCCGCCACTGGTGCAGGAAGATCGCCGAGCCGCGCCCCGGCTCGGCCTCGGGCCAGTTCCAGTCGGTGATCAGCACGAGGTCGTAGAGCGGGTCGGCCCGGCGCATGGTCTCGTGGCTCGGCGCGAAGGGCGCCTGCACCAGCTGGTTGTAGGCCAGCGAGGCGCTGTCGTCGCACCAGAGGTCGCGCAGCCCGATCGGCTCGGCCCAGAAGGCGGGTCGCGCCATGCGGTCGGGCCGGTAGAGCATCGCCACCACCCGGTGCACGCCGACCGGCGTCGCGCCATCGCCCTCGCGTTTCCCCGCGCGCACGCCGCCGCGGCCGATCACGCAGGGCCACGTCCGGCCGGCAAAGCGCAGGCCGGAGCGGGTGAGGACCAGATCGCCCGGCGAGACGCTCACAGCAGGTGCCCCGACTTCTCGGCCTTGGTGGCGAGGTAGCGCTCGTTGAAGGCGTTGAGCCCGACCTTCAGCGGCACGCGCTCGGCCACGGTGATGCCGCAGCGCTCCATCATCGCCATTTTCTTGGGGTTGTTGGTCAGCAGCCGCACCGCGCCGAAGCCCATCTTGCGCAGGATCTCCGCGCCGAGCCGGAAGTCGCGCTCGTCATCCTCGAAGCCGAGGCGGAGGTTGGCCTCGACCGTGTCGAAGCCCTGGTCCTGCAGCGCGTAGGCGCGCATCTTGTTGGCCAGCCCGATGCCCCGCCCCTCCTGGTTGAGATAGAGCAGCACCCCCGCGCCCTCCTCGCCCATATGCGCCAGCGCCGCGTTCAACTGCGGGCCGCAGTCGCATTTCAGAGAGCCCAGCAGATCGCCGGTGAAACAGGCCGAATGCAGCCGCGACAGCACCGGCTTCGAGCGGTCCGGGCGGCCGATCTCGATGGCGTAGTGCTCATCCGAGCCGTCCTCGGGGCGGAAGATGTGCAGCCGGGCGTTCTGCGCCGCGCGCAGCGGCACCTTGGCCGAGACGACGTGGTCGAGCCGCGCCAGCGTCAGCATGTAGGGCCCCGCCGGATCGGCCTCGACCACGGTCAGCATCTCGCCCTGCGCGAACCCCTCGGGATCCTCCAGCGGCAGGATCAGCGCGGCGGGCAGCAGCCGGGCCGACTTGACGAGGGTGATCGCCAGCCGGTGCATCCCGGTGTCGCCGCCGCGGCGGGTGGCAAGCGGGCCCTTCATCGGCTTGGCAAGATCATCCGCCGGATCGGCGATCGACTGCACCCAGTCGAGCCCCGCGTCGCCGGGCAGGATCACCCGCGCGAGGTCGCCGTCATAGGCGCGCGCCTTCAGCGTCTCGGCCCGCCGCGCGGTGATGGTGAGGTCGAGCTCTCCCGGCAGCGCCCGCAGAACCGCCAGCCGAGCCGCCGAGACCGTCTCGGCCGCGACCACCAGCGCCCCGCCCGTCTGCGCCTTCAGCACCACCGGCACGCCCATGCGCAGGTCGGCCCGGGCACGGGCGAGCAATTCTCCGAGATCGGGCGCGAGGGACATGGGCGTCTTCCTGTCTGGGCCACGGCAAGGCGGGCGGATGGTACACCCGGGCGAGCCCGCCCGGAAAGGCGCTGCAACAAAGCACCTTCGATCCTGTAACAAAAGCCGGTGCGCAACACGAGGGCGTGAGATCATTGCAGCAAAACTTGTTTGTACCTCCGAACGCTTACATGTGATCCACCACACGAAGACGGAGAGGCAGATGGCCCAGATCAAGAATATCCTGCTGGTGGACGACGATGACGACCTGCGCGAGGCGCTGGCCGAGCAACTGGTCATGACCGAGGATTTCGAGGTGTTCGAGGCCGAGACCGGCGCGGCCGCGATGGCCCGCGTCAAGGAACAGGTCTACGATCTTCTGATCCTCGATGTCGGCCTGCCCGACACCGACGGCCGCGAGCTGTGCAAGCTGATGCGCAAGCAGGGGGTCAAGTCGCCGATCCTCATGCTGACCGGCCATGACACCGACGCGGACACGATCCTCGGGCTCGACGCGGGCGCGAACGACTACGTCACCAAGCCCTTCAAGTTCCCCGTGCTGCTGGCCCGCATCCGCGCGCAGCTGCGCCAGCACGAGCAGTCCGAGGACGCAGTCTTCACCGTCGGGCCTTACACGTTCAAGCCCTCGATGAAGCTTCTGGTGACCGAGGACGACCGCAAGATCCGCCTCACCGAGAAGGAGACGAACATCCTCAAGTTCCTCTACCGCTCGACCGAGGGCGTGGTTCCGCGCGAGATTCTGCTGCACGAGGTCTGGGGCTATAACGCCGGCGTCACCACCCACACGCTGGAGACGCACATCTACCGGCTGCGCCAGAAAATCGAGCCCGATCCTTCGAACGCACGTATTTTGGTCACTGAATCCGGGGGTTACCGTCTAGTCGCCTGAGAAATCGGCGGAAATGTCACGAGTTCGCGGTTTTTCGCCAATCCCCGGGCACTCGCCCATTGGTTGACACTGTACTTGGTGATATCGTGACCTAGCCTTTCGGATAGGCCCGGGATTGCGGACCAGGCCCGATTTGGCCCCCAACGAGTTCCCGTTGCATGTGCGGGTCATCACATGCACCTCCCTGTTGGACTGGGCCGGGCCTTGCGCCCGGCCTTTTTTCAGGGGCGGTTGGTGGGCTTGCGATCTTCAAGAAGAGGTTTCCTGCCAAGGCGCCCTGCCGCGGGCTCATCCGGACGAGCTTGCGGACAGCGTGACGTTCCGGACCCTGGCCTCCCCCGATCAAGGTCCGAAACGCCCCCAAACCCGTGTCATTGAGTCCGTGAGTGATGGCACGACGGCTTGCCCTTCCGATCTGTCGCGAGAATCGTTAACAAATCGGAAACACGTGGGAGATTCCCCGTCCCCCTGACGACTTCCCCCCCCACGATGCTTGCTGATCCGGCAAGAGATGATAGAAGCCCGGCGCCCCTGCCGGAAAGGACCCAGCTTGACCGACACGCCCCGACGTCTCGAACATCCGAACATGAACGCGCAGCTGCTGCACTGGTGGATGCGCGACTACGATCATGTCTTCGTCGTGCTCAACCCCTTCTTCCGTGTGCCGGGCTTCACCCCGGAGACCACCGCCTGGGGGCCGCTGCGCAGCGAAGCGACGACACCGCAGGAGCTCGAGGCGCTGCTCGAGAGCCTCGGCGGCCCGCAACCTGACCAGGCCCCCGACGCCTTTGACGAGATCATCAAGACCACCGGCCAGCCGGTGCGCTGGGACATGATCGCGCAGGCGCTCGGCGTCGGCGACTTCCGGCATTTCGCGCGCATGGTCTGGCTCTGGGTGATCGGGGCCGAGCCGCCGGATCTCGACGCGACGCTGGTCTCGCGCATTGCGCGACACTGCCGGCAGGAAGGGCTCTACAAGCCCGAGGAGGACTGGTTGCCGCTGGTGCTCGAACCGATGCTGATCCCCTACTTCGAGGCGCTCGGGCTCGACGAGATCACGCTCTGGGACGAGACCCGGACCTCCTCGCTCGACTGCCCGGTCGAGGCCTTCCACCGCGACGAGCCGCCGGTGGCGCTGATGGACGCGCCGATCTCGGCGATCTCGGCGCCGGGGCTGCTGCTGAGCTGGTCGCAGGACCAGGTGACCGGGTTGCTGGCGCTGACCGAGGAGATGCGGCAGAAGGCCGATCCCGCGCAGTACCTCGAAGGCTTCTGGGCCGGCGCGGACACGTCCTCGCTCGTGCTCGACCAGCCGCGCGCGCCCGTCCTGCTGCACTGAGCCGGGGCCGCGCCACAGGCGCCGGAAGACACCCTCCGCCAAAAGCAGAACGCCCCGGCCATCAGGCCGGGGCGTTCGCGTTTTCAGGACTGGCCGAGGCCGCGGATCACTCCGCGGTCTCTTCCTTCTTGTCCGCTGCCAGCTCTTCGCCGGTTTCCTGGTCGACCATCTTCATGGCGAGGCGCACCTTGCCGCGATCGTCGAAGCCGAGCAGCTTCACGTAGACTTCCTGGCCTTCCTTCAGCACGTCCGACGGATGGTTCAGGCGGCGGTTCTCGATCTGGCTGACGTGCACGAGGCCGTCGCGCTTGCCGAAGAAGTTCACGAAGGCGCCGAAATCGACGATCTTCACGACCTTGCCCTTGTAGATCGAACCCTCTTCCGGCTCCGCCACGATCGAGTAGATCATGTCGTAGGCCTTCTGGATGGCTTCACCGTTGGCCGAGGCGATCTTGATCACGCCATCGTCGTTGATGTCGACCTTGGCGCCCGACACTTCGACGATCTCGCGGATCACCTTGCCGCCCGAGCCGATCACTTCGCGGATCTTGTCGGTCGGGATCTGCATGGTCTCGATGCGCGGTGCGTGGACCGAGAACTCGCCGGCTTCGGTGAGGGCCTTGGCCATCTCGCCGAGGATGTGCAGACGGCCGGCCTTGGCCTGCGCGAGGGCCTGCTTCATGATCTCGGGGGTGATGCCCGCGACCTTGATGTCCATCTGCAGCGAGGTGATGCCGTTCTCGGTGCCTGCGACCTTGAAGTCCATGTCGCCGAGGTGGTCCTCGTCGCCGAGGATGTCGGTCAGGACCGCATACTCACCGTCGTCTTCCAGCACGAGGCCCATGGCGACGCCGGCCACCGGCGCCTTCAGCGGAACGCCCGCATCCATCATCGACAGCGAGCCGCCGCAGACCGACGCCATCGAGGACGAGCCGTTGGACTCGGTGATCTCGGACACCACGCGGATGGTGTAGGGGAAGTCGGTCGGTGCCGGCAGCACGGCCTGCAGCGCGCGCCATGCCAGCTTGCCGTGGCCGATTTCACGGCGGCCCGGCGAACCAACGCGGCCCACTTCACCCACCGAGTACGGCGGGAAGTTGTAGTGCAGCAGGAAGTTCGAGCGGAAGTTGCCGTGCAGGGCGTCGATGATCTGCTCGTCGTCGCCGGTGCCGAGCGTGGTCACGACCAGCGCCTGGGTTTCGCCGCGGGTGAACAGCGACGAGCCGTGGGTGCGCGGCAGAACCGAGGTTTCCGACACGATCGGACGGACCTGGTCGAGCGCGCGGCCGTCGATGCGGCGCTTGTTCTTCACCACGTCCGAGCGCAGGACCACGGACTCGAGTTTCTTGATCGCCGAACCGAGGTTCGCGTCTTCGAGTTGCTCTTCGGTCAGCTGGGCCTTGATCTCTTCCTTCGCGGCCGACACGGCGGCGACGCGCGCCTGCTTATCGGTGATCGCGTAGGCGGCCTTCATCTTGGCTTCGCCGATGCCTTTGACGACGTCGAAGAGCGCGGAGTAATCCGGCGCCTGGAAGTCGAAGGGCTCTTTGGCGGCGTCTTCGGCGAGGTCGATGATCAGGTCGATGACCGGCTGGATCTGCTCGTG
Organism: Salipiger sp. H15; assembly: GCF_040409955.1. NCBI lineage: Bacteria > Pseudomonadati > Pseudomonadota > Alphaproteobacteria > Rhodobacterales > Roseobacteraceae > Salipiger > Salipiger bruguierae. The sequence continues at coordinate 681,384 of NZ_CP123384.1, forward strand.
CGCGAAGGTCACGGCGCCCAGCATCTCGTCCTCGGTCAGCTCGTAGGCTTCCGATTCCACCATCATCACGGCGTCCTTGGTGCCGGCGACGACGAGGTCGAGACGCTGGTCGGGGTTGCTGCGCAGCCCCTGCATGTCGTCGACGGTCGGGTTCAGCACGTATTCGCCATCGGTGAAGCCGACGCGGCAGCCGGCGATCGGGCCCATGAAGGGCACGCCCGAGATGGTCAGCGCGGCCGAGGCGGCGATCATCGCCACGACGTCGGGGTCGTTGACGAGGTCGTGCGACAGCACGGTGCACATCACCAGCACTTCATGCTTGAAGCCGGGGACGAAGAGCGGACGGATCGGACGGTCGATCAGGCGTGCGGTCAGCGTCTCTTTCTCGGTCGGACGCGCCTCGCGCTTGAAGAAGCCACCGGGCACCTTGCCCGCGGCGTAGTATTTTTCCTGGTAGTGGACGGTCAGCGGGAAGAAATCCTGACCGGGCTTCGGTTCCTTGGCGAAGGTCACGTTGGCCATGACCGAGGTCTCGCCCAGCGTGGCGATGACGGTGCCGTCTGCCTGACGGGCGACCTTGCCGGTCTCGAGGGTGAGGGTTTCCTCGCCCCACTGCATGGATTTCGTCGTTACGTTGAACATGTAGCGTATCCTGTAAGGGAGCACTCCCGGCCCTCCGGGTCTCCCGTTTGCATGGCGGCCCCATTGCCGCCGCTCCCTATCCTCTTGCATGTGCCCGGGAGCCGAGGGCGTCACGTCTCAGATGGGGCGCGCATACATGAGAATCCGGCTTTTGGGAAGTGATAAGCGCGGAGTCCCCGCCACGGGCCAAAGCGCGCCGGGGGCGATACGAAAGGCGCAGCCGCCGTTTTCCCCCGCCCGTGCTAGTCTGGGCGCCGTCCGGCGAAGGAAGGAAGCCCGGAATGTCCCCGCACAGGCACCTCGTCCGGCAGGTCGCGCTCGCCCTCGCGCTGCTCTGCCCGATCGCCCCGGCCGCCCGCGCCGAGGAGCCGAGGCCCGTCGTCGTGCACGAGATGAGCTTCATCAACTTCAGCCAGGAGGTCGACTACGGCGCGCGCAACGAGGCGGAGCACGCCCGCATCGTCATGCTGTCGGACTATTTCCGCGAGTTGCTCGAGCAGAGCCACCGCTACCGGCTGATCGACCCCGCGCCGCTTGCGGAGGACCTGCGCAAGCACGGCGAGGTCTTCACCTGCAACCATTGCGAGGCCGCCATGGCCCGCAAGCTCGGCGCCGAGCTCAGCTTCTCGGGCGCGGTGCAGAAGATGTCGGTGCTGGTGCAGACCGTGGTGGTGCGGGTGCGCGACGCGCAGAGCGGCGAGGTCGTCGCGCTCTACCAGACCGACATCCGCGGCAATACCGACATCGCCTGGAGGCGCGGGCTGAAGTTCCTCGTCGAGGAGCGACTGAACGCCCTGCCCTGACGCGGCTCCGCCCGCATTCCAGAAACGAGAACACCCGCTCCTTGCGGAGCGGGTGTCTCGAATTCCGTATCCGGATCGGATCAGCGGCGGATGCCGAGGCGCTGGATCAGATCGGTGTAACGCGCTTCTTCCTTGCCCTTCAGGTAGTCGAGCAGCTTGCGGCGCTGAGCCACGAGCTTAAGAAGGCCACGACGCGAGTGGTTGTCCTTCTTGTGGGTCTTGAAGTGCTCGGTCAGGGTCGAGATGCGGCTGGTGAGGATGGCAACCTGGACTTCGGGCGAACCGGTGTCGCCTTCCTTGGTTGCGAATTCCTTCATCAGGCGGTTCTTTTCTTCAACGGTGATCGACATCGGGGTCTCCTTCAAAGGTTGGAGGAATGGCGCAAGCCGGGATGTCGTCCAGCAGGGCCCTTGGAGAGGTCCGGCCCGCATGGCCGGATGCGCGCGTATAGGGCGATTCAGCCCGAAAGGAAAGCCCGAACTTCCCACGCCGCGGCAAGGGACGGGCCGGGCTCAGGCCAGGCCGGGCAGCGCGGCCTGCTGCGCCTCGACGAGCGCGATGTTCTCCAGCCCCGGCACATCCGCCGCCGGCAGCACCGCGAGAACCTCGCCATCGGCGCAGATCTCGGTCATCTCCGGATCGGTTTCGCTCGCGCGCAGCTCCAGCGCCGGCGCCGCGCCTCCCTGCCCGGACCATACGACCACCAGCTGGTCCTGCTGCGGATCGAAATCCACCAGCTCCGCGGGTGCGCCGCCGGAGATCCAGTCGCCAAGGAAAAACGTGTCCTCCCCCTCGCCGCCGCTGGCCACGTCGCCACGCCCGATCCAGAGCGTATCCTCCCCCGCGCCGCCGTTGAGGTAATCCGTCCCGTCCGCATCCCCGCCGGTCCCGTCCGGTTCGACGCCCGAAAGCAGGTCGTTCCCGCTGCCGGCGAACAGCGTGTCCGAGCCCAGCCCGCCGATCAGCGTGTCATCGCCCTCGCGCCCATGCAGCGCATCCTGCCCCACCCCGCCCAGCAGCAGGTCGGCACCAAGCCCGCCCTGCGCCTCGTCGTCGCCCTCGCCGCCGTCGAGCGTGCCGCCGCCGTCATGGGCGTAGAGCAGGTCGTCCCCCGGCCCGCCCTGCAGCAGGTCGGCTCCCGCATCGCCGTGCAGCGTGTCGTTGCCCGCGCCGCCCAGCAGCGTATCGGCCCCGTCCCCGCCAAGCAGCTCGTCATCCCCCGACTGCCCGTCGACAAGGTCATCGCCGCCGAAGCCGCCCAGAAGATCGCTGAACGGCGTGCCGGTCAGCGTATCATCGCCCGCCCCCCCGCTCTCGATGCGGCCCGCCTCCCCTGCCGCGCCGGGCTCCGCCGCAGACAGGCCGGTGTCCTCTGCCTGGGAGCCGCTGTCCGCGCCGGGATCGGGACCCGTATCGAGGCCGCCATCAAGACCCGTGTCGAAGCTGGCGGAGGTGTCGTCGGCCCCGGTCTCCTCGGCTTCCTGCGCCGGATCCTCGGCCTCCGCCTCCGGGTCCGGAAGCGTAAAGACCGCGATCGACCCCAGCAGCGCCATGCCCATCATTCCCGCCAGCAGCAGCATCGCATTTCTCCACACGCACGCTTGCGAAGTGTGACCCGGGAAGGCAGCGGTAACCAAAGCCAATCGCGGCACAAGGTTAACAACGCCTTGACCGCCACCGGGCTAGGGACCGCGCAGCCAGGGCCGGGGCTGCGCCGCGTAAGGCAGGTAGAGCGGGTGGCGCGGGTGCCCGTCCCGGGTGAGCCCCAGCACATGCACCTCCCCCTCCAGCCGCGCCGCGATCTCCGCGCCGCGCCCGAGATAGGCGCCATGCATGCCCCAGCCCGCCAGCGTCATGCGCGCCTGCGCGTGCCAGCGCAGCAGCAGCGCGTCGTTCTCCGGCCCCACCGGGGCGGCGGCGCAGCGCAGCTTGGCGGGCGTCCCGGCGCGGAAGGCGAAGAGGTTGGCGACGCGCATGCCGCCGAAACCCATCGCCCGCGCCCGGCGCTCGCAGCGTTCGAGCGTCGCGTCGTTGCACCGCTCGTCGGCGCTGGCGGGGTTGAGCATGATCCACAGCACCATCTGTCCACCCGCCCCGCCCCAGGCCCGCTCGAGCCCGTAGCGATAGGCCCCGCAGGCCGAGTAGAGCGCCCGCGAGCGCACCCCGTTTTGCTCGTGACGGCGCTCGATCATGCCGCCATCTCGCCACGCCCGCGCCCGGCTGGCAACTGGTTGACAGGGCCCGCGCCCCGGCACAGGGTCTGCCCGACATCGACAAGCCGAGGATCCCCATGGACATCACCCGCATCGAGGCCGCCGCCGGGCGGCTGAAGGGCCACGCCCGCCGCACGCCGCTGCTTTCCTCCCCCTTCCTCGACGAGATCGCCGGGCGCCGCGTGCTGGTGAAGGCGGAATGCCTGCAGCACACTGGCAGCTTCAAGTTCCGCGGCGCATGGGCCGCGGTCTCGGGTCTCGACCCGGAGGTCCGCGCCAAGGGGGTCATCGCCTTCTCCTCGGGCAACCACGCGCAGGGCATTGCCGAGGCGGCGCGGCGCTTCGGCATCACCTCGGTCATCGTCATGCCCGCCGACGCGCCCGCGGCAAAGATCGCCGGCACCCGCGGCCTCGGCGGCGAGGTCGTGCTCTATGACCGCGAGAAGGAAGACCGCGACGCGCTCGGCGCACAACTCGCCGAGGAACGCGGCCTGACGCTGATCAAGCCCTTCGACGAGCCCGAGGTGATCGCGGGGCAAGGCAGCTGCGGGCTCGAGATCGCCGAGCAGGCGGCCGAGGAAGGCGTGACCCAGGCCGACGTGCTGGTCTGCTGCGGCGGCGGCGGGCTGACCTCGGGCATCGCGCTGGCGCTCGAGGCAAAGGCCCCCGGCCTGCGCGTGCGCCCGGCCGAGCCCGAGGGCTTCGACGACGTGAAGCGCTCGCTCGCGGCGGGCTCGATCCAGCGCAACCCGGCGCTCGGCGGCAACATCTGCGACGCCATCGTGACGCCGCAGCCCGGCTACCTGACCTTCCCGATCCTCAGCCGTCTCTGCGGCCCCGGCCTCGCGGTCAGCGAGGAAGAGGTGCTGAAGGCGATGCAACTCGCGGTACGCCACCTCAAGGTCGTCGCCGAGCCCGGCGGCGCCGTGGCGCTGGCCGCGGCGCTCTTCCGCAAGGGCGAGATCGAGGGCGACGCGGTGATCTGCACCATCTCGGGCGGCAACGTCGACCCGGCGATCCTCGCCCGCGCGCTCGCGCTCGAGGTCTGAAACGACAGGAGGCGCGGCCCCGCCCGGCCCGCGCCTCCTTCTTTCTTCTCTTTGAAAATACGCCGGGGAGCGCGAGGGGCTGGCCCCTCGCCCGCGCCGCGGTCCGTCCGGGCTCAGTCGTCGAGCCGGCGCGCCTCGTCGATCAGCATCACCGGAATGCCGTCGCGGATCGGGAAGGCCAGCGCCGCGCTGCGGCTGATCAGCTCCTGCCGCTCGGCATCGTATTCCAGCACCGCGTGGGTCACCGGGCAGACCAGGGCCTCGAGCATGTGCCGGTCGAAGGTCAGGGTGTCTTCGGTCATTGAATCAGGTCCTCTTCTCCGCCGCGCAGGGCGAACTCGATCAGCGTCACCAGCGTCTCGCGGCGCGAGGCCAGCCGTGGCGCCTCGAGCAGCGCCTGCTTTTCCTCGGGCACGAAATCCAGCAACATCGAGAGCGAGTTGATCAGCAGCTCGTCCTCGGCGTCCTTCAGCGTGTCCCAGTCCGCCGAAAGGCCTCGGGCATCGAAATACCGGTCCAGCAGGCGCAGGAAGGCGGCGCGGTCGAATGTCTCGTCGCTGTCCGCGTGCGGGTCGAGATCGTGCTCGAACCCGTCCCAGCTCACCTTGCAGCGGCGGTAGGGGGTGAAGCCGTCGACCTCCTCCATCACGCGGAAGCGCGACAGGCCGGACAGGGTGATCATGTAGCGCCCGTCCTCGGTCTCGGAGAACTGGGTGATCCGCCCGGCACAGCCGATGCGCTGCAGCGCGGGCCGCTCCGCCGGGCCGTTGCCCGTGGGCTGGACCATTCCGATCAGCCGCGCATCGCTCTTCAGCGCATCGTCGAGCATCGCCAGATAACGCGGCTCGAAGATGTGCAGCGGCAGCCGCGAGCGCGGCAGCAGCAGGGCCCCGGGCAGCGGAAAGACCGGGATGAGTCCCGGAAGATCGGTTCGTCTCACCATGACCTGCGAGCTAGGGCGCATCGGCGCTCAGGCAAATATCATCGAGCTCAGCCTGCGCCGCCCGTTCAGCACGACCGGATCGTTCGGCTTGAGCGCGTCGAAGATGGTGAAGAGCTGGGTCTTGGCGGCGCCGTCGTTCCACTCGCGGTCGCGGCGGAAGAGGTCCAGCAGCTGGTCCACGGCGGCCTCGGTCTGGCCGTTGGCGTGCAGCGCCTGCGCGAGGTCGAACCGGGCCTGCAGGTCCGCGGGATCGGCCTCGACCCGGGCGGTCAGCTCGGCCACCGGGCCGGCGTTGCTGGCCTGCTTGGCCAGCTCGATCCTGGCATGGGCCGCTTCCAGCTCGGGCATCTTCGAGATCTCGGCCGGGGCGCCGTTCAGCACCGCCTCGGCCTGCTCGATCTCGCCGAGCGCGAGATAGCAGGCGACCATCCCGGCATAGGCCTTGGCGTTCTTCGGATCCTCCTCGAGCACCGCGGCGAAGATCTGCGCCGCATCGGCGGCCGCGCCCTGCTCGAGCATCTCCTCGGCGGTGGCCACGGCCTCGTCGAGACCGCCCGAGGCATCCCCGCCCGAGACCTGCACGACGCGGGCGATGAAGGCCTTCAGCTCGGAGGGCGGCAGCGCGCCCTGGAAGCCGTCGATCGGCTGGCCCTTGTAGAAGGCATAGACCGTGGGGATCGACTGGATGCGCAGCTGGGCCGCGATCATCTGCGCCTCGTCGACGTTGACCTTGACCATGCGCACCGCGCCGCGGGCCTCGGTGACCGCCGCCTCGAGGGCCGGGCCGAGCTGCTTGCAGGGGCCGCACCAGGGCGCCCAGAAGTCCACGATGACCGGAACTTCCTGCGAGGCGTCCACCACCTCGGCCATGAAGTCGGCTTCGCTGACATCCTTGATGAGATCGCCCTTGGGGGCCTCGGTCTTGCCCAGTTCCAGCATCTTGTCCTCCGCTGCGGCGGTTAGCTTGGCGTGTTACATGGCGCATGGTCTGCCGCGATGCAAGACCGGCGCGGCGTAGGGCGCGGCGGCGGGCTCAGCCCCGGCGCGACAGCTGGGCCCAGATCGGCAGGTGGTCCGAGGCCCGGCGCGCGGCGCCGCCCTCCTCCACCCCGGCATCGTCGAGCGCCAGCGCGCTGCCGTAGGCGATCCCGTCCAGCGCCACGAAGGGGCGCGAGGCATGGTAGCTGCGGCCCGGCAGGGTGAGGGTGAAGTCGCGCTCCCAGGGCTCGTAGCCGCGCACGTCGGACCATTCGTTGAAATCTCCGAAGATCGCCGCCTCGGCGCGCAGCTCGCCCAGCTGGTCGCGGATCTCGGACATCTGCTTGAGCCGGAAGCGGCGCAGCAGCCCGAGATGCGCGCCGACCACGTTCACCCCCTCGACCCGCGCCATCACCGCGCCGCGCGGCTCGAGCCCGGGAAGCTCGAAGCGCCGGGTCTCGGACACCTCGAGCCCCTTGCGCACGAAGATCGCGTTGCCGTGCCAGCCAAGGCTGACGTCGTTGCGGGCAAGGGCGACGACCTCGTAATCGGTCTCCTGCGCGATCAGGAAGCGCGGGATCGCGGCGGGCCGCGGCCCGAGCCGCAGGTCGGCCTCCTGCAGCACCACCACGTCGGCACCGATCTGGTTGATCACGTGCAGGATGCGCGCCGGATCGCGGCGGCGGTCGATGCCCATGGCCTTGCGGATATTGTAGCTCGCGACCTTGAGCACGGCCTTCGGAGCGGCGGCGGCGGCGCGTTTCGGGGAGGAGGAAGCAGACGACATGGCGGACACCTTCACAGGATCGGAGCCAGCAGCCGCGCGAAGGGCGCGGCGGCGCGGACCCACAGCGGATGCGCGCTCAGCGGCTTCTCCATCTTGTAGGCGCTGGTGAAATCGGCCTCCAGCATCTTCGCCACCCGCGACGCGAAGCCGCGGTCGAAAATCACTGCCATTGTCTCGAAATTGAGCCGGAACGAGCGATTGTCGAGGTTGGCCGAACCCACCGCCGCAAGGTCGTCGTCCACCAGCACCACCTTCTGGTGCACGAAGCCGCCCTCGTAGCGCAGCACCTCGACCCCCGCCGCGCGGACCTCGTCGAAGAAGGCATGGGCGGCAAGCCAGGGCAGGTAGTGGTCGATCGCGTCGGGCACCAGCACCTTCACGTCGCAGCCGCGCAGCGCCGCGCTGACGAGGGCCGAGAGCACGTCCTGGTCGGGCACGAAATAGGGCGTGGCGATCCACACCCGGTCACGCGCCTCGGCCAGTGCCGAGATGAAGAAGAGCGCGCCGGTGTCCATGTCGTCGGCCGGGCCCGAGGGCAGCACCAGCCCGGTGAGGTTCGCCTCGGCGCTGTCGGGCCGCCAGTTCAGCCCGCCGCCGATGCTCTCGCCCGTGGCCCAGTGCCAGTCCTCGGCGAAGACGATCTGCAGTTGCGCCACCATCGGGCCGCACAGGTGCAGGTGCGTGTCACGCCAGGGGCCGAAGGTCGGGTTCTTGCCAAGGTAGTCGTCCTTGACGTTGTGCCCGCCGATGAAGCCTTCCTGCCCGTCGATGATCACCGTCTTGCGGTGGTTGCGGAAGTTGATCTGGAAGCGCTTGGTCGGGCCCGGCGCGTTGGCGGGATCGACGACCTGCACCCCGGCGTCGCGCAGCGCCTTGAGGTAATGCGATGGCAGCCCGTAGCTGCCCACCCCGTCGAAGATCAGCCGCACCTCGACCCCGCGCGCGGCGGCGGCGATCATGTGCTCGGCCATGGCATTGCCCACGCCGTCCTCGGCGATCGTGTAGAACTGCACCAGCAGGTAGTGCTGCGCCCGGTCCATCGCCGCGAAGACCGCGTCGAAGGTCGCCTCGCCGTCGACCAGAAGCTCGGCGGAGTTGCCGCCCACCGCCGGCATGGCCGCCAGCCGCTCGAAGGCGCGGTAGCGCATGGGATCGGAGCCGGCGGCCGGGTAGTCGGCGCTGAAGGCATTCATCTCGCGCCGCACGAGGCGGCTGCTGCGCCGGGTGACCCGGTAGCCCTTGAGCTTGTGCTGACCGAAGAACATGTAGGCCGGAAGGGCGAACCACGGCGCCGCCAGCAGGAACACCGTCCAGGCCGCCGCCCCCTGCGGCGTGCGCGCGGTGGTGATCGCGCGCCAGACGGCGAAGGCCACCAGCATTGGCAGGACAACTGCCAGAAGGACGGCAAAGATCGTGGTGTTCGAGCCCATGCGTGGCGCTCCGATGCTGCGTCCGGGAACCATGTCCGGGCCCCGCCTCAACCAGAGCGCATCGCGGATTGTTCCGCAAGCGCCCGGACTTGTCGCAGGTCCGGGCGCTTCTGTGGCTCAGAGGTCGAAGCTGGCGAAAACCGGCACGTGGTCCGAGGGTTTCTCCCAGCCCCGCGCGTCGCGAAGGATGCGCGAGCCGTGGCCGGCGTTCGAGATGTCGGGCGTCGCCCAGACGTGGTCGAGCCGCCGCCCCTTGTCCGCCGCGTCCCAGTCGCGCGCGCGGTAGGACCACCACGAGTAGAGCAGCCCCTCGGGGATGTCCTGCCGGGTGATGTCGACCCACTTGCCCGCGTCCTGCACCTGCGCGAGGTGCTCGACCTCGACCGGCGTGTGCGAGACGATCTTCAGCAGCGCCTTGTGGCTCCAGACGTCATCCTCGCGCGGGGCGATGTTGAGATCGCCGACGAGGATCGACTTCTCGGGCGCGTGGGCGTGGAACCAGTCGCGCATCTCGGTCAGGTAGTCGAGCTTCTGGCCGAACTTCTCGTTGATCTCGCGGTTCGGCTCGTCGCCGCCGGCGGGGACGTAGAAGTTGTGGATGGTGACGCCGTTCTCGAGCCTGCCCGCGACGTGGCGGGCATGGCCGAGCGTGGCGAAGTCCTGGTCCCCGGCGTCGAGCAGCGGCAGTTTCGACAGGATGGCGACGCCGTTGTAGCCCTTCTGGCCGCGCGCCACGACATGGGTGTAGCCAAGCGCCGCGAACTGCTCGAGCGGGATCTTGTCGACCGGGCTCTTGGTCTCCTGCAGGCACAGCACGTCTGGCCCGTGCTCGGCGAGCAGCTTGAGGACGATGGGCTCGCGCAGGCGGACCGAGTTGATGTTCCAGGTGGCAAGGGTGAAGGACATGGGACGGACTCCTCGTTTGGCGCGGAAAATGTCAGCCCCCCGCCCCGCGTGCAACCCGGAAGCGGCGCTCAGAGCACCAGAACGAGGATGAACACCGACAGGCAGAGGAATCCGATGCCCGCCAGCTCGCGCCGGGTGATGCGCTCCTTGAAGAAGAGCACCGAGGCCATGAGCGAGAAGATCAGCTCGACCTGCCCCAGCGCCTGCACGTAGGCGGCGGTCTGCAGCGTGAAGGCGGTGAACCACGACAGGCTCCCGGCCATGGAGGTGAGGCCGAGCCAGATCGCGGTGCGCCGTGCCTGCCAGACCGCGGTGATCTGCCCCGGCTCGAAGAGCCTGAGCCAGATCGCCATGCCGATCGCCTGCGACAGCACCACGCAGACCAGCGTGACGCCGGCGCGCAGGAAGGGCACGTCCGAGGCGATCTCGAGCGAGGCGCCGCGGTAGCCGACGCCGGAGATGGCGAAGAAGAAGCCCGAGGCGAGGCCGAGCGCCACCGCCCGGCTGCCCATGCGCCGCAGCCAGTTGCCCGAGAGGCCCGGCGTCTCCGAAAGCAGCAGCACCCCGACGAGGCCGACGAGGATCGCGCCCCAGCCCGCCGCCGAGATGTTTTCGCCCAGCACCGCAAGGCCTACGAGCGCGGTCTGGATCACCTCGGTCTTCTTGAAGGTGATGCCGACCGCGAAATTGCGCTGCCGGAACAGCGCCACGACGAAGACCGTGGCGAGGATCTGCCCCAGCGCGCCGAAGAGCGCGTAGGCCCAGAAGTTCGCGCCCAGCTGCGGCCAGCCCTGCCCCGTGGCGAACAGGTATCCGCCGACCACCAGCACGGCGGCGGGGGCGGCATAGGCGAAGCGCGCGAAGGTCGAGGAGGTTGCCGTGAGCCCGCCCGTGCTCAGCACCTTGTGCAGCATGAAGCGCAAGGTCTGGAAGAAGGCGGCAGAGAGGGTGACGGCAATCCACAAATCCATGCCGCTGGCATGGCACGCGGCACGGGGATTGACCATAGGTCAGTCGAAAAAAGCGGCGCGGGCCAGAGGTTTCCCTCCGGCCCGCGACATATTTCCCAGCCAAATCCGGTCGACCGGATTTGCAAATCTCTTCGAAGAGATTTGCCCGGCCTCAGACCTCGCGCTTCAGCGCCTCGGCAAGGTCGGTGCGCTCCCAGGAGAAGCCGCCGTCCTCGTCCGGCGCGCGGCCGAAGTGGCCATAGGCGGCGGTGCGCTGGTAGATCGGCTTGTTCAGCTCGAGATGGGTGCGGATGCCGCGCGGGGTCAGGTCCATGACCCGCGGGATCGCGCGCTCGATCGCCTCGGCCTCGAGATCGCCGGTGGTGCCGTGGGTGTCGACGTAGATCGACAGCGGCTTGGCGACGCCGATGGCATAGGAGAGCTGCACGGTGCAGCGCTCGGCCAGACCCGCGGCAACCACGTTCTTGGCAAGGTAGCGCGCGGCATAGGCGGCCGAGCGGTCGACCTTGCTCGGATCCTTGCCCGAGAAGGCGCCGCCGCCGTGCGGGGCCGCGCCGCCGTAGGTGTCGACGATGATCTTGCGGCCGGTGAGGCCGGCGTCACCGTCGGGCCCGCCGATGACGAACTTGCCGGTCGGGTTCACCCACCACTCGGTCTCGGGGCAGATCCATCCCTCGGGCAGGGTGGCGCGGATGTAGGGCTCGACGATGGCACGGATGTCGTCCGAGGTCTGGCCCTCGTCGGTGTGCTGGGTCGACAGCACGATCGAGGTCACGCCGACTGGCTTGCCACCCACATAGCGCACCGAGATCTGCGACTTGGCATCCGGCCCGAGCATCGGCTCGGCGCCGGACTTGCGCACCTCGGCGAGGCGCTTGAGCACGGCGTGCGAGTAGAGGATCGGCGCCGGCATCAGCTCGGGCGTCTCGTTGGTGGCGTAGCCGAACATGATGCCCTGGTCGCCCGCGCCCTCGTCGCGGTTGCCGGCACCGGTCACGCCCTGCGCGATATGCGCGGACTGCTCGTGCAGCAGGTTGGTCACCTCGCAGGTCGCGTGGTGAAACTTGTCCTGCTCGTAACCGATGTCCTTGATGCAGGCCCGCGCGATGTCGGGGATGTGCTGCATGTAGTCGTGCAGCTTGTCCTGGTCGGTAAGGCCGATTTCACCGCCGATCACCACGCGGTTGGTCGTGGCGAAGGTCTCGCAGGCGACACGCGCCAGCGGATCCTCCGCCAGCAGCGCGTCGAGCACGGCATCGGAAATGCGGTCGCACACCTTGTCGGGGTGCCCCTCGGAGACGGATTCCGAGGTAAAGATATAATTCTGTCGGGACATAAGCGCTCCATTAGGTACCAGCTGTCACGCCAGGAAGCCGTTGTGACAGGGATATGACTGACTCTGGCTACGCTGCACGACTAGGCGCGTCAATCGAAATTGCGGCGGCGCGGCACAAAAGCAAACAGCATCAGAAGCGCGAGCAGGCCCAGCAGGGGCAGGTCCCCGGTGCGGCTGTAGAGCGTGACCCGCAGCGGCGGCGGCAGGCGCGCGTCAATGAAGCCCGCCTCGTTGAGCGGCAGCGATTTCAGCACCCGCCCCGCCCCGTCGATCACCGCCGAGACGCCGGTATTGGCCGCGCGCAGCAGCGGCAGCCCCTGCTCGATCGCCCGGATCCGCGCCTGCGCAAGGTGCTGGTAGGGTCCGGAGAAATTGCCGAACCAGGCGTCGTTGGTGATCTGCAGCAGAAGCTCGGGCCGCGCCGCGGCGCGCAGGTCCTGCGGGAAGACCGCCTCGTAGCAGATCAGCGGCAGCGCCAGTCCCATCTGCCCGCCAAGGTCCAGCAGCTTGGCCCCCGGCCCGGCGGAATAGCCGCCCTCGGCCCGCGCCGCGATGCCGCTGACGTTGATGTGCTTGAAGAGCTCCTTGAAGGGCATGTACTCGCCGAAGGGCACGAGGTGGTGCTTGTCGTAGACCGCCTCGACCTTCGGCCCCTGCGAGACCAGCGCCAGCGAGTTGTAGTAGTCGTACCCCTCGCTGCGCTGGATGCCGAGCACCACGCGGCCCGGCAGGGCGGCGTCGGTGATCACCCGGAGCTCGGCCCCGGCGTTTTCCAGCAGCCGCGGCACCGCGGTCTCGGGCCAGACGATCAGCTCGGGGCGCGGCAGCCCGTCCTGCGGCGGGGCCGCGGTGAAATCGACCTGCCGCTCGAAGAAGATCGGCACGTAGGCGCGGTCCCATTTCTGGGTCTGCGCCGCATTGGGCTGCACGAGGCGCACCACCGGCCGCCCGCCCAGATCCTGCAGCGGCGGCACCATCTGCGCCCCGCCCCAGAGCAGCGCCCCGAGAAGCGCCACGCCCGCGATCGCCGGTTTCAACGCGCCGCGCAGCGCGCAGGCCAGAAGCGCCGCCAGCCCGAGCGTCACCAGGGTAAGGCCGAAGGAGCCGGTCCAGGCCACCCATTGGATGGCGTCGGTCGGCTCCCAGAGGTAGCCGACCAGCCCCCAGGGGAAGCCGGTGAAGAGATAGCCGCGCGCCAGCTCGGCCAGCGTCCAGGCCACGACGAGCGCGAAGAGGCGCGCGCGGGGTGCCTGCGCCGCGCCCCAGAAGGCCACGCCCCAGAAGAGCGCGAGCCCGGCCGCCATGAAGAAGAGCGCGAAGGGGGCCATCCAGGCGGTTACCGCGGCATCCACCTGGAAGGGCTCGGTCAGCCAGTTCAGTGCAAGGCCGAAATAGCCCGTGCCCACGCCCATGCCGATGACCAGCGCCGCGCGGGAACTGCGCTGCAGCGAGAAGAGCGCCATCGACAGCACGAGCCCGGCAAGCGCCACGAACCACAGGTTCCACGGTGCCTGCCCCAGCGCCATCATGCCGCCGCAGGCCAGCGCCGGAAGCAGCCGGAAGCGGCCCGTGAGCAGCCGCGCAGCCCGGTCAGAGACCGGGGAGGTCATGTCGCGACGCGCCTCTGCCAGCCCTTCACCCGGCCGCACCTCCGGTTCAGCCACGCGCGGCTCCGGCTTCGCCGCCGTTCACCTGCGCCACACCCTCGGGTTTCGCCGGGGGCAGCAGCGCCGGGGTCGCGATGGGTCCGTCGGGCTTTGCCGGCGCGGAGGGGCGCACGCGCAGCCGCTTGATGCGGCGCGGGTCCGCGTCCACCACCTCGAAGTCGATGCCGTCGGGATGCGGGATCACCTCGCCGCGCGCGGGCACGTGCCCGGCGAGCATGAAGACCAGGCCGCCCAGCGTGTCGATCTCCTCTTCGTCGATCTCGTCGGGATCGGTGAGCGCAAGCCCGGTCGCGGCCTCGAACTCCTGCAGCGGGGTCTTGGCGAGTGCCAGCCAGCTGCCCGACTTCTCGCGGAAGAAGTTGCGCCCTTCCTCGGTGTCGTGCTCGTCCTCGATCTCGCCGATGACCTGTTCGATCAGGTCCTCGATGGTCACGAGCCCGTCGACCCCGCCGTATTCGTCGATCACCAGCGCCATGTGCCGGCGTTCGGTCTGCATCTTGGTGAGCAGCACGCCGATCGGCATCGAGGGCGGCACGAAGAGCAGCGGACGCAGCATCTTCTTCATGTCGAACTCCTCGCCGTGGCCGTTGAAGCCGTGCAGCAGGGCGAAGTCCTTGAGGTGCACCATGCCGACGGGCGTATCGAGCGTGCCGGAATAGACCGGCAGGCGGGTCATGCCGCTGTCGCGGAAGACCGTCACGAGTTCGTCCTTGGTGAGGGTGTCGGGCACGGCGACGATTTCCGCCTTGGGAATCGCCACGTCCTCGACGCGCATGCGCCGGAGGTTCATCATGCCATGTACGGGCCGCTCATAGGCTGCCACGAGATCCTGCCCCGGTTCGCCTTCCTCGCCGATGCCATTGGCACGGCCCGAGAAAATGCGTTTGAAGAAGCCCGGAGGCCTGTCTATCTGCTCGTTTTCCTGCGCGCCTTGCGCTGCATTAGACGAGCCGTCGTTGTCTCCCATCGGTCCTTTTGATCCTGTGTCTCTCAGAGGTCAGACGAATATGGGTCCGCGATACCCATTTTGCCAAGTATTTCCGTCTCGATATTTTCCATGAGCGTCGCATCGCCGTCACGCACGTGATCATAGCCCAGAAGATGCAAAGTTCCATGAACGACGAGATGGGTGACGTGGTCGGTGAGCGATTTTCCCGCCTCCTGCGCCTCGAGCGCGCAGGTCTCGTAGGCGATGGCCAGATCGCCGAGCTCGGTGGCGAAGGGCCCCTCCTCCGCCTCGGGCAGCTCGGGCGTGTCGCCCTCGGTCTCGGCACCGCGCTCCTCGGAGGGCCAGGACAGCACGTTGGTGGGCGTCGGCTTCTCGCGGAACTCGGCGTTCAGCTCGGCGATGCGGGCGTCGTCGCAGGCCAGCACGGCGATCTCGAACCCGTCCGGATCGAGGCCGAGATGCTCCAGCGCCGCACGCGCCGCGGTCTCGGCGAGGTCTTCGAGCCCGGCCTCCTCCCAGCGGTCGTCCTCGATGATCGTATCGGTCAGCTGAGCCATGTGTGCAAGCCGGGGGCGCCGCCCCCGGACCCCCGGTTTGTGTGAGACTGGACGAAGCAGCGGGCGCCGTCAGGCCCCGCGCTCCGCGTCCTTCTCGTAGGCCTCGATGATCTTCGCCACAAGGGGGTGGCGCACCACGTCGGCGGAGGTGAAGTAGTTGAAGCTGATCTTCTCGATGTGGGTCAGCAGGCGCTCGGCGTCCTGCAGGCCCGACATCACCCCGCGCGGCAGGTCGACCTGGCTGCGGTCGCCGGTGATCACCATGCGGCTGCCCTCGCCGAGGCGGGTGAGGAACATCTTCATCTGCATCGAGGTGGCGTTCTGCGCCTCGTCGAGCACCACGAAGGCGTTCGACAGGGTGCGGCCGCGCATGAAGGCGAGCGGCGCGATCTCGATGGTCTTCTCCTCCATCATCTTGGCCAGCTGCTTGCCGGGCAGGAAGTCGTTCAGCGCGTCGTAGAGCGGCTGCATGTAGGGATCGACCTTGTCCTTCATGTCGCCGGGCAGGTAGCCGAGCTTCTCACCCGCCTCGACCGCCGGGCGGCTGAGGATGATCTTGTCGACCTGTCCGGTGATGAAGAGGTTCACGCCGACGGCGACGGCGAGATAGGTCTTGCCGGTGCCGGCCGGGCCGATGCCGAAGGCCAGTTCGTGCTCGAACAGCGAGCGGACATAGGCCTTCTGCGCGTCGGTGCGCGGCTCCACGAGTTTCTTGCGTGTCTTGATCTCGACCTTGCCGCCCGAGAACATCTCGAGCTGGTCACCGGTTTCCTGTTCTTCGGGGGCGAGTCGGAATTCGCGGTCGATGTCGCCGCGTCCGACGGTGCGCCCCTGCTCGAGCCGCTGGTAGAGCGCGTTCAGCACCTCGCGCGCGGCGTCCTGCGCCTCGGCCGGGCCGTGCAGCGCCAAGAGGTTGCCACGGCGCAGGATTTGCACCCCGGTTCGGGCTTCGATGTCGGTGAGGTTGCGGTCATATTCGCCGCACAGATCGATGAGGAGGCGGTTGTCCGGAAATTCCAGGATGGCTTCGGTCAGGATGCCTGTGTTCACGCATGTCTCCTGCGCTTGAGTGCAAGTTGATGGTGCCAAGCCCCGGGGCCTCAGGTCAAGCAGCTTCGGTCCGGTGGCGGGAGGAATGAAGCAAAACGGCCGCGCGGTGGGCACCGCGCGGCCGTTGGCATTGGTATGGGAGCCGGGGGCTCAGAGCGGGTCCCCGATCACCGAGGTGGCCCCTTGCTTGAAGTCGCCGGTGGCGACCGTCGGCGGGGCGATGCCGGAGCAGACCGGCTTGCCGTACTTGTCGAGACGGCGGGCGAGGTAGCCCTCGACGCCGTCATCGGCGATCCAGTTGTCGCAGCCGTCGGGATCGACCCAGACGCCCCAGCGGATCTGCGACAGGTCGTTGCGGTCGATCAGGTTGACGTCCCGGCTCTTGTCGGCGCCGATCGGCATGTCGCAGGCGGCAAGGCCCGAGACGGCGGCGAGCACGAGGGTGAGTTTGGCGAAGGTCATCGGTCCGGTCCCCCTCAGCGCACGCACAGGATTTCGACACGGCGGTTCTGCGCCATGCCCTCGACGGTGCTGTTGGTCGCCACCGGGTAGTTCTCGCCATAGCCGCGCACGTCGATCACGCGGGCGCCGGTGGCATGGGCCACCGAGGCCACGGAGTTGGCACGGTTGAGGCTCAGCCGGTCGTTGTAGGCGTTGCTGGCGCGCGAGTCGGTGTGGCCGACGATGATGTAGCCAAAGGCGGTGGAGTTGCGGAAGAACTCCTCGAGGCGGCCGCGGCTCTGCGGGTAGATGCGGTAGCTGTCGGTGGCGAAATACTGGTCCGCCTTCAGCGTGCCGCAGACGTTGACCTCGTGGCAGACCGGACGGCCGTCGCGGGTCACACGCGAAACGGCATAGCCCTCGGCGCCGTCGTCCATCACCCAGATCTCGCAGCCGTCCGGCGAAAGCGAGATGCCCGGAATGTAGCGCTCGCCGCGGATGGTGCGGGTGTTCTGCGTGGAAATGATCGGTGTGTTGAGACCGTCCGCGGCAGCCGCCGCCGGGGCGGCGAGCCCGGTCAGGGCCAGCGCGGGAACCGCCGCTGCCCCCAGAACGCCGCGGAGGGCCTTGGAAAAGCGTGTCGCCACAGCCTCTGTCCCCTTCGATGTTGATACCCAATGGCGCTCCGGCGCGACTGATCTCGCACCCGAGGCAAACCCCTTACGCGACGGGAGAGTATCAGCAATTTCCAGCCTGTGAAGGGGAAACCACCATATATTGTGTCCAAAAGCCACTCACCCACGTCAATCAGCGCACATTGTCGCCGACGCGAGGCCAATCACCCAAGAAGACCCCGGACCTGTGGCAAAAATACGGCGCGAGTCGCGATCAGACCAGCTCGCCCTTCAGCGAGTTGGTGCCGGAGGAAAGGATGCGCACCCGGCGCAGGTCGCCGGCGGCAAGACCCTCGCCGGTCACGTGCACCGCGTGCAGGTAGTCGGACTTGCCGCTCATCTGCCCCGGGTGGCGGCCGGACCTCTCGAAGAGCACGCCGACCTCGCGGCCGACCATGGCGTCCTGCAGCGCGCGCTGCTGGCGGCCCAGAAGCGCCTGCAGGCGCTGCAGCCGGTCGTCTTTTTCAGCCTCGGAGACCTGCGGGCGCTCGGCGGCCGGGGTGCCCGGACGCTCGGAATACTTGAAGGAGAAGGCCGAGCCGTATTGCACCGCCTCGACGATGTCGAGCGTGGCCCGGAAGTCCTCCTCGGTCTCTTCAGGGAAGCCGACGATGAAGTCGCCCGACAGGTGCAGGTCGGGCCGCGCCGCGCGCAGCCGCTCGACCAGCCGCAGGTAGCTCTCGGCGCTGTGGTGGCGGTTCATCCGCTTGAGGATGCGGTCCGATCCGGACTGCACCGGCAGGTGCAGGTAGGGCATCAGCTTGCCGATCTCGGCATGGGCGGCGATCAGAGCGTCGTCCATGTCGTTCGGGTGCGAGGTGGTGAAGCGGATGCGCTCGAGCCCGTCGATCTTCGCGAGGTCGCGGATGAGCCCGGCAAGCCCCTTCTCGTGCCCGTGGTAGGCGTTGACGTTCTGCCCCAGCAGGGTGATCTCGCGCACGCCGCGCTCGACGAGGTCGCGCGCCTCGGTGAGCACGCGCGCGGCAGGGCGCGAGACCTCGGCGCCGCGGGTGTAGGGAACCACGCAGAAGGCGCAGAACTTGTCGCAGCCCTCCTGCACGGTCAGGAAGGCGGTTGGCCCGCGCTTGGCCTTGGGACGCGCGGCCAGCTTCTCGAACTTGTCCTCCTCGGGGAAATCGGTGTCGAGCGCCCGCCCGCCCTGCGCCACCCGCGCCTCGAGCTCGGGCAGGCGGTGGTAGCTCTGCGGGCCGACGACGATGTCGACCAGCGGCTGGCGCCGGATGATCTCGCGCCCCTCTGCCTGGGCGACGCAGCCCGCGACGCCGATCTTGAGGCCCGGCTTCTCCTCCTTGAGATGCCGCAGCCGCCCCAGTTCGGAATAGACCTTCTCGGCCGCCTTCTCGCGGATGTGGCAGGTGTTGAGCAGGATCATGTCCGCGTCTTCCGGGCTCTGCGTCTCGACGTAGCCCTGCGGACCGAGGGCCTCGACCATGCGCTCGCTGTCGTAGACGTTCATCTGGCACCCGTAGGTCTTGATGAAGAGCTTCTTCGGCTGGGACATGGGAGGACTCCGGTGCGGCGGTTCAGGGCGTGCGCATAGCGCAAAACCGCCCCGTCTTGCAATGCGCGGGCTTTTCCCCGACTGTCCGGGCAAAACGCCGGGCGAAGAGCGGATGCAGTATAGCGGGTTGGACGAGTTCCTGAAACGGCAGGCGGCGGGGCTGGGCAAGGGCCCGGCACAGCGCCCGCTGGCGATGATCTTCTGCGAGGACCAGGCCGAGGTCGACACCACCGCGCGCCATCACATGCAGCTGGGCTTCGCCCCCGTCCTGATGTTCATGCCCCGCCACCTGGCGCTCGCCCCCGATGTCGCCGAGCGCGTCCTTCGGATCGACTTCGACCCGCACGCGCCGGGAGCGGTGCCGCGGGCGGTCTCGCGGGTGGCCTCCGCCGCGCCCGGATGCTGGATGTTCTACTGCTACAACGCCGAGTTCCTCTTCTACCCGTTCTGCGAGACCCGCAGCATTGCCGAGATGCTGGCCTTCCATGGCGAGGAACGGCGCGACGCGATGCTGACCTACGTGATCGACCTCTACGCCGGGGATCTCGGTGCCGCGCCCGACGCCGTCTCGCTCGACGACGCCTGGCTCGACCGCTCGGGCTATTACGCGCTGGCGCGGCCCGACCCGGCGAACCGCGGCCACCCGAAGGAGCGGCAGCTCGATTTCTTCGGCGGGTTGCGCTGGCGCTTCGACGAGCACGTGCCGAAGGAGCGGCGCAAGATCGACCGCATCGCGCTCTTCCGCGCGGCAAAAAGCCTCGGGCTGCGCGACGATCACACCTTCAACGTCGAGGAATACAACACCTACGCCTGCCCCTGGCACCACAACCTGACCGCCGCGCTCGCCTCGTTCCGCACCGCAAAGGCGCTGAAGCGCAACCCCGGCTCGAGCGACGGCATCGCGAGCTTCCGCTGGCGCAACTCCGCCCGGTTCGAGTGGCACTCCCGCCAGCTGCTCGACCTCGGGCTGATGGAGCCGGGACAGTGGTTCTAGCCCCGGCGCCGCACCGTCAGTCGAACTCCTCGGTGACGATGCGCGCCTCGTCCACCCCGATCCCGCGCAGCGCCCCGGTCATGTCATCGAGCATCGGGTCGGGCCCGCAGACGTAGCAGAGATCCCGGCCCGGCTCGACCAGCTGCGCCAGGAGCTCCCCGTCGATGCGCTCGCGGTAGTGCGGGCTCTCCTCCTCGCCGGTCACGACGAAGACCGACTTGAGCCCGGGCATCGCCTCGAACTCCCCGCGCAGGATGATGTCCGCCTCGGCCTTGTTGGAGAAGACGAGCGTGTTGCCCTCGAGCGTGCCCCGCGCCTCGAGCTTCCGGCGCAGGATGGCGATGAAGGGCGTGACGCCCGCGCCGCCGGCGATGAAGACGCCGTCGCCCCGGTCCTCGATCGCCCCCCAGGGCTCCTCGACCAGCACGCTGTCGCCGGGCGACATGCGACCGATGCGCGCGGTCATCCCGGCATGGCCCTCGGCGCTCTCGGGGTAGGACTTGATGACGAATTCCAAGTGGTCCTCGCCGGGCAGCGAGGTCATGGTGAAGGGATGGCGCTCCTCGCGCCAGCCGTCGCGGTCGAGCGCCATGTCCATGGCCTGCCCGGGTTCGAACGCGAGCCCCGGGGGGCGGTCGAACACCAGGCGGTGCACGTCATGGGTCAGCGGCTCGATCGACTGAAGTGTGAGTTTGCGGCTCATGGTCGGCTCCTCTTCCGGTTGTCCGGAAAACGCCGCCGCCGCGCGCGGGGTTCCCCGACGCGCGCAAGGTGCCTTCTGCTTCTTCTCTTGAAAAATACGCCGGGGTGAATTGGCCGAAGGCCAAGAGGGGCAGCGCCCCTGCCGGTGCGGCCTCAGCCGCGGCTCACTTCCGGCGCAGGCGGATCACCACGTCGACCGAGGCGATCTCGGCCCCGTCTGGTGCCTTCGGCAGCTTGGCGATGATCAGGTCCTCCGACGGGGCGTCCGTCAGATGCCCGTCGTCTTCCCAGAAGAAATGCGGGTGGTCATGGGTGTTGGTGTCGAAGTAGCTGCGGCTGCCGTCGACGGTGACTTCCTGGATCAGCCCGACGTCGCAGAAGGCGCGCAGCGTGTTGTAGACCGTGGCCAGCGACACGCTCTCGCCCTCGGCCTGGGCCGCGGCGAAGAGGCTTTCGGCGGTGACATGGCGGTGCCTGCCGTCGCCCATGAGCAGCGCCGCGAGCGCCACGCGCTGCCGCGTCGGCCTCAGCCCTGCCTGGTTCAACCAGTCGCTGCCCCTCTGGATGGCGTCGGAAGTCATTGCTCAGTCCAATTACCTAGCTTCACAGACTGTATATAAAGGTGCACCAGCGCCCTTTTCAAACGGAAATCCAATCATGCGGCGGCGCCGGCCGCAAGGTGACACGGCGATGCGCAGGCTTGCATGGCGCGGTTTCGCGATGATAGAGGGGGCGCAACCTGAAACTAAGGACAAAGGGGCGCGCCTGCATGGCCGATTATCCCACCAGCTTCGGCAAGGAAGATCTTCTGAAATGCGCGCGCGGCGAGCTGTTCGGACCGGGCAATGCGCAGCTTCCCGCGCCGCCCATGCTGATGATGGATCGCATCACCGAGATTTCTTCGGACGGTGGCCTGCACGGCAAGGGGCATGTGGTCGCGGAATTCGACATCACGCCCGACCTCTGGTTCTTCGACTGCCACTTCCCCGGCAACCCGATCATGCCCGGCTGCCTCGGCCTTGACGGGCTCTGGCAGCTGACCGGCTTCAACCTCGGCTGGCGCGGCTGGCTGGGCCGCGGCTACGCTCTCGGCGTGGGCGAGGTGAAGCTGACCGGCATGGTCCGCCCGGACCGCAAGATGCTGACCTACAAGGTCGATTTCACCAAGGCCGTGCAGACCCGCCGGCTGACCATGGGTGTCGCCGACGGCATCGTCGAGGCGGATGGCGAAGTCATCTACCAGGTCAAAGACATGAAAGTCGCTCTTTCCGAGAGCTGAGAGGGAGGTTTCCCATGCGTCGAGTCGTCGTCACCGGACTGGGCATCGTTTCGTCCATCGGCACCAATGCCGAAGAAGTCCTCGCCTCGCTGAAGGCGGGACGCTCCGGCATCACCGCCAACGAGCAGATGAAGGAACACGGGTTCCGCAGCCAGGTCGCGGGGGCCATCGACCTCGACGTGACCCAGCATGTCGACAAGCGCACCCTGCGCTTCATGGGCCCGGGCGCCGCCTATGCCCATATCGCCATGAGCCAGGCGATCGCCGACGCGGGGCTCGAGGAGAGCGACGTCGTCAACCCGCGCACCGGCCTCGTCGCCGGCTCGGGCGGCCCGTCGACCTCGGCCCTGCTCGCGGCGCACCAGACCGTGCTGAGCTCGGGCGCGACCAAGCGCGTCGGCCCCTTCGCGGTGCCCAAGGCGATGTGCTCGACGATCTCGGCGAACCTGTCGACCGCGTTCAAGATCAAGGGCATCAACTACTCGATCACCTCGGCCTGCTCGACCTCGCTGCACTGCATCGGGAACGCCGCAGAGCAGATCATGATGGGCAAGCAGGACGTGATGTTCGCCGGCGGCGGCGAGGAACTCGACTGGACGCTCTCCTGCCTCTTCGACGCCATGGGCGCGATGAGCTCGAAGTACAACGACACGCCGACCAAGGCCTCGCGTGCCTTCGACGCGGGCCGCGACGGCTTCGTGATCTCGGCGGGCGGCGGCATCGTCGTCCTCGAAGAACTCGAGCACGCCAAGGCGCGCGGCGCGAAGATCTACGCGGAAGTGACCGGCTATGCCGCCACCTCCGACGGCCATGACATGGTCGCCCCCTCGGGTGAAGGCGGCGAGCGGGCCATGCGCCTCGCGCTCTCGACCCTGCCCGAGCACCGCAAGGTCGGCTACATCAACGCCCACGGCACCTCGACCCCGGTCGGCGACGTCGGCGAGATCGAGGCGGTACGCCGCGTCTTCGGCGCCGGCAGCACGCCGCTGGTCTCCTCGACCAAGTCGATGACCGGCCACAGCCAGGGCGCCACCGGCGCGCAGGAAGCGATCTACTGTCTGCTGATGTTGCAGAACGACTTCATCGCACCCTCGATCAACGTCGAGACACTGGACCCGGCGCTGAAACCCGAAGAGATTGCCACCAGCCTCATCGAGAACGCGGGGCTCGACACGGTAATGACCAACTCCTTCGGCTTCGGCGGCACCAACGGTTCGATGCTGCTGAGCAAATATCAAGAATAACAGGCGAGAGACGGACATGGGCGAGCTTCTCAAGGGCAAGCGCGGGCTGATCATGGGGGTGGCGAACGACCGCTCCATCGCATGGGGCATCGCCAAGGCACTGCACGAGGCGGGGGCGGAGCTTGCCTTCACCTACCAGGGCGAGGCCTTCGGCAAGCGGCTCCAGCCGCTGGCGCAGAGCATCGGCGCGGATTTCATGGTCGATGTGGACGTCACCGACGACGCCTCGCTCGACGCCGCCTTCGAGCAGCTCGGCGCGCGCTGGCCGACCATCGACTTCGTGGTCCACGCCATCGCTTTCTCGGACAAGTCCGAGCTGACCGGCCGGTTCCTCAACACCAGCCGCGCCAACTTCAAGAACTCGATGGACATCTCGTGCTACTCGTTCATCGAGGTGGCGCGCCGCGCCTACCCGCTGATGTCCGAGAACGGCGGCACGTTGCTGACGCTGACCTACGACGGCTCGGTCAAGGTGGTGCCGAACTACAACGTGATGGGCGTGGCCAAGGCGGCGCTGGAATCCGCGACCCGCTACCTCGCCAACGACCTCGGCCCGGACGGCATCCGCGTCAACGCGATCTCGCCCGGCCCGATGAAGACCCTTGCGGGCGCGGCGATCGGCGGCGCGCGCAAGACCTACAAGTTCACCGAGCAGAATACCCCGCTGCGCAGCAACGCGACGCTCGAGGCCGTGGGCGGCACCGCCGTCTACCTCGTCTCGGACGCGGGTGCCTGCACCACGGGCGAGATCCTGCACGTGGACGGCGGCTTCCACATCCTCGGCATGCCGCAGGCCGAATTCATCTGAGGGCCCTGCCCCTCCGGAAACGCGAAAGCCCGGCCAATGGCCGGGCTTTCTGCTGTTTGGGGCAGGACGGCACCCGCCCTACTTCATCGAGCCGGTCTCGACGTAGCGCTGGTGCCAGCTCAGCGACTCGTCCAGCAGCGTCGGGGCGTGCTTGCCGAAGGAGCCCTGCAGCGCCCGCGCGTAGTAGTCGCGCAGCATCGGCTTGAAGTCCGGGTGCGCGCAGTTCTCGATGATCACGCCGGCGCGCTGGCGCGGCGCGAGACCGCGCAGGTCGGCCAGGCCGTGCTCGGTGACGATCACCTGCACGTCCTGCGAGATGTGGTCGACATGCGCCACCTGCGGCACGATGGCCGAGATCTTGCCGCCCTTGGCGGTCGAGGGCGTCATGAAGATCGACAGGTACGCGTTGCGCGCGAAGTCGCCCGAGCCGCCGATACCGTTCTGGATGCGCGAGCCCATCACGTGGGTCGAGTTCACGTTGCCGTAGATGTCCGCCTCGATCAGCCCGTTCATCGCAATGCAGCCAAGGCGGCGCACCAGCTCGGGGTGGTTCGAGATCTCCTGCGGGCGCAGGATCAGCTTGTCGCGGTAGCGCAGCGCGTCGCGGTTGAACCGCTCGGCCGCCGCCGGGCTGAGCGAGAAGGCCGTGGCCGAGGCCATGCGCAGCTTGCCCGCGTCCAGAAGGTCCAGCATCCCGTCCTGCACCACCTCGGTGAAGGCGGTCATGTCATGGTAGGGCGAGTCCATCAGGCCCGAGAGCACCGCGTTGGTGACGTTGCCGACGCCCGACTGCAGCGGCAGCAGGTTGGCCGGAAGGCGGCCCCGCGCGACCTCGTGGCCGAGAAACTCCAGCAGGTGCCCGGCGATGGCCTGCGCCACGGCATCGGGCTCGGCGAAGGGCAGGTTGCGGTCCGGCGCCTCGGTCTCGACCACGGCGACGACCTTGGAGGGATCGATGCGGAAATGCGTCTGGCCGATGCGGTCATCGGGGCGCACCAGCGGGATCGGCACGCGGTTCGGCGGCAGCGCCGTGCCGTAGTAGATGTCGTGCATCCCGTCGAGCGCGTGGCTCTGCCAGTGGTTGACCTCGAGGATCACCTTCTCGGCCTGGTCGAGCCATGTCTTGTTGTTGCCGATCGAGGTCGAGGGGATGAGGTCGCCCTCCGGCGTGATGCCCGAGACCTCGACCACCGCCATGTCGAGCTTGCCGAGGAAGCCCTCCCAGACCACCGGCGCGACCTGGCTGAGATGCATGTCGACGTAGTTCATCTGGCCCGAGTTGATCTGCTCGCGCGCGATGGGATCGGAGTTGTACGGCAGGCGGAACTCGATGCCGTTCGCCTTGGCCAGCGCGCCGTCGAGCTCGGGCCCGGTCGAGGCGCCGGTGAACACCTTCACCCGGAACGGATCACCCGCCGCATGCGCCGCCTCGATCTGCGCCGCCAGCGCGACGGGCACCGACTTCGGGTAGCCCGAGCCGGTGAAGCCGCTCATGCCGATGGTCATGCCGTCGTGGATCAGCGTGGCGGCATCCTCGGCGCTCATGGCTTTCGAGCGAAGGTCGGGAAAGGCGATACGGGCGTGGGTGTTCAAGGGAGTCCTCCATTGGCTCGCGCGGCGCGCTGCTCTGGCGGAGAAATATCCCGCACCGCCGGGCCGCGGCGTACTTGGGGTCATCTACGCGGGACTCGGCCGCCGCGGCCAGACGGAGATCCGCCCCGCAGGGCGGGTATGCATCCTATGCATAACTAAGGCCTTCAGTTACGCACCTGCAGCATAGCTCGCACTCATATCGATTCCAGTCGCTTGTGCAATGGGCAGCCTGCCGCGCGCGGCAAATCTTCCGTCTGGCACGCTGCACTGCGGCTTGACAGCCCGCCCCGTCCACCCGCCAGATTGTCCGGACTTATGCTGTAAAGGGGCCAGGAATGGACATGCTCACCCGCTACGCCGCGCTAGGATTCGGCGCGGGAACGATCGGATTCGGCCGCCGCTGCGGCATCGTCGTCGTCGATTTCCAGCGCAGCCTGACCGACCCGTCCTTCCCGATGGGCGGCGGCGCCCGCATCGACGCGGCGGTCGAGGCGACGACCCGGCTACTCGCCCCGGCCCGCGCGGCCGGGCTGCCGGTCGCCAGCTGCGTCACCGGCTACAGCTCGGCCCGCGACGCGCTGCGCTGGAAGATTACCGACGTCGAAAACTGGATCCTCGGCACGCCCGGCTGCGAGCTCGACCCGCGCATCTCCGACCCCGGCTACGACACGCATGTCATCAAGCGCGCGCCCTCGATCTTCTTCCAGACCGGCGTCTCGAGTTTCTTCACGCAGGAGGGCGTCGACACGGTGATCGTCACCGGCTGCGCCACCTCTGGCTGCATCCGCGCCTCGGTGATCGACGCCTTCTCGCACGGGTTCCGGGTGATCCTGCCCGAGGAATGCTGCGGCGACCACGACGCGCAGACCCACGCCGCCAACCTCGGCGACATGGGGCGGCGCTATGCCGACGTGCTGCCGCTGGCCGAGGTGCTGGCCCATCTCGAGGCCCTGCCGCAGGCCACCGTCCCGGCCTGATCCCAGCTAGTGCCCGCCGGAGAAGACCAGCGTCTGCACCGGCATGAAGAGCATGCGCAGCCGCAGCCCGGCCGCGTGCACAACGCCGATCGTGTCGACCACGTGCAGGAAGACGCGCTTCAGCGTGCCCATCTCCTCGTGCTCGAGCCGGAGGTGGTTGTCGGTGTAGAGCATCACGATGCAGCTGCTGCCGGGCGGCACGTTCGTCGGCTGCCCGGTGTAGAGCGGCTCGAGGTAGACGAGGATGCTGCCCGGCCGCACGTCGTCCTGCGGGTCGACCAGCCGGTCCGAGGGACGCAGCTGCCCCGAGGGGATCACGTCCTGCACCTCGGTCACCAGCATGGGGATGATGTCGAGCGGCTTGCTCATGCAGCCCATCTCGCCGACCATCCCGGGGTGGATCACCTGCGCGGCGATCTGGTTGAACCCCGCCTGAAAGCGCTCGGACCCGGCGCCGGTGGGCACGAAGATGCCCGCGGGCCGCGCCAGCGGGCTGATGAAATCCCCGACCTGCAGCGCCAGCTGCTCGATCCGCCCGTTCACCCCGGCGGAAATCAGCGTCTTGTCGAATTCCGCCCGCGCCAGCGCAAGCTGCGCCCGCGCGCTCTCGAGCTTGGCGGGAAGCACGTCGTCGATCTGCTGCTGCGCCGCTTCCTTCTCGAGCTCCGCCGCCCGCAGCTGCGCCTTGCGCTGGTCGACGATGTTCTCGAAGCGCTGGATTTCCGCCAGCCGCACCGCGCTCGAGCCCTGGTCGCGCAGCGTCTCGTTGCGCGAGAGCTCGTCCTGTGCCTGTGCAAGCGCGGCGCGGGCCTGCGCGATGCCGGCGTCGGCGCGGGCAAGGTCGGTCTGCGCAAGCTTGACCGAAGCCTCGGTCTCCGTCACCAGCGCCAGCGCCGCGTCCACCTGCGCCTCCTGCGAGAGCCCGTCGAGCCGCACCAGCGGATCGCCCGCCGCGACCTCCTGGTTGTTCTTCACGTAGATCTCCGACACCCGCCCGCTGACCTGCGGCAGGATCGTCACCGTGCGGAAGTAGGACGACACCGAGATGCTGGCCGGGTGGTAGTAGAAGAGCACGGTGATCAGCGAGACGGTGAGGAAGATCCAGACCGTCAGCCCCCAGCGCAGCTCGTACCATACCGAGAAGAGCGTCAGCTCGTGCCCGAACCGCTTGCCCTGCCCATAGCGGCGGTAGAGGTAGTCCGGCAGCAGCGAGACCAGCGAGCAGAGGATGGCTTCGAGCATGCTCAGCCCTCCCCGTCACGGTGCTGGAAGGCAACCTCGGGCGCTCCGGCATCCGAGACCTCGGGGATCTCCTCCTCGACCGGCCGACCGGTGAGCTTCGCCAGCGAGCGCGCGATGGATTGCAGCGGCGAGATCACGTCAGGGAACTGGAAGCCCGCGACCAGCACCGCCGCGACCCAGAAGATGTTGTTGTGGGTAAAGAGCGCGATCAGGGCGAGAATGCCGACGATCTGCAGCTGCGGGTGGCTCGACTTGTGCGCCATGCGTTCGGGAATGGAATGCAGCGTCAGGTAGAGGACGCCAATGCCGATGATCAGCACGATTCCGAAAACCGTCATCGCCGTGAACAATACATCACTGCCATCCGCGCCGGCCACGTATCCCGGAATGTGGTCCGGAGCCGATGGGTGGAGCCCTTGTGCCGCCACCGCCAACTCCATGAATTTCAATCAATTGGTCCAAGATAGGCAGATTCGCTTCCGCAGGGTTAGCTTTTTCGTTCCCGGCACCGGCCCGGGCTGTCCCGCCACGGTCGGCGGCCCCCTGCCGAAACCGGCGCGGCACTGGGCGAGGCGCCGTCGCGGGCTACCTCCCCTTCGTGGCACGGCGTGCCTGCCGGTCTCCCGCAGGGACGCCGGGTGATCTGCCCGCCGCGCGTCCCGGACGTCCCGAGTTCCCGGTCCCGCAACGCGCCGACCGGACAGGTTCCAGCGACGACCACCACCCGACTTGACGAACATGTCCCGAGAAAGGGGAGGACCAGATGACACGTTTCCTTGCAATCCTCGCGGTCAGCGGCCTTGCCGCCGGTGCGGCCTTTGCCGAGGCCACGCACGAACAGGCCATGGCGATCAACCGCTACGCGCCGGATGTCGACGTCTCGATGCTGAGCGACGCGCAGGTGGAGGCCGCCTTCGCCGCCGCCAACGGCTCGGATTCCGATGCCGAGAAGCGCTCCCAGATCGAGTTCATCGCGGGCGGCGGCGGCACCGCGCCGACGACGTTCTCGGAGGAGCAGATCGCGCTCATCGAGCAATACGTGACGCCCGACGAGGTCTCGATGATGACCGGCCAGCAGATGGGCGATGCGCTGGCGATCATCAACGGCGAGGACGGCGATGCCGAGAAATCCGCGCGGATCCGGGCGATGATCGGCAACTGACCGCGACGTGTGACCCGCCCCCGTGCCTTCCCGACCCGGGAGGGCACGACCCTCTCTGGCACGTTCGCCACGCGCGCTTTGAACGGGCTTCCGGCGCAGCCGCGCTGCGCTCTCTAGCCGTGGTACCCGCGGCCGGACTCGAACCGGCACGCCATGCGGCTAGGGATTTTAAGTCCCCTGTGTCTACCATTCCACCACGCGGGCCCCTGCCCTGTCTGCCGCATCTTCAGGCGGTTGACCAGAGGCCAGCTTCACTGCGTGGCGCTGATACGCGTCACGTCACCCGCGCGCAGTTCGAGCGCGCCGTCGGGGGAGAAGCCCAGCCCCGTCACCGCGCCGAGCGCCGCCAGCAGCGCCTTGTCCTGCGCGCCGTCCCCGGGGGCGCAGGTCTCGCTCGCGGCGGGCTCGGCCGCGATGTGCAGGAGCCCCTCCTCGAACTCCCAGCTGCCCTCGAGCGTGCCGCAGGCGATCCGCCCCGCGACCGAGCCATCCTCGCCGAAGCTCAGCTCAGGGGCGCTGCCTTCCAGCGCGTGCCCGTCGACGCTCGCGAGGGTCCAGCGCACCTCGGTCACCTGCGTGACGCGGTCCACCCGGCAATTGCTGAAATCCTGCCCGGCGATCCGCACCATCGCCTCGTCGCCGCGGGTCCAGACGTGGGTCTCGGGGTCGTCGACGGAGTCGAACTTCACCCCCGAGGCGGTGCGGGCCCGCGCCATGGGCATCTCGGCGCCGCTGAAATGCAGCGTGCCGCTGTCGCCCTGCAGGGTCAGCGCCAGCTCGGCATCCTCGCAGCCGAGGTCGACATAGACCGGCAACTCCTCAGCCCCGGCCGGGCCGGACGCCACCACGAGCGCCCCGAGAATCCATCGCAACACCATGACAACACTCCTTTCTGCCCGAATGTGCCGGGGCAGCGGCAGCGCGGGCGGGCGGGAGCGGCCCGCGTCAGTCGACCCGCGTCAGTCGGTGATCTCCGCCAGCCCGTCCTCCTTGACCGCCTGCATGGCGACATAGGTCGATGTGGTCGAGACATGCGGCAGCGTCGAAAGCTTTTCGGCCAGAACCCGCCGGTAGCTGCGCATGTCCGCGGTCCTCACCTTCAGAAGATAGTCGAAACTCCCGGCAATCAAATGCACTTGCTCGATCTCGGGGATCGCCGTAACGGCCTTGTTGAACGCATCGAGCGAGCTTTCGCGGGTGTCCGACATGCGCACCTCGACAAAGGCGACATGGTCGAGCCCCAGCTGGATCGGGTCGAGAATGGCGCGGTAGCCACGGATGACGCCGAGATCCTCGAGCCGCCGGAGCCTTGCCTGTGTGGGGCTCTTCGACAGGCCGATGCGCTTGGCGAGCTCGGTGATCGACAGCCGCCCCTCCTCGGCCAGGGTGGTGAGAATCGCACGGTCGAACCTGTCGAAGTCGTCCGTGACGTTTTGCATCGTGACTTCCATCATTTTCGGAGAACCTGCCTTTCAAAAATATCATCTTCGGGAAAAGCGACTTTCAGCGATGGGATATCATAGGGCAAACGTCCGGAGATCACCATGCCTTACGACACCCTGTCCGACCTGCGCGCCGAGATGGATGCCGCAACCTACGCCGACGAGGCCGGGACCATCGCCCGCCTGCGGGCCCTCGCCGACCTGAGCGACGCCGAGCGCGCCGGGATCAATGCCAAGGGTGCCGAGCTCGTCCGCGCCATCCGCGCCAGCGCCAAGCCGGGGCTGATGGAGGTCTTCCTCGCCGAGTACGGCCTCTCGACCGACGAGGGCATCGCGCTGATGTGCCTCGCCGAGGCGCTGCTGCGCGTACCGGACGCCGAGACCATCGACGCTCTGATCGAAGACAAGATCGCCCCCTCCGACTGGGGCAAGCACATGGGCCGCTCGACCTCGCCGCTGGTCAACGCCTCGACCTGGGCGCTGCTGCTGACCGGCAAGGTGCTCGACCCGAACCAGCGCCCCGGCCCGGTCGGCCACCTCCGCACGGCCATCCGCCGCCTCGGCGAGCCGGTGATCCGCAAGGCCGTCGGCCGCGCGATGAAGGAGATGGGCGCGCAGTTCGTGCTGGGCGAGACCATCGAGGGCGCGATGAAGCGCGGTGCACAGCAGGAGGCCAAGGGCTACACCTACAGCTACGACATGCTGGGCGAGGCGGCCCGCACCGAGCCCGACGCTCTGCGCTACTTCAAGGCCTATGCCGACGCGATCCGCGCCATCGGCAAGGCGGCAAAGACCGAAGACCTGCGCGACAACCCCGGCATCTCGGTCAAGCTCTCGGCGCTCTATGCCCGCTACGAGGAAGGCCAGCACGCCGACGTCATGCAGGTGCTGGTGCCGCGCCTCGTCGAGCTCTGCGAGATGGCCGCCAAGGCGAAGATCGGCCTCAACATCGACGCCGAGGAGGCCGACCGCCTCGCCATCTCGCTCGACGTGATCGAGGCGGCGCTCGCCGCGCCCACGCTCGCCGGCTGGGACGGGTTCGGCGTGGTGGTGCAGGCCTATGGCAAGCGCGCCAGCCAGACGCTCGACTGGCTCTATGCCACCGCGCAGCGGCTCGACCGCAAGATGATGGTGCGCCTCGTGAAGGGCGCCTACTGGGACAGCGAGATCAAGCGCGCGCAGGTCATGGGCCTGAGCGACTTCCCCGTCTTCACCGCCAAGCACAACACCGACATTTCCTACATCGCCAATGCCCGCAAGCTGCTGGGCATGACCGACCGCATCTACCCGCAGTTCGCCGGCCACAACGCGCACACCGTCGCCGCGATCCTCGAGATGGCCGGGACCGACCGCGACAGCTTCGAGTTCCAGCGCCTGCACGGCATGGGCGAGCGCCTGCACGAGATCGTGCACGAGCAGGAAAAGACCCGCTGCCGCATCTACGCGCCGGTCGGCGCGCACCGTGACCTCTTGGCCTACCTCGTCCGCCGCCTGCTGGAGAACGGCGCCAACAGCTCCTTCGTGAACCAGATCGTCGACGAGAGCGTGCCGCCCGAGGCCGTGGCCGCCGACCCGTTCCTCGCCGAGGACAGCCGCGCCCTCGCCCGTGGACCCGAGCTCTTCGCCCCCGAGCGCGCCAACTCCGAAGGCTTCGACCTGACCGACCGCCCGACGCTCGAGCGCATCGAGGAGGCCCGCGCGCCCTTCGAGAGCCATGTCTGGCAGGCCGGCCCGTTGCTCGCCTGCGAGGCGCCCGTCGGCGCGACCGAACAGGTGCTGAACCCCGCCACGCTCGAGCTGACCGGCAAGATCACCTGGGCCAGCGCCGAGACGGTGGCTGCAGCCGCTGCTGCCGCGCGGCCGTGGAGCGCCACGCCGCAAGAGCGCGCCGCGATCCTGAACAAGGCCGCCGATCTCTACGAGGCGAACTTCGGCGAGGTCTTCGCCCTGCTCTCGCGCGAGGCCGGCAAGACCCAGCTCGACGCCGTGGCCGAGCTGCGCGAGGCGGTGGATTTCCTGCGCTACTACGCCGCCCGCACGGATGGCGCCGCGCCGCAGGGCGTCTTCGCCTGCATCAGCCCGTGGAACTTCCCGCTGGCGATCTTCACCGGCCAGCTCTCCGCCGCGCTGGCGGCCGGCAATGCCGTGCTGGCCAAGCCCGCCGAGCAGACCCCGCTCATCGCCTACCGCGCGGTTGAGCTGCTGCTCGAGGCCGGCGTGCCCGCCACCGCGCTGCAGCTGCTGCCGGGTGCCGGTGACGTCGGCGCCGCGCTCACGTCGAACCCGGCGGTCAAGGGTGTCGCCTTCACCGGCTCGACCGAGACCGCGCAGATCATCCACCGCGCGATCGCCGCAAACCTCGAGCCCGGCACGCCCTTCATCGCCGAGACCGGCGGCCTCAACGCGATGATCGTCGACAGCACCGCCCTGCCCGAGCAGGCCGTGCGCGCCATCGTCGAGTCGGCCTTCCAGTCCGCCGGCCAGCGCTGCTCAGCGCTGCGCTGCCTCTACGTGCAGGAGGACATCGCCCCGCATTTCACCGAGATGCTGATGGGCGCGATGGACGTGCTGAAGCCCGGCAACCCGTGGCTGCTCTCGACCGACCTCGGCCCGGTGATCGATGCCGAGGCCAAGGCGGGCATCCTCGCCCATGTCGAGACCGCCCGCGCCGAGGGCCGCCTGCTGAAACAGATCGACGTCCCCGCCGAGGGCCATTTCGTCGCCCCGGCGCTGATCCGGCTCGGCAGCATCACCGAGCTCGAGCGCGAGATCTTCGGCCCGGTCCTGCACGTGGTCACCTTCCGCTCGGACGAGCTCGACGCGGTGATCGACGCGATCAACAGCCGCGGCTACGGCCTCACCTTCGGCCTGCAGACGCGGATCGACGACCGGGTGCAGCACGTGACCGAGCGCGTCCACGCCGGCAACATCTACGTCAACCGCAACCAGATCGGCGCCATCGTCGGCAGCCAGCCCTTCGGCGGCGAGGGGCTCTCGGGCACCGGGCCCAAGGCGGGCGGTCCGCTCTACGTCGACCGCTTCCGCGCCCATCCCGCCCCGCAGGCGGGCTCGGCCTGGGGCACCGACGAGGTTCCGGCCCGCATCGAGCAGGCGCTGAAGACCGCCGGCTGCGCTCCGCAGCCCGAGCGCAAGGACCTGCCCGGCCCGACCGGCGAGGCCAACCAGTACATGACGCTGGCGCGCGAGCCGGTGCTCTGCATGGGCCCGGGACAGGAGGCCGCGCAGGCACAGGCCGAGGCGATCCGCGCGCTTGGCGGCGTGGCGGTCACCGCCCATGGCAAGGTCGCGCCCGACACGCTGACCACGCTCGAGGGCATCTCGGCGGCGCTCTGGTGGGGCGACGCGACGCAGGGCTCAGCCTACCGCCAGGCGCTCGCGCGCCGCGACGGGCCGATCCTGACGCTAATCACCGGCGCCCCCGACAAGGGCCACGCCCGCGCCGAGCGCCACGTCTGCATCGACACCACCGCCTCGGGCGGCAACGCGGCGCTGCTCGGCGGCAACATGTAACAGGTCCCCTCCGGGACCCGCGCACAAGGCACGCCCCCGCGAGCGATCGCGGGGGCGTGTCCCGTTCCGGCCGGTGCCCCGGCGCGGGATTTCGACCGAAATCCGTCCGATCCCGGCGGACACGAAGGGTTTGTTTACTCCCCCCTGCTAGCGAAGGCATGTCCGGCGCACCCCGCGCCATGTCTCGAGCAGGAATGGGTCATGAGCAGGTTCTCCATCCGCATTCAATTGCTGATCCTCGGATCGGTCTTCATGCTGCTGACGCTGGCCCTGGCGCTCGCCTCCGGGTTCATCCAGATGCGCATGTCCGACAGTCTCGATTTCGGCAACGACCTGCGCCGCCAGAGCACGGTGCTGATGACGGTCCAGGGGCGGATCGACCACTCGGGCATGGCGATCCTGCATTTCGAACACGGCGGCACCGAGCCGCTGAACGAGTTGCGCGAGGATCTGCTCGCCCTGCAGACGCTGGTCGACGAGAATGCCGACGCCTTCCTCTCCCCCACCTCGCCCGACGACAAGCGGCCCGAGCTGCTCACCCGCCTCCAGTCCGTCGCCGCGATGGCCAAGGGTCTGGTGCCGCAGATCGACACGCTGACGATCCCGGGCTTCACCCTCTTCGAGCGCGACAACCACATCAGCACGGTCCTGCTGCCCACCGTCGATCGCGCCCGGCGTGAGGTGATCGCGATGCGCGACGAACTGCAGCAGGAAGCGGCGCGCGCCGACCAGCGCGCGACCGAGGCGGTGGAGACCGGCTTCATCATGCTGGTCACGGCGAACGCGGTGGCGGTTGCCCTCTCCCTCGCCTGCGTTCTCGGCTTCGGCAAGCTGCTCGCCCGCCCCTTCCAGACCGCCGCCGGTGCAGTGCAGCGAATCGCGCAGGGCGACTTTGCCACCGAGATCGAGGAGCAGGAGCGCGGCGACGAGGCGGGATCGATCGCCCGCAACCTCGAGGAACTGCGCAACCGCCTGCTTCAGGCGGAGCAGAGCACGGCGCTGGAGCGTGCGGCCAACGAGCGCCGGGTCGAGCTCTTCCAGTCGCTCGGAACCGCGATGGGCAGCCTGTCGCGCGGCGAGACCGGGCAGAGACTGGCCGCCGCGGAGTGGGCCAGCGTCGACGAGAGCGCGGTGCGCCTGTGCGAGGACTTCAATGCGCTCGCCGAGGGAATCGGCACGCTCGTCCAGTCTCTGCGCGCCTCCGCTGACACCGTCCAGCGCAACTCCAAGGAGCTTTCCTCGATGTCCCGCGACATGTCGCGCCGCTCCGAGGTCCAGGCCGCCACGCTCGAGGAATCCGCCGCCGCGCTGGAACAGCTTTCCTCCAGCGTCCGCGCCGCCGCCGAGCGGGCCGAGGATGCCGACCGCCGCGTCGGTGAGGGGCGCCGCCGTGCCGAAGAGGGCGGCGCGGTGATGGAAAAGGCGCTGGCCGCCATGGGCTCGATCGCCGCCTCCTCCGACCAGATCACCCAGATCATCGGGGTCATCGACGACATCGCCTTCCAGACCAACCTGCTCGCGCTGAACGCCGGGGTCGAGGCCGCGCGCGCCGGGGAATCCGGCAAGGGCTTCTCCGTCGTCGCCTCCGAGGTCCGCTCGCTGGCGCAGCGCGCCTCGGAATCCGCGCGCGAGATCAAGGCGCTGGTCTCCAACAGCTCGCAGCAGGTCAAGGATGGCGGGCAACTCGTCGAGGAGACGGGCACCGCCCTGTCGGACATCGTGCGCAACGTGAGCGAGGTCTCGGACCTCGTCGCCGAGATCGCCACCGCCGCGAAGGAACAGGCGGCCGGCCTGCAGGAGATCAACGTCGGCGTCGCCGAGCTCGACAAGGTCACCCAGCAGAACGCCGCCATGGTGGGCGAGACCAGCACCGCGAGCGATCAGCTCAACAGCGAGGCGGACCGGCTCCTCTCGCAGCTCAACCGCTTCACCGGCGCCCTTGATAGTGATGCCTCCGAGGTGACCCCGCTCGCCGCGCCGATCGAGGATTTCGCCCCCGCGCCCCCCTCCGTACCGCCGACCCCGGCCGCCCCGCTGCGCGCCGCCGCCGGAGACGACATCAGCTGGGAAGAATTCTGACGCCCCGGTCCGGCGCGCCAGAACGGGCCGCCGCCGAAAGCGCCACCACAGATGCTCCGCACAGCGGCATCATGAGGCGGCATCCCTGCGAGACGCCCGCGCCCGATCGCCCGCCTCAGGTCACCGAAGCCGGACGGCAGGCGCCCGGGCCCGGCCTCAGCCGATATGCCCGCGGTTCGCGCCGATCTGGCCGCGGTGCAGCAGCAGGTGATCGAGGATCACGCAGGCCATCATCGCCTCGCCCACCGGAACCGCCCGGATGCCGACGCAGGGATCGTGGCGGCCCTTGGTGACGATCTCGGTCTCCTCGCCGGTGACGGTCAGCGTCCGCCGCGGTGTCAGGATCGACGAGGTCGGCTTCACCGCGAAACGCACCACCACGTCCTGCCCGGTGGAAATCCCGCCAAGGATGCCGCCCGCGTGGTTCGAGCTGTAGACCGGCCCATCCGGCCCCATGGTGATCTCGTCGGCGTTCTG
This sequence comes from Salipiger sp. H15, assembly GCF_040409955.1. Lineage (NCBI taxonomy): Bacteria > Pseudomonadati > Pseudomonadota > Alphaproteobacteria > Rhodobacterales > Roseobacteraceae > Salipiger > Salipiger bruguierae. The sequence continues at coordinate 717,832 of NZ_CP123384.1, forward strand.
GGTGCCGGTCAGCATCGCCGCCGCCATGCCCTCGCCGATCTCGACCGCCTTCACCGCGTTGATCGACATCATCGCCGCGGCAAGGTCGGTGTCGAGCTTGCCGTAGATCGGTGCGCCCAGCCCCGCCGGCACGCCGCGCGCCGTCACCTCGATCACCGCGCCGACGCTGTCGCCGGACTTGCGCAGCCCGTCGAGGTAGTCCGCCCAGCCCTCGGCCGTCTCGGCATCCGGGCACCAGAACGGGTTGCGCGCGATCTCGTCCCAGTCGAAGCGCGACCGGTCGATCGCCTGCGGCCCCATCTGCACCATGTAGCCGGTGATCGAGATCCCCGGCGCCAGCTCGGCCAGCGCCGCCCGCGCCAGCCCGCCCGCGGCGACCCGCGCCGCCGTCTCGCGCGCCGAGGAGCGCCCGCCCCCGCGGTAGTCGCGGATGCCGTATTTCTGGAAATAGGTGATGTCGGCGTGGCCCGGGCGGAACTTCGCCGCGATCTCGGAATAGTCCTTCGAGCGCTGGTCGGTGTTCTCGATCATCAGCTGCACCGGCGTGCCGGTGGTCTGCCCCTCGAAGACGCCCGACAGGATCCGCACCGCGTCGGGCTCGCGCCGCTGCGTGGTGTACTTGTTCTGCCCCGGTTTGCGCAGGTCGAGCCAGTGCTGCAGCGTGGCCTCGTCGATCGGCACGCCCGGCGGGCAGCCGTCCACGGTCGCGCCAAGCGCCGGCCCGTGGCTCTCTCCCCAGGTGGTCACGCGGAAGAGATGGCCGAAGGTGTTGAGGCTCATGGTCGGGTCTCCTGTGTCGTGCCGTCCGGGTGCATGCTTGCCCGGGCCCGCGCCGCGGGCCCGCCTTTCAGGCCAGTCTGTTAGGCCAGCGCGGCCAATGCCTCAAGGGAATTGTCTCGGCCCGGGCCGGCCACGCGCGCATTTCGCCCCGCGGCAATTCACCTTGCCAGAGCCCCGCCGCCCGGCTAGGTCTTGCGCCACCTCGGGGTGCCGGACGCGCAAGCGCCGGCTGAGATGCAAATCCGCGAACCCGTTGAACCTGACCCGGTTAACACCGGCGGAGGGAAGGTCACGGCCCAAGGCGCAGATGCCCCCGGCCCGTCTTGCCCTCTCGCCGCAAATTTGGAGGATGCCATGAAGGCCATCAGTTTTGCAGCGGGATGTCTCTTTGCCAGCACGGCGCTGGCGCAGGAGCCCGTCCTCACCGTCTACGCGGGCGATTACGTCGTCTCGGAATGGGGCCCCGGCCCGAAGATCGAGGAGATGTTCGAGGCGCGCTGCGGCTGCGACCTGCAGTTCAAGCCCGGCGACCTGCTGCCCCGCCTGCTGCTCGAGGGCGCGCAGACCGAGGCCGACGTGGTCTTCGGTCTCAACACCGACGTGACCAAGAAGGCGCGCGAGAGCGGGCTCTTCGCCCCGCACGGCGTCGACCTCTCGCCGCTGACCCTGCCGATCGCGTGGACCGACGACACCTTCCTGCCCTACAACTACGCCGAGACCGCCTTCATCTACGACACGACCCGCCTGGCCGAGCCGCCGCAGAGCTTCGCCGAGCTGCTCGACGCGCCGGATGACCTGAAGATCGTCATCCAGGACCCGCGCAGCTCGATCTCGGGCCTTGCGATGGCGCTCTGGGCCCAGGCGGTCTTCGGCGACAGGACCGAGGACGCCTGGCGCAAGCTGGCGCCGAAGATCCTCACCGTCACCAAGGGTTGGTCGGAAAGCTACGGGCTCTTCACCGACGGCGAGGCGGACATGGTGCTGAGCTACACCACCTCGCCCGCCTACCACATCATCGCCGAGGAGGATCACACCAAGAAGGCGCTGATCTTCCCCGAGGGGAACTACTTCATGGTCGAGCTGGCCGCCAAGGTCGCCACCACCGACCAGCCCGAGCTCGCGCAGCAGTTCATGGACTTCCTGCTGACGCCGGAGTTCCAGCAGATGATCGCCACCGGCAACTGGTCCTTCCCGGCGGCGCTGCCGCATGACCAGTGGCCCGAGGGCTTCAGGGAGCTGCAACAGCCGACCAAGGTGCTCTTCTACTCCGAGGACGAGGCCGCGGCGCTGCGCGACGAGGCCATCGAGGCATGGCGCCGCGGCCTCTCGCAGTAGGCGCCGCCCTCGTCGCGGCCGGGCTGGTGCTTGCACTGGTGCTCGGCCCGGTCGCGGCGGTGCTGGCCCGTGCCGGAGGCTGGGGCGCGCTCGGCCCCGGCGACTGGCAGGCGCTGCGCTTCACGCTCCTGCAGGCGCTGCTTTCGGCGCTCTTCTCGGTCGTGCTCGCGATCCCCGTCGCCCGCGCGCTGTCGCGGCGGCGCTTCCCGGGGCGCGGGCTGCTGATCTCGCTTCTCGGCGCGCCCTTCATCCTGCCCACCATCGTCGCCGTGCTGGGGCTGATCGCGGTCTTTGGTCAGAACGGCATGGTCAACGGCGCGCTCAAGGCGCTCGGCCTGCCCGGCTTCAGCATCTACGGGCTGCACGGCGTGGTGCTGGCGCATGTCTTCTTCAACCTGCCGCTGGCGACGCGGCTGCTGCTGCAGGGCTGGCTGGCGATCCCCGCCGAGCGCTTCCGCCTTGCCGCCTCGCTGGGGCTCTCGCCCTTCGCCATGTTGCGCACTCTGGAGTTGCCCATGCTGCTGCGCATTGCGCCGGGGGCCTTCGCGGTGATCTTCGTCATTTGCCTCTCGAGCTTTGCCGTGGCGCTGACGCTCGGCGGGGGCCCGCGCGCGACGACGGTCGAGCTGGCGATCTACCAGGCGGTGCGCTTCGATTTCGACCTCGGCCGCGCGGCGCTGCTCTCGGTGATCCAGCTCGGACTCGCGCTCTGCGCCGGGCTGGTGGCGCTGCGGCTCGGCACCGGCGGCGGGTTCCGCGCGGGGCTGGGGCGGGTGATGACCCGCTGGGACGCGCGGGCAGGCCTCGCCCGCGTCCTCGACGGTGGATGGATCATCCTCGCCGCGCTCTTCCTGCTCACCCCGCTCGGCATGGTGATCGCGCGCGGCCTGCCCGGACTCGCGCAGCTCGGCGCGGGCAGTTGGGAGGCGGCGTGGAACTCGCTGACCGTGGCGCTGGCCTCGACGTTGCTGTGCCTCTGCTGGGCGCTGCCGCTCTCGACCCGCTGGGGCGAATGGGTGGGCCTGGCGGGCATCGCGGTCTCGCCGCTGGTGCTCGGCACAGGGCTCTTCCTGATCGTGCGCCCCTTCGCCAACCCGCTGTCGCTGGCACTCCCTGTCACCACTTTGGTCAACGCGCTCGCCGCCCTGCCCTTTGCCCTGCGCATCCTGCGCCCCGAGGCCGAGGCGGTGCGCGCGGACTACGCGCGGCTCGCGCAGGCGCTGGGACTGACGCCGATGGCCTGGGTGCGGCTGGTGCTGCTGCCCCGGCTGCGCCGGCCGCTCGGCTTTGCCGCCGGGCTGACCGCGGCGCTGTCGATCGGCGACCTTGGCGTCATCGCGCTCTTCGCCGACCCCGAGCGGGCGACCCTGCCGCTCCAGGTCTACCGGCTGATGGGCTCCTACCAGATGGAGGCCGCGGCCGGCGCCGCGCTGCTTCTGCTGATCTTCAGCTTCGGGGCCTTCTGGCTCTGCGACCGGGGAGGCCGCGCCAATGCTGACACTTGAGGCCCTGCGTTACTCCGAGGGCGACTACAGCCTCGCCGCCAACCTGTCGCTGGCGCCGGGACGGCGCGTGGCGGTCATCGGCCCCTCGGGCGCGGGCAAGTCCACGCTGCTCGACCTCGTCGCCGGATTCCTGTCGCCCAAGTCGGGCCGCGTGCTCTGGCAGGGGCAGGACCTGACCAACACGCCGCCCGACCGGCGGCCGGTGGCGATGCTCTTTCAGGAGAACAACCTCTTTCCGCATCTCGACCTCGCGCGGAACCTCGGCCTCGCGCTGCGCCCCGGCGGCGGGCGGCTGACGCCGGAAGAGCGCGGCAGGGTCGAGCAGGCGCTGGAGCGGGTCGGGCTCGGCGGGCTGGCGGGGCGCAAGCCCGGCGCGCTCTCGGGCGGGCAGCAGAGCCGCGCGGCGCTGGCCCGGGTGCTGCTGCAGGCGCGGCCGATCCTTGCGCTGGACGAGCCCTTCGCCGCGCTCGGCCCGGCGCTGAAGGTGCAGATGCTCGACCTCGTGCAGGAGGTGGCCGGCGAGCTGGGCGCGCTGGTGCTGCTGGTCAGCCACGATCCGCAGGACGCCCGGCGCTTCGCGCAGGAGACGGTGCTGGTCGCCGAGGGCGTGGCGCATCCGCCGGTCGAGACGCAGGCGCTCTTCGACGCGCCCCCCGAGGCGCTGCGGGCCTATCTCGGGCAATAGCGCCCCTCACGCACCGCCCCCCCAAAGGAAAGAGGCCCCGCCAATCGGCGGGGCCTCTTCTTTTCGCGTCAGCCGAAGATCACTCCGGCTTGTGCTTGATCGGGCGCCAGATGCGCTTGTTGGTCAGGTACAGCAGCACCGACAGCAGCGTCAGGAACAGCACGCCAATGAAGCCGGCCTCCTTGCGCGCCATCATCTTCGGCTCGGCGGTCCACATCAGGAAGGCCGCCACGTCCTGCGCCTCGTGGTGCAGCTCGTTCGAGTGACCGTCGGCGAACTCGACGTCCTCGCCCGAGAGCGGCGGCGGCATGGCGATCCAGCCGGTCGAGAAGGCATGGTTCTCGTAGAAGGTGGTGCCGGCCTCGACCTTGGTCTCGCCGGTGTAGCCGGTGAGGACCGAGGCGATGTACTCGGCGCCGCCCATGCCGTTGAAGAGCTGCGACAGGCCGGTGCCGTAGGGGCCGTGGAAGCCCGCACGGGCCTTGGCCATCAGCGACAGGTCCGGCGCGCCGGCGGAGGTGACCGCCGGGAAGTGGTCGGTCTCGATCGCCGGACGGGTGTCTTCGAGCTCTTCGTCATAGACCTCGAAGTGTTGCGCCGCGTAGGCGCGCACCTGGTCCGCGGGGATGCCGGGGCCACCCGGGTCGCCGAGGGTGCGCAGCGGTACGAACTTCAGGCCGTGGCAGGCCGCGCAGACCTCGGTGAAGATCTGCAGACCGCGCTGGAGCTGCGCCTGGTCATAGGCACCGAAGGGGCCCTCGAAGGAGAACGCGAAGTCCTCCACGTGGCCACCCTCGCCGGCAGCGAAGGCGCTGCCGGAGGCAAGACCCAGGGCCGCGACGGCGGAAAGGGCAAGTTTCTTGAACATGACTCTTGTGTCCTTTCTCTTACTCGGCCGGGTGCGACGCGGTCGCGCCATCGTCCGAGGACTTGCCGTAATGCGCCTCGAAGTCGTCCTCGATGGTCGCGGGGATCGGCAGCGGCTTCTCGATCACGCCGAGCAGCGGCAGGATCACGAAGAAGTAGCCGAACCAGTAGGCCGCACCGATCAGCGAGAAGCTGGCGTAGGGCTCTTCGGCCGGCATGGAGCCGAGCCACATCAGCGCGATGAAGTCGATCACCAGCAGCCAGAACCACCACTTGAACTGCGGGCGGTACTTGCCCGAGCGCACCGACGAGGTGTCGAGCCAGGGCGCCAGCGCCATGGCGATGATCGCGCCGAACATGGCGAGCACGCCGAAGAACTTCGCGTCGACGATGCCGCCGGTCACGAAGGACGCGATCTGCACCACCCAGACTTCGGAGGTGAAGGCGCGCAGGATCGCGTAGAACGGCAGGAAGTACCATTCGGGCACGATGTGCGCCGGGGTCGCGAGCGGGTTCGCCTCGACGTAGTTGTCGGGGTGGCCGAGGTAGTTCGGCATGAAGCCGACGATGGCGAAGAACACGGCAAGGATCACCGCCAGGGCGAAGAGGTCCTTGATCACGTAGTAGGGCCAGAACGGCACGGTGTCCTTCTCGGCATCCGCCTTCGAGGTGCGGCGCACTTCGACACCGGTCGGGTTGTTGTTGCCCGTGGTGTGGAAGGCCCAGATGTGCACGGCGACGAGGGCCGCGATCACGAAGGGCAGCAGGTAGTGCAGCGAGAAGAAGCGATTCAGCGTGGCATTGTCCACGGCCGGCCCGCCGAGGAGCCAGGTCTGGATGTGCTCGCCGATGAACGGGATCGCGCCGAACAGGCCGGTGATCACCGTCGCGCCCCAGAAGGACATCTGACCCCAGGGCAGGACGTAGCCCATGAAGGCGGTGCCCATCATCGCGAGGTAGATCAGCATGCCGATGATCCAGGTGATCTCGCGCGGGGACTTGTACGAGCCGTAGTAGAGGCCGCGGAAGATGTGCGCGTAGACCGCCACGAAGAACAGCGAGGCGCCGTTGGCGTGCAGGTAGCGCAGCATGTAGCCGCCGTTCACGTCGCGCATGATGTGCTCGACCGAGGCGAAGGCCATGTCGACATGCGGCGTGTAGTGCATGACCAGCACGATGCCGGTGATGATCTGCAGCGCAAGGCAGAAGGTCAGGACGATGCCCCAGATCCACATCCAGTTCAGGTTCTTGGGCGTGGGGATCATGATGGTGTCATACAGAAGGCCGACGATCGGCAGGCGCTTGTGCACCCAGGTCTCGATGCCCGTCTTCGGTTCGTAATGGTCGTGCGGAATACCAGCCATGGACGCCTCCCCTTAGCCCAGCAGGATCGTGGTGTCTTCGACGAACGAAGCCACGGGAACGTGAAGGTTCTGCGGCGCCGGACCCTTGCGGATGCGGCCGGCGGTATCGTAGTGCGACCCGTGGCAGGGGCAGAACCAGCCACCCACGCCGCCCGCAGTGAAATCACCGGCATTGCCCAGAGGCACGCAGCCCAGATGCGTACAGACGCCCATCATCACCAGCCATTCACCGGCCTCGTCGAGGCTCCGGTTCTGGTCGATGGCGTCCGAGCCCGCGGGCACGTTCTCGTTCCGGGCCTGCGTATCGACGAGCTGATCCATCGTGACCGAGCGGGCCTCCTCGATTTCCGCTTCGGTCCGACGACGGATGAACACCGGCTTGCCGAGCCACTTCACCGTGAGCTGGGTGCCGGTCTCCACTCCGGACACGTCAACTCGGATGGTGCTCAGGGCCCGGACGTCGGCCGACGGGTTCATCTGGTTGACCAGCGGCCAGACGGCCGCGCCAGTGGCGACTACGCCGGCACCGCCGGTGGCGTAGAAGAGAAAATCTCTTCTGGTGCCTTCGTGATCTTCTGCTTGTGACACGGGGTCTTCTCCATTCCTCATTTGCCGGGTTCGCGGCCGGCCGACACGCAGATAAGGCCGCGCAAGAACGCAGCATTTCCGATCGTTGTATTATCGGCCCACCCTACGTCAGTAAAGCAAACATAACAGAGACATTGACGGGAGTGCCGATGTGTCGCGGTTGAAACGCGGCACGGACCGAAGATATTAGGCAGTTGAGCCCTAATTCGCCCCAAGAGTTTCACCTAGAGGAGCCAAGGCCATGAGAGCCCTGATTCTGCCCACGATCCTGCTCTCGACCGGCCTTGCCGGCGCTGCCTCCGCGCAGGATTTCGAAGCATCGGTCTACACCGGCTGGCAGACCGCGCCGCACAGCCGCATCACCGGCAAGTACCCCGGCAGCGGCGACAGTTTCGACGAGCTGATCGGCTGGGAAGGCAAGTCCTTCGAGATGCCGCCCTACTGGGGCCTGCGCGGCACCTGGTGGCGCAGCGACACCTTCGGCGTGGCGCTCGAATTCACCCATGCCAAGGTCTACGCCAACGAGGACGACCGCGACGACGCGGGCTTCGAGACGCTGGAATTCACCGACGGCATCAACATCCTCACCGTCAACGCCATGCGCCGCTGGCCCGAGCAGTGGGGCAAGCTGACGCCCTTCGCGGGCGCAGGTCTCGGCATCGCGGTGCCGCACGTCGAGGTGGCCACCACCGGCGGCACGGACGACACGTTCGAATACCAGTACACCGGCCCGGCCATGCGCCTTCTCGCCGGCGTGAGCTACCCGATCAACGACAAGTGGTCTGTCTACGGCGAGTACCAGTTCACCTACTCGTGGAACGAGGCGGACCTCGACGAGGGCGGCACGCTCGAGACCGACATCAAGACCAACGCGCTGAACGTCGGTGTGTCGATGAAGTTCTGACCGGAGCCCGGCCCCGGAACGACGAAGCGCTCCCCTCGGGGAGCGCTTTTCATTTGCAGGCCAGCGGTCTGCGCTCAGCGCTTCTTGACGAACTCGGTGCGCAGCACGAGGCCCTTGATCGTGTCGTGCCGGCAGTCGATCTCCTCGGGGTTGTCGGTCAGCCGGATCGAGCGGATCACCGTGCCCTGCTTCAGCGTCTGGCCGGCGCCCTTGACCTTCAGATCCTTGGTGAGCACCACCGAGTCCCCGTCGGCGAGCAGGTTGCCCGCCGCGTCCCGGACCTCGACGGCGCTCGTCGCCGCCACCTCGGAGGCCGGCTTCCACTCGCCGCTCGCCTCGTCGTAGACCCATTCCTCTTCTGCGGCCATGGCGGCCTCCTGTCTCAGCTGGACGGTCCGTGCCGCCGTTTCTTCGGAAGCATCACGATAACCGCCGCCACGTAGGCGACGCAGACCAGCGCGAGGCTGATCCAGGCATAGGTCAGCACCGCCGCGCCGACGAAGGCGACGCCGACCAGCACGTATTTCACGTTCTGCCGCGAGATGCGGGTGGTCTTGAACGACCAGGTGGGAATCCGGCTGATCATCGCCAGACCCGCGAGCACCAGCCAGGCGGCCAGCACGAGGTCGGGGAAGAGCGGCCCGGCCCCGAGCCCGAAGCTGAGGTACATCGGCATCATCGCCAGCAGCGCCCCCGCCGGCGAGGGCACGCCGGTGAAGTAGGCGTTGTCATGCTCCTTGTCCTCGGACTTGCGCATGACGTTGAACCGGGCAAGCCGGACCACCGCGCAGACCGCGAAGACCAGCACCGCGATCCAGCCGAAGTTGCGGCTGTCCTCGAGCGCCCAGTTGTAGAGCAGCAGCCCCGGCGCCACGCCGAAGTTGAGGAAGTCGGCAAGGCTGTCGAGCTCGGCGCCCATGCCGCTTTCGGATTTCAGCGCCCGCGCGAGGCGGCCATCGAGCCCGTCGAGCACCGCCGCGAGCAGGATCAGCTGCACCGCCAGCTCGTAGGAGCCCTGCAGGCCGAACCGGATCGCCGTCAGCCCCGCGCAGATCGCCACCACGGTCAGCACGTTGGGCAGAAGCTGGATGAGCGTCACCTTCTCGGCGGCGCGGGCCTTCGGGTCCTCGATCGGCTGCTGGTCACTCATTCAGGGGGCTCCCAAGGTCGGCAATGATGCTCTCGCCGGCGACCATGGTCTGGCCGATGGCGACAAGCGGCTCCACCCCTTCGGGCAGGTAGACGTCGAGACGCGAGCCGAAGCGGATGAGACCGAAGCGGTCGCCGCGGTTCAGCCGGTCACCTTCCTTCACCCACCACATGATGCGGCGCGCGACAAGCCCCGCGATCTGCACGACGGCGATCTCGCGCCCGTCCTCGAGGCGGATGCGCAGCGCGTTGCGCTCGTTGTCCACCGAGGCCTTGTCGAGCGAGGCGTTGAAGAACTTGCCCGGGCGATAGGCGACCGAGACGATCTCGCCGGTGACCGGGGTGCGGTTCACGTGGCAGTTGAACACCGACATGAAGACCGACACGCGGGTCATCGGCACGCCCGGCATGCCAAGCTCGGCCGGCGGCACCGCGGGCTCGATCAGCGAGACGACGCCGTCGGCGGGCGAGACCAGCAGGCCGGGGCGCTGCGGCACCACGCGCTCGGGGTCGCGGAAGAAGTAGTAGCACCAGATGGTCAGGCCGACACCGATCCAGCCGAGCGGGTCGCAGATCAGGAACAGCACCACGGTGATCGCGGCGAAGATGCCGACGAACTTGCGCCCCTCGGGGTGCATCGGCTTGATGAATGTGTCGCGCATCCGCATGGAAAAGTCCTTCCGGGCTTGGAACTCGTGGGGTGCAGGCAGCTAAGCCGAAGCAGCCCCGCGTGCAAGCGTTTTGGGTCCGGGGCCGGGCGATGGCCCTCAGGACGTGGGGTCCGTGGCCACCATCGAGTCGCGCTTGGCAAAGGCGTCGTACCAGGCGGCCAGCGCCGGGCGGCCGATGCGCCACTTGCGCGCGTCATGGCGGAAATCGAGGTAGGAGAGCGCGCAGGCCACGGCGATGTGGCCCATGTCCATGCGCCCGGCAAGATGGCTCATCCAGCGCGTCTCGAGCGCGTCGAGCGCCCGCGCGACCTTGCCCCACTGCCCCTCGATCCACTCCATCGAGACCATCTCGCGGGCGCGGAAACGCTCCTCGTAGACGATGAGCACGGCGGCATCCATGATCCCGTCGGCGGTCGCCTCGAGCACCAGCGTGTCCCAGATCCGCGCCTCGGGGTAGAGCCCGCCCCCGGCCCGCGCGTCGAGGAAGCGGCAGATCACCCGGCTGTCGTAGAGCGTCGGCCCGTCGGGGCGCACCAGCGCCGGGATCTTGCCCACCGGGTTGGCGGCGACCAGCGCCGGATCGGGCACGATCGGCGAGGCGGCCACCTGCACCTGCTCGACCTCGCCGATCTGGCCGGTCTCGTGCAGCGTGACGAGCACCTTGCGGACGAAGGGCGACGGCCCGGCCTGCAGCAGTTTCATCGCGTCTCTCCCTTGCGCGGTTGTCGGACCGGAGCCTAGCGCGCGCGGCGGCGAAGGAAAACGGCTAAGGCGGAGAGGTGCCGGCCGCTGCCCCGGCGGGCGGGTTTCCCCTGCCCCCAAATGCAAGGCGGGGGGCCGAAGCCCCCCGCCTGCTGCCCGAAGGCAGACGTCCATATGGACCGGCAGATTACATCATGCCGCCCATGCCGCCCATGCCGCCCATGTCGGGCATGCCGGCGCCGGAGTCTTTCTGCGGCTTGTCGGCCACCATCGCTTCGGTGGTGATCAGCAGGCCGGCAACCGAAGCTGCGTCTTCCAGTGCGGTACGCACGACCTTCGCGGGGTCGATCACGCCGAACTTGAACATGTCGCCATATTCGTCGGTCTGCGCGTTGTAGCCGAACTTCACGTCGTTCGATTCACGCACCTTGCCTGCGACGACCGAGCCGTCCACGCCGGCGTTCTCGGCGATCTGGCGCAGCGGAGCTTCCAGAGCCTTGCGCACGATGGCGATACCGGCGTTCTGGTCGGAGTTCGCACCGGTCAGACCGTCGAGGGTCTTGGCGCCCTGCACCAGTGCGGTGCCGCCGCCGACGACGATGCCTTCCTGCACGGCTGCGCGGGTTGCGTTCAGAGCGTCGTCCACACGGTCCTTGCGCTCTTTCACTTCAACCTCGGTCATGCCGCCGACGCGGATGACGGCCACGCCGCCCGCCAGCTTGGCAACACGCTCCTGCAGCTTCTCGCGGTCGTAGTCCGAGGTGGTTTCCTCGATCTGCGTGCGGATCTGGGCCACGCGCGCCTCGATCTCGGCCTTGTTGCCGTGACCGTCGACGATGGTGGTCTCGTCCTTGGAGATGTTGATCGTCTTGGCGGTGCCGAGCATGTCCATGGTGACATTCTCGAGCTTCATGCCGAGGTCTTCCGAGATCACCTGGCCGCCGGTCAGGATCGCGATGTCCTGCAGCATGGCCTTGCGGCGATCGCCGAAGCCCGGTGCCTTGACGGCTGCGATCTTCAGGCCGCCGCGCAGCTTGTTGACCACGAGGGTCGCCAGCGCTTCGCCTTCGACGTCTTCAGCAACGATCAGCAGCGGCTTCTGCGACTGGATGACCTGCTCGAGCAGCGGGACCAGCGGCTGCAGCGACGAGAGTTTCTTCTCGTGCAGCAGGATGAGGCAGTCGTCGAGCTCTGCGATCATCTTGTCGGCGTTGGTCACGAAGTAGGGCGACAGGTAGCCGCGGTCGAACTGCATGCCTTCGACGACGGTGGTCTCGGTCTCGAGGCCCTTGTTCTCTTCGACGGTGATGACACCCTCGTTGCCGACCTTCTGCATCGCGTCAGCGATCTGGCGGCCGATTTCGGCTTCGCCGTTGGCCGAGATGGTGCCGACCTGGGCGACTTCGTTCGAGTCGTTGACCGGGCGAGCCGCTGCCTTGATCGCTTCGACGACCTTGGCGGTTGCCATGTCGATGCCGCGCTTCAGGTCCATCGGGTTCATGCCGGCCGCAACGGCCTTCATGCCCTCTTTCACGATCGCCTGGGCGAGAACGGTCGCGGTGGTGGTGCCGTCACCGGCCTCGTCGTTGGTGCGGGAAGCGACTTCCTTCACCATCTGCGCGCCCATGTTCTCGAACTTGTCTTCCAGTTCGATTTCCTTGGCGACCGAAACGCCGTCCTTGGTGATGCGCGGTGCGCCGAACGACTTGTCGAGCACGACGTTGCGGCCTTTCGGGCCGAGGGTCACCTTCACGGCGTCAGCGAGGATGTTCACGCCCTTGAGCATGCGTGCACGGGCGTCGCTGTTGAATTTCACGTCCTTGGCAGCCATCTGCAAGTACTCCTGAAATTGGATTGAATGTCTGGCGTAGCGGGGCGCGGGGCCCCAGGGCGATCAAGAGATCAGGCCGCCTCGGTGATGCCGAGGATGTCCGATTCCTTCATGATCAGCAGCTCTTCGCCGTCGATCGTAACTTCGGTGCCCGACCATTTGCCGAACAGAACGCGGTCGCCGGCCTTCACAGCCATTGCGATCAGCTCGCCGGAGTCCTTGCGGGCGCCTTCGCCGCAGGCGACGATCAGGCCCTCGGCGGGCTTCTCTTTCGCGCTGTCGGGGATGATCAGACCGCCCTTGGTCTTAGCGTCGCTCTCAACGCGGCGAACCAGCACGCGGTCGTGAAGCGGTTTGAATGCCATCTTCGAGTCTCCATAGCTCAAAGGTTGTCCCTGTAGGCCCCCGCCGAAGCCCGGACGCAGCCGGGGTCGAGGGCCGTTAGCACTCACCCTTGTGGAGTGCTAACGGCTGCATAGCTAGGCAGGCCCACGATTTGAGTCAACACTCCCGTCCGATAAAATTTCATGACACCCGGAGAAGGTCGGCGGACCCGTGCCCGTCAGATGTGCAGAGCGGGCCGCGGATACAAGCCTTGCCGCGTGAAGCATGGCATCTCTCCGCCGAATGTGCTGACGTGACTGAGATCACAGATTCGGAACTTCCCATGGCCATTCCCTACGCGCCGCTCTCCGCCGACTCCGCGCGGCAGACGCCCGCGCATGACAACACCCGCGGCTTCCTCTTCATGGCGCTAGGCTTCTTCGGCTTCGGCATCACCGACATGCTCGCCAAGCTGCTGACCGCGCACCTGCCGCTGATCCAGGTGGTCTGGTTCCGCCAGTCGGGGCTGTTCCTCGGGGTGCTGGTGCTGCTCGCGCTGCGCGGCACCCACGTCCTGCGCACGCCGCACCCGGTGCTGCAGATGGCGCGCGGGGTCATCGCGCTGGCCTCGGCGGGCTGCTTCGTGATGTCGCTGCGCTACGTGGGGCTCGCCGACGCCACGGCGGTGACCTTCACCGCGCCCTTCCTCGTCACCCTCTTCGGCGCGCTGCTGCTGAAGGAGCCCGTGGGCCCGCGCCGCTGGGCCGCGGTGGTCGCCGGCTTCCTCGGCATGCTGGTGGTGATCCGCCCGGGCATGGGGGTGTTCCACCCGGCCATCGGCTTTGCCTTCGTCGCGGCGCTTTGCTTTGCCACGCGGCAGCTGCTCTCGCGCTACCTCAGCGGCGCCGACAGCATCGCCACCACCGTCACCTACACCTCGCTGACCTCGTTCCTGCTGTGCTCGGTGCCGCTGCTCTTCGTCTGGCAGACCCCCGCCGACCTCGGCGTCTTCGCGCTCTGCCTCGGCCTCGCGGCGTCGGCCGGGCTCGGAGAGTTCCTGATCATCCGCGGGCTCGACGTGGGGCAGGCCGTGGTCATGGCGCCGGTGCAGTACACGATGATCCTCTGGAGCACGCTCTACGGCTTCCTCGTCTTCGCCGACCTGCCGGACGCCTGGACCTTCGTCGGCTGCGGCATCATCATCCTGTCGGGGCTCTACACGGTCTACCGTGAGCGGGTGACGGCACTGCGCGCGCGGCGCGCGGCGGCGGACCGGACGCTCGACGCCTGCCCGAGCGAGGGCTGAGCGCCGCAGGGACCGGTCACTCCGCGGCCTCCTCCTCCCAGCTTCCGGCCCAGTGCACCAGCGCCTCGCGCCCCGGGTCGGTCAGCGCGTAGACCCCAACCCGCACGCGCGCGAACCAGCCGTAGTGGTTGTCGGCCATCAGCCGCGTCGCCACCTTCACCCCGGTCGCCGTGGCCACGTCCCTGCCCCGGCTCTCGCCCGCGCTGACGAGATAGGCGGCGCAGCGCAGCGCGTCCTGCCGGTAGCCGGTGACGATGCCGTGCCGGGTCGCCCCGCCCTCGTTGGGATCGCCGGTGATCCGCCGGAACTCGCGCAGGAGCCGGGCCTGCTTTGCCTTGCTCTTGCGGGGCGCGTAGGGGCCGGGGTCGCACATCACCTCGGCCCGGCCGTCCTTCACCGTGATGAAGCCCAGCCCCAGCCGCCGGCAGAGCGCGAGGTTGTCCTTCAGCGCCCGCCGCGCGGTGCGCCCGCCCGGCCTCGGCACGGCGATGTAGACGAGCTCCGACACCCGGAGCCGCGCCAGAGCCTGGTGGAACAGCGCCAGCGAGATCTTCAGCTTCAGCTCGACGATGACCGGTTCTTCCTGCCCGCGCACCGCCACGAGGTCGGCCGCGCCCACCTCGCCCTTCACCTCGTAGCCCTGCGCCTGCAGAAGCGCCTTTACCGGCGCGTAGAGTTCACTTTCCCGCAACATGACCGCCACCATCGCCCCGCCGCTTGCCGCTGGCAAGCACCTGCCCTAGCCTGCACCGAATATCCGGTCCAAACAGGAATCCCGCATGTTCCGCTCGTTCCTCATGTCGCTTCTCCTGCTTCTGCCCGCGTCCCTGCACGCGGCCTGCACCGGCAGCGACCTGCGCCTGACGCTCACCGGTGACGAACAGGCCGCGCGGAAGGCGATGCTGGCCGGGGTGCCCTACGCCACCGGCAACCACTGGCGCGCCGAGAAGGACGGCAAGACCATCCACCTCGTCGGCACCATGCACGTCGGCGATCCGCGGCTCGACGCGCCGGTCGCGCGGCTCACGCCGCTGGTCGAGCACGCCGGGATGCTGCTGCTGGAGATGACCCGTGCCGAGGAAGCGGACCTGCAGACCGCCATCTCGCAGGATCCGACCATGCTCACCCTCACCGGGCCCACCCTGCCCGAAATGCTGCCCGAGGAGGCCTGGCAGGCGCTTGCCACCGCGGCGACGGACCGCGGCATCCCCGCCTTCATGGCCGCGAAGTTCCAGCCCTGGTACCTGTCGATGATGCTGGCCACCCCGCCCTGCGCGATGTCCCAGCTGAAGGGCAAGGCCGGGCTCGACATGAAGCTGCAGGACGTGGCCGACGCCGCGGGCGTGCGCACCCGCGCGCTCGAGCCCTTCGACACGGTCTTCCGCCTGTTCAACTCCGAGCCGATCGAGGACCAGCTCGAGATGCTGCGCACCGGCGTGCTCGACACGCAGACCGCCGAGGACCAGTTCGCCACGCTCTTCGACGCCTATTTCGACGAGGCCCATGCCGACACCTGGGTGATCTCGCGCCTGATCGCGCGCCGCGCCCTGCCCGAGGCGCCCGAAGAGGTGGATGCGATGATGGAAGAGACCGAGGCGCAGCTTCTGGACGCGCGCAACCGCGCCTGGATCCCGGTGCTGCTGCAGGCCTCGGCCGAAACCGAGGCCCCCGTCGTCGCGGCCTTCGGCGCCGCCCACCTGAGCGGCACCGGAGGGGTGCTGAACCTGCTCGCGGAAGCAGGCTTCACCCTCACCCGCGAGGCGTTCTGAGCGCCGCTCAGGCGGCCAGACCGCGCCCCTTGAGCAGCGCCTCGACGCCCGGCATCCGGCCGCGGAAGGCGGTGTAGAGCTCTTCGGCCTCGACCGAGCCGCCCTTCGACAGGATGAACTCCTCGAGCCTCGACGCGGTGGCCGGATCGAAGGCCCCGCCCGCCTCCTCGAAGGCGGCGAAGGCGTCGGCGTCCATCACCTCGGACCACATGTAGCTGTAATAGCCCGAGGAATAGCCGTCGCCCGCGAAGACATGGGCGAAATGCGGCGTGGCGTGGCGCATGGTGATCGCCGAGGGCATGCCGATCTCGGCCAGCACCTCGGCCTGTTTCGCCATCGGATCGTCGCAGGTCACGCCGCTGTGGAACTCGAGGTCGACGAGCGCCGAGGCCACGTATTCCACCGTCTGGAAGCCCATGTCGAAGGTCGCCGCCGCAAGCACCTTGTCGAGCAAGTCCTTGGGCATCGCCGCGCCGGTCTCGGCATGGGTGGCGAACTCGGCCAGAACCTCGGGCACCTCCAGCCAGTGCTCGTAGAGCTGGCTCGGCAGTTCCACGAAATCGCGCGCCACCGAGGTGCCCGAGACCGAGCCGAACTCGACATCCGAGAGCATCTGGTGCAGCGCATGGCCGAACTCGTGGAAGAGCGTGCGCGCGTCGTCGTAGGAGAGCAGCGCCGGCTTGCCCTTGGGCGGTTTTGCGAAGTTGCAGACGTTGATGACGATCGGCGCCTTCTCCACCGGCCGCCTGGCCTGGCTCTGCATCGCCGAGCACCAGGCGCCCGAGCGTTTCGAGGCGCGGGCGAAATAGTCGCCGATGAAGACCGCCACGTGCTTGCCGCCGCGCGTCACCTCCCAGGCCCGGCAATCGGGGTGGTAGAGCGGCGCATCCAGCTCGCGGAATTCCAGCCCGAAAAGCCGGGTGGAGCAGGTGAAGGCCGCCTCGATCATCCGCTCGAGCTGCAGGTAGGGCTTCAGCTCGGCCTCATCGAGATCGTGTTGCGCCTTGCGCCGCTTCTCGGCGTAGTAGCGCCAGTCCCAGGCGCGGAAATCGTCATTGATCCCGTCCTTGCGCAGCATCTCCTCCATCTGCGCCTGGTCGGCCATGGCGGCGGCGCGGGCCGGTTCCCAGACCTGCATCAAGAGCTCGCGCACCCGCTCGGGGCTGCCCGCCATCTCGGTCTCGAGCTTGTAGCTGGCGAAATCCGGGTAGCCGAGCAGCGCCGCCCGCTCTTCGCGCAGGCGCAGGGTTTCGGCGGCGATGCCGCGGTTGTCGGTCTCGCCGCCGTTCTCGCCGCGCGCGGTCCAGGCGCGCCAGGCTTTCTCGCGCAGGTCGCGCCGGGGCGAGAACTGCAGGAAGGGCACGATCAGCGAGCGCGAGAGGGTGACCACCGGCCCTGCCTGCCCCAGCGCCTCGCCGGACGAGCGCGCGGCGTCGACGACGAAGCCCGGCAGCCCCTCGAGGTCCTCCTCGGAAAGCGGCATGAACCAGTCGGCCTCGTCCTTCAGCAGGTTCTGGGTGAACTGCGTGCCAAGCACGGCAAGGCGCGACTTCACCTCCTTCATGCGCTCGGCCTCCTCGCCGGTCAGCGCCGCGCCGGCCCGGACGAAGCCGCGATGGGTCAGCATGAGCACCCTCGCCTCTTCCTCCGAAAGGCCCAGTTCATCCCGCCGCGCCCAGAGATCCCGCACCCGGCCGAAGAGCTTCTCGTTGGAATAGATCGCCGAGCTGTGCGCCGCGAGCTTCGGCGAGAACTCCCGCTGAAGCGCCTGCCGCGCCTCGTTGCTGTCCGCGCCCGCGACCGAGAAGAACACCGAGAGCACCTTGTCGAGCGCCTCGCCCGCGCCCTCCATCGCCTCGATCGTGTTGCCGAAGCCGGGCGCCTCGGCGCTCTCGGCAATCGCCTCGATCTCCGCGAGATGCGCCGCCAGCGCCTCGTCGAAGGCGGGGGCGAAGTCACCGTCGGAAATGCGGTCGAAGGGGGCGAGGCCGAAGGGCGTGTCCCAGTCGGCGAGCAGCGGGTTGGTCATGGATGATCTCCTTTTGCAGGCAAGCTAAGCCGCCCCGGCGCCGCCTTCAATGGCCGACGACGGACGCCTCCGGCGGGAGTATTTGGGGAAAGATGAAAGCCGCGCCGCGCTCAGGGGCGGTCGCGCAGCCGTGTCTCGAGCCGCCGCAGCAGCAGCGAGAGGGTGATGGTCATCGTGAGGTAGATGAGCGCCACCACGTTGTAGGTCTCGAAATAGCGGAAGTTGCCCGCCGCGGTGACCTTGCCGAGCTGCGTCACGTCGAGCACCCCCAGCACCGAGACCAGCGAGCTGTCCTTGACCATGGCGACGAAGTCGTTGCCGAGCGGCGGCAGGATGGTGCGGATCGCCTGCGGCAGCACGATCAGCCGGAACACCTGGTAGCGGCTGAGGCCGAGCGCCTCCGCCGCCTCGATCTGCCCGGTGTCCACCGAGAGCAGGCCCGCCCGGAACACCTCGGCGATGAAGGCCGAGTAGCCGATGGTCAGCGCGAGGATCGCCCGCCACAGGAGCGAGAAGTCCCGCACCCGCACCGGCTCGATGCCGAGCTGCGCGGCGAGCCAGTTCCAGCCCGCCACCAGCCCCGGGGCGAGCACGAAGGCGACGTAGAGCAGCAGCACGAGGATCGGGATGCCGCGCAGGATCTCGGTGTAGAAGCGCGCGATCTGGCGCAGCACGAGGCTCCGCGAGAGCGACATGAGCGCCACGCCCATGCCGATGAGCGAGGCCAGCACGAAGCCCACGAGCGTGACGAAGACGGTGACCTTCACGCCCGCCAGCAGCGTGCCCAGCACCTGCGCCTGCACCGCGTCGCTCAGCACCGCGCCATAGGCCAGCAGGCCCAGAACCCCGGTGGCAACGAGCCACCAGGGGAAGTCCTTCTTGGTCGCGGGCTTCATGCGATCCGGCCGCTGCGTTTCAGCGGGTTCATTCGCCCATCTTGTAGTCGAGGAACCACTTCTTGTTCAGCGCGTCGAGCGTGCCGTCGGCCTTCAGCGCCTCGATCGCCGCATTGACCGGGGCCACGAGGTCCGAGCCCTTGGGGAAGATGAAGCCGAAATCCTCCGAGCCCAGCTTCTCGCCGACGATCTTGAGCGCGCCCTCCGAGGAGGCGACGTAGCCCTCGCCCGCGGTGCCGTCGGTCAGCACGAGGTCGACATCACCGGTGCGCAGCGCCTGCACGCTGGCGCCGAAGGTCTCGAAGAGGGTGATGCGCGGGGTCTGCTCATTGCCGTCGAGCACGTCGTAGACGCCGACATAGAACGGGGTCGTGCCGGGCTGCGCGCCCATCAGCAGGTCCTCGTTGGCGGCGAAGGACGCGGCGTCGGTGAAACGCTCCTCGTCACCGCGCACCAGCATGACCATTTCCGAGCGCATGTAGGGCTCGGAGAAATCGACCATCTCGGCGCGGTCCTCGCGGATGGTGATGCCGGTCATGCCGAGGTCGAACTGGCCCTCGCTCACCGCCGGGATCATCGCGTCCCACGAGATGTTCTCGTAGGAGACGGTCATGTTCAGCCGCTTGGCGATCTCCGCCATGGCGTCATATTCCCAGCCGATCGCCTCGCCGGTCTTGGGGTCGACGAATTGCAGCGGCGGATAGGCATTCTCGGTGACCACCACCACCTCGCGCCCCGCAAGATCGGGCAGGTCCTGCGCCAGAAGCGGGGTGGCGGCGAGCAGCGCGGTGGCGACCGCCGGGGCGGCAAGCGTCTTGAACATCGGGAAAACCTCTCCGGTATCTTGTTGTGGCGCCAGTATGGCGAGCGGCCCCCACTTGGCAAGATCGCGCCGGAACTCCCGCCGTCGGGTCAGGCGCCGCTGCCGCAGGTCGGGCAGTCGGCGCGGCGCTTGAGGGTGATCTTGCGGGTCTCGCCCCAGAGCGCGTCGTAGATCAGCATCTCGCCGCGCAGCGGCTGGCCCGCCCCGGCAATGACCTTGATCGCCTCGACCGCCATCATCGCCCCGACCACCCCGGGCAGCGGCCCCAGCACCCCGGCCTGCGCGCAGGAAGGCGCCAGCCCCGGCGCCGCGGCCACCGGGAAGACGCACTGGTAGCAGGGCGCGCCGCGGGCGGGGTCGAAGACCGAGACCTGCCCCTCCCATTGCGACAGCGCGCCCGAGACCAGCGGCTTGCCCTGCTCGACGGCGACGCGGTTGACGAGGTAGCGGGTGTCCGTGTCGTCGGTTCCGTCGAGGATCACGTCATACTCGGCGATGAGCGCCTCGGCGATCTCCGGCTCCATGCGGCGGTGATAGGGCTTCACCGTCACGTGGGGGTTCTGCGCCTCCATCGCCGCCTGCGCCGAGAAGACCTTGGGCATGCCGATGCGCGCGTCGGTGTGGATCACCTGCCGCTGCAGGTTGGCGTTCTCGACCACGTCGTCGTCGATCACCCCGATGGTGCCCACCCCCGCCGCCGCGAGATATTGCAGCGCCGGCGCGCCGAGCCCGCCCGCGCCGACCACCAGCACCTTCGCCTCGCGCAGCTTCTTCTGCCCCGGCCCGCCCAGCTCGCGCAGGACGATGTGGCGGGCGTAGCGTTCGAGCTCGCTGTCCGACATGCGGCCCGGCTTCGCGGGCAGCTCCGCGGCGCGCGCCGCCTCGCCCGCCTGCGCCCGCGCCCTCACCCGGCGCAGCACGAAGGCATAGGCCAGCGCCAGCGCCACGAAGCCGCCGAGGATCAGCCAGAGCGCCGGGCTGCCGCCGGTGAGCGCGCGCAGCCCGTGCCCCTCGGGCAGGGCCACCTGGATCATCAGCACGATCACGTAGAGCAGCCCCAGCAGGTAGAGCCGCGCCTGCCTCGAGGCCCCGAGCAGGTGCCCGAGCCCCCAGATCGCCGCGCCGAGACCCAGGACCAGCAGCATCAGCGCCTGCCCGTCGAGCCGAAACCGCCCTCGCCGCGCACGGTCTCGGGCAGGGTCTCGACCAGCTCGAAGGCGCTCTGCACCACCGGCGCCACGATCATCTGCGCGATGCGCTCGCCATGGGCGACGGTGAAGCTCTCCTGCCCGGCGTTCATCACGATCACCCCGAGCGGGCCGCGGTAGTCGCTGTCGATGGTCCCCGGCGTGTTGGGCAGGGTGATGCCGTGCTTCAGCGCCAGCCCCGAGCGCGGCCGGATCTGCACCTCGTAGCCCTCGGGGATCGCCATGCGCAGCCCGGTCGGGATCAGCGCCCGCGCGCCGGGTGTCAGCACGACCGAACCGCGGTCGGGGAAGTTCGCCCGGAGGTCCGCCCCGGCCGCCCCGGCGCTCGCGTAATGCGGCAGCCCCAGCTCCCGGTCCGCACCCTCGTCCCACATCATCGCCACAGAAACCACGGCTCGTCCTTTCCTTGTCGCGGCGCGGCGGCCATGCGCGGCCCCGCCCCTTTCATCTTTCCAAAAATACTCACCTCCGGTGCGGGCCAGAGGCGCCGCGCGCGGATCAGGCGCCGAGCGCCCCGGCGATCCGCTCCGCCAGCCTGGCGGCCACGGCGCGCTTGCCCATGCGCGGCCATGCCTCGGCCCCCGCGTCCGAGATCAGCACCACCGCGTTCTCGGTCCCGCCCATGATCCCCGTCGAAGGCGAGACGTCATTCGCCACGATCCAGTCGCAGCCCTTGCGCGCGCGCTTGGCGGTGGCATTCGCCATCACGTCGTCGGTCTCGGCGGCAAAGCCCACCACGAGGCCGGGCCGCCCCTCGCCCATCCGCGAGACCTCGGCGAGGATGTCGGGGTTCTCGGCGAACTCCAGCACCGGCAGCTTGCCCGCCTGCTTCTTGATCTTCGAGCCATTCTCGGACGCCATGCGCCAGTCCGCCACCGCCGCGGCGAAGACCGCCGCCTCGACCGGCAGCGCCCCCAGCACCGCGGCGCGCATCTCGCGTGCGGTCTCGACCTCGATCACCTCGACCCCCGTCGGGCGCGGCGCATCGGCCGGGCCGGTGACGAAGACAACCTCGGCCCCGAGATCGCGCAGCGCCTCGGCGATGGCCGTGCCCTGCGCGCCCGAGGAGCGGTTGGCGATGTAGCGCACCGGGTCGATGGGCTCGTGCGTCGGGCCCGAGGTGACCAGCACCCGGCGCCCCCTGAGCGGCCCGTCCGCCAGAACGGCCTCGATCGCGGCGAGGATCTCCATCGGCTCCGCCAGCCGCCCCGGCCCGAACTCGCCGCAGGCCATGTCGCCATCGTTGGGCCCGACCATGCGCACGCCGTCGCCCTGCAGGAGCTTCAGGTTCCGCTGCGTCGCCGGGTGCTGCCACATGCGCACGTTCATCGCGGGGGCGACCAGCACCGGCGTGTCGGTGGCCAGAAGCAGCGTCGAGGCCAGATCCCCCGCCAGCCCCTGCGCCATCTTCGCCATGAGATCCGCCGTCGCCGGCGAGACCACCACCAGGTCGGCCACGCGGCTGAGCTGGATGTGGCCCATCTCGGCCTCCTTGGTCAGGTCGAAGAGGTCGCGGTGCACCTCCTCGCCGGCCAGCGCAGAGACGGACAGCGGCGTGACGAATTCCTCCGCCGCGCGGGTCATCACCGGGGTCACCGCGGCGCCGCGCTCGCGCAGGCGGCGGATCAGCTCGAGCGACTTGTAGGCCGCGATGCCGCCGCCGATGATCAGAAGTATCCGCTTGCCGGAAAGCATGTGCTGCGCCCCTCACCGCCCGGGGCCGCGTGCCCCGTGTTTCGGCACCAAGTGTTAGAGGCCGGACGCGGAAAACTCAACGCTGCTCGGGCAATGCGGCTGCGGGGCCTCAGTTGCTCTGCGGCATCTGGAAATCGGCGCAGGGATCCGCGCGCTCGGCCGGGGCGCTTTCCTCGACGAGGTCGAAGGCCCCGTCGGGCGCGCCCTGCCCGGTCTCGCCCTGCCCCAGCGCCGCCACCGAGACCTCGCCCGCCGCGCGCGTGAGCAGCGCCGGCGCGCCCCAGTCCTTGCGGGCGTGGCCGTTGCCGGTGATCACCACCACCGGCCCGCCCAGCTCGGCATAGGCCTCGAGCGCGGTCTCGGCCAGTCGCGCGTCGCGCAGGCGCTGGATATTGACCATGGTGGGAAGCATCTCGAGCGGCAGGGCATTGCAATGCGCCGCCATCTGCAGCTCCTGCCGCGCCGCCTCCTGATCGGGATCGAGCGGCTCGTCGAGCCCGTAGAAGCCGGCGCTCGGGCCGAAGACCCGGGCGAGATCACCCTCGCCAAGCGCCCGCGCCTCCTTGCGCGGGAGTTCCGCGCCGAAGACCTTCGCCTCGGGCGCCGCCGCGAAGATCGGGTAATACATCGAGAAATCCGGCCAGCCGCTGCCGTCCCAGCCAAGCGCCGCCTCCAGCGCCGCCGCGTCGGTCATCAGCGCGGGCGTCACCTGAGCGGCCTGCTCGGCGGTCAGCATCTCGAAGACCAGCGCGACGGGCTTGATCTGCGCCACCAGCTCGGCCTGCCGCGCGTGGTGGGCGGGGTTGTCATGGATCTCGCCGAGGAACACCACATTCGCCCCCATGAGGGCGGACATGCCATCCTGCGGCGCAACGGGAGACGGCTGCGCCAGCGCGGGGGCAGCCAGGAGAAGGGTCAGGGCAAGGGCTCGCATCATGCGAGGAAGTTTTGCACCTCGCTCGACTGGGCTTCAAGCGACTTGCGCATCTTGGCGAAGGCGGCGGCCTCGAGTTGGCGCACCCGCTCCTTGGACAGGCCCAGTTCCTGACCGAGGCTTTCCAGCGTGCGCGTCTCGTCGCGCAGCTTGCGTTCGCGGACGATGAACCTTTCGCGATCATTGAGCGCGGTCATCGCGGTGACCAGCCATTCGCGCAGCTGGGCATTGTCGAGCTTGCCCTCGACGAGGCTCGAGCTCTGCTCGCCCTCGTCCTCCAGCGTGTCGATCCACTCGCGCCCGTCCTCGTCCGAGCTCTGCGTCGCGTTGAGCGAATAGTCCGAACCCGAGAGCCGGCCCTCCATCATCTCGACATCATGCAGCGGCACGCCGATCTCGGTGGCGATCATCTCGCGCAGGGTGCTGCGCTCCAGCATCTCGCCGCGGCCCGAGGCCTCGCGCTCGAGCCGGGCCTGCACCCGCCGCATGTTGAAGAAGAGGGATTTCTGCGCCGAGGTCGAGCCGGTGCGCACCATCGACCAGTTGCGCATCACGTAGTCCTGGATCGAGGCCTTGATCCACCACACCGCGTAGGTCGAGAAGCGCACGCCGCGGTCCGGGTCGAACTTGTCGGCGGCCTTCATCAGGCCCAGCCCGGCTTCCTGCACGAGATCGTTCATCGGCGCTCCGTAGCGCTTGAACTTGGCCGCCATCGAGATCGCCAGCCGCATGTAGGCGTTGATCAGCCGGTGCAGCGCCTGTTCGTCACGCCGATCGCGCCATGCGTAGGCCAGCCGCAGCTCCGTTTCGGCGTCGAGCAGCTCCGCTTTCATGGCGCGGCGCGAGAGGGTCTGATCGTTGAAAGTCGAATCCAAAGCCATGCAAGGCCCCCGTTGGCTGGGCCGGCCGCGCCGACCTCGTTACTCTTTGGTATAGTAACGACGCATCACGCGATTTGGTTTCCGAGAAAAATGCACGAGCGGAGATCCGCGGCCCGAAATGGACCGCGGCCTGGGGCCGAAGAGAGCCATTCCGGGCCAGCTCACACCATCCCCGGCGCAGCACCATGCCGCGCGGGAACAGGCAAGCACCTGAATGCAAACCTCTATCTTCGGCATGTCGGGACCGGGAGCCGGACCCCCTCCTGCGTTCAGGACGATCTAGCCCGGCGGCAAAAAAATCCAACCGGGCCCCGCCGCAAGGCTCTCCGGCGCAGGCGGATCGGTGCCCGGACCGCGTTTCCCGTGCCGCGCCGCGGTTAACCGATCCTCAATATCTCCCGGGCCATTCTGGCGGCGGACAGGGGCAAGGACGGGGATCGCGCCAAGATGGGGGCCTGCGCCTATACCGTCGCCTTCGACGGGGTCGAGGCGCGCATCGTCGAGGTGCAATGCGCCGTGACGCCCGGCGTGCCCGGCTTCGCCGTGGTCGGCCTGCCCGACAAGGCGGTCTCGGAGGCGCGCGAACGCATCCGCGCGGCGCTGCAGGCGCTGGCCATCGCCCTGCCGTCGAAACGCATCACGGTGAACCTCTCGCCTGCCGACCTGCCGAAGGAGGGCTCGCATTTCGACCTGCCCATCGCGCTCGGCCTGCTCGCCGCGCTCGAGGTGATCCCGGCGGACGAGGTGGCGGGCACCGTGGCGCTCGGCGAGCTGACGCTGGACGGGGCGCTGGTCGCGGTGCCCGGCGCGCTCCCCGCCGCGGTCTCGGCCGCCACCGAGGCGCGCAGCCTGCTCTGCCCCGCCGCCTGCGGCCCAGAGGCCGCCTGGGTCGAGGCCTGCCGCGTGCTCGCCGCGCGCGACCTGACCGAGGCGATCCGCCATTTCACCGGCGCCGGCCCGATCGAACCCTCGCGCCCCGGCCCGGCCGAGACCGCGCCCGCGGGGCCGGACCTGCGCGACGTCACCGGGCAGGAGCGCGCCAAGCGCGGGCTCGAGATCGCCGCCGCCGGGCGGCATCACCTGCTCTTCACCGGCCCGCCCGGCACCGGCAAGTCGATGCTCGCCCGCCGTCTGCCCGGGCTCATGCCGCCGCTCGGCGCGGCAGAGGCGCTCGAGACCGCGATGATCCGCTCGCTCGCCGGCGAGCTTGCCGAGGGCCGGCTGTCGATGGCCCGGCCGTTCCAGCAGCCGCACCACACCGCCTCGATGGCCGCGCTCACCGGCGGCGGGCGCGGCGCGCGCCCGGGGCAGATCAGCCTCGCGCACAATGGCGTGCTCTTCATGGACGAGCTTCCGGAATTCCCGCGCAACGTGCTCGACAGCCTGCGCCAGCCGCTCGAGACCGGCGAGATCACCGTCAGCCGCGCCAATGCCCACGTGACCTACCCCTGCCGTTTCCTGCTGGTCGCCGCCGCCAACCCCTGCAAGTGCGGGCAGGCCGGCGATCCCGCCCGCGCCTGCTCGCGCGCGCCGGTCTGCGCCGAGGACTACCTCGGGCGCATCTCCGGCCCGCTCATGGACCGGTTCGACCTGCGGCTCGAGGTGCCGCCGGTGACGCTCGAGGAGATGTCGCTGCCGCCCTCTGGCGAGGACAGTGCCGTCGTCGCGGCGCGGGTTGCCGTGGCCCGCGCCCGCCAGGCCGCGCGCTACGCGGCGCACCCGCGGATCCGCACCAATGCCGACGTGGACGGGCGGTTGCTCGACGAGATCGCCACACCCGACGCCGAGGGCCGCGCCCTGCTGCTGCGCGCCGCCGACCGTTTCGGCCTGTCGATGCGCGGCTATCACCGGGTGCTGCGGGTGGCGCGCACGCTGGCCGATCTCGCCGGGGAAGAGACGCTGCGGCGGCCGCAGGTGGCCGAGGCGCTGAGCTACCGGCTGGTCTCGCGCAGCACCGCCTGAACGAAGCCCGCCGCGCGGCGAAGCGTGGCGCGCGCCTCGGGGATCCAGCCGTCGAAGACCGGCCAGGCATGCGGCGCCGACGGATGGGTCTCGACCTCGACGCGCGCCCCCTGCGCGCGCAGCCGCGCCGCCATGCGCGCCCCGTCATCGGCGAGGATCTCGGTCTCGGACCAGCACAGGCGCACCGGCGGGCAGCCCGGGAACTCGGCGTAGAGCGGCGAGAGCCGCGGGTCGGTGCGCGCCGTCTCGCCCGCCACGATCGCCACCAGTTCCTCGATCCGCCCGACCGGCAGGAAGGGATCGGCGCGGGCGTTGCGCCGCAGGCTCTCGCCGGTCATCGCAAGGTCGGTCCACGGCGAGAAGACCACGGCCCCCGCCGGCGCCTGGCCGCGCGCGCAGAGCCCGGAGAGCAGCGACAGCGCAAGCCCGCCCCCCGCCGAATCGCCGGCGAGGACCACCTGCGCGGGCGCGTATCCCAGCCCGCGCAGCCGCTCCCAGGCGGCAGCCGCGGCGTCGAGCGCCGCCGGGAAGGGCGCCTCCTGCGCCAGCGGGTACTCGGGCGCGCAGACCTCGACCCCGGAAAGGCAGGACAGCCGGCCCATCACCCCCTGATGGCTGCGCGGGCTGCCCGAGACGTAGCCGCCACCGTGCAGGTAGAGGATCACCCGCCGCGGCAGGCAGGGCCCGGCGCTGATCCAGTGCAACCCGCCCGGGCGCCGCAGGTGCAGAAGGAAGGGTGGCTGGCGCAGCAGCAGCGGCGCGTGGCGCGCGAGGTCGCGCGCCGCCGCCTCCGGTCCCCGCGTGCGGGCAATGCGCGGCCTGGCGACAAGCCGCAATCCGAGGTTGAGCGCCGCGAGCTGCCAGCTCATCCCGCGCCGCCCCCGCCCCGGGCCGGCCTCAGGCCAGCTTGGCCTCGATCGCCTGCCAGATCTTCTCGGCGACGTTGATGCCGTCGAAGCGCTCCAGCTCCTGGATGCCGGTCGGCGAGGTCACGTTGATCTCGGTGAGCCAGTCGCCGATCACGTCGATGCCGACGAAGACCTGGCCCTTCTCCTTCAGCACCGGGCCGATGGTGGCGCAGATCTCGCGGTCGCGCTCGGTCAGCGCGACCTTCTCCGGCCGGCCGCCCACGTGCATGTTCGAGCGCACCTCGCCCGCCGCCGGCACGCGGTTGATCGCGCCCACCGGCTCGCCGTCGACGAGGATCACCCGCTTGTCGCCCTTGCTCACCGCCGGCAGGTACTTCTGCACGATCAGCGGCTCGCGCGAGAAGCCGGTGAAGAGCTCGTGCAGCGAGCTGAGGTTGCGGTCGTTCTGGTCGAGCCGGAACACGCCGGCGCCGCCATTGCCGTAGAGCGGCTTGAGGATGACGTCGCCATGCCTGGCCTTGAACGCCCGGATCGTCTCGAGGTCGCGCGCGATGGTGGTGGGCGGCGTCAGCTCGGGAAAGTTGAGGACGAGCAGTTTCTCGGGGGAATTGCGCACCCAGAACGGGTTGTTCACCACCAGCGTGCCCGGTGCGACCCGGTCGAGCAGATGGGTCGTGGTGATGTAATGCATGTCGAAGGGCGGATCCTGCCGCAGCCAGACCACGTCGATGTCGGCGAGGTCGACCACCTCGCGCGGGCCCAGCACCGCCGGCTGCTCCGCCACGCGCTGCACCGTCATCCAATGGCCGCGCGCGGTGATCCGGCCCTCCTCGTAGGCGAGATCATCGGGCCCGTAGTAGAACAGCTGATGCCCCCGGGCCTGCGCTTCCTCGGCGAGCCGGAAGCTGCTGTCGGCATTGATGTTCACGGACCCGATCGGGTCCATCTGAAAGGCGATCTTCATGTCGGTCTCCGCGCATGGCTTTCGCCATACATGGCCCAGCCGGGCGCAAGGCGCAATGGCAGGACCCGACGCGAAGGAAACCTATGGACCGAAGGCGTTCTCGATCACCCGGGTCATCCCGCGGCGGTCCATCAGCGCCACGTCGAACCGCATCTCGCTGAGCGAACCGAGCGGCTGCGTGCCGACAAATTCCTCGGCGCTCTTCTGCAGCCGCCGGATCTGCCGCCAGTGCAGGTGTTCCAGCGCCTGGTCAAAGCTCCAGCTTGCCTTCACCTCGACGAAGACGAAGCCCGCGCCATCCCCGAAGATCAGGTCGATCTCGCCGCTGCGGCCGCGCCAGCGCCGGCGCAGGAGCGGGTAGCCGCGCCGCTCGTAGTCGGTCGCGATGCGCGACTCCGCGGCAAGCCCGGCATGATAGCTGACCTCGCCACGCGACTGCCTGCGCTGCTGCTCCGCCCCGACGCGGCGCGGAGGCACGGACGGCACCACGGGTCTCGCGGAGGAGAAATCGAATTCCATCTGCGACGGCAGCACCGACATGACAGTCCTCCTTTCCACGACCGCAGCATCTGGACACAAGCCGCTTCAGCCGCGCTCCTTCGCGAGCTTCAGGGCAAGCTGGTAGACCGGGCGCCGGGCGATGCCATTGGCCTGCGCCACGTAATCGGCGGCATCCCTCACCGACATCCCCTCCAGCGCCGCCAGCAATTCTTCTTCTAAGTCAGATTCGCTAATTTTCTCCGAATCCCCCTTGCCGACCAGCACCACGATCTCGCCCTTCGGCGGCGTCTCGGCATAGACCGCGGCAAGCTCGTCGAGCGTGCCCTCGCGCACCTCCTCGAACTTCTTGGTCAGCTCGCGGCAGACCGCCGCCCGGCGCTCGCCGCCGAGCGCCGCCGCGGCATCCGCGAGCATGGCGCCGAGGCGCTTGGGCGACTCGTAGAAGGCCAGCGTCGCGGCCTCCTGCCGGAGCGCCTCGAGCGCGGTACGGCGGGCGCCCTTGGCATTGGGCAGGAAGCCGGCGAAGAGAAAGCGGTCGGTCGGCAGCCCGGCGAGGGTGAGCGCGGTGATCACCGCCGAGACGCCGGGCGCCGCGGTCACCGCGTGGCCCTCGGCCCGCGCCGCACGGGCGAGGTCGAAGCCCGGGTCGGAGATCATCGGCGTGCCCGCCTCCGAGGCATAGGCGACCGATTTGCCCTCTGCCATCAGCCCCATCAGCCGCGGCCGCATCTTCGCGCCGTTGTGGTCATGGTAGGCCAGGCAGGGCCGGTCGCCGAGCGGGATCCCGAGGATCTCCATCAGCCGCTTGAGGCTGCGCGTGTCCTCCGCCGCCAGCACGTCGGCGGCGCGCAGCACGTCGATGGCGCGCAACGTGATGTCGCGCGCGTTTCCGATGGGCGTGGAGACGAGGTAGAGCCCCGGCACCAAACCGCTTCTTTCGGGATTCATCACTGGACCCGATCCCCCGCTGCACTATGATTGCTCCCAAATGCTCATGCGGAAGAACCGCTTGGGCGTCAACGAGGGAGCCAGCCACCAATGTTCGCCCTTTTCGCCCGCGCCCGCAAGGCGCTGCGCCCGATCTCGGTACTTGCCACCGCCGCCCTGCTCACCGCCTGCGACGTCTCGACCATGACCGATCTCGGCTCCGCGGGCAGCGGCGGACCGACGATCGACCCCGGCCAGACGGTGCGCGTCGCGCTGCTGGTGCCGCAATCCGACCCGGGCGCCGCCGCCGTGGCGCGCGACCTCGAGAACGCCGCCCGCCTCGCCATCGCCGACCTCGGCAACGCGCAGATCGACCTTGCCGTCTACGACACCGGCGGCCAGCCCGCCCAGGCCGCGAGCCAGGCGCAGCGCGCCGTCGACGAGGGCGCGCGGATCATCCTCGGCCCGCTGCGCGGCGAGGAGGCGGTCGAGGCCTCGAAGGTCGTGGCCGACGAGGGCGTCAACGTGCTGGCCTTCTCCAACAACCCCAGCATCGCGGGCGGCAACCTCTTCATCCTCGGCCCGACCTTCTCGAACACCGCCGACCGGCTCATGGCCTTCGGCGCGCGCCGCGGCGTGAACTCGGTCGCCGTGCTCTTCTCGCAGGACGTGCCGGGCGAGTTCGGCCGCACCGCGATCACCCAGGCCGCGGCCCGTAACGGCGTGTCGGTGGTCGCCGAGCAGCCCTACGAGCTCAGCGTCGAGGGCGTGACCCGCACCGCGCAGGCGATGAGCGGCATCGTCGGCTCGAGCGGCGCGCAATCCGTGTTCATCACCTCGGATGCCACCAACGCCGCCATGCCGCTGCTGCTGCAGCTGATGCCCGAGAGCGGCGTGAACCCGGCGGTGACCCAGTACATCGGCCTGACGCGCTGGGACGTGGCGCCGCAGCTCTTCTCCTATCCCGGGGCGCAGGGCGCGTGGTTCACCATGCCCGACCAGGCCATGCAGCGGAACTTCAACGCCCGCTACCGCGGGGCCTACGGTGCCGAGCCGCACCCGCTCGCCGGTCTCGCCTTCGACGGCGTCGCCGCGATCGGCGCGCTGGTGGCGCAGGGCCGCAACGATGCCCTGACCGGCCGCGCGCTGACGCAAGCCGCTGGTTTCCAAGGCACCGGCGGTGTATTCAGGCTGAAGTCGGACGGCACCAACGAGCGTGGTCTCGCCGTCGCCACCATCCAGAACAGCCAGGTGACGATTCTTGACCCTGCCCCATCCAGTTTCTCCGGCGCCGGTTACTGACACGTCCGATCTCCTGCCGGACGACCTGATCGCCCCGGCAACCGAGATCTTCGACCTCGCGGGCCTGCGCGCCCGCGTCTTCGCCGCCCTTCCCGAGGAGGGCGGCGAAAGCGCCGTCCGCGCCACCGTGGTGAAGATCCTCGCCGAGGCCGGCAAGCAGGGGCGCGAGACCATCGCCCGGGCCTTCGCCGGGCAGCCGCACAACGCCTTTCCGGTCACCCATGCCTACACCTGGGTCACCGACGGGCTGGTGCGCATCTGCTTCGACGTCGCCACGCGCTTCCTGCACCCCAACCCCAACCCGACCAAGGGCGAACGGCTCTCGGTGCTGGCTGTGGGCGGCTACGGGCGCGGCGAGATGGCGCCCTTCTCCGACGTCGACCTGCTCTTCCTGACCCCGCACAAGATCACCGCCTGGGCCGAGAGCGTCATCGAGTCGATGCTCTACATGCTCTGGGATCTGAAGCTGAAGGTCGGGCATTCCTCGCGCACGGTGAAGGACTGCCTGCGGCTCGGCGCCGAGGATTTCACCATCCGCACGGCGATGCTCGAGCACCGTTTCCTCACCGGCCACAAGCCGCTGGCGGACGAGCTCGAGGACCGGCTCTGGAGCGATCTCTTCAAGGGCACCGAGCGCGCCTTCGTCGCCGCCAAGCTCGAGGAGCGCTCCGAGCGGCACCGCAAGCACGGTCTGCGCTACGTGGTCGAGCCCAACGTCAAGGAGGGCAAGGGCGGGCTGCGCGACCTGCAGTCGCTCTACTGGATCACCAAGTACATCCACCACACCGACGACACCGAGGACCTGGTGCGGCTCGGCGTTTTCCGCCCCGAGGAATACCGCACCTTCTACCGCGCCGAGGAGTTCCTCTGGGCGACGCGCTGCCACCTGCACCTCGCCGCGGGCCGCGCGGTCGAGCAGCTGACCTTCGACATGCAGGTCGAGGTGGCAAGCCGCATGGGCTACACCGACCGCGGCGGCCGCCGCGCGGTGGAATGGTTCATGCAGGACTATTTCCGCCATGCGACCGCGGTGGGCGATTTGACCCGCATCTTCCTCACCTCTCTGGAATCCGAGCAGCAGAAGGACGCGCCGCTCTTGCTGCGCATGTTCAAGCGCGGACCCAACGTGAAGGACGGCTACGAGGTGGTGCACAACCGCCTTGCCATCGTCGACCCGATCGCCTTCCTGTCGGACAAGATCAACCTGCTGCGCTTCTTCGAGGAGGGGCTGCGCACCGGTCTGCTGCTGCACCCCGACGCGATGCGGCTGGTGAAGGCCAACCTGCACCTCATCGACGAGGACATGCGGCAGGACCGCGAGGCGCAACGCATCTTCATGGACCTGCTGCTCAAGCACGGCAATCCCGAGCGCTCGCTGCGGCGGATGAACGAGCTCGGCGTGCTCGCCGCCTTCATCCCCGAGTTCGAGCCGATCGTGGCGATGATGCAGTTCAACATGTACCACAGCTACACGGTGGACGAGCACACCATCCAGTGCATCGGCAACCTGTCGCAGATCGAGCATGGCGACCTCGTCGAGGACCTGCCCGTCGCCTCGTCGATTCTGCGCGAGGGGGTCAACCGCAAGGTGCTCTACACCGCGCTCCTGCTGCACGACATCGGCAAGGGCCGTGACGAGGACCACGCCGTGCTCGGCGCGCAGATCGCCCGCAAGGTGGCGCCGCGTCTCGGCCTCAGCAAGCAGGAGAGCGCCACGGTCGAATGGCTGGTGCGCTACCACCTGCTGATGTCCGACATGGCGCAGAAGCGCGACATCGCCGACCCGCGCACCGTGCGCGACTTCGCCAAGGCTGTGCAGACGCGCGAGCGGCTCGACCTGCTGACCGTGCTCACCGTCTGCGACATCCGCGGCGTCGGCCCGGACGTGTGGAACAACTGGAAGGCCGCGCTCCTGCGCGCGCTCTACCGCCAGACCCGCCGCGGGCTCGAGGACGGGATGGAGGCGCTCAACCGTGAGAACCGCGGCAACGAGGCCAAGAAGGCCCTGCGCGAGGCGCTCTCGGACTGGGACGCGAAGGAGCTCCGCACCGAGACCGGGCGGCACTACGAATCCTACTGGCAGGGGCTGCATGTCACCGCGCACGAGGTCTTTGCCCGGCTGCTGCGCGACATCAAGGATGACGAGATCAAGATCGACATCCACCCCGACGAGGACCGCGACGCCACCCGCGCCTGCTTTGCCCTGCAGGACCACCCGGGCATCTTCGCCCGGCTCGCCGGCGCGCTGTCGCTGGTCGGGGCCAACGTGGTGGACGCGCGCACCTTCACCTCCAAGGACGGCTATGCCACCGCCGCCTTCTGGATCCAGGACGCCGAGGGCTCGCCCTACGAGGAGGCCCGCCTGCCCCGCCTGCGCGACATGATCCGCAAGACGCTGATGGGCGAGGTCCGCCCGCGCGAGGCGATCGAGCAGCGCGGCCCGCTGAAGAAGCGCGAGCAGGCGTTCAAGGTGCCCACCTCGATCAGCTTCGACAACGAGGGCTCGGACATCTACACGATCATCGAGGTCGACACCCGCGACCGGCCGGGCCTGCTCTACGACCTGACGCGGACCCTGTCCGAGAGCCACGTCTACATCGTCTCGGCGGTGATCGCGACCTATGGCGAGCAGGTGGTCGACACCTTCTACGTCAAGGACATGTTCGGGCTGAAGTACTTCACCCCCTCCAAGCAGAAGATGCTCGAGCGCAAGCTGCGCGCCGCCATCGCGGCCGGAGCCCAGCGCGCCGGGGTGTGAGCCACCCGGCAGACGTAGTCCCAAAAGCAAAAGAGCGGACCCGGGGGTCCGCTCTTCCGTATCCTGTGGCAGGGCAGGCGCCCCGCCCGCAATGGCTTATGCCAGCGCCAGGTTCACTGCCGACTCGCGGCCGTCACGGCCGGTTTCGATGTCGAAGGTCACCTTCTGGTTGTCGGCGAGGCCGGTGAGGCCCGAACGCTCGACTGCCGAGATGTGCACGAAGACGTCCTTCGAGCCACCCTCGGGTGCGATGAAGCCGAAGCCCTTGGTGGTGTTGAACCACTTGACGGTACCATTTGCCATGGTCGAGTTCCTTAGAATAGATTGTCGCCCACGATACGTGACGACCTGGCGGCTCAACGTCGAATGCTGAACCTAGGAAGAATCAGGAAACGAAATTCAGTAGCCCGGCGTAGATGCGCGTTGTGAGCCCGAATTACAAGCTTTGATCACGCAAAAGGCCATTTCGTGCCGCCTGCATTGACTTTCTGCGGATTTGCGCCCATCTAGCCCCGGTGATCGCCGGTTCCTTACCAGCCCGGGGCCAACCGCCCCGTGCCTGCGATGCCAGATTTCCCGCCGTTGGCACCCTTCCATGGGTCCGGCCTCGCGAAGGAGTTCTTGCGATTACGGCTTCGGGCAATCCGGCCCGCTCGTCCAATCGCAGCCCGCTGCACATCTCCTCCCGCGCAAAGGCGCATATCCGGCGACGGCCCCTCCCGGCCCTCCCCGAAAGGATTTTCATGACATTCGACACGCTGGGGCTCCGCCCCGCCCTTCTCGCTCGTCTCGCCGAGCAGAACCTGACCGAGCCGACCCCGATCCAGACGCAAGCCATCCCCGAGGCCCTCGCCGGCCGCGACGTGATGGGCCTTGCCCAGACCGGCACCGGCAAGACCTTCGCCTTCGGCCTGCCGATCGCCGACGCGCTGCTCGCCAGCCAGAAGCGCTGCGCGCCGAAATCGGCGCAGGCGCTGATCCTCGCTCCGACCCGCGAGCTTGCCGCGCAGATCCATGACACGCTGTCCTCGGTGCTCACCGGCGCGCACCTGCGCCTCACGCTGGTGGTCGGCGGCAACTCGATCAACGTGCAGTCGCGCAAGCTCGAAAAGGGCACGCACCTGCTGATCGCCACCCCCGGCCGTCTCATCGACCTGATGGACCGCGGCGCGCTGAAGCTCGACCAGGTGTCGCACTTCGTTCTCGACGAGGCCGACCAGATGCTCGACCTCGGCTTCATCCACGCGCTGCGCCGCATCGCCCGCGACCTGCCGTCCGAGCGCCAGACGCTGCTCTTCTCGGCCACCATGCCCAAGCAGATGGACGAGATCGCCCGCGCCTACCTGAACGATCCCGTGCGCATCCAGGTCGCGCCTCCGGGCAAGACCGCCGACAAGATCGAACAGTCGGTGATCTTCGTCGAGACGCCGAAGCGGATCGAGACCCTGACCAACCTGCTCGACGATCACCGCGACGAGCTGGCGCTGGTCTTCTGCCGCACCAAGCACGGCGCCGAGAAGCTCTCGCGCAAGCTCGACCAGGCCGGTTTCGCCGTCGGCGCGATCCACGGCAACAAGAGCCAGGGCCAGCGCAACCGCGCGCTCGACTCGTTCCGCAAGGGCGAGATGCGCGTGCTCGTGGCCACCGACGTCGCCGCGCGCGGCATCGACATCCCCGACGTGCGCCACGTCTACAACTTCGACCTGCCGAACGTGGCGGACAACTACGTCCACCGCATTGGCCGCACCGCCCGCGCCGGGCGTGACGGCCGCGCCGTCAGCTTCTGCGGCGTCGAGGAGATGGCCGACCTGCGCGGCATCGAGAAGCTGATCGGCCAGCAGATCGCCACGCTCGGCGGCGAGCGCCCGGCCGAGCCCGCACGCCAGCAGCAGCGCGCCGGCGGCCAGGGCCGTCCCGGCGGCAAGCCCGGCGGCAATGCCGGCAAGCCCGGCGGCCAGCGCCGTTCGCGCGGGGGCCGTGGCCGCCGCAGCGGCGGTGGCGGCGGTGGCGGCCGCGGCAAGGCCCACGCCTCGGCCTGACCCCAGACAGAGAAAGGCGCGGAGATGCTCCGCGCCTTTTTCCTTTCATGCAAATGGCAGGGCACGCGTCCCCGCCGCGCTCACTCCGCCTTCATCGCCGCGTACATCACGTCGAGCAGCTCGTGGCCCATCTGCGGATCGCCCAGGAACGGACGGTCGCGCAGCTCGGTCTTCTGCACGCCCTCCGGCGCCTCGTAGATCACCGCGCCGTCCTTGATCGTCGCCCGGATCCGGATCTGCGCCAGCGTCTCGGGGTCCACCGCCGTCGGATCGTCCGACAGGATCACGAAATCGGCGAGCTTGCCGGTCTCGATCGAGCCCTTGCTGTCCTCCTCGAAATGCTGCTAGGCGGGCCAGATGGTCAGCGCCTTGAGCCCGTCCATCACGCTCACCCGCTGCGCCGGCCCGAGGATGTCGCCCGAGCGCGTGCGCCGGGTCACCGTGGCCGAGAGGATCCGCATGCTGTCGGGGAAGGCCACCGGCGCATCATGGTGCGAGCCGAACATCATGCCGCGCTCGCGCACCCAGCCGGTGGGCGAGATGTTGTCGGCATTGACCGGCCCCACCGTGTGGTCGCGATGCCAGTCGCCCCAGTAGAAGGTGTGCATCGGGAAGAGCGAGGGGAAGACGCCCAGCGCCTTCATCTTGTCGACCTGGTCCTCGCGCAGGAACTGGCCGTGCACCAGCACCGGCCGGTTGGTCGGCGGGCCATACTTCTCTTCCGCCGCCCCGATCGCGGCCAGCAGCATGTCCGAGGCCCCCTCGCCATTGGCATGGGTGAGGATCTGGAAGCCGTGGCCGAAGCACCAGTCGACCGAGTCGTTCACCTGCTCCTCGGTGACGGCCGCGTAGCCCTTGTAGCCCGGCGGGTAATCCCCCACCGGGTCGTAGTAGGGCCGGTCGCGCAGCGCGGTGAAGCCCTGCGGCGAGCCGTCGATGGTCAGCTTGCAGCCGCCGACCCGCACGTGCCCGTCATACTCCTGGCTGACATTCGCCTCGATGAAATCGCGCGCCTCCAGCACGTCGGGGAACGCCACCACGTCGATCGGCAGCTGCCCCTTGGCATCCACCGCCTTCAGCGCCGCCACGTTGCCCGCGCTCGAGCGGCCCTCCTGCGCGGTGGTGTAGCCGAAGCGCGCCCACATCTCGGCCCCGGCCCTGGCGAAGGCCTCGAACCCCTCCGGTCCGAGCTGGCTGAGCAGCGGCACCAGCGTGCCGAAGAAGGCATATTCCTCGAGCACCCCATTCGGCCGCCCGTCCTCGCCGCGGCGGATCACCCCGCCCGGCGGGTTTTCCGACGCATCGGTGATCCCGGCGATCTCCAGCGCCCTGGAATTGGCCACGCCGAGGTGCCCGGACTGGTGGACGATCAGGATCGGCACCTCCGAGGAGACCTCGTCGAGCTCGTCCCGCGTCGGGTGCCGCAGCTCGGCCAGCTGCGCGTTGTCGTAGCCGAAGCCGATGATCAGGTTGACCGAGTCGACCACCGCCTGGTTGTCCGCGATCCAGTCGCGCAGCCCCTGCTGCAGGCTGGCGATATCGGTGACATCCCCGTCGGGCGGTGCCAACATGTTGGCCGAAAGCGCCTGGATGCCGCCCATGACCACGTGGCCGTGGCTGTCGACGAAGCCCGGCAGCATGGTGCGCCCGCCAAGCTCGAACATCTCGGTGCCCTCGCCCTTCAGCGCCAAGACCTCCGCCATCGACCCGACGGCGAGGATTTTGCCGTCCTTCACCGCCACCGCCTCGGCCGTGGGCGCCTCGTCGTTGATGGTGAGGATCGGACCGCCTGAATAGATCGTGTCGGCGATCTCCTGTGCGACCGCCCCGCCCGAGGCCAGCACCGTTCCAAGCAGCAACGCCGCGCCGCCAGCTGCAATGCGCATCGAAAAATCCCTCCTGAAAGGTCACCCGCGCACAATCCAAGCGCGAATCGGCGGCGTCTCAGGCACCGCTGGCCCGAAGCTAACGTGGGGTAATATTTGCGTCACCCGAATTGACGCATTTCCGCAAGACCGCGCTCCCGGTCCGCGCAAACCTGCTCAGGTGCGCCGCAGGTCGCCGACCTCGCGCCAGAAAAGCGGCGTCAGCAGCACGTAGACGGTGATCATCTCGAGCCGCCCGAGATACATGGCAAAGGACAGGATCAGCTTCACCGGATCGCTCAGCGTGGCGAAGTTCCCCGCCGGTCCGATGATCGAGCCGACCCCCGGGCCGACATTCGCCAGCGCGGTCAGCGCGCCGCTGGCCGAGGTCTCGAAATCCAGCCCGAAGAAGTCGAGCGCAACGGTGAAGGTGCCGAAGGTCAGCCCGTAGAACATCATGAAGCTGATCACGCCCTTCATCACGTCGTCGTCCACCCGCGCGCCCTCGTAGCGGATCGCGGTGACGGCATGAGGTGCGCGGATGGTCTGCATCTTGGCCTTGAGCGCCCGCGCGAACAGCAGCCAGCGCATCGCCTTGGCCCCGCCCGCGGTCGAACCGGTGCAGCCGCCCACCGCGGTCAGGATGAAGAAGGCGACCGCCGCGAAGGGCCCCCAGAGCGTGTAGTCGGTGGTGGCGTAGCCGGTCGTCGTCACCACCGAGACCACGTTGAAGGCCACCGCCGTCGCCGCTTCGAAGGGCGCCATGCCCTCGTCGAGCACCAGCCAGACGGTCATCACGGTGATCACCAGCGCCAGCGACTTGAGCATCGCCTCGACCTGCTCCGAGCGGAAGGCGCCGCGCAGCGCGATGCGCAGGTACCAGGCGAAGGGCAAGGAGCCCAGCAGCATGAAGATCGTGCCCGCCCATTGCAGGAACGGGCTGGTGAAATGCCCGAAGGAGGCGTCGTAGCCCGAGTAGCCGCCGGTCGAGAGCGTGGTCATCGCATGGGTGACGGCATCGAAGACGCTCATCCCGCCAAGGAAGTAGACAAAGGCGCAGAGCGCGATCAGCCCGAGGTAGATGCGCAGCGTCGCCGAGGCGAAGGCCGCGGCGTTCTTCAGTTCCTTCTCGCCCTTGTCCGAGCTTTCGGTGCGGAAGAGCTGCATCCCGCCCACCTGCAGCAGCGGCAGCATGGCGATGCCGGTGACGATGAAGCCGACCCCGCCCACGCCCTGCAGCAGCGCCCGCCACATGATGATCCCGCGCGGCGTCTGGTCGAGCCCGCTCATCACCGTCGAGCCGGTGGTGGTGATCCCCGACATGGCCTCGAAGAGCGCGTCCACCGGGCTCAGCCCCCACATCCAGAGCGGCACCGCCCCGGCGACCGCGGCGGTGACCCAGACCGACGAGGTCAGCAGGAAGCCCAGCAGCCGGTTCTGCTCCTGGAAGTCGGACCAGGTGGACAGGCTCACGCCGCCGCCGACCATCCCCACCAGCGCCGCCGACATCACGAAGGTCGCGCCGGTGTCGGGGAACAGGATCGCCACCGGCACCATCAGGACCGCGAAGAACAGGCAGACCAGTCCGTTGATGAAGTAGATGAAGGACATGACGGCTTTCTTTCGACTCGCCGGCCCGGCCATGACGCCGCGACGGCCCCCAAGCCATGCGGCGGGGCCGCGGGAAATTCAACTCGACTTTTGCCGCTTCGGCAACCGGGTTG
Organism: Salipiger sp. H15; assembly: GCF_040409955.1. Taxonomy (NCBI): domain Bacteria; kingdom Pseudomonadati; phylum Pseudomonadota; class Alphaproteobacteria; order Rhodobacterales; family Roseobacteraceae; genus Salipiger; species Salipiger bruguierae. Next base: position 756,989 of record NZ_CP123384.1, read on the forward strand.
CCGAAGAGCCGCATCCCCGGGCGACCGGCAAGGCCCCGCGTATGCACGGTTTGTGCATCTCCTGTGCATCGGCGGTGCCCCCTTTCTCCCCCCCGGCGGATGGTCTACCTCTGGCGCCGCGAACAGACGAAGGGCGCCGACAACATGAAACCCATCCGCCTGATCTCGGGCATCCTCACGGTCGGATTCTGGACTCTCGCCAGCCGCGTTCTCGGTGTCGCGCGCGAGATCTTCATCCTCGCCTACATCGGCCCGGGCCCGGTCATGGACGCCTTCGTCGCCGCCTTCCGCCTGCCCAACATGTTCCGCCGCTTCTTCGCCGAAGGCGCCTTCAACGCCGCGTTTGTTCCCATCTTTTCAAAGAAGTACGAGGGCGAGGAGAACCCGCTGAAGTTCGGCAGCGACGCGATGAACGGGCTGGCCTTCGTGCTGCTGGTGATGTCGGCGCTGGCGCTGGTCTTCATGCCCGCGCTGGTCTGGGCCACCGCCGGCGGCTTCGTCGGTGACGGGCGCTTCGACCTGACGATCGGCTACGGCCGCATCGTCTTTCCCTACATCTTCTTCATCTCCCTCGCCGCGCTCTTCTCCGGCGCCCTCAACGCCACCGGCCACTTCGCCGCTGCCGCCGCGGCGCCGGTGCTGCTGAACATCTTCGTCATCGTCGCCATGGTCACCGCGCAAGTGGTCGGAAGCGAGGTAATTCAATGGCTTGTCTGGGCGATCCCGTTCGCCGGAGTGGCCCAGCTGGCGCTGGTCTGGTACGCCGCCGAGCAAGCCGGGATCCGCCTCCGCCCGGGCCGGCCGGTCTGGACCCCCGACATGAAACGCCTCGTCCGCGTCGCCATCCCGGCAGCCCTCGCGGGGGGCGTCATGCAGGTGAACCTGCTGGTCGGCCAGCAGGTCGCCTCCAACTTCGAAAAGGCCGTGGGCTGGCTCTACGCCGCCGACCGGCTCTACCAGCTGCCGCTCGGCGTGGTGGGCATCGCCGTCGGCATCGTGCTGCTGCCGGACCTCTCGCGCCGCCTCAAGGCGCAGGACGACGCCGGGGCGCGCCATGCGTTCTCGCGCGCGGGCGAGTTGTCGCTGGCGCTGACCGTGCCCGCCGCCGTGGCGCTGGTGGTGGTGCCCTTCCCGGTCGTCTCGGTGCTGTTCCAGCGCGGCGCGACCTCGGTCTCGGACGCGCAGGCCATCGCCTTCGCCGTCGCCATCTACGGGCTCGGCCTGCCCGCCTTCGTGCTGCAGAAGGTGCTGCAACCGCTGTTCTTCGCGCGCGAGGACACCCGCACCCCGTTCCGCTACGCGCTCTGGTCCATGGCGGTGAACGCGGCGCTGGCGATCGGTCTCGCGCCGGTGCTGGGCTGGTACGCCCCCGCCATCGCGACCACCACCGCCGCCTGGACCATGGTCGCGCAGCTGGCCTGGGGCGGCCGGAAACTGGGCGAGGTGGCGCGGTTCGACACCCGTTTCCGCCAGCGCATCCTGCGCATCTGCCTTGCCTCGGCGATCATGGGGATCATTCTCTGGGGAACCATGCTGGCCCTCGGGCCGTTGCTGGAACGAAGCTACTGGCGGAGCCTTGCGCTCGTCGCCCTGATCGTCGTCGGCCTTGCCTCCTATGGCCTCGCCGGTCAGGCCGTGGGTGCGTTCCGCCTCTCCGAGTTCCGATCCGCATTCCGCCGCAAGGGCTGACCATGACGCTCACATCGCTGATCACCGCCGCCGAGGGTTTCCCCGCCCTCGAACGGCTCTGCCATGCCGCGCAACACGAGCTGGTGATGAGCTTCCGCATCCTTGATCCCCGCACCAGGCTGCGCAGCCCCGAGCTGCGCGCGCAGGGGATGCAGACCTGGGCCGACCTGCTCGCCGACGTGGCAGGGCGCGGTGTCACGCTGCGGATGATCATTTCCGATTTCGACCCGGTCTTCACCGCCTCGCTGCACCGGGGGGCCTGGCGCTCGGCCTCGGGCTTCGCCGAGCGGCTGAGCGGAGACTTGCAGATCCTCTGCGCGCCGCACGGGCAGAACGCGGGCTGGCTCTGGCGGTGGGCGATGCGCGGCAAGATCGCCCGCTACATCGCCGAGCTGCGGCAGGAGGAGGAGACCGCGCTCACCCCCGTGCAGCACGCGGTGCTGAAGGGCGCGGTGCTGCTGCGTCCGGTGACCATCCACCAGAAATTCGCCGTGGCCGACGGCCATGCCTGCGTCATCGGCGGGCTCGACATCAACGAGCGCCGCTTCGACACGCCCGAGCACGACCGCCCCGCCGACGAGACCTGGCACGACGTGTCGATGCAGGTGGACGACGCGGAGTTCTCGGCCGTCCTGCGCGCCCATTTCGACGATTGCTGGAATGCCGCGCTCGACTGCGACACGCCCTGCGTCACCGGCACCGCCACGCGCCGCGAGGCCTCGGGCCACCCGCAGGCACCGCAGGACCTGCGGCTGGTGCGCACCTTCTCCGCCCCCTGCCCCGGCGCCGCCCGGCTCTCGCCCCGCGCCACGATCACCGAGCACGAGAAGACGGTGATCGCCATGATCGGCGAGGCCCGGCGCAACATCTACATCGAGACGCAGTTCCTGCGGCACCGCCCGGTCGCCGAGGCGCTGGCCAAGGCGGGCGCGCGCAACGCCGATCTGCAGCTGGTGCTGCTGATGCCCTCCTTCCCCGACCGGGTGCTCTACGAGGGCAACGACGGCTGGGACACGCGCCACGGCCACGCGCTGCAGACCGAGGCGGTGACCAGGGTGCAGCGCGCCTTCGGCGACCGCGCCGCCATCGTCTCGCCCGGCCAGCACGAGGCACCGCCCGAGGACGTGCCCGACCTGCTCGGCTCGGGGCCGATCTACGTGCATTCGAAGGTGATGCTGGTGGACGACCGGGTCGGCCTCGTAGGCTCCGCCAACCTCAACGGCCGCAGCCTGCGCTGGGACACCGAGGCCTCGATCCTGTTCCGCCGCCCCGACGCGGTGCACGAGCTGCAGCGGCGGCTGGCGCAGACCTGGCTGGGCGATCATCTGAACGGGCGCGACCCGGTCGCCGCGCGCACCTGGCGGCAGGCGGCGCTGGCCAATGCCGCGCACCCGCCCGAGGACCGCGAGGGCTTCATCCTGCCCTATCCGCAGGCGGCGGGGCGCCGGTTCGCCCGCGCCCTGCCGATCCTGCCCGCCGACATGTTCTGATCAGCGCCGCTGCCGCAGCCGCTCGCGCAGCCGGGCCCAGCCGCCGGGCACCAGCACCATGGTCAGCACGAAGCCCGAGGCAAAGCCGCCAAGGTCCGCCACCCAGTCGAGCGTACCTCCGAAGAGCAGCCCGAACAGCAGCTGTATCCCCAGGAGGATGCCGATCAGCGAGAAGGCCCGCGCCTGCTGCGCCCCAAGCTGCCCGAGCCGCAGCCACAGCAGGTAGGTGAAACCGCCGATCAGCCCGTAGACCGGCGGGAAGGCCCCGATCAGCGGCACCGGCGTGCTGAGGAACCCGTAGGCCAGCGCCCCGCAAAGGCTCGACACGGCAAGGATCGCCAGCGCGCGCCAGGTCCCCAGCGCCTCGCCCACCATCTTGCCGAGCGCCAGCAGCATCACCCCGGCGAAAAGCGCGTGGCTGAAGCTCGCGTGCACGAAGGGATAGCTGAAGAAGCGCAGCAGGTGCTGGGCCGGGAACTGCCCGGTCGACAGCATCCAGTGCCAGACCTCTCCCGAGAAGGCGAAGCGCTGCAGCGCCTCGAGCCGCCAGCCCACCGCTCCGGGCCCGCCTGCGAGCCCGCGCGCGCCCAGCGTGAAGGCCACTTCGACCCCGACGATGACGAGCGCCAGCGCCACGATCGCGGGCGGCATCGAGTTGAACGGCGAGACATTGTGGTTATGCGCCATGGTGGCCTCTTTCTTGACGGCATGTCGGGCCATGGGTAAGCCAGCCCAGACCGAATTTCCAGACGGAGGAAGCCCATGTCCGACGCGGGCGACATCAATTCCGCTTTCACGCCGCGCGTGTTTTCCGGCATCCAGCCCTCGGGCGGGCTGACGCTTGGCAACTACCTTGGCGCGATCAAGCGTTTCGTCGACATGCAGGACAGCGGGATCGAGACGATCTACTGTGTCGTCGACATGCACGCGATCACCGTCTGGCAGGACCCCGAGGCGCTGCGCCGGCAGACGCGCGAGCTGACCGCGGGCTATCTCGCCTCCGGGCTCGACCCCGAGAAGTCGATCCTCTTCAACCAGAGCCAGGTCGCCGGCCACGCCCAGCTCGGCTGGATCTTCAACTGCGTCGCCCGGCTCGGCTGGATGAACCGGATGACCCAGTTCAAGGACAAGGCCGGCAAGAACGCCGAGAAGGCCTCGCTCGGCCTCTACGCCTATCCCGCGCTGATGGCCGCCGACATCCTGCTCTACCATGCCACCCACGTGCCCGTGGGCGAGGACCAGAAGCAGCACGTCGAGCTGACCCGCGACATCGCGGCGAAGTTCAACCACGACTACGGCACCGAGTTCTTCCCGATGACCGAGCCAGTGATCGAGGGCGCGGCCACCCGCGTCATGAGCCTGCGCGACGGGTCGAAGAAGATGTCGAAGTCCGATCCCTCGGACGCCTCGCGCATCAACATGACCGATGACGCCGACGCCATCGCCAAGAAGATCCGCAAGGCCAAGACCGATGCCGACGGGATGCCGTCCGAGGCCAAGGGCCTCGAGGGTCGTCCCGAGGCACGCAACCTCGTCAACATCTACGCCGCCCTCGCCGGGCAAAGCGTCGACGAGGTGCTGGCCATGGCCGGCGGCAAGCAGTTCTCGGAGTTCAAGCCGATGCTGGTCGATCTCGCCGTCGACAAGCTGGCGCCGATCTCGACCGAGATGGCCCGCCTGATGCAGGACCCGGCGCAGATCGACGCGATCCTCGCCGCAGGCAGCGACCGCGCCCGCGCCATCGCCGAGCCGATCCTGCAGAAAACCTACGAGATCGTCGGCATGGTCGGCGCGAAAGCCTGACCTTCCGCCAGAGCCAGACCTGAGGGGCCGTCCGCAAGGGCGGCCTTTCGCCTTTCACGGACCCCGCGCCACGCGCACGGCGGCACTGCCGCCGCTTTCGTGCTACACTCGCCGCATTGCCTTCGGCCTGAGGGAGGACCGGCGCGATGACACTCAGCCCAGACCGCACCTGGATCGCCTGGACCGGGATGGAGACCGACCTGATCTTCAACCACGGCGTCGATCTTCCGCATTTCGCCGCCTTCCCGATGATCGACGACACCGAGGGCCGCGCCCGGCTGCGCGGCTATGCCGAGGCGCTGATCGGCATCGGCCGCGAGACCGGCGCGGGCATCATTCTCGACACGCCGACCTGGATGGCCAACCCCGACCGCGCCGCCCCCGTCGGCTACGCGCCCGAGGATCTTGGCAGAGTCACCCGCGAGGCGGTGGCCCTGCTGCGCGAGATGGCCGCAGCGCATCCCGAGGTGGCGACCCGCATCAGTGTGCAGATCGGCCCGCAGGGCGACGGCTACAAGCCCGGCATGGCCGCGGCCGAGGCCTCCGCCGCCTACCACGCGCCGCAGATCCGCGCGGCCAGGGAGGCCGGGGCCGACATGGTCAGCGCCTACACGCTCGGCGCCGCGGGCGAGGCGATCGGCATCGCCAGGGCGGCGGCGCACGCGGGCATTCCCGCCCTCATCTCCTTCACCGTGGAAACCGATGGCCGCCTCGCCGACGGCACGCTCCTGTCGGAGGCGGTGCAGCGCCTCGCCGGGGCGACGGATCCTGCGGCGATCATGGTCAACTGCGCCCATCCCGAGCATATCGCCAATGCCTTCGACGGCGGCGAATGGGAGGCGCATCTTGCGGGTATCGTCGCCAATGCCTCGCGCCAGAGCCATGCCGAGCTCGACGCCTGCGACACGCTCGACGACGGCGATCCGGCGGAACTGGCCGCGCAGCTCGCCGAGCTGCAGCGCAGCCACCCCGCGCTGCGCGTGCTCGGCGGCTGCTGCGGCACCGACCTGCGCCACCTGCGCGAGATCGCGCGGCGCGTGTCGGGCTAGGTCAGGACAGGGTCAGGCAAGCCCGGTGCGCGCCGCCAGCCGCAGCGCGTGGCTCGGGTCCATGGCGGCGGGCGGCATCACCTTGTCATAGGCCGCGCGGATCAGCGCGCCGATCTCCGGGCGCAGCACCACGCGCCCGTCCTCGAGCCGCCCGAGCGGCGACCGGCTCGCGAAGGCACCGTTGCCCCATGTCAGCATCACCTGGGCCACCTGAGCCAGCGCCAGATCCTCGGCGGGCATCTCCGACAGGCTCGCATCCATGCGCAGGAAGACGAAGGTCGCCTTGATCGACCCGTCGCGGTCGAAGCGGAACACCCGGTACTGGTTCGCCCCGCCCGCCTGCAGCCGCGCCACCATTTCCGGCAGCCCGTCGACCATCCGCCCGAGGTCCGGCAGATCCAGCAGCTCCGCCCAGTCGCGGAAGAAGAACACCATGACATTGGCGCCGAGCTCGGGGTCGTGCTCGGCCATGCGCGCGCCCGACATGGCACAGACCGCCTCGAAGGCGCCCTTGACCACTGTCAGGGTCGCGTCCTCCACCCCGAAGACCACCGGCACCAGCGGCCGCCCCCAGCGCGCGCAGAGATAGGTCCCGTCCTCGCGGGTGAACAGCGCTTCGACCTCGGTCGCGTCCATGGCTCGCCCCTTCTTCTCTTCGAAAAATACGCAAAGCGCGGCACCCGCCACGCGGCGCTCCGCCTGCCATGCCGGGCGCTTCGGCGCAAGTCCGGCGGCGCGTCAGCCGTCGAAGAGCGTGCCCTGCCCCGGCCCCTGCGGGCGCGGCATCGGCAGGCCGAGGTGGTCCCAGGCGCGCTGCGCCAGCATCCGCCCGCGCGGCGTGCGCTGGATGAGCCCCTGCTGCAGCAGGTAGGGCTCGATCACCTCCTCGAGCGCGTCGCGGCTTTCCGACAGCGCCGCCGAGAGCGTCTCGATCCCCACCGGCCCGCCGCTGTAATTCTCGGCCATCAGCGTGAGATACCGCCGGTCCGCCCCGTCAAGGCCGAGCTGGTCCACGCCGAGCCGGGTCAGCGCGCCGTCGGCCAGCGCGCGGGTGACAACCCCTCCGCCCTCGACCACGGCGAAATCCACCACCCGGCGCAACAGCCGCCCGGCGATGCGCGGCGTGCCGCGCGCGCGGCGGGCGATCTCGCGCGCGCCCTCGGGCTCGGCCCGCACACCGAGCTTCACGGCATTGCGCGAGACGATCTCGTGCAGCTCGTCCTCGGTGTAGAACTGCAGCCGGGTCGGGATGCCGAAACGGTCGCGCAGCGGCGTGGTCAGCAGGCCGAGCCGGGTGGTCGCGCCGACCAGCGTGAAGGGCTGCAGCTCGATCCGCACGGTGCGCGCGGCGGGCCCCTCGCCGATCACGAGGTCGAGCTCGTAATCTTCCATCGCCGGGTAGAGCACCTCCTCGACCGCCGGGTTGAGCCGGTGGATCTCGTCGATGAACAGAACGTCGCGCGCCTCGAGGTTGGTCAGGATCGCCGCGAGGTCCCCGGCCTTGGCCAGCACCGGCCCCGAGGTCATGCGGAAGCCGACGCCGAGCTCGCGCGCCATGATCTGCGCCAGCGTCGTCTTGCCAAGGCCCGGAGGCCCGTGGAACAGGGTGTGGTCCATCGCCTCGCCGCGCGACCGGGCCGACTGGATGAACACCCGCAGGTTGGCGCGCGCCTCGGCCTGGCCGATGAAGTCGCCCAGCATCTGCGGGCGTAGCGCGCGGCCCTCATCCTCGGGCAGCGGCTCGGGACGCAGCGTGGGATCGGGTCCGACCATGGCTTATCCCTTCGGCGCAAGCAGCTTCAGCGCGGCGCGGATGAGCGCGGGGGTCTCGGCCTCGGGATCGTCGCCCGCCGCCTGCGCCACGGCCGAGGCCGCCTCGCCCGGCGCGTAGCCAAGGTTGCCGAGCGCCGAGAGCGCCTCGGCCTGTGCCGAGGCATTGGGCTTGGGCACGGGGGCCTTGCGGGCGGCGGGCGCGGGGGTCGCCACCGGCTCCGCCTCGATCACCACGTCCTCGGCCGAGGTCACCCGCCCGGTGCCCATGGCCATGATCATCGGCGCCTTGTCCTTCAGCTCGTTGACCACGCGCTGCGCGGTCTTCGGGCCGATGCCCTTGGCGGCCTTGATCGAATTCCAGTCGCCGAGCGCGATCGCCCGGCTCACCCCGTCCGGCCCAAGCGTGCCGAGGATGGCGAGCGAGGCCTTGGCCCCGACGCCCTGCACGGTCATCAAGAGGCGGAACCATTCCTTCTCGACCAGCGAGGGGAAGCCGAAGAGCTGCAGCAGGTCCTCGCGCACCAGAAGGTCGGTGTAGAGCGCCGCCGCCTCGCCGGGGGCAAGGCTCATCAACACCCGCTCCGAGCAATAGACCACGTAGCCCACGCCCCGCACGTCGATCAGCGCGTGATCGTCACCCTTGTAATCCACCCGTCCGGCGATCCGTCCGATCATGCCTTCACCTTCATTCTCTGCGCGCCCTGATGATGCGCGTGACATATGGCGATGGCCAGAGCGTCCGCCGCGTCGGGGCTGTCGATGACGACGCCCGGCAGCTGCATCCGCACCATGTGGTCCACCTGCGCCTTCGCTGCGTGGCCGACGCCGACCACCGTCTTCTTCACCGTGTTGGGGGCGTATTCGCCGATCTCGAGCCCGAACTGCGCCGGCACCAGCATGGCGATGCCGCGCGCCTGCCCCAGCTTCAGCGTGCCCGCGCCGTCACGGTTGACGAAGGTCTGTTCCACCGCGGCGATCTCGGGCTGCCAGCGGTGCAGCACGTCGGTCAGCTGCTCGTGCAGCGTCAGCAGCCGCGCGGCGAGCGTGCCCGGTCCCGAATCGCAGGTGCCGTTGGCGACGTGCCGCAGACGGCTGCCCTCCGCCTCGATCACACCCCAGCCGAGGTGCCTGAGGCCGGGATCGATTCCGATGACCCGCATTTTCGCCTGCCCGTTCTTGTTTTTCTGTCTTCCGACTAGCACGAAACGCGAACATCCGCCAAGCCCCCGCTCCCGCGCATTTTTCCACCTGCGGCGGCCGGGGCACGCCACCGGCCAGATCGCGGGTGGAAACCGACATTTCATGGCCGACGAGCGACACCTTCATGACAGCGGGATGACGCGAGACGCCCGAAATTTGAGCCCGTTTACAGAAGCTTTGCCCAATTCGAGTGCTATGTGAAAACTGCAGGGCCCCCATGCGTTTTTGACCAGTTGTTAGACGTGCCTGCCGGTTCTATCTCCCGCTCAGAATTCAGGCACTTTGAAAACTCCCAACAAGGACACTGACCCATGGCTGCTTATGACTACTCGCGCGACGCCACCGGCGCCGCCGGTCTGGCAGGCCGGATCGGCAACGTCTTCGTCACCGGCTTCGCGCCTGTCGCCGCTGATGAGACCCCCCGTTCGGCCGGCCTCTTCGCTACTCTCTTCGGCATGGTTGCCGAGTGGAACGACGCCCGTCTGACCCGCAAGAGCCTGATGGCTCTGACCGACCGCGAACTCGACGATATCGGCCTGACCCGCGCCGACATTCCCGCGATCGCACGTCGTCGCTGATCTCTTTCGGGATCATGCATAAAGGCCGCTGTCCCGAGGGACGGCGGCCTTTCTCGTTTCCGGGCCGGACAAGCCGGCCGATGTGACGGGGCCGCGGCCCCGCCCGGTGTCAGGTCAGAAGGGTCAGGCCAGAAGCGCCTGCAGGTGCATGGCGATCCACAGCGTGGCCGGATCGACGCCCAGCACCCAGGATCCCAGCTTGTCGGCGACGCTGCCATCCGAGAGCCGCGCGACATGTTCGGAGTAGTTCGCGGCACCAAGGTTGGCGAGCATCACGCCCTTGAAGGCCAGCAGGCCGAGCAGCGCGAAGAGCAGGATGCGCAGCCGCGGCACGGGCAGCTTGCGGATCGGCCGGTGCTCGATCACGCCGTTGCGGTTGACCTTGGTGACATAGCCCTGCGCCAGCTTGCGGTGCTTTTCCTTGATAGCCCGCTGGCGACGCTCGAAACTTCTCAGAGCGCTTTCCATACCGCGAAACCCCTCGTTACCTTACAAATACGCGATGTATTTTAAGGAACAGCGCGGCAGAAATGGGGCAGGAAGGCGGCATTTCTGCCGCCATTCGATCACGAAGGCTTGCGCAGCGTGAGCGTGACCCACTCGCCGATCTCGTCGCGGCGGGCCAGCTCGACCCCCTGCTCGGCATAGGCGGCGACGACCTCGTCGGCCTGACGGATCAGGATCCCCGACAGGATCGCGTAGCCGCCCGGCGCGAGATGCGCCGCCATGTCCGGCGCGAGGTCGATCAGAGGCTGCTTGAGGATATTGGCGAAAACAAGGTCATAGGGCGCGCGCGCCGCAAGGTCGGGATGGCCGAAGCCGGCCGCCTCGACGCAGATCACCTTGCCCTCGAGGTTGTTGGCGCGCACGTTCGCCTCGGCCACTTCCACGGCGACCTCGTCGATGTCCGACACGATCACCGGGTTCGGCCAGATGCGCGCGGCGGCCATGCCGAGCACGGCGGTGCCGCAGCCGATGTCGGCGACGTTCTGGCCGACCATGCCGTCGTTCGCCAGCCGGTCGAGCGCCCGCAGGCAGCCGAGCGTGGTGCCGTGGTGGCCGGTGCCGAAGGCCATGGCGGCCTCGATCAGCAGCGGCTCGGAGCCCTCGGGGATCTTGTCGGCGTCATGCGAGCCGTAGACGAAGAAGCGCCCGGCCTCGACCGGGGTCAGCTCGCGGCGCACCTTGTCGACCCAGTCCTGGTCCGGCACTTCCGAAATCACGAAGGGCGGCGCGGAAAAGGCCGCGGCAAGCAGCGCCAGCTCGACATCGTTCGGACGCTCGAGGAAGAAGCCGCCGACCTCCCAGGTGCCGGTGCCGTCCTCGATCTCGAAGACGCCGACGCCGGTGGGCTCGGGCTCGAGCTCCTCGATGGCCTCGCCCAGGGCCTCGGCCGCGGTCTTGTCGCTCAGCTTGGTGAAGGCGGTCCAGGTCCTGGCCATGTCGTGCTCTCCTTTAAGGGTTGGCCTGCCCGATACAGCCTTTGGGTCTTCCGCGCCAGTGCGCATCCGCCCCGGAACGCACGCCCGCCGCCCGAAAAGCAAAGCCCCGCCGGAGCGGCGGGGCTTGGTGAAGGTCAGACCCACTTGGCCAGCGGCGGCAGGCTCATCAGCACCGCGTCGGGATCGTGCCCGGTGGCAAGGCCGAACTTGGTGCCCCGGTCGTAGACGAGGTTGTACTCGGCATAGAGCCCGCGGTGGATCAGCTGCGCGTCCTTCTCGGCCTCGCCGAAGCCCATGACGCGGCGCTTCTCGACCAGCGGCAGGTAGGCCGGCAGGAAGGCCCGGCCGATGTCCTGCGTCAGGGCGAAATCCGCCTCCCAGTCGCCGGTGTTGCGGTCATCCATGAAGATGCCGCCGACGCCGCGCGCGCGCTTGCGGTGCGGGATGTAGAAATACTCGTCCGCCCAGGCCTTCAGCTCGGGATAGAGCGCCTCGCCATGCGGATCGAGATGGGACTTCTGCACGGCGTGGAAATGCGCCGTGTCCTCGTCGTACTCGAGGCAGGGGTTGAGATCCGAGCCGCCGCCGAACCACCAGGCCCCCGGCGTCCAGAACATGCGGGTGTTCATGTGCACCGCCGGCGCATGCGGGTTCTGCATGTGGGCAACGAGGCTGATCCCCGAGGCCCAGAAGCGCGGGTCGGCCTCGATCCCCGGCACGCCGCGCGCCGCCATGGACTTCTGCGCCGCCGCGCCGAGCGTGCCGTAGACGGTCGAGACGTTGACCCCGACCTTCTCGAACACCCGGCCGCCGCGCATCACGCTCATCAGCCCGCCGCCCGCGTCGCTGCCGTCGTCGGCGCTGCGCGTGGTCGGCGTCACCTCGAAGCGGCCCGCCGGCGCGTCCGACAGCGGCCCTTCCGCGTGGCTGTCCTCGAGCCCCTCGAAGGCCGCCACGATCTCGTCGCGCAGCGCGCGGAACCAGGCCGAGGCGCGCGCCTTGCGCTCGTCAAACACGTCGGTCATGTCGTCTCTCCTGCCCGGCTCAGTGCATCGGTGCGCCGACCGGGTCGATCAGCGTGCGGCCGCCGTCGACGGTCATGATCTGCCCGGTCATGAAGCCCGAGGCGTCCGAGGCGAGGAACTGCACCGCCTCGCAGACCTCGTCCGGCCCGGCGATGCGCCCGGCGGGGGTGTGCTTCTCGATCTCGGCGCGGTAGCCGGGATGTTCCTTGAGGATGTTCTTCAGGCTCGAGGACATCAGCGAGCCGAAGGCCACCGAGTTCACCCGGATCTTCTGGTCGGCCAGCGCCACCGCCATCGAGCGGGTCAGCTGGTCCAGCGCCGCGACCGACACCGAGTAGCCCAGCAGGTGCGGGTTGGTGCGGGTGGCGGCGATCGACGAGATGTTGATGATCGAGCCGACGCAGCGGGTGTCCTGCCCCTCGGCCTGCTTGATCATCCGCTTGGCGACGATCTGGCTGAGGCGCATCGCGGGCATCAGGTTCTGCCCGATCATCGTCTCGAGCGAGACATCCTCGCAGTCGTGCACGTCGGTGGGCAGGATCTGCCGCGCGCCGTTCACCAGGATGTCGACCCGGTCATAGGCGTCGAGCGTGGCCGAGAGCAGGTTGGCCAGCGTCAGCTTCTCGCGCAGGTCGCCGGCGAAGTAGCGCATGGTGCTGTCTTCCTCGACCGGGCCGCATTCCTTGGCCAGCCGGTTCTCGTCCATGTCCGCGAACATCACGTTCGCGCCACGCGATGCGAAGTGCCGGGCAATCGCCAGCCCCACGCCATTGGCGGCGCCGGTGACGATGGCGGTCTTGCCTTCGATGGAAAAACTCATGGGAATCCCTTGAATGTTTGCGCCAAATTAGCCGCAATCAGCGTCCCGGGCGAGAGGCGTGAAGGATCTTGAACCGCGTATCGCCCGCGATCTCCTCGGAGTTGCGGAAGCGCTCGGAAAGTCGCGTCTCGTAGGGCAGGTGCCGGTTGGCGACGAGCCAGAGCTGGCCCGAGGGCTTCAGCACCCGCGCCGCCGCGTCGATGAAGGCCTGGCCGAGCGACGGCTCGGCCTTGCGCCCGGTGTGGAACGGCGGGTTCATCACCACCGCGTCCAGCAGCGCCGGCGGCCGCCAGCTCAGCGCGTCGGCCCAGTGGAACTGCGCACGCGGGTCGGTGACATTGCGCCGCGCGCAGTCGAGCGCGTCGTGGTCGGCCTCGACGAGGTGCAGCGTGCCGATCTTCTCGCGGGTGAGCAGGCCCATCGCCAGCCCGCCCCAGCCCGCACCGAGGTCCGCGACATTCGCACCCAGCTTCTCGGGCAGCGCGGCAAGCAGCGCCTCGCTGGCCGGATCCGGCCCGTCGGCCGAGAAGACGCCGGGCGCGGTCCATTGCCCGCCGGGCAGCGGCGCGGGGCCCCTGGCCCAGTCGGCAAAGGCGTCGGTGGCGGCGAACCAGATGGTCTTGCCATGCGCCTTGGACACCTGCCCGCGGATCTCGGTGCGGGCGCGCAGCGCCTTGAGGCAGGCATCGACGCCGTCGGTCTTCTGGCCGTCGACGATCACCAGCCCGCCCTTCGCGGCGGCATTGGCCTCGGCGATCCAGGCCTCGGCCCGGTCGCGGGCGCGGGGAAGGAAGACGATGGCGGCGGCAAATTCGCCCTCGGGGGCCAGCGCGACGGTCCAGCCGCGGCGCTCCCAGGCGGCATGATCGGGGGCAAGACGCTGGACGACGGTGCAGCGCTCGCGCGGCAGCTCGGACGCGTCGAAGTCGCCCGGCGCGCCAAGCAGAAGGATGCGCCCTTCGGAGGGCAGGTCGAGACCTCCCTCGAGCGCGAAACTCAATCGGGTATCAGACATGGCAGAACCGCCGCGGGGGGCGGATCACTCCTTTTCCATGGTGCATTGCAGCGGATGCTGGTGACGCCGGGCAAAATCCATGACCTGCCCCACCTTGGTCTCGGCGATCTCGTGGCTGAACACGCCGACCACCGCGACCCCCTTCTTGTGGACCGTGAGCATCACCTCGAAGGCTTGGGCATGGGTCATGCCGAAGAAGCGCTCGAGCACGTGCACGACGAACTCCATCGGCGTGTAGTCGTCGTTCAGCAGCAGCACCTTGTAGAGCGGCGGGCGCTTGGTCTTGGGCTTGGTCTGCAGCACGACATCGGCGCCGCCCTCGCCATCGCGGGGGTCGTTGCGGTCGGACATGTGGAATTTGTGGGCCGTGACGGGGTGGGTCATCTCGGGGACGCTTTTGCTTTGCGTGTGCTTTGCGGTTCCGGCTTTGAAGGGTCTATATAAATCCAAGGAGCCGCGGAGAAAAGACCCGTGGCCGGGAGAGGCGTCAATATGACCCGGAAACTGCAAACAATCGGCTTCGATGCCGACGATACGCTCTGGCACAACGAGCGTTTCTTCACCCTCACGCAGGAGCGATTCGCCGAACTGCTCGCCGATCACGCCGAGCGCGACCACCTCGACGCCCGCCTGCTGGCCGCCGAGACGCGCAACATCGGCCACTACGGCTTCGGCGTGAAGGGCTTCGTGCTCTCGATGATCGAGACCGCGATCGAGGTCACCGAGGGCCGTGTGCCCGGCGCGGTGATCGGCCAGATCCTCGCCGCCGGGCAGGAAATGCTCTCGCACCCGGTCGAGCTCCTGCCCCACGCGCAGGAGGCGGTCGAGGCGCTGGCGTCGGACCACCACCTCGTGCTGATCACCAAGGGCGACCTGCTGCACCAGGAGCGCAAGCTCGCCGCCTCGGGTCTGGGCGAGCTCTTCGACGCGGTCGAGATCGTCTCGGATAAGCGCCCCGAGACCTACGCCCGCATCTTCGGCGCCAGCCCCGGCGGCGCCGAGGCCGCGATGATGGTGGGCAATTCGCTGAAGTCCGACGTCAATCCGGCGATCCGCGCGGGCGGCTGGGGGGTCTTCGTGCCGCAGGATCTGGCCTGGAGCCTCGAACATGACGAGCGGCTCGACCACCCGCGTTTCCGCGAGATTCCTGACCTCGGGGCACTCGCGCCGCTTGTGCGCTCGCTCGACTGAGGATTTCGCCGCATTCGCGCCTCAATCGTCCTTATAGGGGTACCCGACGTCGCCCGACACAAAATGTGGGAAATCACGATCCAGAAAACAGCCAAGAATCAAGGTATTGCAGACTTTATTTTTTGTGCACTCCATGTTAGCGTTTCCCCAAACTAGAACAGTTGGCCACCGGAAAACCGGAGGCGAGAGGCAGAGAAGGCGAAAACCGTGACGGGACGGCGCAGGCAGCGACCGGGCCGAGCAGGCCTGTACATTCTCACACTCATCTGGCTCGCCCTCGTGGCGCCTCTGAGCGCGTGGGCCGCGCCCTATGCCGCGATTGTGATGGACGCCCGGTCGGGAGAGGTGCTCTTCTCCGAGAACGCCGAGACCCGGCTCCATCCCGCCTCGCTGACCAAGATGATGACGCTCTACATCGCCTTCGAGGCGGTCGAGCACGGCGAGATCTCCATGGACACCATGGTCACGATCTCCAAGCACGCCGCGGCCGAGCCGCCCTCGAAACTGGGCCTGCGCGCCGGGCAGAAGATCGCGCTGCGCTACCTCGTGCGCGCCGCCGCGGTGAAGTCCGCGAACGACGCCGCCACCGCCATCGGCGAGGCGATCGAGGGCTCGGAAGCCGCCTTCGCCCGCCGCATGAACCGCACGGCGCAGGCGCTGGGGATGACCCGCACCACCTTCCGCAATGCCAACGGCCTGACCGTCGACGGGCACCTCTCCACCGCCCATGACATGGCGATCATGGGGCGGCACATCCTTTACGACTACCCCGGTTACTACAACATCTTCTCGCGCATCACGACCGACGCGGGCATGCGCGAGGTGGCCAACACCAACCGCCGCTTCCTCGCCGCCTACAAGGGTGCCGACGGGATCAAGACCGGCTACACCCGCGCCGCGGGCTTCAACCTCGTGGCCTCGGCGGAACGCGGCCGCGAGCGGATCATTTCCGTGGTCTTCGGCGGCACCTCGACCGCCGCGCGCAACGCCAAGAGCGCCGAGCTGCTCGACCTCGGCTTCAAGCGCGCCCCGACCGACGTCGCCCTGCGCCGCCCGTCCAAGCCGCCCTACATGGGCCGCATCGGCGGCGGCGGTGCCGCGCCCGTGGAAGAGATGCTTGTGGCCAGCGCCGAGCCCGATGATTCGGGCCTGCGCGGCAAGTCGATCCGCGTCGCCCCCTCGGCCGTCGCCAAGAGCCTGCGGCCTCAGCCCCGTCCGGCTGTCAGCAGCGCCGATGTCGCGCCGCTCGTCGCCGGGGTCGAGGCCGACATCGAGAACGTGCTGGAATCGGTGCAGGTTGCCGCGGTCGCGGCGCCGGTCACCCAGACCCCCGAGCCCATCGACATCGCCCGCGTCGCCGAAGACATGGTGGTCGCCGAGGGCGACACCGGGATCGCCCCCGACGCCTCGATCAAGCCGGTGCGCCGCCCGCAGGCGATGATGCTGGCCGCCGCCCCGGCCGCGGCCCCTGCCCCGGCCATCGCCGAGCCCGAGATCGTAGCCGAGACGGCGGAAGTCGCCGTCGCCTCCGCCGAACCCGCCGCGCAGGAAGTGGTCACCCGCGTCTCCACCTCTGGCGGACGGCACTGGGGCATCAACGTCGGCCGCTACTCGAGCCGCTACGCCGCCGAGAAGGTTCTGCTGCAGACCGCGCTGATGGAGACCTCGACCCTCGACGGCTCGCTGCGCAAGGTGGTGGACCGCGCCGGCGGCTTCGATGCGAACTTCATGGGCCTCACGCGTGAGACGGCGGACCTCGCCTGCCGCCGCCTGCAGGCCCGGCAGATCACCTGCTTCATGATCGGGCCGGGCTGACATCCGGCCCCCGACGATCCTCGAGACACGCAAGACCCCGGGCCATGCGCCCGGGGTTTTCCTTTCCAGCGACCGCGCCGCCGCTCTCAGTCCGACAGCAGCGCGTCGATGCAGTCCTTCAGCGCCCGCGGCTCCGCGCAGAGCACGGTCGCGCCGTTCTCCATGAGCTCGCTGCGGCTGCCGTAGCCCCAGAGCACGCCGACCGAGGCCAGCCCGTTCTTCGCGGCGGCGCTGGTGTCGTTGTCGCGGTCGCCGACCATGCACCCCTGCCCCGCGTCGAGCTCCTGCTCGCGCAGGATATGCGCGATGAGCTCGGTCTTGTCGTCGAAGCGGCCGTCCAGTCCCGCGCCGTAGAGCGCCTCGAACCAGGGCTCGAAGCCGAAATGCACGACCACGCGGCGGGCGAAGGGCAAGGGTTTCGCGGTGCACAGGAACAGGCGGTAGCCCTCGGCGCGCAGGGCGCTCACCGCCTGCATCATGCCCTCGTAGGGCGCGGCGCGGAACAGCCCGTCGCGGCCATAGACCTCGCGGTAGAGCGCGACCGCCTCCTCGACGCGCTCGGGCCCGCCGAGCCGGCGGCCGAAACTCGCGCGGAGCGGTGGCCCGATGATCCATTCGAGCGGCTCGTCCGGCCCCGCCGGTTGCCCGAGCGCGGACAGCGCATGGCGGAAGGAGCCGAGGATGCCCGGCGCCGGGTCGACCAGTGTACCGTCCAGATCGAAGAGTACGAACTTGTCCATGCCATGATCCCCGCCGGTGCCGCCCGCCCGGACGGACGCGCTGCGCGAGAGTAGCTTCCGGCGGGCCGTTCCGCCCCTCCGGATACGACAAACCCCCGAAAGGCAGAGCCCCGGGGGTCGTCAACTTCTTCGTGTCGGAAGGTCAGCTGCCTGACCTCACGAAAAGGATCTCACGAGTCGAAACTCAGAGGAGACCTTCGCGCTGAGCCTTCTTGCGCGCCAGTTTCCGGGCACGACGCACGGCCTCGGCGTTCTCGCGAGCTTTCTTCTCGGACGGTTTCTCGAAATGCTGCCGAAGCTTCATTTCACGGAACACGCCTTCGCGTTGCAGCTTCTTCTTCAGGGCGCGGAGCGCCTGATCGACGTTGTTGTCGCGAACACTAACCTGCATGTGGTTTTCACCACCTTTCTAGTTTTGAGTTGCAAGGAAATTGCAGGAAGCCGGTCTATAGCAAGGGTTGCCAATCTTGTCTAGACTCCTCCCCGTTGAGTCGAAGGAGAGGCCCCATGAGTGAAGAAATTGCCGGGCGCCTGCTGGATGCGGCGCTGACCCACGTCGCCTTCGACGGGTGGTCCGAGACGACCTTCCGCGCGGCGGCGAGCGATGCCGGGGTGGACCCGGTGGTGGCCCGCGGGCTCTACCCGCGCGGCGCGGTGGACCTGGCGATCGCCTTCCACCGCCGCGGCGACGAGGCTATGTCCGCGCGCCTGAAGGAAATCGACCAGTCCGCGATGCGCTTCCGCGACCGTGTCGCGCTGGCGGTCCGCAGCCGGATCGAGGCGGTGGACGACCGCGAGGCGGTGCGCCGCGGCACCACGCTCTTTACCCTGCCGATGTACGCGCCCGACGGCGCCAAGCTGATCTGGGGCACCGCAGACCGCATCTGGACCGAGCTCGGCGACACCACGCGCGACTTCAACTGGTACACGAAACGCGCCACGCTGAGCGCCGTCTACTCCTCGACGGTGCTCTACTGGCTGGGCGACGAATCGCCCGATCACCACGCCACGTGGGAATTCCTCGACCGCCGGATCGAGGACGTGATGCGTTTCGAGAAGACCAAGGCGAAGGTCCGAGCGACCCCGGTGCTGGGCAAGATTCTGGCGGCCGGACCCGAGCGGATCCTCGGCAGGCTGCGCGCCCCGAAGAGCCCGCGCCACGGGCTGCCCGGCGGCTGGACCGCCCCGCGCTGAGCCCCCTGCCCCACCCGCAAGACAGCAAGACAGGACCACGAATGACCAAGACCATGCGCGCCGTCGAGATCTCGCAGCCCGGCGGCCCCGAGGTGCTGCGCCTGACCGAGCGCCCCGTTCCCGAGCCTCGCCACGGCCAGGTGGTGATCCGCGTGGCCTATGCCGGGGTGAACCGCCCCGACGCGCTGCAGCGCGCCGGCAGCTACGCCCCGCCGCCCGGCGCCTCGGACCTGCCCGGGCTCGAATGCTCGGGCGAGGTGGTCGCGACCGGACCGGGCGTCGACTGGCCCGCCGTCGGCGATCAGGTCTGCGCCCTGCTGCCCGGCGGCGGCTATGCCGAGTATGTCGCCACCCCCGCCGCCCATTGCCTGCCCGTGCCCGCGGGCATGGGTCTGCGCGAGGCCGCCTGCCTGCCCGAGACCTTCTACACCGTCTGGAGCAACGTCTTCCAGCGCGGCGGGCTGCAGGCGGGCGAGCGCTTCCTCGTGCACGGCGGCTCGTCGGGCATCGGCACCACCGCGATCCAGCTCGCCGCCGCCTTCGGCGCGCGGGTCTTCGCCACGGCCGGCTCGGCAGACAAGTGCGCCGCCTGCGAGCGCCTCGGCACCGAGCGCGCGATCAACTACCGGGACGAGGATTTCGTCGAGGCGATGCAGGCGGTCGGCGGCGCCAACCTGATCCTCGACATGGTCGGCGGCGACTACATCCCGCGCAACGTGCGCGCGCTGGCGGACGAGGGGCGGCTGGTGCAGATCGCCTTCCTGCAGGGCCCCAAGGCCGAGCTCAACTTCGCGCAGGTGATGATGCGCAGGCTGACCATCACCGGCTCCACCCTGCGCCCGCAGAGCGATCTGGCCAAGGCGCGCATCGCCGAGGCGCTGCGCAGCCATGTCTGGCCGCTGCTCGCCGCGGGCCGCGTCGCGCCGGTGATGGATTCCGATTTCGCCCTCGACGAGGCCGCGCAGGCGCACGCGCGCATGGAGGGCTCGACCCATATCGGCAAGATCGTCCTCAGGGTCGCCTGACCCGGATTTCAGGCTCGGCAGCCCGGCTGCCGAGCCTTTCGCTCACGCCACCGCGCGGCGGTAGAAGTGCCAGCTCGCGTGGCCGAGCAGCGGCAACACCACCATCAGCCCCAGGAGCAGCGGCAGCGATCCCAGCACCAGCAGCACGGCGATCACCGCGCCCCAGGCCAGCACCACCCGCGGGTTCTTCTTCAGCACCTGCACCGAGGTCATCACCGCCATCGGGGCGCCCACGTGCCGGTGCAGCAGCAGCGGGAACGAGACCACCGAGACCGCCAGCGCCACCAGCGCGAAGACGAAGCCCACGCCGCAGCCCAGCACGATCATCCACCAGCCGCCCGCGGTGTGGAACACCTGGTCGAGGAAGGCGCCAAGGCTCTCGTGCCGCGCCGGTCCCATGGTCACGAGGTGGATGAAATGCGCCGTCAGCATCCAGGCGCAGAAGAGCGCGATGAGGTAGAAGCCCATCACCAGCATCGCCCCGAAGGCCGGCGAGCTCAGCACCGAGAAGGCGTCGCGCCACGTCGCCTCGAGCCCCAGCTCGCGCTTGCGGCTCATCTCGTAGAGCCCGACCGCGGCCATCGGCCCGATGATGGCAAAGCCCGCCGCCATGGGAAAGAGCAGCGGAAGCAGCGCCTCGTGGAAGGCCATGCCCATCAGCAAGAGCCCCATCACGGGGTAGATGAGCACGATGAAGAGCACGTCGCTCCGGCAGGCCTTGAAGTCCTCCCAGCCGGCGCGCAGCGAGTCCGAGATGTCCGACATCGCCATGGTCCGCACCCGCCGCGGCGTGTGGGCGTGGTCCGTCCCCAGCTCGCGCGTCGCGGCCGAGACATGTGAGCCCGCGGCCGAAAGCTGCTGCGCGGCCCACGAGAGCGGGTTTCCGATCGTATGAGGTGTCTGTGCCATGAGCCTCCTCCCTTGGCGTCGCGCGCAGCGCCAATGCGGGTCTGGTCCTGGCACGCGCCGAAGACCAGACAGGCCGGCCGCGCGTATGTCCCCAGCCTAGCACGAAACATCCTCGCAGTGAATCACGTCGGTGCGACGCGCCGCCGCTGCCGACAAGCCCCTTGCCCCCGCCCCCGCCGCGTCGCAGGGTCTGCGCCAAACGCCAGACAGGAGGACACGACATGGCCGAGACAGCCCGCACCGTCATCATCGAGGAAACCGGGGGGCCCGAGGCGCTCAAGCTGGCCGACTGGCCGGTGGGCGAGCCCGGCCCGGGCCAGATCCGCATCCGTCACAAGGCCTGCGGCCTCAACTTCATCGACTGCTACCAGCGCTCGGGGCTCTACCCGCTGCAGCTGCCGCACGCGCTCGGCATGGAAGCCTCCGGGGTGATCGAGGCGGTGGGCGAAGGCGTCACCCATCTTGCTCCCGGCGACCGCGCCGCCTATGCCGCCATGCCCCCGGGCGCCTATACCGAGGCGCGGGTGATGCCCGCCGCGCAGGTCTGCAAGCTGCCCGATGCGATCTCCTTCGACGAGGGCGCGGCGATGATGCTCAAGGGCATGACCGTGCAGTACCTCTTCCACCGCACCACCCCGCTGAAGCGCGGCGACACCGTGCTCTTCCACGCCGCGGCGGGCGGCGTCGGCCTCATCGCCTGCCAATGGGCGAAGTCCGAGGGCATCCGCCTGATCGGCACCGCCGGCTCGGACGACAAGTGCAAGCTCGCGCTCGACCACGGCGCCGATGCCTGCATCAACTACAACACCGAGGACTTCACCAAGCGCACCCGCGAGCTGACCGATGGCAAGGGCGTGGACGTGGTGATGGATTCGATCGGCAAGTCCACCTTCATGGGCTCGCTCGACTGCCTCAAGCCGCTCGGCATGATGATCTCCTTCGGCAATGCCTCGGGCCCGGTCGAGGCGTTCAACCTCGGCATCCTCGCGCAGAAGGGCTCGCTGAAGGTCACCCGCCCGACGCTCTTTGCCCATATCGCCGACCCGGTCGCCTGCCAGGAGATGGCGGCGATGCTCTTCGACAAGGTCGCTTCGGGCGCGGTGAAGATCCGCATCGACCAGCGATTCCCGCTGGCCGAGGTCGCCGAGGCGCACCGCGCGCTGGAATCGCGCAAGACCACCGGCCAGACCATCCTGACGCTGGACTGAGCCAAGCGCGGACTGCGGACATGCAAAGCGGCGCGGGACATCCCCGCGCCGCTCTCGTTTCAAGCCGGGGCCGCAGCCCCGGAAGACCTGCCGATCAGGCGATCTCGACCAGCTCGATGGCAAAGGTCAGGTCCTTGCCCGCCAGCGGGTGGTTGGCGTCGAGCGTGACCTCGGTCTCGGTCACCTCGACCACGGTCACCTGCACCACCTGCCCGGTCGGGGTCTGCATCTGCAGCGGCGTGCCGAGGTCGAGCGGGATGTTGTCGGGGATCTCGGCGCGCGGCACGGCCTGCCGCGCCTCGGGGTGGACCGGGCCATAGGCCTCGTCCGCCGGAACCTCGACGGTCTTCTTCTCGCCGACCACCATGCCGGGGATCGCCTTGTCGAGGCCGGGGATGATCTGGCCCGAGCCGACCTGGAACTCCAGCGGGTCGCGGCCGGCGCTGGAATCGAAGGTGGTGCCGTCATTCAGCGTGCCCGTGTAGTGAATGCGCACGGTGTCGCCGGTCTTGACCTGCGTCATGGGAATCTCCGTTCTGTGGGAATTGGGGAAGTTGCGTGGATGGGACGAGGCCACCTGTCGCGGCGGGTGCTCGTTTGCGCTCTGCCCCCAACCTAAGCATCCCGGTCCCGGATTGCAAAGAGGATGTCCCGGCGCCCGGCGGAGCCGTGCCGCGCCGGCCCGTCCAAACCTTTGCAAATTCACCCTTCCGACGCGCCGCCGCCCGTGCCACCCTGCGCCCGATCGCGAGGAGGACGCACGACCCCATGACGCAGAGCAAGGCCGCAGCCCGCATCACCACCTGCGTCTTCGACGCCTATGGCACGCTCTTCGACGTCTCCGCCGCCGCCCGCCGCGCCGCCGAGGCGCCGGGACAGGAGGCGCTCGCCGGTGTCTGGCCCGCGCTCTCGGCCGACTGGCGGCGCAAGCAGCTCGAATACAGCTGGCTGCGCGCCGTCACCGGCGATCACACCGATTTCTGGCAGGTGACGCAGGACGGGCTCGACTGGGCGATGGAGCGCCACGGCTTTGAGGACCCCGAACTGCGCGAGACCCTGCTCGGCCTCTACTGGCGCCTCTCGGCCTACCCCGAGGTGCCGAAGCTGCTCGCCACGCTCAAGGCCCGCGGCCTTGCCTGCGCGATCCTGTCGAACGGCAGCCCCGACATGCTCGGCGCCGCGGTCTCCAGCGCCGGGCTCGAGCCCTGGCTCGACGCCCTGCTCTCGGTCGAGGAGGTCGGCGTCTTCAAGCCCGCCCGCGCGGTCTACGACCTCGTCGGCGCGCGCTTCGGCACCGACCCGGGCGAGGTGCTCTTCGTCTCCTCCAACGGCTGGGACGCGGGCAGCGCCGCGGCCTACGGCTTCACCACCGCATGGGTCAACCGCGCCGCCGAGCCGGTGGACCGCCTCCCCGGCCGCCCGCAGCACGTGCTGACCGACCTTTCCACCATCCCGGAGCTGCTCTGATGCCCGAGTTCACCACCTCCGACGGCGTGTCGATCCACTACACCGACGAGGGCCACGGCCTGCCGCTGCTCTGCCTCGCCGGCCTCACCCGCGACGGGCGCGACTTCGACTACCTCGCGCCGCATCTCGACCTCGGCAAGCTGCGGATGATCCGCATGGACTACCGCGGCCGCGGTCAGTCCGACTGGACCGATTTCGCCACCTACACCATCCCCATCGAGGGGCGCGACGCGGTCGAGCTGCTGGATCATCTCGGGCTGAAACAGGCCGCGGTGCTCGGCACCTCGCGCGGCGGGCTCATCGCCATGGTGCTGGCGGCGACGGTGAAGGACCGGCTGCTCGGCGTCGCGCTGAACGACATCGGCCCCGAGATCGGCGGCGAGGGGCTCGCCGTCATCAAGGACTACATCGGCCGCAACCCGGCGTGGAAGACCCATGCCGAGGCCGCCGAGAAGATGGCGCTCGGCATGACCGCCTTCGGCGAGGTGCCGCCCGGGCGCTGGATGGAGGAGGTGACGAAGTTCTACCGCGAGACGCCGGAGGGGCTGCGCATCCAGTACGACCCGCGGCTGCGCGACGCGGTGCTCGAGGGCGGCGCCCAGCCCGCGCCCGACCTCTGGCCGCTCTTCGACGCGCTGAAGGGCCTGCCGCTCTGCGCCCTGCGCGGCAGCGGCTCGACCCTGCTCACCGCCGCGACCTTCGCCGAGATGATGCGCCGCCGTCCCGACATGATCGCGGCCGAGATCCCCGGCCGCGGCCACGTGCCCTTCCTCGACGAGCCCGAGTCGCTGGACGCGCTGCGCCGCTGGCTGAAGATGCTGGGCTAGCGCTCAGTCGAGGTTGAACACCCGGCTCGGGTGCAGCTCACCCGCCTTGAAGATGCCCACCGCGACCGGCTTGCCCTCGAACGAGGCCCAGGCCTCGTCGCCGTACTCGGCGTCACCGGGGATCACCATGCCCGCGTTGCCGTTGCGCAGCCGGGCCGCGCCCTCGGGGGTGCAGCGCAGCTCGGGCAGGTCGGCAAGACCCACCTCGACCGGCAGCAGCTTGGCGTCGAGCTCGGGCGTCTTCGCCAGCGCGTCGATCTCCTCGAGGCTGATCCCGTCCGAGGCCTCGAAAGGCCCGGACCAGACCCGGCGCAGGCGCAGCACGTGGCCATGGCAGCCAAGCGCCTCGCCAAGGTCGCGCGCGATCGAGCGCACGTAGCCGCCCTTGCCGCAGACCATCTCGAGCTCGACGTGATCGGCGTCGAGCCGGTCGAGCATGATGAGCGATTCCACGAAGAGCGGGCGGGCCGAAAGCTCCATCTCCTCGCCGTCACGGGCGCGCTTGTAGGCGCGCTCGCCATCCACCTTCACCGCCGAGAACTGCGGCGGCACCTGCTGGATGTCGCCGACGAACTGGTGCAGCGCTTCCTTGATCTCCTCGTCCGAGGGGCGCATCGCGCTCTCGCGCAGGATCTCGCCCTCGGCATCGTCGGTGTTGGTCGCCTGCCCCAGCCGCACGACGAAGCGGTAGGCCTTCATCGCGTCGGTGATGTAGGGCACGGTCTTGGTCGCCTCGCCGAGCGCCACGGCCAGAACGCCGGTCGCCTCGGGATCGAGCGTGCCCGCGTGCCCGGCCTTCTTCGCCGCCAGCGCCCAGCGCACCTTGTTGACCACCGAGGTCGAGGTGATGCCCGCGGGCTTGTCCACGATCAGCCAGCCGGAAATGTCGCGACCCTTCTTGCGTGCCATGTGTGCCCCCGCGCCTCTTCGAGTTTCATCAAGGCGCGCCTGCTAGCAGGCGAAAGCCTCGGGAGTCAATCTGCGCCTGTGCCGCGCGATATGCATCATCCGTGCATGGGCGGTGCATCCGATGTGCCCCGCCCCGATCGCCTTTCCTCCGGCCGCCGTGCCCGCTAGGGTCCCCGCCAAGGTTCAAGGGAGACACCCGCCATGCAGATGGCCGATCTCGGCGACGTCCGACTTCACTACCGCATCGACGGCCCCGAAGAGGGTGCGCCGCTGGTGCTCGCCAATGCGCTCGGCACCGATTTCCGGCTCTGGGACAAGCTGATGCCGCACCTGCCCGCGAACCTGCGCGTGCTGCGCTACGACATGCGCGGCCACGGCCTTTCGGACTGTCCGGAGCCGCCCTTTTCCATGGGCGCGCTGGTGCGCGACGCCGAGCGGCTGATGGACAGGACCGGCTTTCGCGACGCCATTTTCGTCGGCCTCTCGCTCGGCGGCATGGTGGCGCAGGGGCTCTGCGCCAAGCGCCACGACCTCGTGCGCGCCGCCGTGCTGTCGAACACCGCCGCCAAGATCGGCACCCGGCAAATCTGGGACAAGCGCATCGCCGAGGTCGAAGCGGGCGGCGTCGAGGCCATCGCCGACGCGGTGCTCGAACGCTGGTTCACCCCGCGCTTCCGCACCACCAACGAGTTCCGCGGCTGGCGTAACATGCTGATCCGCACACCGAAATCCGGCTACATGGGCTGCGCCGCGGCGATTGCCGGCACCGATTTCATGACCCCCACCTCGGGCCTGCGCCTGCCGCTCCTCGGCATCGCCGCCTCCGAGGATGGCTCGACCCCCGCCGACCTCGTGCGCGAGACCACCGACCTCGTGCCCGGCTCGCAATTCGCGCTGATCCGCAGCGCGGGACATCTTCCCTTTATCGAGAAACCCGGAGAATACGCCCGCGTCCTCGTCGATTTCCTGAACTCCCAGGGGCATATCTGATGGCGAAATTCCTGCTGATCCACGGCGCCTCGCATGGCGCATGGTGCTGGCGCGACGTGGTTCCGGCGCTGGAAGAGCGCGGCCACGAGGCCATCGCCCTCGACCTGCCCGGCCACGGCGCCGACCCCACCCCGCGCGACACCGTCACGCTGCGCCACTACGTCGACGCGATCCTCGCGGCACTCGACGAGCCCGCCATCGTGGTCGCCCATTCCATGTCGGGCGTGCCCGCGACGCAGGCCGCCGACCTGCACCCGGAGAAATTCTCCCGGCTCGTCTACCTCTGCGCCTTCCTGCCCGGCGACGGCGACAGCGTCACCAGCCTCAGCCGCGACTGGCCCGACCAGCCGCTGAACGAGGCGATCCGCCGCGACGAGGGCGGCGCGACCTTCCATTTCGATCCTTCCCTGATCCGGGAAAAATTCTACCACGACTGCCCCTCCGCGCTGGTCGACCGCGCCGCGCGCCACCTGACGCCGCAGCCGATCGCCACCCAGAAGGAGCGCGTCTCGCTCACCGGCCGGGTCGAGCAGCTGCCGCGCAGCTACATCCTCTGCTCGCAGGACATGGCGGTGCCGCCCGACCACCAGCGTGCCATGGCGTCGGTCTTGCCAAGCGACGAGGTCTACGACATGAGCAGCGCGCATTCCCCCTTCCTGTCGGATCCCGACGGGCTCGCCGCCCTGTTGGACCGCATCGCCCGGAGCTGACCCATGTCCGCCACGCCCTTCGACAGCGCCCACCTGCACCGCGTCTTCCCCGCCGGGGACCTGGCCAGGCTGTTCTCGGACAGCGCCGAGGTCCGGGCGATCATGATCGTGGCGGGCACGCTGGCCAAGGTGCAGGGCGAGGTGGGGCTGATCCCCGAGACCGCCGCCAAGGCGATCCACCGCGCCTCTCTCGAGCTGCAGATCGACCCCGGCGCGCTGGCGAAGGGCACCGCCGAGGCAGGCAGCGTGGTGCCGCCGCTGCTCGCCGCCTTCGAGACGCTGATGCAGGCGCCGGACTACGCGCGCTACCTCGGAGAGGGCGCGCTCCCGGGCGACCTGCAGGACTGCGCTCTGGCGCTGCGCCTGCGGCAGGTGCTGGCGCAGTTCGAGGCGGGGCTGTCCGGTCTCGCGGCCGAGGGGGAACTGGCGAGCCTCGCGGCGGAGCTTCCGGCGCTGCGCGCGGCGCTGCTCTGCGTGAGCTACGATGGCGCCGGGGCCGAGACGCTGCGCCCGGCGCTTGCGGCGGCGCTGAACCTCGGCGCGGAGGGCTGGGGTGCGGATAGGTCCCCGATCGACGCGCTGGCGGGCTGGGCGGCGCGTCTTGTCACTGCGCTCTCCGAGCGCGCAGAGGCCAACGCCCCGCTTGCCGCGCTGGCCATCCATGCCCGGGCGCTGAGCGCCACCCTGCGCAGCGTGCCCGGCAGCCAGCACGCCCGGCGCGATCTCGAGAGCCTGACCCTGCCGCAGCTGCTGCTTGCCACCGGCGCGGCGCTCTCCCTCGCGACAGCGCGCTGATTAGGGCGGCACCACGCAATTCCAGCGACAGGCCGCCCCGCGCGGAACTCTTGCCCCGCGGCCCGAGTTCGGGCTACGAGCAGTCAGCCATCCGGGCGGCACAAGATCGTCGATAGCCAGGCGCCTAACCCGCTGTGATCTCGAAAATCGCAGTTTGCGCCCTATATCTTGACCGACAGAATGCAGAGGCTTTGACTTGTGAAGGAAGAGACGCTCATCCCCCCGCCAGAGGAAATGGCCGAGAACGCCCGCAACGCCGCGGGCTTTCTCAAGACACTTGCCCACGAGGGCCGACTGATGATCCTGTGCCATCTCGGCTCGGGCGAACGCTCCGTGGGCGAGCTCGAGGGGCTGCTCGGGATGCGCCAGGCGGCGGTGAGCCAGATGCTTGCCCGCCTGCGCGAGGAGGGCCTGGTGAACACCCGCCGCGACGGCAAGACCATCTTCTACAGCCTTGCCACCGAGGACACGGCGCGGGTGATCGGCCTGCTCTACGAGATCTTCTGCGCCAAGGACCCCTGCTGACCGCAGGGGCGCCGCCCTAGCCTTATCCGTTCCAGTCCCACGGCCGCGTATAGGCGCCGAGGCACGTGGCGACGGCAGCCTCGTCATCTCCGCCGCGCTCGATGCGCGCGACCAACCCGCGCTTGCGGTCGTCGATCACCGAGGCCACGCGCGCGTGCAGCCCCTGCGCTTCGAGGGCGGCATCGTAAACCCGCGCGATGGCCAGCTTGCGCAGGTCGGGCTTGAACACCTTGCCGATCCCGGTCTTGGGCAGCTCGGGCAGAATTTCCAGGTATTTCGGCCAGGCGGCGCGCTCGTGGATGTGCACCTGTGCGTGCTTCAGAAGCTCGTCCTCGGTCACGGTCGCGCCAGAGACAAGCTCGACATAGGCGCAGGGCAACTCGCCCGCATGGGCGTCGGGCTGGCCGATCGCCGCGGCCACGGCGACCGCCGGATGGGTCATCAGAGCGTCCTCGATCTCGGCCGGGTCGATGTTGTGCCCGCCGCGGATGATCACGTCCTTGGCGCGGCCGGTGATCCAGAGATACCCATCCGCGTCGATCCGCCCCAGGTCGCCGGTCCGCAGGTACCGGCCCTCGTAATAGAGGCCCTGGTTGCGCGCCGCGTCCGTGTAGGTGCCGCCGGGGATCACCCCGGGGTTCGACACGCAGATCTCGCCGATCTCGTCGATCGCACAGTCATGCGGCCCCTGCGCGCCCTGCCCGACGATCTTCACGTCGCTGTAGGGCAGCGGGAAGCCGACCGAGCCGATCTTCTTCACCCCGTCGGGCGGGTTCACCGAGACGAGGCAGGTCGCCTCGGTCAGCCCGTAGCCCTCGCAGATCGACAGGCCCGCGACCTCCTCGAAGCGCCGGAACAGCTCGACCGGCATCGGCGCCGAGCCCGAGAAGGCGTAGCGCATGGTCGAGATGTCGGCGTCCACCTTGCGCTGCAT
This sequence comes from Salipiger sp. H15, assembly GCF_040409955.1. Classification (NCBI taxonomy): domain Bacteria; kingdom Pseudomonadati; phylum Pseudomonadota; class Alphaproteobacteria; order Rhodobacterales; family Roseobacteraceae; genus Salipiger; species Salipiger bruguierae. The sequence continues at coordinate 786,112 of NZ_CP123384.1, forward strand.
CAGCGCCGAGACGGCGGTGGGCACGGTGATCATGAAGGTGACCTTCCAGCGCTCGCAGAGCTTCCAGAAATTGTCGAACACCCCCTCGCCGCGATAGCCCGCCGGGGTCGGCAGGATCACGTGCGCCCCCGAGGCGAGCGCCGACATGATCACCACCTCGGTGGCGAAGACGTGGAAGAGCGGCAGCGGGCACATGACGTTGTCGGTCTCGCGGAACAGCAGGCGCGAGCCGAGCCAGCCGTTGTAGAGCATCCCCGACACCCGGTGCTGCGCCACCTTGGGCATCCCGGTGGTGCCACCGGTGTGGAAATAGGCCGCCGTCCGGTCCCCGGTCGAGGGGGTGAAGGTCAGCTTCGTCGGCTGGCGCGTCATCTCGGCATTGAAGCACTTGATGTCGGCATGATGGGTGCGCGGCAGCTTGGGGCGCAGCAGCGGCACCAGCCAACGCTTCGGCGGCGTCAGGTAGCGGTTGAGATCGACCTCGAGCACCGTCACCACGTTCGGCGCATGACGGCAGGCCTCGGCCAGCTTCTGCGCGATGTCGGTCTTGGGGAAGGACTTCAGCGTGACCACCACCCGCGCACCGGTCTCGCGCAGCAGCGCGGCGATCTGCTCGGGCTCGAGCAGCGGGTTGATCGGCGCGACCGTGCCCGCGACGGCACCGCCAAGGAAGGTCACCAGCGCCTCGGTGCAGTTGGGCAGCACCATGGCGACCACGTCGCCCTCGTTCACGCCGAGGGTGCGGAAGAGGTTCGCGGCCTGGTTGGTGCGCGCCAGCAGCTGCGACCAGCTCAGCGTCTCGGCCGGGTCCTTCGGGCCCGACAGCAGCTGGAAACTCATCGCGGCATGGTCGGGGAAGCGTTGGGCCGTCTGCGACAGGCAGGCGTGCAGGCTCTCGGGCAATGCCCGCTCGACCCATGGTTTCTCGGACTCGATCGCGTCACGATCGGCCTGCGTCACGAATTGCATCGCTGCTGTGCTCCTCCCGAGCGGTCCCGGCGCGATGCGCGCCGAAACACCTTTTCCAAGTGTGGGAGGCAGCACCGCCTCCCGCAAGGGCTGTGCCTTTAGCACGCCGTTCCGCTACGGCAAAGCCCGCATGCGCGGTGATGACGTCAGGGCGATGACGCCGGGGCGGTCACTCGGCGGCAAGCCCGTCGGTGAACTGCAGCCGCGCCAGCCGGGCGTAGAGCCCGCCCTCGGCCACCAGAGCGTCATGCGCCCCCTGCGCGACGATGCGCCCGTGGTCCATGACGACGATGCGGTCGGCCTTCTTCACCGTGGCGAGCCGGTGCGCGACGATGATCGTCGTGCGCCCCTCCGCCAGCGTGTCGACGGCCTGCTGAACCGCGCGTTCGCTCTCGGCGTCGAGCGCCGAGGTCGCCTCGTCGAGCAGCAGCACCGGCGCATCGCGCAGGATGGCGCGGGCGATGGCCACGCGCTGCTTCTGCCCGCCCGAAAGCATCACGCCGCGCTCGCCGAGGTAGGTGTCATAACCCTCGGGCAGCGCGCTCAGGAAGTCATGCGCGGCGGCGGCCCGGGCGGCGGCCTCGACCTCGGCATCAGAGGCCCCGGGGCGGCCGAAGCGGATGTTGTCGCGCGCCGAGGCGGCAAAGATCACCGGGTCCTGCGGCACCAGTGCGATGTGCTGGCGGAAGCCGTTGCGGCTCATCCGGTCGACCGGGATGCCGTCGAGCAGCACGCGGCCGGCGTCGGGATCGTAGAAGCGCTGGATGAGCTGCACGATGGTGGTCTTGCCCGCGCCCGAGGGGCCGACCAGCGCCACGGTCTCGCCGGGGTTGATGTGCAGGTCGATCCCGTCCAGCGCCTTGACGCCGGGCCGGGCGGGATAGGTGAAGTCGACCTTGTCGAAGGTGATCTCGCCGCGCACGGTCGAGGGCACCGGCAGCGGCTGCTCGGGGTCGGTCACCGTGTCCTCGGCCTGCAGCAGTTCGACCAGCCGCTCGGTGGCCCCGGCGGCGCGCTGCAGCTCACCGAAGATCTCCGACAGCGCCGCCACGGCGCCGGCCACCATCACCGAGTAGATGACGAACTGCACCAGCGCCCCGGCGCTCATCTGCCCGGCGCGCACGTCCACCGCGCCCGCCCAGAGCACGCCGACGATGCCGGTGAAGACGAGGAAGATCACGATCGCCGTCATCAGCGCGCGGGTCTTCACCCGGCGGCGGGCGGCATCGAAGCTCTTTTCCGTGACCTCGGCAAAGGTCGCGCGGCTGATCTTCTCGTGGGTGTAACTCTGCACGGTCTGCACCGCCGAGAGCGCCTCGGCGGCATTGCCGGACGAGACCGCGATCCAGTCCTGGTTCTCGCGGCTCAGCTTGCGCAGGCGGCGGCCCAGCGTGAGGATCGGGATGATCACCACGGGCACGATCAGCAGCACCATCCCGGTCAGCTTGGCCGAGGTGAAGAGCATCAGGGTGAGCCCGCCGAGGAACAGCAGCAGGTTGCGCAGCGCGATCGACACCGACGAGCCGATCACCGACAGGATCAGCGTGGTGTCGGTGGTGATCCGGCTCAGCACCTCGCCGGTCATGGTCTTCTCGTAGAAGGCCGGGGACAGCCCGATCACCCGGTCGAACACCGCCTTGCGGATGTCGGCCACCACGCGCTCGCCGAGCCGGGTCACCAGCGCGTAGCGGGCGGCGGTGCCGAGCGCCAGCAGCGCGGCGATGCCGAGCGCCGCCATGAAGTAGCGGTCGAGCAGCGCGCCGTCCTCGACGCCGAAATTGTCCACCACGCGGCGCACCGCCAGCGGCAGGGTCAGCGAGACGGTGGCCGTGGCGATCAGCGCCAGCACCGCCGCGAGCATGAGGCCGCGATAGGGTCTCATGAAGGGCCAGAGGGCTCCGAGTGAGCCGAGTTTCCGGGATTTCTCGCGATCGTCCTGCACGATGGCAGCCGGGTTTCCGTGGGCCATGGCCGCTCCTTTGTCTGCAGCACGGTATTGGGGGCCCGCGCGCCCTGCGTCAAGGCGCGGGTTGTCACGGCCGCGCGCAACGGGCTCGCGTGACACGGAACGGCACCTGAGGCGCTGGATGCGATCGGATGGCGATGTCGGGGGAGCTTGGAGCGGGCGGCGGGAATCGAACCCGCGTCATTAGCTTGGAAGGCTAAGGTCTTACCACTACACAACGCCCGCGTAGTGGCCGGAGAGATATTGCAACCGATCGGCCCGGTCAACCGCCCCCGCGCCGCTTTTGCCGGATGCCGCAGCGTTTTTCCGGTGATCCGCGCCGCCGTTCCCGGCGTATCCCCCGGGCAAGCTACGGAAAGGCCCTCCCGATGCAGACCCTCCTCCTTTACGGCGTCACCGCCGCAGTGTTCCTCGGCCTCGACATGCTCGGCCTGCGCTTCCTCATCCGCCCGGTCTTCGAGCGGCACGTGGGGCACCTGCTGGCCGAGCCGCTGCGGCTCGGGCCGGCGGCGGGCTTCTACGCCGCCTATGTCGTGGGGGTGCTGGTCTTCGTCTCGCTGCCGGCGCTGCGCGAAGGATCGGCGGTGCAGGCACTTCTGATGGGCGCGCTGCTGGGGCTGATGTGCTACGGCACCTACGAGATGACCAACCTCGCGACGCTCGCCGACTGGAGCTGGGAGCAGGTGATCGCCGACTGCCTCTGGGGCGCGGCGCTGACCGGGGTCTCGGCCTGGGCCGGGGTGGCGGCGGTGACGGCGCTCTGGCCGAAGGGCGCGTGAGCCCCCTTCCCCGCGACAGGACCGGAGGAAGGGGAGCTCAGCCCCCAAGCCGCGCCGTGAGGCGCAGGGCAAGGGGATAGGGAAGCAGGCGCAAGAGCTTCAGCGCGTAGGTGAAGCGCCGGGGGAAATGGATCTCGAAGCCGCGCCGGCCCATGCCCCGCGCCACCGCCCGCGCCGCCTCGCCGGGCTCGATGATCGCGGGCATGTCGAAATCGTTCTTGTCGGTCAGGCGTGTCCGCACGAAGCCCGGGCACACGAGCCGCACGTCGACGCGCGGCTCCAGCTCGATGCGCAGCGACTCGGCAAGGTTGATGATCGCCGCCTTGCTCGCCGAATAGGCCTGTCCCTTCGGCAGCCCGAAATACCCCGCGACCGAGCCGAAGAGCACGAGCTGCCCGCCCTCGCGCAGCAGCCGGGGCGCGAGCTGCGCGACCAGCAGCGTGCCGGTCACGTTGACCTGCACCAGCGCGGCGGTCCGCTCGGGGTCCAGATCCACCACCCGCGCCGGATCGTAGAGCGCGGCGGTGCAGATGAGCGCATCGAGAGGCCCGCCCTCCGCCACGTGTTCGGCGGCCGCCGCCAGCGTCTCGCGCAGGGCAAGGTCGAGCGGCAGCACCTCGGCGCCGCCGCAGGCGCTGGCCAGTGCCGTCAGCGCCGCTCCGTCGCGGGCCGAGAGCACCAGCCGCGCGCCCTGAGCAGCCAGTTCCTGAGCCAGCGCGGCGCCGATGCCCGAACTCGCGCCGATGATCCAGATGCGTCTGCCCGCGAAATCCATGGTGGCCCCGGCTCAGATGCGGAACAGTGGCTGCAGCAGGCGCGGGATCATCGCCCGGAACCGCAGCGGCGCATCGGTGGCGGCAAGGCAGATGCAGGGGGCCTCGGTCCCGGCGACCGGCTGGTGGTCGATCTCGCCCCCGGCCACCTCGACATCGCCGACGCCGAAGCGCCCCTCGCAATCGGAAAAGCTGCCCTGAAGCACGAGGGTCATCTCGAGCCCGCCGTGACCATGCTCGGGCACCGAGCGCCCGCGCGGGATGTAGAGCAGGCGCAGCGAGCCCTCGGGGTCGGCGCTGAGGATCTGCTGGCGGATGCCGCCGCCCAGCATCTTCCAGCGCGGCGGCTGGCCGTCCAGCGCCGCCATCACCGGGGCGGGAAAGATCCCCGACCCGCGCAGCGGCGGCGGCGGCGGCGGGGCGGCGTCGAGCGTGGCAAGGAGGCGGTCGCGTGCACCGGCGGAGACGGCGGCGGGCGAGAGACCGGAAAGCAGCGCGCCGCCCAGTGCGGCCTCGGCCTCGACCGCGGCGCGGCAGGCGTCGCAGAGCGACACATGCGCGGCGATCACCACGGCGAAGGGCTGCGGCAGCGTTCCGGCGGCATAGGCGCGGAGCATGTCCTCGGGGATATGATGGATGATCTCGGTCATTGCGGTCTCAGGCCGGTCAGGTCGCGCCGCAGGCGGTCGAGCCCGAGGCGGATGCGGGATTTGATCGTGCCCAGCGGCAGGCCGGTGATCCGGCTGATCTCGCTGTGCGGCAGCTCGTCCATGTAGGCGTGGCGCAGCGCCTCGACCTGCTCGGGGCTGAGCCGCTCGAGCGCCGCGCGCAGCTGCGCCGCCTCCTGCTCCATGGCGAGGATCTGCGGCGCGTCCGGCTCGGCGCTTTCCGGCTCCTGCACAAGCTCGGGCTCGGGCAGCGGCCTACGCCGGTAGAGGTCGATCTGGCGGTTGCGGGCGATGCGGTAGATCCAGGCCGAGGCCTCGGCCCGGTGCGGGTCGAACTGCGCGGCCTTGTTCCAGACCGTCAGCATGACGTCCTGCACCACGTCCTCGGCGCTGCCGTCGCGCAGCCCGCCGCGCATCAGCATCGCCTTGAGCCGAGGCGCGAAGAAGTCGAACAGCCGACCGAAGGCCTCGCGGTCCCGGCGGTCGCGCACGGCCAGCAGCCAGCGGGTCTGTTCGGTCGTCTCGGCAGGCGTCACGCGGATCTCCTCGCTCCAGACGGCCTGCACCACGGGCGCGAGGGTCGTGGTGAGGCGGCCATCAGGAGACATGTAGGGACTACGGCGGCAAAGGCGAAAAGGATCACGGCGCGCGAAAATTTTTCGGCGCGGCCCTTTCGTGGCGCCGCCCGGTGATCCATTCGCGGGTCGCCTGCGTACCCCTTTCATACCCGGTTCTGTGACGCGGAGGTTTGCGTGGCCCTAGACCTGTCTTTCGGAGTTCCCCAGCGCGTCGCGGTGATCGGCGGCGGCATCTCGGGGCTCGCCACCGCGTGGCTCCTGTCGCAGCGCTGCCGCGTCACGCTCTACGAGGCCGCGCCCCGGCTCGGCGGCCATGCCCGCACGGTGCTGGCCGGGCGCTACGGCGACCAGCCGGTGGACACCGGATTCATCGTCTTCAACTACGCCAATTATCCGCACCTGACCGCGCTCTTCCGCGACCTCGACGTGCCGGTGCAGCGCAGCGACATGAGCTTCGGCGTGTCGCTCGACGGCGGGCGGCTGGAATACGCGCTGCGCTCGGGCAACGCGCTCTTCGGCCAGCGCAGCAACCTCGCGCGGCCCGGCTTTTACGCGATGATCCGCGACATCATGCGGTTCAACGCCGGGGCCGAGGCGCTGGCCGAGGCGCGGCCGAACGCCTCGATCGCCGAGCTGATCGACGTCATGGGGCTGGGGCCGGCGTTCCGCGAGCGCTACCTCTACCCGATCTGCGGCGCGATCTGGTCGACGCCCTCGGCGCGGATCGGCACCTTCCCGGCGCAGGCGCTGCTGCGCTTCCTGCGCAACCACGCGCTGCTCTCGGCCGGGGGCCAGCACCAGTGGTGGACGGTCTCGGGCGGCAGCCAGAGCTACGTGAGCCGCCTTGCCGCGGCGCTCGCGGCGCGCCACGTCGCCCTGCGCCCCGGCACCCCGGTGCAGCAGGTGCTGCGCGACGACAAGCACGTGACGATCCAGACGGAGGGCGAGGCGCCCGAGGTCTTCGACCAGGTGGTCTTCGCCTGCCATGCCGATGTCGCCCTGTCGCTGCTGGCCGCGCCGAGCCCGGCCGAGCGCCGCGCACTCGGCGCAGTCAATTTCCAGGACAACCACGCGGTGCTGCACCGCGACGCCCGGCTGATGCCGCAGCGCCGCCGCTGCTGGAGCTCGTGGGTGTTCCGCAGCGAGCCGGGAGCGCCCGCCGAGACGCCGGTCGGGGTGACCTACTGGATGAACCGCCTGCAGGGCATTCCCGACAGCGACCCGCTCTTCGTCACGCTCAACCCGCAGCGCCAGATCCCGGACGAACTGGTCTACGACCGGACCACCTTCCGCCACCCGGTGTTCGATCTTGCCGCGCTCGAGGCGCAGGGGCGCATCGCCGCGCTGCAGGGGCAGAACCGCAGCTGGTACGCCGGGGCCTGGCTGCGCAACGGCTTCCACGAGGACGGCTTTGCCAGCGCCCTGCGCGTCGCCCGCCAGATGCTGCCCGCCGCGGTCGCCGCATGAGCGCAAGCCTTGCCGATACGCTCGAGGGCGGCGAGATGCTGCACCTGCCCGCGCGCGTCACCCATGCGCGGCGCGGCGGCCTGCGCCATGCCTTCGCCTATCACGTGGACTACCTGCTGCTCGATCCCGGGCGGGTCCGGCCCCGCGCCTTCTTCTCGCGCAACCGGTTCAACCTCTTCGCACTGCACGACAAGGACCACGGCGGCCCGCGCGGGCAAGGCCGCGGCGCGGACTGGGCACGCGAGGTCTTCGCCGGTGCCGGGCTGCACGAGGTCACCGTGGCGCTGATGACCCAGCCGCGCATTCTCGGCTACTGGTTCACGCCGGTCTCGTTCTGGCTGGCGCTCCGCGGCGACGCGCTGCTGGCGGTGATCGCCGAGGTGAACAACACCTTCGGCCAGCGCCACAGCTACCTCTGCCACCTTCCCGGCTTCACCCCGATCGCGCCCGGGGATGACCTGACCGCTGCCAAGGTCTTCCACGTCTCGCCCTTCCAGGACGTGCGCGGCACGTATCACTTCCGCTTCGCGGTCAGCGGCGACACCGCGGCGATCGTGATCCGGCAGGTGGACGGCAGCGAGGGCCTGCTGGCCACCCTGCACGGGACCTTCTTCCCCGCCACGCCCCGCCACCTGCTCGGCGCGGCGCTCAAACGCCCCGGTGGCGCGATGCGCGTGATTGTGCTCATCTACTGGAATGCGCTCCGTCTGAAACTCAAGGGGGCCGGCTACCGTCCGCTTCCCCCTCCGCCCGATCACGAGGTGAGCCGATGAAACTGCCCGTCACCAACTTGATGAAACGCCGCTTCCTGACGACGCTCGAGCGCATCGAGCATGGCCGGCTGACGCTGATCACCCCCGAGGGCACCCGGCACCGCTTCGGCAACACCGGCCCCGAGGCGGAGCTGCACATCCTCGACTGGGCGATGCTTCCGGCATTGGCCGCGCGCGGCGAGGTTGCGCTTGGCGAGACCTACGTGGCCGGCCTCTGGCACAGCAGTTCGCCCGAGCGGCTGCTGCGGCTCGCGCTCGACAACCTCGAAACCTTCGACCGTTACGCCACCCCCGGCCCCTTCGCCCGGCTGCGCTTCCGGCTGATCGACCGGGTGATGCGCGCCAACAGCCTGAAGGGCTCGTCCCGCAACATCCGCGCGCATTACGACGTGGGCAACGAGTTCTACCAGCTCTGGCTCGACCCGGGCATGACCTATTCCTCGGCGCTCTTCGCGGAGGGCGAGAGCGACGAGGCCCTGCCGCGCGCGCAGGACCGCAAGTACGACCGCATCCTGTCGCGGCTGAGCGACGCGCCCTCCGTGCTCGAGATCGGCTGCGGCTGGGGCGGCTTTGCCGAGCGCGCGGCGGACCAGGGGCGGCGCGTCACCGGCATCACCCTCTCGCCCAGCCAGAAGGGCTACGCGGACGCCCGGCTCGACGGGCGCGCCGAGATCCGGCTGCAGGACTACCGCGCCGTGCAGGGCCGTTTCGCCAACATCGTGTCGATCGAGATGATCGAGGCGGTGGGCGAGCGCTACTGGCCGGTCTATTTCGCCGCGCTCAAGGACCGGCTGGCCGAGGGCGGCCGCGCGGTGCTGCAGGCGATCACCGTTCAGGATGCCGAGTTCTCGCTCTACCGCACGCGCACCGACTTCATCCGCCAGCACACTTTCCCGGGCGGGATGCTGCCCTGCGGCGCGGTGCTGGCGCGCGAGGCGCAGAAGGCCGGGCTGGTCCTGCGCGAGAGCTTTGCCTTCGGGCAGGACTACGCGCGCACCTGCCGGATCTGGTGCGACGGCATGCTGCGCCAGCGCCGGCAGATCGAGAGCCTCGGCTACGGCGAGAGCTTCCTGCGCAGCTGGCAGTTCTACCTCGACGCCTGCGCGGCGACCTTCGCCAGCGGGCGCACCGACGTGGTGCAGGTCGAGCTGCGCCACGCCGGCGAGGCCTGACGGTCGCCACGCCACGGTTTTTGCCCCCGATCGGCCCAATTCTGCCCCAGTCGGGCGCTAGCGCTATGCGCCGAGGGGGCAAAATGCCCCCGGTTTTCATGCTGCTCGAGGAGCCTGACATGTTGCGCAAGATTGGATTCGCCCTGCTTTGCCTGACCGGCACCGCCGCACCGCTCGCAGCCGCCGAGCAGGAAGTCATGCTGATGGGGCTCGGGTATTTCCCCGACGAGGTCTACGTGTCGATCGGCGACGTGGTGACCTTCGTGAACGCCTCGACCGTCCCGATGTCGGCGACCGCCACCGACGCCAGCTGGGACAGCGGCGTGCTGCAGCCCGGCGACCGCTTCGAGCTGCAGGTGACCGACGGCATGACCGGCAATTTCGGCGACACCTACAACGCCAACAGCTCGGCGGCCGGGCTCATCGACTACGTGAACCCCGCCCCGCTGGAGCTCGAGAACAACTTCTGACCCGGCTCAGATGGGCTCGATCAACGGCTCGATGAGTTCCGGCCCCTCGGCGCGGTTGGAGTTCACCCGCGGATCCACCCGGTGCAGCTTCAACGTTCCGTCCGGCGCGGCATGCATGAGCGTGGCCGCGCCGCGCCCTTCCTCGCCCAGCCACAGCCCCCAGTCCCTGCGGTCGAGGATCACCGGCATCCGGTGGTGCACCTTCGACATCTCGGCATTCGCCCCGGTGGTGACGATGGCGCAGGTGCGGAACGCCTGCCCGTCGCGCTCCCAGTCCTGCCAGACCCCCGCAAAGGCCAGCACCTCGCCCTCCACCGGCGCGATGTACCAGGGCAGGCGCTTGCCATCCTCGGTCTTGGTCCATTCGTAGAAGCCGCTCGCCGGGATGAGACACCGCCGCTCGCGGCAGGCGGCGCGGAAGGCCGGCTTCTCGGCGATGGTCTCGGCCCGGGCGTTGATCAGCAGCGGGCCGTCATTGGGCGCCTTGTACCAGTGCGGCAGGAACCCCCAGCGCATCGAGACCAGCAGCCGCGTGCCGTCCTCGGCGCGGATCACGTGCACATCGTTGGTCGGGCAGACGTTGTAATTGGGGACATGCGGCAAGTCATTGCCGGGCATGGCCTCGAAGACCTTGGCCATGGCATCGTCGGGAAGGGTGACCGCAAAACGTCCGCACATGTGCAGCAGAGTAGCGCGCGGCGCGGCGCGCGCCAGCCCTCAGATGTCGCGCCACTCTCCGGGCGGGATGCCGTCGAGCGTCCAGGTCCCGATCGCCCAGCGGACCAGCCGCAGGCAGGGCAGACCCACGTGCGCCGTCATCCGCCGCACCTGCCGGTTGCGCCCCTCGGTGATCTTCAGCTCGATCCAGGCGTCGGGCACGGACTTGCGGAAGCGCACCGGCGGGTTGCGCGGCCAGAGCTCGGGCTCGGGGATGAGCCGCGCCTCGGCCGGGCGGGTCATGCCGTCCTTCAGCTCGACACCCTTGCGCAGCTGCGCGAGCTGCGCCTCGGTCGGCGTGCCCTCGACCTGCACGAGGTAGGTCTTCGGCTGCTTGAACTTCGGGTTCGAGATGCGCGCCTGCAGCTTGCCGTCGTCGGTGAGGATCAGCAGCCCCTCGCTGTCGCGGTCGAGCCGCCCGGCAGGATAGACGCCGGGCACCTTCACGTAGCTCGACAGCGTCTCGCGCGCGCTTCCTTCGGTGCCCTTGTCGGTGAATTGCGAGAGCACGTTGAACGGCTTGTTGAGAAGGATCACGCGGGCCATCTCATGCCTCCCTGCGCGCAGCGAAGAAATCCTTGAGCAGCCCCTCGGACTCGGGCGCGGCGAGCCCGTCGTAGACCTCGGGCACGTGGTGGCACTGCGGATGCGCGTAGACCCGCGCGCCCTGCGCCACGCCGCCGGACTTGGGGTCCGACGCGCCGTAGTAGAGCCGCCGGATGCGGGCGAAGGAGATCGCCGCGGCGCACATCGGGCAGGGCTCGAGCGTCACGTAGAGGTCATGCTCCGGCAGCCGCTCGGAGCCGAGCGCGGCGCAGGCGGCGCGCAGGGCCAGCACCTCGGCATGGGCGGTGGGATCGTTCAACTCGCGCGTGCGGTTGCCGGCCGAGGCCAGCACCTCGCCCGAAGGCGAGACGATGACGGCACCCACCGGCACCTCGCCGCGGGCGGCGGCGGCGCGCGCCTCTGCCAGCGCCTGATCCATATGAGAGCGAAATTTCATCCCGCGGGCTTAGCGCGAAGCGCGGCGCTTGGCGAGTCGGCTTCCCCCGGACACGCCGATGCAGTATGGCAACAGTCATGAGCAAACCCCCGTCGCGCCCCGCCAAACCCTCCGGTCCCAAGTCCCGTGCCAGCACGGGTCCGAAGGCTGGCCCCAAGACAGGTCCGAAAGCCGGGTTCAAGGCCGGGCCGAAAGGCGATTTCGAGGGCGGCCCGCGCGGCGCGAAGCCCGCGGCCCGGACCGGCGGCAAGCCCGAGGGCAAACCCTACGGCAAGTCCGAAGGCAAACCGTACGGCAAGTCCGACGGCAAACCCTACGCCAAGTCCGAGGGCAAGCCCTACGCCAAGTCCGAAGGCAAACCCTACGGCAAGGCCGAGGGCAAGCCCTACGGCAAGTCCGAAGGCAAGCCCTACGGCAAGTCCGAAGGCAAGCCCTTCGCCAAGTCCGAGGGCAAGCCCTTCGCCAAGTCGGCCGGCAAGCCGAAAGGCCGCGGCATCGTGCAGGACGAGGCCGACTACGGCTCGGCCCCGCGCGGCGGCTTCAAGGCGGGTGGCAAGCCCGGGCCGAGGTCCGGCCCCCGCCCCGCTGCGAGGCCCGGACCGCGCCCCGCGCCCGAGCCGCGCCCCACGGGCACGCCGATCGCCACCGAGGATGGCCGCATCGCCAAGGTGCTGGCCCGCGCCGGTGTCGCCAGCCGCCGCGAGGCGGAGAAGATGATCGAGGAAGGCCGCATCGCGGTGAACGGCAAGGTGATCGAGAGCCCCGCGCTCAACGTCACCGCCAAGGACCGGATCACCGTCGACGGCGCGCCGCTGGCCGCGCCGCAGGCGCCGCGCATCTGGCTCTACCACAAGCCCGTCGGGCTCGTGACCACGACGAGCGACGAGAAGGGCCGCGAGACGATCTTCGACAGGCTGCCCGAGGACCTGCCGCGGGTGATGAGCATCGGCCGGCTCGACCTCAACTCCGAGGGGCTGCTCCTGCTGACCAACGACGGCGCGGTCAAGCGCAAGCTCGAGCTGCCCTCGACCGGCTGGCTGCGCAAGTACCGCGTGCGGGTGAACGGCGCGCCCACCGAGGACATGCTGAAGCCGCTGCGCGCGGGCATCGTCGTCGACGGGCAGGCGTTCCAGCCGATGGAGGTCACGCTCGACCGCCAGCAGGGCGCCAATGCCTGGCTGACCGTCGGCCTGCGCGAGGGCAAGAACCGCGAGATCCGCCGCGCCATGGCCGACATCGGCCTGACGGTGAACCGCCTGATCCGCGTCTCCTACGGCCCGTTCCAGCTGGGCGACCTGAAGGAGGGCGAGGTGCAGGAGCTGCGTCCCAAGGTGGTGCGCGATCAGCTCGGCCTCGAAGGGGCCAAGACCGAGAAGCCGGAGCCGACTCGCCAGCGGCGCAACGCGCCTCCGAAGAAGCGGCGCTGAGCGCGGCAATGGGGCGCCGGACGGGCGCCCCCGCCGCAATGGCGCCAATTTTGACCTAACGGTTCGTTAACGCTCAAGAAGTTTCCACGGATTGGGCCGGATGACGCCCTCATTTCGCCCGGATTCGGCGACATTGTCCGGGGCATGAGCACGCTTCTCGCCATCACCATCCTTCTTGCGACATCCGCCCTTGTCCTCGGGCAGATCCGGGTCGTCGCGACCGACACCTACCAGGCGCTGGCCGGAGCCGCCGCCCGTGCGCGTGCCTCGGGCACGCTCGGGGCAAGGCTGGCCCTTGTCGTGCTCTGGCTGATGATCTTCCTGCTGGGATACTTCTGACCCAAGCCCCGCCCGCCCCTCCCCGGTCGCACGGCCCGATGCATCTGGAACAGACGATGGGAAAGACACGACCTTCTCGCAGGCAGCCCGCCGCGTCCGGCCCGCTCGACAGCGGGATCGGCATCCTGCTGCTCGCGGCCTTCCCGCTTCTGATGCTGCTGTTCCAGGGCTCGCCGACCACCGTCTTCACCGCGGTCCTCGTGCTGGGGCTCTTCGCCACCGCGCTGCGGCTGATCCACCGCGGCACGATGATCGCCGCCGCCTATGACGCCGCCGAGAGCGCCAGGGCGCCGCGCCTGCCCCGCAAGCTGATCGGCTCCGTCCTGCTGGGCGTGCTGGTGATGATTCTCGCCGGGCATCATTTCGTATCGCTGCCGGTGCCCTTCGCGCTCGGCCTCTGCGGCTTCGCGCTCTCGGTCGCGGCCTTCGGCAGAGATCCGCTCACCGACAAGCAGGGCGCCCCCGAGGAAGAGCTGCGCCACCTGCGCACGCAGGAAACGCTCGACCGGATCGACGCCGCGATCGCCACCGCCGTCGCGGATGTCGCGGCGCTTGGCGATGCCGAGCTCAGCCGCCGCGCCGAGGCGCTGCAGAGCGGTGTCATGGGCCTGCTGCACGCCATCTCGCAGGATCCGCTCGCCGCGCGCCGCCTGCGCAAGCCCGTCGCGAGATTCCTCGACCTTCTGGGCAAGGAAAACGCCCGGCTGATCGCGGCCTGGGGCGGTGCGGACCGCCTGAAGGCGCGCCGCCGCTACCTTGCCCGACTGACCGCGCTCGGCGAAGCCTTCGAGGACCGGCTGCGCAAGGCGGGCACCGAACAGGGCCGCGATGCCTATGATGTCGAGGCCGACCTGCTCTGGAACCGGATGGTCGACAAGCAGGTCGCCTGAGCCTTCCCTCCCGGAACTCTCCCCTAGCAAGTGCCCCGCGAAGCGCTTAGGTTCTTGTTGAACCGAGAGAGCTTGCGGGGGGCACAATGACCGACAAGGGCTTGCGCAAGGTGGCCTATGTGCTGCTGATCGTGCTTCTCTTCGGAGTCACTTCCGGCTGGTTGGGAGGGCTCTAAACTTGGCACAGCGCTATGGCGGCAAGTACAGCCCTGACGGGTCTTCCAAGGATGCCGGCACGCAGGACGAGCGCCCGCTCTACCATGGCGCGCGCGTCGATCCGGTGGGCGCCCGCTCGAACGTGCTCTTCGCCCCGCCCATCGTCCTAGCCGCGACCTCGCTGACCGCGGGGGCCGCGGGACTTGCCACCGGCCTCGTCGGCGCGGGTGTGCTGCTGCTCGGAGCGTGGCTCCTGCGCGACGGGCTGCGGGCGCAGGCGGCCTACGACGAGCGCAGGGTCGCTCGCCGCCCCGCCATCCCGCGCAAGTTCTTCGCCGCGGTCTGCGCCGGCGTCGGCATCGGGCTCGCCGCCTTCAAGACCGATCCCGGCCTGGTCGCGCCGGTGCTCTACGGCCTGTCGGCCTTTGCGCTGCATATCGGCGCCTTCGGCCTCGATCCGATGAAGCACAAGGGCATGGAGGGGATCGACACCTTCCAGCAGGACCGCGTCGCCAAGGTGGTGGACGAGGCCGAGACCTACCTTACCGCCATGGAGGACGCGGTGCGCCGCGCCGGCGACCGGCAGGTCGAGGCGCGCGTGCAGCGCTTCCATGCCAAGGCCAAGGACCTCATCCGCACCGTCGAGGAGGACCCGCGCGACCTGACCGCGGCGCGCAAGTACCTCGGCGTCTACCTGATGGGCGCGCGCGATGCGGCGGTGAAGTTCGCCGACATCTACAGCCGCACCCAGGACCGCGGCGCGAAATCCGACTTCATGATGCTGCTGACCGACCTCGAGGAGAGTTTCGGCCAGAAGAACCAGAAGCTTCTGCTCGACAACAATGCCGACCTCACGGTGGAAATCGACGTGCTGCGCGACAGGTTGCAGCGCGAAGGCGTGCGACTGACAGAGCCTGAATAGAGAGACAGTCACGGAGGAAGTCCGATGTCCGAGAATGTGAGAACCAAGGCCCAGCAGGAGCTGGCACTGGTGGAAGAGGTGAATGCTGTGATCCTGCCCGACCCCAAGCCCGCGGAAGACGTGGACAGCTTCGAGGCCGCCTCGCCCGAGGTGACCGAGGAAATCCGCACGCGCATGGACGAGATCGACATGGAAGACACCCAGTCGATCGTCTCCTTCGGCTCCGCCGCCCAGGCCGAGCTGCAGGAGATCAGCCAGGCGATGCTCGCCGACGTGCGCAACAAGGACGTCGGCCCGGCCGGGGATTCGCTGCGCGACATCGTCACCACCATCCGCGGGTTCTCGGTCTCGGAACTGGACGTTCGCCGCAAGCGCAGCTGGTGGGAGAAGCTGATCGGCAAGGCCGCCCCCATGGCCAAGTTCACCGCCCGCTACGAGGAAGTGCAGAGCCAGATCGACAGGATCACCGACAACCTGCAGAAGCACGAGCACACGCTGCTCAAGGACATCAAGTCGCTCGACAACCTCTACATCAAGACCCTGAACTTCTACGACGAGCTGGCGCTCTACATCGCAGCGGGCCAGAAGAAGATCGAGGAGCTGGACGCCACCGACATCCCCGCCCGCGAGGCGGCCGTCGCCGCGGCCACCGAGGACCAGAAGGTGATGAAGGCGCAGGAGCTGCGCGACCTGCGCGCCGCGCGCGACGACCTCGAGCGCCGGGTGCACGACCTCAGGCTGACGCGGCAGGTGACCATGCAGTCGCTGCCCTCGATCCGGCTCGTGCAGGAGAACGACAAGAGCCTCGTCACCAAGATCAACTCGACGCTGGTCAACACCGTGCCGCTCTGGGAGACCCAGCTGGCGCAGGCGGTGACCATCCAGCGCTCGTCCGAGGCGGCCGCCGCCGTGCGCGACGCCAACGACCTGACCAACGAGCTGCTCACCGCCAACGCCAAGAACCTGCGCGAGAGCAACGCCGCCATCCGCACCGAGATGGAGCGCGGCGTCTTCGACATCGAGTCGGTCAAGCAGGCCAATGCCGACCTCATCGCCACGATCCAGGACAGCCTGCGCATCGCCGACGAGGGCAAGGCGCGGCGCGCCAAGGCCGAGCAGGATCTCAAGCACATGGAAGCCGAGCTGCGCGACACGCTGGCCTCGGCCAAGTCGCGTGCCACCGGCACCGGCGACATCGCGGCGACATCGGTTCCGGCGAGGTCGTGACCATATGCGGAGCTGGGCTCGCTTTCTTGTTGGATTCCTGTTTTGCGCGGGTCTTGCGGCCTGCGACAGTTCTGCCCTGGCTCCGCGCAGCACCGGCGTGCTGCCTCAGTCCCGCCCCTCGGGGCTGAGACCCGAGCTCCCGGCGCATGTCGACGTGCCGCGCCAGTCGCTCGCGAGCTACGATCTCGAGGTCTATTACGCGCGCGTGCAGGCGGACCTGCTCTCGCAGGGGCTGCTGCGCACCGATGGCGGCGGGCCCGACACGCCGATCACCGACACCATGCTGGCGCGCAACTTCGAGCGCATCGCGCTGGCCGAGGAATACGCCCGCGGCGAGGGGCTCAAGCCCTCGCGCGGCGAGCTCGGCCGGGTGAAGAAATGGGTCAAGCCGGTGCGCGTCTCGCTCGAGTTCGGCGCGCATGTGCCGCCCGACCAGAGGGTGACCGACCGCAACATGCTCACCCAGTATGTCGACCGGCTCGCCCACATCACCGGCCATCCGCTGACGATGTCCGAAAGCAACCCGAACTTCCACGTGCTGTTCATGTCCGAGGACGACAAGGCCGACATCGCGCCGCGCATCCGGCAGATCGTGCCCGACGTGAACCCCACGGCGCTGGCGGTGTTCGACAACCTCCCGCGCGAGATCCACTGCCTCGTCATCGCCTTCTCGGACGAGCCGGGCGGCTATGCCTACGGGCAGGCCATCGCGGTGATCCGGTCCGAGCACCCGGACCTGCTGCGCCGCTCCTGCATCCACGAGGAGGTGGCGCAGGGCCTTGGCCTCGGCAACGACAGCCCCGAGGCGCGGCCCTCGATCTTCAACGACGATGACGAGTTTGCACTGCTCACCAGCATGGACGAGATGCTGCTGAAGATCCTCTACGACCCCCAGCTCAAACCCGGGATGGATGCCGCCACCGTGCGCCCCATCGTGCTGGATCTTGCCGCGCAGATGACCGGCGGCCTCGGACCGAGCTGAAGACACGCGACACACAGGAGATGATCATGGGTATTCTGGATTTCCTCTCGGGACAGTTCATCGACGTCATCCACTGGACGGATGACACCCGCGACACGATGGTCTGGCGCTTCGAGCGCGAGGGGCACGAGATCAAGTACGGCGCCAAGCTCACCGTGCGCGAGGGGCAGGCGGCGGTCTTCGTGCACGAGGGCCAGATCGCCGACGTGTTCACCCCCGGTCTCTACATGCTCGAGACCAACAACATGCCGATCATGACCACGCTGCAGCACTGGGATCACGGCTTCCGCTCGCCCTTCAAGTCCGAGGTCTATTTCGTCAACACGACGCGGTTCAACGGGCTGAAGTGGGGCACGAAGAACCCGATCATCTGCCGCGATCCCGAGTTCGGCCCGGTGCGGCTGCGCGCCTATGGCACCTACTCGGTGCGCGTCTCGGACCCGGCGAAGTTCCTCGTCGAGATCGTCGGCACGGACGGCGAGTTCACCTCGGGCGAGATCAGCTTCCAGATCCGCAACATCATCGTGCAGGAGTTCTCTCGGCTCATCGCCTCGTCGGGGATCCCGGTGCTGGACATGGCGGCGAACACGCAGGAACTGGGGCAGCTCCTGTCCAAGGGCATCTCCTCCACCATCGCCGAGTACGGGCTGACCCTGCCCGAGCTCTACATCGAGAACATCTCGCTGCCCGACGCGGTCGAGAAGGCGCTCGACAAGCGCACCTCGATGGGGGTGGTCGGCGATCTCGACGCCTACACCCGCTTCCAGGCCGCCGAGGCGCTGGGGGCCGAGGGGTCGGCCGCCGGCCAGGCGATGGGCACCGGCTTCGGTGCGGGCATGGGTATGGCCATGGGCGGCGCGATGACCGGCGCGCAGGCCGGTCCCTGGGGCGCGCGCCCGCAACCGAGTGCCGCCTCCGTCCCGCCGCCGCCGGTCGAGCATGTCTGGCACGTGGCGATCGACGGCCAGACGCAGGGCCCGTTCTCGAAGGCGCGCATGGGGCGCATGGTCACCGACGGCCAGCTCAGCCGCGACAGCTACGTCTGGACGCAGGGCCAGGACGGCTGGAAGCGCGCCGAGGAAGTGACCGAGCTGGCGCAGCTCTTCACCGTCCTGCCGCCGCCGCCTCCGGGCGTCTGACCGGCGCGAAGGAGGCTGGAAGCACCGCCTCCTTTTCCGCCCTGCTCAGCAGCTCCGGGGCAAGGCAGGCGTCGCCCGGAAAGCTCACCGCATCGTCGCGGGTGGCCGGGAAGGGCCGAGACGGCGTCACCTGCGAGGCGGTCAGCAGCCGCCCGTTCAGGCAAAGGTCCTGCGCCGCGTTGCCGATGTTGAAGCCAAAGCCCTCCTGCCCGCAATCCGTGCCGAACCCGTTCATGTTCCAGGCCTGCGGCATCGGGCTTTCGGGGCCGAAGACCTCGAAGGCACTCTCCTTCGGCCGGAAGGTCAGCGCCCAGCTGGTCTTGTCGGTCTTCATCCCCAGAGCCCAACGGCCGATCGGTTTGCCCTCATGGTAGCCCTCGACGACGAAGCACTCGACATCCTCTGCATAGACGTAGTCGCGCTCGGCCAGGGCCGCGTCGAACGCGATCGCGCCGCGCATCTCGTAACCGCCGTTGCCCTGCCAGTCGAAGCGCCAGCCGAGATCCGCCGCCCCCGCGCCACCCGCCCCGGCCAGCAGCACCAGCCCCGCGACCGCCGCCGCGCCTGTCTTCGATCCCGTCATGTGTTGCTCCGGCATCCCCCGATTGCCGCGCAGCCTAGCCGCACCGGCCCGAAATGCAAAAGCGCGGCTCCTGAACTTGTCGTGTGGGCGGCATTTATCCCGCGCAAAAGGCGGTTTCCTCTCCGCGCGGCTCCGCCTAGGGTGGCGCTGCCGGAAAAGGCGGATCTGGAGGACCTTCGGGCATGAACGAAACCCACCGTTTTCCCTGCGAGCAGTGCGGCGCCGACTACCGCTTCGATCCCGCCGCGAACGAGCTGGTCTGCGATCATTGCGGCCACACCCAGCCCATCGAATCCGCCGGCCCCTGGGAAACCGACATCCGCGAACTCGACTTCCGCGCGGCGATCGAGAACCTGCTGCCGCTGCAGGAAATGGAGGACCTGCGGGTCACCAAGTGCCCCAACTGCGGCGCCGAGGTGGAGTTCGACCCCGACACCCATGCCACCGAATGCCCGTTCTGCGCCACGCCCGTCGTCGCCGACACCGGCACCCACCGGCAGATCAAGCCCAAGGGCGTGCTGCCCTTCGCGCTCGACGAGAAATCCGCGCACAAGGCGATGAACGACTGGCTCGGCCGGCTCTGGTTCGCACCCAACGGGCTGCGGGAATATTCGCGCAAGGGCCGCAAGATGCAGGGCATCTACGTGCCCTACTGGACCTTCGACGCCAAGACCCGCTCGGACTACTCCGGCGCGCGCGGCACGATCTATTACGAGACCCACACCGTCATGCGCGACGGCAAGCGCCAGCAGGTGCAGGTGGCCAAGGTGCGCTGGACCCCGGTGCGCGGCCGCGTCGCGCGCTTCTTCGACGACGTGCTGGTGCTGGCCTCGAAATCCCTGCCGAAGCGCTTCACCGACGCGCTCGAACCCTGGGATCTCAGCCGGCTCGAGCCCTACCGGCCGGAGTTCCTCGCCGGGTTCCGGGCCGAGGGCTACCAGGTCGATCTCGACGCCGGTTTCGTCGAGGCGCGGCACATCATGGACCGGCAGATCACCCGCGACATCAAGTTCGACATCGGCGGCGACCAGCAGCGCATCAGCTCGGTGAACACCGAGGTCTCGGCGGTGACCTTCAAGCACGTGCTGCTGCCGGTCTGGCTCGCGGCCTACAAGTTCCGCGGCCAGACCTACCGTTTCGTGGTCAACGGCACGACCGGGCGGGTGCAGGGCGAGCGGCCCTGGTCGGCCTGGAAGATCGCCGTGGCAATCATCCTCGGCACCATCGCCGCGGCGCTGATCGGCTACATGCTGTCCCAGTCGCAGGGCGGCGGCTTCAGCATTCCCGTTGGCTATTGAGCCGCCCCGGCACGACGCGCTAGGTATAGCGCTAACGGAATTCCAGAGACGAGGGAGCGCAGGATGATCCTCTGCTGCGGTGAATCGCTGATCGACATGCTGCCCCGGACGAGCACCGGCGGCGAGCCCGCCTTTGCCCCGGTGGCCGGCGGCGCCGTGTTCAACACCGCCATCGCCCTCGGGCGGCTCGGCGCGCCCGCGGGCTATTTCGGCGGGCTCTCGACCGATCTCTTCGGCACGATCCTCGCCGATGCGCTGAGCGCGTCGAAGGTGGATTCCAGCGCCTGCCCCCGCTCGGACCGGCCGACCACGCTGGCCTTCGTGACGCTGGTGGACGGGCACGCGCGCTATGCCTTCTACGACGAGAACACCGCCGGGCGGATGCTGGCCGAGGCCGACCTGCCGACGCTCGGGAGCGAGACCACGGCGCTCTTCTTCGGCGGCATCAGCCTTGTCGTCGAGCCCTGCGGCGATACCTACGCCGCGCTCTGTGCGCAGGCGGGCGAGCGGGTGGTGATGATCGACCCCAACATCCGCCCCGGTTTCATCAAGGACGAGCCGCGCTACCGCGCCCGGCTTGCCGCGATGCTGGCGCGGGCCGACATCGTGAAGATCTCGGACGAGGACATGCACTGGCTCGGCACCACGCCCGAGGCACTGATCGCCGGCGGCACGGCGCTGGTGCTGGAAACGCGCGGCGCCGAAGGCGTGCTGGCGGTGACCGCGCATGGCCGGATCGAGGTGCCCGCGACGCGGGCCGAGGTGGTCGACACCGTGGGCGCGGGCGACACGTTCAACGCCGGGCTCCTCGCCGGGCTCGAGCGCGACGGTCTGCTGACCCGCGCCGCCCTGCGCGCCGCCGATCTCGAGGCGCTGCGCCCGGCGGTTGCGCTCGGGGCGAAGGCGGCGGCGGTGACCGTCAGCCGCGCCGGGGCGAACCCGCCCTGGATGCACGAGCTGGAGGCCGGCGCATGAGGGCGCTGATCCAGCGCGTCTCGGAAGCCAGCGTGAGGGTCGAGGGCGCCGTGGTCGGCGAGATCGGCCCGGGGCTGCTCATCCTCATCTGCGCCATGCAGGGCGACACCGAGGCGCAGGCCGACAGGCTCGCCGCCAAGATCGCCAAGCTGCGCATCTTCCGCGACGACGAGGGGCGGATGAACCGCTCGGTGCTCGACACCGGCGGCGCGGCGCTGGTGGTCAGCCAGTTCACCCTTGCCGCCGACACGCGCAGCGGCAACCGCCCCGGCTTCTCGACCGCCGCCGCCCCCGCCGAGGGCGAGCGGCTCTACGAGTATTTCGCCGGGCGCATCGCCGCGCAGGGCATTGCCACCGCCACCGGCCGCTTCGGCGCCGACATGAAGGTGGCGCTGCTCAACGACGGGCCGGTGACGATCTGGCTGGACAGCGAGGGCTGAGCCCCGCTCAAAGCTCCGAGCCCGGCACCAGCGTACCGCGCAGGTAGGCCATCCGCAGCTCGGCCCGCGCCAGCGCGAAACGCTGGGAAAGCTCGGTCTCCTGCGCGTCCAGCGCGTTCAGCACCGGCCCAAGCGCCTGCCCAGCCGGAAGCAAGCCCGAGCGGAAGAGTCGGGTGGCCTGCACCGCGCTTGCCGCCGCCGAGGCGCGGCGCCGCTCGGTTTCGGGATGCGCCGCCCGCAGCGCCTCGAGTTCCCGCGCGGTGTTGCCGATCTCGCGCTCCGCCGCGGCGACGGCGGCCTGCGTCCAGCGCGGCTCGCCCTCCGGCGGCGACCAGTCGCCCGGCTCGCTGCCCTCGCCGTCGAAGCCCGCGGCCTCCTCGAGCGCGGCGAGTTCCTCGGGCGAGCGGCGCAGGTCCAGCCCGTCGAGCAGCGCGTTTGCGGCGCGGCGGTCCCGAGCCAGCCGCGCGCGGTCCTCGACCCGTGCCTGCATCAGCGCAAGCGGCGACGGCGCAACCAGATCTCGCAGCCCGCCCAGGCCCTCGACCCCACCGAGCCGGCTGTCGCCCATGGCGGCAAGCTCGGCCCGCGCCGCACCCGCCGTCTCGAGCGCCGCGCGCCGCCCGTCGCGCACCCGCGAGACCTGCGCCCGCAACCGCTCGAGCTCTGCCGGAACCCCGGCCTGCGCGAGCGGCCAGTCAAGCGCCGCCAGATCGCGATAGCCCGCCTCGTAGACATCGGCGCGCGCGCGTGCCTCCTCGGCGTCGAGATGCCGGGAGATCGCCTCGAAGACCTGGGCATTCGCCTCTTCGGCAAGGGCGAGCGCGGCGCCGTCGATCCCCGCCAGCGCAAGATCGCGCTCGGCCTGCTTGCGCGGCGTGTCGAAGCGCTGGGGTTGCGCCTGCGCCTCGTCGGACATGCGCCGCAGCGCCGCCAGCGACAGGTCCGGGCCGAGGTCGGGCAGCCAGGAAAGCTCCTCCGCCTCGCCGCGCAGCCACGCGACCCGAAGCTCTGAGGCGGCGTGAAAGCCCTCGCCCTCCAGCACGGCCCGCGCGATCGCCGCGTAGGGCGTGCCGGGGCGGATGGCCCCCGGGCGCTGCGCCAGCGCCTCGAGCACCCCGCCCCCCGTCTCACTCCGCAAGGCCATGCCCCGCGGCACGGCGGGCGGCTCGGCGGGGGCCGCCGCGTAGCCCCGCATGCATCCGGGCAGCAAGGCGACAAGCGCGATGCAACAGCCCAACCGGAAAGATGATGTGGTCATCCCTCCCCTCCACTCGGTCACTCGTCACAAAGAACGTGGCAACGCGCCACGGCACAGATCGGCAAGGGCGGAGGATCGGATCGCCCGGGGCCACGTGCCCCCGGCGGGTGGCAAGCCTGCGCCGCCTGCCCGCCCCGAAGGGACGGACCGGATCGTCGTCAGCGTGCCGTGATCTACCGCTCTCCCTGGCGCGGGCCGCTCTTTCATGAACACGGCGGCCTCGTGCCTTGGAAAGAGGCTATCTTATTTTTGCCACAATTTCCAGCGCCAGAGGGTCGCACCCGGCGCCGTGGCAAATTCGGAACACCGGCGTTGCCGGAATGTCGCGCGGGTATGGCCCCTCAGGTCAGCCCAGCAGCGCCGAGATGAGCGGCAGCTCGTGCGGCGCGTCGCAGAGGGTCAGCAGCAGCGCCGCCAGTTCCGGCTCGTCCACGCGCCGCGCGGCATCCCTCGGCGAGAACCACTTGCGCTTGCGCTCCTTGCGCTCCTTCCAGTCGCGCTGGAGGCGCTCGACGATCATCGGGTAGACCCGCACCCGGCAGCGCAGCTCCGTGCCATCCGCGCGCCGCTTGCCGTAGTGGTAGGCGCCGATCTCGGCCTTGCCAACATGGCCGCAGGCCCCGGCTTCCTCGAGCGCCTCGATCTCGGCGGCGGCCCAGGGTTTCTTGCCGTCCATCTCCCAGCCCTTGGGCATCACCCAGCGCCCGGTGTCGCGCGACGTCACCATGAGCACCCGGAGCTTTCCGGTCTTGTCCCACTGCAGCGGGAGGGCGGCGATCTGCTCACCGAGGGAAGTCATACGTCAGGATACCTGCTGGGAAACCCGTGCCTGCTACGCAGGGAATGTAACCTGCGTGTGACATCGGGCCACCGTCCCGCCGGAAAACCGGGGCGCCCCGGTTCCGGCGGACAGGCGTCCTCAGGGCTCCCTCTCGGCCTCGGCGACCATGCGCGCGTCCTCGCGCAGCTCCAGCCACATCGCGTTCATCACGGCAAAGAGCGCCGCCAGCGGCAGGCCGAGGATCCAGGCGAAATACCACATGTGTTCTTTCCTTCTCAGTAGGCGCTGTGCGAGCTGGAAACGTCTTCCTCGGTGACCTTGCCCCAGAGCACCTTGTAGACCCAGGCCGTGTAGGCGAGGATGATCGGCAGGAAGATCACCGTCGCCACCAGCATGACGAAGAGCGTCAGGTGCGAGGACGAGCTGTCCCAGACGGTGAGCGAGCTGCGCGGATCGACGGTGGACGGCAGGATGAAGGGGAACATGGTCAGCCCGACGCTCGAGATGACCCCGAGGATCGCCAGCTTGGACCACAGGAAGGTCGAGACCTCGAACCCCTCGCGCAGCCCCCGCACGGCCATGAAGATGCCCGCGAAGCCAAGCACCGGCGCGATCGCGATCCACGGGCGCTCGGCATAGGCCGCCAGCCACGAGCCGCCGCGCGCGACCTCCTTGAAGAGCGGGTTCGAGGGGCCGTCCTTCACGATCTCGGAGGTGATGTGGAAGCCGTCGATGCCGAAGGCCAGCCAGAGCCCGGCCAGCGCGTAACCGCCCGCCGCGATGATCCCGGCGACCGTGCCGATGCGCTGCGCGCGAAAGGCGACCATGCCCTTGGTCTTCAGCGACAGCCAGGCCGCGCCGTGCATGATCAGCATCGACAGCGACACCACCCCGCAGAGCAGCGCGAAGGGGCGCAGCAGCCCGAGGAACTTGCCCAGGAAGCTGCCGTCGTACATCGGCATGAGATCCTCGGTCAGGTGGAAGGGCACACCCAGAAGCACGTTGCCCACCGCCACGCCGAAGAGCAGCGCCGGGGCCGCGCCGCCGACGAAGAGTGCCCAGTCCCAGCCGTTCCGCCATTTCGCGCTCTCGCGCTTGGAGCGGTACTTGAAGCCCACCGGGCGCAGGATCAGCGCCGCGAGGATGGCGAACATCGCAAGGTAGAAGCCCGAGAAGCTGACCGCGTAGAGCGGGGGCCAGGCGGCGAAGATCGCGCCGCCGCCAAGGATGAACCAGACCTGGTTGCCCTCCCACACCGGGCCGATGGTGTTGATCACCACGCGCCTCTCGACGTCGGTCTGGCCGACGAAGGGCAGCAGCGCGCCGACCCCCATGTCGAACCCGTCGGTGAGCGCGAAGCCGATCAGCAGCACGCCGAGCAGCGCCCACCAGACCAGGCGGAGAAGTTCGAAACTGATAAGATCATGCAGGATCATGGCGCTTACTCCGCGGGCACATCGGCAAAGGGACCCTTGCCGTCATGGGTGCGCAGCCGATGCTCGTGCCGCGCCATCCATTTCTCGGTTTCCTCGACATCCTCCTGCGGGCCCTTGCGGATGTATTTCAGCATGAGGCCCATCTCGACGATGAAGAGCACGGTGTAGAAGATCGCGAAGCCCGCGATGGTGAAGAGCAGGTCGGCCACGCTCAGGTGCGAGGCCGAGAGCGCGGTGGGCAGGATGCCGTCCACCGTCCAGGGCTGGCGGCCGTACTCGGCGACGATCCAGCCCATCTCGGCGGCGATCCAGGGCAGCGGGATCCAGAGCACCGCGAGCCGAAGCGCCCAGCGGGGATAGCCATTTCGGCGGAAATTGCTGAGCACGAAGAAGAGCCCGGTCAGCGCGATGAACGAGAAGCCGAGCCCGACCATGATGCGGAACGACCAAAAGAGCGGCGCGACGCCCGGCACGGTGTCGTCGGCGGCCATCCTGATCTGCTCTTCCGTGGCCTCGCGCGGGTCGTCCACGTAGCGCTTCAGCAGCAGCGCGTAGCCAAGGTCACCCGAGTGGCGCTCGAAACTCTGGCGCACCTCCTCGGGCGTGTCTCCGCGCTGCGCGCGGATGGTCATCAGCTCGTCATAGGCGAGGATGCCCGAGCGGATGCGCGCTTCGGATTCCGCGACCAGCTCGTTGATGCCGGGGATCTCGCGGGTCAGCGAGCGGGTGCCGATGAGCCCCATGACCCAGGGGATATGCACCGCGTAATGGGTCTCGCGCGCCTCCTGGTCGGGGAAGCCGATGAGGGTGAAATGCGCCGGGGCCGGCTCGGTCTCCCACATCGCCTCGATCGCGGCGAGCTTCATCTTCTGAGTGTGGCTGGCCGAGTAGCCGGACTCGTCGCCCAGCACCACGACCGAGAGCGAGGCGGCAAGGCCGAAGGAGGCCGCGACCGAGATCGAGCGCCGCGCAAGTTCCACGTGGCGGCCCTTCAGCATGTACCAGCACGACACGCCCAGCACGAAGATCGAGGCGGTGATGTAGCCCGCCGAGACGGTGTGCACGAACTTCGCCTGCGCCACCTCGTTGAACACCACGTCGAAGAAGTTGGTCATCTCCATGCGCATGGTCTCGGGGTTGAACTCGGCCCCCACCGGATTGACCATCCAGCCGTTGGCGATGAGGATCCACAACGCCGAGAAGTTCGAGCCGATCGCCACCAGCCAGGCGACGATGCAATGCGCCACGCGCGAGAGCCTGTCCCAGCCGAAGAAGAACAGCCCGACGAAGGTCGCCTCGAGGAAGAAGGCCATCAGCCCCTCGATTGCCAGCGGCGCGCCGAAGATGTCGCCGACGTAGTGGCTGTAATAGCTCCAGTTCATGCCGAACTGGAATTCCATGGTGATCCCCGTGGCCACCCCGAGAACGAAGTTGATCCCGAACAGCGTGCCCCAGAATTTCGTCATCTGTCGCCAGATCGGCCGCCCGGTCATCACGTAGACCGTCTCCATGATCGCCACGAGGATCGACAGACCCAGCGTCAGCGGCACGAAGAGGAAGTGGTAAAGCGCCGTCATCGCAAATTGCAGACGCGACAGCTCGACAACATCGAGCTCCATGTCAGTACTCCTCTGTCCATGTGTCCGGATGGCGGGCGGTCACGCGCGTGGCCCCGGCCCCCGGTCACAAGCTTCAAGTCGAGGTGGGCGGATACTCTTTACCGTGCGACACCTTTCAGATGCCCTGCTACACCCGGGCATTGTGCCACCGGTTTGATCTGCATCAAGATGATCATGTTTTGGGGATATAGGTTTTCAGGTCGATCACGCGCCCGGCGGCCTCCAGCTCCGCCGCCCGGTGAGAGGCGGTGACGATCGCGGCCTCCGGCAGAAATTCCCTCACGCCTGCAAGCACTTGCCTTGCCATGTCGGGATCCAGACCCTCGGTCGGCTCGTCGAGCAGCAGCAGCTTCGGGCGGCGCAGCAGCGCCCGGGCGAGAACCAGTCGCCGCGCCTCTCCGCCCGAGAGCCCTGCCCCGCCCTCACCCAAAGGTGAACCGGTGCCACCCCGCGCCGCGACGGTCTGCGCCAGCTGCACGGCCTCGAGCGCGGCCATGGCCTCGGCCTCGGTCAGCGCCGGACGGGCCAGCGCGAGGTTCTCGAGCACCGTGCCCGAGACCAGCGCCGAGCGCTGCGGCACGAGGGTCAGCGCCTCGCGCAGTTCGGGCTCGGGCCATGCGCCGAGCGGGCGCCCGAGCAGCAGCACCTCGCCCGCCGTCACCGGCTCGAGCCCCGCGATCACGTCGAGCAGGGTGGACTTGCCGAGCCCCGAGGCGCCGCGCAGCGCCAGCGTCTCGCCGGGTCGCAGGGTGAAGGACACATCGTGCAGCAGCAGGCGCGTCCAGCCGGGCCGGGCCAGCGACAGGTGGCGCAGCTCCAGCACCGGCGCATCCGCGGGAGCGGCCCCAGCGACCCGCGCGGGGCGCGCCATCTCCGGCGGCTCGGCCAGCACCCGCTCGGCGGCATCGCGCATCCGGCCGATCTCGGCCATGCCCCGGCGCAGCGGCAGCAGCGTCTCGCCAAGCGCCAGCGCGACGAAGACGCCGATGGCGGCGCGCGCGGGGTCGAGCTCCGTCGCCGCCACCAGCCAGCCCGCCAGCGCGAAGACCCCCGCCGCGACCAGCGTGACGATGGCCGAAAGGCCCTGACCCGCGCGCATGTCGATGCGGTCGAGATGGTCCATCGCCTCGCGCGCCTCGGCCTCGGCGCCGTCCAGCCCCGCGCGCCAGGGCGGCAGCGCGCCCTGCAGGATCGCCTCGCGGCGGCCGCGGAAGAGGCCGATGGCGCGGCGGCGCAGGTCCTGCGCGGCATTCTCGGCCCTGCCCGAAAGGCCGAGCGTGGCGC
The DNA here is from genome assembly GCF_040409955.1 of Salipiger sp. H15. Taxonomy (NCBI): domain Bacteria; kingdom Pseudomonadati; phylum Pseudomonadota; class Alphaproteobacteria; order Rhodobacterales; family Roseobacteraceae; genus Salipiger; species Salipiger bruguierae. The sequence goes on from NZ_CP123384.1 coordinate 814,203, forward strand.
GCGCCACCCGCCAGAGCACGAGACCGCCGCCAAGCAGGTAGCCCGCCGCAACCGAGAGCGCGACCGCGTGCGAGGTCAGCGCCCAGAGGCCGAAGAAGACCGCTACATGGGTCAGAAGCGCCGCCGCGACGGGCAGCGCAAGCCGCAGCACCACCCCGTCGAGCGCGTCCACGTCGGCGGTGATCCGGGTCAGCGCCGAGGCACCGCGCAGGCGCCGCAGGTCAGCCACAGGGAAGCGTTCGAGCCGCGCGAGCAGGCTCACCCGCAGCGCCGCCAGCGCCCGCAGCGTCGCGTCATGGGTGAGCAGCCGCTCGCCGTAACGCGCCGCCGCCCGGCCAAGCGCCAGCCCGCGCACCCCGGCGCTGGGACGGAACACGTCGAAGGCGATGCCGACCCCCGCAACACCCGCCATGCCGGTCGCAGTGATGAACCAGCCCGAGAGCCCGAGCAGCCCCGCCCCCATCAGCAGCACCAGCACCGCCAGCAGCGCGCCGCGCCACATGGCGACGGGGTGCGCCCGCCACAGGAGGCGCAGGACCTGCCAGAGCCTCAGCATGGGTGCGGCTCCAGGTCGACGACGCGGTCCATGGCGGCAGCAAGCGCCGGGTCATGGGTCGCGACGATCACCGTCCGCCCCTCGGCCGCCATGTCGCGCAGCACCGCGATGACCGCGGCGCCGGTGGTGGCGTCGAGATCGGCGGTGGGCTCGTCGGCAAGGATCACCCCGGCGCCCCGGATCAGCGCGCGCGCGAGCAGCAGGCGGCGCGCCTCGCCCCCCGAGACGCCGGCGCCGCTTTCGCCCAGCACCGTGTCGAGCCCCTCGGGCAGCGTCTCGACGATGCGGCTGGCGCGGGCCCTGCGCAGCGCCTCTTCCGGCACCTCGCCCTCGGGCGAGCCGGTCAGAAACGCGCGGAGCGTCTCGTCCGGGATATGCACCCGCTGCGGCACGTAGGCGAGGCGGGCGCGCCAGGCGTCGGCGGTCGCGTCGCTCAGCAGATGCCCCGCAACCAGGACCTGCCCCTCCGCCGGGGCCAGCAGCCCGGAGATGACGTCGAGCGCCGTGGTCTTGCCCACCCCGCTCGGCCCGCGCAGTGCCAGCGACGTGCCCGGCGCAATCTCCATGTCCGGAAGCGCCACCAGTTGCTCCCCCTGCGCCACCCGAACGCCCCGGAGCGAGACCGAGGCCGGCCCATCAAGCGGCGCGGCGTCCGCCCCCTGCCCCAGAACCGGCGTCCCGGGCTCGTCGGCGACGGAGGCCAGCTCCCCGGCCACCGCCTCGGCCGCCGCCCGGTCGTGCCAGGCCGCGGCAAGGTCGCGCAGCGGCTGGAAGAAGTCGGGCGCGAGCAGCAGCAGGAAGAGCCCCTGGAACAGCGTGAGCGGCGCGCCCCAGGTGCCGAAGGTGATCTCTCCCAGCAGCGAGAAGCCGACGTAGACGGCCACCATGGCCACGCCGAGCGCCGAGAAGAGCTCGAGCACGGTCGAGGAGAGGAACGCCACGCGCAGCACCGCCATGGTGCGCGCACGCAGTCCCTCGGCACGGGCGGCGAACTCGGCGCGCGAGGCCCCGGCGGCCCCCAGCAGCAAAAGGTCCGGCAGGGCGGCGATGCGGTCGATCAGCAGCGTGTTCATCGCGCCCACCTCGACCATCTGCTTCCGGCTCGCCTCCTGCGCGGCCATGCCCACCAGCGCCATGAAGACCGGGATCAGCGGCCCGGCGACCAGCAGCACCAGGCCCGCCGCCCAGGACAGGGGCAGGATCGCCGCGAGATAGAGGAGCGGCAGCAGGCGCGCGCGCGCCATGGCGGGGCGATAGCGGGTGATCCAGGGGCCGAGGGCGGCCAGCTTCTCGGTCAGCAGCGCCGCCAGCGCCGCCGAGGAGCCCCCCCCAAGGCGCAGCGCCTCGCGATCGAGCAGCGCCTGCCGCTGGAGGTGCAGCGTCTCGTCCGCGGCGCGGAAGGCGAGGCGCGCGGCCCGCCCCTCGCCCCAGCCGCGAAGCAGGCCCAGGAGCGCGAAGGCCAGCGCCATCCAGAGCGTGCGCCACAGCGGCGCGCCCTCGGCCCACCCGGCGATCCCCCAGGCCAGCGCCGCGGCCTGCGGCAGCCAGAGCGCCGCCGCCAGCGCCGAGAGGCGCGAGGCGCGGCCCAGCCGCTGCCGCGCCGCGTCACCGAGCAGGCGCTCGGCACGGGTCCGCTCTGGCTCGGGGGCTTTCGGCATCACGACTCCGCGAGGAAATCTGCATCTCGGTCAACGAGATAGGGGATGGTTCCGGGATTCAACCACAAACGCCCCCGCGCGTCACTCTGCCGCCACGCCCCGCCTGATCCGCCGGCAGGCGCGTCGGGCACGCGCCGGAGCCGACCCGCCTGCCCACCCCGGGCGTTGCACCGGCGAAACGCCCGTGCCACGCTGCCCGGACCACCCGGACAGGAGATTTCCCCGATGCCCCAGCCCCCTACCCCCGAAGGAGCCCGGAGATGAGCGCGCTCGAGATGGTCCTGTCGGAGATCGATTCCGCCAATGCCCAGGATCCGACCGTCGAAGGCGGCCAGCCCGCCGCCCTGCTCTACGGCGAGCGCATGAGCGCGGAACTGGCGCGGCTCTTCCCGGATGCCTCGGAGGTGCTGCAGATCGCCGCGCGCGGCCAGCACGTCGAGCGCTGGCTGCTGCCGCGCGAATCCTACCCGATGGACCGCCCCGGCTATTTCGCCTGGCGCAAGGAACAGGGCCGCCGCCACGGCGCGCGGCTCGCGGGGATGATGTCGAAGGCGGGCTACGACGAGGACGCGCAGGAGCGCGTGGGCGTGCTGCTGCGCAAGGAAGGCATCAAGCGCGACGCCGAGGTGCAGGCGCTTGAGGACGTGATCTGCTTCACCTTCCTCAAGTGGTACTTCTCACCCTTCGCCGAGGGGCGCGACGCCGAGGGTCTGCAGCGCATCGTCGAGAAGACCGCGCTGAAGATGTCGCCCGACGGCCGCGCGCGGGTGTTGCAGGAGTTCGACCTGCCCGAACCGTTTGCGGGGGCGTTCCGCGACTGAGCCGGGCAAGGTCCTTCGTAGGAACTTGCAAGAGTTTTCGAAAACTCTTGCGGCGCTAGTTTGCGCCGCAGGACAAGGTACCGAGACCTGAAGACATGACCCGTTCCGCCCTCATCGTCGCCCATGGCAGCCCCTCCGATCCCGATCCGCAGGAGGCGGCGCTGCAGGACCTCGCCGCGCGCGTGGGCGCGCTGCTGCCCGGCTGGCGCATCGGCGGGGCGACCCTCGCCAAGGAGGGCGCCTTCGACGCCGCCGTGGCTGCGCTCGGCAGCCCTTGGGTCTACCCCTATTTCATGGCGCGCGGCTATTTCACCGGGACGGTGCTGGCCAAGCGCGCCGCGCAGCTGGGGCTGCGGGTGCTGGAGCCCTTCGGCACCGAGCCCGCGCTGGTGGCCAGCGCCGCCCATGCGCTGCGCCGGGAACTCGATGGCAGGGGATGGAAGGCGGCGGAGACGACGTTGCTGGTCGCGGCCCATGGCAGCGCCGTTTCGCGCACCAGCGCCGAGAGCGCCCGGGACTTCGCCGCCGCGCTGAAGGCCGAGATGGGATTCGCCGAGGCGCACGCGGGCTATGTCGAGGAAGCCCCGTTCCTGAACGAGTCGGCGCGGGGACTCGGACAGGCGGTCTGTCTCCCGCAATTCGCGCTCAACGCGGGGCACATGCTGGAGGATGTGCCGGAGGCCTTGAAGGATGCAGGCTTCGCGGGGCCGGTGCTGCCGGCCTTCATAGACTGGCCGGAAACCCCGGAGCTGATCGCGCAAAGCCTTGAAAATCAGGCAGCCGCGCCATGAGACGCGGGGGCGCCGGAACAAAAAAAGAAGGCCACCGCGCTGCGGTGGCCTTCTTTTTTGCCGTCCCCCGGTGGGGAGTGGCGGACCGAGGAGGATTCGAACCCCCGACCCCTTGATTCGTAGTCAAGTACTCTATCCAGCTGAGCTATCGGTCCGTGAGGGCGGGGTTTAGACTTAGTTCCGGATATGCGCAAGGGCCATTTCGAAGAAATTTCCCGACTGACCTGAGGTCACCCGAGATCGCCGGTCGGAAGGCGGATTTCGAAGCAGGTTCCGGTCGCGTCCGAGCGCAGCAGCTGCAGCTTTCCACCGTGATTGCGCACCAGCTCGGCGACGATGGCCAGCCCGAGCCCCGCCCCGCCCTTGCGCGCGCCGCCCTGGAAGGGCTGGAACAGGTGCTCGCGCGCCTTCGGCGGCAGGCCCGGGCCGGTGTCGGTCACGTCAATGATCCAGGCGTCCTCTTCGACGCGGGCCGAGACGGCGATCTCGCCCTCCTCGCCCGAGCCGGTGATCGCCTGGCGGGCGTTGCGCACGAGATTCGCGATGGCGCGGTAGATCTGCTCGGGGTCGCCGCGAATCTGCAGCGAGGCGGGAATGTCCTCCGACAGGCTCACCTCGTGCTCGCCGATCGCGAGGCGCTCGGCCTCGAGCACCTCGTTGACCAGCTCGGCAAGGTTGAACTGGGTCAGCATCGGCGCGGGCTCCTCGGCCTTGCCGAAGGCCAGCGTCGTCTCGCAGAGCGACACGGCGCGGGTGATCGAGCTGACCAGCTTGGGCGCCATGCGCTTCACCGCCGGGTCCTCGGACATCTCGATGCGGTCGGTGAAGAGCTGCGCCGAGCTGAGGATGTTGCGCAGGTCGTGGCTCACCCGCGCCACGGCGCCGCCGAGCTGGGCCAGCCGCTCCTTCTGCCGCAGCGACTGCGACAGCTGCGTCTCGAGCGATTTCAGCGCCTCCTCGGCCTCGCGAATCTCGCGCACGCTGGCGCCCGGGGTGATGATCCGCCGCGCGTCCTCGGGATCCTCGGCATAGCGCTGCATGTGGCCGACGACGCCCTTGATCGGCTTCACCAGCAGCACCCGCACCGCGAGGAAGAGCAGCAGCGCGGTGATCAGCGACAGCAGCGCCGAGACCAGCAGCACGCGCAGGCCGAAGTCGATCATCGCCGTGCGCAGCGGCAGGCTGTCCATGGTGACCTCGATCAGCTCGCCGCCGTCGTCCTTGGGATAGCCCAGCACCCGGATCAGCCGCGGCTGCGTGTCGAAGAGCCGCAGCATCGCGTCGCGCATCAGGATCAGCGGCCCGGCCTCGCGCAGGTCGTAGCTTTCGTCCACCGAGCCCGGCATGGGCGAGGACAGCGCCAGCTCGCGCCGCTCGTCGCGCTGCAGCACCACGTTGTAGACCCCGGCGTTCTCCAGCAGCTCGGCCTCGAGCTCGGGGGCCAGCACGTCGTCGGCCAGCAGCGCCAGCGAGGCGATCTGCGCGCGCTCGAGGTGGTCGTTGAGAAAATCCTGACGGAATCGGGCCACGGAGGGCACGAAGATCAGCACTTCGGCCAGCATCACGAAAACGGTCGTGAGAACCAGAAAGCGGCCTGAGAGCGAGTTGAACATCTAGAGCAGTCTTGAGCTTTCAGGGAAGCAGGCGTTGAACTGTTCGTGTAACAGCCTTGACCGTGCGGTTTTCAAACAATCTGGGTGTGAAATAGGATCCGGCAACCCGTTTGTTAAGCTCCCCCAGCGTCGGATAGGGCGCGATCATGCCCGCAACCTGCGCAATCTTGACCCCTGCCGAGATTGCCAGCGCCCAGGTCGCGATGAGATCCCCCGCCTGCGCGCCGACGATGGTGGCGCCCACGGGCCGCCCGCGGTGCACCATGACCTTGGCAAGACCCGCCGTCTCCCGCCCGGCAATCGCCCGGTCATTGTGCTGCAACGCCTCGCGCAGCACCTCCAGCCGGTCGCCGTAGCGCTGCCGCGCCTCGACCTCGGTCAGGCCGACATGGGCCAGTTCGGGGCGGGTGTAGGTGGCGCGGGGCACGTGCTCGGTCGAGGCCTTTGCCGGCAGGCCGAAAAGCGCCGAGCGCAGGACGATTCCCGCGTGGTAGCCCGCAAGATGGGTGAACTGCAGCCCGCCCGCGGCATCGCCGATGGCGTAGACCCGGCGATTCGTCGTGCGCAGCCCCGCATCGACGCGGATCCCGGTCTTCGTCGTCTCGATTCCCGCCTCGGCGAGCCCGAGCCCCTCGGTGTTCGGCCTGCGCCCCGCCGCGACCAGCAGGTGCGAGCCGGTGAGGCTGCCGCCGCCCGCGAGCCGCAGCTCGATCGCCCCGCCCTGCCGGGTGGCGCTGCTGACCGTCTCGCGCTCGAGAATCGTCACCCCCTCGCCGCGCAGGTGGTCGAGCACGATCGCCGCCATCTCCGCGTCCTCGCGCCCCAGTGCCCGTGCCCCCTCGACCACGGTGACCTGCGATCCGAGACGCCGGAAGGCCTGCGCCATCTCCATGCCGATGGGCCCGCCGCCGAGAATCAGCAGGTGCGAGGGCAACTCCTGCAGGTCCCACAGCGTCTCGTTGGTCAGGTAGGGCACATCCGCCAGCCCCGAGACCGGCGGAACGGCGGGCGCTGAGCCGGTCGCCAGCACGATCCGGCGGGCGGCGATCCGGTAGCGCCCGGCCTCGACCTCGCGTTCCGAGACAAATCGCGCGTGCTCGCGGATCACTTGCACGCCGAGCCCCTCGAAGCGCGCCTGCGAATCGACCGGGGCAATGCGGGCGATGGTCTCGTGCACATGGGCGCGCACGCGGGGCCAGTCGACTTTCGGCGGGGCGAGGTCGATGCCGAAGGCCGCGGAGGTCTCGGGCGCATGGGCCTGATCCGCGGCGGCGATCAGCGCCTTGGAGGGCACGCAGCCGTAGTTCAGGCAATCGCCGCCCATCTCGCCGCGCTCGACCAGCACCACGCGCGCGCCCATCTGCGCGGCCCCCGCCGCGACCGAAAGGCCGCCGGAGCCAGCGCCGATGATCAGCAGGTCGGTCTTGATCGTTTCCATGGCACTCATGCTCCCGGCCTCAGATTCCGCCTCAGATTCCCCTGCGCGCCCGCCAGGCGCGCAGCGCGATCGGCAGCGCCGCAAGCGCCGCCAGTCCCAACAGTGGCCCGATCACCTGCGGCGCCCAGAGCAGGCTCAGGTCCGGCTCGCCGCCCCGGTCGAAGACCGAGCCGACGCCCACGCCGATCGAGGTGAAGACCAGCGCCCCGGGGATGATTCCCAAGGCCGTGGTCCAGGCGAAGGTCGCGAACCGCACCCCGACCAGCGCCGGCAGCAGATTCGCCACGAAGAAAGGTACCGCAGGCACCAGCCGCAGCAGCAGGAGCACGCTCACCTCGTTCTGTCGCAGCCCGTCGCGAAGCTTCCCGAGCCGCCCCTCCGAGGCGTCGAGCCGCGCCGAGAGCACCTGCCCGAGCCCCGCCCGCGCCGCGAGGAAGATGGCGATCGCGCCCAGCGTGGCCGACAGGACGTTGAGCGCCGTCCCCGGCCCGAGGCCGAAGAGGAACCCTCCGGTCACCGAGGCGACGGCGGCCCCCGGCAGCGAGAAGGCGACGATGGCGACGTAGGCCGCGACGAATCCCCCGGCCAGCGCGAGGTAGTTGCTGTCGCGCAGGGCCAGCAGCGCGGCGCGATTCTCGCGCAACGTCTCGAAGCTGATGTACTCGCGCAGCGTCACAGCGCCGATCACCGCCACGAGCGCGATCAGGGCAAGGGGCAGGTGGCGCAGCAGGCGCGGGCGCGCGGGGGCCGGTTTCGGGTCAGGGTTCGTCATGCCCCTAGAATGGCGTGCAGAATCGTCCGCGCACAGCCTTATCACGCGGCCTTGATCGACGGTTATCCCGGGGCCATGCCGTTGCCTTCCCGAAACCCGCGTGGCAGGAGCCGACACGCCTGCGGCGGGAAATCTTGCCCCGCTGGCCGGATAGAGGTTTGACACCGGGGCCACTCCTGCCTATAGCACGGCACTCGAATGACCCGGCCCGGCGAATCCGCTTAGGGCCGTCTGTGATGTAAGCTCTTGCTGCCAATCTACTGGCACGTCGGGCGGACGCCGCAGGCAGCAATGAGACCATGTAGACAGACCGGCCTCCCCGGAGGCCAGATCAGACGGAGAAGAGCGCGATGAAACGCACCTTTCAGCCTTCGAACCTCGTTCGCAAGCGCCGCCACGGCTTCCGTGCCCGGATGGCCACCAAGGGCGGCCGCGCGGTTCTGAATGCGCGCCGCGCACGCGGTCGCAAGCGGCTCAGCGCCTGAGCCGCGCGCTCTGCCCATGGCGGAGCGTCAGCACAAGACACCGGCCAAGGCCGCTTCGGAACAGCCCGAGGCGGCCTTTGCGCTTGGCATGCGTGCGGATTCAGACCTTAGCAGCGCCGAAGGCGATGCCCTGATGGGGAAGGACACCCCGAAACTCGAGGTCCTGCGCAAGCGCAGCGATTTCCTCGCGGCGGCGCGTGCCCGGCGGCAGCCGGTGCCGTCCTTCCTGCTGCAGGCCCGCTTTCGCGATGACGGCTCGGATCTGATCCGCGTCGGCTTCACCTGTTCCAAGAAGGTCGGCAATGCCGTCGCCCGCAACCGCGCCAAGCGCCGGCTGCGCGAGATCGCGCGCCTCGGCCTGCCGGAACTGGGCAAGCCGGGCTGGGACTACGTGCTGATCGGCCGCGCCGAGGCCACCGCCGCGCGCGAGTTCACCGCGCTGCAGGGCGATCTCGCGCAGGCGATCCGGCAGATCCACGGCTCGGGCAAGCCCCGGACGCCGCGGCCGTGAGCCCGCTCGCCCATATCGCTGCCCTGCCCGTCCGCGCCTATCGCCTGATCTTCTCGCCCTGGGTGGGTCATGGCTGCCGCTTCCAGCCGACCTGCTCGGCCTACGCGCTCGAGGCGCTGGAAAAGCACGGTGCGTTCAAGGGCTCGTACCTGACGATCCGCCGCATCCTGCGCTGCCATCCGCTCGGCGGCTCCGGCATCGACAACGTCCCCGACTAGGGCCGCCCGGCCGGAGATCACGTTTTGTGATCTTCGTCCCCCGGCAGGAGGCGGGCATTGGCCGGGGCCTCCCCCTGCGGCAGCGCGTCGAACGTACCTTCGGCAAGCTGCCTGACCTCGTCGCGCTCGAGCTGCGTGACCATCTCGCGCATCCGCACGATCAGGTCGAGCCGCCCGATGTAGACCTCGTTCCAGAGCTTCTGCGTCTCGGCCTCCATCTTGCGGATCTCCGAGTAGGTGCGGCGGGTCTCGGCCTCGATCAGGGCGATCTCGCTCAAAAGCTTCTCCTGGTTGACCACCGGCGCGTCGATCACCGCCTTCACCCGCGTGATCGCCTTGCGGGTGATGGTGTCGAGTTCCTCGGACACCGTGTCGCCGCTCGGCAGCCGCACCTCGAGCAGAGCGCGCATCTGCGTCTGGATCGCCTCGATCATCGTGCGCCGGTCGCGCCGCGCGTTGGCCCCGCCCAGAACCGGCGCCTGTGACAGGGTGCCCCGCCGGAAGCTGACGAAAGTGTCGATCACCACATGCGCGATGGTCGCCGCCCGCGCCCCCTTCATGCCCATCGAGAGCATGGTGAACCCGTGCTCGGTATAGGCCCAGGGCCGGTAGCGGCGACTCCGGAGCTTGGCGGAGATCACATCCTGTGACCTCAGCGCCTCCCACTCCTCCGCGGAGAGCTCGAAGGCGTAGAGCTCGGAAAACCGGTCGGCATTCCGCTTGCGGTACTGGTTCACCTTGCCCGTGGTGGTGCCGAAGAACTCGGCCACGTCGAGATCGAGGATCACCCGCTGCCCGCGGATCAGGTAGATCGCCCCCGCGACCGTGTCCCCCAGCCCTCCGCCTTCCGCAACGCCAGTGTCGAGTTCGCCCACGCGGATTCCCCGTCTTCCCATGCCTGCAACGCAATCTTTGCCTTGAGCGTAACAAAGCCGCCGAGTAAACGCAGCCCATGTTTGATGACGCCGACGACATCCACCCGCTGTTCTACGGGGCTCCGAAGAGCACCGAGTTCAAGAAGCTGCGCAAGCGCATCGTGCAGAACACGCGCGAGGCGGTGGAGCAGTATGGCATGATCGAACGCCGCGAGGATGGCGCCCTGCCGAAATGGCTGGTGTGCCTCTCGGGCGGCAAGGACAGCTACACGCTGCTGGCGGTGCTCTACGAGCTGAAATGGCGCGGGCTGCTGCCGGTCGAGATCCTTGCCTGCAACCTCGACCAGGGCCAGCCCGGCTTCCCCGCGACGGTGCTGCCCGAGTTCCTCGAGAAGATGGGTGTGCCGCACCGGATCGAGTACCAGGACACCTATTCGATCGTCATGGACAAGGTCCCGCAGGGCCGCACCTACTGCGCGCTCTGCTCGCGCCTGCGCCGCGGCAACCTCTACCGCATCGCCCGCGAGGAGGGCTGCTCGGCGGTCGTGCTCGGCCATCACCGCGACGACATCCTCGAGACCTTCTTCATGAACCTCTTCCACGGCGGGCGCCTTGCGACCATGCCGCCGAAGCTGGTCAACGAGGAGGGCGATCTCTTCGTCTACCGCCCGCTCGCCCATGTGTCCGAGGCCGATTGCGAGAAGTTCGCGCGGTCGATGAACTACCCGATCATCCCCTGCGACCTCTGCGGCTCGCAGGACGGGCTGCAGCGCCAGCAGGTGAAGCAGATCCTCGACGGCTGGGAAAAGAACTCGCCCGGCCGCCGACAGGTGATGTTCAAGGCGCTGACCAACATCCGCCCCTCGCACATGATGGATCCCAAGCTCTTCGACTTCGCCGGGCTGATGCGCGACATCACCACGCGCGCGCCCGACGCGGATGACGGGATCCCCGACCTGCGTTAAGCGAAGCCTTACCCTCTTGCGCTAGGCCTGTCCGCATCGCTGTTGATGATGGGGGCGGACCATGCCGCCGGATCTCTCGCACGGACCCTTTTTGCGCCGGCCCCTCTCGCAGGGGCTTCTCGCCTGCCGAACGCTGCTGGCGCGGCTGCAGCTGCGCCGCTGGACGGTCGGGCCGCACATGCTCGCCTTCCTGCCCGCACTCACCCTCGGCGGGTTCTGGCTGGGGGGCGAGTCGATGCTTCTCGGCCTCGCGCTGGTGATCCCGCTGGCATACGGGCTGGTGCTCGGTGCCGAGCCACCGGTCGCCGGCCATGCGGAGCAGCGCGCCGGGCAGGATCTCGTGAGCATGGCGGTGGCGCAGGACCTCGCCGCGCAGGGTTTCGAGCGCGCCCGCGCCGCGCAGATGCACACCGCCTGCCTGCTGTTCGAGGCCGAGGGGCTCGAGACCATCTCGCGCCGCATGGGCGAGGGTGTCGCCGAAACCCTGCGCGTGCTCTTCCTTGCCCGCCTGCGCGAGCTGCTGCGCCCCGAGGACAGCGCGATGCGCATCGGCGATTCCCGGTTCATGGCGCTGATCGCGCCCGGCCTCCGCCTCGATCTCGAGGCGCTGCTCGCCCTCGCCGACCGGCTGCAGCGCGGGCTCGAGGAACCGGCCGCCACCGACACCGGCGTGCACTACCTCTCGGTCGCCGTGGGCTTCTGCGGCTCGGCACGGCTGCGTCCCGGGGCCGTGGGCGCCGACATGCTCGACTGCGCCCAGGCCGCGCTGCGCGAGGCGATGGACAATGCCCCCTCGGCGATCCGCGCCTGGAGCGAGGGGATGCGCGCCGAGCGGCGCGCCCGCACGGTCCTGCTGTCCGAGGTCGAGGCGGCGCTGGCCAAGGGGCAGATCCAGCCCTGGTACCAGCCGCAGCTCTGCACCTCGACCGGCGAGATCAGCGGTGTCGAGGCGCTGGTGCGCTGGATGCACCCGCAGCACGGAATCGTCCCCCCCTCGCGCTTCCTCGGCGCGCTGCACGATGCCGGGCGGATGGACCAGCTGACCGAGGCGGTGCTGCATCACGGGCTGTCCGCGCTGCGCGGCTGGGACGAGCAGGGTCTGCGCATTCCCCGCGTCAGCATCAATTTCTCGGAGGTCGAGTTGCGCAACCCGCGCTTGGTCGACCGGCTGAAATGGGACCTCGACCGCTATGGCATGGCCGCGAGCCGGCTCGGGATCGAGGTGCTCGAAACGGTGATCGCCGAAAGCCCCGACGGCATCATCGCGCGCAATGTCACCGCCCTCGCCCGGCTCGGCTGCCGGGTCGACCTCGACGATTTCGGCACCGGCCACGCCTCGATCGCCGCGCTGCGCCGCGTCACCGTGCACCGGCTGAAGATCGATCGCAGCTTCGTCACCCGCATCGACCGCAGCGAGGACCAGCGGCGCATGCTTGCCGCGGTGCTCGGGCTGGCCGACCGGCTGGGGCTGGAAACCGTGGCCGAGGGCGTCGAAAGCAGCGGCGAACACGCGCTGCTCGCCCAGCTCGGCTGCGACCACGCGCAGGGATTCGGCATCGCCCGCCCGATGCCCGCGCCGCAGCTGGCCGAATGGGCGCGCGAGCACGCGCAGCGCATCGCCGCCGCGCAGAAGCTGGGGCGCCGCCCGGCCTGAGACAAGCGCGCTCCCGGACCACCCCGCATCGATCCGCGCGCCCCGGCGCAATCGACGCGCGGCCCGCCACGGGCCCGAATTGCGAAAGGAAGTCGCGCCCGGGAAACGGCGATTGTCGCCTCCCCCGCTCGCGGCCGACACGGCCCGGCACGGCACAATCCACCCCGCCACCCCTCCCTTCCCCAGAGGCAACACCGCATTCCACGGCCCGAAACGGTCACAAACCCCCTTGCCACGCATGAATCGGCTTGACCTTTGGGGGTCCGCCCTGTTGAACCCGGCCTTGACTTTCCAAGGACAGGTGGCGGTCTCTCGCATGGACAATCAGAACAAGAATCTGCTCATCGCCACGGCGCTGAGCTTCGTCGTGATCCTCGTCTGGTTCCTGCTCTTCCCCCCGCCCGAAGCGACGGTGGACGAGACGGCACAGACCACCGAGCAGACGCTCGAGGCGACGCCCGGCACCGGCGTGACGGCACCGAATGCCACGGCTGACGCCGGCGCGGCGCCCGCGGCCACGGCCACGACGGCAGCCCCCGAGGCCGCGCTCGACACCGCGCGCGTCGACATCGACGCGCCGAACCTGATCGGCTCGATCGCCCTCACCGGCGGCCGCATCGACGACCTCAAGCTGCGCAACTACCACGAGACCAACGACGAGAGCTCGCCGGTGGTCCAGCTGCTCGCCCCGGTGGGTGGCGCCGATCCCTATTACGCCGTCTACGGCTGGGCTCCGGGCAATGGCCTGCAGGCCGCCGACGTGCCCGGCCCGAACACCGAGTGGACGGTCGAATCCGGCGAGAGCCTCGATGTCGACAGCCCGGTCACCCTGCGCTGGGACAGCCCCGCGGGCCTGATCTTCCGCCGCACCTTCGCGGTCGACGAGAAGTTCATGTTCCGCGTCACCCAGTCGGTCGAGAACACCTCGGCCAACGAGGTCTCGGCCGCGCCCTACGGCATCCTTGCCCGCCATGGCGAGCCGTCGGATCTGAAGAACTTCTTCGTGCTGCACGAGGGCTCCATCTCGATGACCGATGGCACCCTCGCCGAGAACAAGTACAAGAAGATCCGCGACTTCGACCCGACCGCCGAGCAGAGCACCCGCGCCGAGACCTACCAGGTCTCGCAGAACGGCTGGATCGGCTTCACCGAGCACTACTGGGAAACCGTGCTGATCCCCGACGCCGGCACCAGCTACCGCCAGGCGATCAAGTACAACGAGGCCCGCGACATCTACCAGGCAGAGATCGTGCTGCCGACGCAGACCATCGCCCCCGGCGCCACCGCCGAGGTCTCGACCCGCATGTTCTCGGGCGCCAAGGTCTGGGAAGTGATCAACGAGTACCAGGATCAGGGCGTCGACCGTTTCGTCGACAGCATCGACTGGGGCTGGTTCTTCTTCCTCACCAAGCCGATCTTCTGGCTGCTGCACCACATCCACCAGTGGATCGGCAACATGGGCCTGTCGATCATCGGCCTGACCATCCTGCTCAAGGCGCTCCTCTTCCCGCTCGCGTACAAGTCCTACGTGTCGATGGCGAAGATGAAGGAACTGCAGCCGCAGATGGAGGAGCTGAAGAAGAAGGCCGGCGACGACCGCCAGAAGCTCCAGCAGGAGATGATGGCCCTCTACAAGCGCGAAAAGGTCAACCCGGCCTCGGGCTGCCTGCCGATCCTGCTGCAGATCCCGATCTTCTTCTCGCTCTACAAGGTGATCTTCGTCTCGTTCGAACTGCGTCACGCGCCCTTCTTCGGCCCGTTCCAGGACCTTTCGGCCCCCGATCCCACCTCGCTCTACAACCTCTTCGGTCTGCTGCCCTGGGCAGCCCCCGAGGCGGGCACGACGCTGGCGATGATCTTCATCGGCATCCTGCCGATCCTGCTGGGCATCTCGATGTTCCTGCAGCAGAAGCTGAACCCGACGCCGACCGATCCCGCGCAGGCGATGATCTTTGCCTGGATGCCCTGGGTGTTCATGTTCATGCTCGGCGGCTTCGCCTCGGGCCTGGTGCTCTACTGGATCACCAACAACACGATCACCTTCACCCAGCAGTACCTGATCATGCGCAGCCACGGGGCCAAGCCTGACGTGTTCGGCAACATCCGGTCGACCTTCAAGCGCAAGCCCAAGGACGCGAAGTCGGGCGGAAAATGAGCGGACGGGTCACCCAGATCTGGCGCCACCCGATCAAGGCCCATGGCCGCGAGGCGCTGGACCGGGTGACCCTTCGCGCGCACCACTGCCTGCCCTTCGACCGCGCCTGGGCCGTGGCGCACGAGAATTCCGATGCGGATGGCTCCGAGTGGGTCAGCTGCGGAAACTTCAGCCGGGGCGTCAAGGCGCCCCAGCTCATGGCGATCAGCACAGAGCTGGACGAGGCGGCGGGCACCCTTACCCTGCACCACCCGGACCGCCCCGACCTGACGATCGACCCCGACCGTGACGGCACCGCCTTCCTCGACTGGGTGCGCCCGCTGATGCCCGCCGAGCGCGCGCAACCGGCGCGGCTCGTCCGGGCGCAGGCACGCGGCATGACCGACGCGCCCTTCCCCTCGATCACGATCTGCAACATGGCCTCGCACCGCGCGGTCGAGGCGCAGATCGGGAGCCCGCTGTCGATCCACCGCTGGCGCGGCAACATCTGGCTCGACGGGCTGGAGCCCTGGGCGGAATGGGACTGGGTCGGGCGCGAGATTCGCATCGGCGGCGCGACGCTCGTCGTGCGCGAGCGGACCGGCCGCTGCGCCGCCACCACCGTAAACCCCGAGACAGGCCAGCGCGATGCGGATACGCTGGGCGCGCTGCGTCACTGGGGGCATACGGATTTCTCGGTGCAGGCCGAAGTGACGACTGGCGGCGAGATCGCCCATGACGACGAGGTGACCCTGCTGTGACGACCCCCCTTCCCTTCCCCATCGCCGAAGACCCCGATGACGTGACCCGCGAGGCCGCGCGCAAGGCCTTTGCCGGCGACGTGCAGTTCCTCAAGGGCGTGGTGGCCATGGACGGCCTGCCGCCCGACGACCGTCCCGAGGTCTGCTTTGCCGGGCGTTCCAACGTCGGCAAGTCGAGCCTGATCAACGCGCTGACCGGCCGCAAGGGCCTTGCCCGGGCGTCGAACACGCCGGGCCGGACGCAGGAGATCAACTTCTTCACGCTGAACGAGAGCCACTACCTCGTCGACCTTCCGGGCTACGGCTTCGCCAACGCGCCCGTCGCCGTGGTCGAGAAATGGCAGCGCCTGCTCAAGCAGTACCTCTCGGGCCGCGCCTCGCTGCGCCGCGCCTTCGTGCTGATCGACGCGCGCCACGGGGTGAAATCCGTGGACGAGGAGATCATGGAACTGCTCGACAAGTCGGCGGTGACCTTCCAGGCGGTGCTGACCAAGACCGACAAGCTGAAGGCCAGCGAGCTTGCTAAGATCCTCGAGCAGGTGCGCGGCAAGCTCTCCAAGCACCCGGCCGCCTATCCCGAGATCGTGCTGACCAGTTCCGAGAAGGGCGAGGGCATTCCCACGCTCCGCGCCATCATCAGCGGGCTTTCCTGAATTTCCCCTTCGCAATCCCCGGCGTTGGATCTAGTTCTCCGGAACAGAGACATTCCCCGCATCGAGGATGCACCCTAGATGAAGAAGCAGACGATGAACCGAGACTGGATCGCGACAGCCCGCACTCTCAACGAAGCCCTGCCCTACCTGCAGCGCTATACGGGCGCGATCGTTGTGGTGAAGTTCGGCGGCAACGCCATGGGCGACACCGACGCCATGGCCGAGTTCGCCCGGGACATCGTGCTGATGCGACAGGTCGGCGTGAACCCGGTCGTGGTGCATGGCGGCGGGCCGATGATCAACGACATGCTCGCCAAGCTGAACATCCAGTCGGAGTTCAAGCGCGGCAAGCGCGTCACCGACCAGGCCACCGTCGAGGTGGTCGAGATGGTGCTCACCGGCCTCGTCAACAAGCGCATCGTGCAGGCGATCATGGACGAGGGCGGCCGTGCGGTCGGCCTCTCGGGCAAGGATGATGACCTCATCGTCTGCGAGGCGGACGATCCGGAACTCGGCTTCGTCGGGCGTCCGGTCGAGTGCAACGTGCAGGTGCTGCGCGACCTCTTCGCCGCCGGGATCATCCCCGTGGTGGCCCCTGTCGCGACCGGCATGGACTATCTCGAGACCTTCAACGTCAACGGCGACACCGCCGCTGGCGCGCTGGCCGCGGCGCTCAAGGCCGACCGCCTGCTGCTGCTGACCGACGTCTCGGGCGTGAAGAACAAGGACGGCGAGGTGGTCACGCAGATGACCCCCGAGGAAGTCCGCGCGATGATCGACGACGGCACCATCGCCGGCGGCATGATCCCCAAGACCGAGACCGCGCTGAAGGCGGTCGAGGACGGCGTGCGCGCGGTGGTCATCCTCGACGGGCGCGTGCCCAACGCCTGCCTGCTCGAGCTCTTCACCGAGCATGGCGCCGGCTCGCTGATTCGCCGCGCCGACCTGGAGCCGGTGCGCCCGCGCACGTGAGCCTCGGCGAGATCGACGCCGCGGCGCGGACCGAAGGCCTCGCCCTGCGCGGCGCCTTCCACCCCGCGCCCGGCGACGGCGCGCCGGACGGCTGCGCGACGCTGGTGCTTCTCGGCCCCGACGAGCCGCGGTTCTGGCCGGTCTTCTCGGCCTCGCCGGAATACCTCGACGGCGCGACGGCACCGATGGATCGCTGGTCCAAGCGGGTGATCGGCGCGCTGGCCGGGCGGTTCGGCGGCAGCGCGGTCCTTCCCTCGGACGGCCCACCCTACCCCTCCTTCTTCGCCTGGGCGCTCGCCAGCGGCCAGGCCTTCGCGGCACCGCCGGCGCTGCTGGTGCATCGCACCGCTGGCCTGCTGGTCAGCTACCGGGGCGCGATCGCGCTGCCCCTGCGCCTGCCGCTTCCGCCCCCTGCCCGCCGCCCCTGCGACACCTGCGACGCCCCCTGTCGCGGTGCCTGTCCCGTCGGTGCGCTCGGCGCGGGCACCCCTTATGACGTCGCCGCCTGCCAGGCCCACCTGCGCCGCGACGCGGGCGCCGAGTGCCGCCAGCGCGGATGCCTCGTGCGCCGCGCCTGCCCGCTCTCGGCCAGCCTGCAGCGGCAGCCGGCGCAGGCCGCTTTCCACATGACCGCTTTCATGGAAGACTGGCCGCCGGCGGTGGAGGGACGCGGATGAAACGGCTCATTCTCATGCGGCATGCGAAATCCGATTGGTCGGTGGGCATGCCGGACCATGCGCGCCCGCTGAACCCGCGCGGCCGGAAGAGCGCCCGGGCGCTCGGCGATTGGCTGCGGGCCGAGCAGATCGTGCCGGATCAGGTCCTCTGTTCCTCGGCCGCGCGCACCCGCGAGACGCTCGACCTCCTCGGCCTCGGCGAGCTTCCGACGCGTTTCGAGGACCGGCTCTACCTTGCCGGGCCGAAGATCCTGCTCAAGAGCCTGCAGGAGGCGAGCGGGGCAACCGTGCTGATGCTCGGGCACAATCCCGGCATCGGCGAATTCGCCAACCTGGTGGTCACGCACGGCCCCGGCCATCCGAAGTTCGGCACCTATCCGACCGGCGCCACGCTGGTGGCCGACTTCCCGGTCGAGGACTGGTCCGAGGCGCGCCTCGGCATGGCGGCCTGCCATGAGTTCATCGTCCCGCGCGAGCTTGCCTGACCCTCTCCGACCGGATTGTTGCGAAGTTTCAGGGGCCTGAAAACAGTGACGCCCGCGATCCCCCTCCCAAAGGATCGCGAGCGCCGCTGTAGCCGGTACTTGGCGAAAGCCCCCACCTCACGTGGTCCGGGTCATCCGCGTCGCATTGCCGTCCTCCCCTACGGCAATCCGACTTCGGACGACTCTCGGACGACCAGGAAGCGAAAGCCCCTTCATGGACACCGGTACAGATTCCAAATCGACATGCATCGCGATGCGACGCTGTGTAACGGACTGTAACACAAGCGACAAAAAAGCGAGCCCCAAATCGCATGGGACTCGCGCCTATAATTCAGATTTCTTCTGTCTCAGTGCCCGAGAATCTGGCTCAGGAACAGTTTTGTCCGCTCGTGCTGCGGATTATTGAAGAATTCCTCAGGTTCATTTTGCTCAACGATTTGTCCGGCATCCATGAAAATGACCCGATTCGCGACCTGCCGGGCGAATCCCATTTCATGGGTGACGCAAAGCATGGTCATTCCCTCCTCAGCGAGTTCGACCATGGTATCGAGCACTTCCTTGATCATCTCCGGGTCGAGCGCCGAGGTCGGTTCGTCAAAGAGCATGATCCGCGGCTTCATGCAGAGCGAGCGGGCGATGGCCACGCGCTGCTGCTGACCGCCCGAAAGCTGTCCCGGGTACTTGTGGGCCTGCTCGGGGATTTTCACCTTCTCGAGGAAGTGCATCGCCGTCTCTTCCGCCTGCTTCTTGGGGATCTTGCGAACCCAGATCGGCGCGAGCGTGCAGTTCTCGAGAATTGTGAGGTGCGGGAAGAGGTTGAAGTGCTGGAAGCACATGCCGACCTCGGAGCGGATCTTGTCGATGTTCTTCAGATCCGAGCTCAGCTCGATGCCGTCGACGACGATGCTGCCCGCCTGGTGTTCCTCGAGGCGGTTGATGCAGCGGATCATCGTCGACTTGCCCGAGCCCGAGGGCCCGGCGATGACGATCCGCTCGCCGCGGTAGACGGTCAGGTCGATGTCGCGCAGCACGTGGAAGGTCCCGTACCACTTGTTCATCTTCGTGATCTGGATGGCCACCTCGTCGGAGACCTTCATCTGGCTGCGATCGACTTCGCGTGTTGCAAGTTCAGACATTGGAGGTCTCCTTAGCGGTGCTCTCTGCGGAGCTTTTTCTCGAGGAAGAGCGAATAGCGGCCCATGCTGAAGCAGAAGATGAAGAAGCACAGGCCGATAAAGACGAAGAGTTCCCAGTAAATGCCGTTCCAATCGGTGGTCGCCCGGATCGAACTGGATAGGCCAATGGGATCGAGAAGGCCGATGAAGACGACCAGGGTGGTATCCTTGAAGAGGCCGATGAAGGTATTCACGATCCCCGGGATCGAGATCTTCAATGCCTGCGGCAGGATGACCAGCCGCATGGATTTCCAGTAATCCAGCCCCAGCGCGTCCGCGGCCTCGTACTGGCCCTTCGGCAGCGCGGCAAGACCGCCCCGCACCACCTCGGCGATATAGGCGGCCGAGAAGAGGGTCACCATGATGATGACGCGCAGCATCAGGTCGAAGTTGGTGCCCGGCGGCAGGAAGTAGTTCAGCAGCAGCGACGCGGTGAACAGCCAGACGATCAGCGGCACGCCGCGGATGATCTCGATGAAGGCAACCGAGAACTTGTTGATGATGAACATGTCCGACTGCCGCCCCAGCGCCAGCAGGATGCCCAGCGGCAGCGACAGCACGATGCCCGACACGCCGATGATCGTCGCCAACAAGAAGCCGCCCATCTTCTGCGTCGCCACGGTCTGCAGCGACAGCGGCACCACCGAGGCCAGCGCCCCGGCGAGCGGGCCGCAGACGAAGAGCCAGTAGAGCACCGGCACGACGATCGCGAGGATCACCGCCAGCAGCGTGCCGAGCTTCGGCGCGGCGAAGGTCATGATCGCCCAGCCGATGGCGAAGCCGAGGATGGCCGCGATCGGACCCCAGAGCGAGCCGCCCCAGATCAGCCAGAAGATCGCGAAGGGCGCGATGGCCGAAACCCAGAGCACCTTGCGCGGCACCGAGCTGAACAGCACCGGCGCGACCGCCGTGAGGAAGATCAGGAAGGCGAGGATCGGCCGCCAGTAGAGCTCCCGGGGGAAGAAGCCGAAGACCAGCTGCGGCCAGCGTTCGGCCAGCACCGCCCAGCAGGCGACATTGGTGCCCTCGCCGTAGCGCTCGGCGATGATCTGGCGGCACTGCGTGAGGTTCGAGGCGTCCCAGACCCCGCGCAGGGCCCAGGGCAGCAGGTGGCTCAGCACCGCGTAGATGACCCAGAGCGAGGCGAGGGTGAGCAGGATGTTGAGCCAGCTCGAGAACAGGTTGTCGCGGATCCACTTCACCGCGCCGACCTGGTTCAGCGGCGGCTCCTTCTGGTCGAGCATGGTGTCGCGGACATAGGCGACGGTCTGTGCATGGGTGTCGCTCATCTCACCGCTCCTTCAGCTTAACGGAGGAGTTGTAGACGTTCATCACGCCCGAGATCAGCAGGCTCAGCACCAGGTAGAACAGGCCCAGCAGCAGCATGCCCTCGAGCTCGCGGCCGGTCTGGTTGATGGTGATGCCCCCGAGGGTCGAACGCACGTCCATGTAGCCCACCGCGATGGCGAGCGAGCTGTTCTTGGTGAGGTTGAGGAACTGCGAGATCAGCGGCGGGATGATCACCCGCAGCGCCTGCGGCAGGATCACGAGGTTCATCGTGGTGCCCGGACGCAGACCCAGCGCGTAGGCCGCCTCGGTCTGGCCCTTCGAGATGGCGAGGATGCCGCCGCGCACGATCTCGGCGATGAAGGCGCCGGTGTAGAGCGACAGCGCCAGCCACAGCGCGATCAGCGAGTTGCGCAGGTGCACGCCGCCGTCGAAGTTGAAGCCGCCGAGCTCGGGCTTGTCGAGCGAGGCGCCGAGCGCCACCAGCACCACGATCAGCGGCACGAGAATGGCGGCGATCTGCAGCGGCAGGGTCATCGGGCGTTTGCCCGTGGCCTCCTGGATATGCGCCGCGCGCTTGCCGAGGAGCTTGGCCCCGACGCTGCCCGCGACGAGCACCGCGAGGATCAGCAGCCAGTCCCAGCCGGAGGAGGAGGGAATGACCTCTCCGCCCTCGCCCGCGGCAGAGGTGCCGGAGCCGCCCGCGCCCGCGGTGGTGCCGTTCTGCCCGGCCTGGATCCCGGCGCCGCCGGTGGCAATGCGGCTCGCGCCATAGGTGCCGGCCATGTTGGTGCCCGGCGTCGCGGCGGCCGCGGGGGCGGGCGCCTCCGCTGCCGCCACCTCGTTGCCGCCCAGGGAGCGGCTGAAGACCACGTTGGGGATGTAGACGCCGCGGTTGGTGATCGCGACGCTTTCACCGAGCAGCATCGAGGGGCCGTCACCGCCCTTGAAATCGCGCGGTGCGGGCATGGATTCCGTCATCAGCGCGAAGATCAGCACGATCCACAGCAGCAGCGGGACGTTGCGGAAGCCCTCGACGTAGACCGCCGCGAGACGCGAGACGATCCAGTTGTTCGACAGGCGCAGCACGCCCGCGATCACGCCCAGCACCGTGGCGAGGGCGCAGCCCAGCACCGCCACGAGCAGCGTGTTGAGGATGCCCACCAGCGCCGCGCGGCCGTGGGTCATCTGGTTGTTGTACTCGATCAGCTGCTGGTTGATGTCATAGCCCGCGGGCTGCGACAGGAACCCGAAGTCGAAGTCCTTGCCCAGTGCCTCGAGGTTGTGGATCGTGTTGGAAATCAGCCACGACAGCAGCAGTCCGATAAGGACCATCGCGACGACCTGGATGGTCATCGAGCGATAGCGCGTGTCGAAGATAAGCTGACTCAGCCGGAAGCCCTGCTCCGGCGGGTCCGAGATGGTCGCCATAAATTTCTCCCCGGACGCTTCCGTCGGCTCTGGGGTCCGCGGCGGTTGATCCGCCGTCTGCCCTGATCGGAAGCGCGCATTCGTTTTATGAAGGCGAAGTGGTCAAAGAAGGTGGAAAGGGGCGCAGGTCATCCCTGCGCCCCTCGCCTTGTCCGGTCTCAGCGGAAGGGCGGGCTGTAGAGCAGGCCGCCTTCGGTCCACTGCGCGTTCAGGCCGCGCGACAGGCCGATCGGGGTGGCTTCGCCGATGTTCTTCTCGAAGATCTCGCCGTAGTTGCCGCCCGCCATGATCGCGCGCTTGGCCCATTCGTTGTCGAGGCCGAGCATCGCGCCCAGTTCACCCTCGGTGCCGAGCAGGCGGTTGATCTCGGGGTTGTTCGTCGGGGCCGAGGACAGCTCCGCGATGTTGGCCGAGGTCACGCCGTATTCTTCGGCAGCGATCAGGGCGTTCAGGGTCCAGCGGGCGATGTCGCCCCACTCGTTGTCGCCGTGGCGGACGAGCGGACCGAGCGGCTCCTTCGAGATGATTTCCGGCAGGATCACGTGATCCGACGGGTTCTCGAAGGTGGCGCGGGTGGCTGCGAGGCCCGAGGCGTCGGTGGTGTAGACGTCGCAGGCGCCGGCAAGGTACTGCTGCTGCGCTTCGGCGTTGGTCTCGATCGGAACCGGCTCGTAGCTGATGTTGTTGGCGCGGAAGAAGTCCGCGAGGTTCAGCTCGGTGGTGGTGCCGGTCTGGATGCAGACGGTGGCGCCATCGAGTTCCTTGGCCGAGGCGACGCCCAGCGACTTCGGTGCGATGAAGCCCTGGCCGTCGTAGTAGTTCACGCCGATGAATTCGAACTTCAGGTCGACGTCGCGCGAGAAGGTCCAGGTGGTGTTGCGGGCCAGAACGTCGATCTCACCCGATGCCAGCGCGGTGAAGCGGGTCTGGCCGGTGGTCTGGGTGAAGGCAACCTTCATCGGATCGCCGAGAACGGCGGCCGCGAGCGCGCGGCAGTACGCCACGTCGAAGCCCTGCCACACGTTGTTTGCATCAGGTGCCGAGAACCCGGCAAGACCCGTCGAGACGCCGCACTTCAGCTCCCCGCGCGCCTTCACGTCGTCCAGGGTCGCGGCGCCGGCTGCACCGGCCGCGAGCGCGGCGACGGTCAGAGCGCCGAGAGTTACGGTCTTTTTCATGTTAACCTCTTCCTGTTGTCCGGTTCCTCATGAACCGGTTCCTTGATCCTTGCTGGATCAGCTTGGTCAGCCAGGGGCTCCCTCCCTGTGCTGACGGGAGTTTGGAAGCAAAGTTTTGGCGAGGTCAAGCCGGTGCAGCGCGAAAAAGGCATGCAAATGCCCAGATCTTACGCAGCGATCAGGGAAGAGGATTCAGTTTAGGCAGGCTGGCAGAGAGCGAAAAAACGATGCGCGTGCAGAAACGCCTGACGTTTGATTTCAGCCGCCTCGCGGGCTTCCTCGTCCTCGCCCCAGAGCTCTTCCTGGAAGGTCTCGTCGAGCCGGGACAGGGCCCAGAGTTCCTCGGCGGCGTGCTCCGTCCGGGTTGCCGCGAAGCCGAGGACCAGAGATCCCGTCAGCGCCACGAGGTCATGGAAGGCCGCCAGCTCGAACGGGCTCAGCGCATGGGTGCGCTCGGACAGGATGCCCAGCGGTGCCCCGGGCTGCGGCGCATGCATGAGCCCGGTGCGCGGCTCGAGCCGCGCCCCCAGCTCGCGCGCCGCCCAGTCGAGCAGCGGGTCCCAGCGCGCGGTCTGGCGCGCGACCAGCTCGGCGGGGCTTGCCGCGCGGTAGCACAGCAGGTCGCTGTCGCCATACTCGGCCAGCATCTCGGCCACGTCCGCATGCTGCGGCGCGACCTTGTCGATGGCGCTGTTGGCGGTGCGGGTGAAGGGCATGGTGCGCGGGTCGATCTTTTCGTCCTGCGCGCGCCATTCTGCGGCCATGGCCTCGGCGATGGCGCGGCTCGGGACCACCAGCGGCACCTTGCCCGGGGTGCGCAGCGGGCGCCCGTCGAGATGCACGGTGAAACCTCCCTCGGCCTCTTCGACCGTGGCGTCCTTGTAGAAGCGGCGGGGGGCCCATTCGCTCATGCGGCCTGGCTCCAGAGTTGCTCCAGCAGCGCCGGAAGCGCGCGGATGTCGTCGATGATGGTACGCGCGGAGGAAAGCCGCGCGCGCTCGTGATAGCCCCAGCTGACGCCGATCCCGTGGACCCCGGCCGAGGCGGCCATGTCCATGTCGTAGCTGGTATCGCCCAGCATGACGGCCTGGTGCGCGGACACCCCGGCCTCGGCCAGCGCCGCCTCGATCATCGAGGGGTGCGGCTTCGAGGGATGGTCGTCGGCGCATTGCTGGGTGACGAAGAGCTTGCGGATGCCGTGCGCGTCGACCAGCCGGTCGAGCCCGCGCCGCGACTTGCCCGTGGCGATGCCGAGCAGCCATTCGGGCCGGGCGTGCAGCGCGCCCAGCACCTCGCGCACATGCGGGTAGAGCGGCGAGCTCGCCTCGGTGCCGTTCTCGCTGCGCAGGCGCATGTAGCTCTGCTTGTAGCCCTCGACCATGGTGTCGATCATGGCGGCGTCGACGCCGGGCGCAAGCCGCGCCACCGCCTGCGGCAGCGACAGGCCGACGATGCCGAGGATCTCCTCGCGGCTCGGGGCCTCCATGCCGACCCCGGCGAAGGCGCCGCGCATCGAGGCGAGAATATCCGCCTGGCTGTCGACCAGCGTGCCGTCGACGTCGAAGATGATCAGCTTGAGGTCCATGCGGTCAGTGCAGCTCTTCGAAGGGATCGTCGGCGGCGAGGTCCTCGGTCCAGCCGAAGGTCTCCCAGCTCTGCGCCATGTGCTCGGGCAGCGGCGCGGTGATGGTCATCACCTTCTTGGTGACCGGGTGCAGGAAGGTCATCGAGCGCGCGTGCAGGTGCAGCTTCTTCGAGATGATGCCGCCAAGCTGCGCGCCCCAGCCATCGCCGAGGTTCTCCTGCCCCGAGCCGCCGTACTTGCCGTCGCCGATGATCGGGTGGCCGATCTCGGCCATGTGCGCGCGCAGCTGGTGGGTGCGGCCGGTGACCGGCTCCATCGCCACCCAGCTCGCGCGCCCGGCAACGCGGTAGAGCGTGGCGTAGAGCGTGTGGGCGCGCTTGGCGCCCGGGGTGCTGTCGATGTCGCGCGGGTGGACGGCGCGCATCTTCTCGCCCTCGCCCGAGGCACCGTGGCCGCCCGCCTTGACCAGCCCGTACTTGATCTCGCCGAGGTAGGGCGTCGGCACGCCGGCGACCAGGCCCCAGTAGATCTTGCGGGTTTCCTTGTGGCGGATCGCGGCGGTGAGCTGCGCTGCCATCTCGCGGGTGCGGGCCAGCAGCAGCACGCCCGAGGTGTCCTTGTCGAGCCGGTGCACGAGCCGCGGCTTCTCCTCGTAGCCGAACATCAGCGCCTCGGAGAGCCCGTCGACGTGGCGGGTCTGCTTGGAGCCGCCCTGTGTCGGCATGCCCGGCGGCTTGTTCAGGGCGATGATGTGATCGTCCTTCCACAGCACGCAGGACTGCATCAGCTTGGTGTCGGCGTCCGAGACCTTGGACTTCGGCTGCGCCGCGAGCCGGGCCATCTCCTCGGGCTCGGGCAACGGCGGGATGCGGATCTGGTTGCCGACCTCGACGCGGGTCGAGGCCTTTGCGCGGCCGCCGTCGACGCGGATCTCGCCCTTGCGGCACATCTTCTCGATGCGGCCCTGCGGGACGTGCGGGAAATGCCGCTTCATCCAGCGGTCGAGACGCTGGTCGCCGTCGCCCGGCCCCACGGTGACTGTCTGAACGCGGCTCATGCGAAGAAACTCCGAGTGACCGACAGGCCCGCGAAGAGCGCCGCCAGCGAGACGGCCACCGAGACCGCCACATAGAGGCCCGCCTGCGCGACGTCGCCGCGCTCGTAGAGCGTCGCGAAGTCGAGCGAGAAGGCCGAGAAGGTGGTGAAGCCGCCCAGCACGCCGGTCATCAGGAACGGCGCGAGCCGGTTGCCCGAGGTGTTGGCGAGGATGACCACGAGGGCGCCCATGGCAAAGGAGCCGACGATGTTCACCGTCAGCGTCCCCCAGGGGAATCCCTTTCCGAGCAGCCGCGACATGGCGAGGCCGGTCAGATAGCGCCCGCTGGCGCCAAGCGCTCCGCCGAGCGCGACTTGTAAAACCGTGAGGATCATTTGCGGGACATGTGCGAGAGGGGGCGGATTGTCAAGATTTTCGGGGGTTCGGAGCCAAGGCGGGGGCGCAAGGCTGCCATGACCGGCGGTCAGGAGAGGTGCCGGCGGCGGTCCGGGGGCGCTGCCCCCGCCGCGGCTGCGCCGCGACTCCCCCGGGATATTTGCCCCATGTGGAAGCTCAGGCGTTCCGCTCGCGGCGCAGCTTCGCGAAATAGTCGAGACGCTTCTTCAGTTCGCGCTCGAAGCCGCGCTCTACCGGAACGTAGTAGCTGTCGCGGCCGATCTCCTCGGGGAAGTAGTCCTGCCCCGAAAAGCCGTCCTCGGCGTCGTGGTCGTAGGCGTAGCCGCTGCCGTAGCCCTGCTCCTTCATCAGCCGGGTCGGCGCGTTGAGGATGTGCTTGGGCGGGCGCAGCGAGCCGGTCTTCTTCGCCGCCGCCCGCGCCGCCTTGTAGGCGAGGTAGGTGGCGTTCGATTTCGGCGCGAGCGCGAGGTAGACCAGCGCCTGCGCCAGCGCCAGCTCGCCCTCGGGCGAGCCGAGCCGCTCGTAGGTCTGCCAGGCCTGCAGGCAGAGCGCCTGCGCCTGCGGATCGGCGAGGCCGATGTCCTCGACCGACATGCGGGTGATGCGGCGGGCGAGGAAACGCGGGTCCTCCCCGGCCTCGAGCATCCGGGCGAACCAGTAGAGCGCCGCGTCCGGATCCGAGCCCCGCACCGATTTGTGCAGCGCCGAGATGAGGTTGTAGTGCCCGTCGCCGGACTTGTCGTATTGCGCGGCGCGGCGCATGAGCCGGGTCGAGAGCGCGTCGGTAGAGAGCGGGGCCTCGACGGTCCAGGCCATGATCTGCTCGATCAGGTTCAGCAGCGCCCTCCCGTCGCCGTCGGCCATCTCGAGCAACGCCGCGCGGGCGGCCTCATCGAGCGGCAGGGCGCGGCCCAGCTCCTGCTCGGCGCGCTGCACGAGGCGCTCGAGATCGTCCGGGGAGAGGCGCTCCAGCACCAGCACCTGCGCGCGCGAGAGCAGCGCGGCGTTCAGCTCGAAGCTGGGGTTCTCCGTGGTGGCGCCGACGAGGAGGATCGTGCCGTCCTCCATGTGCGGCAGGAACCCGTCCTGCTGCGCCTTGTTGAAGCGGTGGATCTCGTCGACGAAGAGCAGCGTGCCCCGGCCGTTGCGGTGCCGGAGCTTCGCCGCCTCGAAGACCTTCCGCAGCTCCGGCACGCCGGTGAAGATGGCGCTGATCTGGACGAAATGGAGGTCCGTGGCATCCGCCAGCAGCCGCGCGATCGTGGTTTTGCCGACGCCGGGCGGGCCCCAAAAGACCAGGCTCGACAGCGCGCCCGAGGCGAGCATGACGCCAAGCGGCGCCTCGGGCCCGAGCAGCTGCTGCTGGCCGATCACCTCGCCGAGCGCCCTCGGGCGCAGCCGGTCCGCGAGCGGGCGCGGTCCGCTCCGCTCCGGCTCGGGGCCGCTGCCCGGGGTCTCGTCGAAGAGATCGGCCATGCGCGGGTCCGGCTCAGGCGCGGAAGCGCAGCGAGATGCGGCCGTTGCCGCGCTGCGCGTCGATCTGGATGCGCGGCGCGGCGCCCTTCAACAGCCCGTCCACGTCGCCCGGCAGCTCGATGCCATGGCCGTTCACCGCGCGCAGCAGGTCGCCGCGCTGCAGCCCGATCCGCGCGCCCCAGGGGCCGGGATCGACCACCACCACGCCCTCGCCGCCGGCGAGCGGCAGGCCGAGTTCGGTCTGCACCGCCGGGTTGAGCCGCGCCAGCGTGAGGCCCGGCAGCACCGCGCGCTCGTCCAGCGTGACGCGCTGCTGCGGCGGATCGTCGGGGGCGGCGATCATCTCGACTTTCGCCTCGGCCTGCTGGCCGTCATGCAGGTAGGTGATCTCTGCCTCGTGGCCGAGCCCGGTGACCGACATCCGGTAGAGCATCTCGGCCGGGGTGTTCACCCCCTGCCCGTCCACCGCGAGCACCACGTCGCCGACATCGAGACCTGCCGCGGCGAAGGGGCTCGCCTCGTGCATCTGCGAGACCAGCACCCCGCCGGGCAGCCCCATGCCGAGGCTTTCCGAGAGATCCGCATCGACGCTCTGCCCGGTCATCCCGGCCCAGGGCCGCTCGAAGGAGGTCTTGCCCGCCTCGGCCTGCTCGACGAACTGCTTCACCAGCGCCGAGGGGATGGCGAAGCCGATGCCGTTGGAGCCGCCCGAGCGGGTGAGGATCGAGGTGTTCACCCCGATGAGCTGGCCCTTCACGTCGATCAGCGCGCCGCCGGAGTTGCCCGGGTTGATCGGCGCGTCGGTCTGGATGAAGTAGCCGCGGGCGTTGCCTGTGGCGGTGCCCGACCGGGCGAGGCCCGAGACGATGCCCGAGCTGACGGTCTGGCCGACGCCGAAGGGGTTGCCGATGGCCAGGGCGAGCTCGCCGACCTCGACCGTGTCGCTGTCGCGCAGCGGCAGGAAGGGCATGTCCTTGGCGCCCTCGAGCTTGAGGATGGCGAGGTCCGCCTCCTCGTCCGCCAGCAGCACCTCGGCGTCGTACTCGGCGCCGTTGTTGAGCACGACGCGGATGTCGGTGGCCTGGCCGACCACGTGGTAATTCGAGACGACGATGCCGTCAGACGACAGGATCACCCCCGAGCCGAGCGAGTTCTGCACCCTTGGGCGGCCGCGGAAGTCGCTGAAGAGATTGCCGAAAAGCGGGTCGCCCGCGAACGGGCTGCGCTCTTCGACGACGCGGCTGGCGTAGATGTTGACCACGGCCGGGGTCGCCTGCTTGACCAGCGGCACGAAGGAAAGAGAAATCTCCGTCTGGCTCTGCGGCACCTGCGTCTCGGCAAGGGCCGGGGCTGCGGTGACGGCGAGGGCAAGTGCGGGAACGATCAGGATGTTTCGGAGCATTGTGCGGTCCTCCAGTACCTTTGGATATGTCGGGGCAAGGGCGCGATTGCAAGTCACGCCCCGGTGCGCATTCCGTGCGCTTTTCGTGCACGCCCCATGCACATCGCGCCGCCCCCTGCCGCCGCGGAGGCTGGAAAAGCGCCGCGGGCCGTGCCAGAAGCCGCCGCGTCAGACATTGGAGTGCCTCTCATGCAGATCGTCTCGCTCATCGCCCGTCCCGGAACGCTCGACACCGCGCTGGTGGAAAGCCTGCGCAACGCCTGGGGCGGCGGTCCGGTCACCGTGCTCTCGGACGGCGAGGCGGCGGAGTTCCCGGTCGCGGCGGTGCCCGGCAACTTCGAGGAGGTGCGCGCCTCGCTGGCCGCGCAGGCCGACCTCAACGTGCTGCCCGCCGCGGGCCGGCGCAAGAAGATGCTGCTGGCCGACATGGACAGCACGATGATCCAGCAGGAATGCATCGACGAGCTGGCCGAGGAGGCGGGCGTCGGCGCGCATGTGAAGGCGATCACCGCCCGCGCGATGAACGGCGAGCTCGATTTCGAGGGCGCGCTGACCGAGCGCGTGGCGCTGCTGAAGGGCCTGCCCGAGAGCGTCATCGGCAAGGTGCTCGACACCCGCATCACGCTGATGCCGGGCGGGCTGGAACTGGTCGCGACGATGAAGGCGAACGGCGCCTACGCGGCGCTGGTCTCGGGCGGATTCACCGCCTTCACCTCGAGGATCGCCGAGACCATCGGCTTCGACGAGAACCGCGCCAACACGCTGCTGGTCGAGGACGGGGCGCTGACCGGCGTGCCGGCGCAGCCGATCCTCGGGCGCGAGGCCAAGGTGCAGGCGCTGGAGGAGATCACCGCGCGGCTCGAGATCACCGAGGCCGACGTGCTGGCGGTGGGCGACGGCGCGAACGATCTCGGCATGCTGGGCCGCGCGGGCTTCGGCGTGGCGCTGCACGCGAAACCCTCGGTGCAGGCCGAGTGCGACCTGCGGGTAAACCTCGGCGATCTGACGGCGCTGCTGTTCCTGCAGGGCTACGCGCGCGAGGACTTCGCGGTCTGAGGACCGGGGACCGGGGGCCCTGCCCCCGGCGGAAGTCGGGCCCGGAAGAAGGGCCCCGGAAAGGGACCGCGGCGCGGTCCCTTTGCCGTTCGGGGGGTCAGGAGGCGAAGAGCGTGTCGCGGGGGCGGATCTCGCCGGTCACCAGCCCGTCGAAGTTGCGCAGCTCGGGGTTGAGGAAGCGGTGCACGTCGGGATGCGCCGGGTCGGCGACGCCGAGCCGCACCAGCAGCGAGGCCATGACGCATTCCGCCGCGCGGGTCGCGCCGTCGATGATCTTCACCGCCACGCCGAGACCGCGCTGCGGCAGGATGGCGACGAAATAGCCCTCGGCCCCGGTCTTGATCGCGATCGGCTCGAGCGCGGCGCGCATCAGCAGGGTGCAGGCGCGGCCCTCGCCGGCCACGAGGTCGGGATAGGCATACATCGCGTCAACCAGCTCGGCGCCGGCGCGGCTCAGCGAATCGAAGCGCCGGTGGGCGCTGGCGAACCAGGCCATGGCGCGGGCCATGCCGTGCATCGTGGTGGCAAGGTTCGGCGCCGAGCAGCCGTCGATGCCGTAGCAGGGGCTGACCTCGCCGGTCACCTGCTCGAAGGCGTCGCGCACCGCCACCTGCACCGGGTGCTCGGGCAGCACGTAGTCGGGCCCGGCGCCGAGGTACTGGCTCAGCGTCAGGAACCCGGCGTGCTTGCCCGAGCAGTTGTTGTGCACGCGGCAGGGGCTCTTGCCCTCGCGGATCATCTGCAGCTTCAGCGCCTCGTCGCGGCTCGGCTGCGGGCCGCAGCGCAGGTCGTCGTCGGAAAGCTCGAGATCGGCCAGCCAGGCCTCGACCGCGGCCACGTGCAGCGGTGCGCCCTGGTGCGAGGCGCAGGCCAGCGCGAGCTGCGGCGGGGTCAGGTGCCAGGCCTCGGCGGCGCCCGAGGCGACCAGCGGCAGGGCCTGGATCATCTTCGACGAGGAGCGCGGGTAGACCAGCGCCTGCGGGTCGCCCCAGGCCTCGACGATGCCGCCCGAGGCGTCGCAGATCACTGCGTGCCCGAGGTGCAGGCTCTCGACGAGCGGGCCGCGGCGGACCTCGACCATGGGCACGGCGGCGGTGACGGGGTCTTGGCGGGCCTGTAGCATTCGGGACGTCCTCACAAACGAGCGATATTCTGCCATCGGGGCTTTCTCGCCCCGCGGGTTTCGGTCTATTGTCTCGCCGTCGAGCACGAATGGTCGCGCCGGTCAAGAGACCGACAGAGGTCCTGGACAAGCCTGTCAGAGGACAGGGGCGCGGACAGGCAACAAGAAGCAAGCACGTCTGGAGGCTGCAGGTATGAAGTCAATTCTCGGTGGGGTTCTGGGCGCAACGCTCGCGCTCAGCGCGAGCGTCGGTGTCGCGCAGGAGGAAAGCACCAACCGGGTGAACGCGATCACCGACTGGTCGGTCTTCGAGGGCCAGAGCCCGCGCGAATGCTGGGCGGTGACCACCTACAAGGAAAGCGTGAACACCAAGGATGGTCGCGTGGTGTCGGTGAAACGCGGCGACATCCTGCTGATGGTCTTCTACCGTCCGGAGGCCGGCGTCACGGGCCAGGTCGCCTTCACCGGCGGCTATCCCTTCGCGGGCGGCTCCACGGTGGGTGTCGAGGTCTCGGGCGAGAAGTTCGACCTCTACACCGAGGGCGAATGGGCCTGGCCGGCAACGCCGCAGGACGACGCCAAGATCATCGCCGCCCTCAAGCGCGGCTCCGAGGCGGTGCTGAGCGCCGGGTCGGCGCGCGGCACGATGACCAAGGACACCTTCTCGCTGCTGGGCTTCACCGCCGCGGTGGAAGACGCCGAGAAGCGCTGCAAGGGCTGAGGATGCGCCGGGCCGCGCGCGCCTTGCGCGGCGGCCCAGTCCCTCCCCCCGCCCCCGGCCCGATGCGGCGTTCCGGCGCAGCCGGGCCCGCGGCGGGTTGAAATTTCCGGGGCCGTCCACAGATCGGTTCCGAGACCGGACCTCAGAGGGGAACGCGCCTGCGCGTTCCCTTTGTCTTTTCCAGGCGAATCCTGTAAGGAGATGCCTTCTTTTTCCGAGGATGACGTGATGACTGCCAGCGCGCCGATCACCCAGGACGTGGTGACGATCCCCCGCAAGCTGCCGGAAAGCGGCAAGGTGAACCTGGTCGGGCTCACCCGTGACGCCCTGCGCGCCGCGCTGATCGAGGCCGGAACCCCCGAGAAGCAGGCGAAGATGCGCGTCGGCCAGATCTGGCAGTGGGTCTATCACTGGGGCGTGCGCGACTTCGGCGCGATGACCAACCTCGCCAAGGACTACCGCGCGCTGCTCGACGCGACCTTCACGATCGATCTGCCCGAGATCGTCTCGAAGCAGGTCTCGGCGGATGGCACGCGCAAGTACCTCGTGCGCATCGCCGGCGGCCACGAGGTCGAGGTGGTCTACATCCCCGAGGAAGACCGCGGCACGCTCTGCATTTCCTCGCAGGTGGGCTGCACGCTGACCTGCTCGTTCTGCCACACCGGCACGCAGAAGCTGGTGCGCAACCTGACCGCGGGCGAGATCATCGGTCAGGTCATGCTGGCGCGCGACGACCTCGGCGAATGGCCCGAACCCGGCACCGGTACCGGCGAGAGCGGGCCGCGCCTGCTGTCGAACATCGTGCTGATGGGCATGGGCGAGCCGCTCTACAACTTCGACAACGTGCGCGACGCGATGAAGATCGCCATGGACGGCGAGGGCATCGCCCTGTCGCGCCGCCGCATCACGCTGTCGACCTCGGGCGTGGTGCCGGAGATCGCCAAGTGCGCCGAGGAGATCGGCTGCCTGCTGGCGGTCAGCTTCCACGCCACCACCGACGAGACCCGCAACACGCTGGTGCCGATCAACAAGCGCTGGAACATCGAGACGCTGCTGACCGCGCTGCGCGAATACCCGCGCCTGTCGAACTCCGAGCGCATCACTTTCGAATACGTGATGCTCAAGGACGTGAACGACAGCGACGCCGACGCGCGCCGGCTGGTCAAGCTGATCCAGGGCATTCCCGCCAAGAT
Organism: Salipiger sp. H15; assembly: GCF_040409955.1. NCBI lineage: Bacteria > Pseudomonadati > Pseudomonadota > Alphaproteobacteria > Rhodobacterales > Roseobacteraceae > Salipiger > Salipiger bruguierae. The sequence continues at coordinate 847,322 of NZ_CP123384.1, forward strand.
CAACCTCATCCCGTTCAACGAATGGCCCGGCGCGCCCTACCAGCGTTCGGACTGGGAGCGGATCGAGCGGTTCGCCGACATCGTCTACAAGGCCGGCTACGCCTCGCCGATCCGCACCCCGCGCGGCGAGGACATCATGGCCGCCTGCGGCCAGCTGAAATCGGCCACCGAGCGGGCCCGCAAGTCGCGCCGCGAGATCGAGGCCGAGACCGGGCTCGGCGGCGCCGCTTGACTTACCTGATTTAAACAATCAGGATTACCTCACCCAGCCAGTCCCGTCTCCGGGACAGCCCGGATCGACGGCCCTTCGCGGGCGACTGGCTGGGAGAGGTTCCATGCGACATGAACGGTTCGACCGGGTGGATCTGCGCCCCGCGGAGGCGCGGGTGGTGCGGCTGCTGCGGCTGTGGCGCGACAATGACGAGGCCACCGCGCAGCTTGAACTGCGCGACGCGCTCGGCTTCACCCGTGCCCGCGCCTGCCTGCGCGCCTTCGGCGATCTGGCCGGGCTGCTGACCCGGCATGGCTGGCACGGGCCGCTGATCCTGCCCCTCGATGCACAGAGCATCTCGGACGACGAGCGCGCCATCGCCCGCTTCGTGCTGACCGCCACCGAGCAGGACCGCGAGCTGGCGCTCGCCGAGGCGACGATGCTGGTGACTCCCGTGCATCTCCTCACGCTGGTGAATGTCGCCGAGCGGGTCGGCCTGCCGCTGCTTTGCGAGGAGTGCCGCGCGCGGCTGCATTGCCCGCTGAACTGAGGCCCCTGCGACGGATCGCGCCCGCGTCCCGAGACCCTCTTGACCTTCCAGTGACTGGAACCCTTATCTAGGGCACCGACCAGCATTGGAAGGAGTCGCGACATGGCCGATGGAGACCTGCGCTTCGAGGTGACGAAGATGACCTGCGGCGGCTGCGCCGGCCGCGCGCAGAGGGCGCTTGCGGGGGTCGAGGGCGTGACCGAGGCCTCGGTGAACCTTGCGACGAAGATGGCCCATGTCGAGGGCAGCGCCGGGGTTCCCGCGCTGCGCGCCGCGCTCGACAAGGCGGGCTATCCCGCGCGCGAGAGCAGCCTGCGCCTTGGCATCGAGGGGATGAGCTGCGCCTCCTGCGCGGGCCGCGTCGAGCGCGCGCTGAGCGCCGTTCCGGGCGTGCTCTCGGCCAGCGTGAACCTCGCCAGCGAGACCGCCGAGGTGAAGCTTCTGGCGGGCTCCGCCGAAGCCCCGGCGCTCATTCGCGCGGTCGCGGGCGCGGGCTACAAGGCCAGCCTCGTCGGGGATGACAGCGCCGAGCACGAGGCCCGCAAGGAGGCCGAGCACGCCGCGCTGAAGCGCGACCTCACCGTTGCCGCCGTGCTGACCGCGCCGGTCTTCGTGCTGGAGATGGGCGGGCATTTCATTCCCGGCTTCCATCACCTGATCGCCGCCACCATCGGCATGACCGCCTCGTGGCTGATCCAGTTCGTGCTGGTGACCGCCGTGCTGGTCTGGCCCGGGCGGCGCTTCTACCGGATCGGATTGCCGCTGCTGGCGAAGGGCGCGCCGGACATGAACTCGCTGGTGGCGCTCGGCACGCTGGCGGCGTGGCTCTATTCCACCGTCGCGCTCTTCCTTCCGGGGCTGCTGCCCGAGGGCACGCGCGCGGTCTATTTCGAGGCGGCGGCGGTCATCGTCACGCTGATCCTGCTGGGGCGCTTCCTCGAGGCGCGGGCCAAGGGGCGCACCGGGGCGGCGATCAGGCGGCTGGTCGGGCTCAGGCCCTCGACCGCACGGGTCGAGCGCGAGGCCGGGATCATCGAGCTGCCGATCGCCGAGGTGGTGACCGGCGACGTGCTGCATGTCCGCCCCGGCGAGCGCATCGCCGTCGATGGCGAGGTGCTGACCGGGCGCTCCTACGTAGATGAGAGCATGATCACCGGCGAGCCGGTGCCGGTGGAGAAATCCGAAGGCGCAACGGTGGTCGGCGGCACGGTCAACGGCGCGGGCGCGCTCAGCTTCCGGGCCACGGCGGTCGGTGCCGACACGATGCTGGCGCGGATCATCGCGCTGGTCGAGGAGGCGCAGGGCGCCAAGCTGCCGATCCAGGCGCTGGCCGACAAGGTGGTGGTCTGGTTCGTGCCCGCGGTCATGGGTGTGGCCGCGCTGACCTTCCTTGCGTGGCTGGTCTTCGGCCCCTCCCCCGCGCTCACCTACGCGCTGGTCGCGGGCGTCTCGGTGCTGATCGTCGCCTGCCCCTGCGCCATGGGGCTTGCCACGCCGACCTCGATCATGGTCGGCACCGGGCGGGCCGCCGAGCTGGGCGTGCTCTTCCGCAAGGGCGACGCGCTGCAGCGGCTCGAGAGCGTCAGGGTGGTGGGCTTCGACAAGACCGGCACGCTGACCGAGGGGCGGCCCGAGCTGGTGCGCACCGCCGTCGCGCCGGGTTTTGACCAAGGCGAGGTGCTGCGCCTTGCGGCGAGCGCCGAGCAGAGCTCGGAACACCCGATCGCGCGGGCGCTGGAGCGCGCCGCCGAGGGAGCGCTGGTGCAGGCGGAGGCGGTGGAGGCGATTGCCGGGCACGGGCTGCGGGCCACGGTCGAGGGGCGCTCGGTGCTGGTCGGGGCCGCCCGGCTGATGGCGCGCGAGGGGATCGACCTCGGCCCGCTTGCCGCCGCGCATGACGAGATCGCCGGTGCCGGGCAGACGCCGGTGCTGGTTGCCATTGATGGGCAGATCGCCGGGGCGCTGGCCGTGGCCGACAGGGTCAAGCCGGGTGCCAAGGCGGCGATCGCCAGGCTGCACGACATGGGACTGAAGACCGCGATGATCACCGGCGACACGCGCGCCACGGCAATGGCCATCGCCGCCGAGCTCGGCATCGACCATGTCGAGGCCGAGGTGCTGCCCGAGGGCAAGCGCGACGCGGTGCGGGCGCTGCGCGCGGCGCATGGCGCGGTGGGCTTCGTCGGCGACGGCATCAACGACGCCCCGGCGCTGGCCGAGGCCGAGGTCGGCCTTGCCATGGGCACCGGCACCGACGTCGCCATCGAGAGCGCCGACGTGGTGCTCGTGTCGGGCGAAACCCGGGGCGTGGTCGAGGCGGTGCATCTCAGCCGCGCGGTGCTGCGCAACATCCGGCAGAACCTCTTCTGGGCCTTCGGCTACAACGTCGCGCTGATCCCGGTGGCGGCGGGGGTATTCTACCCGGCCTTCGGCACGCTGCTCTCGCCCATGCTCGCGGCGGGGGCGATGGCGCTGTCTTCGGTCTTTGTCCTAAGCAACGCGCTGCGGCTGCGGCGGCTTGCCCCGGCCATGGCGCCCGGGCGCGGCGCCCGCCCGGCCCACACACCCCAGACTCAGGAGGCAAAGGCATGAACATCGGAGACGTTGCAGAACGCGCCGGGCTGCCGCCCAAGACCATCCGCTATTACGAGGACATCGGGCTGGTGACCCCGCACCGGGGTGCCAACGGCTACCGCGCCTTCACCGAGCGGGACGCGCACAAGCTGGCCTTCCTCGCCCGGGCGCGGACGCTGGGCTTCACCATCGAGGACTGCCGCGCGCTGCTCGCGCTCTACGAGGACGAGAGCCGGGCCAGCGCCGAGGTGAAGCACATCGCCGAGGAGCACCTTGCGCAGATCGACGAGAAGCTCGCCCAGTTGCAGCAGATGCGCGACACGCTCGCCCACCTTGTGCATGCCTGCCACGGCGACGACCGGCCCAACTGCCCGATCCTCAGCGACCTCGCAAGGCAGCCGGGCTGAACCTCAGGCCTGAAGCTCGAGCTCGAGCAGCGCCTTGCGCGTCGCCTGCCAGACCGGCAGCACCGCGTCGAGGCTGTCGGCGGGAAGCGGCGCACCCGCGCGCGCCTTCTCTTCCTGGTGGCGCAGCGCGCCGTGCAGCGCCCGCGCGCCGAACACCGCCGCCGATCCGGCGATCCGGTGCACCTTTTCCGCGTAGCGCACCGGGTCGATGCCGTCGCCCAGTTCCTCGGCAAGGCCGGTGAGGCCGGTCTCGGTCTCGGCAAGGAAACGGTCGCGGAGCGACACGAAGAGCTCGGGCCCCAGCGATTCCGCCGCCGCGCCGAGGGCCACGTCGTCCAGCACCTCGGCCGGGGTCTCTGCCTGCGGCTCGGCGGGCGCGGGGCCTGCCTCGGGGGCCGGGGTTCGCGCCGGCGCGATGCCCGAGATCATCTCGGCCAGCGCGCGCCAGGTGATCGGCTTGGTCAGCGTGGAACTCATCCCGGCCTCGCGGAACCGCGCCACGTCGGCGGGCAGCGCGTGGGCGGTCAGCGCGACGATCGGCGTCGCGTCGTTGCGCCCGCCGCCGGCGCGCATCCGCCGCGTCGTCTCGACCCCGTCGAGCCCGGGCATCGAGATGTCCATGAGGATGATGTCGAAACTCTCGGCGGCGGCCTGGCGCAGGCCCTCGGCGCCGTCATGCGCCTCGGAGACGCTGTGCCCCATCTTGCGCAGCATGGCCGTGGCCACGAGGCGGTTCACCGGGTTGTCCTCGACCACGAGGATGCGCGAGGGCTGCATCTCGGGCACGCCCGGCGCCGGCTGCGGCTCGACCGCCTTGCGCGGGGCGCGCTCGGCCGGCAGCGAGACCTGGAACCGCGTCCCCTGCCCCACCCTGCTCTGCACCGCGACCTCGCCGCCCATGGCCTGCACCAGCCCCCGCACGATGCCGAGCCCGAGCCCGGTGCCCTCGGCGGCACGCATGTAGGAGGAATCGAGCGTGACGAAATCCTCGAAGATGCGCTCGTGCTGGTCCTCGGCGATGCCGATGCCGTTGTCCACGACCTCGAATTCCAGGTTTCCCGACTTCGACAGGCCGAGAAGCGACAGCTGGATCTCGCCGTTCTCGGTGAACTTGATGGCGTTGCCGACGAGGTTGACCAGCACCTGCCGCAGCCGCGCGCGGTCGCCCATCAGCAGCGGAACCCCGGCCTCGGGGATGCGGACCTGCAGCATGTTGCCGCGCGCCGCGGCGGTCGGGCGCAGCACGTCGACCACCTCGCGCACGAGGTCCACGGGGTTGTAGGGCGCGCGGGCGAAGCTGAAATGCCCGGTCTCGAGCCGCGAATGGTCGAGCACGTCGTTCACGTGCTGCAGCAGCACGTCGCCGGCGCGGCGCAGGATCTGGACGTATTCGCGCTGGTCGCGGCCGAGCTCGGTCTCGGTCAGCAGCTCCAGCGCGCCGATCATGCCGTTGAGCGGCGTGCGCATCTCGTGGCTCATGATGGCGATGAACCGCGCCTTGGCCTGCTCGCCTTCGACGGCGCGGTCGCGCGCCTCGACCAGTTCCTCCTCGGCGCTGATGTCGCGGGTGATGTCGCGGAAGTAGATCGCCCGCAGCACGTCGCCCTCGTGCTCGGTCTCGGTAACCGAGAGTTCCATCGGGTAGCGCGTGCCGTCGGCGCGCATCCCCTGGCAGCGCACGCGGCCGCGCCCGGCGTGCCGCGCGAGGCCGGGATCCCCCGCCTCCTCGGTATCGGGCGGGAACAGCAGCTCCGAGGCGCGGCGCCCGCGCACCAGCCGGCCCTCGTGGCCGGAGATGCAGCTTGCCGCGCCGTTGAACTGCAGGATGATGCCGCTGCGGTCGGTGACCACGATGCCGTCGAGCGCGGTCGAGACCACGGCCTCGAGCCGGTGATTGGCCCGGGCGCGGCGCTGCGCCTGGTCGCGGGCGAGGTGCATCAGCTGCCAGAGCGCCACCACGCCGAGCGCCAGCGCCAGCACCAGAATCAGCGCCATGCCCGACAGGCGGACGAGCGAGTTCATCACCTTGCGCCGCTGCGTGTCCGAGGCCGCCGAGAAGGCGCGCACGCCCGAGAGCGAGACCTCGCGCACCGCCAGCCGCACGTCCAGCGCCTGCGCGCGCAGGGCCGGCAGGGCGGCGATCAGCGCCTCGTCGGGCGCGTCGATGTATTGCACGCTGTCGTTCAGGAAATCCGCGATCGTGGTCATCGGACCGCGCGCGCGCTGCGTGTTCACGATATCGGCGTAGAGACCGCCGCGCGACACGGTCTGGTAGCGGCTGAAGAAAATGTCGAAGGTCAGGCGCAATTCCCGGGGATCGACAAAGCCGGCGGGCCGCTCGAGCTCGCTTTGCAGGCGGGCGAATTCCACCTCCATCTGGGCGAGCGACCATTGGCCGTTGTCGGAATTGGCGGTCGCGAGACCCTGGATCTGCCGCGCCGCGTCCACGGTCAGCAGGACCAGCGCCGCGAGGCAGAGCACGATGAAGGGCGCGCTCAGCGCCGCCCAGCGTTTGCGCGTCGGAAGGCTGCTGCTGCCCTCGTCGGAGAGGTCGGTCGCGCTCACGGCCCGACGACGATGCGGTTGAGCTGCCAGATGCTGCGCGCGAAGATGATCTCGCTGCGGTACTCGGGATGCTCGTCATAGGGATAGACGATCCACAGCGGCCCCTTGTCGCGCACGCTCATCAGCGAGCCGTTGCGCGCCCAGGCGATGATCGGCCCGCCCTCCGCCGCGTCCTCGACAGGGATGTCGGCCGAGTATTCGTTGATCGCGACAGCGGTCAGCGTGCCCCCGGTCACCTCGAGCGCGGTCACGAGGTCATGCAGCGACACGCCGGTGAAGCGCTGCGGCCCCTCGGTCCAGATCGTGGTGGTCGTGAAGGTCGTGGTTCCGAGCGCCTCGAGCATGTGCAGGTCGAAGGCCGCGCCCTCGGGCTGGTTCTTCACCGGGACGTTGCCGCTGACCGTCAGCAGCACCTGGCCCTGCGGTTCTCCCAGGGGCATTGCAATCGCCGGAAGAGCGGGAAAAAGGATCGACACGCAGAAAACGACCCAACGGAACATAACCCTCAACCTCCTTGCGAACCTTATTACCGGTCAATATCATACGGCCCTGTTACCCAAGCGCAAAGAACTACCACATTGCGAGTGCCTGAAACAGTTGGTGAAACCTTCCGGTAATACTTTTGCGCCAGAAATCGCTTGCTGCATAGGTCGTGCCAGGAGGACATATGCGTATTCTGGTCGCTGATGACCATGATCTCGTCCGAGAGACGATTGCAGCCTTCCTCCGCTCGGAAGGTATTGACGAGGTTGATACCGCGGCAACGCTGGACGAAGCCATCGCACTTGTCGAACGCGGCGTCTCCTTCGACCTGATTCTGCTCGATTACAACATGCCCGGCATGTCCGGCCTCTCCGGTCTCGACCGGATGCGCGAGACCTGCGCGGGCGTGCCCGTGGCGCTGCTCTCGGGCACCGCCACCGCCGAGATCGCGCAGGCCGCGATCCGCTCGGGGGCCGCCGGCTTCATTCCCAAGACGCTGCCGTCGAAGACCATCATCAGCGCCGCGCAGGTCATGGCCGCGGGCGAGATCTTCGCGCCCTACAGCTTCATGACGCAGGTCCCCGACGGCAAGGCCGCCGAGCTCACCCCGCGCGAGCGCGAGGTGCTGCGCGGTCTCTGCGAGGGCAAGTCGAACAAGGAGATCGCGCGCGACCTCGACCTGCAGGAAGTGACGATCAAGCTCCACGTGAAGACGCTGAGCCGCAAGCTCGAGGCGCGCAACCGCACCCACGCGGCGATGATCGCCAAGGAACTGAACCTGGCTTGAGTCCGGGACTGACGCGGGCCTGACCCTGAACCCGGCGCTGGAAACGGGGCTGCGCTAGATCCAGCGCAGCCGCCGCAGGATCATCAGCTGCAGCGCCACCACGACCAGCAGCCCGCCGCAGAACACCCAGAAGGCGACCGGCTCGCTCGCCCCGGGCATGCCCGCGACGTTGATCCCGAAGAGCCCGGTGAGGAAGCCCAGCGGCAGGAACAGCGCCGAGAGCACCGAAAGCATGTACATGTTGCGGTTCAGCCGGTCCGAAAGCTGTCCGGCCAGCTCGTCGCGCACCAGCGCCATGCGCTCGCGCATCGCGTCGGCGTCCTCGACCACCCGCTCGAGCGCGTCGAGCTCTTCCTCCTGCTGGCGCATGTCATCCTGCCCCAGCCAGTCCGGGTGGTTGACCTGCAGCGCGCGCAGCGCGTCGCGCTGCGGCAGAAGGTAGCGGCGCAGGATGATCGCGCGGCGGCGCAGCTCGACCAGCTGCTGTCGCAGGGCGTCATGGCCCGCTTCCAGCACATCCTCCTCGATCTGGTCGGCCTCGTCGTCGATGCCGGCCCAGAACTGCTCGATGCGGTAGGTCAGGCGCTCGACGAGCATCGACAGGAACCCCGCGCAGGTCCGCGGCCCGCCGCCGAGCTCCAGCGACTGCGCGATGTCCTCGACCGCGCGCACCTTGCGCCGCGACAGGCTGACGATGCGCTGCGGGTCGATCCAGAGCCTGATCGACACCATGTCCTCGGGGTCGGCCCCCTCCATCGTGTTGATCCCGCGCAGGATGACGATCAGCCCGTCGCCGATGCGGGTGATGCGCGGCCGGGTCTCCTCGGCCACCAGCGCGTCGATGATCGTCGGGTCGAGATAGGACAGGTTCTCGACGATCCAGCGCGGCGCGTCCGGGTGCGAGGCGCGCAGGTGGACCCAGCCCAGCGTCTCGCTGCGCAGCACCTCCGGCGCGGTCGCCGGGACGAGTCGCGCGCAGGCATCGGGCCCGGAGAGGACGTATCCGGCTTCGATCAGGTCTTCGGGGTGTGTGACGAGCTCCTGCATGGCGAAAAGGTACATCGCCGCCGGCAAAGGGCAAGTCCCTCCGTTGCAGGGGAAATATGCCCTGAATTCAAGGACTCCGCGACCTACGCCCGGGGCCCCTCCCGGCCTGTTCAAAAACGCACAGGGGCTGGTTATTTTTTGGAAACCCTGCCGTTTTCCAAGTCAGGATCACGGATTTACGACAGTTGAAACTGAACCGTGCGGTTCATTTACTCAGGAAATCGAAGGGTTTTCCGCGCATGGGAATTCCCCTGCTCACTTTCAAGCCCACGATTTCGCGAGCGCCCGTGAGCTATCCGGTGATTTGATAAATCCCTCTGCAAGAACGATTTATCTGCTGTCCCCAACGGAAACGGGACGCGGCGACGCCTGACGCCACCGCAGTCAAACGCCAAAAATAGGAACGTCGTTATGAAAACCCTTATCGCATCCGCCCTCGTTGCAACCGCAGCCTTGACAGGCGTGGCCTCCGCCGCGACCCAGACCTCCGTTCCCGCACAGAACGAGATCCGCGAGCTGATCCCGAACGCCGACCTGTCGGGCCTGACCCCGGCCGAGATCGTCTCGATCGACCAGGCCATGGACCGCGTCGACGGCCTCGCGCAGAAGATCGGCACCGGCCAGGCGCTGATCCAGTCGCTGCGGTGATCGACCGACGCGCCCTCCGGCGCGCCCCCGGATCGACCCCCGGAAATACGCCCGTGGCAGGCCGCCGGCACTGAGCCGCCCGCCACGGGACGGGGCGCACAGCCCCTCCCCGCGCGACAGCGCACCTCCCCAATGGCATCGCAGAATGCCGACCGAAAAAGTTACGGAAGGATTACCCAATGAAGACTCTCATCGCATCCGCCCTCGTCGCAACCGCCGCGCTGACCGGTGTTGCCTCCGCCGCTCCCTCGACCGCAGAGAACGCCGCGCGCATCATCCAGGCCTCGCTGCCGGACGCCGACCTCTCGGGCCTGAGCACGCAGCAGATCGTCGCCGTGGCGCAGACGCTGCAGAACACCGACGGCGGCGCCGCCAAGAAGGCCGGCGTGACCGAGGCGCTGATCAACTCGCTGAACTGATCCGCACGGGCCGCAGGGCCCCTGCCGAAGCTGCAAGAGGCCGACCCGATCCCGGGCCGGCCTTTATTTCTGCCCGCAGCGCCGACGACCGCAGGCAGGCGCGGGCGCGAATGCGAAGCGCACATGGAAAAGGGGCCGCCCGATGGGCGCCCCCTTTCCTGTCTGTCGGATCACCGGCCCCGCGGGGCCGGATCACGCGATGATCACTCGAGGATTTTCGAGACGACGCCCGAACCGACGGTGCGGCCGCCTTCGCGGATTGCGAAGCGCAGACCGTCTTCCATGGCGATCGGTGCGATCAGTTCCACGGTGAACTTCAGGTTGTCGCCGGGCATGACCATCTCGGTGCCCTCGGGGAGGGTCACGGTGCCGGTCACGTCGGTGGTGCGGAAGTAGAACTGCGGACGGTAGTTCGCGAAGAACGGCGTGTGACGGCCGCCTTCTTCCTTGGTCAGGATGTAGACCTCGCACTCGAACTTGGTGTGCGGCTTCACCGAACCCGGCTTGCAGAGAACCTGGCCACGCTCCACGCCTTCACGGTCGATGCCGCGCAGCAGGGCGCCGATGTTGTCGCCTGCCTCACCGCGGTCGAGCAGCTTGCGGAACATTTCCACGCCGGTGCAGGTGGTCTTCTTGGTGTCGCGGATGCCGACGATCTCGAGTTCGTCGCCGACGTTCACAACGCCACGCTCCACACGGCCGGTCACCACGGTGCCGCGGCCCGAGATCGAGAACACGTCTTCGATCGGCATCAGGAACGGCTGGTCCACGGCACGTGCCGGCTGCGGGATGTACTCGTCCACGGCCGCCATCAGTTCGCGGATCTTGGCTTCGCCGATTTCCGGCTGGGTGCCGTTCATCGCGTGCAGGGCCGAGCCGGCGATCACGGGGATGTCGTCGCCCGGGAAGTCGTAGGCCGACAGCAGTTCGCGGATTTCCATCTCGACGAGCTCGAGCAGCTCTTCGTCGTCGACCTGGTCAACCTTGTTCATGAACACGACCATGGCGGGGATGCCCACCTGGCGGCCCAGAAGGATGTGCTCGCGGGTCTGCGGCATGGGGCCGTCAGCTGCGTTCACAACCAGGATCGCGCCGTCCATCTGCGCCGCGCCGGTGATCATGTTCTTCACGTAGTCGGCGTGGCCGGGGCAGTCGACGTGCGCGTAGTGGCGTGCGTCGGTCTCGTATTCCACGTGCGCGGTCGAGATCGTGATGCCGCGGGCTTTCTCTTCCGGCGCGCCGTCGATCTGGTCGTACGCCTTGAAGTCACCGAAGTACTTGGTGATCGCTGCGGTCAGCGTGGTCTTGCCGTGGTCGACGTGACCGATCGTGCCGATGTTGCAGTGCGGCTTGCCGCGCTCAAACTTTTCCTTTGCCATCTTTCCAGACGTCTCACCTCTAGGGGGTCGACTGCGACCCGGTTTCGCATCGCGGGCCGTTTATTGGGTCGGGAGCAGAAAATCAAGCGCCCGTTGAGATCTGCGCCCCGGAAGGCGCGCTTATTCGGTCACGGTTTCGCGCGCCGGGGCCCCGGCCGCCGCTGCCGCGGCGGCATTTCCGCCCGCCGCGTCCCCTGCCGCGGCCAGCCGCGCCTCGGCCGCCGCTTGCGCCTCCTCGCCGCCGAACCAGCCCTTCTCGCGCAATTCGCGGCGCATCCAGAGCTCGATCTGCAGCGCCGCGTTGGCCGAGAGGTTGCGCATCTGCTCCTCGCGCGACTGGGTCAGACCCGAGCCCGCGACGGTCTCGGCGGTGACCGCCTCCATCACGGTGATCTGCTCGGGCTCGGCGTTGAGCTTCGCCTGCGCCGCGTCGTCCCAGAGCGTGACCCGCAGCACCAGCGCCGATTTCGGGCTGAACACCAGCGGCACGCCGGGCTGGGCCAGCACGTAGCCCTCGACCGAGGCGCCGATGTGGTAGTACTTGCCGCCGGTCTGCCGGTCGAACCGCTCCTCGATCGCCGCATCGACGGCCTCCGTCCATTCCTCGGCGCTGGCCTCGCGCGAGAGCGGGCCTTTCGTGAGGTTGGGGGCCACGACCTCGGAGAAGCCGAGCTTGAAATCGCCGATCGGCTCGGCGGGCTTCCGGAGGTTGGCGAGCCCGTTCTCGCAGGCGGAGAGGCTCAGGATGGCGGTCAGGGCGGCGGGCAGGGCGACGGCTAGGCGGAACATCTTCGAACTCTCTCCCGGGGCGTGACTGGTCCCGAGCCATAGCGCCGCGGCGGGGCCGGAGGCAATCGCGCGGCTTTGCCGACGCACGCCGAGCGCCTATCTTCAGGGGGGAGGTGTGACATGAACGAGACGACTTTCCCGCCTGCGCGGCAAACCGAGCGCCTGCCCGTGCGCGCGCCGCTGGTCACCGAGCCGCTGGGGATCCTCGCCAGCCTGCGCGCCGCGCGGCGCAACCTGCTCGAGATCATCCCAGAGCTCGCCACGCGCGTGCCCATGGTCTCGGGCCGCACCGGGGCGCGCTGGCACATGCTGATGGAGCCGGGGGCAATCCGCGAGGTGCTGCTCGAACGGGTCGATGACTACCCGAAGTCCATGGTCACCAAGAACATGCTGCGCCCGGCGATCGGCGAGTCGCTCTTCGTCGCCGAGGGGGCGCACTGGCGCTGGCAGCGGCGCGCCGCGGCCCCGGCCTTCTCGGCGCGCAACGTCGGCAACCTTGCCCCGGTCATGGCCGGGGCCGCGCGGCGCGCCGCCGGGCGGATCGAGGCGCAGGCCGGCCGCGCGGTCGATCTCTACGACGAGATGGTGACCACCACCTTCGACGTGATCTCCGACGTGACCTTCTCGGGCGGCGAGGCCTTTGCCCGCGGCGCGGTGCACCGCGCGCTCGACGTCTACATCGCCGAGGCCGGGCGGGTGTCGCTCTTCGACGTGCTGGGCCTGCCGGACTGGGTGCCGCGCCCGGGGCGGATGCGCAGCGGCGGGCTCAACGAGATGAAGGCGGTGGCCGATGCCGCCGTGGCAGAGCGCGCCCGGCGCGGCCCGCGCGAGGTGCCGGACCTGCTCGACCTGCTGCTCGCCGGCGAGGACCCCGAGACGCTGCGCCGGATGAACCCGGGCGAGCTGCGCGACAACCTGCTGACCTTCATCGTCGCCGGACACGAGACCACGGCGCTGACCCTCGCCTGGGCGCTCTACCTGCTGGCCTTCGACCCCGAGGCGCAGGAGCGCGCCAGGGCCGAGCTGTTCTCGGTGCTGCCCGGCGGCGAGATCGGCGCCGCGGAGGTGGCGGCGCTGCCCTACCTGCGCCGGGTGGTGGAGGAGACGCTGCGGCTCTACCCGCCTGCCGGGATCGTCTCGCGCACGGCGCTGAGGCCGGACGAGCTCTGCGGGCGCGAGATCCGCGCCGGCGACACGGTGATGATCCCGATCTACGCGCTGCACCGCAGCCACAGGCTCTGGGACGCGCCCGACGCCTTCCGGCCGGACCGCTTCGTCGAAAGGCCGCAACGCTACAGCTACATTCCCTTCGGCGACGGGCCCCGCATCTGCATCGGCGCCGCCTTCGCGATGCAGGAGGCGCTGATCGTGCTGGCGACGCTGCTGCGGCGCTTCCGCTTCACCCCGGTGACGGGGCGCGACCCGAAGCCGGTGATGATCATCAGCCTGCGCCCCGAGGGCGGGGTCTGGCTGGAGGCGGACCCGCTCTGACCGGGGCGCGGCGCGCGTGGCGCGGGCGGGATCGGCGGGCTGCCGCACCGTGGCGGGGCGCCGGTTGCGGCGCCCTCTTCCGGGCCTTACGTCCGGTGCGCGCCCGGCACCCAGAGCACGTCGGCCCGGCCGCCGTCATTGGCCATGCGCGCCGCGCAGAAGAACCAGTCGCTGAGCCGGTTGAGGTACTTCACCGCGTGGATGTTCACCTCCTCCGACGCCGCCAGCTCGACCGCGCGGCGCTCGGCGCGGCGCGCCACGGTGCGGCACTGGTGCAGGAAGGCCGAGGCGGGCGAGCCGCCGGGCAGCACGAAGCTGCGCAGCGGCTCGAGCTGCGCGGTCATCCCGTCCATCTCGGCCTCGAGTCGCTCGACCTGCGCCTGCGTGACGCGCAGGACCGGGTAGCCGGCCTCGGCGTCGCGGGCCATGTCGGGGCGGCCGAGGTCGGAGCCGAGGTCGAAGAGATCGTTCTGGATCCGCGCCAGCGCCGCGTCGAGATCGCCCTCGGCGTGCAGCCGCGCGAGGCCGACCACCGAATTGAGCTCGTCCACCGTGCCGTAGCTCTCGACCCGCGCGCAGTACTTGGGCACGCGGGTGCCGTCGACCAGCGCGGTGTCGCCCTTGTCGCCGGTGCGGGTGTAGATCTTGTTCAGCACGATCATCGTCAGCTTCTCCGGACGAGGACGAACACGAGGATCAGCACCACCGCGACGAATTGCGCGATGATGCGCCAGCGCATCGCCTTGTTGGCGTATTTCTTGTTGAACTCCCCGCCCTTGGCAAAGGAGCCGATGCCGAAGAGCAGGATGCCGACAACCGCCAGCATCACCACGGCCACGACCAGAAACAGCGGATCCTTCTGCATTGTGCAGCCTCCCTATCCTCGATGACCCCACATAGCCGCTTCGCCGGCAAAAGCGAAGGACGCGCGGCTGCGACCTTGGCGCGCGCTCAGCGCGAGCGGGCGATCAGCAGGTCGAGGAGCCGGGTCGGCAGCAGCCGGCGCAGCGTGCCCATGATATGCGTCGCGGTGGTCACGTAGTAGCGCGGTGCGGGACGCTCGCTTTCCAGCGCGCGGATCAGCTTTTCGGTGACCGCGGAGCCCGGCAGCTCGAAGGTGTCGGGCTTGCCGCCCGAGGGGGCATAGAGCCGCTTCAAAAGCGAGCCCTCGTATTGCGCGCGGCGCGGGCTCGCCTGCCAGTCCACCCAGCGTTCGAAATGCGGGACGGAATTGGCGCGGATGCGCGAGGTGATCGGGCCGGGCTCGAGCAGGATCACCCGGATCGGCGTGTCCGACATCTCGATGCGCAGAACGTCGGTCAGCCCCTCGAGCGCGTGCTTGGTCGAGACATAGGCGCCGCGCCAGGGCATCGGCACGATGCCGAGCACCGAGGAGCAGTTGATGATCCGCCCGTGACCCTGCGCACGCATCACCGGGATCACCTTGCGGGTGAGCGTGTGCCAGCCGAAGAGGTTGACCTCGAAGATCTCGCGCAGCGCATCGGTCGGCAGGTCCTCGAGCGCCCCGGGCACCGCGTGGGCGCCGTTGTTGTAGAGCGCGTCGAGCCGGCCGCCGGTCGCCGCCAGCACCTCCGCGAGGGCCGCGTCCATCGAGGACTCGTCGGTGTAGTCGAGGCGCGGGCTCTCGAAGCCGAGAAGCCGCATGCGGGCGCAGTCCTCCTCCTTGCGGCAGCTGGCGAAGACGCGCCAGCCGCGGGCGCGCAACCCGCGCGCCGCCGCCTCGCCGATGCCCGAGGAGCAACCGGTGATGAGGATGGATCGTTCGGAAGTTTTCGCCGAAGTCTCGGCTGTGCCCTGCGCCATCGTGCCTGCCCTGCCCGTCTTGCCTGTTTCCCCGACGGGATAGGCGAGCCGGGCGGCGGGGGCAATCGCGCAGCGGGCTCAGTCGGCCGCGGCGCTGAGGTAGGCGTCGAACATCCAGCCGGCGGTGCCGCCGTTGCGGGCCTGCAGCTTCACCCAGCCGTCGCCCGGGTCGGAGAGGATCTCGACCTCGTCGCCCTCGGCGAGCTGGCCGACCACCGAGTAGCCGGTGCCCGGCCCGTAGCGCAGGTTGACCCGCGTGCCGGTGACCCGGCGCAGGTCGCCGGAGTCGGGCTCGGCAGCCGCTGCGGCGGCGGGCGCCGCGACCGGGGTCGCGCTTTCCGGCTCGAAACTGGCGGAGATCGGCTGGGCCGGCACCGCGGCAAGGGCGACGTCGATCACGTCGGGCCTGGCGGGTGCTGGCGAAGGCGAATCGGAGGCGGAGACGTCGGCCAGCGAGGCGGTGCTGGCGCGGGTGACCTCGGGCAGGGTCGCGGGGCGCGCATTGGCCGGGGTCGCGAAGCCGCCGGCGAGCAGGTTCGGCAGGTTTACCGTGTTGGTTCCCGGCTCGAAATCACCGCCGCCGGAGAGCGAGTACCAGGCCCAGCCCAGCAGGGCGAAGGTGAGAACGATGAAACTTTTCATGCTGAAATCTCCCGGACGGAATAGGGCTGGCTGAAAAGGGCCGCGAACGCACCGCTCAAATACTCGGCGTCACGCACACCATAGTTGATTCCGGCAGGCTGCATAAGCGGAATCCGGGAAAAATCGCGCCCTCGCAGATTTCCCTCGGAGGATCGCTTGCCCGCGCTTTTCTGCGCGGGTATCACAATATGCATGAATGATATCGTCGATGACCCCAACATGAACCCTCGTAACGTGGCTGAGACCCTGCGCCGGGCGATCGGCGAGCGGTACCTGACCTATGCACTGTCGACGATCATGAACCGGGCTCTTCCAGACGCCCGGGACGGGCTCAAGCCCGTGCATCGTCGTATCCTTTATGCAATGCGCCGGCTGCGACTTAGTTCCACCGGGGGCTTCCTGAAGTCGGCAAAAATCTCCGGCGACACGATGGGGGACTTCCACCCGCACGGCGACGTGGCGATCTACGACGCCATGGCGCGCCTCGCGCAGGACTTCACCATCCGCTACCCGCTGGTCGACGGGCAGGGCAACTTCGGCAACATCGACGGCGACAACCCGGCGGCCTCGCGCTACACCGAGGCGCGCATGACGATCATGGCCGAGGCGCTGCTGAACGGGCTCGACGAGGACGCGGTCGACTTCCGCCCGAACTACGACGGCCGCCTCGAGGAGCCGGTGGTGCTGCCGGCCTCCTACCCGAACCTGCTGGCCAACGGCGCCTCGGGGATCGCGGTGGGCATGGCGACCAACATCCCGCCGCACAACATCGGCGAGCTGATCGACGCCTGCCTGCATCTCATCAAGTCGCCGAACGCGGCGGACGAGACGCTGCTCGGCCACGTGCCCGGACCCGACTTCCCCACCGGCGGCGTGATCGTCGAGCCGCGCGAGAACATCGCCCAGGCCTATGCGACGGGGCGCGGCTCGATCCGCCTGCGCGCCAAGTGGGAGGTCGAGGACCTTGGCCGCGGCATGTGGCAGGCGGTGGTCACCGAGATCCCCTACCAGGTGCAGAAGTCCAAGCTGGTCGAGCGGCTGGCCGAGCTGATCCAGACCAAGAAGGTCCCGATCCTCGCCGACATCCGCGACGAGAGCGCCGAGGACATCCGCATGGTGCTCGAGCCGAAGACCAAGAACGTCGACCCCGACGTGCTGATGAACATGCTGTTCCGCAACTCGGATCTGGAGATCCGCTTCTCGCTGAACATGAACGTGCTGATCGACGGGGTGACGCCGAAGGTCTGCTCGCTGAAGGAGGTGCTGCGCGCCTTCCTCGACTTCCGGCGCGACGTGCTCTGCCGCCGCTCGCGGCACCGGATGGAGAAGATCGACCACCGTCTCGAGGTGCTCGAAGGCCTGATCATCGCCTTCCTCAACCTCGACCGCGTCATCGACATCATCCGCTACGACGACGATCCCAAGGCCGCGCTGATGCGCGAGGACTGGGGGCGCAAGATTGCCCGCGCCACGTCGGAGGCCGATTACGTCTCCCCCGCCCCGGTGTCGGGCGAGGAGGAGTTCGGCCTGACCGAGGTGCAGACCGAGGCCATCCTCAACATGCGCCTGCGCAGCTTGCGCCGGCTCGAGGAGATGGAACTGGTCGCCGAGCGCGATGCGCTGATGGAGGAACGTGCCGGGCTCGAGGACCTGCTGGCCAGCGAGGATCTGCAGTGGAAGAGCATCTCGGGCGAGCTGCGCGAGGTGAAGAAGGCTTTCACCAAGGGGCTCGAGCGCGGTGCCCGCCTGACCACCTTCGCCGAGGCCGGCGAGGTCGAGGACGTGCCGCTGGAAGCGATGATCGAGCGCGAGCCGATCACCGTGGTCTGCTCGCAGATGGGCTGGATCCGCGCGATGAAGGGCCATATCGACCTCGGCTCCGAGCTGAAGTTCAAGGACGGCGACGGCCCGCGCTTCACCTTCCACGCCGAGACCACCGACCGGCTGCTGGTGTTCGGATCGAACGGGCGCTTCTACACGCTCTCGGCCGCCAACCTGCCCGGCGGGCGCGGCATGGGCGAGCCGCTGCGGCTGATGGTCGACCTGCCCAACGAGGCGCAGATCATCGACATCTTCGCCCATGTGCCCGACCGCAAGCTGCTGGTCGCCTCGTCGGCCGGTGACGGCTTCCTCGTCCCCGAGACCGAGGTGCTGGCGCAGACCCGCGCCGGCAAGCAGGTGCTGAACGTGCGCGACGACGTGTTCGCGAAGATCTGCAAGCCGGTGCAGGGCGATGCCGTCGCCGTGGTCGGCGAGAACCGCAAGGTGCTGGTCTTCATGCTCGACGAGCTGCCCGAGATGGGCCGCGGCAAGGGCGTGCGGCTGCAGAAGTACAAGGATGGCGGGCTGTCCGACATCACCACCTTCACGCTGGCCGACGGTCTCAGCTGGAAGGATCCCGCCGGGCGCACGCGCACCGAATCCGACCTTTCCGAGTGGATCGCCAAGCGCGCCACCTCGGGCCGGATGGCGCCGCGGGGCTTCCCGAGGGACAACACCTTCACCTGATCCAGCAAGGGCCGCAACGTGCGGCCCTTCGCTTTTGAGGGCCCCCCTGCCGCCCGGGGGCAGGTGCCTGCGAATCGACCGCGCCGCGGCTTTCGGTCGCGCAATTCCGGGCGCGAGGACAGCGCCGGCCCCCCTGCCCAAATCCGCGGCGTTTGGCAGAAACTGCCGGATTCCGTTTCCGACGCTTCGAAAATTCCCCGCGACATCGCCGCCACGCCCGGACAGTTACCTCGCGCAAACGCAGCGTCCTTTTGCTGCGCCTGCGCAAATTGGCTCTGTTTCCCCAGCGTTCACTTCGTTATCACCCCACGGGAGAACTACGAAGTGCCGCGTCCGGCGCGGCGAAACTCAGGGAGAGATCCGCTCATGAAGGTGCTTGTGCCCGTGAAGCGCGTGATCGACTACAACGTGAAAGTCCGCGTGAAGGCGGACGGCACGGGGGTCGATCTTGCCAACGTCAAGATGTCGATGAACCCGTTCGACGAGATCGCCGTCGAAGAGGCGATCCGTCTGAAGGAGGCCGGGAAGGCCGAGGAGATCATCGTCGTCTCCATCGGCGTCAAGCAGGCGCAGGAAACCCTGCGCACCGCGCTGGCCATGGGCGCCGACCGCGCCATCCTCGTCACCGCCGCCGAGGACGTGCACACCGACATCGAGCCGCTCGCCGTCGCCAAGATCCTCGCCAAGATCGTCGCCGAAGAGGCGCCGGGTCTGGTGATCATGGGCAAGCAGGCGATCGACAACGACATGAACGCCACCGGCCAGATGCTCGCCGGCCTGCTGGGCTGGGCGCAGGCGACCTATGCCAACAAGCTCGACGTCGAGGGCGATGCCGCCACCGTGTCGCGCGAGGTGGACGGCGGCCTGCAGACCATCAAGGTCGCCCTGCCCGCCATCGTCACCGCCGACCTGCGCCTCAACGAGCCGCGCTACGCGTCGCTGCCGAACATCATGAAGGCGAAGAAGAAGCCGCTCGACGAGAAGACCGCCGCCGACTTCGGCGTCGACGTCAGCCCGCGCCTCGAGGTGGTGAAGACCTCTGAGCCCGCGGAACGCGCGGCCGGCATCAAGGTGGGCTCGGTCGACGAGCTCGTGGCGAAACTGAAAGACGTGGGGGCACTCTGATGGCCGTTCTCCTTCTTGCAGAGATCAACGACGGCGCGCTGGCGCTGGACGCAACCGCCAAGGCCGTCTCCGCCGCCAAGGCGCTCGGGGACGTGACCGTTCTGGCCGCGGGCGCCTCGGCCTCCGCAGCCGCCGCCGACGCCGCCAAGATCGACGGCGTCGCCAAGGTGCTGGTCGCCGAGGACGCGCTCTACGGTCACCGCCTGGCCGAGCCGGTCGCGGCGCTGATCGTGTCGCTTGCCGGTGACTATTCGCACATCGTCGCCCCGGCGACGACCGACGCGAAGAACATCCTGCCGCGCGTCGCCGCGCTGCTCGACGCGATGATCCTGACCGACGTGACCGCCGTGGTCGACGCCGACACGTTCGAGCGCCCGATCTACGCCGGCAACGCGATCCAGACGGTCAAGTCGAAGGACGCCAAGAAGGTCATCACCTTCCGCACCTCGACCTTCGAGGCCGCCGCCTCCACCGGCTCCGCGCCGGTCGAGACCATCGGCGCGGGCGAGAACCCGGCGCTGTCCGAGTGGATCGAGGACAAGGTTGCCGAAAGCGACCGTCCCGAACTCACCTCGGCGAAGATCGTCGTCTCGGGCGGCCGCGGCGTCGGCTCGGAAGAGGACTTCGCGCTGATCGAGAAGCTCGCCGACAAGCTCGGCGCCGCCGTGGGCGCCTCGCGCGCCGCGGTGGACTCTGGCTTCGCGCCGAATGACTGGCAGGTCGGCCAGACCGGCAAGGTCGTGGCGCCGGACCTCTACATCGCCGTCGGCATCTCGGGCGCGATCCAGCACCTCGCCGGCATGAAGGACTCCAAGGTGATCGTCGCGATCAACAAGGACGAAGAGGCGCCGATCTTCCAGGTCGCCGACTTCGGCCTCGTCGCCGACCTCTTCACCGCCGTGCCGGAGCTGACCGAAAAGGTCTGATCCGCCAAGGCAGAGACAGCGAAAGGCCCGCCCTTCCGGCGGGCCTTTTCGTTTCAGAACACCTGCCGCGCCAGCATCCAGAGCCCCATGGCGATCATCGCGAGGTTCTCGGTCAGCGACACGAAGCCAAGCGGCACATTGCTGCCGCCGCCGACGCAGGCGCATTTGAGCTCTCGTTTGTCGACGTAGACCGCCTTGATCACCGAGACCGCGCCGATGCTCCCGATGACCAGCGCCACCGGCGCGGCGAGCCATGTCAGCACGCCCGCCAGCATCAGCAGGCCCGCGCCGGCCTCGGCAAAGGGGTAGACGTAGCCGTAGCGGACATGGCGCTGCGCCAGCAGGTCGTAGTTCAGGAACATGGTCTGGAAGCTCTCGACATCCTGCAGCTTCTGCAGGCCCAGCAGCACCATGCCGAAGGCGATGAACCACTCGATCACCTGCCACGACAGCACCGTACCCAGCACCAGCCAGCCGAGCGCCAGCGCCATCAGGAAGGCGACCGAGAAGATCGCGATCACCGGGCGGTAGGAGGTGGCGCCCGGGTCGCGCACCGGCTTGCCGAGGTGGTGCCGGACATCCTCGTAACCGCCGATCCGCACGCCGCCGATGAAGGTCTGCGGCGTCGACGTGACGTCGTGGGGGCGCTGGAAGGCCTCGGTCTCTGCCTTGCTGCGCAGCGGGTGGTCATGCACCTCGAAGCCTTCGCGCTCGAGCAGGTCCCTGGTCTTGAGCCCCCAGGGGCAGAGGTGCTTCGGCATCACCATCCGGTAAAGCTCGGCGCTGCGGGTCTCGTCCTTGGGCATGGGAACCTCCTGCTTCGGGACCTCAACGCGCCGGACCGGCGTCCGTTTCATCGCCCCGCGTCTGCGCGCCCGTGCACCCATGCACCCGCATTGTGCGCTGGGGAGAATTGTCGTCGCGACAATCGTGCGTAGGTATGGGGCAAGGCACGGCCCCTCCTCCCCTCCGGGCCGACCCGAACAATTCATTCCCGGAAGGACACCTCCCATGTCGCTCAAAGTTAAAATCATCCTCGGCTCCACCCGCCCGGGCCGCATCGTGCCGATCGTCGGCAAATGGGTCGAAGAGATCGCCAAGCAGCAGAACGGTTTCGACGTCGAAGTCGTCGACCTGAAGGAAATCAACCTGCCGCTGCTCGACGAGGCCGGCCACCCGCGCGCCCAGGCCTACGAGCACGAGCACACCAAGAAATGGGCCGCCAAGGTCGCCGAGGCCGATGCCTTCGTCTTCCTGACCCCGGAATACAACAGCTTCCCCTCGGCCGCCCTGGTCAACGCCATCCAGGCACTCGCCGTGGAGTGGGAGCGCAAGGTCGCGGCCGTGGTCAGCTACGGCGGCGTTTCGGGCGGCATGCGTGCCGCGCAGGAGCTGCGCCAGCTGCTGGTCAACATGAACGTCATGGCCCTGCCGCAGTCGGTGCCGGTGCCCTTCGTGTTCAACTACATCGGCGAGGACGGCGTGCTGCGCCCCGAGCAGCCGGTGGTCGACGGCCTGCGCGGCATGTTCAAGGAGCTGACGGTCTGGGCCGAGGCGCTGAAGCCCGCCCGCGCCGAAGCCGCCTGATCCGCCCGCGATCGCCTTCCAGACGAAGAAACGCCCGGCCATCGGCCGGGCGTTTTGCATGTCGGAAGCGGTGGTGAGACGCTCAGCTCGAGACCTGCTCGCGCAGGATCGAGGCGGTGAGCGAGATCATCAGGTAGATGCCCGAGAAGATCAGGAAGGCGAGGATCGTGTTCTCGAAGCTGCGCGGGTAGCTCGGATCCTCCGAGGCCACCGGCTCGACCGAGGTGGTCAGGTAGCGCGCCTGGCTCTCGGCATCGCGCCGCGCCTGTTCGAGCCGCTCGAGCGCGGTCTGCAGCATGAGGTCGCGGGTAGCGAGGTCGGCCTGCGCGAGCTGGATCTGCACCGCCTTCTCGGCCAGCGAATCCTCGCCCGTGGTGGCACTGGTCATCTGCGCGTTGAGATCGACCAGCAGCGCCTCGAGCCGCCGCACGTCGCCGCGCGCGCCCTCGACCCGGCTGTTGTTCGGACGGGCGTTGTCGAGCAGCGCCTGCAGCGTCAGCTGCTTTTCCTGCAGTTGCACCTCGACGTTGCTGATCTGCGTGCGCAGCGAGGCGATCCGGCCCTCGGGGTCGATCACCGAGCCCTGCTGCTGCAGACGCACGAGCTTTTCCTGCGCCTCCTGCCGCTCGGCCCGGGCCTCTTCCAGCCCGACATCGGCATCGGTCACCGCGTTGGAGCGCTTGCGCAGCGACAGGTTGTCGACCCGCGCCTCGGCATAGCCGATCAGCGCCCGGCTGAAGCGCGCCGCCGTCTCTGGGTCGGCGGCCTGGATCTCCATCTTCACCACGCCCTCGGTCGGGTCGTAGCCGATCTCGATGTTGCGCTTGTAGACGCCGTAGGCCTCCTCGTTCGAGGCGCCCTCGTCGAGCCGCTGCAGCGGGTCGATCCACGCCTGCTGGTAATGCGCCTTGAACCCCTCGTCGCGGTCGAGCCGCAGCATGGCGTCCTTGGACATCAGGTAGCTCTGCACCGCGATCGCGTCCTGGTTGGTGGCGAACTGCGTGCCCGAGAAGAGGCTGCCCATGGACGAGGCGGAATTCTCGGCCTTGAGGATCAGGAACTCGGACTTGGTGGCGTACATCGGCGTCGCGACGACGTAGAAGTAGTAGCCCGCGAGGATCGTCGGCAGCATCACGAAGAAGGCCAGCCGGGTCAGCAGCATCGCCTGCTTCTTGCGGCGCCGGCGCGCGAGCTCCTGCTGGATCTTCATGATCTCGGCGGCGCGGCGCTCGGCCGGGCTGGCGGTCTGCGTCGAGGGCAGCTGGGTCTTCGGCACGACCGGCAGCGGCAGTCCCTCGTCCTCGGGCTGCAGCATCGGCAGACCGGCCTCGGGCCCCTTGGCCCCGCCGCCGCCGCTGCCCGCCGAGGGCACCACCAGCTCGAGCATCGTGCTGCGCTGGAACGGGTCGATCCCCCGCGCCCGCAGCATCCGCACCGCGTCGTAATCCGAGGCCGGCTCGAAGCCGTTCTTCTGCGCCACGCGCCGGGCAAGGCGCAGCTGGCGGCCGGTCAGCCCCTCGGCGCGGATGGCGTCGAGATCGGTGGCCCCGGCAGCCGGCTTCGCCTCGGCACCCGCCGGGGTATCGGCCGGTGTCGACGCGGCGATTTCCTCCGCCTGCACGGCAGCGGGCGCGACCTGTGCCGCGTCGGGGCGGCGGAGACGGAATTTCTTAGCCTTGGGTTTCGTAATCATAGAGCCGTTTCGCTTCTTCCAAGGTGTCAAACTGGTGCAGCTTGCCGTCCATCAGGACCGCCGCCTTGCGGGCGAATTTCTCGAGGATCGCCGGCTGGTGCGAGACGATCACGATGGTCGTGGTGCGCAGCCGCTCGGCGAGGATCTCCCCGGCCTTGCGGTTGAACTCGACGTCGGTCGAGCTCGGCATGCCCTCGTCGATGAGGTAGATGTCGAAATCCAGCGCCAGCATCAGCGAGAAGGTGAACCGCGCCTTCATCCCCGAGGAATAGGTGCCGATCGGCTGGTCGAAATACTCGCCCAGCCCGCAGAGCCAGCGGCAGAAGGCCTCGACGTATTCGGGATCGAGCCCGTACATGCGGGCGATGAAGCGGGCGTTCTCGCGGGCCGAGATCTTCGACACCACGCCGCCCATGAAGCCCAGCGGGAAGGACACGCGCGACGTGCGGCGAACCTCGCCCTCGTCGGGTTTCTCGAGCCCGGCCATCATGCGGATGAGGGTGGTCTTGCCGGTGCCGTTGGGGGCGAGGATGCCGATGCTCTCGCCGACGTTCACCTGGAACGAGACACGGTCGAGGATCACCTTGCGGCGCTCCCCCGTCCAGAAGGACTTGCTGACCATGTCGAACTCGATCATCTCACTGCCCCTGCCTGCGTGCCAAGCATACCAGCGGCCCGCGGAATGGGGGATTCCTACTCAGCGATTTCGTTTAGATTATGACCGAATTTTGAAACAAACGCCGCCTTGCGGCCTTACATTCCCGGTTTCCTCACCGCCTCGGGCCCGCGGGCACTGGAAGGCCGTGTCGGAAATGCCTAGCTCTGCCCCATGCCCGAGACCCTGACCGCCCTCGAAGACCGGATCACCGCCTGCCGCCTCTGCGCCGCGCGCTTCGCCGCCACCGCGACGCATCACGCGCCGCGCCCGGTGGCCTGGTTCCGTCCCGGCGCCCGGCTGCTGATCGCCGGCCAAGCACCCGGAATGCGGGTGCACGGCTCGGGGCGCCCCTTCGACGATCCCTCGGGCGACCGGCTGCGCGACTGGCTCGGCCTCTCCGAAGACGAGTTCTGGGACCGCTCCCGCGTCGCCATCGTGCCCATGGCCTTCTGCTTTCCGGGCTATGACGCCAAGGGCGCGGACCTGCCGCCGCCGCCGATCTGCCGCGCCACCTGGCATGATGCGCTCTTCGAGGCGCTCGGTCCCCTGCCGCTGCGCCTCTACGTGGGCGGCCACGCGCATCGCTACCACCTCGGCACCAGGGGCGGCGTCACCGAGACCGTGGCCGCCTGGCGCGACCACCTTCCCCACGCTCTGCCCTTGCCCCATCCGTCCTGGCGCAATACGGGGTGGCTCAAACGCAATCCGTGGTTCGAGGCCGAGCTCCTGCCCGTCCTGCGCGCCCGTGTCCGCGAGGTCCTGACATGACGATTACACCGCTCGATGCCGCGCTCGCCGCGATGGAAGCCGCCCCCGAGGATGACAACGCCCGCCTGCGCTTCTACGAGCGCCTTGCCGATGGCGAACTCTTCCTGCTGCTGACGCGCGAGATCGACGGCGACCAGATCGCGCCCGAGCTCTTCGACCTCGGCGACGCGCGCTTCGTGCTGGTCTTCGACCGCGAGGAGCGCCTGTCGCAATTCGTCGGCCGCGCCGCGCCCTATGCCGCGCTCTCGGGCCGCGCCGTGGCGAACATGCTGGCCGGTCAGGGCATCGGCCTCGCGGTGAACATCGAGGTCTCCGAGGCCTCGACCCTGCTGCCCGCCGAGGCGGTGGACTGGCTGGCGGCGACGCTCGGCCACGGGCCGAAGGAGGACGAGGCGCGGATCGAGGAGGTCACCAGGCCCGGCGGCCTGCCCGAGGCGCTGCTCTCGGCGCTCGACACCAAGCTCGCCACCGCCGCCGGCTTCGCGCGCTGCGCCTGGCTGGCCGGGGCGACTTACGAAGGCGGCGGGCGCGGGCATATCCTCGCCTTCGCCGGGGCGGTGCCCGGCGCCGAGGACGCGCTGGCGCGAGCAGTGAACGAGGCGCTGGTCTTCTCCGGCATCGAGGCGGGGGCGCTCGACGTGCTCTTCCTGCGCGACAGCGACCCGCTGGCGGCCTCGCTCACCCGCGTCGGCCTGCGCTTCGACCTGCCCGAGATCGAAGAGCCCACGCGGATCGAGCGCATCGCCCCCGGCTCGGACCCCGACAGCCCGCCGATCCTGCGCTGACGCCTACCCCTTAGAGCCCCAGTTCCTCGCGCAGGGTCGGCAGCGTGTCGCCCGGCGCGGGGCTCGCCTCCCAGACCGCGCGGGCGATGGCGCGGGACAGGCACAGGCTCGCCGCGTGGCCGATCTGCGCCAGCTGCAGCGCCGGGGCGACCAGCGCCTTGCGGCCCGTGGCACAGGCAAAGACGAGGTCCCCGTCCATCGGCGAATGCGCCGGAAGGATGGCCCGGCCGATCCCGTCCTGCGCCGCCACCGCCACGCGATGGGCCTGCGCCTTGTCGATCTGCGCATCGGTGGCGACCACGGCGATCGTGGTGTTCCCCAGCGCCGCCATGGCCCCGGTCTTGCGGCTCTGCGGCATCTCGTGGAAGCCCTTGGCCGGCTCGGTGCCGAGCCCGCCGAACTCCTCGCCGATCTCGAAGGGCGCGGCCCAGAAATGCCGCCCCGAGGGCGTGGTCACGCTGCCCATGGGGTTCACCGCGACCAGCGCGCCGACGGTGATCCCGCCTTCCAGCACCAGCGAGGCCGAGCCCAGCCCGCCCTTGTGCTGCGCCGTCTGCGCGCCGCAGCCCGCCCCGCGCGAGCCGAGCCGGAACGCGGTCCCGGCATTTGCCAGCGCCTGCCGCCCGAGCCCGGGATAGGGGTTCACCCCCCAGTGCTTGTCGCCGCCGTTGAGCAGGTCGAAGAGGATCGCCGCGGGCACGATCGGCACCCGGGCCGAGAAGACCTCGAAGCCCCGCCCCTCCTCGTGCAGCGCGTCCATCACCCCCTGCGCCGCGGCAAGCCCGAAGGCGCTGCCGCCCGAGAGCACCAGCGCGTCCACCCCCGGCGCGGTCTTGTCGGGGGCCAGCAGGTCGGTCTCGCGCGTGCCGGGCGCGCCGCCCATGACCGAGACCGAGGCGACCATCGGCGCCTCGCCGACAACCACCGAGACGCCGGACTTCAGCAGGGAATCCTCGGCATTGCCGACCTTCAGGCCGGGCACGTCGGTGATCAGGTTCAGGGGACCGGGTCGCATGACTCCACTCCTTGCAGCCACAGGTTGATATTTTGCTGCACTGCGGCAAAAGACAAGAGCGCGCGCTGTCGCAGGTGTGCCCTTGCGCAATTATCGGACACCGAAAGGCGGTATCGCGCCCCGCCTGCCGCGAAAAGCGCAAAGCTGCCGGTTCTTCTCTTTCCAAATACGCCCGGGGGAGACGCGGCGCAGCCGCGGCGGGGGCGGAGCCCCCTCCCGCCCTGGCCGCCGGCGCCGCCTCAGATGCAGCGCCCGCCGTCCACCTCCATGCACACGCCGGTGACCAGCGAGGCCTCGTCCGAGCAGAGGTAGAGCGCCGCGTTGGCCAGATCCTCGGGGGTCGAGAACCGCCCCATGGGGATGGTCGAAAGGAACTTGGCGCGCATCTCGGGCGTGTCCTCGCCCATGAAGCTCTTCAGCAGCGGCGTCTCGCCCGCCACCGGGTTCAGCGCGTTGACCCGCACGCCGAAGGGGGCGAGTTCGATCGCCATCGCCCGCGTCGCGGTGATCATCCAGCCCTTCGAGGCGTTGTACCAGTTGAGCCGCGGACGCGGCGAGACCCCGGCGGTCGAGGCGATGTTGAGGATCGCCCCCGCGCCGCGCTCCTTCATCCCGGCGACCAGCGCCCGCGCGGTCAGGTAGACCGACTTGCAGTTCACCGCCATGACGCGGTCGAAATCCTCTTCCGAGATGTCTTCCAAGAAGCCCGGCAGGTGCGTCACCCCGGCGTTGTTCACCAGGATGTCCACCCGGCCCATCTCGGCCACGGCGCGGCCCGCCATCTCGGCCACCGAGGCGCCGTCCGCCACGTTCGCCATGTGCGCGATGCCGCCGATCTCGGCGGCCACCGCCTCGGCGCCCTCCATGTTGATGTCGGCGACCATCACCCGCGCGCCCTCTGCCGCGAAGCGCCGCGCGATGCCCGCGCCGAAGCCCGAGCCCGCGCCGGTCACGATGGCGGTCTTGCCCTCAAGTCTCATGCCTGTTTCCTCCGTCATTTCCGCGGTCGCGGCGCTCAGCCATGATGCGCCGCCACCGTCTTCAGCACCGAGAAGCCGTAAAGCGCCTCGAAGCCCTTCTCGCGCCCGTGGCCGGACTTTCCGACCCCGCCGAAGGGCAGCTCCACCCCGCCCCCGGCGCCGTAGTTGTTGAGAAACACCTGCCCCGCCTTCAGCTTCTTCGCGAGCCGCATCTGTCGCGCGCCGTCGCGGGTCCAGACGCTGGCGACGAGGCCATAGGCGGTGCCGTTGGCGATGCGCAGCGCGTCGGCCTCGTCCTCGAAGGGAATGATCACCTGCACCGGGCCGAAGATCTCGTCCTGCGCCAGAATGTGCTCCGCCGGGACCGGGCCGTAGAGGCAGGGGGCGACGTAATGCCCGCCCATGGGCAGCCCCTCGGCCAGCCGCGCCCGCGCCAGAATCGGCAGGTCCGCGCCCTGCGCGAGGAAGCCCTCGACCCGGCGCTTCTGCGTCGCGCTGATCAGCGGGCCGATGTCGTGGTCCGCCATGGCCGGGCCGACCACCTTGGCCGCGTAGGCGGCGGCCATGCGGGCCATCACCTCGTCCAGCACCCCGCGCTGCACGAGGATGCGCGACGAGGCCGAGCAGGTCTGCCCGGCGTTCTGCAGCCCGGCGTTGACGAGGAAGGGCAGCGCGGCGTCGAGGTCGGCATCGTCGAACACCAGCTGCGGCGACTTGCCACCGAGTTCCAGCGTCACCGGGATCACGTTGTCCGCGGCAGCGCGCTGCACGGCGGCGCCGGTGGCAACCGAGCCGGTGAAGCTCATGTGCTGCACGCCGGGATGCGCCGACAGCGCCGCGCCCGCCTCGGAGCCGAGCCCCGGCACGACGTTGAGCGCGCCCGCCGGAAGCCCCGCCTGCTGCGCGAGATCGGCGAAATACAGCGCCGTGAGGCAGGCGTCCTCGGCCGGTTTCAGCACGCAGGCATTGCCCATGGCCAGCGCCGCACCGACCGAGCGGCCGATGATCTGCATCGGGTAGTTCCACGGCACGATATGCCCCGTCACCCCGTGCGGCTCGCGCAGCGTGTAGACGGTGTAGCCAGCCATGTAGGGGATCGTCTCGCCGTGGATCTTGTCGGCCGCGCCGCCGTAGAACTCGCAGTAGCGCGCCAGCGCCACCGCGTCGGCCCGCGCTTGGCCCAGCGGCTTGCCGACGTCCTGCGCCTCGATCCGGGCAAGCAGGTCGACGTTCTCGAGCACCAGCTGGCCGATCCGGGTGAGGATGCGCCCGCGTTCCAGCGCGGTCATCGCGCCCCATTCGCCGTCCAGCGCCGCCTGCGCCGCGGCCACCGCCTCGTCGATCTCGGCCCTGCCGCCGCGGGCGATGCGCCCGATCTCCTCGCCCGTGGACGGATCGCTCAGCGGCAGCGTGTCCGCGGTCTCGCGCCACGTGCCGCCAATGAGCACGCGGGCGCTGTCAAAGGGGCTCCCCTCCGGCATCGTCATCTCCTCCCGTCTCCGGCGCCGGAAGTCTCGGCGCCGCCTCCATGAGGGATTTGGTATACCAGTGCCGGGGATTGTCAAACACCTCGGCCGTCTCGCCGCGTTCGACGATCTCGCCCTCGCGCATCACCAGCACGCGGTCGGTGATGGAGCGCACCACCGAAAGATCGTGGCTGATGAAGAGGTAGGTGAGGCCCCGGACCCGCGACAGCTCGGCCACCAGATCGAGGATCTGCGCCCGCACCCGCACGTCGAGCGCCGAGACCGCCTCGTCGAAGATCACCAGCTCGGGTTCGATGATCAGCGCGCGGGCGATGGCGATGCGCTGCCGCTGCCCGCCCGAGAAGGCATGGATCGGCGCGCCCGCGTGCTCGGGCTTCAGCCCCACGGCAATCAGCGCCTCGGCGATCGCCGCCTGCCGCGCCGCGCCCGTCGGCGGGTCCGGCAGCAGGTGGAAGGGCTCGGCGATGATCCTCCCGACGCTGTGGCGCGGGTTGAACGAGCCGTAGGGGTCCTGGAACACCACCTGCACGCGGCGGCGGATCTCGGGGTCTGGCCTGCCGTGCGACAGGATCGGCTTGCCGTCCAGGGTGATCGTCCCCGCCTGCAGCGGCTCGAGCCCGAGGATCGCGCGGGAGAGCGTGGACTTGCCGCAGCCCGACTCGCCCACCAGCCCGACCCGCTCGCCGCGCCGGATGTCGAAGCTGACGCCCTTCACCGCCCGGAACGCCTCGCGCGGGGCGAGGACGTGGCGGCGCGGCAGCGGGTAGTCGCGGACGGCCGCCTGCACGTCGAGCAGGGTCGCGCCCGGCGTCACCGGCACGAGCGGCGCCTGGTGGCGCGAGGCCTCGAAGAGCTGGCGGGTGTAGGGGTGGCGCTGCTCGGCCAGAACCTGCGCCGTCGGCCCCTGCTCTACGATGCGCCCGGCGTTCATCACCGCGATGCGGTCGGCCATGCCCGCCACTACGGCGAGGTCATGGGTGATCATCAGCATGCCCATCCCCTCCTCGCGCACCAGCCCGGTGAGCAGCTCGAGGATCTGCGCCTGGGTGGTCACGTCGAGCGCGGTGGTCGGCTCGTCGGCGATCAGCAGCTTCGGGCGCAGCGCGATGGCCATGGCGATGCCGACCCGCTGACGCTGCCCGCCGGAAAGCTCGTGCGGGTAGCGGGTGGGCGGGATGCGCGCGGGATCGAGCCCGACCCGGGCCATGACCTCGGCGGCGCGGGCGCGGGCGGCGTCGCGGCCCATCGCCTTGTGGATGAGGATCGTCTCCATCACCTGCTCGCCGATGCGCTGGACGGGGTTGAGCGCGGTCATCGGCTCCTGGAAGACCATGCCCACCTCGCGGCCCCTGAGCGCGCAGAGATCGCGCTCGGGCAGGGTCAGCAGGTCGCGCCCCGAGAACAGCAGCCGGCCGCTCGTCGCGGCGCCCTCCGGCAGCAGCCCGATGGCGGCCAGCGCGGTCATCGACTTGCCCGAGCCCGACTCGCCGGTGAGCGCGAGGATCTCGCCCTGCCGCAGCGCGAGCGACACATGATCGAGGATCGGCGCGCCGCCGATGGCGAGGCTGAGGCCCTCGAGCTGCAGCAGCGCCTGTTCCGCGGTCCGCGCCGGGGGCTCTGCCCCCGGACCCCCGGGATATTTGTGACATATGGAAGCGGTCATGCGCGGCTCGGCCTCAGGCGGGGATCGAGCGCGTCGCGCAGCCCGTCGCCGAGCAGGTTGAGGCCGAGCACCGTCAGCAGGATGGCGAGGCCGGGCACGATGGCGACATGCGGCGCGAGCGCGACCATGGTCTGCGACTCGGCCAGCATCCGGCCCCAGCTCGGCACCGGCGGCTGCGCGCCGAGCCCGACGTAGGAGAGCCCGGCCTCGGCGAGGATGCCGAGCGAGAACTGAATGGTGCCCTGCACGATCAGCAGGTTGGCGAGGTTCGGCAGGATGTGCTCGGCGCTGATCCGCGGCGCGCCCTTGCCGGCGACGCGGGCGGCGAGGATGAACTCGCGGCGCCAGAGGCTCAGCGCCGCGCCGCGGGTCAGCCGGGCGAAGACCGGGATGTTGAATATGCCGATGGCGAGGATGGCGTTGAGCGCGCCGGGGCCGAAGATCGCGGTGATCAGGATGGCGATGACCAGCGAGGGGAAGGCGAAGACGAGGTCGTTGGCGCGCATCACGATCTCGTCGAGCCAGCCGCCCTGCCGGGCGGCGGCGGCGAGCCCGAGCGGCACGCCGAGCCCCATGCCGAGCCCCACCGCCACCAGCGCCACGGCCAGCGAGGTGCGCGCGCCGGTCATCACCATGCTCAGCAGGTCACGGCCAAGGTGGTCGGTGCCGAGCAGGTGCGCCGCCGAGGGCGGCTGCAGGCGGGCGGTGATGTCGACCGCGGTGACATCGCCGGGCGTCCAGAGGAAGGAGATCAGCGCGGCGGCGGTGAAGGTCAGGGTCAGCGCGGCGCCGAGGAACAGGGAGGGTCTCATCGCGGGTGCCTCAGCCTCGGGTCGGCCAGCGCGTAGGCCATGTCGGTGAGGAAGTTCACCGCGATCACCGCGAAGACCAGCAGCATGACGACGCTTTCGACGACGATGAGGTCGCGCTGGGTGATCGACTGGAAGATCAGCCGGCCCAGCCCCGGCAGGAAGAACACCTGCTCGATGATGATCGCCCCCGCCAGCAGGAAGGAGAACTGCAGCCCGAGGATGGTCAGCACCGGAATGAGCGCGTTGCGCAGCCCGTGCCGCCAGAGCGCCTGCCGCCGCGAGAGCCCCTTGGCGCGGGCGGTGCGGATGAAATCCTCGGACAGGATGTCGATCAGCGAGCTGCGCATCACCCGGGCGAGGATCGCCGCCTGCGGCAGGGCCAGCGCCACCGCCGGCAGGGTGAGGGATTTCAGCGCGAGGAGCGGGTTCTCCCAGCCGGGGAAACCGCCGGCGCTGAACCAGCGCAGCTTCAGCGCGAAGAGCAGCACCAGAAGCATGGCGAACCAGAAGTTCGGGATGGCGATGCCGAGCTGCGTCGCCCCGATCACCCCCGCGTCGCCGGCCTTGCCCCGGCGGGCGGCGGCGTAGATCCCCGCCGGCAGCGCGATCAGCGTCGAGAGCCCCAGCGCGTAGAGCGCCAGCGGCAGCGAGACGGTGATGCGGTCGGCCACCATCTGCGCCACCGGGGTGCGGTAGGTGTAGGAGGTGCCGAAATCGCCGCTCAGCATGCCGCCGAGCCAAGCGAGGTAGCGTTGCCACTTCGGCAGGTCGAGCCCCAGCTCCGTGCGCAGCGCCGCCACCGTGTCGGGCTGGGCGTTCATGCCAAGCATGTAGCTGGCCGGGTCGCCGGGCGCGACCTCGACCACCAGGAAGATGACCAGCGACGCCACCAGCAGGGAAAGCGCCAGCGAGGTCAGACGTTTGAGCGCATAGCCAAGCATGGGGCCACGTTATGCGCAGCCCGCGGCGCGGTCCAGCGGCTCAATGCTGGATGAGCTCGAGCGGGTCGTAGCCGAAGCCCCTGCCCCAGGCCACGTGCGGCAGGCTGTCGGGCTTGAAGCGCAGGCCCGCCATCTCGTCGCGGGTGACGAAGCGCCGCTCGGTCACCACGCCCTCGGGGTCCTGCCAGGCGGCGTCGATCTGCCCCGAGACGAGGCGGCAGCGGAAGAAGATCTCGACCTGGTGGAAGCCCGAGGCGGGGTCGTGGAACTCGTTGACGAGGCAGGGCGGGCCCACCTTCACCTCGAGCCCGGTCTCCTCGCGCAGCTCGCGGGCGAGGTTCTCGGGCAGCGAGGCGCCGGTCTCGACGCCGCCACCCGGCGCGCACCAGAGGTCGCTCCTGCCGCCGGGCCAGGCGTTGACCAGCAGCAGGCGGTCCTCGTGCAGCAGCACGGCGCGGGCGGCGAGGCGGGGCGACTTGGGCATGGGCTTCCCTTCGGGCGTGTCCTTTTGCCCCTTTCATAGGGCCGGGCGGGCGCGTATCTCAAGCGCCGACCCCGCCCTGCCGGACCCTTCCTGCTCAAAGGCCCGCTGCCCGTGCTCGACCTGACCTTCCTCAATGCCCCCGTCCTGCGCCCCGAGGGCTGGACCGACGCACCCCTCTCGATCGCCGGGGGGTGCATCGGCGGCGCCGGCAAAGCGGTGGATCTCTCGGGTTTCGAGATCCTGCCCGGCATCATCGATGCCCATGGCGACGGGTTCGAGCGGCACATGGCGCCGCGGCGCGGGGCGCTGCGCGAGCGTGCCTCGGGGGTCGAGGCCTGCGCCGCCGAGCTGGCCGCCTGCGGCATCACCACCGCCGCGCTGGCGCAGTTCTGGTCCTGGGAGGGCGGCATGCGCGGGCCCGAGTTCGCCGAGGAGGTGTTTGCCGCGGTCACCGAGGTCGCGCCGACGGTGCCCGTGGACCTGCGCCTGCAGCTGCGGCTCGAGACGCATTTCCTCGACGGCTTCGCCGGGGCCGAAGACGCCGTGGCACGCTGGGGCATCTCCTACGTGGTGTTCAACGACCACCTGCCGCACCAGCGCCTCGCCGAGGGGCGCAAGCCGCCGCGGCTGACCGGGCAGGCGCTGAAGAGCGGTCGCAGCCCCGAGGCGCATCTGGCGCTGATGACAGGGCTGCACGAACGCGGCGACGAGGTGCCGGCGGCGCTGGACGGGCTCTGCGCCCGGCTGGCGGCGCGCGGCGTGACCATGGGCAGCCATGACGACCGCACCGCCGAGGGACGCGCCGCGTGGCGCGCGCGCGGCGCGCTGGTGTCGGAATTCCCCGAGACGGTCGAGGCGGCGCAGGCCGCGCGCGACGCCGGGGAGTTCATCGTGCTCGGCGCGCCCAACGTGGTGCGCGGCGCGAGCCACGCGGGCAACGTCTCGGCGCTGGAGCTCGTGGGGATGGGGCTCTGCGACGCGCTCGCCTCGGACTACCACTACCCCGCCCCGGCGCGTGCCGCATGGCGCTGCGTGGAACTGGGGCTGCTGGACGAGGTCGCGGCGTGGAAGCTGGTATCGGAGGGGCCGGCGCGACTGCTGGGGCTGACTGACCGGGGCCGCATCGAGGACGGGCTGCGCGCCGATCTGGTGATCCGCGAGCAGGCGACCCGGCGCATCGTGGCGACCATCGCGGGGGGCCGCGTCGCCTACATGAGCGGCGACGTGGCCGGGCGCTTCATCACCTGAACCGCCCCGACTTGTTATCCGGAAGGATCAGGCGCCGCGGACGATGCGGTTGACGTGGCCCATCTTGCGGCCTGCCTTGGCCTCGGCCTTGCCGTAGAGGTGCAGCGCGGTGTCGGCCTCGCGCAGGATCTCGGGCACCCGGTCCATGTCGTCGCCGATCAGGTTCTCCATCTGCACGTCGGAATGGCGCGAGCCGTCGCCGAGCGGCAGGCCCGCCACGGCGCGGATGTGCTGCTCGAACTGGTCGACGCTGCAGCCGTTCTGCGTCCAGTGGCCGGAGTTGTGCACCCGCGGCGCGATCTCGTTGACCACCAGCCCGTCGGCGCAGACGAAGAGCTCGACCCCCATCACGCCGACGTAGTCAAGCGCGTTGAGGATGCGCCCCGCCAGCAGGATCGCGTCCTGACGGTGCGCCGGGGTCAGGCGCGCGGGCACGGTGGTGGTGCGCAGGATGCCATCGCGGTGCACGTTCTCGCCGGGATCGAAGCAGGCGACCTCGCCGTTCGTGCCGCGCGCCGCGATCACCGAGACCTCGTGGCTGAAGTCGACGAAGCCCTCGAGGATGGCGGGCGCCCCGCGCATCTCCTCGAAGGCCTCGGCGGCGTCCGCCTTCTTGAGGATGCGCGCCTGGCCCTTGCCGTCGTAGCCGAAGCGGCGGGTCTTGAGGATCGCCGGGGCGCCGATCAGTTCGAGTGCGTTGTGCAGGTCGGCCTCGGTGTCGACGGCGGCAAAGGGCGCGGTGCGCAGGCCGAGACCCGAGAGAAACTCCTTCTCGGTCATCCGGTCCTGGCTGACGCGCAGCGCCTCGCGGCCCGGACGGATCGGGCGCAGCGCCTGCAGCGTGTCGAGAGCCTCGGTCGGGATGTTCTCGAACTCGTAGGTCACCACGTCCACCGACTCGGCGAAGCGGGTCAGCGCCGCCTTGTCCTCGTAGGAGGCGGTGGTCACCGCGTGGGCGACGTGGCCGGCGGGCGGCTCGGCACCCGGCTCGAAGATATGCGTGCGATAACCGAGGCGGCTGGCGGCAACGGAAAGCATCCGCCCCAGCTGTCCGCCGCCGAGAATGCCGATGGTTGCACCTTGGGAAAGAGCGTCAGACATGGGGGCCTCCGTTGCTGGGGTCGGGTTTGGCCGCTTTTCCTGCGGATCGGCGCGGCTTGCAACACCCCATTGTGCCGTCGCGGCACGGATTCCGGCGCTGTGGCCGGGCGCCGCGCGCGTGGCGCCCGCCCGGGGCGCGTCTGGGCCCCGGGCGGTGCCGCGATGGATCAGTCCCGCACGGGCTCGTCGGGGATCGAGTCCGACAGCGCCTGCCGCCAGGCGTCGAGCCGCCCGGCCAGCGCCGGATCCCGCAGCGCGAGGATGCCCGCCGCCATCAGGCCCGCGTTGGCCGCGCCCGCCGCGCCGATCGCCATGGTCGCCACCGGGAAGCCGCGCGGCATCTGCAGGATCGAGTAGAGGCTGTCGACGCCCGAGAGCGCCTTGGTCTGCACCGGCACGCCGATCACCGGCACGCGGGTCTTCGAGGCCATCATGCCCGGCAGGTGCGCCGCGCCGCCGGCACCGGCGATGATCACCTGAAGGCCGCGCCCGGCGGCTTCCTTGCCATAGGTCCAGAGC
The DNA here is from genome assembly GCF_040409955.1 of Salipiger sp. H15. Lineage (NCBI taxonomy): Bacteria > Pseudomonadati > Pseudomonadota > Alphaproteobacteria > Rhodobacterales > Roseobacteraceae > Salipiger > Salipiger bruguierae. Next base: position 883,438 of record NZ_CP123384.1, read on the forward strand.
CGGTCCGGCGTGCGGTGCGCCGAGACGATCTTGACCTCGTAGGCCACGCCCAGCTCGTCGAGCATCTGCGCCGCTTCCTGCATCGTGGGCCAGTCCGACTGGCTGCCCATGATGATGCCGACCTTCACCTGTTCCGTCATGTCCGGGCCTCTTTCGCCTGCGGGATCCGCCCTCTGGACCCGCCTCGTGGAGGCGGCACTATAGCCGCGTCGCCCCGGGTGTCCATGCCGGCCGTAGGTCTGCGCGCGGGCTGGGCAGGTCGCGGAAAACCGCGCCCTTGCCCGTGCTTGCCGCCTGCCCGCGTTTGGTGCCGCGCCGCTCCCGTGCCATGCTGCCGCCATCTGCGGAAGAAGGGAGAGCGCCATGAAGGTGGGAATCGTGGGGGCGGGCATGGTCGGCTCGGCGGCGGGCTACGCGCTGGCGCTGCGCGGCGGGGCGAGCGAGATCGTCCTCGTCGACCGGAACGAGGCGCTGGCGACGGCGCAGGCCGAGGACATCGGCCACGCGGTGCCCTTCGCCCATCCCTGCCAGGTGCGCTCGGGCGGCTACGAGCGGCTCGAGGGGGCCGAGATCGTCATCCTCGCCGCGGGCGTGGCGCAGAAGCCCGGAGAGAGCCGCCTGAGCCTGCTGTCGCGCAATGCCGGGGTCTTTGCCCAGGTGATCGAGGGCGTGCAGAAAGCCGCCCCCGGGGCGATGCTGCTCGTCGCCTCGAACCCGGTCGACGTGATGACCGAGGTGGCGCTGCGCGCCTCGGGCCTGCGGGCCGGGCAGGTGATCGGCTCGGGCACGATCCTCGACACCGCGCGCTTCCGCTGGCTGCTCGGCGAGCACCTCGGCATCGCGGCGCAGTCGGTCCACGCCTACGTGCTGGGCGAGCACGGGGATTCAGAGGTGCTGGGCTGGAGCTCGGCCCGCGCCGGGGCGCTCACCGTGGGCGAGTTCGCCGAGCAGGTGCAGGCCCCGATCACCGCGGAGGTCCGCGCCCGCATCGACGAGGCCGTGCGCCGCGCCGCCTATCGCATCATCGAGGGCAAGGGCGCCACCTGGTACGGCATCGGCGCGGGGCTCGCGCGCATCGTGCAGGCGGTGCGCGACGACCAGCGCGCGGTCTTCTCGGTCTCGGTGGTGACGCCGGAGGTCGAGGGGGTCGAGGACGTGGCGCTGAGCCTGCCCCGGGTGGTCGGCGGCTCGGGCGTCATGGCGACGCTCACGCCGGAGCTCGATCCGGCCGAGGCGGCGGCGCTGCGCGCCTCGGCGGAGATGCTGAAGGAAACCGCGCTGGGGATCCGCTGAGACCGGAGGCCGATGTCCGGCCCCCGTCCCGCCTGCCCCGGCGCTATGTCAGCCCGCGCTCAGGCGCGACCGTAGGCTTCGGCGATGGCGATCTGCAGCGCCTCTTCCGCCGTCTTGCCGGCCCAGGAGATGAGCTGGAAGCAGGGGTAGTAGCGCTCGGAGGCCGCGACGGCGGCACCGATCATCGTGTCGATCTGCTCGGCGCTGGCGATCTGCCCACCGGCGAGCACGAGCCCGTAGCGATAGACCATCAGCTTGGACTCGGCCCAGTAGCAGAAGGCGCCCGCCCAGCACTGGTCGTTGACCGCGTTGAGACCGGCGTAGAGCTCGGGCAGCGAGTCCGTCGGCGGCTCCATCTCGAAGCTGCAGATCATCCGCAGGGTCTCGTCGTAGGGCGACCAGGCAAGGGTGATCGAATAGGTGCGCCACTGCCCCACGACCGCCATCGCGATCTGGTCTTCGCCGACGCGGTCGAAATCCCAGTCGTTGTACTCGGCGAGGGTCTCGACGATGTCGATGGGATGCAGCTCTTCGCTCAGGAATTCTTCGGACAATGCCATGCGCCACCTCTTATGGTTGTAGCTTCGGGGCTTGGCAGCGCCCCAGTGCTAGGTGCCTGCTCGAGAGATGTAGGGGGTACGCCCTCATCTCTTACCATATATCGTGCCTGTGGCCCGCACTCCCTGTAAAGCGAAATGTTCGTGACGCACGCAATAAGTTGTGGAGTGATCTGTTATTTAATCAACATGCGGATTCGCCCTCTGTGGGCAACTGCGGGGAGTCCCGAGGGGGGTGAGTCGAAGGTTCCGAGTCTTTTCAGCAGCCTGAGTCGCTTTGCCCCCATGTGGATGAAATCGGAGAAACGCGGGGGCTTCGTGGGACAAGATCCAAGGGCTTTGCAGAGGCGATTGAACGCGCGGATCCACCCAGATCGTGCTTAGGGCGACCAAGATTCACAGCAACTCTCGCTATAGGGGAGTCGAGCAGCCGAACCGCCCGTCAGGACATCGGCACAGGGCCGTCGCAGGCGGCCAGAACCGGCCGCGCGGCATCGGCGGGGACGACGGTGAAATGCTGCTCGAGCAACCGCTCTCCGCCCGCCTCGAGCGCCATGGTCCAGTCCCCCAGAACCATCTCGTAGGGGAATTCGAAGGTGAAGAGGCTGAGGCTCGGCGCGCCCGGCTCGGCGCCGGTGGTCCAGCTCTCGACCTCGACCCCGCGCGGGCCCATCGGCGGGTGCGTGACGATCACCCGCAGCAGCATGGGCTGCGCCGGCTCGGCGAGGGTGAAGCGGATGCCGAAGCTTATCCCCAGCGCCGCGGGCACGACCTCGGTCGCCACGTCGACGCGGCGGCCGGGCTCGATCAGGTTGATCACCCCCTGCTCGGTCTCGGGCGCGGGGCGCTCGCCTTCCGGGGTCACCTGGCAGATCACGCCGCGCTCGATCAGCATGAGCGGCGGCTCGGCAAAAGAAAGGCCGGACCCCGCCAAGGCGGGTCCGGCCAGCATCATGAGGATCGCTGCGAGGCGCATCAGCCGATCGCGGCGGCTTTCACGTCTTCGTCGATGTAGGGCACGTATTGCGCGAAGTTCTCGGCGAACATGTTCACCAGCTTCGCCGCCTGCGCGTCGAAGGCCGCCTTGTCCGACCAGGTGCGGCGCGGATCGAGCAGCAGCTCGGGCACGCCCTCGACCGAGACCGGCACCTCGAAGCCGAAGTTCGGATCCTTGCGGAACTCGACCTTGGCCAGCGAGCCGTTCAGCGCCGAGTGCAGCAGCGAGCGGGTCGCCTTGATCGGCATGCGGTGGCCGGTGCCGTAGGCGCCGCCGGTCCAGCCGGTGTTCACCAGCCAGCAGGTCGCGCCGTGCTTGGCGATCTTGTCGCGCAGCAGGTTGCCATAGACTTCCGGGCGCAGCGGCATGAAGGGCGCGCCGAAGCAGGTCGAGAAGGTCGGCTGCGGCTCGGTCACGCCACGCTCGGTGCCCGCCACCTTCGAGGTGAAGCCCGACAGGAAGTGGTACATGGCCTGCGCCGGGGTCAGCCGCGCGATCGGCGGCAGGACACCGAAGGCGTCGCAGGTCAGCATGATGATGTTCTTCGGATGCCCGCCGAGCGCGGTGGCCGAGGCGTTCGAGATGTACTCGAGCGGGTAGGCGCAGCGCATGTTCGCGGTCAGGCTGTCATCTTCGAAATCGAGCTCGAAGGTCTCGGGATCGAAGACCATGTTCTCGATCACGGTGCCGAACTTCGAGGTGGTCGCGTAGATCTCGGGCTCCGCCTCGGCCGACAGGTTGATCGTCTTGGCGTAGCAGCCGCCCTCGAAGTTGAAGGTGCCGCGGTCCGACCAGCCGTGCTCGTCGTCGCCGATCAGCACGCGCTCGGGATCGGCCGAGAGCGTGGTCTTGCCGGTGCCCGACAGGCCGAAGAAGACGGCGGTGTCGACCGGGTTGCCGGGCGCGTGGTTGGCCGAGCAGTGCATCGCCATGATGCCCTTGAGCGGCAGCATGTAGTTCAGCAGCGTGAAGACCGACTTCTTGTTCTCGCCGGCATATTCGGTGCCGCCGATGAGGATGGTCTTCTTGTCGAAGTTCAGCGCGATGACCGTGTCGGTGCGGCAGTCGTGCTTCTTCGGGTCCGCCTTGAAGCTCGGGCAGTTGATGATGGTGAAGTCGGCGAGGAACTCGTCGAGCTGCTCGCGCTCGGGGCGGCGCAGCATGTGGCGGATGAACAGGCCGTGCCACGCGAGCTCGGTCACCATGCGCACCTTGATCGAATGCGCCGGGTCCGCGCCGCCGATGAGGTCCTGCACGTAGTAGTCCTTGCCCTTCATGTGCTCGAGCATGTCGGCATGCAGCACGTCGAAGCCCTCGGGAGACATGGCGCGGTTGTTTTCCCACCAGATCTTGTCCTCGACCGAGGGGGTCTTGACCACGTGCTTGTCCTGCGGCGAGCGGCCGGTGAACTTGCCGGTGGTCACGTAGAAGGCGCCGCCCTTGCCCAGCGTGCCCTCGCCGCGTTTCAGCGCGGCCTCGATCAGCGCAGGCTCCATAAGATTGTAATAGACATTGCCCAGCCCTTCGATCCCCTGATCTTCAAGCCGGAATTGCGGGTTCACCCGTCCAAATGTCATCTGCCAAGCTCCTGTAGCCGCACTGATGGGCGGCGGTAGTCATTGGGGCGGCATAGTGCCTGCCGTCCGCCGGCGGCGCCCGCCACCGGTATCAGTGCCTTTAACATGCTGGGTTCGGCCAAGAACAGGAGTGATCCGGCCAGTTAGCGCAACCAAAACAGCTTTAGCGTTAGCAGCCGTTTAGGCTAGCGTTACCATCGGTCACGGCTTTTGCAACTTTAGCTGGCATGGTGAGGCATTTTAGCCATTCCTTACCCTATTCGCGCTGCAATTAAGTCGCAGCTCTGGACTGATTCGCAGTATGGGATTGTTGAACAATCCGAAACTCCGCATAGTGCGCGGAAAAAGAAGGCATAACAGAGCAGTACAAGGATGAAGTGCTATGTCTAAAATCGCCCTGGTGGACGATGACAGGAACATCCTGACATCCGTGTCCATGACACTCGAGGCGGAAGGGTTCGAGGTTGAAACTTACAATGACGGGCAGTCTGCGCTGGATGCATTCAGCAAGAAGATGCCCGACATGGCCGTTTTCGACATCAAGATGCCGCGCATGGACGGGATGGATCTGCTGCAACGGGTGCGCCAGAAATCCCGCATGCCGGTGATCTTCCTCACCTCCAAGGACGACGAGATCGACGAGGTGCTCGGCCTGCGCATGGGCGCGGACGACTACGTCAAGAAGCCCTTCAGCCAGCGCCTTCTGGTCGAGCGCATCCGCGCGCTGCTGCGCCGCCAGGAAGCTCAGGCCGGCGAAGTGGTCGGGGATACCGAAGACACCAAGCTGATGACCCGCGGCTCGCTCACCATGGACCCGCTGCGCCACGCGGTGACCTGGAAGGGCAAGGACGTCTCGCTCACCGTCACCGAATTCCTGCTGCTGCAGGCGCTGGCCCAGCGTCCCGGCTTCGTGAAGTCGCGCGACCAGCTGATGGACGTCGCCTACGACGATCAGGTCTACGTCGACGACCGGACGATCGACAGCCACATCAAGCGCCTGCGCAAGAAGATGCGGACCGTGGACGAGGATTTCTCCGCCATCGAAACTCTCTATGGCATCGGGTATCGTTACAACGAAGAGTAAGCGATGGCCCTGGCCGAAAGGATCTCGATGCGCGGCGACGAGTCGGGCGACAGGCAGGATGCCGATGTTGTTCTGGGCGACGACTGGGTCGCCCCGGACAGCACCGTCGAAAAGGAACTGCGTGACAGCCGCGCGCGGCGCTCGCTCTTTTCCCTGAACCGATCCCCGCTGACGCGCAAGATCATCACGTTCAACCTGATCGCGTTGAACGTGCTGGCCGCGGGCATTCTCTGGCTCAACTCCTCGCGCGACACGCTGGCCCAGCAGCGCGCCGATGCGACGCTCGCCCAGGCCGAGCTGATCGCCAACATGTTCGAGATGCAGCTGCCCGAGGGGGCGACCGTCAGCCTCGGCTCCTCCGACGGGATCGATGTCGCGGCCACGCTCGACGCGCTCGACCTGCACCGCGGCACCGACGTGCTGATCTTCGACAGCGGCAACTTCCTCGTCGGCGAGGCGGGCGGCCCGCCGCCGCTTCCGGCCGGCCCCACCGGGCGCGAGACGATGATCTCGCATTTCCTCGACCAGCTCTGGCACGGGATCTCGGGGGTCTTCTCCTATTTCCAGCAGACCGAGACGCTGGGGCTCGAGGACCGGCTGCGCCGGCAGATCGAGGCGGGCGACCCCGCCTCCGCCCGCGTCAAGGCTGGGCTGGGACCGGAGGGCGAGTCGCTCTTCACCGCCTTCACGCCGATCCACCAGGGCGGCACCGTCATCGGCAGCGTCGCCCTCGTCGCCGCCGCGCCCGAGATCGACAAGGCGGTCAGCGCCGAGCGCGAGCGCGTGCTGCAGATGTTCGTCATCGCGACGCTGGTCTCGATCGGGCTCAGCCTCGTGCTGGCCTCGACCATCGCCAACCCCATCTCCGACCTTGCCGACGCCGCCGAGATCGGCCGCGACCGCAACAAGTCGCAGGGCAATTCCCGCCGCATCCGCATCCCCGACCTGACCGCCCGCCCCGACGAGATCGGCCGCCTCTCGGGCGCGCTGCGCGGCATGGTCGCGGCGCTCTACGACCGGATCGACGCCAACGAGCAGTTCGCCGCGGACGTGGCGCACGAGATCAAGAACCCGCTCGCCAGCCTGCGCTCGGCGATCGGCAGCCTGCGCATCGTCAAGAAGGAAGAGCACCGCGACAAGCTGCTCAACGTGATCGAGCACGACGTGCGCCGGCTCGACCGGCTGGTCTCGGACATCTCCAACGCCTCGCGACTCGATTCCGAGCTGGTCAAGGAAGAGGAGCAGGAGTTCAACCTGCTCGGGATGCTCGGCAACCTCGGCCAGTTCCTCGGCGAGGACGCGCGCAAGAAGGGCATCGAGTTCATCACCGACCTGCCCGAGAAGCCGATCCAGATCAACGGGCTGGAGCCGCGGCTGGCGCAGGTCTTCGTCAACCTCATCACCAACGCCATCTCCTTCTGCGAGGACGGCGACGCGATCCGCGTCTGGGCCCGCCGCCGCGACAACCGCGTGCTGGTGGTGGTCGAGGACACCGGCCCCGGCATCCCCGAAGAGGCGCTGCAGAAGATCTTCAAGCGCTTCTACTCGCAGCGCCCGGAAAGCGATTTCGGCAACAATTCCGGCCTCGGCCTCGCCATCTCCAAGCAGATCGTCGAGGCGCATGGCGGGGTAATCTGGGCCGAGAACATCCGCCCGACCGAGGCCGACATCACCTCCGAACCGCTCGGCGCGCGCTTCGTCGTCGGCCTGCCCATCTGACCCCATGACCAGCCCCGCCCCGCTGATCCTGCACGCCACCGCGGTGGCGGTGAACGGCCGCGCGCTGCTGATCCGCGGCGCCTCGGGGGCGGGAAAATCCGGGCTCGCACTCGAGATGATGGCGCGCGGCGCGCAGCTCATCGCGGATGACCGGGTGGTGCTGACGCTCGAGGACGGGCGCCTCTGGGCCAGCCCCCCTGCCCCGATCGCCGGGCTGATCGAGGCGCGCGGGCTGGGGCTATTGCCCGTCGACCACCTGCCCCGCGCCGAGGTGGTCGCGGTGCTCGACCTCGACACCCCCGAAACCGAGCGCCTGCCGCCTGACCGGGAAATCATGCTGCAGTCGCGAATTCTCCCCTTGCTTCACAATGCCGCGCATCCCTATTTTCCCGCAGCGCTCGTTCAATATCTGAAAGGCGCAACAAGGGATCCGCAGAATGGATGACTCGCCGAAAGGACCCCAGCACGTCGTGCTGGTCACCGGCCCCTCGGGTGCCGGGCGCTCCACCGCGATCAACGCGCTGGAGGATTTCGGCTTCGAGGCGATCGACAACATTCCGCTGGGGCTGATCCCCCGGCTGATCGAGGGCCCGGCGCTGGAGCGCCCGCTGGCGCTCGGCGTCGACATCCGCAACCGCGACTTCACCGTCGACGGGCTGCTCTCGCTTCAGTCCGTGCTGGCCGGGCAGCCCCAGTTCACCGCCCAGCTGCTCTATCTCGACGCCGCGCCAACCGTGCTTGCGCGGCGATATTCCGAGACCCGCCGCCGCCATCCGCTCGCCCCCGACAGCGCCTATACCGAGGGCATCACCCGCGAGCTGGCGCTGCTCGAGCAGGCCCGTGCCGCCGCCGACATCCTGATCGACACCTCCGAGCTCAGCCCGCACGAGCTGCGCGCCCAGCTCGCCACCTGGTTCGCCGGGGAGCAGACGCAGCAGCTGGCCGTCTCGGTCGAGAGCTTTTCCTACAAGCGCGGCCTGCCGCAGGGGCTCGACACGGTGTTCGACTGCCGCTTCCTCGACAACCCGCACTGGGTCCCCGAACTGCGCGGCCTGACCGGGCTCGACGCGCCGGTGCAGGCCCACGTGAAGGCCGATCCGCGCTTCGAGCCCTTCCTGCAGAAGGTCGTCGACCTCGCGCTCTTCCTGCTGCCGGCCTGCACCGAGGAGGGCAAGGCGCACCTCTCGCTGGGATTTGGCTGCACCGGCGGACAACATCGTTCCGTCACCGTGACGGAATCCGTCGCGGGCGCCCTTGCGGACCGGGGCTGGCAGGTGTCAACTAGGCACCGGGAACTCGAACGCCGCGGCCATGCCGCCAAGGGCGTGGCAACTGGACTGGACGAGAGGTCGCAGGCGTGATCGGCATCGTGATCGTGGCGCATGGTGGGCTGGCCAAGGAATACCTTGCAGCCGTGGAGCATGTGGTCGGGGCGCAGCCCGGAATCATGGCGATCTCGATCGAGGCCGACCACGACCGGGGCAAGAAGCAGTCCGAGATCTGCGCGGCGGCGGACAGCGTCGACACCGGCGACGGCGTGGTGCTGGTCACCGACCTCTTCGGCGGCTCGCCGTCGAATCTCAGCCTGCTCGCCTGCCAGCCCGAGAACCGGCGCATCCTCTACGGGATGAACCTGCCGATGCTGATCAAGCTCGCCAAGACCCGCCAGCTTCCGGTTCCCGACGCCGTGCGCGGCGCGCTCGAGGCCGGGCGGAAGTATATTGACAGCCAGAACGTCAGACCCGATCCCGTCTGAGGCCGCGTTACGGCCCGAACAATCAAGAGACCCGACATGAGTGATACCTGCGTTCGCCGCGTTCTGAACATCGTCAACGAGAAGGGGCTGCATGCCCGCGCATCGGCCAAGCTGGTCGAGGTGGTCGAGGGATTCGACGCCCACGCGGAAGTGTCCAAGGACGGGATGAGCGCCGGCGGCGACAGCATCATGGGGCTTTTGATGTTGGCAGCCTCCAAGGGAAGCTCTATTGAGGTCAAGACCTCCGGCCCCGATGCGGCCGCGCTTGCCGACGCGCTGGAAGCGCTGGTCGCCAACCGCTTCGGCGAGGACAACTGACAGCACCAGAGACGCCTGGGTGGGTGCATGACGAAGCAGGGTGGCCAGATGCGTGACAGCTATGACGCCTCGACCGGACGGGAAGCGCCGCTGCCGCCGCCCCCTGCGCCCTATGACAAGCGCAAGCTGAGCTACGCCAACACCTTCACCAACCCGTGGAAGGCCAACACGATCCGCGCGCTGGAGTGGATGACCGGGAAGATCCCGCTGATCCGCCTCGTGCGCCGTTTCGAGCGCGCCGGCGTGCCCGACGGGCAGGACTTCTGGGCGCAGGCGCTGCGCATGATGCGCATCGAGCTGCAGACCCCCTCCGAGCAGATCGCCCGCATTCCCGCCAAGGGTCCGGTGATCGTCGTCGCCAACCACCCGCACGGGCTGGTCGACGGGATGATCCTCGCCGAGCTGATCGGCCGGGTGCGCACCGACTACCGCATCCTCACCCGCTCGCTGCTGACCGGGGTGCAGGAGATCGCCGAGTTCATGATCCCCGTCCCCTTCCCGCACGAGGCGACCGCGCGCGAGCAGAGCCTCGAGATGCGCGCCACCGCCATGGACCACCTGCGGCGCGGCGGGGTCATCGCGCTCTTCCCCTCGGGGGTGGTGGCCTCGTCGGGCTCGATGTTCGGCGCGGCGGTCGAGGCGGTGTGGAACCCCTTCACCGCCAAGATGATCCAGCGCTCGGGCGCGACCGTAGTGCCGGTCTACTTCCCCGGCCAGAACAGCCGCGCCTACCAGATCGCCAACCGGCTCTCGCCGACGCTGCGCCAGGGCCTGCTGATCCACGAGGTGATCCACGCCTGCGGCCGGCCGCAGACGCCGGTGGTCGGCGCGCCGATCAGCCCCGAGGAGGTGCGCGGCTGGAGCGGCACCCAGCGCGAGTTCGTCGCCTGGCTGCGCGAGCGGACGCTGGCGCTGAAGGGCTGAGGTTCTGCAAAGGACGTGAGGGGGCGCTGCCCCCTCTTGGCCTGCGGCCAATTCACCCCCGGCGTATTTTCAAAGCGAAGAAGGGGCGGCGGCCCCCGCCGGGCGCGGCTCAGCGGGTCGGGACAGGCTCCTCGCCGCGGTAGTCGTAGAAGCCGCGCTTGGTCTTGCGGCCGAGCCAGCCGGCCTCGACGTACTTGGTCAGCAGCGGGCACGGGCGGTACTTGGTGTCCGCCAGACCGTCGTGCAGCACGTTCATGATCGCGAGGCAGGTGTCGAGCCCGATGAAGTCGGCGAGCTCGAGCGGGCCCATCGGGTGGTTCGCGCCGAGCTTCATCGCCATGTCGATCGAGCGCACGTTGCCGACGCCCTCGTAGAGCGTGTAGACCGCCTCGTTGATCATCGGCACCAGGATGCGGTTGACGATGAAGGCCGGGAAATCCTCGGCCGAGGCGGCGGTCTTGCCGAGGTTCTCGACCACCTTCAGGCAGGCATGGTAGGTCGGCTCGTCGGTGGCGATGCCGCGGATCAGCTCGACCAGCTGCATCACCGGCACCGGGTTCATGAAGTGGAAGCCGAGGAACTTCTCGGGCCGGTCGGTGCGCGAGGCGAGCCGGGTGATCGAGATCGACGAGGTGTTCGAGGTCAGGATCGTGTGCGGCAGCAGGTGCGGCACCAGCCCCTCGAAGATCTTGGTCTTCACCGCCTCCTGCTCGGTGGCGGCCTCGATCACCAGGTCGGTGCGGGCCACCTCGACCACGTCGAGCGTGGTGGAAATCTTCGCCAGGGCGGCGTCGCGGGCCTCGGCCGAGATCTTCTCGCGGCTGACCTGGCGGTCGAGGTTGCGGGTGATCAGCTGCACCGCGGCGTCGAGCGCGTCCTGGCTGACGTCCGACAGGCGCACCTCGTAGCCCGCCAGCGCCATGACATGGGCGATGCCATTGCCCATCTGGCCCGCGCCGACGACACCGATGCTCTTGATTTCCATGGGCCCTATCCTGCTCTGATGCGCGGCAACCTTATGCGCCCGCGCCCGCCCGCCGCAAGCGGAACACCGGCAATTTTTGCGAGGATTTTCGCATTAGCGAATTGTTGGGGCGGCGCGGCGATCCTGATCCCGGGTGAATGGGAATCAATTTGGGGGGCGTCATGTCCGTTGCCGGATCCTTTCAGGGTGCACTGGAATATTTTCCATGCCGCTATGGCCGCTCGCGGCTGCTGTTCCGCGGCCCGAAACGCGCGCTCGACGGGCGTTACCTCGCCTTTCTCGGCGGGGCGGAGACCTTCGGCCGGTTCGTCGAGGCGCCCTTCCCGGTGCTGGTCGAGCGGGCGCTCGGCCCGGTGGAGGCGGCGGAGGAGCCGGGAGTGCCCTGCGTGAACCTCGGGGTGATCAACGCCGGGATCGACCTCTTCCTTGGCGATCCGGCGATCCTGAACCTCGCCGCGCGGGCGGAGCTCTGCGTCATCCAGGTGATGGGGGCGCAGAACATGTCGAACCGGTTCTACGGCGTGCATCCCCGGCGCAACGACCGCTTCCTGCGCGCCTCGGACCGGCTGCAGCAACTCTTCCCCGAGGTGGATTTCACCGAGTTCCACTTCACCCTGCACATGCTGGGGCGGCTGCGCGAGATCTCGGAGGAGCGTTTTGCCGAGGTCACCGCAGAGCTGCGGCTGGCCTGGGTGGCGCGGATGAAGCACCTGCTGACGCTGCTCGGCGGGCGCGCCGTGGTGCTCTGGGCGGCGGGCCATCCGCCGCCGGACACCCATGTCAACGCGCTCTCCCCCGCCCCGCTTTTCGTCGAGCGCGGCATGATCGAGGCGCTGCGCCCGCGGGCGGCGGCGCTGCTCGACCAGCCGCTGTCGCCCGCCGCGCTGCAGGCGGGCACCGGGGGCATGGTCTTTGCCGACTTCGAGGCGGGTGCGGCGGGCGAGGCGCTGAGCCCCGCCGCCCATGTCGAGATCGCCGCGGCGCTGGAGCCGGTGCTCCAGAGACTGCTCGCCCGGAAGCGGCGGCGCGCGCCCTGAAAGGCGGCGCGCCGGGCCCGCGGATCAGCCGGGGAAGACCGCGAGCTTGTTGCCGAGTTCGGCAAGCCGGCCCCAGTGCGCCCGGTAGTCCTCGCTCGCCTTCTGGAAGAAGGCGCTCTGGATGTGGATCAGGTCGGCCGGGGTCTTGCAGTGCAGGATCCGGTGCTGCGTCGCCACGTCCTCGCGCACGCGCTCGGCGGTGAAGCTCTGCAGCTCGGCGCCGATGTCGAGCATCGTGTCGACGAGCGCGGTGGCGGCATAGGGCTCGAGGTTCCAGCTCATGCGGAAGCTGCGCTCGTCCGCTGCGGCGGGCATCGCCTTCACCGCGACGGGTTTCGCGGCGACCGGCTTCGGGGCGGCGGGTTTCGGCGCGACCGGCGCCGGAGCCACCGCGGCCGGGGCGGGTTTCGCGGCCACGACCGTCGCCTCGGGCGGGGTCGATTCGGCGGGTTTCGCCGCACTGCGGCGTGCCGGGGCGCGGGGCGCCGGCGCGGGTTTCACCGCCTCGGGCGCGGCCGTCTCGACCGGTGCCGGGGCCTCGACCTGCGGCGCCTCGAGGGCGGGCGCGGCGGCGGTCTCGATGACCTCAGGTGTCTCTTTTGCCACGGAAGTTGCGGCCTGTGCCGGTGTCACGGAGGCAGGTTTTACTGGGGTTCTGCGACGCGTCGCGCTGCCCCGCGACGATGTTGACTGGCCACGCGCTGCGGTCTTGCGGGGGGTCGGCTTATCCATGTCCGGGCTCCTTCCAAGCAGGATGGTACTGCCCAACCCTTACCACAGGTCAGGCCCGGGCGGCACGCTGCAGGCCCCGCCCGGAGCCAATTTGTCACAGGCTGCTCTGCAATGCAGCAATGCTTTCGCGGAGAATGTCCGCAACCCGGTCGATCATCGCGTCATCCATGATGAGCGTCGGCGACAGGATGAGGATATTGCCCAGCGGGCGCGCGATCAGGCCGCGCTTCTGCGCCTCGCGGGCGACGCGCAGGCCGATCAGGTCCTCCGGCGCGAAGGGGATCTTGCGCGCCTTGTCCTTCACGAACTCGATGCCGATCATGAAGTGGCTGCCGCGCACCTCGCCCACCACGTCGAACTCCTCGAGCTGGCGCAGCAGCGCCTCGAAGCGCTTGCCGGTCACCCGCACCCGCTCGGGGATCTGCTCGCGCTCCATCAGGGCGATGTTGGCGAGCCCCGCGGCGGCGGCGGCCGGGTGGCCCGAGTAGGTCATGCCGTGGAAGAACATGCCGCCGGGGCCCGAGATCACCTCGTAGATCTCATCCGACATGATCGTCGCCGAGAGCGGCTGGTAGCCCGAGGTCAGCCCCTTGGCGGTGTTGATGATGTCGGGCTGCACGCCGAACACGTCCTTCGAGGCGAAGAAATGCCCGAGCCGGCCGAAGGCGGTCACCACCTCGTCGGTCACGTACTTGATGTCATGGGCGCGGCAGATCTCGGCCATGGCGACGTGGTAGCCCTCGGGCGGCACGATCACCCCGCCGGCGCCCATGATCGGCTCGGCGACCATGCAGGCGATGGTCTCGGCGCCGTAATGGGCGATGGTGTCCTTGAGGTCCTGCTTCAGCGCCCCGAGGAACTCGGCCTCGGTCATCTCGGGCGCCTCGCGCCAGTGGTGCGGGCTGCGCAGGTGGTGGACCAGCTCGCCCGACTTGCCCCAGCCCTCGGAATAGCCCGGCGTGGTCATCGCGACGGTGAGGTTGGTCGAGCCGTGGTAGGCGCCGAAGCGGCAGAGGATGCGCTTCTTCTTCGGTTGGCCCAGCCGGTTGAAATAGTGGTGCAGGATGCGGATCGCGGTCTCGTTGGCGACCGAGCCCGAGTTGCCGAAATGCACCTTGTTGAGGGGGCCCGGCGCCAGTTCGGCCAGCTTCACCGCCAGCGCCGCGGCGGCGGGGTGGGTGAAGTTGTAGAAGGTCGAGTAGAAGTCGAGCGTCTCGAGCTGCTCCTTGATGGCGTCGATGATCTCGGGGCGGCGGTGACCGACGTTGACGCACCAGAGCCCGCCGATGCCGTCGATCAGCTCGTTGCCCTCACTGTCGCGCACCATGGCGCCCTCGGCGCTGACGATGACCGTGCGCGCCCCCGACTGCTTGAGCGCGTTGAGATCGGCCCAGCTCTGCACGAGGTTGGTGTCGGCGGTGAGCACGCCGTCGGTGGAGATGTCGAGATCGAGCGACATGGGGTCAGACCTCCCTGAAGTCCTGGATTTGGGTGGAGCGGAGCTCGGGCGCGACGGGCGTGCCGACCTCGGCGATCAGAAGCGTCTCGGTGGTGCCGGCCCGCGCGATGACGCGCGCATCGGGGCCGACGATGACGGAGTTGCCGCCGAATTCGAGCCCGGCATCCGGGCCGCAGAAATTCGCATAGGCGATGGTCACGTTCGACTCCGCGGCGCGGGCGGGCACGAAAACTTTCGAGACATGCTCGAAGCCCGCCGGGTTGGCGGTGGGCACGAGGATCAGCTCGGCGCCGCGCTGCGCCAGCGCCCTCACATGCGGGGCGAACTCGACGTCGTAGCAGATCAGCATCGACGTGCGCATGCCCTCGAACTCGAACAGGCAATAGGCGTCGCCCGGGGCGAAGCTGGCCTTCTCCATCGGGCCGAAGAGCTGGATCTTGCGGTAGTGCCCGGCCTCGGCGCCGGTGGCGTCCCAGCAGGTCGCGGCGTTGTAGACCGTCTCGCCGTCGCGCTCGGCCCAGCCGACGCAGAGGCCGCAGCCCGCCGCAGCCGCCATGTCCGACAGGCGCCGGCACCACTCGCCGCCGCGCGGCTGCGCCAGCGCGCCGTGCAGCTCGGGCCAGTTGTAGCCGGGCAGGAAGAGCTCGGGCGCGACCAGCAGCCGCGCGCCGGCGGCCGCGGCCACGAGGAGTTGTCTTTCGAGGCGGGCAAGGCCCGCCTCGATGTCACCGCCGATCGGCGGACCCTGGTAGAGGGCGAGTTTCATCGTCACTTTCTGGGGGTTCACTTCTTCAGGTTGGTCCAGATCGCGTCATACATGACCTGCACGTCCTCCGGGCAGGCCTGCACGAACACGCCCTTGGCATCCGCCGGCGGGTTCGATTCCGGCGAGTTGGCGACCTCGGGGTCGAGGAAGGGCTCCACGCCCTTCACGCCCGAGGTGTATTGCGCGTAGTTGGTGACCGCGGCGGCATTCTCGGGCTCGAGCAGGAAGTTCATGAACTTCAGCGCGTTGTCCCGGTTCGGCGCGTCCTTGAGCAGCACCACGTTGTCCATCCAGACGATCATGCCCTCCTTGGGGAAGACGTATTCGATCGGCGCGCCCTCGACCCGGGCCTTGGCCGAGAAGCCCGACCAGATCATCCCGGCGGCAGCATCGCCCGACACCAGCACGTCCTTGGCCACGTCCGAGCCGAAGCTGGCCCAGCCCGCCTTGGCGCCTTGCACGAGGTCGTTCAGCGCCTTCAGCTGCTCGCGATCCGAGGTGCATTGCGGGATGCCGAGATAGAGCGAGCCCAGCGTCAGCGTCTCGCCCGAGGTGTCGAGCACGTTGATCTTGCCCTTCAGCTCGGCGGGCGGCTCGAAGATCAGCGACAGGCTGTCGAGCGGGCCCGAGTAGACCTCCTTGTTGACCGAGAAGGAGGTCGAGCCCCACTGGTAGGGGATCGAGGAATGCCGGCCCGGATCGAAGTCGACGTCCATCCAGCGGTCCTCGATATTGGCGAAGTTCGGGATCTCCGAGGGCTCGAACGTGTCGAGCATGCCCTCGTCGCTCATGATCTTGACCATGTAGTCGCCGGGCACCGCCACGTCGTAGCTGCCCATCTTGCCCGCCTTCAGCGCGGCCAGCAGCGCCTCGTTGCTGTCGAAGGTGTCCATGGTCACCTCGACGTCGTACTCGGCGGCGAACTTGTCGAGCAGCTCCTGCGGGATGTACTCGAACCAGTGGTAGATCGAGAGCTTGCCCTCGGCGCTGGCACCGGTCGCCAGCGACAGCGCCAGCACGGACGTGGTGAGGAAGGTCTTCATGAAGGTCTCTCCGCTGTTGATCTGTTGGATGTGTTTCTTGGTTTTTATCGTTTGGATTGCCCCGCCCGCCCGATGATCCAGGAAAGCGTGACGAAGACCACCGAAACCCCCAGAAGCAGGGTCGAGATGGCCATGATGTTGGGCTTGATGCCCTGCTTGACCGATCCGAAGATCGCCGTGGGCAGGGTCTCGACCCCGGCGCCCTTGACGAAGTTCGTGATCAGGAAGTCGTCGAGCGAGATGATGAAGGCCAGCAGGAACCCCGACAGGATCCCCGGCACCATCAGCGGCAGCAGCACCAGCCGGAACGCCTCCCACGGGGTGGCGTAGAGATCCATCGCCGCCTGCTCGTAGACGTCCGGCACGCTCTGCATCCGCGCCGAGATCGGCAGGTAGGCGAAGGGGATGCAGAACACCACATGTGCGATGAAGATGGTCAGCAGCCCGGTCTTGAAGCCGATGGTGATGAAGAACACCAGCGAGGCCACGGCGGTGACGATCTCGGGCACCATCAGCGGCAGGTTGATCAGCGCAAGGCTCGCGGTCTTGCCCCGGAAGCGCCCGGTGCGGTTCATCGCCACGGCGGCGGCGGTGGCGATGAGCGTCGCGCAGATCGCCGCCCCTATGGCGATCGAGAAGCTGTTGATCGCCGCGTCGCGGAACTTCGGCGCCTCGGGGCCGGTGAAGACATCCACGTACCACTTGAGCGAGAAGCCGCCCCAGCGGGTGATCGAGGTGCTGTCGTTGAAGCTGTAGATCGCGACGATCACCAGCGGCGCGTAGAGCACGAAGAGGCAGAGCCAGGTGATCGCGCGGAACCCGGTGAAGCGGCGCAGGTCGACGGGCTTGGCCATCACTTCTCCCCCTTCGTCTGCGCGCGGGCATGCACCAGCAACACGCCCATGACGATGGTCAGCAGGATCATCGAGGCCGCCGCGCCGAAGGGCCAGTTGCCCGCCGCGCCCTTGAACTGCTCCTCGATCAGCGAGCCGATCATGAAGGTCTTGGCCCCGCCCAGCAGGTCCGGCGCGAGGAAGGCGCCGAGCGAGGGCACGAAGACGAGGATGCAGCCCGCCACGATCCCCGGCTTCACCACCGGCAGGATCACCAGCCGCAGCGTCTGCCAGCTGCTGGCGTAGAGATCCGCCGCCGCCTCGGACATCGAGAAGTCGTAACGCTCCACCGCCGCGTAGATCGGCAGCACCATGAATGGCAGGTAGCTGTAGAAGAGCCCGAGCTGCACGGCGAAATTGGTGTTCACCAGCGCCAGCGGCCCGTCGATCACGCCCAGCGCCAGCAGAAGCTCGTTGAGCGGCCCGGTGTCACGGATCAGGAACTTCATCGACACGGTACGGATCAGCAGGTTCACCCAGTAGGGCACGGTGATCAGGAACAGCCAGACCGAGCGCTCCTTCACGTCCCGCGTGGCGATGAACCATGCCGTCGGGAAGCCGATCAGCAGGCAGAGCACCGTCGCAAGGCCGGCCTGCCAGATCGAGCGCCAGAAGATGCCGATGTAGGTCCATTCGATCGAGGCCGGCTCGTCCCCGAACAGGCCGCGGTCGAGGAAGAACTGGTCGTAGGCGGCAAGGGTGAAGTCCCAGATCACCCCGCCGCGGAACTCCTTGGTCAGCACCGAGTAGACCGCCATGATCGCCACCGGCGCCACGAGGAAGACGCCGATGAAGATCCACGCTGGCAGCATCAGCCGCGGGCCGTTGCCCCTGTAGATGTCGGATTTCGAGGCGCCCCCCGGCGCGCCGCCGGACATCAGTCCGACAGCAGGCGCGCCGCGCCCGCCTCGATCTCGAGCCCCAGCCGCGCGCCCCGCTCGGGGATCGCGCCGGTGCCGTTCTGCATCCGCACCACCAGCGCCTCGCCGCTGCCGAGTCGCGTGTGCAGCTGCGTGTCGGTGCCGAGGTAGACGTGGTCCTCGACCGTCGCCTGCAGCTGGCCCTCGCCCGGCGCGGCGATGCCCAGCCGCTCGGGCCGCAGCGACAGGTGCCCCTGCCCGACCCGCGCCCCCGGCGCCGCCGGGCAGCTGAGCCGCGCGCCGCCGGGCAGGAGGATCTCGGCGATCCCGTCCGAGACGCGGTTCGCGGTCACGTCGAGCAGGTTGGTCTCGCCGATGAAATCCGCGACGAAGCGGCTCGAGGGCGCCTCGTAGATCTCGCGCGGGGTGCCGATCTGCTGCACGTGTCCCGCCGACATGACCGCGATGCGGTCCGACATGGTCAGCGCCTCTTCCTGGTCATGGGTGACGAAGACGAAGGCGATGCCGGTCTCGCGCTGGATCGCCTTCAACTCCGACCGCACCGCCTGCCGCAGCTTGAGGTCGAGCGCCGAGAGCGGCTCGTCGAGCAGCAGCACCTTGGGCCGCGGCGCCAGCGCGCGCGCCAGCGCGACGCGCTGCTGCTGGCCGCCTGACAGCTGCGCCGGGCGGCGCTCGGCGAACGGGCCGAGCTGCACCAGTTCCAGCACCTGCCGGGCCCGCGCCTCGGCATCCGAGGCGCTCCAGCCCAGCCGCAGCAAGCCGAAGCTTGCGTTCTGCAGCACGGTCATGTGCGGGAAGAGCGCATATTGCTGGAACACCGTGTTCACCTGCCGCTTGTGCGGCGGCAGCGGCGCGATGTCCTGCCCGTGCAGCCGGATCGCCCCTTCCGAGACGTCCTCGAACCCGGCGATGCAACGCAGCAGCGTGGTCTTGCCGCAGCCCGAGGGGCCGAGCAGGGTGAAGAACTCGCCATCCCCGATCTGCATGGAGACGCCGTGCAGCGCGGTGACGAAGCCGTAGCGCTTCACCACCTTGTCGATCTCGACCGCATTCGCCGTCACAGGAGCCACGTTCTCCGACATCGATTCCCCTTGCCCTATACCCCCGGTTTTCTGAGGATCAGGCTACAAACCGGCGAAACGGGGGGTATATACCCCCAAAGAGGTATGATGCAGGAGCTTGCAGGCACCCCCGAGGCCCACCTCGGGCATACGATCACGGCCCTCGGAACCGAGGATTTCGCGCCGTCCCTCTACCGCTGGCTGACCCACAGCTACGACATCGACAACACCACGATGCTGGCCTATTTCCAGTCGCGCAAACCGCAGGTTCTGTTCACCCAGTCGCGCGCGCCGCAGGTGCATGAACGTCTGGAAGATGATTATCTTTCAGGTGCTTACCTTCTCGATCCCTTCCACGACCTGCACGTGCGCAGGGTCCCTGCGGGGCTCTACCGGCTGCGCGACATCGCCCCCGACGCCTTCCTGCGGAACGAGTATTTCGCGGCCTACTACCGGCGGACCACGCTGATCGACGAATTCGCCTACGTCGCCAACCCGGCAGAGGGGGTATCCGTGCATGTCTGCCTTGGGCGGGATGCCTCCTCGGGGCGCAGCTTTTCGCAGCGGGACATGGAGATCGCCCAGAAAATAGCCCCGATTGCCTGCGGATTGTGCGAAAAGCAATGGGCGGGACTGTCCTCCTCGGGCGACTATACCGACAACGCGCTCACCGAGAGGTTGATCGGCGCACTTCAGGACGAACACCGCATCCGCCTCAGCCCGCGGCAGGCCGAGGTCGCGCTGCTGATCCTGCGGGGGCATTCCACCGTGTCGATCGCTCTGCGGCTCGAGTTGAGCCCGCAGACCGTGAAGGTCTTCCGCCGCCAGCTCTACCGCAAGTGCGGGATCTCCTCGCAGGGCGAACTCTTCTCGCTGGTCCTGCCGCTGCTGACCGACTAGGCGGGAAACCAGTCGTCCCCGCGGGGACGCATCTGCGGCAAGGCCCGCATCCGAGCGATCCAGCCCGCCATCGCCTCCGAGGGCGCGACCCCGGCCTTGTCGAGCCATTGCACGTAGCCCCAGATCGCGCAGTCGCCGATCCCCGGCGCATCGCCATGGAAGAAGGGCCCGTCCCCCAGCAGCCGGTCGAAGTTGGCGCGGTCGGTCTCGTAGCGCCCGGTGAGCCACTCGATCGCACCGTCGGGGAAGCTGTCCCCGCCGGGACGCCGGGATTCGACCAGCTGCGGCAGGCACATGCCGATGCGGTTCGCCTCCCAGATCAGCAGCTCGGCCCCGCGGCGCAGCCCCGCGGCGCTTTCGCCGCCCAGCACCTGCCAGCGGCGGGCGATCTCGAGCAGGATGGCGCCCGACTGGGTCATGGCCTCGCCGTCCACCACCAGAGCGGGCACCTGCGCCAGCGGGCTCGCGGCAAGGAAGGCGGCGGGGCGTGTTTCGGGCGCGGCCCAGATGTCGACGAAGACGGTCTCGTGGTCGATCCCGGCAAGGGCGAGCGCCAGCGCCACCTTGCAGGCGTGGCCGCTGTCGGGGTGTCCGTAGAGGGTGATCGTCGTCATGTCGGTGGTCCTGTGCTTGTCCGCGCCCAGTGATCGCCGTCCCCGCGGGGACGGTCAAACGCGCTTTCGTGCGCCCCCCGATCACGAGGGTTGATGACACGCCGGAGTGACTTGACGGGGGCGCGATTTGCAGGCTCGGTGCGCGCCGTCCCTTAACGGTTTCTCAACGTCTTCCCGAGCCGCACCGGAGTCGCCGCATGACCTTCCACGATCCCGCCGCCGAGCTTCGCGCCAATGTCGCCGTCCCCTTCGAGAGCGCGCAGGCGATGCCGGTCTCGGTCTACACATCCGAGGACTTCCTCGCGCTCGAGCAGGCGCATGTCTTTGCGAAGAGCTGGCTCTGCGCCGGGCGGGTGGACGCGCTGAAGGCACCGGGCGACTACCTGACGATGGAGATCGCCGGCGAGCCGATCGTGGTGCTGCGCGACCGGGACGGCGCGCTGCGGGCGCTGTCGAACGTCTGCCGCCACCGCATGTCGGTGCTGCTGGAAGGGCGGGGCAACGTGCGGACCATCACCTGCCCCTACCACGCCTGGAGCTACAACCTCGACGGCTCGCTGCGCGGCGCGCCGGCGATGGAGCTGAACACCGGCTTCTGCAAGGAGAGCACCCGGCTGCCGCCGGTCCGCTGCACCGACTGGAAGGGCTGGATCATGGTCACGCTCGACCCGGGTCTGCCCGAGCCAGGCGAGACGCTGAAGGAGGTCGACGACCTCGTCGGCTACCTGCGGATGGAGGATTACGTCGAGACCTTCCGCGAGGAGCACCGCTGGGACACCAACTGGAAGATCCTCGCCGAGAACTTCATGGAGAGCTACCACCTGCCGATGTGCCACGGCGGCACCATCGGCGGCGCGGTGGACCTCAGGAAGATGACCTGCCCCGAGGGGTTCGAGGGCTTCAACTACCACCACATCCTCAAGGACGACTCGATCGCCCTGTCGATCGCCCATCCGGGCAACACCGAGCTGCAGGGCGAGGAGCGTTACCGGACCTGGCTGCTGGCGGTCTATCCCTCGCTGCTGATCACCCTGACGCCGGGCTATTTCTGGTACCTCAGCCTGACCCCCGACGGGCCGGGCCACGTGCGCATCCTCTTCGGCGGCGGGCTGCACCCGGATTTCATCGCGGACCCCGAGGCCGCCGCGCATTTCGACGCGCTGAAGGGCCTGCTCGACGCGGTCAACGACGAGGACCGGGGCTGCACCGAGCGGGTGTGGAAGGGGATGCAGTCGCGCTTTGCCGCGCCGGGCGCGCTGTCGCATCTCGAGCGGCCGAACTACGAGTTCGCGCGCTGGATCGCCGGGAAGATCCCGGCTGACCTTCCGGCCTAGCGCGGGGATCCCGGCGGCGGACCGGGGGTTTCACACCCCCGGACCCCCGTGGGATATTTGGACCATGTGGAAATCCGGGGCTCAGGGCTTCCGGGTGACGTTTTCCGCGAAGGCCTTGTCGAAGGCGGCCTGCTTCTCGGGGCTCGCCTCGGTCTGGTTCTGCGCGCGCCACTCGTCATAGGGCATGCCGTAGAAGATCTCGCGCGCCTCGGCCTTGCCCATCGCGATGCCGCGCTCGTTCGCGGCCTCCTCGTACCAGCGCGACAGGCAGTTGCGGCAGAAGCCGGCGAGGTTCATCAGGTCGATGTTCTGAACGTCGGGCCGGTCTTCCATCAGGTGCTGGCGCAGGCGGCGGAAGGCGGCGGCCTCGAGCTCGGTGCGGGTCTGGTCGTCCATGTCTCTCTCCTCTCAGTCGGGGGCGCGGGCGAGCGCGGTCTTCAGCAGCGGCGCGAGGCGGCGGCCCCAGTCCTGCTGCGCTCCGGGCTCGGCGATGAGATCGTTGCGCAGCTCGATCAGCGTGTTGTGGCGGCCGTGTTGCAGCGCGTGGCGGTGCACCGAGTCGCCCGGCAGGTGGCCGGGATAGGGCTCGTTGCGCCCCACCACCAGATCGGGTTGCGCCGCGAGCAAGTCAAGCAGCGCGTCCGACAGGCGCGAATCCCAGCCGTGCAGGATGCCCACGTGCCAGGGCCGCGGCAGGCGGCCGCGCAGCTGCGGGGTGAAGGAATGCACGGCGATCAGCGCCAGCTCGGGGCGCTTTTCGAGGAGCCCGGCCACGGCATCGTGATAGGGGCGCCAGTAGGCCTCGGTCCGGCGCGCGCGTTCGGCGTCGTCGGCGTGGCGGTTGCCGGGGATGATCGAGCCGTCGTAGAGCCGCATCAGCAGCGTCGGATCGTCCTCGCCGCGGTTGGGGTCGATGACGAGGCGCGAGAAGTCGGTCCAGACGAAGGGGCTGTCGAGCGCCTCGGCCAGGGCGCGGGCGGTGCCGAGCGCGCCGATGTCGTAGGCGATGTGGCGCGCCATGTCCTCGGGCGGCAGTCCGAGGCATCCGCCGAGCTCGGCGGGCACGCTGTTGGTCGCATGGTCGCAGGTAACGAGGAACCTGCCTTTCCGCGCCGCCCCCTCGATGTGATATGCCGTGTGAGTCATCTTCTTTTCGCAGTTTGCAGCGACTGTGGGACCGTGTGTAGATGAGTTGCACCGCGAAGGGAATTCGACAATAAAAGGGGCGCATGTTAGCGATAACTGTTGGCGGCCGGTTCAAAGTTGAACCATGACGCTGACCAGGAAGGCCCAGGCGAAGACCCCCGGATCAACCGGGCGCGGGCAGGAGGTCCAGGAGTTTCAGATGAGACGTTTGCGCAAAGTCAAGATCGTGGCCACGCTCGGGCCGGCGAGCAACACCTACGAGATGATCCGCACGCTGCACGAGGCCGGGGCGGACGTGTTCCGACTCAACATGAGCCACGGCAGCCACGAGGACATCACCAAGCTGCACCGGGCGATCCGCCAGGTGGAAAAGGACCTCGACAGCCCGATCGCGATCCTCGCCGACCTGCAGGGTCCGAAGCTGCGCGTGGGCGAGTTCGCCAATGGCTCGGAAGAGCTGGAATGGGACGAGACCTTCCGTCTCGACCTCGACACCGCGCCGGGCACGGTCAAGCGGGTCTGCCTGCCCCATCCCGAGATCTTCCAGGCGCTCGGCGTCGGCGCGCACCTGCTGGTGAACGACGGCAAGATCCGCCTGCGGGTCGAGGAATGCGGCGAGGATTTCGCCAATTGCGTGGTCGAGGCGGGGGGCACGATCTCGAACCGCAAGGGGGTCAACGTGCCCGACGTGGTGCTGCCGCTGGCGGCGCTCTCGGAGAAGGACCGGGACGATCTCGAATTCGCCGCGGCGCTCGGCGTCGACTGGCTGGCGCTGAGCTTCGTGCAGCGTCCCGAGGACGTGGAAGAGGCGCGCAAGCTCTGCGACGGCCGCGCCGCGATCCTGTCGAAGATCGAGAAGCCCGCGGCGGTGAAGGCCTTTGACGAGATCCTCAAGGTCTCGGACGGGGTCATGGTGGCGCGCGGCGATCTCGGCGTCGAGCTGCCGGTGCAGGCGGTGCCGCCGATCCAGAAGCGGCTGATCCGCAAGTGCCGCGCCGCCGGCAAGCCGGTGATCGTGGCGACGCAGATGCTTGAATCGATGATCGAGAGCCCGATGCCGACCCGCGCCGAGGTCTCGGACGTGGCGACCGCCATCTACGAGGGCGCCGACGCGGTGATGCTCTCGGCCGAATCCGCCGCCGGGCAATACCCGGTCGAGGCGGTGACGACGATGAACAACGTCGCCATCAGCGTCGAGAAGGACCCGACCTTCACCGAGGTCATGGAGAACTCGCGCAACATCCAGCGCGCCACCGTGGCCGACGGCATCGTCGCCGCGGCGCGCGAGATCGCCGAGACCGCCAACGTGAAGGCGATCTGCTGCTTCACCTCCTCAGGCACCACGGCGGCGCTGGTCGCGCGCGAGCGCCCGCGGGTGCCGATCATCGCGATGACCTCGCTGCGCGGCACGGCGCGGCGCCTGTCGCTGACCTGGGGCACCCATTGCGTGATGACCGGCGAGCTCGAGCGCTTCAAGCAGGCGGTGGTCAATGCCGCGCGCGCGGCGCGGGCGCAGGGCTATGCCGGCACCGAGGACCAGATCGTGGTGACCGCGGGCGTGCCCTTCAACATGTCGGGCACCACCAACATCCTGCGCGTCGCCCCCTGCGACGAGCGGCTGATCTACTCGACCGATCCCGAGTGATCCGCGGCTGACAGGGACGGGGCCGCGCCCGGCTGCGGGTGCGGCCCCTCCCCCCTTCCGGTGGCGAATCCGGCTTGCAAATATCCGGCCCCCCGCCTATAGGGGCGCCTCTAACCGCGCGGCCGGCCCATTGCGGCATGCCGAGTCGCGCCAGTACGCACTTCGTTAAGGAGACGAAAATGCCCAAGATGAAGACGAAGTCGAGCGCCAAGAAGCGCTTCAAGGTCACCGCGACCGGCAAGATCGTCGCTGGTCAGGCAGGCAAGCGCCACGGCATGATCAAGCGCACCACGAAATTCATCCGCGACGCGCGCGGCACGACCACGCTGTCGGCTCCCGACGCGAAAATCGTCAAGGGCTACATGCCCTACGACCGCTGATATAGGAGAGCTGAACAATGGCACGAGTCAAAGGTGGTGTCGTCACCCACGCCCGTCACAAGAAGGTCATCAAGGCAGCCAAAGGTTACTACGGCCGCCGCAAGAACACCTTCAAGGTTGCAGCCCAGGCCGTCGACAAGGCCAACCAGTACGCGACCCGCGACCGCAAGAACCGCAAGCGCAACTTCCGCGCCCTGTGGATCCAGCGGATCAACGCGGCAGTGCGCGCACATGACGAGGCTCTGACCTACTCGAAGTTCATCAACGGCCTGAACCTGGCCGGCATCGAAGTCGACCGCAAGGTGCTGGCGGATCTCGCCGTGCACGAGCCGGAAGCCTTCAACGCCATCGTCGACCAGGCGAAGGGCGCGCTGGCAGCCTGATAGGCGCCAACGGCAGACTTCAGGAAACGCCGCTCCCCCGGGGGCGGCGTTTTTCGTTTGGCGGGATCGGAGGGGGGCTCTGCCCCCGCCGCGCGGGGCGCGGCTCCCCCGGGATATTTTCGACAAGTGGAAGCGGCAGGCGGCCCCCGCCCTTGCGCGCCGGACCCGCAGCCGGTACTGCACGAACCCGAATAGATGCTCGGAAGAGGCCCGGAATGGACGACCTGCGCGACAAGTATATCGACCTGATTGGCAAGGCGGCGGATGAATCCGCGCTTGAGGATCTGCGGGTGCAGGCCGTCGGCAAGAAGGGCGAGATCAGCCTGCAGATGCGCGAACTGGGCAAGATGAGCCCCGAGGAGCGCCAGCTCATGGGGCCGAAGCTCAACGCGCTGAAGGACGAGATCAACGCCGCGCTCGGCGCCAAGAAGGCGGCGCTGGCCGATGCCGCGCTGAACGAGCGGCTGCAGGCGGAGTGGCTCGACGTGACCCTGCCGGGCCGGAGCCGCCGCGTCGGCAGCATCCACCCCGTCAGCCAGGTCTGGGAAGAGTGCACCGCGATCTTTGCCGACATGGGCTTTGCCGTCGCCGAGGGCCCGCAGGTCGAGACCGACTGGTACAACTTCGACGCGCTGAACATCCCCGGCCACCACCCGGCCCGCGCCGAGATGGACACGTTCTACATGCACCGCGCCGAAGGGGACGACCGCCCGCCGCACGTGCTGCGCACCCATACCTCGCCGGTGCAGATCCGCTCGATGGAAGCCGGCGGCGCGCCCACCCGGATCATCTGCCCGGGCCGCGTCTACCGCGCTGACTACGACCAGACCCACACGCCGATGTTCCATCAGGTCGAGGGGCTTGCCATCGACAAGGACATCTCGATGGCGAACCTCAAGTGGGTGCTGGAGGAGTTCTTCTCGGCCTATTTCGGCCGCTCGGTGAAGACCCGCTTCCGCGCCTCGCACTTCCCGTTCACCGAGCCCTCGGCCGAGGTGGACATCCAGTGCCAGTGGAAGGACGGCTCGGTCACCGTCGGCGAGGGTGACGACTGGCTGGAAGTGCTGGGCTCGGGCATGGTGCACCCCAAGGTGCTGCAGGCCGGCGGGATCGACCCGAACGAGTGGCAGGGCTTTGCCTTCGGCATGGGGATCGACCGGATCGCCATGCTGAAATACGGCATCCCCGACCTGCGCGCCTTCTTCGATTCGGACCTGCGCTGGCTGCGCCACTACGGCTTTGCCTCGCTCGACATGCCGACGCTGCACGGCGGCCTCTCGCGCTGAGGCGCGGTGCACAACGAGACAGAAGGCCCGGTGCGCAAGCGCCGGGCCTTTTTCTTTGCGGTTTTGGGACGGGTGGATGCGCCGCTGTCAGCGCCGCGAGGCGAGCCAGGCGAGGCGCACGAAGTTGCGCTCGACGAGGGCCATGGCGGGGGCGCGGGCGCCGGCGGAGCGGATCGAGAGGTCGGTCTCCATCAGCATCCCGAGCGCATCCTCGAGCCGGTCGGCGTTCCAGTTCGAGGCCTGGCGCAGCATGCGGTCGCGGCGCGGGCCGAAGAGCGGCGGGCGCAGGCGCTGCACCCCGGCCTGCGGCCCGCCCTGGGCCGAGGCCAGCGCGTAGAGCACGCGGAAGTGGCGCATGGCCATGATCAGCAGAGTGACCGGCGCGA
Source organism: Salipiger sp. H15 (assembly GCF_040409955.1). Classification (NCBI taxonomy): domain Bacteria; kingdom Pseudomonadati; phylum Pseudomonadota; class Alphaproteobacteria; order Rhodobacterales; family Roseobacteraceae; genus Salipiger; species Salipiger bruguierae. The sequence continues at coordinate 910,594 of NZ_CP123384.1, forward strand.
CCCCCTGCCCCGAGAGCCGCTGCATCAGCGGGCCGATCTCGGGCGAGCGGCCCTCGGCCACGACGTTGAGGATGTCGTCGAGCTCGGCCTCGATCGAGGCGGGGGCGCAGAGCGCCACCTCCGCCGGGGTCAGCGGCGCGGGATCGTCGAGCTTGTAGAGCGCGAGCTTCTCCAGCACCTGCCGGAAGTCGCCGGGCTCGAGCGCGCGGGCGAGATGCTCGAGCGCGTCGAAGGCGGCGCGGTCGACCTGGGTGAGCCCGGCCTTTGCGAGCGCCGCCTCGATCTCGTCGCGGCCCGGCGGGTCGGAATAGATGCCGATGGCCAGCGCCGCGGGCGCGGCCTCGAAGAGCTTGCGCAGCGCGGACTTGGCGGTGAGCGAGCCGGCGGTGACGATGATCTGCGCGTCGCCCGGGCGCCAGTCGGTCAGCGCCGCGCCCATCACCTTGGCGAGCCCGTCGGAGGCCTCCTCGACGAAGACCACGCGCGGGCCGGGAAAGAAGCCCTGCGCCTTCACCGCGTCGAGCAGCAGCGCGGGATCCTTGCGCAGGTCGGCACCGCCCATGCGGGTGAGGCGCATCTCGGCCTCGGCCTCGGGGCCGACGAGGGCGGCGATGATCTCCTGCCGCCGGTGCGCCACGCGCATGGCATCCTCGCCGTAGAGCAGCACGCCCGCGCGGCTTGGATCCGGCTTGCGGAAGAAGGCCTGCGCCTCGCGCCCCGCCAGCTTCATCGCGGCAGGTCCGCCGCGGCCAGCAGCAGCCGGTCGATCACCCGGTCGGCGAGCATGACCATCAGCCGCTCCTCGGCGTCGCGCTCGGCCGCCTGGGTGGCGGCGGTGGAGCCGGTGGTGGAATAGCCGGTGAAGGAGGAGGTGTCGCCCGAGCTCAGCGCCGTCTCGGTGGCGGCATCGCGCAGGGTGAAGCTGACGTCGCCGACCACGCGGATGCGCGTGGTGTTGCCGTCGGCGAGCGAGCCGTGGCCGGAGGTGCTGGTCCTCAGCCGCGTGTCGAGCCGGTAGGGCGCGCCGGGGGCGGCGCGGCCGAGCCGTTCCTCGAACCGGCGGTTGAAGAGATAGGCGTTGGGCGAGTCGGGCTCGACCAGGGCGATCTGCCCCAGCAGGCGCTGCCCGCCCCCCTGCGGCCCGTAGGCCGGGGTGAAGCCGCAGCCCGCGAGCCCGAGGGCGCCGCAGGCTGCAAGCAGGGTTCTTCGATCAGGCGACCACATTGACGATCCGGCCAGGCACAACGATGAGCTTCTTCGGCGCGGCCCCTTCGAGGGTCCGCACCACAGCTTCGTGCGCGAGGACGAGTTTTTCAATCTCTTCCTTGATCATGTCCTTGGGAACGGTGAGTTCGCCGCGGCGCTTGCCGTTGACCTGGATCGGCAGGGTGACGCTGTCCTCGACCAGCATCGCCTCGTCCGCCTTCGGCCATGCGGCGTTGGCGATGAGACCTTCGCCGCCCAGCAGCTGCCAGATTTCCTCGGAGAGGTGCGGGGTCATCGGCGACATCAGCTGCGCAAGGACCTTGGCGGCCTGCTTCTTCGCCGCCGCGCCCGCCTGCGATTTCGCGAGGGTGGCGGTGAAGGCGTAGAGCTTGGCGATGGCCGCGTTGAAGCCGAAGCTGTCCACGCCCATGGTCACGTCATGGATCGCCTTGTGCATCTCGCGCAGCAGCGCGGCATCCTCGTCCCCAGCGGGGGCGTCCGACGCGGCGATCTCGGCGGCGATGCGGTAGACCCGGGCGAGGTGCTTCGAGGCTGCCTCGGCGCCCGAGGCGGTCCATTCCACGTCACGCTCGGGCGGGCTGTCCGACAGCACGAACCAGCGCGCGGTATCGGCGCCGTACTGGCCGATGATCGCCACGGGGTCGACGACGTTGTTCTTCGACTTCGACATCTTGGCCGAGGGGATGATCTCGACCTCGGTGCCGTCCTTGAGGAAGCCCTTGCCGTCGCGCAGCTCCACCGCCTCGGGGTAGTGGTAGACCGGGCGGCCGTCGGCGTTGCGCGTCTGGTAGATCGCGTGGGTCACCATGCCCTGGGTGAAGAGTGCGTTGAACGGCTCCTTGGACTTCTCCGGCAGGTGGCCGGTGATGTTCATCGCGCGGGCGAAGAAGCGCGAGTACAGCAGGTGCAGGATCGCGTGCTCGATGCCGCCGATGTACTGGTCGACGTTCATCCAGTACTCGGCCTCGGCCATGTCGACCGGGGTTCCGGCGCGCGGCGAGGTGAAGCGGGCGAAGTACCAGCTCGAGTCGACGAAGGTGTCCATCGTGTCGGTCTCGCGACGCGCCGGGGCGCCGCAGGACGGGCAGGCGCAGTCACGCCACGAGGGGTGACGGTCGAGCGGGTTGCCGGGCACCGAGAAGTCGATCGGCTTGCCGTCCTCGTCGTAGGGCAGGCTGACCGGCAGGTTTTCCTTCTTCTCGGGCACGACGCCGCAGGCCTCGCAATGCACGACCGGGATCGGGCAGCCCCAGTAGCGCTGGCGCGACAGGCCCCAGTCGCGCAGGCGGTACTTGGTGACGCCCTCGCCGATGCCTTTCGCGGCACAGAAATCGACGGCGGCGTTCACGCCCTCCTCGCCGGTCTGCACCTCGGTCCCGGCGACGAGGCGGGTGTAGCGCACCTTCTCGGTCTTGGCGGGAACGAAGGGTTCCTTGAGGATGTCGATCTCGCCCTCGAGCGGGACGAAGGTCTCGACGATCGGCAGGCCGTACTTGCCGCAGAAGTCGTGGTCGCGCTGGTCGTGGCCCGGGCAGCCGAAGATCGCGCCGGTGCCGTAGTCCATGAGGATGAAGTTGGCGATGTAGACCGGCAGCTCCCAGTCCGGATCGAACGGGTGACGGACCTTGATGCCGGTGTCGAGCCCGCGCTTCTCGGCCTTCTCCAGCTCTTCCTCAGAGGTGCCCATGCGGCGGCACTCGGCGACGAAGGCGGCGACCTCGGCGTTGTCCTTCTCCAGCTCCTTGGCGAGCGGGTGGTCGGGCGAGATGCCGACGAAGGACGCGCCCATCAGCGTGTCGGGACGGGTGGTGTAGCACTCGATCCGCTCGAAGCCGGCGGGGGCCTCGATGGTGTCGAAGGAGAACTGCAGCCCGCGCGAGCGGCCGATCCAGTTCGCCTGCATCAGCTTCACCTTGGCGGGCCAGTCATCGAGCGTGTCGAGCGCGTCGAGCAGCTCGCCCGAGAAGTCCGAGATCTTGAAGAACCACTGGGTGAGTTCCTTGCGCTCGACCAGCGCGCCCGAGCGCCAGCCGCGGCCGTTCTCGACCTGCTCGTTGGCAAGCACGGTCATGTCGACCGGGTCCCAGTTCACCACGGCGTTCTTGCGGTAGACCAGCCCGGCCTCGAGCATGTCGAGGAAGAGCGCCTGCTGCTGGCCGTAGTATTCCGGATCGCAGGTGGCGAACATGCGCGACCAGTCGAGCCCGAAGCCCAGCGGCTTCATCTGCGCGACCATCGTGTCGATGTTGGAATAGGTCCAGTCCTTGGGGTGACCGCCCGAGGCCATGGCGGCGTTCTCGGCCGGCATGCCGAAGGCGTCGAAGCCCATCGGGTGCAGCACGTTGAAGCCGTTCTGCTTCTTGTAGCGGGCGATCACGTCGCCCATCGTGTAGTTCCGCACGTGGCCGATGTGGATGCGGCCCGAGGGATAGGGGAACATCTCGAGCACGTAGTATTTCGGCTTGTCTGCCGAGCGGGTGGCCTTGAAGGTCAGGGCGTCTTCCCAGGCGGCCTGCCATTTCGGCTCGATCGTGGCGGGGTCGTAGCGCGACATAATCTCTTGTCCCTCGGAGCGGATGGGTCTTGGCGGGTGATAGGGCAGGCCCTGCCTGACGTCCAGTGCCCGGGCCCCCGCAGCGGGCCGCACGGGCGACATTTCCGCAACCTTGGGGCGGTGAAATCAACTCCGCGGCGCTTTCGGCGTGGGCATGGGCGCGCGCCCGTGGAACACTGGGCGGATCGCCTTTGTCGTACCGAAGATCATGAAGATACTTTGTATTCACCAGAATTTCCCCGGCCAATACAAACATCTCGCGCCGGAACTCGTCCGCCTCGGACATGAGGTCACCGCCCTGACCCCGAAGGTCAAGGAGCCCACGCGCTGGAACGGGGTGCGTGTCCTGCCCTACGAGATCCGCGGCAGCAGCACCCGCGGCATCCATTCCTACCTGATGGATTTCGAGACGAAGATTCTGCGCGGGGTCAGCTGCTGCAACGCCGCGCTGACGCTCAAGCGGCAGGGCTACGAGCCCGACGTGATTCTGGCCCATCACGGCTGGGGCGAGAGCCTGTTCCTCAAGGATGTCTGGCCGCGGGCGCGGCTCGGGCTCTACTGCGAGCTCTACCACCTGACCACGCCGGACTTCCTCAGCTTCGATCCCGAGTTCGGCAAGACCATCTCGATGGGCGACGTGCAGCGGATCCGGATGAAGAACCTCAACAACCGGATGCACGAAGAGGTCATGGACGCCGGGATCAGCCCCACCTGCTTCCAGGCGGGCACCTTCCCCGAGCCCTGGCAGGACCGGCTCACCGTCGCCCATGACGGCATCGACACCGACCTCGTCGTGCCGAACCCCGCCGCCCGGCTCGAGCTTGCGGATGGCCGGGTGCTGACCCGCGACGACGAGGTGATCACCTTCATCAACCGCAACCTTGAGCCCTACCGGGGCTATCACGTCTTCATGCGCGCCCTGCCCGAGATCCTGCGCCGCCGTCCCAAGGCCGAAGTCACGCTGATCGGCGGCGACGAGGTGAGCTACGGCGCCAAGGCCCCGGACGGCACGAGTTGGAAGCAGGTCTTCATCGACGAGGTGCGCGGGCAGATCCCCGATGCCGACTGGGCGCGCGTGCACTTCCTCGGCCGCGTGCCCTATGACCGCTACCTGTCGATGATCCAGGTGAGCCGGGCGCATGTTTACCTCACCTACCCCTTCGTGCTCAGCTGGTCGCTGCTCGAGGCGATGAGCGCGGGCTGCGCGATTCTCGCCAGCGACACCGCGCCGGTGCGCGAGGTGCTCACCGAGGACGAGACCGGCTGGATGGTGGATTTCTTCGATCCCGCCGCGCTGGTCGAGCGGCTCTGCGCCCTGCTCGACGATGCGCAGGCGCGCGACCGGCTGGGGCGTGCCGCCCGCGCGCACGTCCGTGCCAACTACGACCTGCGCAGCCACTGCCTGCCGCAGCACGTGGACTGGGTGACCCGGCTCGCCGGGCTCGAGCCCCGGCCGCCCCGCGACTGAGCGACAAGGCAAAAGGCCGCAACGCAAAAGGCCCGGGCTTGCACCCGGACCTCTGCAATTCCGCCTCCGCGTGGGCGGCGAAGGATCAGATCTTGCCGTCGATGGCGCGCAACTGCCGCGCGCGGGTGAGGATCGCATCCTCGACCGCATGCACCGCCGAGGCGCTGGCCGGGCCCGAGCGGGTCATCAGCGCGACGTTGAGCGAGCGCGCGTCCAGCGCCGGGTCCGACACGAGGATGGTCGCGCGGTAGGCGGTGCCGCCGCCCGGCGGCGTGCCGTAGCCGGTGGTGATCACGCCGGTGAACGGGTCCACGGATTCCACAGGCAGGAAGTCCAGCACCTGCAGCGAGGCGTTCCAGATGTACTTGTTCACCGCGCCGACGCGGCCGGCGTCCGGCTTCGCCTTGAAAATGTCCCAGACGGTGGAATCGGGAGCGCCGCGCCCGTCGTAGACGTCGGCTTCCATGATCTCGTCGGCAGACCGGGTCTGCGCCATCTGCTGGGTTCCGCTCTGCGAGCAGGCCGCCAGACCCAGCGCCAGCGCGACGAGGGCAAGACCCTTTGCAAACCGCTCATACATCATGAAATCAAAGCTCCTGCCCGTCCGGTTCTTTGACCCTGCATACCCGCGGGCACCGCGTATAACAAGCCGTCAATCCCGGCGGCCCGGCGGGGCTCCGCGCCCACCCCGGACGCGGCGGCAGGACATTGAAACCCCCATGATATTTTTGTGGCAATTGGGCATCACTGATCCGCTTCGTGGGGCGCTGACCCAGCGACGGGTTGCCAGAGCCCGAGCCCCAAGCGCATAGAAGTGGCCATCAAGGCCGGGCTACCCGGATTGGTACGTGCCTTAGAACACATGAGGGAAACAATGAAAAAGATTCTGTTTGCTTCCACCGCGCTGGTTGCAACCGCAGGCATCGCCTCGGCGGAAGTCACGCTGTCCGGTTACGCTGAAATGGGTATCTACAACCCCGGCAACCGCTTCGATCAAAAGAACGACGAAGTTCAGTTCTTCACCGACATCGACCTGACCTTCACCATGTCCGGCGAAGCCGACAACGGCCTGGTGTTCGGTGCGAACATCGACCTCGACGAAGCACAGAAGCCGTTCACCAACCCCTGGCAGCAGGGCGGTGAGGCACTGTTCGTTTCGTACGGCGGCGCGACCCTGACCATGGGCGACACCGACTCGGCATACGACAAGATCGTTCCCGAGATGAACCTCGGCGGCGCAGGCTCGATCGCTGACGACGAAACCGTGCACGCTGGCTTCAACGACGGCGCAGAGTTCGACGGCGGCGTGAACGGCTCCGACGGCCAGATCGCACGCTTCGACTACGCCCTCGGCGGCATCACCTTCTCGGGTTCGGCCGAGCAGATCGCAGACGGCTCGAAGCCCAGCGATTTCGTGACCGCGTACGACGCAGCCACCGACACCAAGACCTTCGGCCGCGCAGACTCGGGCGAGACCCTGTGGTCGGCAGGCGTTGGCTACAAAGGCGAATTCTCGGGCCTCGACCTGAACGCTGGCCTTGGCTACCTGAAGCTCGACGAGTGGGCTGAAGTCTGGGGCGTGGGCGCGACCGTTGCCTTCGCAGGCGGCTTCGAAGTTGGCGCGACCTACAGCGACATCCAGGGCGAAGACGATTTCGCAGTCGACAGCGGCGACCATTGGGGCCTCGGCTTCGGCTACTCGATGAACGCTCTGTCCGTCGGTGTGAACTACGGCGCGTACGACTTCGATGATGCCGGCGGCCGCGAAGGCTACGGCATTGCCGTGAACTACGATCTCGGCGGTGGCCTCGTTGCACAAGCTGGCTACGGCCACTCGAGCTTCGACAACGAGCAGATCAACAGCAAAGGCACCAAGTTCGACGAAGACGATACCTTCTCGATCGGCCTGGCGATGTCCTTCTAATCTCATCTGAGATTGGACTGATCAGGGAAGAGCGGGCTTCGGCCCGCTCTTTTCTTTTGCGCGCCCAGCGGGCAGAACGGTCGCGCAAGACGACCGCCCGGCCACGGCACCGGGCGCAAGACACAAGACGCAAGACGGGGGATCCCCATGCTGCCACTCTCGGCCGCGCGCAAGGCCAGCCTGCTCGACAAGGTCCGCCCCGCCCTCGCCCAGGGCCGCCTCGGCGAGGCCCGCGCCGCGCTGGAAGAGGTGCTTCCCTCCGAGCCGGGCCGTGGCGACCTCGCCTTCCAGCTGTCGCAGATCTGCTTCGAACAGGGCGACCGCGACGCCTGCCTGCGCTACCTCGACCGCGCCGTGGCGCTCGCCCCGACGCAGCCGCAGGTCACCGCCATGGCCGCCGAACGCTACCGGGCCCTCGGCCGCCCCGAGGATGCGCTGGCCGCGCTCGACCGGCAGATCGCGGCGGATCCGAAGGCGATCAAGCCGCGCGCCGACAAGGCCCATTACCTGCAGCTGCTCGGACGCTTCGACGAGGCCGAGACGCTGTTCCGGGCGCTCATCAAGCGTCACCCCGACGAGACCGAGCTCTACCGCATCTTCCTCGCCACCAAGAAACTCGCCGCCGGTGATCCGCTGCTGGTCGCGATGGAGCGGCTCTGGGCCCGGCGCGACCTTTCGGACCGGCACCGCATGCACCTCGGCTTCGCGCTGGCCAAGGCGATGGAGGAGACCGGCCAGACGACCCGCGTCTTCCCCTACCTCGCCCGCGCCAACGCGCTGCAGCGCAAGGCCGCGCCCTTCGACAGCGCCGCGCAGGCGCGCGAGTTCGCCGCCGTGCGCAAGGCGCAGGCGGGGCTCACCCCCGCGCCCGCGGGCACCCCGGCGCTGCGCCCGGTCTTCGTCACCGGCATGCCTCGCTCGGGCACCACGCTGGTCGAGCGCATCCTCGGCGCCCATCCCGAGGTCGCCGCGGGCGGCGAGCTCGGCCACGCGCTGAAGCTGGCCTACGGCTATTTCGGCGCCGGCGAGCAGATGCGGCCGATCACGCAGGAGCCCCCCGCCCGCGTCGCCGCCTTCGCCGAGCATTACATGCGCCTCGCCGCGCGCGACGCCGGGCGTGGCACCGGCGTGATCACCGACAAGTCGATTCTCTGCCACCTGGTCTTCGGCCTGCTCGACCACGCCCTTCCCGGCGCGCGGATCATCGTGGTGCACCGCGACCCGCGCGACATCGCGCTGTCGATCTACAAGAACCACTTCGTGCTCGGCACCCACCGCTATGCCAGCGACCTCGCCGAGATCGCCACCGTCATCAAGCGCTTCCGCGCCAGCGTCGCGCATTGGAAAGAGGCTCTGCCGGACCGCATCCACCAGATTCGCTACGAGGATCTCGTCGCGGACCCCGAGGGCCAGTCGCGCGCGCTGGTCGCCGCGGCGGGGCTGGGCTGGGATCCCGCCTGCCTCGAGTCGCACGAGAGCGCGGGCGCGGTGAAGACGCTCAGCGTCAGCCAGGCGCGCCAGCCGATCTACCGCGGCTCGGCGCAGGCCTGGCGGAAATACGAAACCGAACTGGCGCCCTTCATCGAAGCCTGGGGAGAGGAACCATGGGACTGAACGACATCAAGGCACGCATCGCGAAGGCCGAGAAGAAGGCCGGCCGCGCCCCCGGCTCGGCGCAGCTGATCGCGGTCAGCAAGGTGCAGCCGGACGACCGCGTCGAGGCGGTGCTGGCGCAAGGCCACCGGCTCTTCGGCGAGAACAAGGTGCAGGAGGCCGCTGGAAAGTGGCCGGCCTTCCAGGAGCGCTTCCCCGACGCGCGGGTGCATCTCATCGGCCCGCTGCAGACCAACAAGGCGCGGCAGGCGATGCAGCTCTTCTCGGCCATCCACTCGGTCGACCGGCCGAAGCTCGCCACCACGCTGGCGCGGCTGGCGCAGGAGCTCGGCCACTGCCCCGAGCTCTTCGTGCAGGTGAACACCGGCGAGGAGGAGCAGAAGGCCGGCATCCTGCCCGCCGAGGCCGATGCCTTCATCGCCGAGGTGCGTAGCCTCGACCTGCCGCTCAGGGGGCTGATGTGCATCCCGCCGGTGGACGAGACCCCGAGCCTGCATTTCGCCCTGCTCGGCAAGATCGCCGCGCGCAACGGGCTCGAGGGGCTGTCGATGGGCATGAGCTCGGATTTCGAGCAGGCCATCGCCCTCGGCGCCACACATGTGCGCGTCGGCTCGGCGATCTTCGGCGAGCGCGACCACACCTGAGCCCCGCCCCGGCGCCGCGCACGCGGCACCGGACGGCCTGCCTCCGGCGGGGATATTTGAAACATGTGGAAGCCGGGGCGCCCCGAGGCTTCCACATGTTTCAAATATCCCGGGGGGTGAGGCGCGCAGCGCCGAGGGGGGCAGCGCCCCCCTTCCCCTCCCTGCAGCGCAGGATAGAGTGCGCCGATGGCAATCCCGGTCGAGACCTTCTTCCTGCGCCCCGGCGATCAGGGCACGCTGCAGGCGCGGATCCAGCAGATGGTGGCCGAGGGCGTGCTCTCGGGCCGGTTCCGGCGCGGCGAGAAGATGCCCTCGACGCGGCGGCTGGCGGCGCATCTCGGGGTCAGCCGGATCACCGTCGCGCTGGCCTATACCGAGCTGCAGGCAAGCGACTATCTCACCGCGCGCGACCGCTCGGGCACCTACATCTCCGACGGCGCGCCCGAGCCGCCGGACTTTCCCGAGACGCCGCGCGCCGAGCGGGTCGACTGGCAGCGCGCCATGGGGCGGCGCTTTGCCGCCGGGGCGGTGCCCGAGCGGCCCGCCGACTGGGCCTCCTTCCGCTTTCCCTTCATCTACGGCCAGGCCGACCCGCGGCTCTTCGACCATGCCAACTGGCGGCTCTGCGCGGTGCAGGCGCTGGGGGCGCGCGACTTCGGCGCGATGACGCAGGACTATTACGACCGCGACGATCCGCAGCTGGTCGAGTTCCTCGCCCGCCAGACCCTGCCCCGGCGCGGCATCCAGGCCCGGCCCGAGGAGATCCTCATCACCCTCGGCGCGCAGAACGCGCTCTGGCTCGCCAGCCAGATCCTGCTCTCGCCGGGGCGGCGCGCGGCGGTCGAGGATCCGAGCTACCCGGCGCTGCGGGTGCTGCTCGGCCAGACCGGCTGCGCGCTCTCGCCCGTCGCGGTGGACGCGCAGGGGCTGCCGCCCGAGGCGGTGCCCGAGGGCACCGACGTGATCTTCACCACCCCCGGCCACCAGTGCCCGAGCGGCGCCACCCTGCCGCTGGCGCGGCGGCGCGCGCTGCTCGAGCGGGCGCGCGAGCTGGAAGCGGTGATCGTCGAGGACGACTACGAGTTCGAGATGGCCTATCTCCAGCCGCCCACCCCGGCGCTGAAGAGCCTCGATGGCGACGGGCGCGTGGTCTACGTCGGCAGCTTCTCGAAGTCGCTCTTCCCCGGGCTGCGGCTCGGCTACCTCGTCGGGGCCGAGCCCTTCATCCGCGAGGCCCGCGCCCTGCGCGCCTCGGTGCTGCGCCACCCGCCGGGGCACATCCAGCGCACCGCTGCCCATTTCCTGAGCCTTGGCCATTACGACAGCCTCGTGCGGCGAATCGGCCGCGCGCTGGGTCAGCGGCGGCAGGTGATGGAGGAAGAGATCGCCCGCAACGGGCTCGAGGTGGCCGGGGTCGCGGCCCACGGCGGCTCGTCCTTCTGGATGCGCGCGCCGCGCGGGGTCGATACCGCCGAGCTTTCCGCCGAGCTGCTGCGGGACGGCGTGCTCATCGAGCCGGGCGCACCCTTCTTCCTGCGCCCGGACGGGCCGCGCAACTTCTACCGGCTGGGCTACAGTTCGATCCCCTCCGAGCGCATCGCCGAGGGGCTGGAGCGCATTGCACAGGCGCTTGCACGTCCCCGCAGGGAAAGCTAGGGCTTGCCCCATGCGGACGATCCGGGATTACCAGTCAACAGAGCCTCGCGACCGGGGCGCCAGCGTCGCCATCGGCAATTTCGATGGCGTGCACCTTGGCCATCGCGCGGTGATCGAGCTGGCCCGCGAGAAGGCGGACGGCGCGCCCTTCGGCGTGCTCACCTTCGAGCCGCACCCGCGCGAGTTCTTCGCCCCCGATGCCCCGCCGTTCCGGCTGATGTCGGCCAAGGCCCGCGCCTCGCGGCTCGAGAAGCTGGGCGTCGAGCGGCTCTACGAGCTGCGCTTCGACGCCGCGCTCGCCGCGCTCACCCCCGAGCAGTTCGCCCGCGAGGTGCTGACCGAGGGGCTGGGCCTGAGCCACGTCGTGGTCGGCGCCGACTTCTGCTTCGGCAAGGGCCGCGCCGGCACGGTCGAGGACCTGAAGCGCTTCGGCGCCGAGATGGGCTTTGGCGTGACCGTGGCCGAGATCCTCGACACCGACGGGGCGCAGATCAGCTCCACCGCGATCCGCCGCGCGCTTTCCGAGGGCGACCCGCGCGCCGCGCAGGCGCAGCTCGGGCACTGGCACCGGATCGAGGGCGAGGTGATCGGCGGCCACAAGCTCGGTCGCACCCTCGGCTATCCCACCGCCAACATGAGCGTCGACGGGCTGCACCCGCCGCGCTACGGCGTCTATGCCGTGCTGGTGGACGTGCTGACCGGCCCGCACAGGGGCAGCTACCACGGCGTCGCCTCGCTGGGCGTGCGCCCGATGTTCGGCGAGAACAGCGCCAACCTCGAAACCTTCCTCTTCGATTTTTCCGGCGATCTCTACGGCGCCGTGCTGTCGGTCGGCCTGGTCGAGTTCCTCCGCCCCGAGCTGAAGTTCGACGGGCTCGAGGCGCTTGTCACCCAGATGGACCGCGACAGCGCCGAAGCCCGCCGCGTGCTGGACGCGCTATGACCGACCATATCGACCGCAACGGGCTGACCCCGCGCTTCTGGGAAACCAAGCCGCTTTCCAAGCTGAACGACAAGGAGTGGGAAGCGCTCTGCGACGGCTGCGGCAAGTGCTGCCTGAACAAGCTCGAGGACGAGGAGACCGGCGAGGTCGCGCTGACCTGCGTTTCGTGCCGGCTGCTCGACGACCAGTCCTGCCTCTGCTCGAACTACGAGATCCGGCACCAGTTCGTGCCGGAATGCATCGTCCTGCGTCCCGACAACATCGACCAGCACGCCTACTGGATGCCCGAGACCTGCGCCTACCGCCTGCTCTGGCAGGGCAAGCCGCTCTACGACTGGCACCCGCTGATCTCGGGCGATCCCGAGAGCGTGCACGCCGCCGGCGTCTCGATGCGCGGCCGCACCGTGCCCGAGTTCGAGGTCGGCGAGGACGACTGGGAAGACTACATCATCGAGGAGCCCACCTGATGTTCTTTGCCTCCGACAATTCCGGCCCCGTCCCTTCGCAGGTGCTCGAGGCGATCGCCCGCGCCAACGAGGGCCACGCCTCGGGCTACGGTTCGGACGCGCTGTCGCAGCAGGTGGCAGAGCGGATCCGCGACCTCTTCGAGGCGCCCGAGGCGGCGGTCTACCTCGTGCCCACCGGCACCGCGGCCAACTCGCTGGCGCTGGCGACGCTCTGCCCGCCCTACGCGACCGTGTTCTGCTCGCCCGTGGCGCATATCCACGAGGACGAGTGCAACGCGCCCGAGTTCTACTCCGGCGGCGCCAAGCTGACACTGGTCAAGGGCAGCGACCGCATGACCCCCGAGGCGCTGCGCGCGGCGATCGAGGGCGAGGGCAACCGCGGCGTGCACGGGCCCAAGCGCGGCCCGGTGTCGATCACCCAGCTGACCGAGAAGGGCAACTACTACACGCTGGCCGAGCTGCGCGCGCTGACCGCCGTGGCGAAGGAGTACCGGCTGAAGGTGCACCTCGACGGCGCGCGCTTCGCCAATGCCGCGGTCAAGCTCGGCGTCACCCCGGCCGAGATGAGCTGGAAATCCGGCGTCGACATCTGCGTCTTCGGCGGCACCAAGAACGGGTTGATGGGCGTCGAGGCGGTGGTGATCTTCGATCCCGAGCTGGCGCTGGAATTCGAATACCGCCGCAAGCGCGGCGCGCATCTCTTCTCCAAGCACCGCTACCTCGCGGCGCAGATGGACGCCTACCTGCAGGGTGACCTCTGGAAGGAACTTGCAGAGAAGGCCAACGCGCGCTGCGACCAGCTGCTGCAGGGGCTGAAGGGGCTCGGGCTGACGGTGCACAACGACACCCACGCCAACATGATCTTCTTCGAGATGCCGCGCGCGGCGCACCGCAAGGTGCTCGAGGCCGGGGCGGTCTACTACGTGACCGGCGATCTTCAGGGCGACGATGCCGAGCTGCTGACCGGCCGGCTGGTCTGCGACTGGTCGCTGACCCCGTCGGACGTCAGCGCCTTCGTCGACGCCCTGCGCGACGCGGCCTGACGCGGCCCAAATTTCTTCGAAGAAATTTGCAAGAGCCTTCCAAGGCTCTTGCCCCTTCCGGCGACTCGCTCAGTTCAGCTGGAAGTGCAGCTCGTAGCTGCCATCGACGAAGGCCCCGAAGAGATCGGGGATGTCGGGGTGCTCCACCGGCTCGCCGGAATAATCGGCGACGAGGTTCTGTTCCGAGACATAGGCCACGTAGAAGCTCTGCTCGTTCTCGGCCAGCAGGTGGTAGAAGGGCTGCTCGCGACGCGGGCGCGAGTCCTCGGGAATGGCCTCGTACCATTCCTCGGTGTTGCTGAACTCGGGGTCGACGTCGAACACCACCCCCCGGAACGGGTGCTTGCGGTGCCGAACGACCTGGCCCAGATGATATTTGGCGCGCGCTGTGTGCATGTTCACCTCTGAGAACAATTTTTGACATTTTTGCGGCAACATGTCCAACGCCCTGCCATGCACCGGCGGAAACACACTGTGGACCCCAGGCCGACAGTTTGGCGGATATCCGCGCGAGCCACTTGAAAGAATTGTGATTCCAACGCGGGTGGCTTTGCGGTAAAATCCCTGTCAACAAAAGGCAAAAAACTTCCATAAGAGCAGAAAAAAGCGAGAGGCAGATGAGCAGATGGCTTCGCGCGGCGACGCTGGTCTTGTTGGCGGCGTCCTGCGGTGGCGGCGGTGCAGGCCGCGCCCCCAATGACCTAGAGGACGCATGCGCCATCATCCGTGAGCGCCCACAGTACATCCGCGCCTTCCGCGCGGCGGAACGCAAGTGGGGGGTTCCCGTCCACGTGCAGATGGCGACGATCTACCAGGAGAGCAAGTTCATCTCGGATGCGCGCACGCCCTTCCGGTACGCGCTCGGGGTGATTCCCTACGGCCGGCAGAGTTCGGCCTTCGGTTACAGCCAGGCGCTCGACGGCACCTGGGACGAGTATCTCAAGGAGACCGGGCGCTGGCGCGCCGACCGCGACGACATCAGCGACGCGGCGGATTTCATGGGCTGGTACATGGCCGGCAGCCGCGACCGGCTGGGAATCAGCCTGCGCGACGCGCGCAACCAGTACCTCGCCTACCACGAGGGCCGCGGCGGCTATTCGCGCGGCACCTACAACGGCAAGTCCTGGCTGCTACGCGTGGCCGAGGACGTGGGCAACCGCGCCGTGGTCTACGAGGTGCAGCTGGAGAATTGCCGGCAGGCGCGCCGCTGGTGACCCCCTGACGGAAAAAGGCAGAAGGCCGGGCAGATCGCCCGGCCTTCGCCTTTTAGGCTCCCCCTGCGGGCTCATTTCACGTTGTTCACGTCGAAGATCGAGTTCGGCAGCGAGGCATTGTCCAGCGCCCCCAGCACCACCGTGGTCTTCGAGCCGTTGCCGTCGGTGATCACCCACTGGCGCAGCTGCACCGGGTTGCCGGTGAACTTCATCTGGATCGAGCCGCGGTCGGGATGCTCGGGATCCTGCGCGGTCACCGTGGTGGCGGTGCCGTCGTAGCCGTGCCCGGTCACCATGCCGGCGCGGCCGAGGTTCACGTTCTGCGCCAAGATGATCGAGAGCGGCGTCTGGCTCAGCGGGTAGGTCTCGGGCTGGCCGCCCAGCTTCTTGTCGAAGACGTAGACCGCCCCCGCCCAGGCCAGCACCAGCGCCTGGTCCGGCGGGTTGTACTCGAAGCGCACCTTGCCCGGACGCTTGATCGAGATCGTGCCGGTCGAGATAGAGCCGTCGTTGTTGATCTGGGTGAACTGGCCCTTCGCCGACTGGATCGAGTTCAGGTACTGGGACACCTCGCCCAGCGAGAGCTTCTGCGCCGCGGCCGGCAGCGTGGTGAGCACAAGCGCCGTGAGCGCGGCGATGAGAGTGCGGATCATAGGTTTCGGTCCTTCTGCTCGGGATCTGCCGATCTGTCGCATGCCGCGCCGCGGATATGCGATAGCAGGCAGGCGTCGATGCCTATCTAGGGCAGCCCGCGGCCCGATCAAAGCCCCGGCGCGCCACGGGCGGCGTGGCTCCGCCCAGAACCCGCGCGCCGCCCCCTCCGCCACGGGCGGCTTCCGCAAGGACATTCCGACACGAAAGAAAAGCCCGGGAGCGCGCACTCCCGGGCTTCTTCTCTTTTCAAATACGCCCGCCCGGCACCTGCCAGAAGCGCGGCGCGGGGATGGGGCTCACTGCTCGGGAACGAGGATCTCGCGCTTGCCGACGTGGTTCGCGGGCGAGACAACGCCCTCTTCCTCCATCTGCTCCACGAGCCGGGCGGCCTTGTTGTAGCCGATGCCGAGCTTGCGCTGGATGTAGGAGGTCGAGCACTTGCGGTCCTTGATCACGATCGCGACGGCCTGGTCGTAGAGCGCGTCCTCGCCCTCGGTGTTGCCGCCGGTGTTGAGGCCCAGCACCGCGTCGATGTTCTCGGCCTTCTCGTCATCCGGTCCCTGCACCACGCCCGACACGTATTCCGGCGGACCGAAGGCCTTGAGGTGGTTCACCACCTCCTCGACCTCCTCGTCGGACACGAAGGGACCGTGGCAGCGGGTGATCTTGGCGCCGCCGGCCATGTAGAGCATGTCGCCCATGCCGAGCAGCTGCTCCGCGCCCATCTCGCCGAGAATGGTGCGGCTGTCGATCTTCGAGGTCACCTGGAAGGAGATCCGGGTGGGGAAGTTGGCCTTGATCGTGCCGGTGATCACGTCCACCGAGGGACGCTGCGTCGCCATGATGAGGTGAATGCCCGAGGCCCGCGCCATCTGCGCGAGGCGCTGGATGCAGGCCTCGATCTCCTTGCCCGCGACCATCATCAGGTCGGCCATCTCGTCGACGATGACGACGATGTAGGGCATCCGGCGCGGCTCGAACTCCTCGGTCTCGAACACCGGCTCGCCGGTCTCGTCGTCGAAGCCGGTCTGGACGGTGCGCTTGAACATCTCGCCCTTCTTCAGCGCCTCGGCGACGCGGCCGTTGTAGCCGTCGATGTTCCGCACGCCCATCTTGGACATCTTGCGGTAGCGGTCCTCCATCTCGCCCACGACCCACTTCAGCGCCACGACGGCCTTCTTGGGATCGGTGACGACGGGGGAGAGCAGGTGCGGGATGCCGTCGTAGACGCTGAGTTCCAGCATCTTCGGGTCGATCATCACCAGCCGCAGGTCCTCGGGGGTGAGCTTGTAGAGCAGCGACAGGATCATCGTGTTGATCGCCACCGACTTGCCCGAGCCGGTGGTGCCGGCGATCAGCAGGTGGGGCATCTTGGCGAGGTTGGCGACCACGGGATCGCCGCCGATGTCCTTGCCGAGCGCCAGCGGCAGGCGCTGGGTGCCGTTGTCATAGTCGCGGCTCGAGAGGATCTCGCGGAACGAGACCATCTCGCGCTTGTCGTTCGGGAGTTCGATGCCGATCACCGAGCGGCCCGGCACGGTCGAGACGCGCGCCGAGAGCGCCGACATCGAGCGCGCGATGTCGTCGGCGAGGCCGATCACCCGGCTGGCCTTGAGGCCCGGGGCGGGCTCGAGCTCGTACATGGTGACCACGGGGCCGGGGCGGACCGAGACGATCTCGCCCTTCACGCCGTAATCGTCGAGCACCGATTCCAGCATCCGCGCGTTCTCTTCCAGCGCCTCGTCCGAAAGCACGTGTCGCTCGATGTTGTCGGCGCTGGCCAGCAGGTGCAGCGGCGGCAGCTCGTAGTCGATGGCGCGGTGGTCGAAGCCGAGCGACGGCTGCGCCTCGGCCTGGGCGCGGCGCGACGGCTGCATCACCCGCGGCTCGGGCTTCTGCACGACCTTGCGGGGCTGCGCGACGGGGATCGCCGGGCGCGCCATGCCGCCGTGGCCCCCTTCGGCCGACCAGCTCTGCACGTCGTAGCCGTCGTCCTCGTCGTCGATGTCGAAATCGCCGCCCACGTCCTCGCCGTAGCCGGCGTCGCGGTATTCGTCCTCGCCGTAGCCGTCGTCGGAATAGTCGTCCGCGGCGTAGTCATCCTCGACGTAGTCATCCTCGGCGTAAGCGTCCTCGGCATAGGCCTGCACGGCGGGCGCCGGGCTTGCGTGGCGCGTCGCGGTGAGGACGGGCTGGGCGCGGTAGGCGGCGGGGGCCGCCGGAGCCGGCTCGTCGCCGTAATCGCCGTAATCGTCGAAGTCGCGGAAATCGTCGAAGCCCTGCGCCGCGGCATAGGGATCCTCGGCATGGGTGAAGGGCGCGGGGCCCGAGCTCCGGCCATGGCCCTGGTGCACCGAGGGCGCGGGCATGTGCTCGGGCGCGGGCGGCACGGCGCGCGATCCCGGCACCGCGGCGCGGGTGGCGGTGAGCGGCGGCTCGGGCGGCAGCGCCTGCGCCGCCTGGGCAGCGGTCAGCGGCGGCTCGGCGCGCAGGAGCTGCGTCGGCTTGTAGATCAGCGGCGCCGGACCACGGCCGCGACCCTTGGTCAGCGGCTTGCTGGGGTCCTCGGTGCGGCTGGCGCTGCCGAACGAGGGGATGGCGGGGCGTTTGCGGCTCTTCACCGCGTGGGCGATCTTGGCGCGGATCCGGTCCTCGCCGTTGTCGGGTTCGATCGGCAAGAGCTCGACCTCGTCGTCATAATTTTCGGGTTCGGGTTCAGGCTCGGCGCGGCGGGTGATGCGGGCCAGCAGGCCCGGCTTCTTCACCGGCTCGGGCGCGGGGCGCGGAATCGGCGTCGGGGCGGGCGCGTGCACGGGGGCCGCGGCCTGCTCCCAGGCCTGCATCTGCGCGTAGGCATAGGCGTCGTCCTCGTCGAGCAGCTCGGGCTCTTCAGGCTCCAGTTCGAGCGGCGGCGGCGCGGCGCGACGCACCCGCGAGACCTGCGGCGCGGCATGGACGGCGGGCGCGGCCACAGGAGCGGCAACCGGGCGCCGGATCGGCGGCTCGGGCGCGTAGTGGTGCTGCGGCTCCTCGTAGTCGTAGTCGTCTTCCGCCTCGGTGTCGCCGTAGCGGGTGTTGGCCCAGGCCTCGGCCTCGGCGGCCTCCTCGGCGCGGCGGGCGCGGCGATCGGAATGCGCCGCCTGCGCCTTCTGCGCGGCGGCCATGGCGCCCCCCGCGCCGCGGCCCAGCACCGACAGCAGCGAGGCGTAGGACATGATCAACCCGACCAGCAGGAAGCGCGACACGCCCTGCAGCTCGGGCTTGGTGAAGCCGAGCACGAAGGCCCCCATCGCCAAGAGCCCGCCGCCCAGCAGCACGGTCAGCAGTTTCAGCCCGAAGCCAGCGCTCAGCGGCAGGATGCCGAGCGCCGTGCCCATCATCATGTCGCCGAAGAGCCCGCCAAGGCCGAAGCTGTGGGTCCATTCCGGCCCGGTGGTGAGCCCGGCGGCATAGACCGAGGCGAGCGCGATCCAGATCGGGGCGAAGACGACGCGCGAGACGGCGCGCTCGTCGCCGCGGTGCAGGGCAAAGCGCACGCCCCAGACCAGCAGCACCAGCGCGAGGCCCCAGCTGCCGAGCCCGACGATCATGAACAGCGGCGCGGCGATCGAGGCGCCGAGCCGCCCGAGCCAGTTCTGCACCGGCGCGTCGGTGGCCGAGAGCCACGACGGATCGTCCGGCGTGTAGGAGCCGATCATCGCCGCCGCCAAGAGGCCGAGGAAAATCAGGGCGATGCCGCCCAGCTCCCTGCCCCGCTTTTCGATCGCGGCCTGCATGTTGCTGTCGAAGAGCGGGTCACGCCCCTTCACCTGATATGCCATCGCTCGCCTCGTCGTTTTTTCTTATTGCCCGTACAGGCAGTCCCGGATCCGGGTCAGCCCCCGTTCGGTTTCCTCGCGGGATGCCACGAGAGCCACCCTGAGGAACCCCTTCCCCGGATTCCCCGCCTCGGTATCGCGCGAGAGGTACGCGCCCGGCAGCACGCGCACGCCGGTCTCCTTCCAGAGCTTCAGCGCCGCGTCCTCGCCATCCTCGACCGGCAGCCAGAGGAAGAACCCGGCGCGCGGCGGCATGTAGCCCGGCACGTTGCCGAAGATGCGGTCCGCCAGCTCGAACTTCTCGAGGTAGAGCGCGCGGTTCTCCTCGACATGCGCCTCGTCCGCCCAGACGCGTTCCGAGACGCGCTGGATGGGCAGCGGCAGCGGCGCGCCGGCAAAGGACTTGTGCTGCTTGATCCGGCGCAGGCTCTCGGGCCCGCCCGCCACGAAGCCCGAGCGCAGCCCGGGCAGGTTCGAGCGTTTCGAGAGCGAGTGGAAGATCACCACGCGCTCGGGATCCGCACCCATCTCGGTCGCCACCTGCAGCGCGCCCACCGGGGCCTCGCCACGGTAGATCTCGGAGTAGCACTCGTCCGCGAGGATCTGGAAATCATGCTTCTCGCCAAGCGCGATCAGCGTCTCCCAGTAGGCGCGGTCCGCCACGGCGCCCTGCGGGTTGGCGGGCGAGCAGAGGTAGACCAGCGCGGTGCGTGCCAGCAGCTCCTCGGGCAGGCCCGCGAGATCGGGCAGGTGGCCATTCTCGGGCGTGGCGTTCACGTAGACCGGCTCGGCGCCGACCGAGAGCGTGGCGACCGCGTAGACCTGGTAGAAGGGGTTGGGCATCAGCACCACCGGCTGCTGCCCGTTCTTGGTCTCGGGGCAGAGCGCCATCGCGGCGTTGTAGAGCCCCTCGCGGGTGCCGTTGACCGTGGCGATCTGGGTGTCGGGATCGACGCTCACGCCGTAGCGGCGCCCGATCCAGCCGGCGATCGCCTCGCGCAGTTCCAGCGTGCCCTCGTTGGGCGGGTATTTGCCGAGCTCGTGGACATGCGCCGCCAGCACCTCTCCGACGAAGGCCGGGAAGGGATGCTTGGGCTCGCCGATGGTCATGTGGATGACCTCGCCGCCCGGCTCGAAGGAATCGAGCAGCGCCCGCAGGCGCGGAAACGCGTAAGCCGGAAGGTTCGAAAACCGTTCGGGGAACATGCCAGTACTGCCTCTGTAAGTCGGGATCGTAAGCGCCCCGTTTTGCCGTGAGGATACGCAAGGCAGCGCGGTTCGTCTACCGCAACTCCACGCAGCGGATGGGCCGTGGCAGGAATGTCGCAACGCGGCAAAATTTTCGCGCCGCCACGGGAGCGCCAGGATTTCCTTCGACGCCCCCGAGGGTTAGCGCAGGGCGGCAGGCCGCGCGCAGCCAAGCCCGCAAAGCGCGAATCGCGCCCCTGACGCAGGGGCATCCGGACGGACGCGGACGCTGCGGAAACGAGCAGGAGAGAGCGATGAAATCCGCCGTCCAGATCGCCCCGAAACCGCTCTTCCTCGGCGCGATGATCGCGTTCGCGGTCTGGCTCGGCTGGGCGCCGCCGCAGGCGCTCAGCCTCGAGCAGGGGCGCATCCTCGGCATCGTGCTGGTGACGCTGACGCTCTGGTCCACGGCACTGGTGCCGGGCTACCTCGCGAGCCTGATCTTCTTCACCGCGCTGCTGATGCCCGGGCTGGCCACGCCGGCGGTGGTCTTCTCCGGCTTCACCTCGACCGCGAGCTGGCTGATCATCTCGGGCTTCGTGATCGGCGAGGCGATCTCCGGCTCGGGCCTTGCCGCCCGGCTGGCCCGGGGCATGGCCCCGGCGCTCACCGGCTCCTACGCGCGGCTGCTGTCGGGGCTGATGCTGCTGGCCATGGCGCTCGGCTTCGTCATGCCCTCGTCGATGGGCCGCGCCGTGGTGCTGGTGCCGATCGGCATGGCGCTGGCGGACCGGGCAGGCTTCGCGCGGGGCTCGCGCGGGCGCATCGGCATCGCCGTGGTGCTGGCGACGGGCTGTAACCTGCCGAGCTGCGCGATCCTGCCCTCGAACCTGCCCAACATGGTGCTGACCGGCGCCGCCGACACGATCCTCGGCGTGCAGCTCGGCTATTTCGAGTACCTCGCCCTGCACTACCCGGTGCTCGGGCTGGTGAAGGCGGCGCTGATCGTCGCGCTGACCCTGCGGCTCTTCCCCGCCACCGCCAGCGCCCCGGCCTTGGCGCCCGCCGACGAGGCCAGCGCCGGGGCCACGCCGACCGAGACCCGCGCGCAGATCCGCGTCGCGCTGGTGCTGCTGGTGACGCTGGCGCTGTGGATGACCGACCGGCTGCACGGGATCAACGCCGCATGGGTGGGCATGGGCGCCGCGATCCTGCTGCTGCTGCCGGGCGTCGGCGTGGTGGCGCCCCCCGCCTTCCGGCAGGCGGTGGATTTCGGAATGCTGCTCTTTGTCGCCGGGGCGCTGGCGCTTGGCGCGGTGGTGCAGGGCTCGGGGCTGGGCGCGGTCGTCGGCGCGGCGCTGCAGAGCGTGCTGCCGCTCGAGCCGGGGCAGGACTTCCTCAACTACATGTCGCTGGCGGGCATGGCGATCCTGACGGCGATGCTGACCACCAACCCCGGCGTCCCGGCGGTGCTGACCCCGCTCGCGCCCGATCTCGCGCAGGCCAGCGGCTTCGGGATCGAAGCCGTGCTGATGACCCAGGTGCTGGGCTTCTCGACGCTGTTCTTCGCCTACCAGGTGGCGCCGCTGGTGGTGGCGATGCAGCTCTCGGGCGAGAGGCTCTCGCATCTCGCCCGTCTCATCCTGCCGCTGGGGCTGATCACCGTGGTGATCCTGCTGCCGCTCGACTTCCTGTGGTGGCGCCTTCTGGGCTGGCTCTGAGCCCGGCGCCCCGGTTCAGGCGAAGTAGTCGCGCAGCATCCGGGTGTAGATCGCCTTCAGCTGGGTGATCTGCGCCACCTCGACGTTCTCGTCGACCTGGTGCAGCGTCTTGCCGACGAGGCCGAACTCGACCACCGGGCAGTGGTGCCGCACGAAGCGCGCGTCCGAGGTGCCGCCCGTGGTCGAGAGCTCGGGAATGCGCCCGGTCTCGGCCTCGACCGATTTCGCCACCAGCTCCGAGAGCGGCCCCGGAGGGGTGAGGAAGGCCTCGCCCGAGATCTTGATTTTCACCTCGGTGCGGGTGCCGAACTCGGCGTCGACCTTGGCGGTCTCGGCGCGCAACCAGTCCGACAGCGAGGCGCCGGTGTGGATGTCGTTGAAGCGGATGTTGAGCGTGGCGCGGGTCTGCGCGGGCACGACGTTGGTCGCCGGGTTGCCGGTGTCGATGGTCACCACCGCCAGCGTCGAGGGGTCGAAATGGTCGGTGCCCTCGTCGAGCACGTGCGAGGACAGCCGGTCCATCAGCCGCGCCATGGCGGGCATCGGGTTCAGCGCGCGGTGCAGGTAGGCCGAGTGGCCCTGCTTGCCGGTCATGGTGAAATGCGCGTTCATCGAGCCGCGGCGGCCGATCTTCATCATGTCGCCCATTTCCTCGGGGCAGGTCGGCTCGCCGACGATGCAGATCGACATGCGCTCGCCCTCGGCGTCCATGTAATCGAGCAGCGCCGTGGTGCCGTCCACCGCGTCGCCCTCCTCGTCGCCGGTGATGGTCAGCACGATGGCCCCTTCGGGCGGGGTCGCGCGCACGAAGTCGATGGCGGCGGCAGCAAAGGCGGCGACGCCGGACTTCATGTCGGTCGCGCCGCGCCCGTACATGATCCCGTCCTTCACCTCGGCGCCGAAGGGATCGACGGTCCAGGCGGCAAGATCGCCCACCGGCACCACGTCGGTATGGCCGTTGAAGCCGAAGCTCTTCGCGTGGCCCTTCTCGCCCCAGCGGGCGAAGAGGTTGGCGACGCCGCCCCGGTCGACCCGCGTGCAGGCAAAGCCCGCCGCTTCCAGCAGGCCCTGCAGCAACACCAGCGCGCCGCCCTCCTCGGGGGTGACCGACGGGCAGCGGATGAGGTCGGCGGTCAACTGGACGGGATCGGTGGGCTGGATGGTCATGAGCGCAACTCCGGTGTGGTTTGCCCTTGGCTACAGCGCGGCGCGCGCGCGTGCAAACGCGATGAGGACGGCGCGCCGCCGCCACGCGCCCGCGGCGCCTCCCCCCGCGGATATGTTGACCTGCCAGAACGCCCGGGCGCGCGTGTCCCGGGGCTTCTTCTCTTTTCAAATACGCATATCCCTCCGGTGCCACGGGCGCGGCGTCGGGCAGCACCGGGCCGGCGAGAATCGCGATGACGCTGACGGCGGCGCGTGTTACGGCTGCGGCATGAGCAAATTGCCTTCGAAAGCCGAGATCCTCGACTGGATCATGGCGCACCCGACCCAGACCGCGAAACGTGACATCGCCAAGGCCTTTGGCATCAAGGGCTCTGCGCGGATCGACCTCAAGCGCATCCTCAAGGAGCTCGAGGCCGAGGGTCACCTCGAGAAGCGGCACAAGACGTACCGCGACCCGGACCGGCTGCCGCCGGTGTCGGTGCTGCAGGTCAAGGCGCCGGACGAGAGCGGCGATCTCTTCGCGCAGCCGCTGGAATGGCACGGCGAGGGTGTCGAGCCCATCGTGCTGCTGGTGCTGCGCGCCTCGGACCCGGCGCTCGGCGAGGGTGACCGCATCCTTGCCAAGCTGCAGGTGGTGCACGAGGCCGACCACAATTACGAGGCGCGGCTCATTCGCAAGATCGGCGTGAGCCCGCGCAAGATCGTCGGCATCTTCCGCAAGAGCCCCGAGGGCGGGCGGATCGTGCCGATCGACAAGGGCGCCGACAAGGAATGGCTGGTCGCCCCCGACGCCATGGGCGGCGCCAAGGACGGCGAGCTGGTCGAGGCCGAGCAGGCCGGGCCGCGCGCCTCGCGCATGGGGCTGCCGAAGGCGCGCATCGTGATGCGGCTCGGCGATCCCTCGGAGCCGCGGGCGGTCTCGCTCATCGCCATCCACCAGCACGGCATCCCGGACGACTTCCCCGCGAAGGTGCTGGAAGAGGCCGACCGGATGAAGCCCGCCGGGCTCAAGGGCCGGACCGACCTGCGCGAGCTGCCGCTGGTCACCATCGACCCCTCGGATGCGCGCGACCACGACGACGCCTGCTACGCCGAGCCCGACGAGGATCCGAAGAACCCCGGCGGCCACGTGATCTGGGTCGCCATCGCCGACGTGGCGCATTACGTGCTGCCGGGCTCTCAGCTCGACCGCGAGGCCAAGAAGCGCGGCAACTCGAGCTACTTCCCCGACCGCGTCGTGCCGATGCTGCCCGACCGGCTGTCGGGCGATCTCTGCTCGCTGCACGAGGGCGTGCCGCGCGCCTGCATCGCCGTGCGCATGGTGATCGATTCCGAGGGCAACAAGCGCTCGCACAGCTTCGTGCGCGGCCTGATGCGCTCGCCCGCCTCGCTCAACTACGCCGAGGTGCAGCGGGCCATGGACGGGCAGCCCAACGACAAGACCGGGCCGCTTCTGGATGACGTGATCCGCCCGCTCTACGACGCCTACTACGCCCTGCGCGCGGCCCGCGAGCGGCGCCAGCCGCTGGATCTGGAGCTGCCCGAGCGCAAGATCGTGCTGGCCGAGGACGGCACCGTCTCCTCGGTGAACTTCGTCGAGCGGCTCGACGCGCACAAGCTGATCGAGGAGTTCATGATCCTCGCCAACGTCGCCGCGGCCGAGACGCTGATCGCCAAGCGCGTGCCGCTGCTCTTCCGCGTGCACGAGGAGCCGCCGCCCGAGAAGCTCGACGCGCTGCGCGAGACGGCGATCGCCTCGGGGCTGACGCTGGCCAAGGGGCAGGTGCTGAAGACCTCGCATCTCAACAAGCTGCTGCACGACGCGGCGGGGCGCGAGGATGCCGAGCTCATCAACCTCGCCACGCTGCGCTCGATGACGCAGGCCTATTACAACCCCGAGAACTTCGGGCACTTCGGCCTCGCGCTGCGCAACTACGCGCATTTCACCTCGCCGATCCGCCGCTACTCGGACCTCATCGTGCACCGCGGCCTGATCACCGCGCATGGCTGGGGTGACGACGGGCTGAGCCCCGAGGACATCGAGCGGCTGCAGCAGACCGCCGAGCACATCTCGGACACCGAGCGGCGCTCGATGATGGCCGAGCGCGACACCACCGACCGCTACCTCGCCTCCTACCTGTCCGAGCGCGTCGGCGCGGAATTCGGCGGGCGGATCAGCGGCATCGCCAAGTTCGGGGTCTTCGTGAAGCTCGACGAGAGCGGCGCCGACGGGCTGGTGCCGATCCGCAACCTCGGCAACGAGTTCTTCCACTTCGATCGCGACGCGGGCACGCTGATGGGGGCCGACACCGGCACGCTCATCACGCTCGGCCAGCGGGTGAAGGTGAAGCTGGTGGACGTCACGCCGGTGACCGGCGGCATCGGGCTGGAACTTCTGGAGCTTGCGGGCGAGCAGATCGAGGCGCCGCGCAGCCGCAAGCCCGCGGGCTTCGGGCGCTTCAAGAAGACGCCGGGCGGGCCGAAGGGCAAGGGACCCAAGGGCCCGGGCGGCAAGGGCGGACCCGCGCGCCGCAAGGACGTGCAGGCCCGCAAGAAGGACGAGAAGACCGCCCGCAAGGTCAGCCGGACACGTAGAGCCGAGCGTTGAGCGGCGCGTAGAGCGCCTCTCGCCCGCGCGCGACGTAGTCCATGAGCGGCTGCCTCGCGCGCAGCGCCCGGCGCAGCGCGGTGTCGCCGGGCAGACGGTCGATCATGCTCAGCACCGGCAGCACCGAGGCATCCGCTGCCGTGGGCCGCGCGCCGAAGAGCCACGGCCCCTCGCCCAGCACCGCCACCAGCGCGTCCATGTCCATCGAGGCCAGCGCGCAGCGGTCCTCTTCCGAGTAGCGCGCGATGCCCAGCCACGTCATGCCCTGCCGCTGGCCCTCCTGCACCTTGGCCTCGAGCCCCTCGGGCATGCCCCTGAACACCTCGGGGAAGAAGCGCGGCCAGACCCGGGCGTCGAGCCAGCGGTCATGCGCCATGTGCGGGCGGAGGCTGTCCTCGGCCATGCGCATCACCGCCTGGGCCATGCCGCGCGCGGCGGCGTCGAAACCGGGGAAGAAATCGGCGCCGCGCGCCTCGAGCCAGCGCTGGATGAGGGCGCTGTCCGGCACCGTGCCCTGCGGCGTCTCGAGCACCGGCAGCTTGCCGTAGGGCCCCTCGGGCATCGGCACGAAGCGCGGCTCCCAGTCCTCGCCGGACATCTGCAGGAGCAGCATGGCCTTGACGCAGAACGGGCTGTTGGAGGGCTCGCCGAGGGCGGGCGGGAAGGAAATCAGGGTCAGCATGGGAAGGTCCTTTTCGGGACTTGGAAGGGAATGGGGTGCCGGCCCCTCGGACCCTAGCCGCGGCTCTTGCCGGAAACTGTCAGCAGGGTGCAGGATGATCGCATCCATGTCCCGCACCCTACGCCTCTTCCAGCTCATGCAGGCGATGCGCCGCCTGCCCTCGCCCGTCACCGCCGCCACGCTGGCGCAGGAGACGGGGGTGTCGGAACGCACGCTCTACCGCGACATCGGCGCGCTGCGCGGGCTCGGCGCGGTGATCGACGGCGAGGCGGGCTACGGCTTCACCCTGATCGAGGATCCGCACCTGCCGCCGCTCTCCTTCGACGAGGACGAGCTCGAGGCGCTGGTGCTGGGGCTGCGCGAGGTCGCGGCGCTGGCCGACCCGGCGCTGGCGCATTCGGCGCGCAACGCGCTGGCCAAGCTGCGCGCCCGCCTGCCCGAGCGGCAGGCCCACCAGCTGCGCCACGCGGTGCTGACCGCGCACCGCTTCTCGCCCCCTGCCCCGCCCACCATCGACGCGGCACTCCTGCGCAGCGCCTGCCGCGAAGAACGGCACATCCGCTTCGACTACCGCGACGCTCAGGGCGCCGCGACGCAGCGCGAGGTGAAGCCGCTGTCGCTGCTGCTGCTCGACAATTCGCACTGCCTGATCGCCTGGTGCCTGCTGCGCGAGGATTACCGCACCTTCCGGCTCGACCGGATGGCCGCGATGGAGGTGCTGGGCACCTTCTTCCGCCCCGAGCGCGTGCCGATGCTGCGCGCCTTCATGGCGCGGATGGAGGCCGAGCGGGGCAGCTGCGCCATCCAGCTCTGAGGGCCGCGCGGGCGCGAGGTCCGCGAGGTCTCGCCGATGGTGCGAAAAGTGATCGCCGCGCGCCCTTCGCAAATCGGCCGGTCCGGGGTAGCCTTTCAGGCAATAAGAACACGAGCAGTAGGTGACCCCAGATGAAACGGAGCCTTTCCGGCCTCGCGCTGTGCCTCATGGCCACGCAGGTGCAGGCCGAGCGCATAGACGACTTTACCGCCCCGGTGATCTCGCAACGCCCGTCGCTGCGCCCGATGGCCTTTGCCGCGGCGGCGCCGGCGCCGGTGGCGCAGGTGGTGCCCTCGAGCGAGGTGCAGCAGGACTTCGCGCGCTGGCTCGGCGGCTTCCGCGAGCGCGCCCGGGCCGAGGGGATCGGCGAGCGCACGCTCGACGCCGCGCTGCGCAACGTGGCGCTCGATGCCGACGCGCTGCACAAGATCAACAACCAGGCCGAGTTCACCAAGACGCTCTGGGACTACCTCGGCTCGGCGGTCTCGGACACGCGGATCGAGAACGGGCGCGCGGCGCTGGCGGCCAATGACCAGCTGCTGCGGCAGATCGAGGCGCGCTACGGCGTCGACCGGCAGGTGGTGCTGGCAATCTGGGGCATGGAGAGCGCCTATGGCACCCATCGCGGCACGCATCCGGTGATCCCGGCGCTGGCGACGCTGGCCTACGGCTCGCGGCGGGGTTCCTTCTTCGAGGGCCAGCTCATCGACGCGCTGCGCATCGTGCAGGACGGCGACACCACCGCCGAGAAGATGACCGGCAGCTGGGCCGGGGCGATGGGGCACACGCAGTTCATCCCGTCGTCCTACCGCGCGCTGGCGGTGGACTGGACCGGCGACGGCAAGCGCGACATCTGGTCGGACAACCCCGCCGACGCACTGGCCTCGACCGCGCATTACCTTGCCGAGAACGGCTGGATCCACGGCCAGCCCTGGGGCGTCGAGGTGCAGCTGCCGCGCGGCTTCGACTACGAGCTCGCGGGCAGCACCGACCGCATGCCCTCGGACTGGGCGAAGCTGGGCGTGGTCGGCATGGACGGGCGCGCGGTGCAGGATTTCGGCGCGGCCAAGCTGCTGCTGCCGGCGGGCTACAAGGGCGCGGCCTTCCTGACCTTCAAGAACTTCAAGGTGATCTCGCGCTACAACGCCGCCGACGCCTACGTGATCGGGGTCGGGCACCTCGGCGACCGGATCATGGGCGGTGCGCCGATCCACTCGAGCTGGCCCGACGACGAGCGCGCGCTGACCAGCGACGAGCGCAAGGAGCTGCAGGTACGGCTGAAGCAGGCGGGCTTCGACCCCTCGGGGGCCGACGGGCGCATCGGGCCGAACACGGTCAAGGCGCTGCGCGACTACCAGCGGGCGGTGGGCGTGGTGCCCGACGGCTACGCCTCGCTCGAGCTGCTGCACCGGCTGCGCTGAGGTCAGCGGCAGCCCGGGCCGCAGCTCTTCTCCAGCGCCTTCACCTGGCGGGCGCTGGGTTCCGGCCAGCGGTTGGCGTTGCAGGGGTCGGCGATCAGCACCAGCCGGCCCTCCTCGCGCTTCAGCAGTGCCGCCATCGGGCCGCTCTCGGCGCTGCCGCACCATGGCCCGTAGCACGAGACCCGCAGGGTGATGTGCGCATCGAAGGGGCGGCTGAACCCGCCCTTGCCGAGGCTCCAGCCCCAGAACCGCGCCGGCACCTCGCCCGCGCTGCGCGGCACCGTGCCGGTCTCGAGCATCCCGTTCACCGCGATCCACTCGGTCTGCCCGCCCTCGGCGGCGCGCACGTCGCGCGCCACGTCCGGCGGCAGGCACTTCAGCGCAAAGGCCGGCCCGGCAGTCCAGAGAAGCAGGACGACAAGCGCGCTGCGGATCACAGCTTGTCCCGGAAGGCCGCGATCACCCGCTCGTAGACCGGGCGCTTGAAGGGCACGATCTGGCCCAGCACCTCGTCCGCCGGCAGCCAGCACCATTCCGAGAATTCCGGGTGCTCGGTCTGGATGTTCACCTGCGCGTCCTCGCCGTGGAAGCGCAGCAGGAACCACTTCTGCTCCTGCCCCTTGTAGCGGCCCTTCCAGATGCGCGGCACGATGTCATGCGGCAGGTCGTAGGCGAGCCAGCCGTCGGTCTCGGCCTCGACGGTGACCAGCGAGGGGCTGACGCCGATCTCTTCCTCAAGCTCGCGCAGGGCGGCCTCCCGCGGCGCCTCGCCCTTGTCGATCCCGCCCTGCGGCATCTGCCAGGCGGGGATCTCGCTGTCGAGCCGCTGGCCGACGAAGACGTGCCCGGCGGCATTGACGAGCATCACGCCGACGTTGCGGCGGTAGGGCAGCGCGGCGATCTCTTGGGGGGTCATGGGCATCATCCTGCTTCGTGTGTCGCGGCGCACGCTAGCGCCCGAGGGGCGGATTTGGAAGTGGCGCCGCAAAAGCAAAGGCGCGCCCCTCGGGACGCGCCTTGCCGGTCTTGCGGGATCACTCCCTTACTTGTCGGTCGCCTGCGCCTGCTGCATCAGCACCTGCTCGTCGCCGAGCACGCTGAGGCCCTTCAGGATGTCGATCGCATAGGCCAGCTGGTAGTCGTCCTGGCGCAGCTTCGCGGCTTCCTCGGCCTTGGCCCGGTCTTCCTCGATCTGGCGGATCTCGTCCTCGGTCAGGCTGTCGTTGTCGAGCGCGCCGCGCAGGTCGGCCTCGGAGCGGCCGAAGCCCGGGGTCGTGGCCTCATCCTCCTGCGGCTCGGGCGGACGCTGCTCGACGACGATGTCGGGCGAGACGCCGAGCGCCTGGATCGAGCGGCCCGAGGGCGTGTAGTAGCGCGCGGTGGTCAGGCGCATCGCGCCATCGCCCCGCAGCGGCATGACCGTCTGCACCGAACCCTTGCCGAAGCTCTTGGTGCCGACGACCACCGCGCGGCGGTGATCCTTCAGCGCGCCGGCGACGATCTCGGATGCCGAGGCCGAGCCGCCGTTGATCAGCACGACCATCGGCTTGCCGTTCGACAGATCGCCCTCGGTGGCGTTGTAGCGCTCGCCGTCGGCGGCGTTGCGGCCGCGGGTCGAGACGATCTCGCCCTTGTCGAGGAAGGCGTCGGCGACCTTGATCGCCTGGGTCAGCAGCCCGCCCGGGTTGTTGCGCAGGTCGAGCACGATGCCGTTGACCTTGTCGGGGCCACCGGCGGCCTCGATCTCCTTGGCCAGCCCCTCTTCGAGGTTGGGATAGGTCTGGTCGTTGAAGGTGGTGACGCGCAGCACCACGGTATCGCCCTCGCGGCGGGTGCGCACGGCGGTCAGGGTGATGGTGTCGCGGATGATCGAGATGTCGAAGGGCTCATCCGTGCCCTCGCGCACCACGGTGATGACGATCTCGGAGCCGACCGGCCCGCGCATCTTGTCCACCGCCTCGTCGAGCGACAGGCCGAGCACCGACTCGCCGTCCACATGGGTGATGAAGTCACCGGCCTGGACCCCTGCCTCGGCGGCGGGGGTGCCGTCCATCGGCGAGACGACCTTCACGAAGCCGTCTTCCTGGGTGACCTCGATGCCGAGGCCGCCGAATTCGCCGCGGGTCTGCACGCGCATGTCGGCGGCATCGTCGGGCGGCAGGTAGCTGGAATGCGGGTCGAGCGAGGTGAGCATGCCGTTGATCGCGGCCTCGATCAGCTTCTTGTCGTCGACCTCGGTGACATACTGCGCGCGGATGCGCTCGAAGATGTCGCCGAAGAGGTCGAGTTGTTCATAGACGCTGGTGTTCTTCTCGGCTTCCTGGGCGAGCAGCGGGCCGACAAACTGCGTCGTCGCCACCACGCCTGCCACGGTGCCGCCCACTGCGGCCATCAGAAACTTGTTCATCCTCAGATCATCCCTTGTCGCTGGCGAACCATTCTAGCGGGTCCACGGGGGCGTCGCCCTCTCTTACCTCTATATACAGGGTTTCCGTGCGTCCAGCGCCGGAAGCTTCACGTGACGGTGACGCGCTGTCACCTGCCGCATCCCCCATCAGTCCGACCGGAGCCCCCTCGGAGAGGATTTCCCCAGTGGCGGCATAGGTCTCGTCGAGTCCGGCCAGCACGAAAAGCAGGTCCGGCTGCGGCTCGAGGATCGTCACCAGCCCGTAATCGAGCAGCGGGCCGGAATAGCGCACGGTGGCGGCGGTGGGCGTGGTGACGATGGCCTGCGGCAGCGTGGCGATGACGATGCCGGGGCGCGAGACCCCGGCCGCATCCGCCTCGCCCGACAGGCGCAGCACCTGCCCGCGCACCGGCAGCGGCAGCGCGCCGCGCCGCGCGTCGACCGGCGGCAGCGTGTTCGGTGTCTCGCCCTGCGAGATGTTCGACAGGCCCGAGGCGAAGCCCTCGAGCGTTTCGGTCGCGGCGATGAGGATGGCGGTGCGCACCGGGTCCTCGGTGAAGCGCATCGGCAGGTCGGTGCGGTCGGCGACCGCCTGGCTCAGCTCGGTGCGCGCCTCCTGCACCCCGGCGAGCCCCGCGCGCAGCGTCTTCGCGGCGTTTTCCTGCAGGCTGCGCAGCTGCGCCACCTCGTCGAGATCCGAGCGCAGGTCGCGCGCCTCCTGCGCCAGCCCGGGCGTCACCGCCGCCAGCAGCATTCCCGCCCGCGCCGAGCCCACCGGCCCCGCCGGGTGCAGCAGCGCCTCGGGCGCGGCGGTGGTGCCGAGGCTCGAGAGCACGCCCAGCAGCTGCGCCACCTCGCCCTCCTGCGCGGCAAGGCGGCGGCTCAGCTCGGTCTCGCGGATGGCGGCCTCGCGCAGACCGTCGCGCAGCGCGGCGAGCCCGTCCTCGTAGGCCTCGACGGTCAGGGTCAGCGCCTTCACGCGGTCGCGCGAGGTCTCGGCCTCCGACAGCTGCACCGAGGCTTCCTCGAGCGCCCGCGCCGCCGCGCGCGCGGCATCACCCGGAGCCTGCGCCAGCGCCGGGCCCGCCATCAGGCAGAGGATCAGCGCGGCGGCTCTCATTTGTCGATCAGGCTCGTCCCGGTCATCTCGCCGGGCTGCGGCAGGTTCATCAGCTGCAGCAGCGTCGGCGCGACGTCGGCAAGGATGCCGTCATGCACGGTCGCGCCCTCGGGCCCGCCGAAGAGGATCACCGGCACCGGGTTGGTGGTGTGGGCGGTGTGCGGGCCGTTCGTCTCGTCGTCCCACATGGTCTCGCAATTGCCGTGGTCGGCGATCACCAGCATCGCGCCGCCGACCTTCTCGAGCGCCGCGACCACCTTGCCGAGCCCGTCGTCCACCGCCTCGCAGGCCTTGATCGCGGCATCGAGATCGCCGGTGTGGCCGACCATGTCGGGGTTGGCGAAGTTGGTGACGATGAGGTCATAGCCCTTCTCGATCGCGTCGACAAAGCGCTCGGCCACCTCGGGCTCGGACATCTCGGGCTGCAGGTCGTAGGTCGCCACCTTGGGCGATTTGGGCATGAAGCGGTCCTCGCCCTCTTCCGGGGTCTCCTTGCCGCCGTTGAGGAAGAAGGTGACGTGCGGATACTTCTCGGTCTCGGCGAGGCGGAACTGCGTCAGCCCGTGCTTGGCCACCCATTCGCCCAGCGTGTTGACGATGACCCGTTTGGGATAGGCGGTGGTCATGTAGGCGTTGTGCCTGTCGGAATACTCGACCATGCCGAGCAGCGCCGAGAGCTCGGGCTTTTCCCGCTCGAACCCGTCGAAGTCCGGCGCACCGATGGCGGCGAGGATCTCGCGCGCGCGGTCGGCGCGGAAGTTGAGGCAGAAGAACCCGTCGCCCGATTTCAGCCCCGAGTAGCCGCCGACGACCGTGGCGGGGATGAACTCGTCGGTCTTGTCCTTCGCGTAGCTCTGGGCAACGGCGGTGACCGCGTCGGGGGCGGTCTCTCCCTTGCCGTCCACCATCGCGTCATAGGCGGTCTCGACCCGCTCCCAGCGGTTGTCGCGGTCCATGGCGTAGTAGCGGCCGATCACCGTGCCGATGCGGGCCCCCTCGGGCAGGCTTTCGGAAAGGTCCCTCACGAAGCCCTCGCCCGATTTCGGCGCCACGTCGCGGCCGTCGGTGATCGCGTGCAGCACCACCTCGAGCCCCTGATCGACCAGCAGCTTCACCGCCGCCTTGATGTGGGTGATGTGGCCGTGCACGCCGCCGTCCGAGACGAGGCCCATCAGGTGCGCGCGGCCGCCCGCCGCCTTCACCTTCGCGGCGAAGTCGAGGATGGCCTCGTTGCCGAAGAAGGTCCCGTCCTCGATCGCGAGGTCGATCTGGCCGAGGTCCATCGCCACGACGCGGCCCGCGCCGATGTTGGTGTGACCCACCTCCGAGTTGCCCATCTGCCCAGTCGGCAGGCCAACCTCGGGCCCGAAGGTGGTCAGCTTGGCATGCGGGCAGGTGGCGTAGAGCCGGTCCATCGTCGGGGTCTTGGCCAGCGCCGGGGCGTTGTACGCCGTCTCGTCGCGCAGCCCCCAGCCGTCGAGGATGGTCAGGACAACGGGTTTCGGAGTGGTCATGTCATGGCCCTTCTGCTCGCGATGTTGCGGCAGGTGTAGCAGGGCCGCGCGGCGATGTGGAGAGCCGCCGCGCGCCGCGTCAGCCGAAGATCAGTTTCGGGATGAAGAGCGAGATCTGCGGCACGTAGGTGATCAGCAGCAGCACGAGGATGTTGACCACCACGAAGGGCCAGACCCCGCCGATGATCTGCGCCACCGGCTTTCCCAGCGTCGAGGAGGCGACGAAGATGTCGAGCCCGAAGGGCGGCGTGATCATCCCCAGCGAGATGTTCAGCGTGACGATCATGCCGAAATGAACGGGGTCGATGCCCAGCGACTGCGCCACCGGGAAGAGCGGCGGCACCAGCACCAGCAGCGCCGAGTTCGGGTCGATGAACATGCCCGCGATGAAGAAGCAGAGGTTCGCCACCATCAGGAAGGTGATCCAGCCCGCGTCCACAGAGTCCAGCATGCCGATGATCCCGGCGGGCACCTGCGCCAGCGTCACGAAGAACGAGATCAGCCCGCCCATCGCCAGCAGCACGAAGATGATCGCGGTGTTGATGGCGCTGCGCTCGGTGATCGCGAAGAGGTCGGACCACGTCAGGCTGCGCAGGATGAAGGCCTCGACCACGATGGCGTAGACCACGCTGACCGCCGCCGCCTCGGTCGGGGTGATGACCCCCGAGTAGATGCCTCCGAGGATGATGACGGGCATCCCGAGCGCCCATTTCGCCTGCCAGATCGCGCAAAGCCGCTCGGCCCATGGCACGCGCGGCTCGCGAGTCACGCCGGCCTTGCCCGCCTCGAGCCAGACGAAGATCGCGAAGGCGAGGCCGAGCACGATGCCGACGGCGAGCCCGCCCGCGAAGAGCCGCGAGATCGAGGTGCCGGTCATCCAGCCGTAGACGATGAAGGTGATCGAGGGCGGGATCAGCAGCGAGGTCTCGGCGCTGGCGACCAGCAGGCCGAGGCTGAACTTGTCGGAATAGCCCGCGCGGCGCATCTCGGGATAGACCATCCGGCCCATCGCCGCGACCGTCGCCGGGGCCGAGCCCGAGACCGCGCCGAAGGCCATGGAGCCGCCCACCACCACGTGGCCGATGCCGCCGCGGGTGTGCCCCACGAGCGCCTTCACCACGTTCACCAGCTGCGCCGCGATCTGCCCCGCACCCATCAGGTTGGCGGCGAAGATGAAGAACGGAATGGCCAGCAGCGTCGTGTGGTCGATGCCGCCGACGATCTTCTGCACGATCGCCGGATCGGGCAGCTTGGCGTAGAAGAGTTCCTTGTAGGCCAGCGCGGGCACGCCCAGCACCAGCAGCATCTCGAAGCCCGCAAGCAGCAGGAGCGCGGCGAGAAGGATGATCAGGATCAGCATCACTCGGCCTCCGCCTGCGCCGCGAAGCGGTCGATGAGGCCGAAGAGGCTGAGCCCGTAGCGCAGCCCCAGCAGCAGGAAGCCGATGACCGGCGCGAGGTAGATCAGCCCCATGGGGATGCCCAGCGTCGGCGAGGTCTGGCCGGATTTCAGCACGAACTGCACCATCTGCACGCCGAGCCACGCCACGTAGAGCGAGAAGAGCAGCCCCACCGTGTCGATCACCCGCAGCAGCCAGCGCCGCGCGGGTTCGGGGAGTTTCTCGCGCAGGTTGGTGATGCCGACGTGCTTGCCGCGCTCCAGCGCGAGGCCGAGCGCAAGGAAGACGAGGAAGAGGTTCATCAGCCGCACCGCCTCTTCGATCCAGGCGAAGCGGCTGGCCATCGTGCCGCCGAACTCGCGCATCACCACGGAGCCGAAGAACAGCGCCACCATGGTCAGGAAGAGCACGACGAGGATCGTGCGCTCGACCTTTCGCAGGAGGGTGAGAAGGGGCATGGGCAATCTCCGGTTCAGCTGGCGGCGGTGGGGCGGCTTATCTTGCAAAGAGGCGCCCGGGGGTCCGGGCGCCTTTCAAGGTCTTGGAAAGGTTGCGCGCCAAGGGTGGCGCGGCGGGCTCACTCAAGCCCGGCGACCGCCTCTTCATAGGTGGCGAGCAGCGCCTTGCCGGTGTCACCGGCCATGGCGATGTAGGCCTCCGAGGCCGGGCCCCAGGTCACGTCGCGCAGCGCGGCGCGCTCTTCGGGCGAGGCGACGCGCACGTTGGTGCCCGAGTCCTTGATCACCTGCAGCGCCTCTTCGACGGCGGCGGCCTTGTGCGCGGTCAGCTCGGGGATGACCTCGGCGAAGGCGCCCTTGATCACGTCCTGGTACTCGGCCGGCAGGCTCTCCCAGAACATCGGGTTGAAGAGGACCACGTCCTCCATCGCGCCGTGATCAGAGATCACCACGTTTTCCTGCACCTCGTAGAACTTCATGTTCTTGATGGTGTCGAGCGGGTTCTCCTCGCCGTCCACGACGCCGGTCTGCAGCGAGGTGTAGAGCTCGCCGAAGGGCAGCGCGATGGCCGAGGCGCCGAGCGCGTTGAACTGCTCGATGAGGATCGAGCTGTCCATCACGCGGAACTTCTGGTCGGCGAAGGCGGCGAGATCGTCGAGCGGCTTGTTCGACGAGAACTGCTTCTTGCCATTCGGCCAGAGGGTCAGCGCGACCATGCCCTTGTCGGCGAAGGTCGCCAGCAGCGCCTGGCCGAAGGGACCGTCGCGCAGCGCCTGCGCCTTCGCGGCGTCCTCGGGCAGCAGGTAGGGAATGTCGAGGATCGAGACCGCCGGGTTGAAGCCGCCGAGGAAGGCGGCGGGGGCGACGGTGCCCTCGAGCGTGCCGAGCTGCACGCCCTCGTTCATCTGGCGCTGGTTGCCCAGCTGGCCCTGCGGGAAGATCTGCAGTTCGACCGCGCCGCCGGTGCGTTCCTTGACCAGCTCGGCGACCTTCTCGAGGTGCACGTGGCGGCTCTGCGCGGTGCTTTCGAGGTGGCCGATCTTGGCCACGAACTCCTGCGCCGAGGCGGCTCCGGATGCGAGGGAAAGCGCAAGCGCAAGCGCGGCGCCGGCAAAGCGGGTCATGACCATGCGGGGTACTCCAGAATTTTCAACGCCACTAGCTATCGGCGGCGCGGGGCGCAAGTCAAAGCGAACCGCCCAGCGCGCGGGCAGGCAGGGCCTGCGGGCCGATTATTTGGGCGCGGCGCCGGAAATCGCCCCGCGGGGCAAAAAAAGGCGGCCCGCCCAGAAGGAAACGGGCCGCAGTGTGATGCACTCCCCTCTCAAAAAAAGTGCACCAATCTCAACTCGCGCGGCGCAGCCGCATCAACGGACCCGAGATCCGGCAGCCCGGGGGCGGCGCTCCGGCGCCGCTCCGGGGCTCGGCGAGCCATTTCTCGCATTGCTCGACCAGCGCGCAGCCCCGGCAGGCGGCGACCATCACCTCGTAGTCCTCAGCACGCAGGTTGCCCCGGCGCATCTGGTCACCGAGGTTGAGCCCCATGACCCGCGCGACGCTTCGCGCCATCCAGAAATGCCGTGCCTCGTCGCCCAGCATCCGTCACACCTCGTGGCCGAGCCGGTCCTGCAGCGCGGCAAGCCCGGGTCGGTTCGCACAGTCCTCGGGGCAGGCACGCGGCGCGTCCTGCCCGTCCAGGGATTCTTCCGAGACTTCGGCCCGGAGCGTGAGCCAGTGGTCGCACTCCTCGGTCCAGAGACAGCCGCGACAGCGCAGCACCATTCCCGCCCAGTCCGGCTGCGCAAGCATCCCGAGGCGCTGCGCCTGCGCGAGGTCGACGCCGGTGGCGCGGGCCATGCGCTGCACGCGCCAGTAATGCGCCCGCTCTCCCCCGAGGGGATGCGGACGCGGACCGTTCAGCAGGCTGGCAGAGATCATCGCCTCAGCCTCCCGCGAGCTGGCGGAAGAGATCGGCGTTGCGGCAATAGGCGGGCGCCGCCTCGGCGACGCTCTCCTGCGAGTCGAGCCATGTTTCGCAGTCGCAGGGCTTGTGGCACCCGGTGCAGGCGAGGACGGCATCCTCGAGCCCGCCGAAGCTCAGCTCCCCGCGCAGCATCTTCTCCTCGAGATCGACCCCAAGCGCGCCCGCCATGCGATCGACAAGGGTGGCGTGAAGTTTGAAATCCCGGGTTTCCGACATGGCTCATCTCCCTCATGCACGGCCGAAACGGCCTTACCTGAGGTCAGAGCCTAGCCGAGTCGGAGCCTGCCGCCCTTGATGCACATCAACGTCACACCCCGCCGCCGGCCAGATAGGCCTCGGTGGTGCGGCGCACGGTGTCGATTCTCTCGGAATTCGGCGGATGGGTGCCGAGGAAGCGGTTTCCGGGATCGGGCAGGCGCTCGAAGAACCGCGCGCCGCGAATCGGATCGAAGCCGCCGCGCAGGGTGATCACCGTGCCGAGCTCGTCCGCCTCGAGTTCGTAGCCCTTGGTGAAGGTACGCGCACCGACAGAGGCGCCGAACTCCTCGGCGCTGCGCACCGAGGCCTCGTCGGCCCCGGTCATCGCGGCGATGCCCGAGAAGATGATCGCGCCGATGGCGGCATCCTCCTGCACCCGGTCGAGATGTCCGAGGATGTGGTGCGACGCCTCGTGCCCCATGACGAAGGCCAGCTCGTCGGCGTTCTGCGCCTCGCGGATCAGCGCGAGGTTGAAGGCCAGCACCGGCCGGCCCTGGCTGTCGCGGGTCTGGAAGGCGTTCGGCGTCTCGTCGGGGCGGTCGTCCACGACGATCAGGAAATCGCAGTTCGCCCCGTCGCGGGTGATGTTCCGGCACTGGCTTTCGGCCACCGGCTCGACGCGGTGCACGACCTCGGTGAACCGCTGCGCCGCCTGCGAGTCGGTGCCCGACAGGGCGTTGCTGCCACCCGTGGGCATCGAGGAGATCGGCGCGACGGCACAGGCCGAGACGAGGAAGGGCAGTAGGGGCAGAAGTCGGCGCATACGTCGGGTCGCTCCGGTTCGGGTCATGGCGCAAGGATAGGCGGCGGCGCCCGGCTGCGCCAGTGCCGCGCTGGGTCGATGGCGGCATTGTGCTTTCCGCGTCGCCCCCCGGCCCGGCGCGGGGGGCGGTACATTTTGTGGATTGTGCGGCGCCGCGCGGCAGGTCTAGGCTGATCGCATGTTCAGCATCGAGCACGAATTCGACGCCACCGTGGTCACTCTCGTCGACGAGGGCGAGCCGCATCTGCAGGAAGACGTCATTGTCTCGACCTTCGAGGAATGCGTCACGGTCGAACAGTATGATCCGCGCACCGATACGGTGAACAAGATCACGCTCTCGATGACCCAGATGCGCGATCTCGTCGCCGCGATCGGTCTGCCCGAGGGCGTCTACACCCGTCAGGGGGAGTGATCACTCCTCCACCCGGAAGGCCTTGTCCCGCGATGTCGCGCCGCGGACCAGCGTGAGCCTTGATTTCGGCACCCCCAGCGCCTTGGACAGCAGCTTCACCACCGCCTCGTTGGCCTTGCCGTTCTCCGGCACGGTGGTGACGTAGACGCGGATCTGCCCCTCCTCCTCGCGGATCTCGTTGCGCGAGGCCCTGGGCGTGACGCGCAGTTCCAGCACCGCGCCCGGCACGGCAAGATGGGAAAGGTCGGGCTTGGCCATGCGGGCTCCTTCGCGGTGGTGCGCGCAGTCATAGCAGCCGGGCCGCCGCCGCGCACCCGTTCCCGCCGCCGCACCAGCCGCCCGGGACAGGCGGCGCATCGCAAGCGGTTGAATCCCCGCGCCCGAACGCAGACATAGGAGGCGACTGACTTGAGGAGATGGTGATGCCCACCCCCAACCCGCAGGCGATGGACTTCCTGCTCAGCCGGCGCTCGCGCCCGGCCAAGACCCTGACCGGCCCGGCGCCCGACCGCACGGCGCTGCTGCCGCTGCTGACCGCCGCGGCGCGCACGCCGGACCATGGCAAGCTCGAGCCCTGGCGCTTCATCGTGCTGGAACGCGGCGCACTCGACCGGCTTGCCGCGGCGGTGACCGCCCGCGCCGCGGCGCTCAACATCGACGAGGACCAGGCCGCCAAGGCCCGCGCCGCCTTTGCCGACAGCCCGCTCTGCGTCGCGGTGATCGAGGTGCAGAAGGAAAGCCCGAAGATCCCGCCGCTGGAACAGACCTATTCCGCCGGTGCCGTCTGCCTTGCCCTGCTCAACGCCGCGCTCGCCTCGGGCTGGGGCGCCAACTGGCTGACCGGCTGGGCCTCGCAGGACCGGACCTTCGTCGCCGAGACGCTGGGACTCTCGGACAACGAGCGCGTCGCGGGCTTCATCCACATCGGCACCGAGACCTCGGCCCCGCCGGACCGCCCCCGCCCCGACCTCGACGCGATCACCACCTGGATGGACGCATGATCCCGGCCTCCTTCCTTGCCGCGATCGGCCAGATCGGCGACGCGCGCTTCCGCTCGGTTCTGCTCAAGGGGCTCGGCCTGACGGTCGGGCTCTTCGTGCTGATCTACGTCGTCTTCGTCACCGTGGTCGGCTGGCTGGTCGGCGACACCGTCTCGCTGCCCTGGATCGGCGAGGTCACCTGGGTCGACACGGCGATCAGCTGGGGCGCGGTGCCGCTCATGCTGCTGCTGTCGATGGTGCTGATGGTGCCCGTCGCCTCGGCGATCACCTCGTTCTTCCTCGACGACGTGGCGCAGGCGGTCGAGGACCGGCACTACCCCGCGCTCGGTCCGGCCACCGAGGTCGGCTTCGGCGAGGCGATGCGCGACACGCTGAGCTTCCTCGGCGTGATGATCGGGGCGAATATCGTGGCGTTGGTGCTCTACATCTTCTTCGCGCCCTTCGCGCCCTTCATCTTCTGGGGGCTGAACGGCTTCCTGCTGGGGCGGGAATACTTCACCCTCGCCGCGATGCGCCGCGTCGGGCGGGAACAGGCGGGCGTGCTGCGCCGCCGTCACCTCGTGACGATCTGGATCGCCGGTGTGCTGATGGCGCTGCCGCTGACGGTGCCGCTGGTGAACCTGCTGATCCCGATCCTCGGGGCCGCGACCTTTACCCACCTCTTCCACCGGCTGCAGGGCGAGCGCCCCGCAGGCTAAGCGCAAGCGTCTGGCGGGGTCACCCGCCAGCCGAGACCGGCGGGCCCATCCGGTTGAACATCCAGCCGTCGATGTCCCGCACCGAGATCATCCCGCTGAAGATGATCGCGGCGAAAATCCCCCAGAGCAAGACAGAGATGCCCGTGGTGATCCAGGCCTTGCGCTTGAGGTTGTGCACCTCGGGGCTGCCTGCATGGGTGCCGGGCACGATCTGGCCGAGAT
Organism: Salipiger sp. H15; assembly: GCF_040409955.1. Classification (NCBI taxonomy): domain Bacteria; kingdom Pseudomonadati; phylum Pseudomonadota; class Alphaproteobacteria; order Rhodobacterales; family Roseobacteraceae; genus Salipiger; species Salipiger bruguierae. Next base: position 951,657 of record NZ_CP123384.1, read on the forward strand.
CGCCCTGCGTCTTCAGCCGCACGGGGATCACGCAGAGGAAGGTCATGAACCAGATGACCGCGAAGAGCACGATGCCGGAGGTGATTGCCATGATGCGCCCTCAGACCTGCTCGAGCTCGACGAGCGTGCCCTGGAAATCCTTCGGATGCAGGAACAGCACCGGCTTGCCATGCGCGCCGATCTTCGGCTCGCCGCTGCCCAGCACCCGTGCGCCCTGCGCCTTCAGGTGATCGCGCGCGGCGAGGATGTCCTCGACCTCGTAGCAGACGTGGTGAATGCCGCCCGAGGGGTTCTTTTCCAGGAAGCCGTTGATCGGGGACTCGTCGCCCAGCGGGTAGAGCAGCTCGATCTTGGTGTTCGGCAGCTCGATGAACACCACCGTCACGCCGTGATCCGGCTCGTCCTGCGGCGCGCCGACTGTGGCGCCCAGCGTGTCACGGTACATCGCCGAGGCCGCCTCGAGATCGGGCACGGCAATGGCGACATGGTTGAGACGACCGATCATGACACTCTCCCTCGAATCCTCGCGTCGCCCGGTTATCGCGCGGCGGGCCCCTGCCCCGCAAGCCGGGTGCGTCCATTAACCGCCCATTAGGCACGGGGGCGCAGGATGGGCGGGCCCGAGCACCCCAAGGACGGAGGCCAGCATGACCGAGAGCGACATGACCGAAAGCGACCGCAACACGCCCTTTCCGCCGCGCCCCACCGCCACGCGGCCCCTGCTCGGCATGACCGTGCTGGCGGTCGAGGACAGCCGCTATGCCTGCGACGCGCTGCGCCTGATGGCGCTGCGCAGCGGCGCGCGCATCCGGCGGGCCGACTGTCTCGAGGCGGCGCGGCGGCACCTGTCGCTCTACCGGCCGACGGTGGCGGTGGTCGACCTCGGCCTGCCCGACGGCTCCGGGGCCCAGCTGATCACCGAGCTGGCGTCGCAGAGCCCGCGCCTGTCGGTGGTGCTGGGGACCAGCGGCGATCCCTTTGCCGAGAACCTGATGCGCGCCGCCGGAGCCGACGGCTTTCTCGAGAAGCCGCTGAGCAGCCTGCTCGATTTCCAGAATGCGATCCTTGCCGCCCTGCCCGCCAGCCGCAGGCCCTGCGGCATCCGGCTTGTCCCCGACGATCCGATCTGCCCCGACCCGCTGGCCTATCGCGACGACATCGCCCATGCCGCCGCGCTGCTGCGCGAAGAGCCCGAGCCGGAGCTCACGGATTACCTCGCGCAGTTCCTCGGCGGGCTCGCGCGCAGCGCCGGGGACTCGGCGCTCGAGACGGCGGCGCTGCGCCTCGCCGCGGCGCGGGCCGACCCCGGCCCCGCCTCCGCCGCGCTGGCGCAGCTTTCCGCCCTGCTGCAGCAGCGGCTCGCCACCCGCGTCGCCATCTGACCCGGCAGCGGGCCGCCGCCCGGAACCGGGCGCGCGTCCTTCGCGTTTCGGCCCCAAAGCCACCCTCACGCGGAGAGCCCCATGACCTCGATCTACGACGCCATCAGGAAGGACCACGACACCCATCGCAAGCTGCTGGACCGCATCGACCAGACCCAGGGCGACAGCCCCGAGCGGCGCGAGGCCTGGACGGCCTTCTACCGGGACATCAAGTCCCACTCCGCCGCCGAGGAGGAGGAGTTCTACGCCGAGCTTATGAAGCACACCTGGGGCCAGGACGCCGCCCGCCACTCGGTGCACGAACACGCCGAGATGGACGAGATCCTCGAGGAGCTGAACGAGATGGACATGTCCTCTCCAGGCTGGCTGACCCGTTTCCGCACGCTCAAGCACGATTACGAGCACCATATGGACGAGGAGGAGGACGAGGTCTTCACCCGCGCCCGCAAGGTGGTCGGCGAGGAGGACAACGACGCCTACGGCAAGCGCTTCCTCGCGCGCAAGAAGAAGGAAATGGGCCTGATCGAGGAAAAGAAGGAAGACCACCTCGAGGACTGAACCCCGGCCCGGACCATCCCCTGCCGCAGGCCCGGCGCGCCCGGGCCAGCCGCCGCGACGGCGCCGCAACGTCGAGGCAGTTTCCCGCCTTCCCCAACGTCGAATCGTTCCATTTTTGTTCGCGAGCTGGCATAGAGCGCGAATGCCCCGCGCGGGGCACGAAAGCCGCGTGACATTCGGACGATCAGGGGTCTATATTTCGACGATGACACAAAGCGCTGCGCAACATCTGTCCGAGTTTCTGGGTGAAGACCGGTTCGCCACCGTGATGGCGGACCCGCCGTGGCGGTTTGCCAACCGTACCGGCAAGGTTGCGCCCGAGCACAAGCGCCTTGCGCGCTACCCCACGATGACGCTGGACGAGATCTGCGCGCTGCCGGTGGCCGGCCACCTGCAGGACGCGGCGCATTGCTACCTCTGGGTGCCGAACGCGCTGCTGCCCGAGGGGCTGCAGGTGCTGCGCTCCTGGGGGTTCGAGTACCGCTCGAACATCGTCTGGCACAAGATCCGCAAGGATGGCGGCTCGGACGGGCGCGGCGTGGGATTCTACTTCCGCAACGTGACCGAACTGCTGCTCTTCGGCACCCGCGGCACCGGCGTTCCCGCCGCGCTGGCGGACCCTCATCGCGTCAACCTCATGCAGACCCGCAAGCGCGAGCATTCGCGCAAGCCGGACGAGCAGTACGAGCTGATCGAGAGCTGCTCGAAGGGCTCCTACCTCGAGATGTTCGGCCGCGGCGTGCGCGAGGGCTGGACGGTCTGGGGCAACCAGGCCGACGCCGACTACAAGCCCACCTGGAAGACCTACAGCTACAATTCGAGCGTCGCGGCGGAGTGATCCGCGCCGCCGCCGCTTTCCCGTAATGTGAACTTGGCGCTGGCCGCCCCGCGCCGCGGGTCAGCCCTGCAGGATCGCGTCCGGAAGGCCGATCAACACCAGCGGACACGGGTTGCCGACGCCGCGGCGCACCCGCTCGTCGAGCTTCGACCAATGCGTGGTCGCCGTGCCGAACTTGTCGGCGACGAACTTGCGCGCGAAGGCCTCGGGGAAGGTCATGCCCTTGGCCACCTGCGCCTCGACCGCGGTGCGCTGCTTCGAGGTGCGGTCGCCGATGCCGAGCCGTTGCAGGTCTTCCTCGGACTGCAGCCCGTTCGCCTCGAGCCAGCCGCGGATGCGCGGCAGCATGCGGTCCTGCAGCGAGGAGCCGCGGGTCACCACGATGCCGAGCGAGATCGCCGACTGCGCGTGCAGGCGCTGGAAATTCTCGAGATCGCGGTCGAAGAACGGATCCTTGTTGTTCCACTCGATCTCGAGCGCCAGCCGCCCCGCCCCGGCGCGGCGCACGTGGTCGATCTCGTGCGAGATCGCCTCGCGCTCGACGCCGTCGACGATGGTCTGGACAAGGAAGTTGTGCTTTTCCCAACCGCGGGCGCTGAGCGCGCGCCGCAGCCGCTGGGTCTGCCCCGACTCGCCGCCGCCGCCGGCGATCAGCTCCGACAGTTCGATGGTGAACTCCGAGAGCGTCTCGACCAGCTCCGCCGTCTCGTCGGGGAAGTCGACGCTCAGGATCGCCGCGGCATGGTTGCGCACTTCGACATCGAAGCCGCGGGATCTGAGCGTCTCGAGCATCAAGGTCACTCCTGCGGAATGACCCGCAGGGACAGTTCCATCAGCTGGTCCGGGCTGGGCTCGGACGGGGCGCGCATCATCAGGTCCTCGGCGCGCTGGTTCATCGGGAACATGATGACCTCGCGGATGTTCTGCTCATCCGCCAGCAGCATCACGATCCGGTCGATGCCGGCCGCGCAGCCGCCGTGCGGCGGGGCGCCGTAGTGGAAGGCCTGGTAGAGCGCGCCGAAGCGGTTCTTCACTTCCTCTTCGCCGTAGCCCGCGATCTCGAAGGCCTTGATCATGATCTCCGGCTTGTGGTTCCGGATCGCGCCCGAGACCAGCTCGTAGCCGTTGCAGGCGAGGTCGTACTGGAAGCCGCGCACGTCCATCGGATCGCCCATCAGCGCGTCCATGCCACCCTGCGGCATCGAGAACGGGTTGTGCTCGAAATCGATCTCGCCGGTCTCGGCATCCTTCTCGTAGATCGGGAAGTCGACGATCCAGGCAAAGGCGAAGCGGTCGGTCTCGGTGAGGCCCAGCTCGGCGCCGATCACGTCGCGCGCCTTGCCCGCCACGCGCTCGAAGCTCGAGGGCTTGCCGCCAAGGAAGAAGGCCGCGTCGCCGACGCCGAGGCCGAGCTGCTGGCGGATCGCCTCGGTGCGCTCCGGGCCAATGTTCTTGGCGAGCGGGCCGGCAGCTTCCATCGCGCCGTCGGTCTCGCGCCAGAAGATGTAGCCCATGCCCGGCAGGCCCTCTTTCTGGGCGAAGGCGTTCATCCGGTCGCAGAACTTGCGCGAGCCGCCAGTCGGCGCGGGGATGGCGCGCACCTCAGTGCCCTCCTGCTCGAGCAGCTTGGCGAAGATCGCGAAGCCCGAGCCGCGGAAGTGCTCGGAGCAGTCCTGCATCTTGATCGGGTTGCGCAGGTCGGGCTTGTCGGTGCCGTACCACTTGGCCGCGTCGCGGTAGGAGATCTGCGGCCACTCGCCGGGCGCGTCGACCTTACGGCCGCCGCCGAACTCTTCGAAGATGCCCGCGATCACCGGCGAGACCGTGTCGAACACGTCCTGCTGGGTGACGAAGCTCATCTCCATGTCGAGCTGGTAGAAGTCGGTGGGCGAGCGGTCGGCGCGCGGGTCCTCGTCGCGGAAGCAGGGCGCGATCTGGAAGTACTTGTCGTAGCCCGACACCATGATCAGCTGCTTGAACTGCTGCGGCGCCTGCGGCAGCGCGTAGAACTTGCCCGGGTGCAGTCGCGACGGCACGAGGAAGTCGCGCGCGCCTTCCGGCGAGGAGGCGGTGATGATCGGCGTCTGGAACTCGCGGAAGCCGTTGCCCCACATGCGGCGGCGGATCGAGGCGACCACGTCCGAGCGCAGCGTCATGTTGCGCTGCATGCCCTCGCGGCGCAGGTCGAGGTAGCGATAGCGCAGGCGCGTCTCTTCCGGGTAGTCCTGCTCGCCGAAGACCATCAGCGGCAACTCGTTGGCAGCACCCAGCACCTCGATGTCGCGGACGAACACCTCGATCTCGCCGGTCGGGAGCTTGGCGTTCACCAGCTCGGGATCGCGCGCCTTCACCTCGCCGTCGATGCGGATGCACCATTCGGAGCGCACCTTCTCGACCGCCGCGAAAGCGGGGCTGTCGGGGTCGCACAGGACCTGCGTGATGCCGTAATGGTCGCGCAGGTCGATAAAGAGAATGCCGCCGTGGTCGCGGATACGGTTCACCCAGCCGGAGAGACGCACGGTCTCGCCCACATTGGCCTTGGTCAGATCTGCGCAGGTATGGCTGCGATAGGCATGCATGGCTCTTGCCCTTCGGAAACTGCTGGAAAGTTAGGCGCCGATACACCGCTAGAGCCGCGGGAAGTCAAGGGACGCCCTCGGGATTTGCCATATTTCGTTCATGTTGTAACGTCTGGGAACCTTTTTGCGATTCCAAACGTTTTCGCTCGTTTACAAACAGCAAGCATTATGGGGGTCCGGCAATGTGGCAATCCGTCCTCGAACGCATTCTCAAAAGGCTCATTGTCGAAGGCCGCTTGCGGGTCACCTGGCCCGACGGCAGCAGCCGCGACTACGGTCCCGGCGCCGGCCCGAAAGGCGAAGTTTCGCTCACCGACGACAGCATCATCCGCGAGCTCTGCCAAAACCCGGTCATGGCGCTTGGCGAAGGCTACATGGACGGCAGAATCGATTGCCCGCCGCACAAGCTCTACGAGCTGATCGCGCTGCTGGTGCGCAACCAGCAGTCGGGCCGGATGCCCAGCTGGTTCACCGCCATGGACCGGATGCGCGTGGCGCTGCGCGGCATCGAGCAGCGCAACAACCCGCTGCGCTCGCAATCGAACGTGAAGCACCATTACGACATCTCGGACGATCTCTACCGGCTCTTCCTCGACGAGGACATGCAGTATTCCTGCGCCTATTTCTCGGATCCCGGGCTCAGCCTCGAGGCGGCGCAGAAGGCCAAGAAGGACCACATCGCGCACAAGCTGCTGCTGAAGCCCGGCATGCGGGTGCTGGACATCGGCTGCGGCTGGGGCGGCATGGCGCTGACGCTGGCGCGCGACTATGGCGCGCATGTCACCGGGGTCACCCTCTCCGAGAACCAGCTGGCGACGGCGAAGCGCCGGGCCGAGGCGGCCGGGCTCGCAGGCCGCACCGAGTTCCGCCTGCTCGACTACCGCAAGATCGAGGACCGCTTCGACCGGGTGGTCTCTGTCGGGATGCTGGAACACGTCGGCTATCCGCACCTGCGCGAGTATTTCGCCAAGGTGCACGACGTGCTGGACCCGGACGGGGTCGCGCTCATCCACACCATCGGCCATACCGCGCCGCCCGCCCCCACCTCGCCGTGGATCGATCGGTACATCTTTCCCGGCGGCTACATCCCCAGCCTCTCGGAAGTCTCGTCGGCGGTCGAGAAATCCGGCCTCTGGACCGCCGATGTCGAGGTGCTGCGCGGCCATTACGGCCCGACGCTGAACCACTGGCGGCGGCGCTTCGAGGCGGCCTTGCCGAAGGTGCGCGCGCTTGGCTACGACGAGCGCTTCATCCGCATGTGGCGGCTCTACCTCGTGGTCTGCGAGGCGGCCTTCGAGGAAACCCGGCAGGGCGTCTTCCACATGCAGCTGTCGCACAAGCAATACGCCGTGCCGACGACCCGCGACTATCTCTACGGCCACCACGAGCAGGAAATGCTGCACGCCGCGCAGTGAACCGGCCCCGGCAAGCTGCCCTAGCGTGACCCGAGCCGCCGCGCGAGCCCGGATCCCGGGCGCGTCGCCGTGACCCTGCGGCAGGCCCGATGCCACCTTCCATGTCACTCCCCTGTCACCGCCATTTGCTTTGCAGAGGAAAACAAGGTGGATCTGGGGTTGCGTGCCCAAAGCTTCTGTCTATAACGCACGACAATTTGCGGGGAGCGACGACTCCAGCGCGTGCTGCCCCATGCCCGACCGCCACAGACATCACATGAAGGTGCCCCCATGCCCAAGAGAACCGATATCAAATCCATCATGATCATCGGCGCGGGGCCCATCATCATCGGGCAGGCCTGCGAATTCGACTACTCCGGCGCACAGGCCTGCAAGGCCCTGCGCGAGGAAGGCTACCGGGTCATCCTGGTGAACTCGAACCCGGCCACGATCATGACCGACCCCGAGCTCGCCGATGCCACCTACATCGAGCCGATCACCCCCGAGGTCGTGGCCAAGATCATCGAGAAGGAGCGCCCCGACGCGCTGCTGCCGACGATGGGCGGCCAGACCGGCCTCAACACCTCGCTCAAGCTCGAGGAAATGGGCGTGCTCGCGAAGTACGGCGTCGAGATGATCGGTGCCAAGCGCGACGCCATCGAGATGGCCGAGGACCGCGCCCTGTTCCGCGAGGCGATGGACCGCATCGGCCTCGAGAACCCGCGCGCCACGATCGTCACCGCGCCGAAGAAGCCGAACGGCAAGGTCGACCTCGACGCCGGCGTCGCCATCGCGCTCGAGGCGCTGGAAGACATCGGCCTGCCGGCGATCATCCGCCCCGCCTTCACCCTCGGCGGCACCGGCGGCGGCGTCGCGTACAACCGCGAAGACTACATGCACTACTGCCGCACCGGCATGGACGCCTCGCCGGTGAGCCAGATCCTCGTCGACGAGTCGCTGCTGGGCTGGAAAGAGTATGAAATGGAGGTCGTCCGCGACAAGGCGGACAACGCGATCATCGTCTGCGCGATCGAGAACGTCGACCCGATGGGCGTGCACACCGGCGACTCGATCACCGTCGCCCCGGCGCTGACCCTGACCGACAAGGAATACCAGATCATGCGCAACGGCTCGATCGCCGTGCTGCGCGAGATCGGTGTCGAGACCGGCGGGTCGAACGTGCAATGGGCGGTGAACCCCGAGAACGGCCGCATGGTCGTGATCGAGATGAACCCGCGCGTGTCGCGCTCCTCGGCGCTGGCGTCCAAGGCCACCGGCTTCCCGATCGCCAAGATCGCCGCGAAGCTCGCCGTCGGCTACACGCTCGACGAGCTCGACAACGACATCACCAAGGTGACCCCGGCCTCCTTCGAGCCGACCATCGACTACGTCGTCACCAAGATCCCCAAGTTCGCCTTCGAGAAGTTCCCGGGCTCCGAGCCGCACCTCACCACCGCGATGAAGTCGGTCGGCGAGGCCATGGCGATCGGCCGCACCATCCACGAGTCGCTGCAGAAGGCGCTTGCCTCGATGGAATCCGGCCTGACCGGCTTCGACGAGGTCGAGATCCCCGGCGCGCCCGAGAAGTCGGCAGTGATCAAGGCGATCAGCAAGCAGACCCCGGACCGCATGCGCACCATCGCGCAGGCGATGCGCCACGGCCTCTCGGATGACGAGATCCACGGCGTCACCATGTTCGACCCGTGGTTCCTTGCCCGCATCCGCGAGATCGTCGAGGCCGAGGAGCAGGTCCGCACCGAGGGCCTGCCGAGCGATGCCGACGGGCTGCGCGCGCTGAAGATCATGGGCTTCACCGACGCCCGCCTCGCCAAGCTGACCGGCTTTGCCGAGAAGGACGTGCGCAAGCGCCGCAAGGACCTCGGCGTCGTCGCCAGCTTCAAGCGCATCGACACCTGCGCCGCCGAGTTCGAGGCGCAGACCCCCTACATGTACTCGACCTACGAGATGCCGATGATGGGCGAGGTCGAATGCGAGGCGCGTCCCTCGGACCGCAAGAAGGTGGTCATCCTCGGCGGTGGCCCGAACCGCATCGGCCAGGGCATCGAGTTCGACTACTGCTGCTGCCACGCCTGCTTCGCGCTGACCAATGCCGGCTACGAGACCATCATGGTCAACTGCAACCCCGAGACCGTGTCGACCGACTACGACACCTCGGACCGCCTGTATTTCGAGCCGCTGACCTTCGAGCACGTGATGGAAATCCTGCGCGTCGAGCAGGAGAACGGCACGCTGCACGGCGTGATCGTGCAGTTCGGCGGCCAGACCCCGCTGAAGCTGGCGAACGCGCTCGAGGCCGAGGGCATCCCGATCCTCGGCACCACGCCCGACGCGATCGACCTCGCCGAGGACCGCGAGCGCTTCCAGGCGCTGGTCAACCAGCTCGGCCTCAAGCAGCCGCACAACGGCATCGCCTCGACCGACGCGCAGGCGCTGGCCATCGCCGAGACCATCGGCTTCCCGCTGGTGATCCGCCCCTCCTACGTGCTGGGCGGCCGCGCGATGGAGATCGTCCGCGACATGGCCCAGCTCGAGCGCTACATCGCCGAGGCGGTGGTGGTCTCGGGCGACAGCCCGGTGCTGCTCGACAGCTACCTCTCGGGCGCCATCGAGCTTGACGTCGACGCGCTCTGCGACGGCGAGGACGTCCACGTCGCGGGCATCATGCAGCACATCGAGGAAGCCGGCGTGCACTCGGGCGACAGTGCCTGCTCGCTGCCGCCCTTCTCGCTCTCGGACGAGATCATCGCCGAGATCAAGGTGCAGACCGAGGCGCTGGCCAAGGCGCTCAACGTCGTCGGCCTGATGAACGTGCAGTTCGCGATCAAGGACGGCGAGATCTACCTCATCGAGGTGAACCCCCGCGCCTCGCGCACCGTGCCCTTCGTCGCCAAGGCCACCGACTCGGCCATCGCCTCGATCGCCGCGCGGATCATGGCGGGCGAGAAGCTCTCGGCCTTCCCGATGCGCGCGCCCTACCCCGAGAACGCCGACTACGACACCACCCTGCCGCTCGCCGACCCGATGACGCTGGCCGACCCGAACATGCCGTGGTTCTCGGTGAAGGAAGCCGTGCTGCCCTTCGCCCGCTTCCCCGGCGTCGATACGATCCTCGGGCCGGAAATGCGTTCGACCGGCGAGGTCATGGGCTGGGACCGCTCCTTCCCGCGCGCCTTCCTCAAGGCGCAGATGGGCGCGGGCACCCACCTGCCGACCGAGGGCGCGGTGTTCATCTCGATCCGCGACGAGGACAAGACCCCGCAGATGATCGAGACCGCGCAGACCCTCGCGGACCTCGGCTTCAAGATCGTCGCCACCGTCGGCACCGCGAAGTTCCTCAAGGCGGCCGGCATCACCTGCGAACTGGTCAAGAAGGTCTACGAGGGCCGTCCGAACGTGGTCGACCTGCTCAAGGACGGCGGCGTGCAGCTGGTGCTGAACACCACCGAGGGCTCGGCGTCGATCTCGGACTCGCGGGAAATCCGCTCGGTCGCGCTCTATGACAAGATCCCCTACTTCACCACCGCGGCCGGCGCCCATGCCGCCGCGCAGGCGATGAAGGCCCGCGAAGAGGGCGAACTGGTGGTCAAGTCGCTGCAGGCCTGAGCCTCCGGGACCAAATGCAAGAAGGGGCGGGAAATTTTCCCGCCCCTTTTCTTTCGTGGCTGAAAGCGCCTAGACCCCGAGGTAGCGCTCGGCCACCTCGCCCTTCACCTCGGCGAAGCGCCCGTCCCAGACCGACCGGCCCCGCTCGAGGATCACCGCCCGGTCGGCGACCTGCGCCAGTTCCGCGAGCGCCTTGTCCACCACGAGGATCGACAGGCCGCTCTCGCGCTTGAGCAGGGCCAGCGCGTCCCAGATCTCCTGCCGGACCAGCGGGGCGAGCCCCTCGGTCGCCTCGTCCAGCACCAGCAGGCGCGGGTTGGTCATCAGCGCCCGGCCGATCGCGAGCATCTGCTGCTCGCCCCCGGAAAGCGTGGCCGAGAGCTGCCCGCGCCGTTCCGCCAGCCGGGGAAACAGCGCCTCGACCCTGGCCTGGTCCCAGGCGCCGGGCCGGGCGGCGGCGATGAGGTTCTCGGTGACCGTCAGGTCGCGGAAGCAGCGCCGGCCCTCCGGCACCAGCCCCACCCCCAGCCGCGCCACCCTGTGCGAGGGCATCCGGGCGATGTCCTGCCCGGCAAAGCGCCGCAGCCCGCCCGCCGCCATCATCCCGCAGAGGCAGCGCACCGTGGTGCTCTTGCCCATGCCGTTGCGCCCCATCAGCGCCAGCACCTCGCCCTCGGCGATCTCCAGCGACACGCCGAAGAGCGCCTGCGAGGCGCCGTAGGAGGCGGTGACCTCGTGCAGTTCCAGAAGGCTCATGCCGCGTCTCCAAGGTAGGCGTCGCGCACCTCGGGGTTGGCGCGGATCTCGTCGACGGTGCCGGTGGCGATAATGCGCCCGTAGACCAGCACCGAGATGCGGTCCGCGAGGGCGAAGACCGCGTCCATGTCATGCTCGATGAGCAGGATCGGCGCCTCGGTGCGCAGGCCTGAGAGGACCTGCGTCAGCTGCTTCGAGCCCTCGCCGCCCAGCCCCGCCATCGGCTCGTCCATCAGGAAGGCCTTGGGCTGCAGGGTCAGCGCCACGGCGACCTCGAGCTGGCGGCGCTGGCCGTGGCTGAGCTCGCTGACCACGGTGGCGGCGTGACCCGCCAGCCCCATGCGCTCGAGCGCCGCCATCGCGCGGTCCCTCAGCTCGGCCCGGCCGAGCGCCGGGCGGAAGAAGCGGTAGGGCCTTCCCGAGGCCCCGAGCGCGCCCAGCACCGCGTTCTGCAGCACCGTGTCCTCCATCGCCAGCGCCGAGACCTGGAAGGTCCGACCCAGACCGGCGCGGGCGCGGGCCATGGTGCTGAGCCCCGTCACGTCGCGGCCGAGGAAATGCACCGTGCCCTCGTCGGGCGCGATATTGCCCGAGAGCTGCTTGATCATCGTCGACTTGCCGGCACCGTTCGGGCCGATCACCGCGTGGATCTCTCCCGGGCGCAGGTCGAGCGTGATGCCGTCCGAAGCGCGCAGCGCCCCGAAGCTCTTGACCAGCCCGCGGGTTTCCAGAACCGGATCAGTCATGAGCCTTCTCCCGTCCGGCGACCAGCCCGACGATGCCGCCGCGCGCGAAGAGCACCACCGCCAGCAGCAGCAGCCCCAGCCAGATGTGCCAGAACTCCGACAGCGCCCCGAGCCAGTGCTCGAGCAGCACGTAGACCACCGCGCCGACGACCGGTCCGAAGAGCCGCCCCACCCCGCCGAGGATCACGAAGACCATGATCTCGCCGCTGGTCTGCCAGCTGAACATGGTCGGGCTAACGAAGCGGTTGAGATCGGCGAAGAGCGCCCCGGCGAGCCCGGTGATCGCCCCCGAGAGCACGAAGCCCACCAGCCGCAGCCGCACCGGGTCGAGCCCCACCGCCTGCACCCGGTCCGGGCTCTGCCGCGCCGCGCCGAGGGCGAGGCCGAAGGGGCTGCGCGCCAGCAGGCGCACGCCCAGCAGCACGAGGCAGAGTACCGCGAAGGCAAGGCCGAAGAACTGGATCGGGTCGAGCGTGTTCAGCCCCGGGAAGCCGTTGCGCACGTAGATCGACAGCCCGTCCTCGCCGCCGTAGCGGCTCCACGAGATCGAGAAGAAGTAGAACATCTGCCCGAAGGCGAGCGTGATCATGATGAAGTAGACGCCCGAGGTGCGCAGCGCCAGGAGCCCGATCAGCAGCGCCACCAGCGCCGAGACCACCACCGCCACCAGCCAGATCAGCGGCATGGAGGTCGAGCCCTCGAACAGGAAGGGCCATTCGAACATCGGCTCGTAGTCCTGCACGTGGCTGGCGAGGATGCCCATGGCATAGCCGCCGATGCCGAAGAAGGTCGCGTGGCCAAGGCTCACCAGCCCGCCGAGCCCGAGCGCGAGGTTGAGCCCGACGGCGGCCAACGCGAGGATCGCGGCGCGGGTCGCCAGCGTGATGGTGAAGGGCTCGCCCATGACATGCGCGGCCAGCGGCACGAGGCCGAGCGCCAGCAGCACCGCGGCGTTGAGAAGACGTTCGCGGTTCATGACCTGGCTCCGAAAAGTCCGGTGGGTTTCCAGACCAGCACCCCGGCCATCAGCACGTAGATCGCCATCGAGGCCAGCGCGGCACCGGTCTGCGTGGCGGCGGCGGGCTCCATGAAGAGCGCGAAGATCTGCGGCAGGAAGATTCCGCCCAGCGTGTCGGTGAGCCCGACGAGGATCGCACCCACCAGCGCGCCCTCGATCGAGCCGATGCCGCCGATGACGATCACCACGAAGGCAAGGATCAGCACCGGCTCGCCCATGCCGACCTGCACCGACTGGATGGCGCCCACCAGCGCGCCCGCCAGCCCCGCCAGCGCCGCGCCGAGCGCGAAGACCAGCGTGTAGAGCCGGGCGATGTCGACGCCGAGCGCGGCGATCATCTCGCGGTCGTTCTCGCCCGCGCGGATGCGGATGCCGAGCCGGGTGCGGGCGATCAGCCAGAACAGCAGCGCGGCGACGACGAGCCCCATGCCGATGATGAAGAGCCGGTAGAGCGGGTACTGGATGCCGCCCGGCAGGGTGACCGGGCCCGAGAGCGCAGCGGGAATGTCGAGATAGAGCGGGAAGGAGCCGAAGACCCACCGCGTGCCTTCCGAGAAGATCAGGATCAGCGCGAAGGTGGCCAGCACCTGGTCGAGGTGGTCGCGGTCGTAGAGCCTGCGGATCACCAGACGCTCGACCAGCGCGCCCGCGGCGGCGGCGGCGGCAAGCGCCGCGACCAGCGCCAGCAGGAACGAGCCGGTGGCGGCGGCGGTGGCGGCGGCGGCAAAGGCGCCGATCATGTAGAGCGAGCCATGGGCGAGGTTGATCAGCCCCATGACGCCGAAGATGAGCGTCAGCCCGGCAGCCATGAGAAACAGCATCACGCCCGATTGCAGCCCGTTGAGGACCTGCTCGGCGATGAGGATGGGGGTCATTCTGTGGTCCGTCTCAATTCAGCAGCGGGCCCCGGCCCGCGTCGCCCGACCCGCGGGCCGGGATGGAGAACGGCCCTCCGCGCTGTCGCTCGGAGGGCCGCACCCGTCTGAATTACATCTTGCACTCGGCCTCGTAGGCGTGGCCGCGATCCTCCATCGCCGTGGCGACGATCTTGTTGGTGAGGATATCGCCTTCCTTGACCACTTCGCGCACGTAGATGTCCTGGATCGGGTGGTGGCTCGGCGAGAACTTGAACTCGCCGCGCACCGACGCGAAGTCGGCCGCCTCGAGCGCCGCGCGGAAGGCGTCCTTGTCGGCGATGTCGGCCTTGTCCATCGCCGAGATCAGCAGCTGCGCGGTGTCATAGCCCTGCGCGGCGTAGAGCGACGGCAGGCGGTCGTACTTGGCGAGGTAGGCCTCGACGAAGTGGGCGTTGGCCGCGTTGTCGAGATCCTTGCTCCACTGCGAGGTGTTCTTCACGCCAAGCGCCGCGTCGCCCACCGCCTGCAGGATGTTCTGGTCGAACGAGAAGGCCGGGCCGACCAGCGGCAGGCCGACGCCGCTGTCGGCGTATTGCTTGAGGAACGAGATCCCCATGCCGCCGGGCAGGAAGAAGAACACGCTGTCGGCACCCGAGGCGCGGATCTGCGCGATCTCGGGGGCATAGTCGGTCTGGCCGAGCTTGGTGTAGACCTCGCCCGCCAGCTCGCCCTTGAAGAAGCGCTTGAAGCCGTTGAGCGAATCCTTACCGGCCGGGTAGTTCGGCGCGAGGATGAAGGTCTTCTTGAAGTCGGCGCTGGTGGCATAGGCGCCCGCCGCCTCGTGCAGGTTGTCGTTCTGGTAGGAGACCGAGAAGTAGTTCGGGTTGCAGCCCGCCCCGGCCAGCTGCGCCGGCGCGGCGTTGGTCGAGAGGTAGAACAGCCCCTGCGCAGTGGCCGCGGGCACGACCGCCATGGCGAGGTTCGACCAGACGATGCCGGTCAGCAGGTCGACCTTGTCGGACTGGATCATCTTGTCGGCGATCTGCACCGCGACGTCGGGCTTCTGCTGGTCGTCCTCGACCACCACCGTCAGATCGCTGCGGCCCGCCTCTTCGACGGCCAGCATGAACCCGTCGCGGGTGTCGATGCCAAGACCTGCACCGCCGCCGGAAAGCGTGGTGATGAGCCCGACCTTGACCTCGGCCGAGGCGGCGGAGGCGCAGGCGACGAGCGCTGCGGAGGCGAGAAGATGTTTGAACATGAATAACTCCCTGGGTTTCTTCGGGACCGCCTCTTGCGTGCGACCCGCAGTTTTTTGTGAGGGTCAGTCTTCGCCAGACGCAGTGGAAATACAATGGAAGAAACGCGGCGCGGGCGTCTCGCGTGATCTTTTCGCCCCGCCGGTGCGTCGAGTGCTTGTCAGCCCAGCCATGATGCGGGAAGACTTTAGGCATGAAAGAGTCCAGACCCGAGACGCAGAGCCCGCCGAGGCTGCGTCTGCGCATCCTCTTCGGCACCGACGCGATGCTCGGCCCGGGCAAGGCCGACCTGCTGGAGCGTATCCGCGAGACCGGCTCGATCGCCGCCGCGGGCCGCGCCATGTCGATGAGCTACAAGCGCGCCTGGAGCCTCGTCGAGGAGATGAACCGTGCCTTCCGCGCGCCGCTGGTGGACAGCAGCCGCGGCGGCGCGAAGGGCGGCGGCGCGCATCTGACCGAGACCGGCGAGGAGGTGCTGGCCAACTACCGGGCGCTCGAGGAGACCATCGCCGAGGCCGGGGCGGACCGGATCGAGACGCTGCGGGGCCTGCTGCGCGAGACGCCGCTCCCGCCCTCCGATATTCCCGAGGGGAAATAACGCTTGCCGGGCGCCCTTGCGATTGCGATATGTTTCGCCGAACATATCTATTTCCAAGGATTTTCTCCCATGCCTTTCGCCCGCTCCCTCCGCCCGGCGCTTGCCGCCGCGCTGCTCTCGACCCTCCCCCTCGCCGCGCAGGCCGAGGAGGTGGTGGTCTTCGCCGCAGCCAGCCTGAAGAACGCCATGGACGAGATCGCCCCCGCCTTCGAGGCCGGCACCGGGCACGAGGTGACCGTCTCGCTCGCCGGCTCCTCGGCGCTGGCGCGGCAGATCCAGCAGGGCGCGCCCGCCGACATCTTCATCTCGGCCAACGAGGAATGGATGGACGCGCTCGATGAGGACGGGCTGGTCCGTGAGGGCACCCGCGGCGACCTGCTGCGCAACTCGATCGTGCTTATCGCCCATGGCAAGGACGCCGCCCCCGTCGAGATCGGCCCCGGGCTCGACCTCCCCGCGCTGCTGGACGGCGGGCACCTCGCGATGGCGCTGGTCGATGCCGTGCCCGCGGGCATCTACGGCAAGGCGGCGCTGGAAAGCCTCGGGCTCTGGGACAGCGCGGCGCCGCAGGTGGCGCAGGCGGACAACGTGCGCGCTGCGCTGACGCTGGTCTCGACCGGCGAGGCGCCGCTCGGCATCGTCTACGCGACGGACGCCGCCGCGGACGAAGGCGTCTCGGTGATCGGCACCTTCCCCAAGGACAGCCACCCGCCCATCGTCTACCCGGCGGCCGGGCTTGCCGGGCGCGACACCCCGGCCGCGGCCGCCTTCCTCGACTACCTGCACGGGCCCGAGGCGCGCGCCGCCTTCGAGGCGCAGGGCTTCGTGGTGGTGCCCGCCCCCGGCGCGGGCGGCTGAGGCATGGACTGGCTTGGCCCCGAGGAATGGCAGGCGGTGCGGCTTTCGCTGCGTGTCTCCCTCTGGGCCACGCTCTGCGGCCTGCCGCCCGCGCTGCTGGCGGCCTATGCGCTGGCGCGCTGGCGCTTTCCCGGCAAGCAGCTGCTCAACGGGCTGGTGCACCTGCCGCTGATCCTGCCGCCGGTGGTCACCGGCTACCTGCTGCTGCTGACCTTCGGCACGCGCGGCCCCGTCGGCGGCGCGCTGCAGGAGATCGGCGTGGTCTTCGCCTTCCGCTGGACCGGCGCGGCGCTGGCCGCTGGCGTGATGGCCTTTCCGCTGGTGGTGCGCGCCATCCGGCTCTCGCTCGAGGCGGTGGACCCGAAGCTGGAACAGGCCGCCGCCACGCTCGGCGCGTCGAAACCCTGGGTCTTCCTGACCGTCACCCTGCCGCTGATCCTGCCCGGGATCATCGCCGGCGCGGTGCTCGGCTTCGCCAAGGCGATGGGAGAGTTCGGCGCCACGATCACCTTCGTGTCGAACATCCCCGGCCAGACCCAGACCCTGCCCTCGGCGATCTACGCCTTCCTGCAGGTCCCCGGCGGCGAGAGCGCGGCGCTGCGGCTGGTGGCGGTCTCGGTCGCCGTGGCGATGGGCGCGCTGCTGCTGTCGGAGGCGCTGGCGCGGCGGGCGCAGCGGCGGGTGGCGGGCACATGACGCTCTCGGTCGACCTGCGCCACCGCTTCGGCGGCTTCGACCTCGACGCGCGGTTCGAGGCGCCGGCGGGCATCACCGTGCTCTTCGGGCGCTCCGGCTCAGGCAAGACCACCATCGTCAACGCCGTGGCCGGGCTGCTGCGCCCCGACGCCGGGCGGATCGCGGCGGAGGAGCTGGTGCTTCTCGACACGGAGCGCGGCCTGTGGCTGCCACCGCACCGGCGCCGGATCGGCTACATCTTCCAGGAGGGGCGGCTCTTCCCGCACCTGTCGGTGCGCCAGAACCTGCGCTACGGCGCGTGGTTCTCGCCGAGCCGCGCCGCCGCCGCCGACTTCGGCCGCGTCGTCGAGATGCTGGGCATCGGGCCCCTGCTCGACCGCCGCCCCGGCGCGCTCTCGGGCGGCGAGAAGCAGCGCGTGGCGATCGGGCGCGCCCTGCTCTCGGCACCGCGGATGATCCTTGCCGACGAGCCGCTCGCGGCACTGGACGAGGCCCGCAAGTCCGAGATCCTGCCCTATTTCGAGCGGCTCCGCGCCGAGGCCTCGATCCCCATCCTCTACGTCAGCCATTCCGCCGCCGAGGTCGCCCGGCTTGCCACCACCGTGGTCGCGCTCGAGGCCGGGCGGGTGACGCGGCAGGGCCCCGCCGCCGAGGTGCTCGCCGACCCGGCGGTGACCCCGCTCGGCGCGCGGGCGGCCGGCGCGGTGCTGCACGCGACCGTCGCGCGGCATCATGACGACGGGCTGACCGAGCTCGACGCCACGGGCACGCCGCTCTTCATCCCCCGGCTCGGCGCGGCCCCCGGCACGCAGGTCCGCGTCCGCATCGCCGCGCACGAGGTGATCCTGTCGCGCGCGCGGCCCGAGGGGCTTTCGGCGCTGAACATCATCAGCGGCCACGTGCAGGAGATCCGCAGCGGCGAGGGGCCGGGGATGCTGGTCTCGCTGGAGACCGGCGCCGGGCGCGTGCTGGCGCGGATCACCCGCCGCTCCGCCGCGGCGCTGGAGCTTGCCCCCGGCGTGCCCTGCCACGCGGTGATGAAGACCGTGGCAGTTGCCCCGGAAGACATCGGCGGACCTGTCAGAAACGACAGTCCGTGATTGCGCGGAGCGCGGCGAATATATATCTTTGAGATGTATGTTTCGAGTGTCTGAAAAGGACTCACCGGGCCATGACGTCCGCGGAATTCGACCTTGCCTCCCCTCCTGAATACAAGATTTTCAAGACCTTGCGGGATGCCATTGTGCGCAACCTGATCCCCGCCGGCACGCCCATCCTGATGACCCGCGTCGCCGAGGAGAACGCCAGCACGCCCGAGGCCGTGAGCGGCGCCTTCGCTCTGCTGCACGAGCACCGTCTCGCGGTGCGCAGCGCCCCCGACCGGGTCACCGTCCTGCCGATCTCTGAGGGGCAGCTGCGCGACGCCTGTTTCCTGCGCGAGCAGGCGGAGGTCGAGATCGTCCGCATCGTCGCCGGGAACGCCGATTCCGATTTCCTCGGCGAGTTGCGCGAGCAGATCCAGCGCCAGAAGGTGGTCGGCCTGCGCAGCCCGCGCGACCTGCTGCGGCTCGACGACCGCTTCCACCTGACCCTCGCGGAACGGGCCGGTTTCGGCTCGATCTGGCCGCAGCTGGAAAGCTGGAAGCTCTGCACCGACCGTGTGCGCCATACCGTCGAGGAGAGCCTCGACCCCGAGCTGATGATCAGCCAGCACAGCGCCATCGTCGACCGCATCGCGATGGGCGACGCCGAGGGCGCGGCGGCGGCGATGCGCTACCACGTCTGCGGCGTGCTGCGGCAGGTGCCGGAGTACCGGCTCTCGCACAAGGCGCTGCTGGCCGACTGAGACGGGCGGCTCAGCCCTGCGGGGTCATGCCGCCGCGCGCCTTGAACCGCTTCAGCCCGAGCGCCCGCTCGCGCAGGATGATGGCGATGCCCGAGGCGATGATGATCGCCGAGCCGAGCAGCGTCAGGCCGGTCGGCACCTCGTCGAAGACCACGTAGCCGATGAGGATGGCAAAGAGGATCGAGGCATAGTCGAAGGGCGCCAGCAGCGCCGCCTCGGCGCCCTTGTAGGCCGAGGTCAGGAAGATCTGCGCCACGCCGCCGATCAGCCCCGCGCCGATCAGCAACGCCAAGGTCTGGGGCTCGGGCATCACCCAGCCGAAGGGAATGCTCAGCAGCGACAGCAGCGTGGTGGTCAGCGAGAA
The DNA here is from genome assembly GCF_040409955.1 of Salipiger sp. H15. Taxonomy (NCBI): domain Bacteria; kingdom Pseudomonadati; phylum Pseudomonadota; class Alphaproteobacteria; order Rhodobacterales; family Roseobacteraceae; genus Salipiger; species Salipiger bruguierae. The sequence continues at coordinate 971,030 of NZ_CP123384.1, forward strand.
GAAGAAGACGATGGCCGAGGTCTGCTCGGTCTGCACCATGCGCCGGATGTGGATCTGCACCAGCGCCCGCAGCACCGCCGAGGTCAGCACGAAGCCGACGCCCCAGAGCACCGCCGGGCTGGCTTCCTTGACGGTGAGCAGCGGCAGCATGATCACCATGACCCCAAGCAGGCCGACGAACACCGCCGAGATGCGGAAGAGCCGGATCTTCTCACCCAGCAGCAGCGCCGCGAAGATCACCGTGAGCGGCGGCGCGGCATAGTCGAGCGCGGTCACCTCGGGCAGCGGCAGCAACCCCAGCGCCGCGAAACCGAAGCCCATGGCCGCGCCGCCGACGATGCCGCGCAGGAAATGCGCCATCGGGCTCGCGACCTTGAGCCCGGTCTTCATCTTCCCGGTCCAGACCAGCCAGGCGATGATCACCGGCATGGCGAAGAACGACCGGAAGAACACCGACTCGCCGGTCGGCACCTCGTCCGAGACGGCCTTGATCATCGCGGACATGATGACGAAGAGCACCACGGAGGTGAGTTTCAGCGCAATGCCGCGAAGGGGGGACATGGGGGCTCCGGGCGATGCGCCGAACAGGGAAAAATCCCGGGCACACTGGCGCTTGCCCGAGGCAAGGTCAACCTGCCGAAGAGCTTCCCGTCTCGAGGCAATGGCGGCGGAAGGCGCGCTTGAGCATGTCGAGTTCGGCGCGCAGCAGCGACATCTCGGCGCGGATGTCGTCGCCGAGCGCCTCGCCCGCGACCAGCGTGAAACTCTCGAGAAGATCGCCGCTCGCCGCCTCGCGGATCAGGATGGTCCGCACCCCGTCGCCGATCGCCTCGGCGGGCACCGGCACCTCGAGCGCCCATTGCCCGGGGCTGCCCATGCCCACAAGGCTCACGCCGCGCACCGGCGCGTCCTCGAGCGTCACGGCGATCTCGGGCTGGCTGCCCTCGGGCCCGGTCAGCATCCCGTGCCAGACGCCCTCGCGGAACCGGGTCTTGGTCAGGCTGTACTCGCTCATGCGCGCTCTCCGCTCAGAGTTCCGCCCGCGGGCGGCGGCTGAAGGTCAGGTCCCGCAGGATGACCTCGTTCATCTCGGGCCCCTCGAAGATCAGGTCGAGCCACATGCCGTCCACCCGCTTCTCGTTGAGCCGGGTGTAGGCGAGGTCGAACTCGACGTTGATCTCCTCGGCGTTCAGCGGCAGCTCGCGCACGATCTGCTCGACGTTCGGCCCGTGGCGGATGTTGAGCCGGGTGAAGATCTCGAGCGGCTTCTCCATCTCCACGATGGTCTCGACCCGCACGAGGTGCCGCCGTCCGAGACCGGCGCAGGCCTCCTGCGGCAGCTCGACCGCCAGCGACAGGTAGCTGCCGCAGAAGCGGAAGACGTCGAGCCGCAGCCCGAAGGGCGCAAGGTCGGCCTCGCGCAGGTTGCGGATCTGGCGCAGCGTGAGCTCGGTGCGCGGGCAGTCGTGGAACAGCGTCACCTCGGCCCCGAGCTGCGCCTTCTCCGGCACCGAGGCGATGCCGGGCTGCGGCAGCGGGCCGCGCCAGAGTTCGGGTCGCCAGGACCAGTCGGCGTCGGCGGGGCGCGGAAAGGCCTGGTTGCCGATCAGCGGCAGCGCCAGCCGCGCCTCGGCCACGTGCAGGAGCTCGTCGAGCCGGCTGCGCAGGCGGCGCGCGGCGCGGCGCTGGCGGCGCAGCTCGGGCAGGGGCATCTCGGCCGCGGCACCCGCAAGCCGCGACCAGCGCCGCAGCGCCGCCGCCTGCAGCGCCTGCCGCATCCACCCGCCCCATTGCCTTGCCATGCCCGACCTTCTTCCCTGCCCTGCCCGCCGATCCCGGCGCGCCCCCGTGTTTCCGGCACGCCGCTTCCGGCGTACGTTCCCGGTGTTATGGCAAATCCTTGCGATCGAATAAACGGGGCCGCGTCGCGTGCGTGGCTCAGCGTTGCGCCGCCGCCTCGGGGCTGAGCTGGGTGATCCGCGCCCGCACCGCCTGCAGCATGGCCGCGCCGTCGCCCCCGGCCAGCACGCCACCGCTCGGCGCGTAGAGCGCCATGACCACCAGCCGCCCGTTCAGAAGGAAGGCGCCGCGCCAGTGCCGCGGATCGCCGCCGGGCAGCGCCCGGTCACCGCCGCCGGCGAGATAGGCCACCGACAGCCCGTCGCGGATCTCGCCCCCGGCGAGGCGCAGCCGCCCCGCCTCGGCGGCCAGCGTCTCGGGCGCGGGCACCTCGCCCGCCGCCCCCGCCGGACCGACCGTCACCGTCAGCATCATCGGATCGACGACGGCGCCGGTCTCGCCGCCGCTCAGGATCTGGCACGAGGCCAGCACGGCAAAGCCGCGGCCCGCGCCCCGCTTGAGCGTGACGGGATCGACGCAATAGCCGCCCGGCCCCGCGACGACCACCGCGCCGCCCTCGAGCACCGCCTGCTGCAGCGGCGGGCGCCCGCTGCCGTTCACGGACTCGCAGGATGCCAGCGCCAGAGGCGCCAGGAGCGCCAGGAGCGCCGCGCCGCGTCGTCCGCGCAGGGCGCGGCTGGATCCCGGGATCGCCATCATGCGTTCGGGTTAGCGAAGCGCCCTGCGCCGCACAAGAAGGAAAGCCGGGCACCTGATCCTTCCGGGAATTGACAGGCCCGGCCAAGCGCCTGAACATCGGGAAGAAAGGACGGCCGACATGTACGCAGACAGACCCGGGACCGCAGCGTCTCCGGCACGCGCGCCCCGGCACCGGCGGGCCGCGGCGGAATGAGATACCACCCCTTCGTCATGCTGACCGCGACCGCAAGGCGCACCGAGCTCTGGCGGCTGGCGCTCGGGCTGGGCTTCGTGCTGGCGGTGAGCTTCGTGCTCGGGCAGTTCCTCTTCGGCCTGATCATGCTGCTGGTGCCCGCGGATCGCACCGCGGCGCTGGTGCAGGCGGTGCGCGATGCCGATGCCCCGCCGGGCATGCTGCTGCTGCTGCTCTCGATGGGCACGCTCGGCGTCGGCGCCGCGCTCGCCGCGCGGGTGCTTCACGATCGCGCGCCGGTGACGCTGGTCGGCCCGCCGCCGCTGGCTCTGGCGCAGTTCCTGCGCTGCGCCGCCGCCGCCGGGCTCGCCGCCCTGCTTGGCGCGGCGCTGATGGTCTGGGCCGTGGACGAGCCGCTGCACCCGGGCCTTCCGATGCTGCGCTGGCTGGCGCTGCTGCCGCTGACCCTGCCCGCGATCCTGATCCAGACCGCCTCCGAGGAGCTGTTCTTCCGCGGCTACCTGCAGAGCCAGCTTGCCGCGCGCCTGCCGCAGCCCTGGGTCTGGCTGAGCCTTCCCTCGGCGCTCTTTGCGCTGGGGCATTACGCGCCCGGCACCTATGGCTCGGCCGCGCCGACCGTGGTGATCTGGGCCTTCCTCTTCGGCGTCGCCGCCGCCGACCTGACCGCTCGGTCGGGCACGCTCGGCCCCGCCATCGCGCTGCATTTCATGAACAATATCGTGGCGCTCGCGCTTGTCTCCCCCGAGGGCGACATGTCCGGCCTCGCGCTTTTCCGCTGGCCCTTCGCGCTTGGCGACACCGAGGCGCTGGCCCGGATGCTGCCGATGGATCTGGTCACCCTGCTGGTCAGCTGGCTCGCCGCGCGGCTTGCCCTGAGACGCTGACGCCGCCGCGTTCCGGGGCTCCGGGCCGCGCCCCGGTGCAGGCCACGATTGCATTTCCCCCGCCTCTTGCTTAAGTCACCGCCAACAGAAAACCGCTGACGCCGCACGGAACGCTCGGAAAACAAGGGCAGCACCGCATGAACTGGATTACCAACTACGTCCGTCCCCGGATCAACTCGATCTTCTCGCGCCGCGAGGTGCCCGAGAACCTGTGGACCAAATGCGACTCCTGCGGGACGATGCTCTTCCACCGCGAAGTGGCCGACAACCTCGGCGTCTGCACCAGCTGCAGCCACCACATGAACATCACGCCCCGCGCCCGGTTCAGCGCGCTGTTCGACGGCGGCGTGTTCAACGAGATCGCGGTGCCCGAGCCGATCACCGACCCGCTGCAGTTCCGCGACCAGAAGAAATACCCCGACCGGATGAAGGCGGCGCAGAAGTCCACCGGCGAGAAGGAAGCGATGCTCGTCGCCGCCGGCGACATCAACCGCACCCCCGTCGTGGCCTGCGCGCAGGACTTCTCGTTCATGGGCGGCTCCATGGGCATGTATGTCGGCAACGCGATCATCGCCGCCGCCGAAGAAGCGCGGAAGCTCAAGCGCCCGCTGATCCTGTTCTCGGCTGCCGGCGGCGCGCGCATGCAGGAAGGCATCCTGTCGCTGATGCAGATGCCGCGCACCACCGTCGCCGTGCAGATGCTGCGCGAGGCGGGCCTGCCCTACATCGTCGTGCTGACCCACCCCACCACCGGCGGCGTCACCGCCTCCTACGCGATGCTGGGCGACGTGCAGATCGCCGAGCCGGGCTCGCTGATCTGCTTCGCCGGCCCGCGCGTCATCGAGCAGACCATCCGCGAGAAGCTGCCCGAGGGCTTCCAGCGCGCCGAGTACCTGCTCGAGCACGGCATGCTCGACCGGGTGACCGACCGCCGCGAACTGCGCACCGAGCTGACCACCATCCTGCGCATGCTGATGGGCCTGCCGCCCGCCGTCGCGGGCGACCTTCCCGCCCCCGGGGCCGAGACCGCGCCGACCCCCGCCCCGGCGGAAGAGCCCAAGGCAGAGAAGAAGAAACCCACCAAGTGACCAGCGAGAGCAGCGTGACCGGCACCCCCGGCTCGGACGTCATCCTCGAGAGGATGATGACCCTGCACCCCAAGATCATCGACCTGACGCTCGACCGGGTGTGGCGGCTGCTCGACGCGCTCGACCACCCCGAGCGCGCCCTGCCGCCGGTGATCCACCTCGCCGGGACCAACGGCAAGGGCTCGACCCAGGCGATGATCCGGGCCGGGCTCGAGGCCGCCGGCAAGCGCGTGCACGCCTATATCTCGCCGCATCTCGTGCGCTTCCACGAGCGCATCCGTCTCGCAGGCGAGCTGATCTCGGAAGAGGCGCTGAGCGCCGTGCTCGACGAGTGCTGGGAGAAGAACCGGCACGAGCAGATCACCTATTTCGAGATCACCACCTGCGCCGCGCTGCTGGCCTTTGCCCGCACGCCCGCCGATTACACGCTGCTGGAGACCGGCCTCGGCGGCCGTCTCGACGCGACCAACGTCGTCGAGCAGCCCGCGCTGACCATTCTCACGCCGATCTCGCTCGATCACCAGCAGTACCTTGGCGAGACCATCGCCGAGATCGCCGGTGAAAAGGCCGGCATCCTCAAGCGCGGCGTGCCCTGCGTCGTCGGCCCGCAGCCGGACGAGGCGATGGACGTCATCGAGGCCCGCGCCGCCCAGCTCGGCGTGCAGCTTCTGGCGCATGGCCAGCACTGGCACGTCTGGGAAGAGCGCGGCCGCATGGTCTACCAGGACGAGACCGGCCTGCTGGACCTGCCGCTGCCGAACCTGCCGGGCAAGCACCAGCTTGCCAACGCCGGTGCCGCGCTCGCCGCGCTGCGCCACCTCGGCTTCGACGAGCCCGCCTGCGAGGCGGCTGTGACCAGCGCCGACTGGCCCGCGCGGATGCAGCGCCTGACCCGCGGCCCGCTGACCAGTGCCGCACCGCTGGCCGAGCTCTGGCTCGACGGCGGCCACAACCCGGCGGCGGGCGAGGCGCTGGCCGAGCATATCGCCCGGATGCCGCGCCGCCCGACGCACCTCATCTGCGGCATGCTGAACACCAAGGACGTCGGCGGCTACCTGCGCCCGCTCGCATCCGTGGCCGACAGCCTGACCTCGGTGTCGATCCCCGACGCCCCGGCGACGCTCGAGGCCGAGGAGACCGCGCGCATCGCCCGCGCCTCCGGCCTGCGCGCCCATGCCGCCCCGAACGTGACCGCCGCGCTTGCCGCGATCACCGCCGAGGAGCCGCGCGCGCGCGTGCTGATCTGCGGCTCGCTCTATCTCGCGGGCACCGTCCTGCGGGAAAACGGCTGACAAACGGGCTGACCCAGGGGCACCAAGGGTGGTGTTTCGAAAAAAACGGACTCTTAGGGTTCGTTTAACCAACTATATCTTGACGCATCGCGCGATCGTGACCTACGCTTAGAGGTGTAAGGTTTTGCTTCACTGCAATCTGCGCGGCGGAGCACTCGGGGACAGTCAGAGTTACGGGGCGGTGCCAGCCAAGTCGGCACCCCAGGGACAGAACAGGCCGCACGGAATTATTGTGCGGTTTCCGCTGCCGGACTCTCTGCCATGCCCACGGCCCTTCCAGGCCGAAGACGATTTCTATCGCAGGCAGAAAATCTATATAAAACGAGCAGTTTGAAGGGTCCCTCGGGACCCTTCCTTTTTGCGTGCCGGCGCCCTCGCGCGCGCGGCGCGAGGCAAGCCTGTCTCAGATCGGCTTGCCCCACTCGGCGTCCTGCATCTCGCGCAGGCGGCTGGCGGTACGCTCGAACTCGAAGGCCCCCGCCCCCTCGATATAGAGGCTCTCGGGCTCGTCCACGGCGCTGGCGATCAGCTTCACCTTCGCCTCGTAGAGCGCGTCGATCAGCGTCACGAAGCGCTTGGCCTCGTTGAAGTTGCCACGTCCGAGCCGGGGAATGTTCTCGATCACCAGCACCCGCACCGCGTCGGCAAGCGCGAGGTAGTCGGCCGGGCCCAGCGGCTGGCCGCAGAGATCGTAGAACGAGGCCCGCGCCACGCCGTTCCAGTAGCGCGGCAGCTCGACCTTGCGGGTCTTGATGTGCAGCGTCAGCACTTCCTCGTGGCCGTGGGTCAGCTCCTGCCAGACGCGGTCGATCTCGGCGCGGGTCTCGGCCGTCACCGGGCAGAAATAGACCTGCGCCCCCTTCAGCCGGTCCTGCCGGTGGTCCTTTTCCGAGACCAGCTCGCGCACCTCGAGCCGCTCCTTGATCTGCTTGATGAAGGGCAGGAAGAGCTGGCGGTTGAGCCCGTCCTTGTAAAGCTCGTCCGGCACCCGGTTGGAGGTGGTCACCACCACCGTGCCCGCCGCGAAGAGCTGCTCGAAGAGCCGCCCGACCAGCATGGCGTCGCCGATATCGGTGATCTGCATCTCGTCGAAGGCCAGCACCTTCACCGTGTCCGAGACCTTTTTCGCCATCGGCACGACCGGGTCCGACACGCCCTCGCCGCGCAGCCGGTGCAGGTCGGCCTGCATCTCCTGCATGAAGGCGTGGAAGTGCACCCGGCGCACCGGCACGTGCAGGCTCTCGACGAACATGTCCATCAGCATGGACTTGCCGCGCCCCACCCCGCCCCAGAGGTAGAGCCCCTTCGGCGGCTCGGGCGCCTTGCGGAAGAAGCCCTTCTTCACCGGCCTGGCAAGCTCGGCACGGATGCGCTCGAAATGGGGAAGCGCCTCTTCCTGCGCCGGATCGCGCAGCAGCAGGCCCTCGGCCACCTTCTCGTCGTAGAGGTCCATCAGCGTGGTCATGCACGCGCCATAGCGCGGCGCGCGGGGATTGTGTAGGGCCTGCCGGGCGCTTCCGCGCCGCACCGCCGCAATCATTCCGATCCGTGATGTTTTTCATCAAGATCCGCGAATTGACCCGGCGTTCAGATGTCGTAAAGCTGCCGCGGCGCAGCAGGAGCCTTGCCGAATGACCCGCACCCCTCTCTTCACCCCCGTCCTCGTGGTGGGATGTCTCATCATCCTCGTCTCCTTCGCGATCCGCGCCAGCTTCGGCGTGTTCCAGATCCCGATCGCGCAGGAGTTCAACTGGCCGCGTGCCGAGTTCAGCCTCGCCATCGCCATCCAGAACCTTGCCTGGGGCATCGGCCAGCCGATCTTCGGCGCGATGGCCGAGAAGATCGGCGACCGCAAGGCGATCATCCTCGGCGCCATCATCTACGCCGCCGGCCTCGTGCTCTCGAGCTTCGCCGTCAGCCCCGAGCAGCACCAGATGTACGAGATCCTCGTCGGCTTCGGCGTCGCGGGCACCGGTTTCGGCGTGATCCTCGCCGTGGTCGGCCGCGCCTCCTCGGACGACAACCGCTCGATGAGCCTTGCCATCGCCACCGCCGCGGGCAGCGCCGGGCAGATCCTCGGCGCGCCGATGGCCGAGTGGATGCTGAGCATGATGCCCTGGCAGCAGGTGTTCCTGGTGTTCACCGCGGCGATCCTCGCCGTGCTGCTCTTCCTGCCGCTGATGCGCGCCCCCGCCGCCAGCAAGGCCGAGCTCGAGGAAAGCATGGGCACGATCCTGAAGCGCGCCTTCCGCGATCCGTCCTTCTCGCTGATCTTCCTCGGCTTCTTCTCCTGCGGCTACCAGCTGGCCTTCGTCACCGCGCATTTCCCGGCCTTCGTGACCGAGCTCTGCAGCCCGATCGCCGCGGGCAGCGTGCTGCACAACATCGGCATCACCAGCACCTCGGCGCTTGGCGCGGTCTCCATCGCGGTGATCGGCGTCGCCAATGTCGGCGGCACGCTGCTCGCCGGCTGGGCGGGCAAGCGCTGGCCGCGCAAGTACCTTCTGGCGCTGATCTACCTCGGCCGGACCATCGCCGCGGCGCTGTTCATCTCGCTGCCGATCACCCCGGTCAGCGTGCTGGTCTTCTCGGTGGTCATGGGCTCGCTCTGGCTGGCCACCGTGCCGCTGACCTCGGGCCTCGTCGCGCATCTCTACGGGCTGCGCTACATGGGCACGCTCTACGGCATCGTGTTCTTCAGCCACCAGCTCGGCGGCTTCCTCGGCGTCTGGCTGGGTGGGCGGATGTACGACATCTACGGCGACTACACGCTGGTGTGGTGGATCGGCGTCGGCGTCGGCGCGCTCAGCGCCATCGTGCACCTGCCGGTGCGCGAGACGCCCCGCACGGCGGTCGCCCAGCCGGCCTGAGGCCGGCCGGGCGCGCCAGGGTCAGGCGAGCTTGCGCGCGCGCTCATCCTTCGAGATGAGCGCCGCAACCTCGCCGGCATGGGTGTGCGGCAACCCGTGCCAGGCGTCCTCGATCAGCTTCTGCTCCGCCACCGGGTTCCAGACCGAGAGCTGTGCCATGCTGCCCGCCGGCACCATCCGGTCCTGCCCGCCCCAGATCGCCAGCAGCGGGATCCCCAGCTCGGCAACCCGCCGGTGCGCCGCCTCCTGCGGCTCGAGCAGGCAGCCGCGCAGGCTCGACAGGACCGAGCGCACGTAGCCCCGGCGCTCGAGCTCGGCGACGTGCTGGCGGTCGATGTCCGGCACCTCGCTGCGCGCGTCCGAGCTTTCGATGACGTTCTGACGGTGCGCCTTGGGGAACACCACGTGGAACAGCCAGTCGCCGCTCAGCGGATGCCGCGCCGTCCATTCGACGATGGGCGAGAGCTCGGACTCGATCCCCGCCGGCGCCAGCAGCACCAGCCGCGAGACCCGCTCGGGCATCTCGGCGGCGAACTGCACCGCCACCGTCGCGCCGAGCGAATAGCCGAGCAGCGTCATCGGTCCCTGCAGGTTCAGCGCCGCGAGCAGCTCGTGCAGCTGGCGGGTCAGGAAGGCCGGGGTCTGCAGCGCCCGCGGGCGGTCGGAAAGCCCGCGCCCGTAAAGATCGTAGACCAGCACCCGCTTGCCCTGCGCTGCGAGGTGACGCGCCAGCGCGTGGAACACCGCCGAAGAGGCGGTCAGCCCGTGGATGCAGACCACCAGCGGGCCCCGCTCGGGCCCCATCAGCATGTAATGGGTCTCGCCCTGCGAGAGCCGGGCAAACTTGCCCGGCGCCTCGGCACGGCGGGTGTCGTCAAGCTTCCGGCGGCGGATTTCCCCAATCCCCGGAAGTGCCGCGAGCAGCGGAAGCGCCACACCGATGGCGCCAAGAACGTAGCTCATGCGGCGTCCCGCTCCGGCAGCAGCCCGTGGGCGACAAGGCTGCGCGCCCAGCCCTCCGGCCCGTCGAAGAGGTGCACCTGCCAGCCGCGCGCCGCGGCGGCGGCGATATTGTCCTCGCGATCGTCGGTGAACAGCAGCCGCTCCGGCGCCACCCCGGTCTCGGCCTCGAGCCGCGCGTAGATCTCGGCATCGGGCTTCGTGACGCCCATGTAGCCGGAAATGAAACGGCGGTCGAATTCCTTGAGGAACGGGTAGACGTCTTCGGCGACCTCGAAGGTGCCGATGCCGAAGTTGCTCAGCGCGAAGACCGGCACGCCGCGGGCGCGCAGCGCCCTGAGCAGCGCCACCGAGCGCGGGATCTCCGGGCTCGCGAGCTCGATCCAGCTGTCGTGCCAATGCCGGATCTCGTCGTGCCAATCCGGGTTCTGCACGGCCGCCTCGTAGACGGTGTCTCGAAAGTCCTCGCCCCGGTCGACCCGGTCGTTCATCGCGTGAAGATCAACCTCCGCGAACATCGCCTTGCGGCGTTGCTCACCCATGAGGCGATCGAAGTATCGCTCGGGCTGCCACTCGATGAGCACGTTCCCGATGTCGAAGACAACAGCTTCGATGGTCATTTCCTAGTCCCCTGCAGCGCGGACCTCGCGCTCTAGAGCATTTAGGAAACGGGAACGGTCATTCTTTGTAAAGCTCCGGCCTTTCCCGCTCTGGTAGAATGGATCCGAAGCGCGGATATCTTGCATCAGGTCGCGCATCGCCAGCTGCGCGCCGATGTTGCCGGGGGTGAAGACCTCGCCGTCGGGGCGCAGCACCCGCGCCCCGCCCTCGATGCAGCGCGCCGCGAGGGGGATGTCGTTGGTGACGACCACATCCCCCCTGCCCGCGCGCTCGGCGATCCACATGTCCGCCTCGTCGGGGCCCGCCGCCACCGTCACCACCTGCACGAGCGGGTTGCGCGAGGGGCGGAGCCCGCCGTTCGACACCAGCACCATCGGCAGGCGGTGGCGGGTTGCCACGCGCTCGGCCTCCTCCTTCACCGGGCAGGCATCGGCGTCGATGTAGAGCGTCACGCGTAGAGCGCCTCTGCGTGGAAGGCGATGTGCTCTTCCATGAAGGTCGAGACGAAGAAGTAGCTGTGGTCGTAGCCCGGCTGGGTGCGGAAGCTGCCCGCCTGCCGCTTCGCCGCCATCGCCTCGGCCAGCGCCTCGGGCTTCAAGAGGTGCAGGAACTGGTCGTTGCCGCCCTGGTCGATCAGCACCGGCCCGTCAAAGCCCTTCTCGCGCATCAGCAGCGTGGAATCATGCGCCGCCCACGTGCTTTCGTCCGCGCCGAGATAGGCGCCCAGCTGCTTGCGGCCCCAGTCGCTCTGCGTCGGGTTGGCGATCGGCGCGAAGGCCGAGACCGAGCGGAAGCGGCCGGGCAGCGACATGGCCAGCGTCAGCGCGCCGTGGCCGCCCATCGAGTGGCCGGTGATTGCCTGCCGCTCCATGTCCACCGAGAACTCCTGCCCGATCAGCGCCGGAAGCTCCTCGGCCACGTAGTCCCACATACGGAAATGCGGCGCCCAGGGCGCCTCGGTGGCATTGACGTAGAAGCCCGCACCCTGCCCGAGGTCATAGGCCTCGTCGTCGGCCACGCCCTCGCCGCGCGGCGAGGTGTCGGGGAAGACCAGTGCAACGCCCGCCTCGGCGGCCCAGGCCTGCGCCCCGGCCTTGGTCATGGCGTTCTCATGCGTGCAGGTCAGCCCCGAGAGGTACCACAGCACGGGCACTTCCATGTCCCTGGCCAGTTCGGGCAGGAAGAGCCCGAAGGTCATCTCGCCGCCGCAGGCATCGGAGGCATGGGTGTAGACCCCCTGCACGCCGCCGAAGCAGCGGTTCTCGGATTTGGTTTGCATGGTGGCACTCCTGTTTGCGCCCGCGTTTCGTCGCGCAAGGGCTACCCCGCAGGGACGCCGCCGCGCAAGCGAAAGACGGGGGCAGGGATCAGGGGTGGACCCAGGCGATGACCGCGCTGACCGTGAGGATGCTCGCCGCCGTCGAGACGAGGATCGCCGCCGAGACCCGCTGCGGCGCGATGCCGTAATGCTGCGCCAGGATGAAGACGTTGCCCGCCACCGGCAGCGCCGAGGCCGAGACCATCACCGCCGCCTGGAATTCGGTGACCGGGAAGATCACGTAGGCGCCGAGCGCCACGAAGGCCGGGTGCAGCGCCAGCTTGCAGAAGCTGAGCCATCCCGCCACCGCCAGCCGCTCGGCGCTCTTCGAGGCGAGCGAGGCGCCGATGGCGAAAAGCGCGCCGGGCGTCGCGGCATTGCCGAGGATCGCCAGGAACTCGGTGACCGGCGCGGGCAGCGTCAGCCCCGAGCCCGAGACGCAGAGCCCCGCGCCGATCGAGACGATCATCGGGTTCTGCACCAACCCCAGCGCGACGCGCTTCAGCAGCGCCGGAGAGAGCCGCCCCTCGCGCGCGCCGGTGACGAGGATGACCAGCAGCGTCGAGAAGACGATGAGGTCGATCGACAGCATCAGGATGATCGGCCCGACCGCCGCCTGCCCGAGCAGCACCGCCAACATCGGCACGCCGAGAAAGCCGGTGTTGCCGATGGCGGCGCATTGCGCCTCGATCGCCGTAGTCTGCAGGTTCTGCCGCCGGGCCAGCCCCACCAGCGTCGCCACGGAATAGACCGCGGCCGTGCCGAAGAGATAGGCCGAGGCGACGCGCGGGTCGAAGATCTCGGAGATCGACAGCGTCGCGGAGAAGCGGAAGAGCATCGCCGAGAGGGCGAAGTAGAAGACGAAGCGGGTGATCGCCGCCACCGATTCCTCGGAGAAGAACCTGATCCGCGCGGCCCCGTAGCCGAGGCCGATCAGGGCAAAGAACGGCAGGACCTTGAGAAAGACGGCGAGCATGCAGGAGGGTCAGGGAGCGCGGCGCGCGCTCAGACCTTGCCCTCGAAATCCCGGTGCACGTAGCGCGCGTCGCAATAGGGGCATTCCACCACGCCGCTGTCATGCGGCAGCGAGAGCCAGACGCGCGGATGCCCAAGCGCCCCCTCACCGCCGTCGCAGGCGATGCGGTAGCTGTCGACGAGTTTGGTCTCGGGCGCCTCGGTGGCCATGCTCCGGTTCCCTTTTCACTGGCTTTGCACTACCTGCGTTATGAGACAAGTCAGGCACGGGAGCAAGGCTCGGCATGAGTGACGACGCGATCCGCATCGAGGGGCTGCGCAAGACCTACACGGGGGGCAAGGAGGCGCTGAAGGGCATAGATCTTTCGGTGCCCCGGGGCTCGATCTTCGGCCTGCTCGGGCCCAATGGCGCGGGCAAGTCCACGCTGATCAACATCCTTGCCGGGCTGGTGGTCAAGAGCGCCGGCAAGGTCTCGATCTGGGGCTGGGACCAGGACCGCAACCCCCGCCAGTCGCGCGCCTCGATCGGGGTGATGCCGCAGGAGCTGAACCTCGACCCGTTCTTCTCGCCGCGCGGCGCGCTCGAGGTGCAGGCCGGGCTCTACGGCGTGCCGAAGCACGACCGCCGCACCGACGAGATCCTCGAGCTGGTCGGGCTGACCGACAAGGCCGAGGCCTATGCCCGCACGCTCTCGGGCGGCATGCGCCGCCGGCTGCTGCTCGGCAAGGCGCTGGTGCACGCGCCGCACATCCTCGTGCTCGACGAGCCCACCGCCGGCGTCGACATCGAGCTGCGGCAGATGCTCTGGCGCAACGTGCGCCGGCTCAACGCCGAGCGCGGCATGACCATCATCCTCACCACCCACTACCTCGAGGAGGCCGAGGAGATGTGCGACGAGATCGCCATCATCAACCACGGCGAGGTCGCGGCGCGCGACAGCACGGCGAACCTGCTCGGCAACATCGACGCCAAGACCATGGTGATCACCCCCGAGACCATGCCCGAGACCCTGCCGGAGGCGCCCGGCATCACCGCCGAGCGGCGCGAGGGCGGGCTCATCGCGCTCAGCTACCACGCCCGCCGGACCTCGGCCGAGGACGTGCTGGGGATGGTGCGCGCGCATGGCATCAGCCTGCGCGACGTGCGCACCGAGCAGGCCAACCTCGAGGACGTCTTCCTCGAGCTCACCCGCAGCCGTCCCGCCGCCTGAGCCGCCGCGCCGCCTCCGGCGGGAGTATTTGGAGAAAGATGAAAGGGCGGCGCCAGACCTCCGGCGCCGCCCTTCCTGTTCGACGTTCGGCAGGGGCGCGCCCCCTGCCTTCTTCTCTTTCCAAATACGCCCGCCGGAGGCGGTCCTGCCCGCCCCGCCGGCGCGGCGCCGGGATGGGTCAGCCCTGCGACAGCATCCGGCCGAGCGGCCGCCCGGCGAGGATGTGCACGTGCAGGTGCGGCACCTCCTGCACCCCGGCCTCGCCGGCGTTGGCGATCAGGCGGAAGCCGCCCTCCGCGACGCCCTCCATCTCGCAGACCTTGCCGATGGTGCGGGTGAAGTCGAGGATCTCGGCGTCCGAGGCGGTCTGCGCGAAATCGTCGTAGCAGACGTAGGCGCCCTTGGGGATCACCAGCACATGGGTCGGCGCCTGCGGGCGGATGTCGCGGAAGGCGAGGCTGTGCTCGGTCTCGAGCACCGTGCTGTTCGGGATCTCGCCCCGGAGGATCTTCGCGAAGATGTTCTGGTCGTCGTAGCTGTAGCCCATTGGCTTCCCTCAATCGGAATAGAGTTGGTCGTCGGAGACGATCTGCCGGGCCACGCCCGGCGAGACCGAAAGGAACTGTGCCACCGCCTGCGCCTGCGCCTCGCGCGGGTCGAGCTCGCGCAGGTGCAGGTGATCGGGCAGCTGCGCGTCACGCAGCGCGTCGCTCTCGTGCAGGATGTCGTTGCGGATGGTCGGCACGAGCCGCGCCATGGCCGCCTCGGTGGTGCGCTCCCCGGCCAGCCCGATGCGCGTCGCGTGGCCGGCAAGGAAGCTGTCCGAGAACTCGCAGTCGATCTGCAGCAGCCGGGTGCGGGCGCGGTCGCGGCTGAAATCCTCGATCAGGTCGAGATTGCCCGGATCGAGGCAGATCACCAACCGCTCGCGACCGAAGGACTCGTAGAGCATCCGCATCAGCGCCCGGCGGTGGCGGTGGCGCTTGTCCATGCTCGACTGCAGCCCGCCGAGGTCGGGCAGCTCGCAGCTTTCCTCGTTGAAGAGATAGTCGATGCAGGGCAGCCCGGTCGCCTCGCGGATGCGCCCGATCAGCCGCTTGGCCACGTGCCATTTCTTGCACACGAGGATCAGCAGTTCGCGCTCGCGCCCGAGCGAGCTCTCGGTCTCCCAGAAGCGCGGCGCGAAGCGGTGCCCGTCCCGGCCCTTCTCGGTGAGGAACTGGTAGAGCGAGCGCCCCTCCCCCGAGATCTCGAACCGCACCCGCTCGGAGGAATAGAGCACGCCGAGCCGGCGCTTGAGATCGAGCGCGCCGGGGCTGATCTTGCGGGCGAAGAGGTAGTCCTGTGCCAGAAGGAGGTCGTAGTGGTCGTTGTAGAAGGTGACCGGCATCCCGTAGTCCGAGAACATCAGGAAGGTCAGCGTGCGGTTCTCGATCTCGGGCTCGGGCACGAGGTGGCGCACCAGCGTCTGGAAGAAGGTCTCGTCGGGAATCCACGTGCCGCGGAAGAAGCGCACCACGTCGGGCCGCCCGGCGATGAACGCGAGGATCGCCTCGACCGTGCGCCGCCGCAGGCACCACCATTGCGAGCCGATCATCACGTCGAGATCGGCGGGGATCTTCCGCTTCAGCCCGAGCCGCTTCTGCAGCTCGAACATGGCGTAGAAGCGTCGCTTCTGGGTGCGCTCGTTGAAATGGTGGCGGTAGATCAGCCGCTCTTCCTTCCAGCCGGTCCTGATCCAGCCGGAGGTGAAGAAGTCGACGCTCTCGATGTAGTCCGCCTCGCGCGCGTCGAGCCGCTCATGCGCATATTCGGCCGACTTGATCGCCATGCAGTCGCCCGAGACCATGTAGAAATGCGTCGCGCGCGGGAACCGCTCGAGCGCCGCCTCGACGGCGTTCAGCGTCGCCTGCACCAGCGACCAGGCGCCCCAGCCGCATTTCACCCGGCGCGAGAAGGTGACGTTAGGGTTGTCCGCCAGCGCCGCGCGGATGCGCTCGTAGTCGGCCTGCGGCGCGCCGGCGTCGAAATGGATGGCCATGCAGTCGCCCACGGCGGTCAGGCTCTGCGCCTGCTTGATGATCGCCTCGGGATCCCTGTGGCACAGCAATATGAAGGCAATCTTCGCCAAAGGATCAGGTCCGCCCAATTTTCGCCCGTTTCATCGCCTTTACCCGCGCGGAGGCGTTGAACAGGCCGATGTCTTTTGCTTTTTTGCATGCAGAGGGAGCCCGCGACAAGCCGGGCAGGTACGAGGAGCGGGCGGTATGGGGTTTCCGGGCACATGGATGACCGAGAGCGAGAGCATGGTCTATCGCGTGGTGCCCAAATGCGCCTGCTCGACCATCGGCCAGATCATGTACTACTCGGACCACGGGCAGTTCTACGACGGCGACATCCATGACGCCGGGCAGGGCCTGCACAAATGGGCCCGCGACGAGAGCCAGGGCGCGATCCGCGCCAATGTGAAGACCCGCGGCGCCTATGCCTTCACCTGCGTGCGCAACCCCTACAGCCGCATCCTGTCGAGCTTCTTCGACAAGATCTGCGGCATCCAGCGCAACGGCAACCGCTACCGCGGCAACCTCGTGCCGATGCTGGTGCAGAAATACGGGATCGAGGTCGGCGGCGAGGATGGCAAGGAAGAGTTCGACCAGGTCCGCTCGTTCCGCCGCTTCCTGCTCTTTGCCCGCGACACCATCCGCTGGCGTCGTCCGATGGACCCCGACATCCACTGGTCGGCCATGTCGGGCCATGTCTCGACCTTCATCGTGAACGGCGGGCGCTACGACCGGATCTTCTGGACGGAACGCTTCGACGAGGGGATGCAGGGCGTGCTCGACAAGGTGCAGACGCGGGTCCCTGTCGATCTGCAAGCCATCCCCCGCTTCAACGAATCCGAGGGTCACGGTCCGAAGCGCGCGCATCCGGTCGAGGACTATTTCGACGACCTGTCGATGCATCTCGTCTACGAGATCTACAAGCGCGACTTCGAGCTCTTCCGCTATGATTTCGAGAACCCGGCGAACAAGATGCCGCTCGGCGAGATCGACCTCGACGAGGTGCACGCCAAGCTCGGCGACTGAGCGCCGGGGCCGCGCGTCAGGTGATGCGCAGGTAGCCGAAGACCGCCGGGAGCAGCCGCGCCTCGATGGCGGCAAGGTCGGATTCCTCGGCCAGCAGCGCCGCGTGCACCATGCCCCGGCAGAGCGCCGAAAGATCGCGCGCGGCGATCTCGGGCTGCGCGATGCCGAAGCGCCGCAGCAGGGCCACCATCGCCGCGTCGACCTCCGCCCCCACGGCGCAGACATCGGGCCCCAGCGGCAGCTGCGTCTCGGCCTTCTCAAGCTCGCGCGACAGCACCGGCGCGCGGGCGTGGTGCAGGATGGCGGCGTGCAGCACGGTGGCCGCCGCCTCGCGCAACCCCATCGCGTGCGCCGCCGCGACCGCCTGCGCCATGTCCTCGAAGAACTGCGCCTTCTGCCGCCGGATCAGCTCGGCAAGGATTGTCTCCTTGTTGGGGAAATACTGGTAGAGCGTGCCGATGCTCACCCCCGCCCGGTCGGCCACACCATTGGTGGTCAGCGCGGCGGCGCCGCCGGCCTCAAGAATCTGAGTCGCGGCGGTCAGGATCGCCTCGACCGAGGCGCGCGAGCGGCCCTGACGCGGTGTTTTCCGGGGAGATAGCGCTGCGATCTGGGCCATGGCGGAATGCGAGTAGGAAACCTGAGGGAATGCTCACATTCTACCCCGGACAGAGGATCGCACAAGGGGAAACCGCCATGACCGGGTACTGGAACGGCCGCAAGGTGCTGCTGACCGGCGCGACGCGCGGCATCGGCCTTGCCATGGCCGAGCAGCTGGCGCGCGAAGGCGCGACGGTGCTGGGCGTGGCCCGCAACCTTGCCGCGCTCGACGAGATGGCGCGCCGGCTCGGCCCGCGCTTCGACGGGCTCGAGGCGGACCTCGGTGATCCCGAGATCCCCCGCGGCGTGGTCAACTGGGTGGCCGACGCGCATCCGGACTGCTCGGTGCTGATCAACAACGCCGCGGTGATGAGCCACCCGCTGCTCACCGACGGCGGCAACCACGATGTCGGGATCGAGGAGGAAGTGCAGATCAACCTGATCGCCCCCATGCAGATCGCCACGGCGCTGCTGCCGCGCCTTGCAGCCCAGCCGGGCGCGCGGATCGTCAACGTTACCTCGGGGCTGGCCGTCGCGCCGAAGACCGACGCGCCGATCTACTGCGCCACCAAGGCGGCGCTGCGCAGCTTCACCCGCAGCCTGCGTTACCAGGCCGAGGACGCCGGGCTGCGCATCCGCATCTGCGAGGCGCTGCTGCCCTCGGTGAACACCTCGCTGTCGCGCGGGCGGGCGGAGCGCAAGATGCCCGCCCTCGAGGCCGCCGCCGCGATCCTCGCCGGGGCCGAGGCCGGAAAGCCCGAGATCTGGATCGGTCGGACCCGGCTGCTGCGCCGGGTGATGCGCCTGTCACCCGCGCTGGCGCACGGGATCATGCGCCGGATCGAGGCCTGAGCTCAGCCCTCGAGCTCTTCCGAGGGAATCATCGGGAAGAACGCGCCGGACGACCAGAGGCCGAACCAGCGCGCGCCCTCGTGCTCGTGGTGCTGCCCGAGCTCGACCAGCCGGTAGAAGCTCTTGCGGTCGATCAGCGCCTCGAGGTTGCGGCGCACGTGGATGTAGGGCGATGGCTCGCCGGTTTCGGCATCGCGCACGACGCGGATCGGATGCTCGGGCCCGGCCACCGCGAAATCGCCGACATGGGTCTGGAAGGTCAGCACCTGCGCATCGCCGTCGCCCTCGGCCTCGAAGTCGGTGGCGACGAAGGGCGCGTCCTCGACGGTGATGCCGACCCGCTCGACCGGGGTGACGAGGAAATAATCGTCGCCGTCCTTCCGCAGGATCGACGAGAACAGCTTCACCAGCTCGAAGCGCCCGATCGGCGTGCCGAGGTAGAACCACGTGCCGTCGCGGGCGATCCGCATGTCGAGATCGCCGCAGAACGGCGGATTCCAGCGTTCGACCGGCGGCAGTCCGCGCCCGGAAGCGGCG
Organism: Salipiger sp. H15; assembly: GCF_040409955.1. Taxonomy (NCBI): domain Bacteria; kingdom Pseudomonadati; phylum Pseudomonadota; class Alphaproteobacteria; order Rhodobacterales; family Roseobacteraceae; genus Salipiger; species Salipiger bruguierae. The sequence continues at coordinate 990,076 of NZ_CP123384.1, forward strand.
CGCGCTGCAGCAGCAATGCCGTCAGCCGAGGGAGTCACGTAATTTTGTGTGCGCATTGCTTTTGCCATTTTTCACCCCCGCGATACACTCGCTTCGGTAAAGGATTTACGCAAGGGAGTCTCCCCATGGCCGAAGACCTGGTCGCCGAGATCGAGGCGCTGGAAGAAAAGCTCGCCGAAGCCAAGTCGGCGATCACCCGGCGCTTCATCGGGCAGGAACGGGTCGTCGACCTGACCCTCGCCGCGCTGCTCTGCGGCGGGCACGCGCTGCTCATCGGCCTGCCCGGGCTCGGCAAGACCCGGCTGGTCGAAACCCTGTCGACGGTGATGGGCCTCAACGGCAACCGCGTGCAGTTCACCCCAGACCTGATGCCCGCCGACATCCTCGGCTCCGAGGTGCTGGAAACCGCCGCCGACGGCAGCCGCGCCTTCAAGTTCCTGCCCGGCCCGGTCTTCTGCCAGCTGCTGATGGCGGACGAGATCAACCGCGCCTCGCCGCGCACGCAGTCGGCCCTGTTGCAGGCCATGCAGGAGAAATCGGTGACCATCGGCGGGGAAACGCGCCAGCTCGAGCTGCCGTTCCACGTGCTCGCCACGCAGAACCCGATCGAGCAGGAAGGCACCTACCCCCTGCCCGAGGCGCAGCTCGACCGCTTCCTCGTGCAGATCGACGTGGCCTATCCCGACCGCAAGACCGAGAAGGACATCCTGCTGGCAACCACCGGCACCGAGGAGGCGCAGGCGCACCAGGTCTTCGATCCCGCCACGCTGATGGCCGCGCAGCACCTGCTGCGCCGGATGCCGGTGGGCGACGCGGTGGTCGAGATGATCCTCGACCTCGTGCGCGCCTTCCGGCCCAGCGATCCCTCGTCCTCGGCGCGGGTGCGCGACACCGTCGCCTGGGGCCCCGGCCCGCGTGCCGCGCAGGCGCTGATGCTGACCGTGCGCGCCCGCGCGCTGCTGCAGGGGCGCCTTGCCCCCTCGCCCGAGGACGTGATGGACATGGCCCGCCCGGTGCTGGTGCACCGCATGGCGCTGACCTTCTCGGCCCGCGCCCGCGGCGAAAGCCTCGGCGCCCTCATCGACGAGGTCTGCAGCACGCTGGAGCCCTCCGAGGCCGCCGCTTGATCACCCCCGTCGCCCAGCTCCGCAAGAGCGCCCAGGAAGAGGCCGCGCGGTTCCCGGCCCTGCTGGCGCGTGCCGAGCATCTCGCCGGCACCGTCCTGCTGGGCGAGCACGGCCGGCGACGCTCGGGGCTCGGGGACGATTTCTGGCAGTACCGCCCGCTGCGCCCCGGCGACACCTACCGCTCGATCGACTGGCGCCGCTCGGGCCGCGGCGACGACCAGTATGTGCGCGAGCGCGAATGGCAGATCGCGCAGAGCGTGCAGCTCTGGGTCGATACCGGCGCGTCCATGCGCTTTACCTCGCACCGCGACCTGCCCAGCAAGGGCGACCGCGCGCGGCTGGTGGCGCTGGCCGTCGGCATCCTGCTGATCCGCGGCGGCGAGCGGGTGGGCTTCACCGGCTGGTCGCTGCCGCCGCGCAACGGCGACATCCAGATCCTGCGCCTTGCCGAGGCGCTGACGAAGGACGGCGACGAGGACTACTCCGAGCCCGAGGCGCGCGGCATGATCCCGCACGCGCGGGCCATGTTCGTCTCGGATTTCCTCGGCGACATCGCCCCGGTGGAGGCGGCGCTGACCAAGGCCGCCGACCGCGGCGTGCGCGGGGTCCTGCTGCAGGTGCTCGACCCCTCGGAAGAGACCTTCCCGTTCAAGGGCCGGACGATTTTCGAAAGCGTCGGCAAGACCCTGGCCCATGAGACGCTGAAGGCCGGCGACCTGCGCGAGCGCTATCTCGAGCGCCTCGCCGAGCGCAAGGCGCGACTGGACCATCTGTCTCGCTTAACTGGTTGGCAATTTATGTGCCATCATACGAGCGACAGCGCGCAGAACGCCCTGCTCTGGGTCTATCGCGCGATGGATGGAGGGCACGGATGACCGTACTCGGCCCGCTGGGCTTCACCGCCCCCTGGCTCCTGCTGGGGCTGCTTGCCCTGCCGGTGCTCTGGGTTATCCTCCGCGCCGTCCCCCCGGCCCCGATCCGGCGCCTGTTCCCTGGCGTGGTGCTGCTGCTCGGGCTCAAGGACGACGACCAGGTCACCGACCGCACCCCCTGGTGGCTGCTGCTGCTGCGCCTGCTGGCCGTGGCGGCGGTGATAATCGGGCTGGCCGGGCCGATCCTGAACCCCGAGGACGACTCGCAATCCGTGGGCACCGGCCCGCTGCTCGTGGTGATGGACGCCAGCTGGTCCTCTGCCGCCGACTGGCGCGCGCGTCAGACCGCGCTCGATGCGCTGCTCTCGCGGGCCGAGCGCGAGGCGCGGCCGGTCGCGGTGATCCGCCTGACCGAACCCGAGGTGCCGCAGTTCCAGCAGGCCGCCGTGATGCGCTCACGCCTGTCGGGGCTGCAGCCCGAGCCCTGGGAGCCCGGCGAGGAGCACGTGACCCGCGCACTGTCGATGCTGCCCGAGGGGGATTTCGACAGCTACTGGATGTCCGACGGGCTTGCCCGCGACAGCCGCGAGCCGCTGCTCGACGCGCTGATGGAGCACGGGCAGGTCACCGTCTTCGAAAGCCCGCGCAACCTGACCGCGCTGCTGCCGCCGCGCTTCGAGGACGGGCATGTCCAGCTGACCGCCCGCCGCCTGCACCCCGGCGCCGCGCGCGAGATTTCCATCGCCGGGCACGGACTCGACCCGGCGGGCAACCCCGCCGTGCTGGTCCGCGCGCCGCTCACCTTCGCCGAGGGTGCCTCGGAAGGCCAGCTCGACCTCTCGCTGCCCGCCGAGCTGCGCGCCCGCATCACCCGCTTCGAGATCGACGGTGCCCGCAGCGCCGGCGCGGTCAGCCTGCCCGACGACAGCCTGCGCCGCCGCGAGGTCGCGCTGATCGCCGGGAACGAGAACCGCGAGGGGCTCGAGCTGCTCTCGCCGCTCTACTATCTTCACAAGGCGCTGGAAGAGGATGTCGACATCCTCGACGGTGCGCTGACCGAGGTGCTGCCCGCCAACCCCGACGTGATCGTGCTCGCCGACGTGGCGACGCTTGGCCCGGGCGAGGCCGAGGGCGTGACCGAATGGCTCGAGAAGGGCGGCACGCTGCTGCGCTTTGCCGGGCCGCGGCTGGCCGCCTCGGACCTCTCGCGCGACCGCGAGGACCCGCTGATGCCCGTGCGCCTGCGCGCCGGCGGGCGCTCGGTCGGCGGCGCGATGAGCTGGGGCGAGCCGAAATCGCTGGCCCCCTTCCCAGAGGGCAGCCCGTTCGAGGGGCTCCGGATCCCGGCCGACGTCACCGTGACCAGCCAGGTCATGGCGCAGCCCGACCCGACCCTCGCCGAGCGCGTCATCGCCCAGCTGAGCGACGGCACCCCGCTGGTGACCCGCAAGCGCGTCGGACAGGGGCAGGTCGTGCTCTTCCACGTCACCGCCAACGCCGAATGGTCCACACTGCCGCTCTCGGGGCTCTTCGTGCAGATGCTCGAGCGGCTGGCGATCTCGGCCATGCCCGCGACCCCCGACCCCGAAGAACTGGTGGGCACCATGTGGCAACCCATTCGCGTGCTCGACGGCTTCGGCGCCGTGGTCGATGCGGGCACCCTGCCCGGCGTGCCCGGCGAGGCGCTGCTCTCCGCCCCGCTCGGCCCCGAGCTGCGCCCCGGCCTCTACCAGGGCGAGGATCGCAGCCTCGCGCGCAACGTGGTGACCGAGGACACGGTGCTCGAACCCGCCGTCTGGCCCGACACGGTGCCGGTCGAGGGGATGACCCGGCCACAGGAGACCCCGCTCGCCGGCTGGCTGCTGGCGCTGGCGATCGCGCTGCTGCTCGCCGATGTCATCGCCTCGCTCGCCCTCTCGGGCCGGCTGCGCGGCGCCCGGCCCACCGCCGTCGCGCTGCTGCTGGCGCTGAGCCTCGGACCGCTCGCCGCCCCCGGCACGGTCCGGGCGCAGGGCGCGGCGTCGGGCGGGGGCGACGCCTTTGCCGAGGCGGCCACCGCCGAGGTCACCCTCGCCCATGTCATCACCGGCGATGCGCAGCTCGACGACCTGGCGCAGAACGGGCTGCGCGGCCTGTCGGAGACGCTCTTCTACCGCACCTCGGTCGAACCCTCCGAGCCGATGGCGGTCGACCTCGAGAAGGACGAGCTGGCCTTCTTCCCGTTGCTCTACTGGCCGATCACCCCGTCGCAGCCCACCCCCTCGCCCGCCGCCTATGCCAAGCTCAACGAGTACCTGCGCTCGGGCGGGATGATCCTCTTCGACACCCGCGACGCCGATGTCGCGGGCTTCGGCACGGCCAGCCCCGAGGGGCGCAAGCTGCGCGAGCTCGCCGCCCCGCTCGACATCCCGCCGTTGGAGCCGGTGCCGCAGGACCACGTGCTGACCCGCACCTTCTACCTGCTGCAGGACTTCCCCGGCCGCTACACCAGCCGCGACGTCTGGGTCGAGGCCGCGCCGCCCGATGCTGAGCTGATCGAGGGCATGCCCTTCCGCAACCTCAACGACAACGTCACCCCGGTGGTGATCGGCGGCAACGACTGGGCCGCGGCCTGGGCGGTGGACGCGCGCGGCAACCCGCAGGTGCGCATCGGCTCGGGCTTCGCCGGCGAGCGCCAGCGCGAGATCGCCTATCGCTTCGGGATCAACCTGGTGATGCACGTGCTCACCGGCAACTACAAATCCGACCAGGTCCACGTGCCTGCGCTTCTCGACAGGCTGGGCCAATGAACGGATTGCACGCATGACCGGCGAAATCGTCTTTGACCCGCTGCTGCCCTGGCCCGTGATCTGGGCCCTCGGCGGCGTGGCGCTGGTCTCGGTCGCGCTGGCGCTCTGGCGCGGCATGCCCGGCTGGGCGCTGCGCTTCTTCGCAGGCTTCGTGCTGGTCGCGGCGCTCACCCAGCCGTCCTTCCAGGAAGAGGACCGCGCGCCGCTTTCCGACATCGTGCTGCTGCTCGAGGACCAGAGCGCCTCGCAGAAGCTCGGCGACCGGCTCGAGACCACGAAGGAAACGGCGGACGCGCTCGAGGCGCGGCTCGCCGCCCGGCCCAACACCGAGGTGCGCCGCATCACCGTGCCCGACGGCGAGGGCGACAGCGGCACGCTGCTGATGACCGCCCTCTCCGAGGCGCTGGCCGAGGAGCCGCGCGGCCGGGTCGCGGGGATCTTCCTGCTCTCCGACGGGCGGCTGCATGATCTCGAACGCGCGCCAAACCTGCCCGCGCCGCTGCACCTGCTGCTGACCGGGCACGACACCGACTGGGACCGCCGCCTGATCGTCAAGAACGCCCCGGCCTTCGCCATCCTCGGCGAGCCCGTCACCCTGACCCTGCGGGTCGAGGATGACGGCGCCGCCCCGCGCGAGATCGACACCGAGCTGCAGATCTCGATCGACGGCGGCACCCCGAGCAGCTACCGCGTCCCGCTCGGCCAGGACATCGAGCTGCCGGTGACCCTGCCGCACGGCGGGCTCAACGTGATCCAGTTCACCGTCCCCGAGGGCGAGGCCGAGCTGACCGACCGCAACAACACCGCGCTGGTGCAGATCAACGGCGTGCGCGACCGGCTGCGCGTGCTGCTGGTCTCGGGCGAGCCGCACGCGGGCAGCCGCACCTGGCGCAACCTGCTGAAATCCGACAGTTCCGTCGATCTCGTGCATTTCACCATCCTGCGCCCGCCCGAGAAGCAGGACGGCGTGCCGGTGACCGAGCTCTCGCTCATCGCCTTCCCGACGCGCGAGCTCTTCCTCGAGAAGATCGAGGATTTCGACCTGATCATCTTCGACCGCTACAAGCGCCGCGGCATCCTGCCCGCCATCTACCTCGACAACGTGCGCAACTACGTCGAGAACGGCGGCGCGCTGCTGATCGCGGCCGGGCCCGACTATGCCAGCGCCGACTCGCTCTACCGCTCGCCCCTGGCCGAGATCCTGCCCGCCGAACCCACCGCCCGCGTCATCGACCAGGGCTACCGGCCCAAGGTCACCGACCTCGGCCAGCGCCACCCGGTCACCGCCGGGCTCACCGGCGCCGACACCTGGGGCCGCTGGATGCGCCAGGTCGAGGTGACCCCGCTCGACAGCGCCGAGGTGCTGATGTCCGGCGCCGAGGACAAGCCGCTGCTGGTGCTCGACCGGATCGGCGAGGGGCGCGTCGCGCTGATCGCCTCGGACCAGGCCTGGCTCTGGTCGCGCGGCTTCGAGGGCGGCGGGCCGCAGCTCGACCTGCTGCGACGCCTCGCGCACTGGATGATGAAGGAGCCCGAGCTCGAGGAAGAGGCGCTCTGGGCCGAGGCCACCGGCCAGCACATGCGCATCATCCGCCGCACGCTCGAGGATGGCGTCGGCGCGGTCACCGTCACCCGCCCGGACGGCACCGAGGAGAGCCTGCAGATGCAGGAGGTCTCGCCCGGCCGTTTCGAGGCCACCTACGACGGGCCCGAGATCGGCCTCTACCGGTTGAAGGAGGGCGAGCAGGAGGCGGTGATCGGCCTCGGCCCGGCAGCTCCGCGCGAGTTCGAGCAGACCATCGCCAGCGGCGAGGCGCTGGAGCCGGTGGTCGCCTCCCTGCGCGGCGGCGAGGCGAATATCGAGGACGGTCTGCCGAGCATCCGCGCCGTGGGCGCCGGGCGTCCCGCCGCCGGGCGCGGCTGGATGGGCATCACCCCGCGCGAGGCCTTCGAGACCATGGACGTGACCCGCATCCCGCTGCTTCCAGCCTGGCTGACCCTGCTGCTCGCCGCGGGCTTCATCGTCGGCGCCTGGCTGCGCGAAGGGCGGCGCTGATCCTGCACCGGAACTTGGCACGCGCCGCCGGGCATGGCGCAACTCCCTTTGAAGGGAGTTGCAAAAGCCTTCGAAGGCTTTTGCTCAGGTGTCCTCGGAGGCAAGCAGCACCTCGCGCGACTGCGAGGTGAACTCGCGCCGCAGGATCACCGACAGGGTGATGACTACCGCGATCAGCAGCGGGATCGAGCCCAGCAGCCAGGCGGTGGAGCCGATGCCGTAGTAGACCGACCGCAGCCCGCGGTTGTAGCTGCGCGCGGCAAGGATGTTGATCTCGGCGGCCTTGGCGGCGCGGGAATAGGCGATCGTGCTCTCGTCGTTCGGCACCGCCCCCATCATCACCGAGCAATAGCCGAAGAGCCGGTTCGACCAGACGAACTTCAGGAAGGCATTGGCGGCGAAGGCGAGGATCAGCAGCAGCTTCGCCTCCCAGACGATGGTCGGCGCGTCGCCCCCGGCGGAAAGGTCCTCGGCCACGCCGCGCACCCGGTCGGGGTTGCCGAGCAGCGCGAAGATGCCGCCGATGGCGATCATCGAGGTCGAGGCGAAGAAGGCCGTGCTCTGCCGCAGGCTGCCGACGATGTTGGAATCGAAGATGCGCGGCTGGCGGGTGACGAAATGCTTCATCCACTGCCGCCGGTAGCGCGCCATCAGCACCGAGACCGAGGGCCGCCGCGCCGGCGGATGTTCGATCAGCCAGGAACTGCCCAGCCAGCTGACCACCAGCAGCACCACCCCCGCGAGGTCGAGCGGCGCGAAGTAGAAGAACGGGTCGAGCGAGGGAAGCGCCATGGTCAGAACGGTTTCGCCACGACCAGCCAGAGGATGGCGATCGTGCCCACCACGCTGATCTCGTTGAAGATTCGCAGGAACGTGTCCGACTCGCGGAACTCGCCCTTCTTGGCGCGGCCGACCAGCACCCCGGTCCAGACGTAATGCGCCGCCAACAACGCCACGAGGCCGATCTTGGCGTGCAGCCAGCCCGGGAAGCCCCAGAGCACGCCGAGCCAGAGTCCGGTGATCACCGCGATCACCGCCAGCCCCGCCGAGAAGCGGTAGAGCCGGTAGGTGAGATCGCCCAGCGGGCCGAACTCGCCGGTCCTGGCGTAGTCGCGTTTCCAATAGATGAGCGCACGCGGCACGGCGAAGATGGAGGTCATCCATCCCATGACGCAAAGAATGTGAATGATCTTCAGCCAGTCCATGGGCTCCACCTGCTACCATTCCCCTGCGCCGCGCAAGATGCTGCGGTGCCGCGAGAACCCGAGCGTGGCAAAAACGCTTGGCGAGCGCCGAAATTGGTTATATGAACTTACCAATTCGAGGAGGAGACCCCGATGGAGATGCCAGCCCCCGACGCAAGCATCCTCGCGCGCAAGGACGAGATCGTCGCGCGGCTGAGGGCGGTTCTGCCCGAAGATGCGGTGATCTCGGACCTGTCCGAGACCCGCGCCTACGAATGCGACGCGCTCACCGCCTACCGCTGCCCGCCGCTCTGCGCGGTGCTGCCCTCCACCACCGAGGAAGTCGCGGCGGTGCTGAGAATCTGCCATGCCGAGGGTGTGCCCGTAGTGCCGCGCGGCTCGGGCACCTCGCTGGCGGGCGGCGCGCTGCCCACCGCCGACAGCGTGATCCTCGGCGTGGCAAAGATGAACCGCGTGCTCGAGACGGATTACGCCAACCGCTTCATCCGCGTGCAGACCGGGCGCACCAACCTGTCGGTCAGCGGCGCCGTGGCCGAGGAGGAGTTCTTCTACGCCCCCGACCCCTCGTCGCAGCTGGCCTGCGCCATCGCCGGGAACATCGCGATGAACTCGGGCGGGGCGCATTGCCTCAAGTACGGCGTGACCACCAACAACCTCATGGGCGTCACCATGGTGCTGATGGACGGCACGGTGATCGAGCTCGGCGGCGCGCATCTCGACGCGCCGGGGCTCGACCTGCTGGGGGTGATCTGCGGCTCCGAGGGCCAGCTCGGCGTCGTCACCGAGGCGACGCTGCGCATCCTGCGCAAGCCCGAGGGCGCGCGGCCGGTGCTGATGGGCTTTGCGTCCAACGAAGTGGCCGGGGAATGCGTGTCGGACATCATCAAGGCGGGCGTTCTGCCGGTCGCGATCGAGTTCATGGACCGCCCCTGCATCGAGGCCTGCGAGGCCTTTGCCCATGCCGGCTACCCGATGTGCGAGGCGCTGCTGATCGTCGAGGTCGAGGGCTCGGAGGCCGAGATCGCCGAGCAGCTCGCGAAGATCATCGAGATCGCGAAACGCCACGACCCGGTCGAGCTGCGCGAGGCGAAGGACGAGGACGAGGCGGGCCGCATCTGGCTCGGCCGCAAGTCCGCCTTCGGCGCGATGGGGCAGATCAACGACTACATGTGCCTCGACGGCACGATCCCGGTCTCGTCCCTGCCCCACGTGCTGCGGCGCATCGGCGAGATGTCGGAGGAGTTCGGCCTCAAGGTCGCCAACGTCTTCCACGCCGGCGACGGCAACATGCACCCGCTGATCCTGTTCAACGCCAACCAGGAGGGCCAGCTCGAGCTCTGCGAGCGCTTTGGGGCGGAGATTCTCAAGCTCTGCGTCGAGGTCGGCGGCTGCCTGACCGGTGAGCACGGCGTCGGGATCGAGAAGCGCGACCTCATGCACACGCAATACGCGCCCGCCGACCTCGAGGCGCAGATGGCGGTGAAGGACGTCTTCGACCCGCGCTGGCTGCTCAACCCCGCCAAGGTGTTCCCGCTCGACGCCTCGGAAAGCCGCCGCCACCTCGCGGTGGCGGCCGAGTGAGCCGCAGAGGGGGCTCTGCCCCCGTCCGCTGGCGCGGACTCCCCCGGGATATTTTGACCATGTGGAAGCCTGATGAGACCTGAGACCGAGACCGACCTTGCCGAGATGATCTCCGCCAGCACCGGGCCGCTGCACATCCGCGGCGGCGGCACGCGCAGCGCCGGCGCCGCCGCGGGCGCGCCGCTGGAGACCGGCGGGCTTTCGGGCATCACGCTCTACGAGCCGGGCGCGCTGACGCTGGTGGCGAAGGCGGGCACGCCGCTTGCGGAGATCGAGGCCGCGCTCGACACCGAGGGCCAGCGGCTGGCCTTCGAGGTGCCCGACATGCGCGGGCTGCTTGGCACGGAAGGCGCCAGCACGCTCGGCGGGATCGTCGCCGCCAATGCCTCGGGGCCGCGGCGCATCGCCTCGGGGGCCTGCCGCGACTTCCTGCTGGGCGTGCGCTTCGTCGACGGCGCCGGCACGGTGGTGTCGAACGGCGGGCGGGTGATGAAGAACGTCACCGGCTACGACCTCGTCAAGCTGATGGCGGGCAGCCACGGCACGCTCGGGGTGCTGACCGAGCTCAGCTTCAAGGTGCTGCCGAAACCCGAGACCGCCGCGACGCTGCTGCTGCACGGGCTTTCGGACGCCGAGGCGGTGGCGGCCATGGCCGCGGCGCTCGGCTCGCCCTTCGACGTGACCGGCGCGGCGCATGACCCGGCGGCGCGGCGCACGCTGCTGCGCATCGAGGGGTTCGAGCACTCCGTCGCCTACCGGCTCGGCCAGCTCGCGGCGCTCTTCCCGGGGCGCGAGCTTTCCGAGGAGACCGGCGCGGAGGAAGTGGCCGCGCTCTGGGCCGGGGTGCGCGACGTGGCGCCGCTGCAGGGCCGCGCGGGGGATGTCTGGCGCATCTCCTGCAAGCCCTCGGACGCGCCCGGCCTCGCGGCACGGCTGCGCGCCGGCGCGCTGCTCTACGACTGGGGCGGCGGGCTGGTCTGGGCGCTGCTGCCCGAGGGCACCGACGCCCGCGCCCGGCTCGGTGCCTTCGCCGGCCATGCCACGCGGGTGCGCGGCGCGGGCAGTGCCCCTGCCTTCCACCCCGCCCCCGCCGCCGTCGCCGCACTCTCCGAGGGGCTGCGCCGCCGTTTCGATCCGCGCGGGGTGCTCAACCCCGGCCTGATGGCGTGACCCGCCGGAGCTGAGGACCAGGACATGCAGACCAATTTCACCGATGCCCAGCTTCAGGATCCGGGCACGCAGCGGGCCAACGAGATCCTGCGCTCCTGCGTGCATTGCGGCTTCTGCACGGCGACCTGCCCCACCTACCAGGTGCTGGGCGACGAGCTCGACAGCCCGCGCGGGCGCATCTACCTGATCAAGGACATGCTCGAGAACGAGCGGGTGCCGGACGCCAAGACCGTCAAGCACGTCGACCGGTGCCTGTCGTGCCTGTCCTGCATGACCACCTGCCCTTCGGGCGTGCATTACATGCACCTCGTCGACCACGCGCGCGCCTATATCGAGAAGACCTACACCCGCCCCTGGCATGACCGCGCGCTGCGCTGGATGCTGGCGCAGATCATCCCGCACCCGATGCGCTTCCGCGTGGCGCTGATGCTGGCGAAGCTGGGCCGCCCCTTCGCCGGGCTGCTGCCCGACCCGCGGCTGAAGGCGATGCTGCAGATGGCACCCAAGCGCATCCCGCCGGTCAGCCGCAACGACGACCCGCAGAGCTTTGCCCCGACCGCGCCGAAGCGCAGGCGCGTGGCGCTGATGACCGGCTGCGCGCAGAAGGCGCTCAACACCGACATCAACGACGCCACCATCCGCCTGCTGCGCCGGCTCGGCTGCGAGGTGGTCGTGGCGAAAGGCGCGGGCTGCTGCGGCGCGCTCACCCATCACATGGGGCGCGAGGCGCAGGCGCATGGCTCGGCCGAGGCCAACATCCGCGCCTGGAAGGCCGAGATCGACGGCGAGGGGCTCGATGCCATCGTCATCAACACCTCGGGCTGCGGCACCACGGTGAAGGATTACGGCCACATGTTCCGGACCTCGCCGCTGGCGGCCGAGGCGGCCGAGATCTCGGCCAAGGCGAAGGACATCAGCGAGCTGCTGCGCGATCTCGACATCCCCGCAGAGAGTTTCACCGCCGCCCCGAAGGGTCTGCGCGTCGCCTACCACGCCGCCTGCTCGCTGCAGCACGGGCAAAAGGTCAAGGCCGCGCCCAAGGACCTGCTGAAGCGCGCCGGCTTCGAGGTGGTCGAGCCCGCCGACAGCCACCTCTGCTGCGGCAGCGCGGGCACCTACAACCTCCTGCAGCCCGAGATCTCGCAGCAGCTGCGCGACCGCAAGGTCAAGACGCTCGAGGCCAAGGCGCCGCAGCTCATCGCCGCGGGCAACATCGGCTGCATGATGCAGATCGGCTCGGGCACGGGCGTGCCGGTGGTGCACACGGTCGAGCTGCTCGACTGGGCGACGGGCGGGCCGAAACCGCGCGCGCTGGAGGCGCTTGGCTGAGACCGCAGTCTTCCCGCAAGCGCCCAAATTTTGCCCAAGACTCTGCCTAGCCTGACCGGGCGAACAGGGAGTCATTTGCGTGAGATACCTCATTGCGCTGCTCGCCGCGCTGCTGGCACCGCCGGCGGTTGCGCAGGGTGGCCTGTTTTCCATGGAAAGCCGCGAGGACGGGCGCGGCTGGGAGGCGGTCGGACGGCTGGAGATCGCCGGCAAGGCCTTCTGCACCGGGGCGCTGATCGCGCCCGACCTCGTGCTGACCGCGGCGCATTGCCTCTATGACGCGCGCAGCGGCGCGCGGGTGCCGGTGGACCAGATCCAGTTCCTCGCCGGCTGGCGCAACGGCCGCGCCGCCGCCTACCGCCGCGTGCGTCGGGCGCTGTCGCTCGACAGCTACGACTTTGCCGCACCCGCCAGCCCCGACCGGGTGCGCAGCGACCTTGCGGTGATCGAGCTGCAGCTGCCGATCCGCAACAGCAGCATCGCGCCCTTCGGGCTTGGCCCCTTCCCCGAGGCCGGGGACGAACTCGGGGTGGTGTCCTACGCCCATGACCGCTCCGAGGCCCCGGCGCTGCAGGACTACTGCGGCGTGCTCGACCGGCAGGAGGGGATGCTGGTGCTCGACTGCTCGGTGGATTTCGGCAGCTCCGGCTCGCCGGTCTTCTCCTTCGAGGGCGGCGAGCCGCGCATCGTCTCGGTGATCTCGGCCAAGGCCGAGGCCGGGGGCGCGCCGGTCTCGCTGGCCACCGGCCTCTCGGGCCCGCTCGCCGAATTGCGCGGCGCGCTCGACGCCGACATCGTGCGCAACCCGCTCGGCGCGGGCAGCCGGCGCGACACCGGCGCGAAGTTCATCCGGCCATGAGGCTGCTTCTCCCCCTCCTTGCCCTGCTGGCCGGTCCCGCCGCCGCGCAGGCGACCTTCGACGTGATCGACGGGCGCGGCGACCTCCTCGGCTGGGAGGCGGTGGGCCGGCTCGATGCCGCGGGCGCCTTCTGCACCGGCGCGCTGATCGCCCCCGACATCGTGCTGACCGCGGCGCATTGCGTCTTCACCCCCGACGGCACGCCCCGCCCGCCCGAGAGCCTGACCTTCCGCGCCGGCTATTTCCGCGGCACCGAGGTCGTCGCGCAGAGGGTGCGCCGCTGGGTCGTCCCCCCCACCTACGTCAAGCGCCCGCACCCGACCCATGAGACGGTGGCGGTCGACGTGGCGCTGCTGAAGCTCGAGGCCCCGGTCACCAGCGCCGAGGCCGACCCCTTCCGCCTGCTGCAGGGCGCGCCCGAGGGCAGCGCGGTCACCGTGCTCAGCTACGGCAAGGGGCGCGAGGAGGTGCTCTCGCGCGAGCCCTCCTGCGCGGTCACCGCGCATTACGCCGACGACGTGCTCGGCTTCGACTGCGACGTGACCTTCGGCAGTTCCGGCGCGCCGGTCTTCCTGCGCGAGGATGGGCGGCTGCGCATCCTGTCGGTGATCTCCTCGGTCGGCGGCGGCATGGCCTACGGGCCCGGCATCGCCGCGCTGGTGCCGGATCTGGCGGCCCGGCTGCGCAACGAGGACGCGCGCCCGCCGGTCGGCACGGGCGCGCGGCGCATCACCGTAGGCGACGCCCGCGGCGAGACCGGGGCGCGGTTCGTGCGGCCGTGACGGGACGCGCCCGCGCCCCCTTGAAACCACAAAAACCCCTCCCCATCTGAGTGTTACCGGGGCGCCTGCGACAGGGCTCCGGACCAGTCCCGCGCCTGTTCCACGTGGAAAGGCGCAGCACAACGGTATCGCTCAACGGAGGATTCCCATGCGACATTTCGATCTTGCCCCGCTCTATCGCGCCACCGTCGGTTTCGACCAGATCGCCGACATGATGGACCGGGTGCTGGCCAGCGACGTGGCCCAGCCCAGCTACCCCCCCTACAACATCGAGAAGACCGCCGATGATGCCTACCGCATCTCGATCGCCGTGGCCGGCTTCGCCGACGAGGACCTGACGGTCGAGGTGAAGGAACACGCGCTGGTGGTCTCGGCCAAGAAATCCGACGAGGGCCAGGGCCGCACCTACCTGCACCGCGGCATCGCCACCCGCGCCTTCGAGCGCCGCTTCACCCTCGCCGACCACGTGCGGGTCGAGGGCGCCACGCATGAGAACGGCATGCTGCACATCGACCTGCGCCGCGAGATCCCGGAAGCGCTGAAGCCGCGCCGGATCGCCATCGCCAAGCCGCAGGGCGCGGCCGCCATCGAGACCGACGTGGTCGACGCGCAATCGGTGAACTGAGCCTCGGGCTCCGATTTCACGATCAACCGACAGGGGCCCCGGCGGGCGCGCCGGGGCCCTCTTGCATGGGGCGGCGCGTCACTCGATCGAGATCACCATGTCGAAGGTCAGCGGCGCGCTTTCGTGGCTCACCACCTCGACGATGAAATCGCCCGATTGCGGCAGCGTGCCGCGATAGGGCGTCGCGGCGTCGGTGCCCTCCAGCAGGATCGCCCCGTCCGGGCCGCGCAGGATGTAATACATCGCGCCCCCCGCGGGCACGACGCGCAGGTTCAGCACCTGCCCCTCCCGCGCGCCCAGCACGTATTGCTTGGCGCCCCCCGCCTCGAGCGTGCGGGTGATCGTGGCGCCGCTGGTGCCGGGCGCGAACTGGATGCGCTCCGGGGCCAGCGCCGCCTGCTCCGCCGCCCGCGCCCGCGCCTCGTCGATCTCGTCGTTGGTGGCGGGCTCGAGCGACTCCACGCTGCCGTCGCGATAGCCGAAGCATTTCCAGACGCGGCCATCCGCGTCCTGCAGGAAGACCATGGACCCGGCCTCGGAATACATCGTGTCGATCACCTGCCCGCCGGGGCGCGAGGCAGAGCCGCTCTCGACCAGCTTGTCGATGCAGCCGTCGATGACCGGCTGCACCAGCGGGTCCTCGGCGAGGGCCGCCTGCGCGGTGCAGAGCAAGGCCAGGATCAGGGGTAGGGCTTTCATCGTCTTGCCTCCTTCGGCGAACTGCGCACACGGCACCGGCAATCCGGTCCGACCTGTCGCGCCTGCCGGTGCCGGGCGGCTTCGACCGGCGCGCCCATGTCAGGGAGCAGCGGCAGGATGCGTCCAAACGACTTCATGAAAAGAGACCTCCGGCAAGCGGCACAATGGCGCCAAGGGTAATCGCTCGGGCCCATCGTGTCATGCCAAAGAAACACCCCGGGCGGATGCCGCCTGCCCCTCTCGCCGCGCCCGCCCCTTCTTCTCTTTCCAAATACGCCCTTTTCTGACCGTGCCACGGGCGCGGCAAAAGGCAGGGGCGCCGCGCGGTCTCCCGCACGGCGCCCCCTTCCAGCTGACCCGAGGATCAGTCGAGCTTGAAGGACCAGAAGAAGGTCTCGCCCGAGCTGTCGTCGACGCCGTCGTTGTCGGTCGAGACATAGGCCGTGCCGTCCGCCGCGATGGCGAGGCCCTCGACCTTGTCCACCACGTAGCCGCCCCAGCCCTTCAGGTCGGGGATGAGGTCACGCACCTCTTCCTTGCCGACCACCGGCAGCTCGCCGCCCAGCGGCGCGGGCACCAGCTCCGACAGCGGGATGCGGTAGACCTTCTTGGTCGCCGCCGCCGCGCCGATCTGGTTGTCGCGCTCGACCACGTAGGCAAAGTCGCCATGCGCGGTGATCTCCGACAGGCCGGTCCAGCCCTTGTCCACCGGCGCCTTGGCGTAGCGCACCGCGCCCCATTCCTCGGTCTCGGGGTTGTAGGCGACGAGCTTGACGTGATCCTTCGGATCGTCGCCCCACTCGCGCTGCACCGCCATCCAGAGCGTGCCGTCGACCATGGTGACGCCCTCGAAGCCGAAGCGGGTCTCGCCGGCGAGCAGCTCGGCGGGCAGGCCGATCTCGTCCTCGATCTCGCCCTCGGCGCTCACGTGGTAGAGCGCGTGCGGCACCAGCTTGGCGGTGTTGCCCTCGGAGGCGAGCCAGAAGCCGCCCTCGCCATCCAGAGTGATGCCCTCGATGTCGAGCTTCTGCGCCGGCATGCCCGCGCGGGTGATCTCGATGGCGCGGGTGATCTTTGCCGGTTTCGAGCTCGGGTCGATGACGAAGATGCGCGGCTGGAAGCCGTAGAAGCTGTCGTTGACCGCGTAGATCATGCCGTCATCGCCCGCGACCATGCCCGAGATCGCGCCCCAGCCGATCAGCTGATCCGCGCCGGCGGAAGTCAGCGTCGGATACATCGCCTCGCCCTCGGCATATTCGTAGATCATCACGTGGGCGCGCGCGCCGCCGTCCTCGACGAGGTCTTCCTCGTTGGCGGTGACCAGCAGGTTGCGCTGCGGGATGGCCACGGTGCCTTCGGGCGCGATGCCCGAGGGCAGGATCTGCTTCAGTACCGGGGCGGAGGGGTCGGTCATGTCGTAGATGCCGGCGACCGAGCCGCGCTCGGAAAGCAGGATCATGTAGGGCGTGCCCTCGAAGGTCGCGACTTCCATGCCCTCGGGCTCGACGCCCTTGGCGTCCGAGCGCTTGTCCGGGTAGTGGCCGACCTGGATGACCGCATGCTCGAAGCTGTTGCCGCTGTCGTAGAGCTCGGTGCCGTCCTTCCTGAACACGGTGAAGCTGCGCGAGCCGCCGTCCATGTCGCCCTCGTTGGCGATGGCGAAGGTCTCGTCGTCGATCCACTGCACCGAGTCGGGCTCGCGCAGGCGGCCGGGCTGGCTTTCCGTGAAGATCAGCGCGCCGCGCTCGTCGGTGGCGTCGATCTCCGTCAGGTCGGTGGTCCCGGCCGGGAAATGGCTCAGCACCTCGCCGGCCTTGTTCAGCACGACGATGTGGTTGTTCTCCTGCAGCGTGAGGACGATCTCGCCAAGGCCGTTGACGTCGACGAACTCGGGCTCGGGATCCTCGGGCGCGATCTCGGCAAGGCCGGTCACGTCGGCTTTCACGAGGCTGGCGCAATCCGCCGCGCCGTCGACCACGTCGAGGATCGCGACATAGCCCGCGGGCATCTGCGGCACGCGGCCATCGCCTGCGTCCTCGTCACGCTCGTTCTCGATCGCCACGGCGACGAAGCTGCCGTCCTTCGCCAGCGCCACGCTGTCCGGCTGGCCGCCGAGGTCGCATTCGCCGGTGATCTCGCCCGACGCCATGTTCACCATCTCGAGCTTGCCCGAGGGATTGGTGAAGCTCTCCGAGGTGTTCACCCCGACGAAGGCGGTGCCGCCCGAGACGGCCACCGAGGTCGGCTCGCCGCCCATCTCGATGTTGCCCAGCGGCTTCGGCGCGCGCGGGTCGGTGATGTCGATGCGGCCGATCACGCCCAGCGGGCTGTCGGTGTAGACCAGCGTGTTGCCGTCTTCCGAGGCATAGATGATCTCGGCCGAGGTCACGCGGGCGCGGTCCTCGCCCTCGCCCATGTTGTCGGGCGTGGCAAAGCTGGCAATGCGGTTGAAGGTCATGTCGGCCTGCGCGGCCCCGGCGCAGAGCGCCAGTGCCGAGGTCAGGCACAGCGAGCGGATGATCATGGGACGTCCCCCTGTTGCGGTCCGCACCGCCATGGGGCCGCAATGTAACGCGCGCGTGATGCTTGCATGACGCCTTGGTGACGCCGCGGAATTCCTCGGGGCCGGGGCACCCGCGCCCGCTGATCAGTCGGCAAGGGGGGCGCGGCGCTTCGTCCCGTTCCCCGGTCCCCGGCGCGCTCCTAAGCTTCTTGCGTCACGAAGGAGTTTCATCTTGGCAGACGCATTTCAACGCCCCGGGCACGACCATTTCCGCCCGCTTCGCCCTTTCCGCACCGCCGGCTGCGCCCTCGCCCTGCTCGGCCTCCTCGCCGGGCCCGCGCTGGCCTCCGAGCCGCTGCTCACGCTGCATGCGGCGGACGGGCGGCAGGCGGTTCTCGACCGCGACGCGCTCGAGGCGCTGCCGCAGCACGAGTTCAGCACCGAGACCTACTGGACATGGGAGGAGCAGCGCTTCAGCGGCCCGCTGCTGAGCGACGTGCTGGAGCTCGCCGGTCTGCCCGGGCCCGCCTCGGGCGGTGTGATCGAGCTGGTCGCCGACGACGGCTACCATTCGCGCATCGACCTTGGCGAGGCGGCGCAATATTTCGCGCCGACCTACCCGATCATCGCCACGCGCATCAACGGCGCGCCCTTCCCGATCGAGGAGAACGGCCCGCTCTGGGTGATGTTCCCCTATGACGCGCATCCCGAGCTGAACATAGAGCCGGTGCATCACATGACCGTCTGGCAACTGCTCGAGATCGTCGAAAAGCCGGAGTGAGGGCGCCCTGCGCGCCCTCCGCCCGGGGCGGGGCTCAGGCCCCGGTCACCGCCCGGCAGAGCGGGCTGCCCGCTTCGGCCAGCCCGTCGATCACGTCGAAATGGTGCAGCCCCGCGTCGATCACCACCTCGCAGCCGCCCGACGCGGCCCAGGCCTCGCCGAGCCAGCGCGCCTGGTCGAGGAAGGCGGGACGCTCGGCGCCGCCCACCCAGACCGTCACCGGCACCGCGGGCGCGGGCTGGAAGATCGGGCTTTCCGCCCCGGCTTCGGCCTCGTCTAGCCGCAGCCCGGCGTTCATGTCGGTCAGCATCAGCGGCCGCAGGTCCGACAGCGGCGAGATCGGCACCACCCCGGTGATCCGCGCCGCCACCGCCGCGGGCAGCACGCCCGGCGCCAGCATCCGGGCCACGAGGTGCCCGCCCGCCGAATGGCCGGTGAGCCGGATCGGCCCCGCCACCTCGCCCGCCGCGACGCTCACCGCCGCCGCCACCTGCCGGGTGATGTCCGAGATGCGCACCTCGGGGCAGAGGTCGTAGGACGGCATCGCCACCGCCCAGCCCGCCTCGAGCGCCCCGGCGGCGAAATGCGACCAGACCGAGCGGTCGAAGCGCAGCCAGTAGCCGCCGTGCACGAAGACCACGAGCCCCCTGGGCTCGCCCTCCGGCAGGAACAGGTCCAGCGCCTCGCGCGCGCCTGGCCCGTAGGCGAGGCTGCGGAAACGCCCCTGCGCCTCCATGCCGGCGCGGAAGGCCGCGGCATCGGCGCTCCAGCGCGGCGGGAAGGCGTCCGCGCCGGGAATATGGGCCGCATTGGCATATGCGTCACTGAGGTTCATCGTCTTTCTCCCAAACCGTACTACAGTCGGGCATAGCAGATGTGCTGCGCGCCGCAGCAGGAAATGCCGACCGACCCAAGGAGGATCCCATGCTCGACCAGACCACCAACCTTCCCGCCCTGCTGAAGGACCCGACCCTGCTCGAGACCCGCGCCTATGTGAACGGGGCCTGGATCGACGGCGCGGACGGCACCTACGACGTGACCAACCCCGCCCGTGGCGACGTCATCGCGCAGGTGGCGGACCTGAGCCGCGCGCAGATCGCCAAGGCCATCGACGCCGCCCACGCGGCGCAGAAGGACTGGGCGCAATGGACCGGCAAGGAACGCGCCAAGGTGCTGCGCCGCTGGTTCGAGCTGATGATGGAGAACCAGGACGACCTCGGCACGATCATGACCGCCGAACAGGGCAAGCCGCTGGCCGAGGCCAAGGGCGAGATCGCCTACGGCGCGTCGTTCATCGAGTTCTTCGGCGAGGAGGCCAAGCGCGTCTACGGCGAGACCATCCCCGGCCACGCCCGCGACAAGCGCATCACGGTGATGAAGCAGCCGATCGGCGTCGCCGCCTCGATCACGCCGTGGAACTTCCCCAACGCGATGATCACCCGCAAGGCCGGGCCCGCGCTCGCCGCCGGCTGCGCCTTCGTCGCCCGCCCGGCATCCGAAACCCCGCTCTCGGCGCTGGCCATCGCCGTGCTGGCCGAGCGCGCCGGCATCCCCGCGGGCGTCTTCAACGTGGTGCCGACCTCGTCCTCCTCGGAGGCGGGCAAGGAGTTCTGCGAGAACCCCAAGGTGCGCAAGCTGACCTTCACCGGCTCGACCGAAGTCGGGCGCATCCTGCTGCGCCAGGCCGCGGACCAGGTGATGAAATGCTCGATGGAGCTCGGCGGCAACGCCCCCTTCATCGTGTTCGACGACGCCGATCTCGACGCCGCCGTCGAGGGCGCCATCGCCTGCAAGTTCCGCAACAACGGCCAGACCTGCGTCTGCGCCAACCGCATCTACGTGCAGTCCGGCGTCTACGACGCCTTCGCCGAGAAACTCGCCGCCGCGGTGGCGAAACTGAAGGTCGGCGACGGGCTCGAGCCCGGCACCGACCTTGGCCCGCTGATCAACCGCAAGGCCATCGACAAGGTGCAGGAGCACATCGCCGACGCCACCGCCAAGGGCGGCACGCTCATCCTCGGCTCCGAAGCGCAGCAGATGGACGGCCAGTTCTTCGCCCCGGCCATCGTCACCGGCGCGACGCGCGAGATGAAGTTCGCCACCGAGGAAACCTTCGGCCCGCTCGCCCCGCTCTTCCGCTTCGAGACGGTGGACGAGGTGATCGAGATGGCCAACGACACGATCTTCGGCCTCGCCTCCTACTTCTACGCCAAGGATCTCAGCCGCGTGTACAAGGTCGCCGAGGCGCTGGAATACGGCATCGTCGGGGTCAACACCGGGCTCATCTCGACCGAGGTCGCGCCCTTCGGCGGGGTCAAGCAATCCGGCCTCGGCCGCGAGGGCAGCCACCACGGCATCGAGGACTACCTCGAGATGAAATACGTCTGCCTGAGCGTCTGAGGCGCGCAGGAACGTCCGTTCTTCCATATGTCGCAAATATCCCGGGGAGCGCGAGGGGCTGGCCCCTCGCCGCTTCGCCCTCCCCCTGCGTAACGCTCCACGTGAAACAGCACCCTTGCCAAACGCCCCGGCCCGCCGCATCCTTCGCCCCGGGCAGGCGATGGCGTCGCCGGTGCCGCAAGGCATTGCCCCGTCTCACCGCAGACGTTCCGTCCTGAACGCCGGGACCTTGCTTTGTCTCTGCGGCAGGGTCGGGTCCTCCCCCCTCCGCATCCAAAGGAGGGCCGTATGGACCACCAACTGACCAGCCGACACCTGACCGCCCGCCCCGAAACCTACCGCTTCCACAACGGCGAGAAGGTGCCCCTGCCCTTCGCGCCTGCGGAATACGACGCCCGGCTCGCCGGGCTGCGCGCCGCCATGGCGGCCGAGGGGCTCGACGCCTGCGTGCTGAGCTCGATGCACAACATCGCCTACTACTCGGGCTTTCTCTACTGCAGCTTCGGCCGCCCCTACGCGCTGGTCGTCACGCCCGGCGAAAGCGTCACGATCAGCGCCGGGATCGACGCCGGCCAGCCGTGGCGGCGCTGCCATGGCGACAGCATCACCTATACCGACTGGGCGCGGAACAACCTCTGGCGGGCGGTGCGCGGGGTGACCGGCCCCGGCAAGGTGATCGGCTACGAGGCCGACCACCTGACGCTGGCGCAGAAGGCACTCCTCGACACGTTCCTCGGGCCCCGCCGCAGCCATGACATCGCCCCCGCCACGATGCGCCAGCGGATGCTGAAATCCCCCGCCGAGATCGCGCTGATCCGGCAGGGCGCGCAGGTGGCCGACATCGGCGGCTACGCCATCCGCGAGGCGATCCGCGAGGGCGCGCGCGAGATCGACGTGGCCATGGCCGGGCGCGACGCGATGGAGCTCGAGATCGCCCGGCGCTTCCCCGACGCCGAGTACCGCGACACCTGGGTGTGGTTCCAGTCCGGGCTCAACACCGACGGCGCGCACAACCCGGTCACGTCGCGCGCCCTGCGCCGGGGCGACATCCTCTCGCTCAACTGCTTCCCGATGATCTCGGGCTATTACACCGCGCTCGAGCGCACGCTCTTCGTCGGCGAGGTCGATCCCGCCTCGCTCGCCATCTGGGAGGCCAATGTCGCCACGCACGAGCTTGGCCTCTCGCTGCTGAAACCCGGGGCGAGCTGCGCCGAGGTGACCCATGCGCTCAACGCCTTCCTGTCCGAGCGGGACCTGCTGCAGTACCGCACCTTCGGCTACGGCCACAGCTTCGGGGTGCTGTCGCATTACTACGGCCGCGAGGCCGGGCTCGAGCTGCGCGAGGACGTGGACACGGTGCTGCGTCCCGGCATGGTGGTCTCGATGGAGCCGATGCTGACCCTCCCCGAGGGCCGGCCCGGCGCCGGCGGCTACCGCGAGCACGACATCCTCGTCATCACCGAGGACGGGGCCGAGAACATCACCGGCTATCCCTACGGGCCGGGGTTCAACGTGGTGGGCTAGGGTCCGGCAGGACGCAGGGGACGGAGAGGGCCTGCCCCTGTCCGCTCCCGACGATCGTCGGGCCTTGAAGAACCGACGGGGCGGCGGCGCTCCGCCGAGCTTTCTGCGCTGAGTGGTTGATTTTCCAGCGCCGACGGGTCACCTCATGGGGATTGAACCGGGATGTGACCCAAGGAGAGCCCCATGCGCTACGTGAAATGGACCTTCATCGTGCTCTTCTGGGTGCTGGTGGCGGGCTTCCTGCATTACACCCTGCCACAGCACGACATCGCGCGGATCACCGACACCTACGAGAAGCGCGAGACGCCGGGCACGATGAACCGCTGGTTCTGGAGCCAGGCGGGCAGCAAGAGCGCCGCCGCCACCGGCGGGCGCGACGTGTTCTTCATCCAGACGCGGCTCGCCAACGACAAGGTGATGGTCTACCGCAACGAGGACACCACCTGGGGCTGGCCGCCCTATTTCAAGTTCGACACCTCGAACCTGCAGGCCGAGGCGAACGACCTGCGCTCGGGCTCGGCGCAGCCGCAATGGGTGGCGATCAAGCATTACGGCTGGCGCAACGAGTTCCTGTCGATCTACCCCAATGCGGTGAAGATCACCCCGGTCGACGGGCCGGACGTGCGCATCATCCCCTGGACCAACATCATCGTGCTGACCCTGCTGGCGGCGATCTGCTGGGCGGTCTGGGTGCGCTGGCGGCGCTTCCGCCGCGCCCGCATCGACCCGGCGCTGGACCAGATGGGCGACAACCTCGACGAGGCGGGCGGGCGCATCCGCGGCTTCTTCGGGCGCCGCAAGGGCTGAGCGCCCGCCCGCTACCCGCCCGCGGCGCGCAGGATCTGCGCCCAGACACCCGGCACGTCGTAGAGCGTCCATTCCCGGCGCAGCCCGTCGGGGCCGAACTCGGCCTGGGTCATCCCGAGGATGCGCACCGGGGCGCCGGTCGGCGTGCCGAAGGCACCGTGGCCATCATGGTTGCCGGTCAGCGACCAGCGCAGGCAAGCGCGGGGGGCGGTCAGCGGCTCTTCGGCGCCGAGCGCGTGGTCGATCTCGAACCGGGCCGAGGGGAAGGCCGCGCGCAGCCCCAGCCAGAAGGTCTCGGCGTCGCGCGGGCCACAGCCGGTTTCCCCGCCGGGCAGGACCAGCTCCGCCGCCGGGTCGTATTGCGCCACCGCCGCCAGCTCGCCGTCCATCACCCGCGCCAGCAGCCCGGCGAGCGCCGCCCCCCAGGGGCTGCCGTTGCCGGGCCCGGCGGGGCGCGGCTCGAACCCGGCGCGGGGCGCGTCGGCAAGGCGCCAGCGCGCCCCCTGCATCACGTCGACGCCGATCTGGGCGAGGATCGCCGCCTCGTCGCGCAGCACCCATTGCTCACGCAGCTGGCCCGCGACGCAATACCGCTCGGACATCTGGGTGAAGCGCAGCTTGCGGCGCGTCGGCGGGCCGTAGAGCCCCGCCCCGTCGTGTCGCGCGGTGACGTGGAAGCGCTCGGCCGCGACGAAGGCGTTCTGCGCCGTGGCCTGCCAGATCCGCTCCTCGGTCAGCAGCCGCGCACCGGTCAGCGCCGCCGCGCGTGCGGCCAGCTCGGCGCCCAGCACCTCGGGCTCGGCCAACGCGCCCAGCCCGTCATGCGAGACCACCTCGGGCGACAGGTGCTCGGCGAAGAGGTCGAGCCGCCGCGCCTCGTCGAGGTCCTGGATCAGCGCCGCGAGATAGCTGCCGACATCCGGCCAGCGCGCATCGAACCCTGCGAGAAACGGCACACTCAGCGACTCCCGTAGTAGAGCCCGACCACATGCTCGGCCTCTGCAAAGAACAACCACCGCGAAACAAGCACGCCCGCGACGTGCGCGCCAAGCGAAATGAACGTAAAAAGCTGCGGAACCGGGCCGGGCAGCGCCGATGCCAGCCCCGCGAGCAGCAGCGCCCCGGGCAGCAAAGTCGCCAGCAGGAGGGCCAGCACGCGCAGCTTCCGCGCGTGGCGCCGGGCCACGACGAAGACCATCTCGCGCAGCAGGTAGCTGCCGCCGGCATGCGGCGGGAAGAGGGCGCGGGGCGTGCCGCGATCTCCAAGGCCGGTGGCGCTGGCAAGGCTGCTGCCGCTGCGGGCAAAGCGGGTGTCGCCATCCCGCCAGACCCAGATCTGCAAGAGCGCGGTGAGCGCCAGCAGCACCACAGCCGCGATCTCCTGCCCCGCCAGCAGCGCCCCGCCCGAGAGCGCGTAGGCAAGAAAGAGCACCGGCGTCGAGCCATGGTGCCAGCGCGGCACCGACCGCAGCTGCGCGTAGATCATCCCGGTGCAGGCCACCGTGCCGAGCGCGCAGAGCGCGGTGAGCCAGCCCAGCGGCAGGACCGGGCGGCCGAGCAGCAGCGAGAGCCCGTAGCCCCCGCCCAGCAGCAGCGTCGCCAGCGCCGCCCAGGCCTCGCGCGAGAGCCAGCTTGTGCGCCACTGGCTGAAGGCCTTGAGCGCCCGTTCGCGGCGTCCGAGATGCAGGGCCGAGGCCCCGAGCCCCGCGAGGCAGAGCGCGAAGGCGAGCACCAGCAGCGCGGGACCGCCCGCGCGCGACGGCGGCGAGGGGTCGATGCCGAGCCAGGCCAGCAGCCCGAAGCCGAGCCCCGAGAGCGTGGTGAAGAAGAGGAGCGAGGGCGCCGGGTGCATCTCAGAACCTCGCCAGGGTCCGGTCGATCCAGCCGAGCAGCCCGCGCGGCTCTTCGGCCACCGGCTCGAGCCAGGGGGCGAGCGCGTCCACCTCGCCCTCCCAGCCGTCGCGCGGGCGGGGCGGCAGGTACTTGTTGGCGGGGCGGGTGCCCTGCTCGGGCATGAGATCGACCCCGCCGCGCTCTTCCACCAGCAGGCTCACGGCGCTTTCCGGGTCCGAAAGGTCGCCGAAATGCCGCGCCCCGGCGGGGCAGGTACGGACGCAGGCGGGCTCGCGGTCCTCCTCGGGCAGCGTGAGGTTGTAGATGCGGTCGACGCAGAGCGTGCATTTCTTCATCACGCCCTCGGCCAGGTCGAGCTCGCGCGCGCCGTAGGGGCAGGCCCAGGCGCAGAGGCCGCAGCCGATGCAGTCGGCCTCGTTGACCAGCACGATCCCGTCCTCGGCGCGCTTGAAGCTCGCGCCGGTGGGGCAGACCGTGACGCAGGGCGCCTCGGCGCAGTGCAGGCAGGATTTCGGGAAATGCACCACCTGCGCCGGCCCGCTTGCGGGCTGGACCTCGTAGGTGTGGACGCGGTTGAGGAAGGTGCCCGAAGGCTCTGCCCCCTGCGCGTCCTGGTCCGACAGCGGGCTCGGCTGGCTTTGGGTGTTCCAGCCCTTGCAGGCCACCACGCAGGCCTGGCAGCCGACGCAGGTGTCGAGGTCGATGACGAGGCCGAGCTGGCGCTGCACGTGGCTTGGATGGTCGGTCATTCTGGCGTCTGGCTCGCGGCTTGCGGGTGGTTCGGGCCCTGCCCGGAAAAGGCCCTAGGCGGGGCGCGGGACGGGAGAGCGGAGCGGCGGGAAGCCCGGACGGGACTCGCGGGGCGGGGCGATCCTCTCGAGCCGGACGCGCAGGTCGAACCAGGCGGCCTGGCCGGTGATCGGGTCGGAGTTGGACCGGCGGTGCCCGTCTTCGCGCGGCGGCAGCAGCTCGGGGATGAGGTGGTTGAGCAGGACGCCCCGGGTCGCCTCGGGCGCGTCCGGGTCAAGCCCCCAGGCACCCCGGCGCTTGCCGAGCGCGTTCCAGGTCCAGACGACGTCCGGGTTCTGCGCCTCCATCCGCGCGGCGGGGGCGGTGATCTCGCCATGGGCAGAGACGACGCGGACCCAGTCGCCCTCCTGCAGCCCCAGCTCGCGCCACCAGCTGCCGGGAACGTAGAGCGGATCGCTGCCGTGGATCTGCCGCAGCCAGGCGTTCTGGCTGCCCCAGCTGTGGTACATCGCCATGGGCCGCTGGGTGAGCGCATGCAGCGGATAATCCTCGGCGTCCCCGGGCGAGTCGGAGAGCGGCGGGTACCAGACCGGCAGCGGCGTCATCACCGCCGCGAGCCGGTCCCGCAGCGGCTCGGGCGGCAGGCGCTCCCCCTGCCCCTCGGCGGCGCGCTGGAAGCGGCGCAGCGGCTCGGACCAGAGCTGCACGAGATGGGGCGCGGGCGCCTCCAGCAGCCCGGTCGCCACCGCCCAGTCCTGGTAGGCGCGGTTCCACGGCTTGTAGTAGGCGGCCCCCGGCGGCACCGGGATGGCGTGGGTGCCACCCGCCGCGATGTAGCTGTCGAGCTGGGCTTCGTTCGGCGTGCCGCGCCCGTCCTGCAGCCCGTGCGGCCCCATGCGGAAGCCGGCGAGCGGGCCGATGCCGGGCCGACGCTCGTGGTTGGTGATGTAATCGGCGTAGTCGCGGTAGACCGGCCTGCCGTCCTCGGACATCCCCGGCAGGCCGAGCCGCGCGCCGAGGTCCAGAAGCACCGTCTGGAAGGGGCGCACGTCGCGGTCGGGCGTCACCACCGGCCAGCGGATCGCATCGGCAGCGGCGTCGGGTTCGGAGATCGGCCGGTCGAGCAGCGAGATGCAGTCATGCCGCTCGAGGTAGGTGGTGTCGGGCAGGATCAGATCGGCATAGGCGACCATCTCCGAGGCATAGGCGTCGGAGTAGATGATCCGCGGGATGAGGTAATTGCCCTCCTCGTCCTGGGCGGTCAGCATCTCCATCGTGCCGCCGGTGTTCATCGCCGAGTTCCACGCCATGTTCGACATGTAGAGAAACAGCGTGTCGATCGGGTACGGGTCCCCGGCCACAGCGTTGGCGATGACCATGTGCATCATCCCGTGCACCGCCAGCGGCGCCTCCCAGCTGAAGGCCTTGTCGAGCCGCAGCGGCGCGCCCTCCGAGTCCACCGCCAGATCCTCGGGCCCGAGCGGGAAGCCGAGCGGCGGACCCTCGAGCGGCTGACCGGGGCGAGCATGGGCGTGGGGGCGGCAATGCGCCTCGGGAGGTTTCGGATAGGGCGGCTTGAAGCGGAAGCTGCCCGGGGCCTCGACCGCGCCGAGCAGCGCCTGCAGCAGGTGGATCGCGCGGCAGGTCTGGAAGCCGTTCGAATGCGCCGAGACGCCGCGCATCGCGTGCACCGCCACCGGCCTGCCCGGCATGGTGGCGTGCTCGCGGCCGCGGAAGTCGGTCCAGGGGCGGTCAAACTCGAGCCGCGTGTCGAAGGCGGCGCGGGCGATCTCGGCGGCGAGCCAGCGGATGCGCTCCGCCGGCAGGCCGACGCGCCCGGCCACCGCCTCGGGTGCATAGCCCGCATCCATGTACTGCGCCGCGATCATGTGCATCACCGTGCGGTGGGTGATCCCGGCGCGGCGCAACTGGCCGGTGAGCTTCGGCATCACCCCCTCGCCGTCCCAGGGCGCGGTCCGCCCCGTGGCGGCGTCGATCACCAGGGGCCTGCCCTCCTCGTCACGCAGGAAGAGTCCGTAGTCCGCGGACCTCGGGTCGCAGTCGACCAGCACCGGGGCATTGGTGAACTGCGCGAGGAAGTCGAGGTCGATCCGCCCGGCGCGCAGGAGCTCGTGCACCAGCGACAGCACCAGCAGCCCGTCGGTGCCCGGCGTGATGCCGAGCCAGTCGTCGGCGATGGCGCTGTAGCCGGTGCGCACCGGGTTGATGCTGACGATCTTCGCGCCGCGCGCCCGGAGCCGCGCGAGCCCCATCTTGATCGGGTTGCTGTCATGGTCCTCGGCCACGCCGAAGAGCAGCAGGAGCTGGGCGTGCTCCCAGTCGGGAGTGCCGAACTCCCAGAAGCTGCCGCCGAGCGTGTAGATCCCCGCCGCCGCCATGTTGACCGAGCAGAAGCCGCCGTGCGCAGCGTAGTTGGGCGTGCCGAACTGCTGCGCCCACCAACTCGTCAGGCTCTGCGACTGGTCGCGCCCGGTGAAGAAGGCAAGCTTCTCGGGAGCGGTCCCGCGCAGCGGCGTCAGCCACGCGGTCGCGGTCTCGAGCGCCTCGTCCCAGCTGATCTCCTCGAAGGTGCCCGAGCCGCGCGGGCCGGTGCGGCGCAGCGGCGCCCGCAGCCGCGCCGGAGAGGTCACCTGCTTCAGCCCCGCCGCGCCCTTGGCGCAGAGCACGCCGCGGTTCACCGGGTGGTCGCGGTTGCCCTCGATGTAGACCGGGGTGCCGTCCTTCAGGTGGACGTCGATGCCGCAGCGGCAGGCGCACATGTAGCAGGTCGTCTTGCGGATCTCGTCCGAGATCTGCACCTGGGTATCGGGGGTTTCGAGCTGCCGTTCCGTCTGCGCCATTCGGGTCCACGTCCGTGCCTGGCAGGAAGGCTAGGGCACGCGCCCCGACCTGACCAGTTCTTTCCCGATCACGCCCGCGCGACCGGCGGCGCGGCGCCCGCCGGTTTCAGTGCCTCGCGGCCCGGCGCAGATCGGCGCCGCGGCAGGCGCGATCCGCGGTCGCGGCGGGCGCGCAGGCCGCGTCGCGCTCGGCCACATGCGCCTCGAGCAGGTCCCCGACGCGACGCCCCCAGGCGTCCCAGTTGAGCCGCGTCTCGTATTCCTCGCGGCTGCTCCGCGCCAGCGCCGCGTAATGCCCCGGCGCGTCGAGGCAGGCGAGGATCCGGGCGGCGAACGCCTCGGCGCCGCTGCCGATCGGCAGCGCGTAGCCGTTGATCCCGTCGCGCACCGGAACGCCGCCGACCCGCAGGCAGAGCGAGGGAACGCCATGCGCCGAGGCCTCGCAGAAGGCGAATCCGTAGCTCTCGAAGCTGGGCATGACGACGAAATGCGCGCGGGCGTAAAGCTCGCGGAACAGCGCCTCCTGCTCGGGCACCGACTTGTCGAGATGCGGGTGCACCTCGATGAAGGGCCCCTGCGCCTCGGGCGGGGGCACGCAGCCGATGACCGTCAGCCGGGCGTCGATGCCGCGCGCGCGCAGCAGGCACATCACCTCCTGCGCGACCGGGCCGCCCTTGGCCCACCAGTTCCGCCCGACGAGCAGCAGGTGCAGCCTGCCCGACCGCGAGAGGCTGCGCGGCGGTGGCGGCGGCGGCGGCGCGATATTGGCCCCCCAGGGCACCAGATGGGCCGAGCCGCCGGACAGGCCGTAGCGCGCCGCGGTCTCGTCCATCATCCATTGCGACGGCCAGAGCAGCAAGTCGGCGCGGCGGAAGACCTCGGCCTCGGCGCGCTCGACCCAGTCGTCCATGAGCCGCCCGCCGGGGATCAGCGCGGGGTGCGCCCGGCCGATCTCGGACTCGCGGTAGACGCTGTGCGTCGCGTCAGAGGTATAGGCGACGGTCATGGGATAGGGCAGGCGCAGGCAGAGGAGCGACTGGAAGGCATAGGCTCCGAAAAGCACGTCGTAGCAGCCCTCGCGCAGCGCCGCCTCGACGCGCCGCGCGACGATCGCGGCCAGCGCCATGTGCGCCCGCCAGCGCAGGCGCAGGCTGAGCGCGTCGGGAAGCGAGAGGATGGCGCGGCGGATCGGATCGGCGCTGCCCCAGTCCATCGGCAGGATCGTCACCTCTCCCGCATGGGCCCGAAGCGCGTCGTGAATCCGCGCGTTGCCGCCGGAATAGAGGTTCCGGTCGAGCGGCGAGAAATCACTCAGATAGGCGATCCTTAGCGGGCGACGGGCCATGTTTGACTCGCTTGCTTGCAACCTTCCTTCCGGAAAACCTGCGTGTCCAATAAGGCAGGAACATGTCCCCAAAAGAACAATCCCGCGGTTTTACAGGGATTTAAGCAAAGCAGGATACGCAGGACCAGCACCGCCCGGGCAAAGGGCGCGCGATTGTGCCAATTCTGCCAACGCGGCGGCTTTCGCGCCGGTCCGCAGGCGACAGTCGCCGCGCCGCATGCTAGGGTCCCTCCCGTACCGAAGGCTTGGGGGCTGCCGGTCGGACACTGTTCTGAGTTCACTGGTCCACGCGCGTCGCAACACGGTATGCCGAACCCTCTCGCCTATCTGATGCTGGCCCTCTGGCCGATCGTCACGGTCGTGCTGTTCCGGCGCATGGCCCCCGACCGGGCGCTGATCGCGGCGCTGCTGGCGGGCTATCTGCTGCTGCCCGAGCCGCCGGCCGCCTTCGACGCCCCGATGTTCCCGCCGCTGACCAAGCACAACATCCCGGCGCTTGCCGCCTTCGCCTACTGCCTGTGGAACCACGGCATGCCGGGCGGTCTGCTGCCGCGGTCGCTGGCCGGCAAGGCGCTGCTTGTCGTCTACGTCCTGTCGCCCGCGATGACCGCCGTCACCAACACCGAGCCGGTGTTCTACGGCCAGATCGGGCTGCCCGGGCTGACGATCAAGGACGCCGTGGCGCTGGTGCTGCAGCAGGCGCTGATGGTCCTGCCCTTCCTGCTGGCGCGGCAGTTCCTCGCGCAGGGGGGCTCGCAGCGGCGGCTGCTGGCGGCGCTGATCGTCGGCGGGCTGGTCTACACCCTGCCGATGCTGGTCGAGATGCGCCTGTCGCCGCAGCTCAACAACTGGGTCTACGGCTACTTCCAGCACCTCTTCGGCCAGTCGATCCGCGCCGACGGCTACCGGCCGGTGGTCTTTCTCTACCACGGGCTCTGGGTCGCCTTCTTCCTGATGACCGCGACGGTCTCGGCCTGGGCACTGTGGCGGCTCGAGCGCAACGGCCTGATGCTGATGGCGGCGCTCTGGCTGACGGCGATCCTCGTCCTCGCCAAGTCGCTCGGCGCGCTGATCTTCGCGGTGGTGCTGATCCCCTGCGTGCTGCTGCTGACGCGGCTCGCGCAGATCCGCGTGGCGATCCTCATCGGCCTGCTCGCGATCACCTACCCGATCCTCAAGGGCACCCATCTCGTCCCCGAGGAGGCGATCCTTGCCCAGGCCGCCGCGATCAGCCCCGAGCGCGCCTACTCGCTCGAGTTCCGCTTCGACAACGAGAACACGCTGCTCGACCGCGCCTATGAAAAGCCGGTGTTCGGCTGGGGCAGCTGGGGGCGGAACCACATCCTCGACCCGGTGAGCGGCAATATCCTGACGGTGACCGACGGGCGCTGGATCATCGTCATCGGGGTCTATGGCTGGGTCGGCTTCCTTGCCGAGTTCGGCCTGCTGCTGCTGCCGCTGCTGCTGCTCTGGCGCGAAAGCACCGCGCGCGGCCGCGACGAGGTCTCGCCCTTCATCGCCCCGCTGTCGCTGCTGCTGGCGATCAACCTCTCGGACATGGTCCCGAACGCCACGCTCACCCCGCTGACCTGGCTCGTCGCCGGCGCGCTCACCGGCTACGCCGAGGCGTTGAAGGCCGCGCGGCTGAAGCGGATCGCGCGGGAGCGGCCGGGCGCGCTCGAATGGCGGTCGATCCTGTGAGCCGCGACGTCGCACTCTCCCCGCTGGTGCAGAGCCAGACCCGGCACCGTGTGCTTGCCATCGCCGAGGCGGCGAACCCCGAATGGGTCAGCGTCCCGCTGGTCGGCTGGTCGCTGGCCACGGCGCTGCGCGAGGTGGCCGACGTCCACATCGTCACGCAGGTGCGCAATCGCGACGCCTTCCTGCGCGCCGGGATGATCGAGGGGCAGGACTTCACCGCCATCGATTCCGAGGCCTTCGCCCGGCCGATGTGGAAGCTCGCCGAGCTGCTGCGCATGGGCGAGGGCAAGGGCTGGACCATGGTGCAGGCGGTCAACGCGCTGAGCTATCCCTATTTCGAGCGGCTGGTCTGGCAGCGCTTCGGCGCGTCGATCCGCGCCGGAGACTGGGACATCGTGCACCGCATCACCCCGCTCAGCCCGACCATCGCCTCGCCGCTCGCCGGGCATTGCGCGCGCGCCGGCGTGCCCTTCGTGCTCGGGCCGCTCAACGGCGGCGTGCCCTGGCCGAAGAGCTTCGACGCCGAGCGGCGGCGCGAGAAGGAATGGCTGAGCTACCTGCGCGGCGCCTACAAGGCCCTGCCCGGCCGCGGCGCCACGCTGCGCCATGCGCAGGCGATCCTCGCCGGATCGCGTCACACGGCCTCCGAGATTCCCTCCCGATATCGGGAAAAGCTCGTCTACCTGCCCGAAAATGCCATCGACCCGGCGCGGTTCAACAAGCGCGCCGCGCCCGCGCCCGGCCCGCTGCGCGCCGGTTTCGTCGGGCGGCTGGTGCCCTACAAGGGGCCGGACATGCTGCTCGAGGCGGCCGCACCGCTGCTGCGCGACGGGCGCCTGCGGCTCGAGATGATCGGCGACGGGCCGATGCGCGCGGAACTCGCGGCGCAGGCGGCCCGGCTCGGCATCGAGGAAGCGGTCACCTTCCACGGCTGGCTCGAGCATCGCGCGGTGCAGGACGTGCTCTGCGGCTGCCACCTGCTGAGCTTCCCCTCGATCCGCGAATTCGGCGGCGGCGTGGTGCTGGAAGCCATGGCGCTGGGGGTGGTGCCGATGGTCGTCGACTATGCCGGGCCGGGCGAGCTGGTCACCGCGGACACCGGCTTCCGGCTGCCCTGCGGCGACCGCGCCGCGATCACCGCCGGGTTCCGCGCCGCGCTCGAGGCGCTTGCCGCCGACCCGGGCCCGCTTCCCGCCATGTCCGCCGCCGCGCGGGCGCGGGTGCATGACGGCTTCACCTGGGCGCAGAAGGCCGCGCAGGTGGCGCAGGTCTACGACTGGGTCGCGGCCGGACGGCCCGGCACCCCTCCGGCGCCGCTGTGACCCGCGCCCCGGCCCCGCGTCCTTCTTGCGGCGCTTCCGCGCGGGAGCCTATAGTGGCCCCCGTGTCCATGCGGGAGCCAAGCCGCATTCGTGTTGTCCGGTGTTCGGGTCCGGTGATGTATGATCTCGTCCAGTTCTCCAGAGGCTCCCGTGCGCATCCCTGATCCGGCGCATGCGCCCATGCCCTACCGCCCCGACATCGACGGCCTCCGGGCCATCGCGGTGCTGACCGTGGTGCTCTACCATTTCGGCCTTCCCTGGCTCGGCGGCGGCTTCACCGGCGTCGACGTGTTCTTCGTCATCTCGGGCTTCCTGATCGGCGGCATCCTCTGGCGCGACTACGAGGCCGAGGGGCGCATCCGCCTCGGCGCCTTCTACCTGCGCCGCTTCCGCCGCCTCGCCCCGGCCTTCTTCACCATGGTGCTGGTCACCTCGGCGCTCGGCGCGGCGCTACTGCTGCCCTTCGAGTTCCGCGCCTTCGGCAAGAGCCTGATCGCCGCCACGGTCTACCTGTCGAACGTGCTCTTCTTCCGCGAGTCCGGCTACTTCGACACCGGCGCGGCGGAAAAGCCGCTGCTGCACACCTGGTCGCTGGCGGTCGAGGAACAGTTCTACATCTTCCTGCCGCTGCTGATCCTCGTGCTCGCGCGCAACCGCACGCTGCTGTTGATGGCGCTGGCGACGATCTGGGTCGCCTCGCTGGCCTCGAGCGTCCTTGCCACCCCCAGCCATCCCGGCGCGGCCTTCTACCTCTTCCCCTTCCGCGCCTGGGAGCTGCTGTCGGGCGTGCTGCTGGCGATCTGGGGGCTCGAGACGGGGCGCGTCTGGCGCGGCCACCCGGCGCTCAGCTGGGCAGGTCTCGCGCTGGTGCTGGGCTCGGCGCTGCTGATCCCCGCCGGGCCGATGTTCCCCGGACTGCTGGCCATCCCGCCGGTGCTGGGCGCGGTGCTGCTGATCGCCAACGGCACCGGGCGCAACCCGGTCAACCGGGCCCTCGCCCATCCCGCCGCGCTGTTCTTCGGGCGCATCTCCTACTCGCTCTACCTCTGGCACTGGCCGGTGCTCACCCTGTCGCTCTACCTGCGCGGCACCTATTCCGGCCCGGCCGAGGCGCTGTGCTGGATGGCGCTTTCGGTGGCGCTGGCCTGGCTCTCCTGGCGCTATGTCGAGACCCCGATGCGCCGCGTCCGCCTGCCCTCCGCCGCGATCTACGGCGGCACCGCGCTCGCCTCGGCGGCGACGCTGGCGATCGGCGGCTGGCTCTATCTCGGCGACGGTCTGGCCGGGCGCTTCGGCCCCGCCGCGCGCACGCACATCGCCGCCTCGGCCGACTTCCTGCAGGACTGGAGCCGCTGCACCACGCCGACGAGCGGCCCGCTGATGGGCATCGAGACCTGCCCGATCGGCCCCGAAGGCGCGCCGCAGGTGCTGATCTGGGGCGACAGCCACCTGCGCGCCTTCCAGGACGGGCTCGCGCTCGCCGCGCAGGAGGCGGGGGTGCCCGGGCTGATCATCTGGCGCGCGGGCTGCCCGCCGCTCTTCGGCATCCGCAAGACCGAGAGCGCTGCAACCCCGGCGCAGGATCTCGCCTGCAGCCGCGCCAACCTGCAGATCCGCCAGGCATTGCCCGCCCTGCCCGAGTTGCAGCGCATCGCGCTGATCGGCCGCTGGACCTATTACGCCCATGGCACCGGCATCGGGCGCGACGCGAACAACACCATCACCGTCCTGCCCGCCGACGCGCCGACCCCCACGGCGGTGCCGCAGGCGCAGATCGTCGCCGAGGCCGCCCGCGCCACCGTGGCCGAGCTGCGCGGCGCGCTGCCCGAGGTGATCGTGATGCGCCAGCCCCCCGAGATCCCCGCCTATGACAGCCGCGCCGCCGCGCGCGAGGCCGCCCACGCGGGCTGGCCGCTGGCCCCCGCCCCGACGACCTCGCCCGACGTGCCCCGCGCGGCGCTGGCGCAGCGCGCGACCGAGGCCGAGGCGCCGTGGCGCGCCATGGCCGAGGCCGGCGAGATCACCTTCATCGACACCTGGCCCCGCTTCTGCGACGCCGAGACCTGCCACGCGCTGCGGGACGGTGCCGGCTGGTATTTCGACAACAACCACATCACCAACACCGCCGCCCGGGCGCTGCGCGATCTCTTTGGCCCGATCTTCGGCACCAAGGTGGCCGGCCTGTGACCACCGCGCCGAGCGACACGAACTGGGACACCATCGTCATCGGCACCGGCATCGGCGGCGGCACGCTCGGCCGGGCGCTGGCCGAGGCCGGGCAGAAGGTGCTCTTCGTCGAACGCGGCCCCGCCGGGCAACGCGCCGCGCGCAACGGGCTCTCCGAGGTCTTCGTCCCCGAGGCACGGCTGGCGCGGGGTCTCTGGCCCGAGCCCCTGCACGCGACGGTGGACGGGGTCGAGACCTCGTTCTACGCGCCGCTCGGGGCCGGGCCCGGCGGCTCGTCGGTCTTCTACGCCGCGACGCTCGAGCGTCCCGAGCGGCACGACCTCGACGACCTGCCCGGCCTGCCCCACCCCGCCGGCGGCTGGCCCGTGGGCTTCGATGCCATGCGGCCCTGGTACGACCGCGCCGCCGGGCTCTACCGCCTGCACGGCACGCCCGATCCGCTCTCGTCCGAGCCCGCGCCGCCGCTGCGCGCGCCGCCGCCGCTCACCGCCACCGAGGCCGCGCTCTTCGCCGCGCTGCAGGCGGGCGGGCTGCATCCCTACCACGCCCACACCGCCATCGACCGCACGCCGGACTGCCTGAACTGCCTCGGCACGAAATGCCCGCGCGCCTGCAAGATGGACGGGCGGTCCGCCGGGGTGGAGCCCGCGCTGGCGACCGGCAACGCCATGCTGCTCGACCGCGCCGAGGTGACGCGGCTGCTCGGGAGCGGCGACCGGGTGGAGGGCATCGAGGTCCGCCGCGACGGCGAGACCCGGGTGCTGCGCGCCCGCAGCTACGTGCTGGCCGCCGGCGCGCTCAACTCGCCGCGGCTCCTGCTCGCCTCGGCCTCCGAGGCATGGCCCGCTGGGGCGGCCAACGGCTCCGGGCTGGTCGGGCGCAACCTGATGTTCCACCTCAACGAGATCTTCGCCCTCTGGCCGCCGCGCGGCACGCCCGACGCGGGCGCGACCAAGGCCGTCGCGCTGCGCGACCTCTACCGCGCCGGCGAAACCCGCATGGGCGCGGTGCAGGCCATGGGCATCCGCGCTTCCTACGGCGAGATCGCCTTCTACCTCGACCGGCGGCTGTCGCGCTCGGCGCTGCGCCGGGTGCCGGGCCGGGGCCTGCTCACCCGCCTTGCCGCCGCCACCGCCGCCAGCCTCCTCGGCCATGCGCAGATCTTCGTCGGCCTGCTCGAGGACCTGCCCTACCCGGAGAACCGCGTGACCCACGATCCGGCGCAGCCGCAGCGCCTTTCGGTCGACTACACCCTGCACCCCGAACTGCTGGCGCGCCGCCGCGCTTTCCGCCGGGCGATCTCGGGCGCGCTGAAGGGCCAGCGCCGGCTGCTGCTCGGGCAGGGTCCCGAGCTGAACTTCGGCCATCCGTCGGGCACGCTGCGCTTCGGCACCGATCCCGCGACCTCGGTGCTCGACGCGGATTGCCGCGCCCACGGGCTGCGCAACCTGCGCGTCGCGGATGCCTCGTTCATGCCCAGCTCGATGGGCGTGAACCCCAGCCTGACCATCGCCGCCAACGCCCTGCGGGTGGCGCATTCCCTGCTCGAGGACCCGGACAGATGACCCAGCTCACCCCCGACAGCGGCATCGCCGTGGTGACCGGCGCGGGCTCCGGGCTGGGCCGCGCCATGGCCATCGAGCTTGCCCGCCGCGGCTTCACCGTCGCCGGGATCGGCCGCCGCCGGGCCGCGCTGGAAGAGACCCGCGCCATGGCCGGGCCGGACCGCTTCCACCCCTACCCCGCCGACGTCGCGCTGCCGGAGGAGGTGGCGCAGGCCTTTGCCCGCATCCGCGCCGAGCGCGGCCGCATCGCGCTGCTGATCAACAACGCCGCCACCTATCCCCGCCGCGACCTGCTCGACGAGAGCGCCGAAAGCTTCATGGCGACCGTCGCGGCGAACCTCGGCGGCACCGTCGCCTGCAGCCGGGCGGCGCTCGAGGACATGGTCGAAACCGGCCGGGGCCGCATCCTCAACGTCGCCACCTTTGCCGATCTCGCGCCGCTGCCCGCTTCGGCGGCCTATTCCGTGTCGAAGGGCGCGGCGCGCATCTTCACCCGGGCGCTGATCGCCGACCTCGGCGACCGCTTCCCCGGGATCGTCATCGGCGACTGGATGCCGGGGATGCTGAAGACGCAGATGGGCATCCCCGACGGGCTGCCGCCCGAGCAGGCGGCGGCATGGGGCGTCGCGCTTGCCGTGAACGCCGATCCCGCGCTCACCGGCGCGGTGTTCGAGATGGACCGCGAGATCCTGCCGCCGCGCGGGCTCAAGGGAAGGCTGAAGGACCTGCTGTTGCTGCGCCGCCGCAGGCCACGCCGGATCCTGCCCTAGGGCCGGAGCGTGAAGAACCGCAGCAGCAGCGCCCGCAGCGCCTGCCCGGGCAGGATGCCGAAGCAGCGCAGGTAGCGCAGCCCGAGCCGCTGCGGATTGTTCACCGCGCGCCACAGCCATTCGAGCGCCAGCTTGCGGGTCCATTCCGGCGCACGCGGCTGCGTGCCGGCAAGGAAGTCCAGCCCCGCGCCGATCCCGGCGAAGCCCACGCCGGGAGCCAGCTTGCGCCCCACCGCGCCAAAGATTTCCTGCTTGGGCGCGCCCAGCGCGACGAAGCACAGCCCCGCGCCCGAGGCCACGATCTCGTCGAACACCGCCCGCGCCTCGGGAGTCTCGGGGTCGAAGCCCATCGGCGGCGCGATCATGGCGACGACGCTCAGGTCGCGCACCTCGCGCTCGAGATAGCTGCGCGCGCGGGACAGGGCCATGGGCGTGCTGCCGACCAGCGCGACGCGCACGCCCTGCTTCGCGGCGATGCGCGCCAGCGGCAGGATCGCGTCGGAGCCGGGGATCAGCTCGACCGGACGCCCGGCAAGGCGTGACATCCAGACGATGGGATTGCCGTCGGCGACGACGAGGTCCTGCGCGGCGTAGGCGGCACGGAACTTGGCCGAGCTGCGCAGCTTCACGAGGTGGTCGAGGTTGATCGTCGCAAGCGCGAAGCCCTGACGCTGGGCGAGCCTCTCGGTCACCCGCGCCTGCAGCGCTGCCCACGTGGGCACGGTGATGGCGACGCGCTGGCCGCCAATCCTGAATTCCATCCGCGGATCCATCGGCGCGCGACATCCCCTTTTCGCCCCGCCGCGAACTCTGGCGTATCACGCTGGGCGATCCTAGCTGGCGGGCGCGATTTGCCCCTGACCGTGGCCGCCGTGCCGCAGTCGCGAAACAAATGCCGCGCAATCCGGGCGATGCTCCGAAAACGCCTGCAAATGGTCGAATTTCCGTCAAAGGTCCGCGGTC
Organism: Salipiger sp. H15; assembly: GCF_040409955.1. Lineage (NCBI taxonomy): Bacteria > Pseudomonadati > Pseudomonadota > Alphaproteobacteria > Rhodobacterales > Roseobacteraceae > Salipiger > Salipiger bruguierae. The sequence goes on from NZ_CP123384.1 coordinate 1,028,503, forward strand.
AGAGAGGGGGTTGTCACCTCCTCGAAGCGGGCATCCGGTTTCTTTGTACGGTCCATAGTCTAGGTATCCCGATGATCGCCTTCCCCTCCCCCGACAGCGCGCGCCCGACCGGCGCGCCCCGCGCCGCGCCGGCCGTCCGATGACGGGAACCATCGCCCTGCTCGGCTGCGGCTTCGTCGCGGATCTCTACATGCGCTCGCTGAAGGTCATGGGCGGGATCACGGTGCATTCGGTGCATGACCGCGACACCGCGCGCCTGACCCGGTTCTGCGACCACTGGCAGCTGCGCGCCGAGCCCGAGCTCGCGACCTTCGTCGCCGGCCTGCCCGAGGGCTGCGTCGTGCTGAACCTGACCAACCCCGCCGAGCATTACGCGCTGAACAGGGCTCTGCTCGAGGCCGGGCACCACGTCTATTGCGAGAAACCCCTCGCCATGGACCTTGCCCACGCGCGCGAGCTGCACGCGCTCGCCGATGCGCGCGGGCTCCTGCTCGCCTCGGCCCCCTGCTCGATGCTGGGCGAGGCGGCGCAGACGCTTGGCCATGCGCTGCGCAGCGGCGTCGCGGGCACGCCCCGCGCGATCTATGCCGAGCTTGACGACGGGTTCATCCCGCAGGCCCCCTATGCCCGCTGGCAGAGCGAGTCCGGCGCCGCCTGGCCGCATGAGGACGAGTTCCGCGTCGGCTGCACGCTCGAGCACGCGGGCTATTACCTCACCTGGCTGATCTCGTGGTTCGGCACGGTGCGCAAGGTGATCGCCGCCTCGGCCGAGACGCTGCCCGACAAGGCGGGGCTCGGCCCCACCGCCCCCGACCTCTCGGTCGCCACCCTGTTCTTCGAGAACGGCCCGGTGACGCGGCTCACCTGCTCGATCGTCGCGAGCCACGGCCACCCGATCCGCATCTTCGGCGATCGGGGCGTGCTGAGTTGCGACGCCTCCTGGAACAATGCCGCGAAGGTGCGCTTCGCGCGGCGCGGCGCGGTCCGGCGGCGGCTGGTCGAAAGCCCCTTCCCCCGCCGCATCCGCCTGAAGCAGCCGACCCATCCCAAGGTGAAGCGCACGGGGGCGGCCTCGATGAACTTCATGCTCGGCCCGGCCGAGATGCTGGAGTCGCTGTGCGAGAACCGGCCCTGCCGCCTGTCCTCGGACTTTGCGCTGCACCTGACCGAGGTCACGCTGGCGATCCAGAACGCCGGCGAGGATGCGGGCGTGCAGGTGATGACCACCCGCTGCGATCCGATGGAGCCGATGCCTTGGGCGATCTGACCGGCGAGAGCCGCATCCTGCTGACCGGCGCAAGCGGCTTCGTCGGCCGCGCCGTGCTTGCCGAGGCCCGCGCGCAGGGCGTGCAGGTGGTGGCGGTCAGCCGCTCCGCCGCGCCGGGCCAGGTGCCGCAGGGCAAGGGGCTGACCTGGATCGAGGCCGACCTCTCGGACCCCGCCAGCATCCCGGCGCTGCGCGCCGCCGCGCAGGGCTGCACCGCGGCGATCCATGCCGCGGCGCATCTCGGCAGCGACGAGGGCGCGGTCAGCGCCGCCACGATCGGCGGCACCCGGCACCTGCTGGCGGCGCTAGACGGGCTGCCGCTGCATCTCGTGCTGGTCAGCTCCATCGCCGTCTACGACACCGCGCGCCTGTCCCCGGGCAGCGAGGTGACCGAGCAGACGCCACTCGAGTCCCCCGCCAGCGCCCGCAACGCCTATGTTTCCGGCAAGCTGACGCAGGAGGCGCTCTGCCGCGCCTCGGGCCTGCCGCTCTGGATCCTGCGCCCCGGCGCGATCTTCGGCGAGGGGCGGACCTGGAACGCCCATCTCGGCCCGTCGCTCGGCCCGGTGCTGCTGCGCGTCGGGATGAAGGGAGAGCTGCCGCTCGCCCATGTCGGCCACGTGGCGAGGCGCCTGCTGCAGGCCGCGCGGCGGCGCCCCGACGGCGTGCGGGTGGTCAACGTCATCGACCCCGACCGCCCTGACCGCACCCGCTTCCTGCGCGCCCATGCCGCCTCGGGGTGGCCGAAGCTGGTGCTGCCGCTGCCCTGGCCGCTGTGGATGCTGGCCGCGCGCCTGCTCGCGCCCTTCGCCGCGCGCCTTCCCGGCCTGCTGCGGGTGCCGGTGATCAAGGCGCGGATGATGCCGCTGCGCTACCCCGACAGGGGGCTGCAGGCGGCACTCGGCCCGCTGCCGCAGCCACGCTTCGGCACGCTGATGGCGCAGTCGGTCAGGGAGGGCAAGGAATGAGCCTTCCGAAGATCGCCTACCTCACCGGCGAGTATCCCCGTGCCTCGGACACGTTCATCCAGCGCGAGGTCGCCGCCCTGCGCATGCTCGGCCACGAGGTGCTGACCTGCTCGATCCGCACCACCGGGCCCGAGCATCTGGTCGGACCCGAGCAGCGCGAGGAGCACGCCCGCACGTTCAGGGTGCTGGCGGCCTGCCGCTCGCCGCTGCGGCTCCTGCGCGCCCATGCCCGCTGGCTGCGCCACCCCTCCCGCTACCTCCGCGCGCTCTCCCTCGCGTGGCGCACCGCGCCAAAGGGCATCCGGGGGCGCTGCTTCAACCTGATCTATTTCGCCGAGGCCGGGGTGCTGGCGTCGCATCTGGCGGAAGCGGGCGCCCAGCACCTGCACAACCACATCGCCAAGGCCTCCTGCACCGTCGCCATGCTCGCGTCGGAGCTCTCCGGCATCCCCTACAGCTTCACCATCCACGGGCCGGACATCTTCTTCGAGCCGCTGCACTGGCGGATCGACGAGAAGGCCCGCCGCGCGCGTTTCGTCGCCTGCATCAGCGCCTTCTGCCGCGCGCAGCTGATGTGCTTCGCCGCGCCCGGGGACTGGGACCGGCTGCACATCGTGCATTGCGGCATCGACCCCGCCCGCTACGCCCCCTCTGCCCATGACGGGCAGGACCTGCTCTTCGTCGGCCGCCTCGCCGGGGTGAAGGGCGTGCCGCTGCTGCTGCGCGCGCTCGCGAGCCTCGCCCCGCGCCACCCGGCGCTGCGCCTGCGGCTGATCGGCGACGGGCCCGAGCGCGCGGCGCTCGAGGCCATGACGCGCGACCTCGGCATCGCCGGGCGCACCGAGTTCCTCGGCTACCGCTCGCAGGCCGAGGTGGCCGAGGCGCTGGCCGGGGCGGATGTCTTCGTGCTGCCGAGCTTCGCCGAGGGCGTGCCCGTGGTGCTGATGGAGGCGCTGGCCGCGCAGGTGCCGGTGGTGACCACCCGCATCGCCGGGGTGCCCGAGCTGGTCGAGCACGGCACCAGCGGGCTGCTCGTCCCCCCGGGCGACGCCGAGGCGCTGGCCGCGGCGCTGGAGGTGCTGCTGGCCGATCCCGACAGGCGCCGCGCCATGGGCGCCGCGGGCCGCGCCAGGGTCGAGGCCGAGTTCGACGTGACCATCGAGGCGGCGAAGCTCTCGGCGCTTTTCACCCACGGCCCGGAGGCGCGGCCATGACCCCCGTCGACGTCGTGCTCATCGGCCGCAACGAGGGCGCCCGGCTGGTCGCGGCGCTGGCCTCGGTGCGGGGACAGGCGCGGCAGGTGATCTACGTCGACAGCGGCTCGACCGACGACAGCCTCGCCGAGGCCCGCCGGGCCGGGGCAAGGGTGGTGGAGCTCGACCTCTCGACCCCCTTCACCGCCGCCCGCGCCCGCAACGCCGGCTTCGAGGCGCTGGACGATCCGCAGCTCGTGCAGTTCATCGACGGCGACTGCGCGCTGGTGCCGGGCTGGCTGGACCGTGCCCGCGCCCATCTCGAGGCCCATCCGCAGACCGCCATGGTCACCGGCTGGCGCTCGGAGATCCACCGCGACGCCAGCCTCTACAACCAGCTCTGCGATGCCGAATGGCGGCGCCCGGCGGGGGTGATCCTTGCCTGCGGCGGCGACATGATGGTGCGCGCCGGGGCCTTCCGCGCGGTCGGCGGCTTCGATCCCGTGGTGATCGCCGCCGAGGACGACGAGTTCTGCACCCGCCTGCGCAAGGCGGGCTGGACGCTCGAGCGCCTCCCGCACGAGATGACCCGGCACGACGCCGCGATGACCCGCTTCGGGCAATGGTGGCGACGGGCGGTGCGCACCGGCCACGGCTTCGCGCAGGTCGGCGACCTGCACCCCGAGTATTTCACCACCGAGCGCAGGCGGACGCTGGTCTACGCGCTGGCGCTGCCGCTGCTCGCCATCATGGGCGCATGGCTCTTCTGGCCGCTCGCCCTCGCCGCGCTTGCCGCCTACCCGCTCAACTGGGCGCGAACCGCGCAGGGCCTGCGCCGCGACGGCCTGCCCGCCCCCGAGGCGCGCCGCCACGCGCTGCTGCTCACCCTCTCCAAGTTTCCCAACCTCGTCGGCATGGCCACCTATCACTGGCGCCGGCTGAGGCAGGCGCCCATGCGCCTGATCGAGTACAAGTAAGGAGCCTCCCATGCCCCAACCCGTCCGCGTAGGCCTGATCGGCGCAGGCTACATCGCAAGCTGGCACGGCGATGCGCTGAGGGCGACGGAGGGGGCGCAGGTCACCGCCGTCTGCGACCTCTCGGAGCCCGCGGCCGAGGGGCTGGCCATGGCCTACGGCGCGGTGCCCTTCACCTCGGTCGAGGCGCTGATCACCTCCGGGGCCTGCGACGCGGTGCACATCCTCACCCCGCCCGCGCACCATGCGAGGATCGCCGAGCAATGCCTGAAGGCCGGGCTGCACGTGCTGGTGGAGAAGCCGGTGGCGGTGAGCCTCGACGAGACCCGCGCCATCGCCGCCGCGGCGCAGGCCGCGGGCAGGCGCTTCCACCCCGGGCACAATTTCCTCGGCCTGCCGTCCTACCTTCGGATGAAGGCGGCGCTGACGGCGGGCGACTATGGCCGCGTCTCGCAGGCCGAGATCACCTGGGCGCTGCCGCTCGCGCCGCTGCGCTCGGGTCCTTTCAACCTGTGGCTGCTGCGCGAGCCGAAGAACCTGCTGCTCGAGCTGGGCCCGCATCCCTTCGCCTTTGCCGTCGACCTCTTCGGCCCGCTGGAGATCCTCCATGCCGAGGCCAGCAAGCCCATCGCCCTGCCCGGCGAGGACATCCGTCCACAGGGCTTCCGCGTGCTCGCCCGCGCCGGCGGGGTCGAGATCAGCTTCACCCTGTCGATGGTCGAGACGGTGGATGACCGTTCGGTCACGCTGCGCGGCTCCTCGGGGCGGGCGCGGCTCGACTTCGCCGCCGACACGCTGGTGGTGGACCGCGAGAACGCCTCGGACCTCGTGGTGAACCCGCTGCGCCGGCAGATGGACCAAAGCTGGCAGCACCTGCGCGAAGGGCTGCGCAATGCCGCGATCCAGACCTCCTCGCTGAACCAGAAGGGCCCCTATGCCCAGAGCTTCCGCGGCATGATGGCGGCGGTCTACGGCCCCCTCGCCAACGGCCAGCCGCAGGACAGCCGCTTCTCCGCCGAAAGCGCGCTCGCGGTTATGGAAGCGCTCGACGCCGCGCTCGCGAAACTGCCGCCCGAGGCGCTGGCGGTGAAGGCCCCGGCGGTGCAGACCCGCAAGCCGAGGCCCACCGCCATGGTGATCGGCGGCACCGGCTTCATCGGCCGCGCCCTCACCCGGCGGCTGGTGGCCGAGGGGCAGGACGTGCGCGTGCTCTCGCGTGGGCGCAGCGGCCCCTTCCCCGACCTGCCCGACCGGGTCGAGACCGCCGCGGTCTCGCTGCACGACCTCGACGGGCTGACCGAGGCGATGCAGGGCATCGACGTGGTCTACAACCTTGCCCGCGCGCTGGAAAAGAATTGGGCCGCGGCGCTGGTGAACGACGTCGGCGTCAGCACCCGCATCGCCATGGCCTGCGAGGCGGCGGGGGTGAAGCGCCTTGTCTACACCGGCACCATCGCCAGTTACGACATGTCCGACCCGCATGTGCAGATCACCGAGGAGACGCGTTTCCCGGACGACATGACGGACCGCAACCTCTACGCCCGGTCCAAGGCGGAATGCGAGCGCCAACTGATGAAGCTGCACGCCGAGCGCGGCCTGCCGGTGACCATCGCCCGGCCCGGCATCGTCGTCGGCCATGGCGGGCCGCTGCAGCACTGGGGCATCGGGCGCTGGCACGGTGCGGGGGCGGTGCGCATCTGGGGTCCGGGGCGGAACATCCTGCCCTTCGTGCTGATCGACGACGTGGCGGACGGGCTCTTGCGCATGGGGCGGGACCCGGCGGCCGTGGGTGAAAGCTTCAACCTCGTCGGAGAGCCGATGCTGACCGCGCGCGGCTATTTCGACGCCATCGCCGACACGCTCGGGGCGAAGATCCGCGTGAGCCCGGGCAATCTCACCGCCTTCTACGCCAGCGATGCGGTGAAATACGGGCTGAAGAAGGTCGCGCTGCGCAAGCAGGGCCTCGTGCGCCCCTCGCTGGCCGACTGGCAGAGCCGGGCGCATTTCTCGCCCTTCGTGAACGACAAGCCCAAGAAGATGCTCGGCTGGCAGCCTGAAACCGACCGGGCGGCCTTCATCGACAGGGCGATCACCGGGGCGAATCTCTTCGGGTTCTAGGCGGAGTGCGGAGGATTGCGGCGCGCGCGGCCTGCCGCGGGGCGTGAACAATCCCCGCAATTCCTCCTTATTCTTGACCGAATCTCGTGGTGATCTGGCCCCAAGGTTCAAGTTTGCGTGCAGGGCGCGCGTCCCGGGACATCCGGCGGGACAGCCCAGCGGTCACGCGGTAGTCTTGCCCGGTCCGGCGCCGACGGCGCCCTCCGGACAAGTCGAGGGTACGGCGCCTGCGTGTGGGGTGCGGAGAGACGAGTATGGTAGAACGCCGAAAATTCCGCCGTCGCAATCGGAGCGATGAGACCCCCGAGGATCCGCCGATCGCGCCGCTCGAACGCCGCGAGGAGCGGCTCGCCCGCCGACAGGCCGACCGCGAGGCCGAGGAGGCCGCCCTCCTCGAAGCGCGCCGGGCCGAACAGCTTCGCGCCGAACAGCTTCGCGCCGAACAGCTTCAGGCAGAACGGCGCCGTGCCGAGGCGGAGGCCGCGCAGCTCGAGCTTGCCGCGACCCGTGCCCGGGCCGTAGCCGAACAGCCCGCCCCGCCTTCGATTGCCCCGGTGCGCCCGGAGCGTGTCCGCGCAAGCGCGCCCGCGCGCCCCGCGCCGCAGGCTGTCGCCGAGGCGCCGCCCGCCGAGCCGCGTGCCGCCTTCCGCCGCCCGATCACCCATCGCACCGCGCCGCAGGCCGAGGCGCTCTGGGACCGGCTTCCGGTCTTCGACGTCGATGCCGATCACCTCGACCGCAACCGCATCATCACCGCCAGCCGCGAGGATCCCGCCCACGCGGTCTTCGACGTGCTGCGCACCCGGCTGACCCAGGCGCTGGCCGAGCACGGCTGGACCCGCGTCGGCATCACCTCGCCCAGCAAGGGCTGCGGCAAGACCTTCACCGCCGCCAACCTCGCGATCTCGCTGTCGCGGCAGGAGGGCGTGCGGACGCTGCTGATGGACCTCGACCTGCGCAACCCGTCGCTGCACAAGGTGATGGGGATGCGCACGCCCGGCGCCATGGGGGCGCTGCTGCGCGGCGTGATCTCGCCCGAGTCGCACCTGACGCGCATGGGCCAGAACCGCGTCCACGCCGGGCAGAACATCGCCTTCGGTTTCAACGAGGTGGTCGAGCCCTATGCCGCCGAGCTGCTCAGCACCCCGACCACGGCCGAGGTGATCACCTCGATCGAGGCGCGGCTGCAGCCGGACATCATGCTCTTCGACCTGCCGCCCGCGCTCTATTACGACGACGTGCTGGCCTTCCGGCCGCAGATCGACGGCGTATTGCTGGTGGTGGGCGGCGGGCTGACCACCGAGAAGGAAATCCGCGAGGTCGAGCGCCGCCTCGGCGCCAACACGCCCCTGCTCGGCATGGTGCTGAACAAGGCCGAGGGCACGGACCTCAAGAAGTACCAGTACTGAAGGACCGCGTGGGCCCGGCAAGACCGGGCCTCGTGCCCCGCGGCAAGGCGCTCAGCCCGCCGCCCGGTCGAGGATGACCTCGTAATGCTGCGAGCGCGCGTCGAAGCGCGACAGCACGGCCCGCGCCCGCGGCGGCACATGGCTCCGCTCGACGTCGTCACCGACGAAGGCGCGCACCGAGGCCATGTCCCGGAACCACATCACGGTGATGAATTCCACCTCCTCCGCGCGGTCCTGCCTGAAAAGCTCGATCCGCTCGAAGCCGGGAATCCTCATGTCGAAGATCCCCGGGATCACCTCGCCGGTCACGATCGCCTGGTAGCTGTCGGCGTTCCCGGGGGTCGTGTAGCCATGCCAAATGCGGGAAATCATCCTGCACCCTCCTCGCGACGCGGCCGGGCGCGCGCCCGGCCCTGCGACAGCAATAGCATGTGACCCCGCGACGGGTGTGGCCAAAGACGACGGCGCCGTCAGTCCGGGCGGGTCACGCCCCGACGCGCGGCAGGAAGCGCTCGATCAACGGCAGCCGGTCACCCAGCAGGCGCAGCACGCCCCAGAGCACGGCCCCCAAGGCCAGCGCCAGCGCGGCGATGCCGAGCCCGGTCCGGCGCCGGTCGCGGCGGGCCTTCACCGGCGGAATGGCGACCACCGGCTGCACGCCCAGCACCCGCTCCATCTGCGCCGCGCTGCGCAGCGCGGGGTTCAGGAACTCGGCGCCGAGACCGCTCAGCAGCCCGGCGATCAGGCTCGCCACCGCACCGACGGCCAGCAGCTTGCGGCGGCTCTTCGAGGTCGAGACCTCGGGCACCAGCGCGGTTTCCAGCACCTCGAAACGGTCCGACTGCTGGCGATCCTCGAGCATCTGGCCCATCTCGGCATCGGCCTTGCGACGGGTCACGGCGCTGTACTGTTCCTGCAGCTGGCTGCGCTCGCGCTCGAGCCCGCTCAGCTCGCGCTCGATCTCCGGCGCCCGGCGCAGCATGTCCTCGATCGTGTCGACACGCGCCGCGATCAGCTGCTTCTGTTCGCGCAGCAGCGCCAGCTGGCGGGCCTGCACGTCTTCGCGCTGGCGCGAGGCATTCGCCTCGAGCGCCACGATGTCGCGGTCGAGCGAGAGCTTGTTGTCCTCGAGCGTCGCCAGCTGGTCGCGCATGGCGCCCACACCCGCCGGCAGCGCCTCGGAATTCTGTTTCTTGAACTCGGCGATCCGGGCATCCATCGCGCCGATCTCGCTCTCGACCCGCGCTTCCTCGGATTCGAAGAAGGAGAGGGCGTCGCGGGCGCGGGTCTCGCTGCGGCTGCGCGACATCTCGATAACCGAGTGCATCAGTTCGTTGGCGACATCCGCCGCCTTCTGCGCATCGTCGAGCCGCACGGTGATCATCAGCCCCGAGGGTGCGTTCTGCGGCGCATAACCGTTGGTGTTCGCGCGGATTTCCTGGATCGACGCCGACTCGCGCATGTAGAAGACGCGCTGGTTCATCGACAGCGACGGATCCTCTGCAAAGAGGTCATGCGCCTGCATGATCCGCACGAGATTGTCGCGCGACATGATGCGCTGCTCGATCAGCTGGAGCCGGCGCGAGGCATCCTCGCTCGCCGTGGCGGGGCTGGTGGGATTGGCCGCCACCCGGGCTTCCTCGATCTGCACCACGGCCGTCGCCTCGTAGAGCTTGGCCTGGTTGAGGGCGAAGAACCCCGAGATCCCCGTGCCGACCACGAAGATCAGCGCGATGAGCCCAAGACGGCGACGCAGTGCGGAGAGCACTTCGGAAAACGATTGCAACTGGTTCACGACTACACTCCCGCAAAGGCCCCCAATGCGTTCGGAAAGCGGCGCATCCGAACCGGCCAATTTGGGGTTGGGACCGGAAACGAGTGCGCCGCTTTCATGTCAAAATCTAACAAAATCGCCCAGTTTACGCCATGTTTATACGCGCCATTTTGGGAAACACTTCGTGTCTGGAACCGGGATCAGGAACACATTTCCGACATAAAGCGCGGTATTTGCGCGCTTCACCCGTGCGGAAGGGCGCAGACCGACAAGATGAGGCCAAATTTCGCGTGCTGCAGCATGGGAAACTGCGCCCCGGAGCCCAGCCCAATTTCCGCCACCATGCGCATCCCGCCTTCGGGCAGGCGCGATTCCATCGCCGCGAAGCCGAAAAGCGTCTGGGTCAGCGGGTACTGCGCCTTGTAGGCGGCCTCCTTGGCGCTGAAGATTCGCATCGCGGCGCGCGAGAAGGGCAAGGGCGACAGCCGGGCCAGCTCGGTGACGCTGGCGATGGCCGGGATCATCTCCGAGCGCATCGGCTCGTCGCGCTCGAGGTCGACCCCCAGCCCCCGCCAGTCCCGCGCGCGGGCCGCCATCGCAAGGCAGATGCCGCCGGCATGGGTGATGCTGGCGACGACCCCCTCGGGCCAGACCGGCGCGCGGTCCTGGGCCTTGGGGATGGCGCGCGCCGGGAAACCCAGCTGGCGCAGCGCGGCGCGGGCCGCCAGCCGGCCGCCGGCGAATTCCGCCTGCCGCTTCGGCACGGCGCGGGCGATGCAGTCGCGCTCCTCGGGGAAGAGCTCGCCAAGATCGGCGACGGGCTCCGAGACGGCCCAGGCGATGCCCCTCGGCAGGTCGAGCCCGCCCAGCAGGTCGCGAAGGTCCTCGGGGCCCGCCATGTCAGGCGGTTCTCCTTGCGCGCATCTCGCGGCGGCGCGCCATGGCATCGGTGCGGATGCGGGCGCGTTCGTTGAGCGGCGGCGCGGGGGTGTCCTCGGGCTCGGACACGGCCAGCGGCGGTGCGGGCTCGGGGGCCGCGGCGACGGGCTCGGCCTGAACGGGCGGGGCGACAGGGCGCGCCGGGGCCGGACCGGCCAGCGCGGCGACGCGGCCCGCAAGATCGGCCAGCACCGGGAAGCGGAAGATGTCAGTGATCGACAGCGCCCGCGCCCCCAGCTCGTCGCGGATCGCCCGGTGCGCCTGCACCGCCAGCAGCGAATGCCCGCCCAGCTCGAAGAAATTGTCCCGCCCCGACAACCCCTCGACGCCCAGCACGCCGGACCAGATCGCGGCGATGCGCGCCTCGGTCCTCGCGAGATCGGCCTTTCCGGGTGCGGCCTCGGCAGCGGCAACCGGGCTCGCCTCGGGCCGGGGAGCGACCGGCGCGGCCACCGGGGCGGCGGGCGCGGCTTTCGGTGCAGCGGCCCGGCGCGCGACCGGCGCGGGCAGCGCCTTGCGGTCGACCTTCTTGTTCGGGGTCAGCGGGAAGGCGTCGAGCCTGACGAAATGCGCCGGCACCATGAAGGGCGGCAGCGCGCCGCCCATGCCGGCGCGCAGCGCGGCCTCGGGGATCTCAGCGGGGCCGGTGTAATAGCCGACCAGCCGCAGGTCGCCGGGCGTGTCCTCCCGCGCCGAGACCACCGCCTGCGCGATCCCCGGCTGCGCCTCGAGCACGGCCTCGATCTCGCCCAGCTCGATGCGGTAGCCGCGCAGCTTCACCTGCGTGTCGACACGGCCGATGAAGTCGATGCGCCCGTCGATGCGCCGGCGCACCAGATCGCCGGTACGGTACATCCGGCCCTTGTGGAACGGGTTCGGCACGAAGCGCTCGGCGGTCAGCTCCTCGCGGCCCCAGTAGCCGCGCGTCACCCCCTCGCCGCCGATCCAGAGCTCGCCCGGCACGCCCACGCCCACCGGCTGCCGGTCCTCGTCCAGCACATAGAGCTGCTGGTTGGCGAGCGGCAGGCCGATGTTGACCACGCCCTCCGTGCCGCGCGCCTCCTCGGTCGAGGACCAGATCGTCGTCTCGGTCGGCCCGTACATGTTGGTGAGGCTTGCGCCGGTGATGCGGCCGAACTCCTCGACCAGCGCGCCGGGCAGCGGCTCGCCGCCAAGGAAGAGGTGCTGCACCCTGGAAAGGGCAAAGCGCGCCTCGTCGTTCATCGCGATCATCCGCGCCATCGACGGGGTGCATTGCAGGTGCGTGACGTCGTGGCGCAGGATCTGCGCGGCGATCGAGAAATCATCCGCCGCCAGCTCCGGCGCGACATTGGCGCGCTTCACCACCTCGGCGAGCGGCTTCAGCCCCTCGAGCACCGTGTCCACCGGGATGCCGTAGTCGATCAGGCAGGCGATCTCGCCGACGCCGATGCGCTTGAGCTGCTCGGCGCGCGCCAGCGCGTCCTCGACTGTGCCGAAGAGCCCGCTCTCGTTGAAGTAGCGCTCGAAGGCGAAGTCGAGGATGGCCTCGAGATCCTCGGGCTCGAGGATGTCGAGGTCGAGGTCGAAGGCGTTGTTCACCCCCTTCGGCCGCTTGAAGGCGGGGAAGGCCCAGGCGTATTGCCGGATCAGCGCGGCGGCCGAGCGCAGGTATTCGCGCATCGGCCCGCGCGCGGTCTCGCGCGCCTCCTCGCGGGTCCCGGCGACGTAGCTGTGCAGCATCAGCGTGACGGTGAAATCCTTCGGATCGCGCCCGGCCTCGCGCAGCGCGGCATGGTAGAGGCGGATCATCTCGGCCACGTCGTCGATGCTCTGGCCCAGAAGGTGCGTCAGCACGTTGCAGCCGAGGGTGCCGGCGTCCTTCCAGGTCTGCGGGCTGCCCGCGACGGTCAGCCAGATCGGCAGCTCGGGCGACACAGGACGCGGCTGGGTCACCACGTCGAAGCTGCTGCCGTCCTTGCGCGGGAAGGCGACGGGCCGTCCGGCCCAGAGTTCCCTGATCTGGGAAATATTCTCGATGACCGCCTTCTTGTTGTCCGGCGGGGTGTTCTCGGGGCGCAGCACGAAGTCGTCGGGCTGCCAGCCCGAGGCCAGCGCCAGCCCGGCGCGGCCGTTCGTCAGGTTGTCGATCACAGCCCATTCCTCGGCGATGCGCGCCGGGTGGTGCAGCGGCGAGACCACCGAACCGGCGCGCACGGCCAGCGTCTCGGTCACCGCGGCCACTGCCGCGCCGGTCACCGAGGGGTTCGGATAGGGCCCACCGAAGGCGTGGAAGTGGCGCTCGGGGGTCCAGACCGCGCAGAAGCCGTTGCGGTCGCCGAACTTCGCGCCCTCGAGCAGAAGCCGGTACTTGTCGCGCCCGACGCCGTCGTCGTTGCCCCAGTAGTAGAGCGAGAAATCCATGCGCCGGTCCGAGAGCGGCATCGGCCCCTTCGAGATCAGCCCGCGGTCCTCGTCCGAGCTCAGCACGACGCGGAAGCCGCGCGCCAGCGTGTAGAAGATCTCGAGCACCGAGATGTCGAAGCTGAGCGAGGTCACCGCGAGCCAGGTGCCGGCGGGCGCGTGCGGCACGATCGCGTCCATGCCGGTGAAGAAGTTCACCACGTTGCGCTGCTCGACCATCACCCCCTTGGGCGTGCCGGTCGAGCCGCTGGTGTAGATGAGATAGGCCAGGTCCTCCGGCGCGCTGGTCATCTCGGGGCGGGTCCCCGGCGCCTGCGCGAGGCGCGGGTCGGCGTCGAGCAGCAAGAGCTCCGCACCGTGCTCCGGCAGCGCGCCCGCCAGCGCCGATTGCGTGACGATCACCGGCGCGCCGCTGTCGGCGATGTAGTGCTTCAACCGGTCCGCCGGGTAGGCCGGGTCGAGCGGCAGGTAGGCGCCGCCCGCCTTGAGGATGCCGAGCGCGCCGACCACCAGGTCGACCGAGCGGCGGGTGCAGAGCCCGGCCACCACGCCGGGGCCGACGCCCATGGCCTGCAGCACGTTCGCGGCGCGGTTGGCGCGGGCGTCGAGATCGGCGTAGCTGAGGCTCTGCCCCTCGAAGACCAGCGCCACGGCCTGCGGCGTGCGGGCCACCTGCGCCTCGAACGCGGCCTGCATGGTCAAACTGCGGTCATGCGCGACGCCGGTGGCGTTCCACAACTCGACGACCATGGCACGCTCGGCCTCGGGCAGGATCGGCAGGGCGCGGATCGCCGCGCCGCCCGCGAAATGCGCGGCGATGAGCTCGAGCCGGGCCGCGACAAGCTCGGCCTGGGCGGCGGGGATGCGGCCGGTGTCGGCGTGCAGCAGCGCGCCCTCGGCGGTCTGCTCGACGGTCAGCACGGTGCCGGGAATCATTCCCGCGGCCATGCTCAAGCCCAGCTGCGGCACCCGCGGCGCGCCGCCGAGATCGGGGGCGCGGGCAGGCAGGTCGGTGGCGAAGCCCCTGCGCTGCCGCGCCTCGTCCAGCGCCGCGGCCATGCGCGCCTGCAGCGCCGCGGCATCCCCCTCGACCTCGGCGCGCAGCGGCACCCAGGGGGCGATGATGCCGGTCTTGGCCAGCCCGCTCAGCGCCAGCGTGGCGAAGGCGATGTCGCAGGCGCCGTGCTCGTCGTGGCGCGCGGCAAAGGCGGCCACGACCGCGGCGATGTCGGCCGCGCCGAGCGAGAGCGGCCGCGTGAGCATGCCGCCCGGCCCGCGCCCGAGGCCCGGCATCTCGAAGGGGCGCAGCGCGGCGAGGCGGCGGCGCCAGAAGGGCTCGTGCGGGGCGACGGCGCGGATCGCGCCATCGATCCGGGCGCGCTCGTCGGCGGCGACGATCTCGAGCGCCCCGCCGGCCGCCCCGAGCAGCGCCGCCGGCGCCGGCGCGCCGCAGACATGGGCGATGCCCGAGAGCCGCAGCGCGCCGCTGCCGCAGGCGACGGTGAGATGGTCCTCCCCGGCCGCGAGGATCTCGCCCGGTGCGCCCTGCCCTTCGGCCTCGCGCGCCTCGGCGACGATCCAGAGGCGGTTGCCGGCGCGGACCTTGGGCGCCGAGAGCGGGTTGGCATAGCCGCCATGGTCGAGCGCCCGCACCAGCCGCGCCAGCTCGGGCGCGGGGCGGGTGAAGTCGAGCAGCCCGTGGCCCGAGGGCCTGTCGGCCAGCGCGTGGTAGCTGCGCTGCGAGAGGTCCTGCGGCAGGCGGCGCAGGCCGGAGGCAAGCTGCTCGATCACCTCGTCGAAACTGTCGATCGCCGCCTCGAAGGCCTTGGCGTTCAGCGTCAGCGCCGTGTCGCTGGCCGAGATGTCGAAGCCGCGGCTGACGAGGATGTCTCCCTCGTCCACGCCGCCCTCGATCATGTGCCAAGTGATGCCGTGGCGGGTCTCGCCCTCGATCAACGCCCAGACCGGCGCGTTGAGCCCGGCATGGCGCGGCAGCGGCCCGTCGTGGAAGTTGACCGCGCCCTTCGCGGGAAGGGCGAGCACGTCGGCGGGAATGATGCCCAGATTCGAGATCGACAGCAGGAAATCGAAGTCCCTCGGCAGCCGCGCGGCGAGGTCCTGCCCGGGGGCCACCACGTCGATTCCCTGATCCGATGCCCATTTCCCGATATCGGGATTGCGCGTCACCACGGCGGCGATGCCATGCCCGGCGTCGCGCAGCTTGCCGCAGCATTGCACCAGCAGGGACTCGTTGCCGATCACGACAGAGGTAAACCGGGTCATCATGCTCACTCCGCGTTTGCCCCCGCGCGCGCCGTCCCCGCGGGGACGCGCCGGGCGACGCCCGGCCGGACCAGCGCGCGCAGGTCATGGGAAAGAAGGTCGCGCAGGAAATGCGCGGGATCGGCGGCGGGCCTGCGCTGCAGCAGCCGCCGCAGCTGCCAGAGCGTCCCGCCGCAGAGATGGGCAAGCGTCGCCAGCGCGGCATAGCCCCGCCCGTGGGTCTTGCTGAAATAGTGCCAGCGGCTGTCGAGCCAGAAGCCGGGGATCCGCGTCCAGCGCTTCATGCCGGTCGAGACCGAGCCGATGTGCATGACCTCGCTGCCGCGCACGTAATGGGTCGGGTGACCGGCGCGGGCGGCACGGTGGCAGAGCTCGGTCTCCTCGAAATAGAGGAAGAAGGTCTCGTCGAAGAGGCCGATCTCGGACAGCACCCGGTCGCGCATCATCAGCGAGGCCCCGGCCAGCCAGTCGACCGCCTGCGTCCCCACGGGGACGGGCAGCGGCACGACCTTGCGCCGCAGCAGCCGCGACACCGGGCCGAGGCGGATCGCCCCCTCGAACTCGGAGGCGATCGAGGGGAAGCGGAAGGCGGTCACATGCGCCGCGCCGTCCTCGCCATGGATGTAGCTGCCGGCGAATGCGGCCTCGGGATGGGTCTCGAGGTGATCGGCCAGCGCGCGGATCGCCCCCGGCGCGGGAAAGGCGTCGGAGTTCAGCAGGTAGACGTAATCGGGCCGGCTGCCGTCGCTCATCCCGGCGCGGATGCCGATGTTGTTGCCCGCGCCGAAGCCGCCGTTGTGGCCCGACGCGATCAGCCGCACCGGCGCGCCCCGCGCCCAGTCCTCGGTGGCGAGCGCCGCCTTCATGGTTTCGTAGGATCCGTCGCCGCTGGCGTTGTCGACGATGACCAGCTCGGCGTCGAGCCCCTGCATCGCGCGCAGCGCCGCCTGCACCGAGCGCAGGGTCATCTGCGCCGTGCGGTAGTTGAGCGATATGACGAGGATGCGCGGCATGGGTTACTCCGCCGCCCGGACGCTGAGGGCCGGAAGCGCGCCCTCGTCCGGCGCGGCCTCGGCCCCGGCGATGGCCCGGCGCAGCTGCGCCGCCAGCACCCGGACGTTGGGCTCGAGCACCATGGAATCGTGATCGCCCGGCACCTCGTGGACCTCGACCTGCGGCGCGTATTGGCCCCAGTCGTTGTCATGCAGCACGTAGGCGCGTTCCGAGTTCACCATGCGGCCCGCGCCGACCCGCCACTTGCCGACCAGCGGCGGGCGGTAGAGCACCAGCGGCCCGTCCCAGCGGCGCATCCGGTAGCCCGCCACGGCCTGCAGGAAGGCGGCCTCGATCTCGGCGTTGTGGAAGGCGTGCCCGGCCTCGGCCCCGGTGCCGGTGGCGGCCCGGCGCCTGGCGATCTCCCAGCGCAGGCGGTTGCGCGCCCAGACGAGCGGGTAGAGCGGGCCCTTGGCCCGTGCCTCCTGCCACTGGATGCGCAGCCGGTCGCCGCGCGCCAGCGGCCGGCGCACCGGCAGCGGCGTGTCGAGCAGGACGCAGAGCGCGACCTCCTCGCCCATCGCCTCGAGCTGGCGGGCGATCTCGAAGGCGGTGATGCCGCCGCCGGAGAAGCCGCCGACCATGTAGGGCCCCTCGGGCTGCACCTGCCGCATCTCGGCGATGTAGTCCGCGGCCGCCGCCTCGATGGTCTCGTGCGGGGCCTCGCCGCCGTAGAGCCCCTTTGCCTGCAGCCCGTAGAAGGGCCGGTCGGCGCCGAGCAGATGCGCGAGGTGGCGCAGGTTGAGCACGTTGCCGAACATGCCCGCGACGAGGAAGAACGGCCGGCGCGGCCCGCCCTCGCCGTCGTGCATCGGCACGAGATGGGTGAAACGGCGCTCGGGGGTCTGCGCCTCCGCCGCGCCGCCCTGCGCGCCCGGGGCCTCGCGATGGCCGGTGCGCGCGGCGATGAGCGCGGCGCAGCTGCGGATCGTCGGCGCCTCGAACAGCACAGAGATCGGGAAGTCGACGCGGAACGCCTTCTTGACCATGGCGAAGAGCCGCACGGCGATCAGGCTGTGCCCGCCAAGGTCGAAGAACCCGTCCTCGGCGCCGACGTTCTGCACCCCCAGAAGCTCTTCCCAGAAGCCGGCGAGGGTGCGCTCGATCTCGCCCTCTGGCGCGACGTAGTCGCCGTCGAGCTGCGGGCGGTCGAACTTCTGCCCCTCCGCCTTCTCGGCGGTGGCGGCGGCGGTCTGGCGGGTCAGCGCGACGAGGTCCAGCGACGAGACCACCACCTGCGGCAGGCCCAGCGACAGCGCCCGGGCAAAGGCCTCGACCCCCTCGGCGGGCAGGATGCCCTGGCCGAGATTGTGGGCGAGCCGCTCCTCGGCGGGCGAAAGCGGCTGCGTCGTCCCGGCCTCGTCGAACTCGACCTCGGCGGCGGTGAGCCGCGGCGCGGCCTTCAGCAGGTCGGGCGAGGCAAGGCGGCGCAGGGTGAAGCCCGAAACCTCGAGCAGCACGGTGCCGTCGGGGGCGGAGAGCGTGACGTCGAAACTGGCGGTCTCGGACGCGGCGCTGTTTTCAGCGGCGCTGCGCACCCAGCTCACGATGCGGTCGGTCAGCGGCGCGTGGACACGGACCCGGGCATAGGAGACCGGCACCCACAGATGCGTCGGCTCCCAGCCCGCGATCAGTTCCATCGCCCAGCCGGTCGCGATGTCGAACAGCGCCGGGTGCAGCAGGCAGTCGTCGCCCGCCGCCTCGGGGGCCAGAGACAGCTCGGCGAGCCCCTCGCCCTGCCCGAGCGCGCGGCTGTCGAGCACCTTCCAGCGCGGCCCGAAGCGCAGCTGCACCTCCTGCGCGGCGGCGAGCCTGCCGCCCGCCGGGTCGCGCAGCGCGGCGCCGCAACGGGCGCGGATCGCCGCGAGGTCTAGCGGCGCCGGGCTCGGCATCGGCAGCAACGCCAGCGTCGCCTGCGCGGTGAGCGCAAAGCCGCGGCGGCTGTTCAGCGTGGCATCGGCGAGAACCTCGAAACCGTAGCCCTCGTCGCGGCGGGTGAGGCGCAGGCGCATCTCGCGCGCGCCGCCCTCGGCGACGCGCAGCGGCCGCAGGAAGGTCAGGTCGCGGATCTCGAAGGGCCGCTCCTCGCGCTGCGCCTTCAGCGCGTGGGCCGCGAGAGTCAGGTAGCCGGTGCCCGGCAGCAGCGCGTCGCCGTCGCGGGTGCGGTGCTCGTCGATGATCCAGTCCGCGGCCGAGAGGCGGGTGGTGAAGAGCCGGTTGCCGCGCGCGTCGAAGGTCGCCTCGTCCAGCAGCGGCAGGCCGGTGGGTTCGACCGGCGGCGCGGGCAGCTCGCCGCGCCGCGCCGCGACCGCCTCGGCGGCCATGCCGACCTCGTTCCAGATGCCCCAGTTGATCGCGGTGACCCGCGTCTGCCCGCCGGCACGGGCGCGGGCGAAGGCGTTGAGATACTCGTTGGCGGCGACGTAATCGACCTGCCCCGCCGGGGCGGTGACGGTGGACGAGGAGGAAAAGAGCGCGATCCAGTCGCAGGCGCCGTCGGGGAAGACCTCGCCCAGAACCTCGGTGCCGTGGATCTTCGGCGTGAAGACATCCTCGACCGAGGCGGGGGTCTTGGTCAGCAGCGGCGCGTCGTCGATCACCCCGGCGCCGTGGATCACCCCGGTGATGCGGCCGAAGCGCGCCTCGGCCACGTCGCGCACCGCCTGCAGCTGGGCGCGGTTGCAGACGTCGGCGGCGGCGACCATGACCTCGGCCCCGGCGGCCTCGAGCGCCTGCACCGCGCGGATGCGCCGCGACAGCACGTCCTGCGGCGCATGGCGGGCGAGGTGCTCGGCCCAGAGCGCGCGGTCCGGCAGGGCCCGGCGGGCGACGAGCACCAGCTTGGCGCCCTGCCGCGCGAAATCCATGCCGAGCGTGAGGCCGATGCCGCCGAAGCCGCCGGTCAGCAGGTAGGTGCCCTGCCCCGGCCGTGCCACGCCCCCGGGCAGGGCGGCGGGCGCCATGGTGCTTTCGAAGCGCCGCCCGCCGCGCAGCGCGGCGATGGCGTTGCCGGGCGTGGCGAGCAGATCCTCGAGCACGAGGTCGGCAAGCTGCGCCAGTTCCGCCTCGCGCGCCGCCTCGGCCCGGCGGCGGGCGCGCAGGCGGCCGGTTGCGGGCGCGGGCAGCTGCAGGTCGAGCGTGGTCACGCTCACCCCCGGCAGCTCGCGCGGGATGACCCGGGCGGGACCGGCGATGGTGGCCTTGGCGGGATGGGTCAGCGGCTCGGCCCGCACCTGCGCCGCGCCGGATGTGAGCACGGTCAGCGGCAGCGGGCGCGGCAGCGCCTCCTCGGCCATGGCCTGCGCGAGGAACAGCAGCGAATAGAAGCCCTGCTCCTGCACCCGGTGGAAGAAGCTCGAGCCGGGGCGGTGCGTCTCGCCCTCGGTCACCAGCCAGAAATGCGCGAGGCGCGTGGGCAGCCTTCCGCGCAGCGCGAGATCGCGCAGCAGCAGGTCATAGCCCTCGCGGCCACGCTCCGGCGGCAGGATGTAGGCGCTGTCCGAGAGCCGCGCGAAGGCGTCGCCGGGCCGGACCTCGACCACCGCGTGCCCGGCGGCGACCAGCCGCGCGGCGCAGCGGGCGGCGAGCCCCGCCTCGTCCATGAACATCAGCCAGACCTGCGGCTCGGCCCCGGCAAGCCCGGTCGCGACGTCGAGCTCGACCTCGGCGGCGCGCGGCCGCCAGACCGGCTTCCAGCCCCAGGCGCCAACGTCGTCGCTGCGCATCAGGTACTGCGGCGCAACCTCGGCCTGCGTCCTGCCCGGCGCGATGAAATAGGGGGCGCGCTGGAAGGCGTAGCCCGGCAGCACGACGCGGTTGCGCCGCGCCCCGCCCCAGACCTGCTCCCAGTCAATCGCCGCGCCGAGCGCCCAGAGACGGCCCAGCACCTCGAACATGTAGCGGTCGTCGGCGATCTGCTCATCGGGGTGGCGCAGCGAGCTCAGCACCTGCTGCCCCGGCACGTCGGGATGCTGGCGGGCGAGCGAGGAGAGCGCCTTGCCCGGGCCCACCTCGAGATAGACCCGGCTCCGCTCGGTCGCCAGCGTGGCGACGCAGTCGGCGAAGCGGACCGTGCCGCGCAGGTGCTGCACCCAGTAGTCGGGGCTGGTGGCCTCCTCGGGGGTCATCCACGTGCCGCTGCGGTTCGAGGTCAGCGGGATCTGCGGCGGCGAGAGGTCGATCGAGCGCAGGTAGGCTCGGAACTGCTCGAGGATCGGCTCGAGCATGCGGCTGTGCGCGGCGATGTCGATGGCGATGCGCCGGCACTCGATGCCCTCGGATTTCAGTCTCTGTTCAAGGGCAATCAGGGCCTGCTGCGGGCCGGAGGCGACCGAGAGCCCGGGCGCGTTGACCGCGCCGAGATCGAGATCGGCGCCGAGATGGCCCCGCAGCGTCTCGGCAGGCAGGCTGACCGAGAGCATTCCGCCCGCCGGCACGGAATCGAAGAGCCGCCCGCGCAGGTGCACCAGACCGATGCAATCCTCGAAGCTCATCACCCCGGCGAGGCAGGCGGCGGTGTTCTCGCCCATGGAATGGCCGGCAAGCGCCGCGGGGGTGATCCCCCAGCCCATCCAGAGCCGCGCCAGCGCGACCTCGGTGATCAGGATCAGCGGCAGTTGCAGCGACGGCGTCTGCAGCGCCGCGTCGGCCGCTGCCTCCTCGCCGGGCGCGGGCAGCCAGAGCGCGCGGATGTCCGCGTCGGTGATCTCGGCCAGCGCCGAAAGCCCGCGGTCCATCCACTCGGCGAAGACCGGCTCGGTCTCGTAGAGATCGCGCGCCATGCCGGCATATTGCGCGCCGCCGCCGGGGAACATGAAGACCACGTCGGGCCGATCAAGCGCGCTGTGCGAATGCACCCGGCGGGGATTGTCCTCCTCGAGCAAGCGCGCGGCCTCCTCGTGGCTCCCGGCCACCACGACGCGGCGCTTCTCGAAGGCGTGGCGCCCCTCCTTGAGGGTAAAGGCGACATCCGCCAGCGGCTGCTCGGGATGGGCGCGCAGGTGCGCCGCGAGCCGGTGGGCGTTCGCGTCCAGCGCCGCCTTGCTGCGGCCCGAGAGCGCGAGGATCTGGAACGGCCAGTCGCTTTCCTCCGAGGCGGCGCGCGGCGGCGCCTCCTGCAGGACGACATGGGCATTGGTCCCGCCGACGCCGAGCGCGTTCACCCCGGCGCGGCGCGGATGGTCCCGGCGCTCCCACGGGGTGAGCGCGTCGTTCACCACGAAGGGCGAAGTTTCGAAGTCGATGGCCGGGTTCCGCGCCTCGTAGCCCAGCGAGGGCGGGATCTGCGCGTGGTGCAGCGCCAGCGAGGTCTTGATCAGCCCCGCCACCCCGGCCGCCGTGTCGAGGTGGCCGATGTTGGTCTTCACCGAGCCGATCCGGCAGTGTCCCTGCCCCGAGCCGCTCTGCGCGAAGGCCTGGGTCAGCGCCGCCACCTCGATCGGATCACCAAGATAGGTGCCGGTGCCGTGGCATTCGACGTAGTCGATAGTGTCCGAGCCGACCCCCGCCACCGCCTGCGCCTCGGCGATCGCCTGCGCCTGCCCGTCGACGGAGGGCGCGAGGTATCCCGCCTTGCCCGCGCCGTCGTTGTTGATCGCCGAGCCCTTGATCACCGCCCAGACGTGGTCGCCGTCGGCCAGCGCGTCCTTCAGGCGGCGCAGCACGACGACCCCCGCGCCGGAGCCGAACACCGTGCCCTGCGCGCGGTGGTCGAAGGCGTGGCATTCGCCGTCGGGCGAGAGGATCTCGTTTTCCTTGTAGAGATAGCCGCGCGTCTGCGGCAGCTCGATGGTCACCCCGCCCGCCAGCGCCATGTCGCATTCGCCGTTCAGCAGCGCCTGCACGGCGAAATGGGTGGCCACCAGCGAGGTCGAGCAGGCGGTCTGCACGTTGACCGAGGGCCCGTGCAGGTCGAGCACGTAGCTCAGCCGCGTGGTCAGGAAGTCCTTGTCGTTGCCGGTATGGCGCAGCAGGAACATCCCGGTATTCTCGACGAGGTCGGGGTTCGAGCAGAGGTTCACGTAGAAATAGCTGCCCATGCCGACGCCGCCGAAGACGCCGATCGCGCCGTCGAAGCTTTCCGGCACGTGGCCGGCGCTCTCCAGCGCCTCCCAGGCGGTCTCGAGGAACTGGCGGTGCTGCGGGTCCATGATCGCCGCGTCCTTCGGGGCGAAGCCGAAGAACTCCGCGTCGAAGTACTCGAACCCGTCGAGCGGCGCGCCGAAGGGCACGTAGTCGCGGTGGCGCAGCAGGCCCGGGTCCTCTCCCGCGGCGAGCAGCTCAGCCTCGCTGAACCGGCGGATCGAACGGACACCGGAGCGCAGGTTCTCCCAATAGGCAGAGATGTCCCCGGCCCCCGGAAGATGCGCCGCCATCCCGACGATGGCTATGTCCGTTTCGGCAACATCCAGACGCAAATCCAAGAACCAACCCTCACTCGCACGAACCCGCGATGTCACGTGCCGTAAAATAAGAATACGGAGAAAATTGGGCGCAAACCCGACCGCCCCACCCTCCGGGGAAACAAAGCAGCACCTTTGCGCTGCACTGTCCGCCTTGTTCGAGGTTACCAAGAAAGGGCGGCGCTGTCTGCCGCCCCTCCCGGCCGCCGGAGACTCACCCCCCCTGCGCGACCAGTGCCAGGATGGCCGGCCAGTTGAGCATCACCGCCAGCCCCGCCAGCGCCGCGCCGAGCAGCGCGAAGACGAGGTCGTGCAGCGGGTCCCAGACGCCCATGCGCCGCGCCAGCCAGACCACCACCGGGTAGGCCAGCAGGAAGGCCGCGCCATAGCCGAGCAGCGCGCCGATCAGGCCGTAGCTCTCGAGCCCGACGAGGATGCAGACCACCATAAGCACCGCCCGCGCCAGCGCCAGCGTGAAGAAGCTGCGGCTGTCGCCCGCCGCCAGCGCCGCCTGGTCGTAGGTCTGCACGACGATCTGCGGCATCTGCATGCAGGCGATGATCACCGTGACCGCCCCGGCGGCGAGGTAGCGGTCGTCGTACATCAGCGCGACCAACCAGTGCCCGCAGACCGCGAAGCTGGCGACCAGCAGCAGCAGCGGCCCGGTGACCGAGCAGCGCATCTTGCGCAGGCGCAGGAAGTTCCGGCGGCTCTCGCGCGGGGGGCTCTCGCGGTAGATCGGGATCAGCACCTTGCGGGTGACCATCCCGCCCAGCAGCATCGGGAAGGAGGCGAGGAAATAGCCGATGTTGTAGACCCCGAAGGCATCGAGGCTGAGGTACTTGCCGATCAGGATCTTGTCGCCCTGGCTGAAGAAGAAGCCGCAGACGGTGGACAGGAAGATCCACTTGCCGAAATGCACCAGCTCGTGCCGCGCCTCGGCCTCCATGCGGAAGCGGTTGCGCTGGCCCGGCAGCAGCAGCGAATTGGCGATCACCTCGAAGAGGCTGCTGACCAGCCCCGAGACCACCAGCGCCCAGACCGAGCCCGTCGCCCAGGCCAGCAGCACCGCGCTGACGACGCCCACGCTTTGCGTGAGCAGGTCGATCAGCGTGACCCGCCCGAGCAGCAGGTGCCGGTTGGCGCTGTCCATCCGCGTCGGGCGGAAGCCGACGATGAGCAGCGACAGCGCCGCCGCGGGCAGAAGCTGCAGCAGCTGCGGCTCGTCGTAGAAGGCCGACATCGGCCAGGCCAGCGCGCAGGCCGAGAGCCACAGCCCCGCCCCGCGCAGCACCTGGATGGTCCAGGCCGTGTCGAGGAAGTCGCGGTCGTCGCCGCGGCGGCTCTGCAGGATGGCCGGGGTGACGCCCACGTCCGAGAACTGCATGAGCCCCATCAGGAACACCGAGACCAGCGCCATGAGGCCGAAGGCCTCGGGGAAGAGCAGCCGGGTGAGCAGCAGGTTGCTGGCCAGCCGCAGCATCTGCGCAAAGCCGAATCCCCCGACGGTGAGCAGCGACGAGCGCAGCACGCGCGCGCCGAGCGAGGCGCCGGAGAATCTCTGGAAAAGGGCTGTGGTCACCGGCTGCGGCTCCAATCGGGGCGGGCCTGCGGGGTCAGCCGCACCAGCAGCGCGACGCCGGTGTAGACGGCGAAGCCCAGCGGGTCGCGCAGCGCCATGCGCAGCTTGCCATGCGCCGACAGCGGCAGCTTGTCGTCGTTGCCCAGCAGCCGCGGGTAGAGCGCGCCGACCTGCGCCACGCCGGCATCCTGCCGGCGCCGCACGCGGACGAGGGCGCGCAGCCCCTCGGCGATGGGCCATTCGTAATGGGCGGTCACGGCGACGCGCTCCTCGGGGGTGAAGCTCAGCCGCACGAAAGTGTCGTCCGAGATGATGTCGGGGAAGTCCTGCCAGCGGGCGCGGCCCTCGGCATTGACCGCGAAGACGCCGCAGCCGGGCACGCCGCGGGCCATGAAGGGCACCTGCCGCCAGGTGCGGGCATAGGCGCGCGCCGCCCAGCCATGGGCGGTGATCCGCAGCCGCCCGCTGGCATAGCGCGCCCCGGGGCGCGACAGCGCGGCGTGGAGCTGCGCGAGCAGCCCCCTGCTCACCGTGACGTCGGCGTCGAGGTAGATGCGGTTGCCGGATCGCGCCGCGGCGTCGCCGGCGTTGAGCGCGGCGAGCTTGCCGCCCTCGGCGCGCTCGATCACCCGCAGGCCCCAGCCGCGTGACGCGAAGTCATCCGCGACGGCCCGCGCGCGGTCCGCAGTGTCGTCACGGCAGCCGTTGGCGACGACGATCACCTCGGGGGGCGGCGCTTCGCCGGGCCAGTCCGAGGCCAGAAGCGCCTTCAGGCACGCGCCGATCAGCGCGCTTTCATTGCTGGCCGGCAGGATCACCGAAACGGCGGGATCGCCGGAGAACCGAAACTCGTCAGACGCCATGACCCGTACCAAGGACGACACACCTGCAGAACTCTTGCACCAGCACAGGGTGGCTTTGCCAGCAAACTGTGGCCAAAGAATGATGACAGGCAATGTGTTGTGTATTTGCCGGGCGGAAGTGCCGCAAGGTCCGCCCGGAGCATGTGGGGGGTCGATTGCCTCAGAAACTTCGCATCGGGTATCTCGTGCCCCAGTTCCCGGGGCAGACGCACATCTTCTTCTGGCGGGAGGTGCAGGCGCTCGAACGGATGGGCCACGAGGTGCACCTGCTGTCGACCCGCGTGCCGCCGCTGGGGCTGATCGCGCACAGCTGGTCCAAGGAGGCCATCGCCCGCACCACCTACCTCGGCGAGGTCCGGCCGCTGAGCGCCGCCGGGGCCGCGGCGCTGCTGCTGCCGCGCGGCCTGCTGCTCGACCTGCTGCGCGAAGGGCCGCGCTTTGCCAGGGACGTGGCGCTGACGCTCTCGGCCGCCGCGGCGCTGCGCGACTATGCCGCCGCGCACCGCCTCGACCACGTGCACGTGCACAGCTGCGGCCGCGCCGCGCTGGTGGCGAACCTCGCGCACCGGCTCGGCGGCGTGCCCTACTCGCTGACGCTGCACGGGCCGCTTTCGGACTACGGCCCCGGCCAGCGGGTGAAATGGCGCGGCGCCGCCTTTGCCACGGTGATCACCCGCAGGCTGACCGAGGAGCTGCACGCGGCGCTCGCCGGGCACCTGCCGCCGCGGCTGGTGATCCGGCCGATGGGGGTCGATACCGACGTGCTGCGCCGCGACCTGCCCTATGTCCCGCCCGAGAAGGGCCGACCGGTGCGGCTGTTCTCCTGCGGGCGGCTGAACGTGGTGAAGGGCCACCAGGACCTGATGTCGGCCATGCGCCAGCTGCTCGACCAGGGCGTGGACGTGCGGCTCGAGATCGCCGGCGAGGATGACGCGGGCGGCTCGGGCTACCGCAAGGAGCTCGCGGCGCACCTGCGCAAGCTGCGGCTGCAGGACCACGTGAAGCTGCTCGGGGCGATCGACGCCGGGGCGGTGCGCGACAAGCTGCTCTCGGCCCATGCCTTCGTGCTGGCCTCGTGGCACGAGCCGCTCGGCGTCGCCTACATGGAGGCGATGGCCTGCGGCGTGCCGACGATTGGCACCGACGCGGGCGGCGTGCGCGAGCTGATCGACGACGGCCATAGCGGCAAGCTGGTGGCGCCGAAGGATCCGACCGCGCTGGCCCGGGCGATCCGCGAGCTGGCGCAGAACCCCGAGAGCGCCCGGCGCTTCGGCGAGGCGGGCCGGGCCCGCGTCGAGGAAGGCTTCCGCGCCAGCCTCGGCGCCGAGACGCTGGTCGAGGAGATCCTCCGCGCGCGGCAGGGATAGGGCCAACGGCCTTGGAAGGCCGTTGCAAATCCCTTCGAAGGGATTTGCGGCTCAGAGCCCGGCGGCGGGGACTTCCTCGCCCGGCGCGTCCTCGAAGCCCAGAAGTTCGACCGAGAAGAGCGTCACCCGCCCCGCCGGCCCGTCGGCGATGAGCCGCCCCGAGGCGTCGCGGGTGAAGCTGTAGCCCTGCCGCGATCCCGGCAGCAGCGCCCGGTCCTGCCCGGGGCCGCCGTGCAGGTGATCGTCGCCGCCGCCCCCGACCAGCACGTCGTCCCCCGCCCCGCCGAGCAGGATGTCGGGACGCGCCGTGCCCTCGAGCCGCCCGCCCTCCGGCGCGGCGCGCAGCAGCAGCCCGTCGTCGAAGGTGCCCGCCTCGCGCGTCTCCCAGCCGGTCGGGGCCGAGGCGTTGTAGCTCATCAGCATGTCCCAGCGCGGGTTGGCGTCGTCGAGGTGGCGCAGCGCGCCCCAGCTGCCCCATTGCGAGGCCTGCGCGACATCGACGAAGGCGTTGAACAGCGTGCCCCCGGCGGCGATCCAGCCGGTCAGCAGCTGCTCGTAGAGCTTGGCCATCTCGGGCGTGTAGTTGAAGGTCTCGAAGAACCCGGTGAGCCGCGCATCCTGCAGGCGCTCGGCCTGCGCCGCCACGTGGGTGCCGCCCTCGTACATCACCAGCCGCAGCCCGGCCGCCTCGGCCACCCCGGCGTGATAGGGCAGGATCTCGCCCGTCAGTTCCGCCAGCGATCCCTCCTGCAGCGCCAGCGCCACCGGCAGGATCGCCGCGTCGAAGCGATGCTGGCGCACGTATTCGCGCAGGGCGACGCGGCGCAGCCCCTGCGCCTCGCCGTCTTCCTGCGCCTGCATCTCGGCGCGCGAGAGCCAGTCGTCCATCTGCGCCGCCATCTCCTCGCCGCCGAGCTCGTAGCCGAAGTATCCGGCCACGGCATAGGCGTCGAAACTCTCCTGCGGCGGGCGGTCGAGCGCGAGATAGGCGAGCGGCGCGGTGAGGATCTGCTCCTCGAGCCCCGGCCAGCCGGTGTGGGTGGAGATCACCCGCACGAGCCGGTCCGCCGCCTCGTCGCCGTAGACGTCGGACCAGATGTCCATCACCTGCGCGGCGCGCAGCCCGTAGAACTGGATCCAGCCCGATTCGGAATGGCCCCAGCGCGCCTCGGCCTGCTGCGCGGCCCAGCCGGCCTGCGGGAAGATGTGGTTCCAGACCTCGTTGGAATACTCGACATAGGCCTTGAGCCGGGGATCGAGACGCGCCTTCACCAGCTCGGCGAAGCGGCGGACATAATCGTCGTCGGCCATGTGCGGCAGGGTGAACCAGGGATCGGCGCCGACCTCGTTGGCAAGCGCGATCATCACCTCGGGCGGCACGCCCCAGGCGGTCCAGGTGGCATCGCTCATCCGCGGCCGGTCGTCCCAGCCCTGCACCGGCGAGCCGTTGGTCATCATCCAGTCCATGAAGCGCAGCGCCCGCAGGTCGTGGATGCGCGCCAGCCAGTCGGGGTTGAACAGCGCCCCGGCCTCGTAGAGCGGCATCTGGTCCTCGCGCACCACGTGGATGTCGCGGATCGGGTCGGCGGGGTCGGTGGCCGAGATCGAGATGCCGACCGAGCCCTCGCCCGGGGCGTAGTCGAAGAGCGCCCGCCCCTCCTCCATCCGCACCCGGCTGGCGCGGCCGGTGAGCTCGAGCTCGCCCTTGCCCTGCCACAGCACCACGTAGGTGCCGCGCAGGTGCCGCGCCGCCTCGGGCTGGTCGGTGAGCAGCAGCGCCTCGAGCCGCTCGACCCCCTCGGGGATTCGCAGCGGCCAGCCGTCGTCGTCGAGCACGCCCTGCGCCCGCAGCGCGTCGATCTCGACCCCGCCCCACTGGCCCGGCAGGTGGCCGACCCAGACGCGCGAGGATTTCATCAGGTCGACGAAGGGATGCTGCGTCGACCAGTCCGAGAGCCCGCTCAGCCCCATGGCGAGCGCCGGCGCCCCCTCGGGATGCGCGCCCGGCCCCGGCAGGGCAAGCTCGGGCCGCGCCGGAAGCGGCTCGGTCGCGGCGGGAGCGGGCCCTGCCTCGGCAGCCTTCTGCGGCTCCGCGGGCGGCGCGGCGGGGGCAGCGGCGGCCTTCTCGGGCAGGAGAGCGGACACCACCTGCCAGACGTGGTCCGCGATCTGCGGATAGGCCTCGGCGATGGCGGTGTCGATCTCGGGCGGTGGCGCGAAGCCCTTGGGCGGCGGCGCGGCGTAGAGCGCGCTGTAGGAGACCATGGCGGCAAGGAAGTAGAGCGAGGGCGTGCCGTGCGGCGCGTCGTCGACGTAGAGCGCAAGCGCCGGCACGTCCTGCAGCAGGCCGCCCTCGTCCAGCAGCTCCGACAGCACCCGCGCCACGGGAATCACCTGCACCGGGCGCCCGGGCCGGGCCTCGCGCAGCTTGCGCAGCAGGTCGTCGTACCAGACCCCGTAGGCGCCCAGCGTGTAGTCGTGGTAGCGCCGCATGCCGCGCGCCGAGGGTGGAAACTCCCCGGCAACTCCCGCCATGTCGGGCCAGCCCTCGTAGACCCAGAGCGGCGTGCCGGGCGCGTGGCCCTCGACCCAGTCCGCGACGGTCAGGATCGCGTCCATCGGGCTGGTACCCGAGGGGTTGTTGCCGGGATAGGGCGCATCCGGGGCCTGGTACTGCAGGAAGTTGGCGGGGGTGATCACCACCGCGTCGTAGCCGGCGTCGCCGAAGCTGCCGCGCCCCTGGTCCCAGTTGTTCGCCACGCCGGGGATGGTCCAGTTGGGATCCGGCGGCAGCCCGTCCGAGAAATCGCGCAGGAAGCCCCATTGCCCGTCGAGTGCAAGCCGCGCGCCCGCCGCCTCGGCCAGCCGCGCCATCCAGTAGGGGGTGTTGCTGTGGTCCTCCTGCCCGAGGAAATGCACCAGCGAGTTGCCGAAGACATAGACCTCGCGCGAGGGGGTCCCGCCCGTCTGCGCCAGGGCCGCCAAGGGCCAGCCGGCGGCGAGAACCGCCGCCCTCAGGAATCGCCAGACCATGAAACTCCCCTGAACCAAACCCTTCACATGAAACATATGGGCACCCGGCGCGGCCACTCAAGCGCCGCGCATCGCCTCGCTGCGCCGCGGCGAAACTTTCCGCCAGCCGGGCGGCTTTTGCGGTTTTCATTTCTTTCGCCGCGCGTATAGTCGCGGCCATGATGACCCTTGGCCATATCCCCGCTGCTGCACGTGCGTTCCGCGCGCCGGTTGCGCTTGGCCTGCGTCTAGTCCTAATCCGCCTCTGAGCGCGCATCTCGGCGCGACCGCTCAGAGGAGGACCGTTTCGCGCCGGCGAACCCTTTCCAGGACGACGACTCAAGAGAGCCGAAAAATGACCGACCAAGCCAAAGACCGCGTGTACATCTTCGACACGACCCTCCGTGACGGCGAACAGTCGCCCGGCGCGACCATGACCCATGACGAGAAGCTCGAGATCGCCGAGCTGCTCGACGAGATGGGTGTCGACATCATCGAGGCGGGCTTCCCGATCGCCTCCGAGGGCGACTTCCGCGCCGTCTCGGAGATCGCCGAGCGCAGCCGCAACGCGGTGATCTGCGGCCTTGCCCGCGCCCAGATCCCCGACATCGACCGCTGCTGGGAGGCGGTGAAACACGCCGCCCGCCCGCGCATCCACACCTTCATCGGCACCTCGCCGCTGCACCGCGCCATCCCGAACCTCACCAAGGACGAGATGGCCGACCGCATCCACCAGACGGTGACCCACGCGCGCAACCTCTGCGACAACGTGCAGTGGTCGCCGATGGACGCGACCCGGACCGAGCATGACTATCTCTGCCGCGTGGTCGAGATCGCCATCAAGGCCGGCGCCACCACGATCAACATCCCCGATACCGTCGGCTACACCGCGCCGCGCGAATCGGCGGACCTGATCCGCATGCTGCTCGAGCGCGTGCCGGGGGCGGACAACATCATCTTCGCGACCCACTGCCACAACGACCTCGGCATGGCGACGGCGAACAGCCTCGCGGCCGTCGAGGCCGGTGCGCGGCAGATCGAGTGCACGATCAACGGCCTCGGCGAGCGGGCGGGCAACACCGCGCTCGAAGAGGTGGTGATGGCGCTCAAGGTGCGCGGCGACATCATGCCGTATGAGACCAGGATCGACACCCGCAAGATCATGCACATCTCGCGCCGCGTCGCGACGGTGTCGGGCTTCCCGGTGCAGTTCAACAAGGCGATCGTCGGCAAGAACGCCTTTGCCCACGAGTCCGGCATCCACCAGGACGGCATGCTCAAGAACAAGGAGACGTTCGAGATCATGCGCCCCGAGGACGTGGGCCTTGCCGGCACCTCACTGCCGCTCGGCAAGCACTCGGGCCGCGCCGCGCTGCGCGCCAAGCTCAAGGATCTCGGCGTCGAGGTGGGGGACAACCAGCTCAAGGACATCTTCGTGCGGTTCAAGGACCTTGCCGACCGCAAGAAGGAGGTCTTTGACGAGGACATCCTCGCGCTGGTGACGGCGGCGATGACCGATGGCGCGGATCACCTCGAGATCGTCTCGCTGAAGGTCATCTGCGGCACCGGCGGGCCCGCCGAGGCGACGCTCGAGATGGAAGTCGGCGGCGAGGAGAAATCCTGCGTGATGGAAGGCGATGGCCCGGTCGACGCCACCTTCAAGGCGGTGCGCGCGCTCTATCCGAACGCGGCCCGGCTGCAGCTCTACCAGGTGAACGCCGTGACCGAGGGCACCGACGCCCAGGCCACCGTGTCCGTGCGCCTCGAAGAGGACGGCAAGATCGCCACCGGCCAGTCGGCGGACACCGACACGGTCTATGCCTCGGCCAAGGCCTACGTGAACGCGCTCAACCGCCTGCACGTGCGCCGCAGCAAGACCGGAACCGACCAGAAGGAAATCAGCTACAAGGACGTGGGCTGACCCGGCCCGCGCCCCCGGCGTGACGGATCGAGGCCCGCTCCCACCGGAGCGGGCTTTTTCTTGCGCCGGGCGCGGCAGCGGTGCGGCTCAGGCGAAGAGCCCATCGCCGAAGGCGCCGTGCCCCTCGTGATCGTGGGTGCCGGGGCGATGAGAGTGCGAGAAGCCCTCCTCCGCCAGCCCCGCGTCCCCGGCCATGCCGTCCTGCCCGTCCCAGGCGGCGTCACCGTCGAATAGCGCGCCGTGCAGCGCGGCATACTGGCTTTCGACGAAGAGAAGCTCTTCCTGGGCATGATGCCCGTCCGGGGCGTAGGCGCCGCCCTGCGCCTGCTCTGCCGCGTGCCAGTCGTCCGGCGCGCCGAAGACGAAGCTGTCGGCCGCGTCCTCTTCCTCGCCGGCCAGCATCCGGGCGAGGAAGGCGCGGCCCTCCTCCGTGAGGTCGGGCCCGGTCACGTCGGTCGCCACCGCCGACAGGCCGCCGTGGAACGGGTCCGGGATCGGCTGGCGCAGCGGCACGTGGCCCATCGCCTCGAGCGGCCCGTCGACCGAGAGTTGCATGATCTCCGGCAGGAGCTCGGCCCAGCCGATGCGCCAGCTCTCGGCATAGCCGCCGGTGTCGGGCGCCGCGACGGTTCCGCCGGGGGCGTGGTCCATGTCGTGCCAGTGCCCGAGGCTGATGACCGCGTTGCGCAGCCCGCGCACGCTGCCGTCGGACTCGCCGCGCAGCAGGGCAAGCTTGGACTTGCGCCCCTGCGCCAGCGACGCCTGTTCCTGCGAGAGCATGTCCTCGGCGTAGAGCGACTCGAGCCGCGCATCGTCGAGCGTTTCGAACCGGGCCGCGTCGCGCGGCTCGGCCAAGTCATAGCCGAAGACACCGGCACCGATGCCGGCGTCAACCAGCGCGAGCGCCTGTGCCATGTCCGGGAGGTGGACGCCGTTGCCCACGCTCCGCACCTGCCACGAGGACAGGCCGTATTCCGGTATCCGTTCCATGGGAGTCTCTGCTTCCGCAACCCTTGCGATGCCGCCACAATCGCGCGGAGAGGGGGCGGAAGCGGAGCCGGATCATGGCCGAATAGCGGAGATTCCCCCGGTTTTTACATGAACTCGCGGGATCCCAGGCGCTCAGTCGCGCCTGGACTCCAGTTCCCTGAGGATATCCGCAAGGCCCTTGCGCCAGTCCGGGCGCGGCAGGCCGAAGGCCGCCTCGGTCGCGCTGTTGTCCAGCCGCGAATTGGCCGGGCGCCGCGCCGGGGTCGGGTAGGCCGAGGCGGGGATGTCCACCACCTGGCAAGGCAGACCCGCCTGGGCAAAGATCTCGCGGGCGAAATCGGCCCAGCTGACATCCGGCCCGCCCGACAGGTGATAGGTGCCCGACTTCTCGGGCGCGTCGACCAGCTGCTGCGCCGCCGCGAGGCAGAGCTCGGCGATGTCGGCAGCCGGGGTCGGCCCGCCCACCTGGTCGGCGACGACGTTCAGCGTCTCGCGCTCGGAGCCGAGCTTCAGCATGGTCTTCACGAAGTTCTTGCCATGCGCCGAGACGACCCAGCTGGTGCGGATGATCGCGTGGGTGCAGCCGGCGGCGCGCACCGCCTCCTCGCCTGCCAGCTTGGTGCGGCCATAGGCGCCGAGCGGCGCGGTGGGCGCATCGGGGGCAAAGGGCTGATCGCCCGCGCCGTCGAAGACGTAATCGGTCGAGATGTGGATGAAGGGAATGCCGAGGTCGGCGCAGGCCCGCGCCATGGCGCCGGGCGCCTCGCCGTTCACCTGCGCGGCGGTGACCTCGTCGCTTTCGGCCGCGTCCACCGCGGTGAAGGCCGCGGCGTTGATGACCACGTCGGGCGCTTCGGCCCGCACCGCCTCGGCGCAATCGCCGGCGTCGGTCAGATCGACCTCGTCCCGGCCGAGCGCCACCACCGGGCTCCGGCGCTGTATCTCGCGCGCCACCTGTCCCGTCGCGCCGAACATCAGTATCCGCATGTCATTTCCGTCTGGTTTTCTGGAGGTCCTGGAATTTCAGAGCATCGACGGCACGACCTGGTCCGGCGGGCGGTGCCCGTCGGCGAAGGTCTTGACGTTGATGATCACCTTCTCGCCCATCTCGATGCGCCCTTCCAGCGTGGCGGAGCCCATGTGCGGCAGCATCGCCACGTTCGGCATGTTCACCAGCTCGGGGTTGCCCCTGATCTTGTGCTGGTAGACGTCGAGCCCGGCCCCGCCCAGCTCGCCGGACTTCAGCATCCGGGTCAGCGCCGATTCGTCGATCACCTCGCCGCGCGAGGTGTTGATCAGCACCGCCGAGGGCTTCATCAGCCTTAGCCGACGCGCGTTCAGCAGGTGGAAGGTCGAGGGCGTGTGCGGGCAGTTGACCGAGACCACGTCCATCCGCGCCACCATCTGGTCGAGGCTCTCCCAGTAGGTCGCCTCGAGCGCCTCCTCGGTCTCCTCGCGCAGGCGGCGGCGGTTGTGGTAGTGGATCTGCATCCCGAAGGCCGAGGCGCGCCGCGCCACCGCCTGGCCGATCCGGCCCATGCCGAGGATGCCGAGCCGTTTTCCGCCGAGCCGCGTGCCGAGGAAGGCGGTCGGCGCCCAGCCGGCCCAGTTGCCCTCCTGCATGGTGGCGAGCCCCTCCTGCATGCGGCGCATCACCGCCAGCATCAGCCCCATCACCATGTCGGCGGTATCGTCGGTCATCACCCCGGGCGTGTTCGACACCATGATGCCCCGCGCGCGGGCGGTTTCCACGTCGATATGGTCCACCCCGGCGCCGTAATTGGCGATCAGCTTGAGTCGCGCACCCGCCTGCGCGATCAGCCCGGCGTCGATCTGGTCGGTCAACGTGGGCACGAGCACGTCGGCCTCGGCCATTGCGGCGGTCAATTCCGCGCGAGTCATCGCGACGTCCTCGGTGCGCAGTTTGACGTTGAAAAGCTCGCTCAGGCGGGTTTCCACCACCTCCGGCAAACGTCGCGTGACGACAACAGTCAGGCGTTTCTGCGGCATTCCGGTCAGGGCCTCCCTTTCCTTACGCTCTCCGCTTTGGCACACTGTCGCAAGCATGCACGGGGCACAAGAACCCCGGCGTAAAATCTCGAGCAGGACAGACACGATGGTCAGGACTTCTGTGTTGGCGGGGCTGCTTGCCGCCCTGCTCTGCGGCGCGGCCGCACAGGCGGCCGAAGAGCGCGGGCCGGTCACCAACCTGCCGCTCCCCCGCTACGTTTCGCTCAAGACCAACGAGGGCAACGCCCGGCGCGGCCCCTCGCTCACCCACCGCATCGACTGGGTCTTCACGCGGCGCGACATGCCGCTGGAGATCACCGCCGAATACGGGCACTGGCGCCGCGTGCGCGACAAGGACGGCGCGGGCGGCTGGATCCACTACGCGCTGCTGTCGGGCGTGCGCACCGTGCTGGTCGAGCAGGACATGCTCGAGCTGCACCTGCGCCCCGATCCCGGAACCCCGGTCGAGGCCAAGCTGGCGCTCGGCGTGGTCGCCCATCTCGAGCATTGCGAGAAGGACTGGTGCGAACTGTCCGCCGGCGGCTACGAGGGCTGGGCGCCGAAGACCGCGGTCTGGGGCGTCACCCCGGACGAGATCCTCGAGTAGGCACGCTCAGGGCTGCCAGCGATAGAGGATGTCGAACGTGTCCTCGCCGACCGGCTCGAAGCCGCAGGCGCGGTAGAAGGCATTGGCCGGGCTGCCCTTCAGCGCCATGAGCCGGATCGGCAGGCCCGCCGCCCGCGCCTGTTGCTGGACCTCCGCCACCACCGCCCGCCCGAGCCCCCGGCCCCGGCTTCCCGCCCCGAGGTAGAGGTGATCGAGGTAAAGCTCCTCCGGCCTTTCGCGCAGCACGAGGAAACCCGCGATCCGCTCCCCGTGCATCAGTACCGTGGTGTCTTCGGGAACGAACCCGTCAAGGAACCGCCGCCGCACCCGCTCCGGGTCGTAGCGCCCGAGCGCCTCGAGGCTCGGGCGCATCGCCTCGGCGCGGATCTCCGCCAGCGGCTCTGCGTCGGACGGCTCGGCGGGGCGCCGCGTGAGGGTCATGTGGCATCGCTCCTTGGCGCCGGGGTCTTCCCTGCTTAGCCGCCGCGCTCCGGCGGGGAAACCGCCATCCGCCGTCCGGGGCGCGGCTCAGGCCGCCTGCTGCATGTAGACCGCCGCCTCGCGCGCGGTGAGGTTGCGCCGGGCATGGCCGCCGTAGCCCATGGGCCGCAGGTCGATGCCGGGCAGCAGCGCCAGAAGCCGGGTGCGGTCGCCCTCCGAGAGGCTCGACAGCGCGGTGTTCGCCGGGTGGAAGCTCTCGGTCTCGACGCCATTGGCAAAGACGATGCCGTGGCGCGGCAGCAAGAGGTGCACGTAGGTCACCTCGCGCACCCGCAGGTCGCGGCAGATGGTCGAGCCGTTCACCAGCTGCTTGGCCGCCACCAGCACCTCGTCGGTGCCGAACAGCGCCCGCGCCACGTCGCCGCGGATCAGCATCCGGTGCTCGGGCGAGACGAGGAACTCGTCATCCGGCCGCTCGATGCCGAAGGCCCCGGCGCGGATCCGCACCGGCCGCAGCTCGGGCAGCACGTGCAGCCGCGCGCCGCTCATCCGCCGGCTGCCGACCCAGTGCACCGGCTGCGCGCCATCGTCCTTGGTCTGCACGAGGTCGCCCTCGCGCAGCGTCTCGACCGCCACCGCACCGCGCGGGGTGAGGATGCGCGTGCCCGCGGCAAAGCAGATCACCCCGCCCTCGTCGGGCCGCATCGCCGCGCCCGGCCCCGGCCCGAGGCTGCTCTGCACCACGCGCAGCTCCCTGCCGCGCGGCGGCACCGCGCCGTGGAACATCAGCAGCGGCCGCGGGCTCTCAGCCACCTCGATCCTTGTGACCGTGTAGGCCTGCCGCCCGTCGCTCACCACAAAGCTCGAGTCCTCTGGGGGATGCCGGACCGCGCTGCCCGCGCCGGTCTTCGCCGAGGGTGCGGCCAGCGCCGCCCCCAGCAGATCGCGTACCAAACGGGCCGCGCGCCTGGGGCACGCCGCCTCTCCGTCTCGCTGGTCAAACCCGTACGGACCCGAAAGCCCGTCTACCCTAACAATGTCACCAAACCAGGCCCAGGAGGCCCCGACTTGCAGGGAGGACGCTGGCGCGGCCTTCAGGCCGTCTGTGCGCGTCTGTGACCAGGAGACGACGAACGTGCCGAACAAGGCCGTTGTCATGTCCTGAATTCCTGCTCTCGTTTTCTTCTTGTATGCAGGATTCAGGATACCAAGCGGGAGCGACCTCTCCCAGCGTAATGACGCGGAACAGAGGCAGCTTCCGGACTCATTTTGTGTCAGTTTCTAGCCCCGGCGGAGCCGAACGGAATGGCCTGCAACCTCCGGGCGTAGCACGGTAAAATCGCCGACACAGCCCGCCCCGCGCTACTGGAACCAGCGCAGCACCAGCGGCGCCAGCAGGCCGGTCAGCACCGCGTTCATCCCCATGCCGATGCCGGCGAAGGCCCCCGCGGTCGGGTGTACCTGCAGCGCCCGCGCCGTGCCGACCCCATGCGCCGCGACCCCCGTGGCAAAGCCCCGCCCGCGCCAGTCACGCAGCCCCAGCGCGTTCAGCATCGGCGTCACGGCGATGGCCCCGATCATCCCGGTCAGCAGCACCAGCACCGCGGTCATCGCCGGATCGCCGCCAAGCTTTTCCGAGATGCCGATCGCCACCGGCGCGGTGGCCGATTTCGGCGCCAGCGAGGCCAGCAGCCCGCCGTCCGCGCCCAGCAGCCAGGCCAGACCCAGCGCCGAGACCACCGCCGTCGCCGAGCCCGCGACCAGCGCCAGCGCCATGGGCAGCGCCGCCTTGCGCACCCGGCGCAGGTTGGCATACAGCGGCAGCGCCAGCGAGACAGTGGCCGGACCGAGCATGAAGTGGACGAACTGCGCGCCCTCGAAATAGGTCTCGTAGGGCGTGCCCGTGGCCAGCAGCAGCGCCCCGAGCGCGATCACCGACAGCAGCACCGGGTTGAACCAGGGCTTGCCGCGCGACAGGCGGAAGATGCGGTCGCCGATCCAGTAGGCCACCAGCGTCGCGGTGAGCCAGAGCAGCGGCCCGCTCTCGAGATAGGACCAGATCAGCAGCGGGTCGGTCATGCCGCGTCCTCCTCGTCGACATTGCCGGTGAGCCGTGCCACGTATTCGAAGGTGATCGCCCCGACGCAGATCGCCAGCAGCGTCGAGACCACCAGCGACACGCCGATCGCCAGCGCATGGGCCGACAGCTCGGAAAGCCGCGCCACCGCGCCCACGCCGACCGGCACGAAGAGCAGCGAGAGGTTCTGCAGCAGGAAGGTCGCGACGGGCCGGATCAGCTCGAGCAGCCGTTTCGAGAGCACCATGCCGACGACCAGCGCGACCATGGCCAGCACCGGCCCGGGCAGCGGCAGGGCGAACATGCGCGAGACCACCTCGCCGCAGAGCTGGAAGAGCAGGAGAAGGATGATTCCGGAGACGATGACGGGCACGGGCCTGACCTCTTAGCGGTGGGGGACGGGAGATGGCGCCAGATTGCGTCTCCCCGCGCGGCAAGTCGAGGGGCGCCGCCTACCGTCCCTGCGCCGAAGCGCTCCGCGGCGCCTTTGGCGGGCAATTTTAACCGGAGAGCGTCTCCCGCACCCCCTTCCCCGCGTTCCGGCGACGCCCTGAAGATCAGGAATTCCCAACGAAAAAGGCCACCCGCGCGGGGTGGCCTTTTCTCTGGTCGGGCCTCCGGGGAGACCGTGGTGCCGGTGAAGGGACTCGAACCCCCGACCCCATCATTACGAACTGTTTGTTGGTTTCCCTAGACAGTGTTGCACATAGGCGCAACAGCCTTTCTCGAAGCGTACAACATCCTGGGAAAACTGACAACTTTTCAGGCTATGCCTCGCATCATTTCGCAACCAGTGGTCTTCGGTTTCGACGTGCTCCCCTACTAATCCCCTACAGGATTTGTTTTGCCCTACTAATCCAGAAAAAGCCCAGCCCAGGCGCTTCTTGAACGCTCCCTTGAACACACCCCACCCCATGCACGGCGACAGCTAAGCGAGGCAGGAGCGACCACTCCCAGAGAGGCCCCTCTTGGGCAAAGTTCACCGGTTCAGCACCCTTTTCGTTGGCACGCAAAACGGAAGCCGGTTTTGCAAAGCTGATCCAGCGTAGTGGTGAGCACGAGATACCCAAAGACAGCCTCGGAACGTAATGAAGATTTTTCGATACATTTCAGACAGTTTTGGTAATTTGCCTGCAATTTTAGATTGAGGACACCGATGAGACGACGCGCTTGGATTGTAGCAGATACCGTGAGAACGGATAGGAAAGACATCTTCTGCTTCGCGGAAGGAGACCAGCACCATGTTGGCACGATAATTTCTGGAAGCAGAAGGTATCTTCATCGATTTGAGACAGAAGTTTCTCTCATCCGTAGATGCCCCGAAATGAAACGAATTCTCCAGTCTTTGGCAGATGAAGGGCGCTCCAACAGCATCTCACTTGATCGCATTCGACAACTCGCACAAGATGCTAGGATCATACTCGACGAGATAGACGCACCCTATGGGGAAGGCTAATCCATCAATCCAACCTTAGCTTGGAAAACTTTTCAGATCGAGATCTTAGGGATTCCGAGATGTGAATCGGCTTAAATTCCGCAAGTTGTTCGAGCACCTTTTGACTCTTAATGCGCGGCAAAAACCAGCGCCTCACCCAGCCATCAGAAATCGCAGCAGCGGAATTCGAAATTTTTCCTGTGTCGCTCTCGAAACCACTAAACCCAAGTAGTTGCTCTCGCGCTCCCTGGAACATTTCACAACCATAGACCTTCTTCTTGTTAGGTTGCTCAAGAAGTTCGCTATTGTTGATGCCTAAGAGGTTTAGACCCTCTCGAATCTGGCGCGTTCTCGGACTGCTACCTTCACCAAAAACACTGTTAATTCTGCGGCGCCCATATTCCGCGATACCTAAATTACGCATCATTTGGACTGTTTCGTCGCTGATGTGGGTAACCGTAAAGCCAGTGCTACTGTCAATCTTTGTCCAGACAACGTCACACGCAAGTTCTGGGCACCTTGACGCACGTAGGGTCAAACTACTGTACTGGTTGCTTCCAACACCATATAGCGCTGTGGTCGTCAGTAATTTCAGGTCAGATGACCTCTGAACCCGCTGCCCTTTGATCTGAGAGGAAATTTCGCTTACCTGTTTACCATACCTTTTTTTGTAAATTTCTCGCACTTCTTCCGAAGCCATCACCGCGGTAACAAGCTTTCCACCAATTAGCATGTTATAAGGAGCAACCGCACCACAAACCGAAAGATCCGCAACCTCTGAAGCCAGATGTACCTTCTTTATTTCTCCAAGTGCGGTTTGCACCGCCTGCCTTCCGTCTTTTTCGACGAGCGCCTCATACAAGGACGATCCGGGCTCTTTATCGAAGCCATATTCCTTCATTACTCCAAGCGCCTTCAGCAATGGAATAAGTTGTTCGGCCCTCTTTTTTCGGAACAAAGCTGTTTCCGAAAGTTCCTTCCACTGCTTGTTGGTAATCTTCGATTTGTCCATACCCCTGATATCAACAAGGTAATCAGTAGATTCAGCCTGCAAATCTCTCGCCCGATCTTGCAGCGCTTTGTGAACTGCTTGATCTAGAGCGAAGAAGTGTTCTGGCCTTGGGTGATTTAGAGCACTTCGAGGAACAAGGTCATCGGTGCGAATCTGCTTGATTGCAGACTTAATCGCATCAAAAAGCTTACGACCTACACTATCGGCGTTCCACCGACCTTCTAGAAGTCCGGAAATAACTTTCTCAAGCGTCCAACCAATCCATTTGTCGCGACTCAGAAGGTTCGCCGTTGGGCTCGCCAACAAAACGATGCCTATTACTGGCTTATTTGGACGCGCCGCATTTCTAATAAGAAGCCTCAAAGTGCGACCGGGAAGCAACTTGTACTCAAGGGACCAAGTATGCCGAAAGTATCGCCAAATATCTTGGAGCCTATACCCCGTATAGGGGCATTTCTCGTCTCCTCGGCACTCCACCAATTCAGGACAAATAATTTCTTTCGCGCTGTTTAATGCTTTTTCGACCGGCTCTGCTGCAAGTTTCTCAAGCTCCAACGCAAGCTCCGCGCCATCGTCAACAAGGTCGAGCACGGACACCGTCCGACCTTCGAATTCCCTTGAAGCCTCCATTCGGCGGATAAATTCCCGATTGGCGGGGTCTGCAAGCTGACGATTACTAACAGCCTCGAAACCTTTCCGAATTCTTCTCTTTATCTGCTCTTCAGTTTCGTTCCCACTTCCCTCTATAGACGGTTGCTCCACATAGATGCGGTCGTCCTGAGTGGTGACAATCCATCCTTGCTCAGTAAAATCTGCCAGCATTGAGTAGCAAATGGCGAGGCGGGTCTGATCTGAATAGGTGCTCTCTGCGTGATCTGTGGAGGCGTGTTTCCGCGCGTGGATTCTATAATTCGCGGCCGCATCGTGCGCATCTTCTTGGGCCTGACCTTTGACCGTCGCGGCAAGCTCGGTGAGCATCTTCGTTTGCAGCTTTTTGGGAGCGAACGACTTTTTCTGGTTTTTGTTTTTCATAGTTCACGCCAGCAAAAAGAGCCCACTAAAGTGGGCTCTTTCGCTGTTCCTCGAAAGTTATGCGGCTTCTTCGTCGTCTTCGTCCGCGTACTCACTCAGCGCGC
Organism: Salipiger sp. H15; assembly: GCF_040409955.1. NCBI lineage: Bacteria > Pseudomonadati > Pseudomonadota > Alphaproteobacteria > Rhodobacterales > Roseobacteraceae > Salipiger > Salipiger bruguierae. The sequence continues at coordinate 1,069,739 of NZ_CP123384.1, forward strand.
CGAGCATCACGTTCATCTTCTTCGACCACTCAAGTTTCTCTACGTGGTAAAAGCTCTCTTTGCTTACATTTCCGATGGCATCCAGTTCGCCTTCACCGATCGAAAAGAGAACGACCTCCAAGGCATAGCGCATGAAACTGGTGGCCGACTGGTTCGCATAAATGTCGAGGTAGAACCTGTGGGCCATATTGACCTTGAGAACCTTCATCGCCCCGCGCTGTTCCATTCTATAAAACGGCGCATCAGGCATGGTTTCAAACTCGACCTTATAAGGACGTTCCTTTGTCTCCGCCTCCAATTCCTCTTTTGCTACGTTTTCTGGGACCTTTCGTTCCTTCGCAGCGTTTTTGTAGAATTCCTCGAAGTTTTTCTTGGCCTGCTCCCCACGCTCCTGCGACATGGGATGAACGCGACCAGGGCGTGATTGCTCTGAACCTTCCTTTGCAGCCAATTCCGATGGGCGCGGCTTGTTCTCTCCCTCAGCCGGTTTGGACTTATCTGCAGCTTTAGCTTCTTTGTACAATCTCTTCAGCGACTTTAGGCCCGAAAGCACGCCGCCTTCCTTGAGAAGCTGCCAAATCCGATCAGACATAACCACGTCTTGCTTGGAGTTCGAGATCGTGAATTCTTCATCCAAGTCAGCAGGAAAGTCGATTTCCAGACCCCAATATCGGTCATCGTTATTAGAAAGGCTACCAAGGCCCTCCCAACCTTGCGTCCCATCGTTAGCGGTAATCTTGTCGACAACGTGGATTTGCCGACCCATGCGGCACACCACTATACCAAGATTTTGATTCTTTACGCGGAATCGTGCGTTGCCATTCTTTCCAGAAGCGCCCTTCGATTTATCTACAGAATAGAAACCGAGCGGCATTGAAGCAAAGCGAACTTTGATTTTGCACATGTTACCTGTTCGCGCTGAACGAACAGAAATTTCTCCCGGTTCAAGAGCAACGGCCCGTTGGGAGTCTTCATCAAAGAACCGAGCGCCAGGCGTAATGAAAAGCGGATCGACTGCTCCGACAATCGTGTTGTCGAACACGATCTGCGTTTGAGAGAGGTAGTTCCGGTAAATTGTTCCGAAGTGCGAGAGCAAATTGTTCCGCAATCCATTCACAGTGGACCACGTCAGGCGATCCAATTTCTCCCAGACAACTATCGTCCCGTGATTAAGCTTGCCTTCCGGGAAATTTTCCTCGACGTCTTTCAAAACCCAGTCGGGCGGGGTCTCTTTCCGATAAACAGGAACCTCCACCTTTCCGGGAACAGGCGAATACTTGAGCGCGGCCACGTCATCCAGGTCGACGGTAACTGCATACCAATCTTCGCCTCGCAATTTTGAGAAAATTGTGAATCTCTTCCCCTGATTGACAGAGGCGCTAGGCAAACCGAAGCCAAAGCGCCCCATGCCCTCGCGGGTTTCGTTCCGGTGACGGTGTGTCCCCCCCCAAGATGCAGCCCGGCGGACCATATTAGGCGGCATACCATGTCCATTGTCTATGATTGCGATGGCATTTGGCTTTTTGTCGCCATTCTTCTGAAAGCCAAAAGCAACACTAATGGTGTTAGCGCCAGCCTCGATTGCATTGTCAATAAGCTCATCAACAGCGGTGCCAGTGTGCTTGTAGTGGGTGGAACGCATGCTTTCTACAAAAGCTTCGCCAATGGCAAATGTGTAGTCAACACTGTTCTCATCAAGGGCGTTCGCATATTCAATCTGCAGCTCAAGCTGAGTCGCCATGATCATTTCCTTCATATTTGCAGCCATTTTCGGCCGCGCTGACTGAGTGGTGGCCCAATTGGGCCACCACTTAGCTTTTACTGAGCGAGCACAGGCGCCAGGTCACGCTTGCCCAGGCGCGCAACACGAGCCAGCGCATCGTAGATGGCGGGTCGGCGGCGACCGAGGTCATCGGCGATTTTCTGGGGCGAATGATTCATCCAAAAACGGCGGATGACAACACACTGCAGGTAGGGCGTAAGACCTTCCACGAACGCGCGAACTTCGCCACGCATGTCTTCGAGGATCATCTGTTCTTCGATCGTCGGCTTAGGGTCGGCGATGGTATCAACAACCTCGACCTTGGAGCCGTCTTCGAACTGTAACGTTTCATTGATCGAGCCGACGTTTGCCAGTCCGTACAGGGACTCAAACCCCGCGTTACACATAGGATAAAAGTGGGGATCCATAGGGGAACCTCCTTACTCAAGAGCCATCATTGAGGAGGTTCACAAAATCAGTGTACTCAGTTCTTTGTCATACATGCAGCCATTTTCGACCGCGTCGATCCGAAGAACCTCCGACGTATTCTCAATATAGCAGCGATCTGGGCAGATTCGAGTTGCTTGTTTAGAAAATTCTGCGTGCTCAAGCTCTTGCTGGACTTGGATGGACCTTCATTCTCTCTCAACACGCCGCCACACGGTGCATAACCCAATGAAAAGTCGATATTTTCCCAGGAATGTGCGTACACTCGAGCGTGGCCAGAAGGAGGTCACGATGCCTAGTCTACGTCTTACCCGCCGTGCGATTGACGAAATTCCCTTCGCCCAGAAGGGGCAAGTGTTCTACCGCGACACAACGCTACCCGGCTTCGGTCTGCCTGTTGGCGCTCAATCCAAAGTGTTCTTCGCTGAAGGCCAAGTGAACCGCCGCACGCGGCGCGTCACGATAGGCCGAGCCGATGTCTTTGCGCCAGAGATTGCCCGCAAGAAGGCGCTGACGATCTTGGGCGACATGGCCGAAGGTCGCGACCCTAACGCCGAAAAGCGCGAAGAGGCTGTCGAGCAGATAACGCTGGAAATGGCGCTGGATCGCTTCTTCGAAGTCCGCAGCCTGTCACCGCACACTGTCAGCCACTATCAGCGCACCCAGCGGCTTTACCTCAAGTCCTGGCGCAAAAAGCCGCTGAACGAGATCACCCGCCAGATGGTTCTGAAAAGGCATCAGGACATTGGCAATATACATGGGGAAACCACCGCGAACAACGTGATGCGGCACATCCGGTCAATCTACAATTTCGTGGCAGCAACTCAAGATGACTTCCCGCCGAACCCGGTGCAGATTCTGACCCAGGCGCGTGCATGGTATAAAGAACGGCGGCGCCAGACTGTAATCACAGCGCTGGACCTGCCAGCATGGTGGAAAGCTGTGATGGCGGAGCCGGAATACTCACGTGATTTCCTCCTGACCGCATTGTTCACTGGCATGCGCCGCGGTGAACTGACCAAGCTCCGCTGGGAAAACGTTGACCTGTGTGGCAGAGTACTCCACCTGCCGACCACGAAGAACGGTGACCCGTTGAATCTACCGCTTTCGGCGTTTCTTGCCGACCTTCTTGCTCAACGGCGCGAGGCTAATCATGCCTCTCCTTGGGTGCTCCCTGGACCGGACAAGAGTGGTCATCTGGTCGAGACCAAGAAATTCCTGCTGCGTGTGTCCACAGGGTCAAGTGTCAACTTCACCCTGCACGACCTGCGACGTACCTTTATCACCATCGCTGAAAGCCTCGATGTACCCTACTATGCTCTGAAACGCTTGCTGAACCACCGCACCAACGGTGATGTGACTGGCGCCTATATTGTGGTGAACGCCGAGCGCTTGCGCGAGCCGGTGGAACTGGTCGCCAAGCGTATTCTTGAGCTGAAAGAGCCCTGCGACTGAACGAGGCTAGTTCGCCACGCCGGTCAGCTCTCACGCAGTGAAATGTCGAACTAACGGCTCCGGCGGAAACCGGGGCCGTTTTGCCATACTTTTCGAGGAGATGAATGTGTATAACTGGCGATCATCTGGTTGCCCCCTCGCGCGCGCGCCTAGGTAAGCTCCCGGATTGGTACCGCTCTTTATCGCTTGGATTGAACTCGTGGAAAACGGCAACCAAAACAATTCGCAATCAGACAGCGAAAGTCCTGCTGTTAGAACACGGTTCGGCCGAACACTTCTGGAGAAGATTCTGCTGGCGATTATTCGCGCCCATCCTTTTGGGGAGGACACACCGGAGAGACGCCTCAATATTGCACTACGCGCCCTTACTGGCGAGGATTCCAAAGTCGAGACCGTCGCACAAGACTGCGACCTACCCGCCTTGCGATTTATGGCGCAGGAGCGCCATCGTGACAAAGGCAATCGGTTTCTTTTGTACATGAAGCAGCGAAAGGAAGACATGCCAATTAAGCTTCCTCGACTGCGTTCAGACCTAGCACTTGCGAAGGAAGCTGCTGACAAGTTTTTCAATCCTCCCAATGAGCAGTCACGGAAGAGCACATACGACCGCTTGCGGGAAAAGTTCAGCGGCTCATATTACAGGAAGCAAGGTAAGGGTGATGGCGTAAACTTCAGAGAATACTTCATCTATCAAGCAGTCGAGCATGACTATATAGCAGAATCCTTTGAATATCAAAGTCTTGACACAGTTTTTGAAGCGCTTCGGAAGAACGGGGTGAAAGTCGAGAGATAGCCGGCATCTGCGTTGCGCAAGAAACAGGTTTTGTTTCGCAACTTTGCGCCCCTCTTCGGGATGAAGGTCCTCGTCATCAACGATGACAAAGGAAGACTCAATGTCCACTCATACTGAACTTTTGACTACGAAGCAGCTCCCGGCGATCACCGGGTTCAGCGCTAGCTACTTTGAAAAAGGTCGTATCCTTGGGTATGGCCCGCGCTTCATCCGCTCCAAGACCGGAGGTCGCGTTGGCAAGATTCTTTACCGCCGCACCGATGTTGGGAACTGGCTGTCCGGCATGTTGTGTGAGCCGAAAGGGGGCGCAGATGACCGGTAATCTGAAACCCAACCCGACCCGCGCCATTGAGTTCCTCAGATGGCTCAACCCTAGGGCTCCTTTGTACCTTGAGACGATGGCGAGCAAGGGCAAAGCGACTCCGAATGCGAAAGTCTTCAGCTTTACTGACAACGCAAAAGCCGCGTCCTTCGTTGCGTCTGGGAACTCGAACGAGACCCAGTTCAACATCTATTTCCTGCCGAATGCCGAGTTCTTGAAGGGCAAGCGTAAGAAAGAGAACGTTGCCGCCGTACGCTTCCTCCATGTCGACCTGGATTATAAAGACTATCCCGGTGACGGGGACGAAAGAGCAAACTACTTCATGGAAATCCTCCTCGACGCAGAGAAGCGCCCGAAAGGAATACCGCTGCCTACCGCGATCTGGTTCACGGGTGGCGGCTGTCAAGCGGTGTGGAAGCTGGAAGAGCCGTCGCACATCGAGGAGGCCGAAGGTCTCAACAAAGCCTTGTTGTGTGCACTTCAGGGCGGGCCGGGAACCCACAACGCCGACCGCTTGCTTCGCCTGCCTTGGACGATGAACTGGCTGAACGATAAAAAAACGAGCGGATGGTCGCGAGCCGGCCTTGGCGTGGCCGTTTGAACCTATGGCCTTGGGCAAGCCGCCCCGCACCTTTTCGGTGCGCGACTTCCGGTTGAAATTGCCCAAAGAAGTAAGCAAGGCCTCAGGGAAGTCCACGATTACGGTCGCACCTGCGATCGAGGTCGAACCGCTCCCGCTCCCCGACCATCTTTATGACCTGTTGCCGCCGGAGCCGGAATGGGCCGAGGCGATCATGACCGGGAGCAAACCCCCTGGAAAGGACTACGCATCCCGTTCGGAACTAGTTTACGCGGCTGTGATCTGGATGCTCGGCAAAGGTGTGCAACCGGGGCACGTCTTGTCGATCATTCTGTCGCCTGATGCAGGTAATAGCGCTCATGTGCGTGACAACGCTGCTCCGCTTGCCTACGCGCGCCGTCAGGTGGTGCGTGCGATGAGCGCTATAGAAATAAGCACCGACTGCTGGCCGATCCGCGATGACGATAACCGCCCCATTCGGAATCTCCCTCAGAACATCCGCTATGCACTGGCCAAGCTCGGCGTCGATGCTCAGCGCAACACGTTCACGCATACAGACGAGTTCCGTGGCTATGGGCTCGATGGGCGTGACCTGAACGATATCGTCGAAATTCTGTCCAGCGCGTTCAGCCGCGATTTGGATATCACCGCAGCACCGGCGTATATCAAGCGTGAGTTGCTGGCGATTGCGCATGAGCAGAAGTACCACCCCGTCGAGGACTATCTTGATGGTCGTGTGTGGGACGGTACGCCTCGGATTGACAAATGGTTGGCCGAGTATTGCGGTGCCGAAGACAGCGAGTTGAACGCCGAATTCGGCAGCAAGCTTCTGATTGCAGGGGTGCGCCGAATCAAGGAGCCCGGTGTAAAATTTGACACGATGCTCGTACTCGAAGGCGCGCAAGGTGCGGGCAAGTCCCAAGTCGCACAGCGCCTTGCCATCTGCGACGAGTGGTTCTGTGGCAGCCTCGATCTCAAGAGCGATGACAAGACCAAGGCCGAGATGATGACCCGCGCGTGGATTGTCGAATGTCAGGAATTGGACGACATGAACAAAACGACGAGTCAGAGCTTGAAGAAGTTCTTGAGCACCGCCGTCGATATGTTTCGCCCGGCCTATGCCCGCAACGCTACGGAGTTTCGCCGTCACTGCATCATCTTGGGCACGACAAATGAACTCGCGTATCTGCGCGACCTTACGGGCAATCGCCGCATCTGGCCGGTGACCGTCGGGAAGATAGATCTGGCGCGGTTCAGCTCAGATGTAGATCAGCTCTGGGCAGAGGCAGTCGTGCGCGAGGAGGCGGGCGAGTCGATTGAATTGTCTCCGCATTTGTGGGCTGCCGCCTCGAAGTTGCAGGGTGAGCGCATGGTTGAGGACGCCATCGCGGACGTTCTGGAGGACGCTTTTGCCCAGAAGACGGGACGCGTATCGATGGATAGCGTTAAGCTCCTTGTCGACATCGACACTGCGCGTATGACACCGATGGAGGCCCGGCGGATAAAGGCGGTCATGACCGGGTTGGGGCGGGAGTATGGCACCCATCGCCTTCATGATCTCGGTAAGCAGGAAAAGGCTCAGCGCAGGGGGTTCGCACGCGGCAACCCGGATGAGCGCAAGTCCGAGTTCATCGCGAAACGCGTCGACAGGGGCGTGGTCGTCATCCTGCCTCTTGATACCAGGTGTGATGATGAACCGCCGTTTTGAGCCGCCCAGCGCAACCCGAAACGTTAAATAGGGCCCAACCTGGCCCGCATACTACCAGGCGGGGCGCTACGGTGCCTCGCCATTTTGATATTCTGAAACCTTTCGAGCTAAGTAACTGTTACAAGTTACAAAAGTGCCGTTGGCGGGCAAGTTGGGCTTTAGCTTCACAGCGCGCAGGAGAGGGGCGCACAGCGCGCCTTGGGCTTATTGGCAGGGGGTGGTAAGGCAACACCCAATGTGGCTTGTCCGGCCCGCTCCTGGCCCCTCTGGTAGGCATGGCCGTGTCTAGAAGGACCTTGCTCTACAGCTCGTCATTCGGCCACGTGGCTCTTGATGGGGGCGTTCGCGTTGGTCTGTTGCAAAATGACCTCGAAACCATTCGTCGGGGGGAGTAGCCCTCATCTTTAGGAGGGAGAACTCGTAAGCAGTGTGCCTTTGGAAAACAGCGCTCGAAGCGTCCTGAAGCAAACGCTTGATGCCCGCTGGGCCGGCTACGAGAGGTGTCCCCATCCGCAATATGGCGGAGGAGAAAAAGCGTTCCGTATGCGATTGTGTTTTGAGAAGTGGTGCCGCTGAAGGGACTCGAACCCCCGACCCCATCATTACGAATGACGTGCTCTACCAGCTGAGCTACAGCGGCAACCTTCTCTGTCGTGGCCCTACTATGGCCCTACTAACACCCACGCGCCGCTTCTAAGCTATTGCCTAGAAAGGTCAATCCTAAGCAGACCCGCTACTTACGAATGACGTGCTCTACCAGCTGAGCTACACCGGCACTGGTGGGCGGCCTCTTAGCATCGAGGCCGCCGCAGGAAAAGGCCTATTTTGCCTTCTCGTGCTCGAGCTCCTGCGCGGTCATCCCGGGCGCGTCCTCGACCGTCTCGGCATCGGGGACGTCGGGCCTGGCCGCGGGCGCGGTTTCGAAGGACTCCTCCGCCATGTCCGGCCGCGGCGTCAGCACCTCGGGCGCCTCGGCGGCGGCCTCCGCCGCGGCCCCCTCGGCCCTGCGGTCCTCGAGCGAGCCGATGATCAGCGGCAGCATCTCGGCCCCGGCGGGGGCGACGTCGGACTGCGGCGGGCTGCGCCAGCTGAGCGTGTCGAAGCCCTCGCAATTGGCGCAGACCGGCACCCATTCGGCGTGGATGTGGTTGCACTTGTCGCAGACCCACTGCGGGCCGCGCGGCGCCAGCAGCGCCTTGGCGAGCCATCCGCGCACCACCGGCTCGGCCGCGCCCTCGCCCTTGGCGATGGCCGCCATGACGGTCAGCACGCGGGCATCGGGCTCGGTCTCGGCGAGGTTCCCCACGGCACGGCGCGCCTCGGGGAAGTCCTCGGCGGCCAGCGCCAGCTCGGCCTTGAGCAGCTTGGTCTCGCGGTGATCGGGGTTGATCGTGGTGAGCGTGCCGAAGCGCTTCATCCGCGCCGCCGGGGTCTCGTCGGGGGCGATCTCGGCGAAGGCGGCGGCGAGGTCCGGGTGCGGCTGCACAGACCAGGCCTTCTTGAGGATGCGGGTCGCCAGCTTCGGCTTGTCCTGCGCGATGTAGGAGCGCGCCGCCATGGCCGCGCCGGGGATCAGGTCGGGCGAGCCCTTGGACGCGGCGATCGCCGCCTCGCGGGCCTCGATCGGCTTGTCCTCGTCCATGATGTCCTTGGCTTCCGACAGCGCCAGCACGGCGTCGCGGCGGCGGTAGACGTCGCGCGGCAGGGCGCCGTGCTTGAGCTTGGCCGAGAGCGTCTTGCGCGCGCCCTGCCAGTCATGTTTCGAAGCCTGCAGCTGCAGCAGCACGTCCTGCACTTCCTCGTGCTTGGGCTTGAGGGCAAAGGCGCGCTCGGCCAGCTTCAGCGCCGTGTCCGTGTCGCCCTTGGCGAGCTTCTGCTTCATCATCCCGCGGATGCCGACGAATCGGGTCTGCTCGTTGGTGATGAGCTTCTTGTAGACCTCCTCGGCCTTGCGCGTGTCGCCGGTCATCTCGGCGGCCTGGGCGGTCAGCAGCTGGGTGACCTCGGGCTTGTGCAGGTAGCGCTCGGCCTTCTCGGCCTTGGCCATGGCGAGCTTGCCCTCGCCCGAGGCGAGCGCGAGCAGCCCCTCGGACATGGCCTGGTAGCCCTTGCGCTCGCGGTTGCGGTCGAAATAGCGCGACAGCGCCGTGTCGTCGCCGTTGATGAACTTCAGCACCGCGATGAGCAGCGAGACCAGCTTGAAGACCACCCAGAGCACGAAGACCAGCACGATGGCCGCGATCACCGACTGCAGCGGCCCGAGGGTGAATTCCATCCCGCCGGCGGTGATCTGCACCCCGCCCTGGCTTTCCATGAGGTAGCCGGCCCCTAGGGTAAGCCCCGCCACGGCGGCGACGAAGAGAACGATTTTCAGAAGTGACCAAAGCATGAAAACGATCCCCTACCCTCAGTTCTGGTTCAGTGTCTGTGCAACGGCATCCGCGCCGTCGAGCGCCGCCTTGCGCGCCTCGGCGCGGGCGGTCCAGCCGGCAAGCTCGGCCTGCGCGGGCTCGGGCAGGGCCGAGAGCTCGGTCAGCGTCGCGTTCAGGTCGCCCGAGCGCAGCGCCGCCTCGGCGCGCGAGAGCACCGCGTCCGGGTCATCGCCCTCGCGCGGCTCGACCGAGCGCGCGCCAAGCTGGTTGGCGAAGAAGGTGGTGAAGCGGCTGGCGGTGTCCTCGGTGGTGGCCTCGGCGCGGCGCGCGGCCGAGAGCGCCTCGCGCGCGGCGGCCGGGAACTCGGCCACCAGCACCGCATGGGTCGGGGCGCCGTCGCCGGCGGTGGCGGCCAGCCCCTCGGGCACCGTGACGCCGTTGGCCTCCAGCACCTGCAGCGCCTCGCCATAGGGCGTGCCGTCACGCAGCGCGGTGTTGATTTCCGAAAGCGCGGTGCGCGACTTGGCCAGCATCGCCTGGTCCGAGGCGGTCTGCTTGGCGGCCAGCGCCTCCTGCGTCATCTGCTCGACCTCGGCGCGCTGCGTCTCGATCGCGGTGCGCACGTCGGCCAGCGCCTTTTCATAGGCCGCCATGGCCTCGGGCGAGACCGACTCGGACAGCCACTGGGTCTGCATCTCCTCGATGCGGCCCTGCAACTGGGTGACCTGCTCGGTGAGCGACGCGGCAGAGCCCTCGGCGGCCTGCATCCGCTGGCCGAGATCGGCGGTGGAGCTTTCGAGGCCCGACAGGTCGATCCCGCCCACCTGCGCCGCGGTCTGCTCGACCGTGCCGCTGAGCGCGGTGATCCGTTCGGACTGCTGGGTCAGCGAGGCGGCGGTCTGCGCCTCGAAGGCGGCGCCGCCATCGCCGAAGGGGAAGCTGCCGGACTGGTAGCTCGACGCGCCCCAGCCGAGCGCCGCGGCGAGGATGCCGCCAAGCGCCATGGGCACGAAGCCGCCCTTGCGCTCGACCACGGTCTCGCGCACCACCTCGGGCTGCGGCACGAAGACGGGCTCGGCAGGGATGTCCTGCGCGGGAAGCGTGTCGTCCCCCGCGGCGATCAGGGTCTCGGCCTCCTTGCCGACATCGGCCTCGCTGTCGAGATCGACCGCCTCGCCGACGGAGTGGATCGATTCCATCGAGTTTGCGGGTTCCTGCGCGACGGTGTCCGGCGCCTCGCCGCTGGACAGCGAGTCGTCGCCCTCCAGCGTGTCGGTGCGATCCGACGCGACGATGGTGTCGACGTCTTCGGCGGGCAGGGTGTCCGGTGCGCCGGTCCCGAGAACTTCGGGCTCCGCGGTCACGGTCTCTGCGACCACCGTCCCTTCGGGCACCGTCTCCTCGACCGCCGTCTCCTCGGCAAGCCTGTCCCCGGTCACCGGGGTGACCGTGTCCGGCGCTTCGGCCGCGGGGGTCTCGGTTTCGGGGGTTTCGACCTCGGGCGTGCTGCCCGTCTCCGGCTTGTCCCTGGCGTCGTTCACAGGCTTCTTCTTGTCGGCCACGCGGTCCACCCTTTCAATCTGTCGCTTGCGGATCCCTCGGGGACCTCGCGTCACTTCCATAACTTTTCACGGCCCCGGGACGATCCACAAGCGATCGCGCGCATTCTAGGAGCTTTTCCACCGACTTACGCATCAGCCGGCCGTCGGGTCGCAAAACAATCTCTGAGTCGAGAACATAGAGGCCGGAGAGGGCCGCTTCCACCTCTGCGCTCATCAATGCGGCGAAAAGCGGCGCGGTAGCGTTAACGACCCCGGCGGCCTCTGCAAAAATCGCGGCGCTGCGCGGTGAAAAAAGCGGCACGACCACCGGCACCTGGCCGCGCAGGGCGGCGACGGCCTCGGCGGTAAGGGGGCGAGTCGGCTGGTCGTAGATCACCGCCTCGGCGCAGGGCTGGCCCGCGGCGGCCAGACGCGCGGCGACCTCGCCGCGGGCATGGGTGCCGCGCAGGTGCAGCAGCCGTCCGCCCGGCGCCTCGGCGAGCACCAGCGCCAGCAGCGACTCGGCATCGCCGCCGGCGACGCGGGGGGTCATGCCGGCCTCGCGCAGGGCGCGGGCCGTGGCCTCGCCCACCGCATAGGCGGGCAGCGCCGGGCCACCCAGCTCGGCATAGGCCCGCACGCCGTTGGCGGAGGTAAAGACCAGCCCGGTGATCCCCTCCATCGCGGGCAGCGCGCCACGGGTCTCGACCTCGATCAGCGGGCTGAGGATCGGCGTGAACCCGGTGACACCCTCGTCCAGCAGCTCCGCGACGAAACGCTCGGAGGCCGCGCGCGGGCGCGTGAGCAGCAGGAAGGGCTGGGATTCTGGCATCCTTGCTCCGGGATTCTGGGGGCCGGGATTGTGGGGCCGGTGTGCAGGTGGTAGCTGCAAGGACACCATGATGCAACGGACGCGCCGATGCCTGAACTGACGATCCTGGGACTGGAAAGCAGCTGCGACGACACCGCCGCCGCCGTGCTGCGCGGGCAGGAAATCCTGTCTTCGGTGGTGCTTGGTCAGGCGGAGCTGCACGCGGCTTTCGGCGGCGTGGTGCCCGAGATTGCCGCCCGCGCCCATGCCGAGAAGCTCGACCTGGCGATCGAACAGGCGCTGGCGCAGGCCGGCGTTCCGGTGAGCGAGCTCGACGCCATCGCGGTGACCGCCGGCCCGGGCCTCATCGGCGGCGTGCTCTCTGGCGTGATGATGGGCAAGGGCATCGCGGTCGCCACCGGCAAGCCGCTGATCGGGGTCAACCACCTTGCCGGCCACGCGCTGACACCGCGGCTGACCGACGGGCTGGCCTATCCCTATCTCATGCTGCTGGTCTCGGGCGGGCACTGCCAGTTCCTCGTCGTGCGCGGCCCGCAGGACTTCACCCGGCTCGGCGGCACCATCGACGACGCGCCTGGCGAGGCCTTCGACAAGACCGCCCGCCTGCTCGGCCTGCCGCAACCCGGCGGCCCCTCGGTCGAGGAGGCGGCACAGGACGGCGACGAGAAGCGCTTCCGCTTCCCCCGCCCGCTGCTCGACCGCGAGGGCTGCGATCTGTCGTTCTCCGGCCTGAAGACCGCGCTTCTGCGGATGCGCGACAAGCTGATCGACGAACAGGGCGGGCTGCACCGTCAGGACGTGGCCGACCTCTGCGCCGGGTTCCAGGCGGCCGTGCGCGACGTGCTGGCCGAGAAGACCCGCCGCGCTTTGCGGGTCTATCTCGGGGAAAATCCCGCCGAACCGGCGCTGGCCGTGGCCGGGGGCGTCGCCGCCAACAAGGCTCTTCGCGGCGCGCTAGAGGCGGTCTGCGCCGAGCATGGAACCGCCTTCACCGCGCCGCCGCTGCGGCTCTGCACCGACAATGCGGCGATGATCGCCTACGCCGGCGGCGAGCTTCTGGCGGCGGGCGAGGTGTCGGACATGAGCCTTGCCGCGCGGCCGCGCTGGCCGCTCGACAAGGCCGCGGCGCCGCTGCTCGGCTCGGGCAAGAAGGGAGCCAAGGCGTGATCGGGGTTCTCGGCGCGGGCGCCTTCGGCACGGCACTGGCCGTGTCGCTGGCGCGCGACGGGCGAAAGGTCATGCTCTGGGGACGCAGCGCCGCCTCGATGGACGAGATGGCGCGCAGCCGTCAGACCGACCGGCTGCCCGGCGTGACCCTGCCCGAGGGCATCGAGATCACCGCCGACCTCGACCGCGCCGCTTCTGCCGAGACACTGCTTCTGGCGGTGCCGATGCAGACGCTTTCCGCCGTGTTGGGGTCGATTCAAAGCCCGCTCGAGGGGCAGAAGCTCGTCGCCTGCTGCAAGGGCATCGACCTTGCCACCGGCGAGGGTCCGAGCCACGTCATCACCCATGCCAAGCCGGGCGCCCTGCCGGCGATCCTCACCGGGCCGAGCTTTGCCGCCGACATCGCGCGCGGCCTGCCCACGGCACTGACGCTGGCCTGCGAGGACCCCGAGGCGGGGCTCGTGCTGCAGCACGTGCTCTCGACCCGGACCGTTCGGCTCTACCGCAGCACCGATGTCACCGGGGCCGAGGTCGGCGGCGCGCTGAAGAACGTCATGGCCATCGCCTGCGGCGCCTGCATCGGCGCGGGCTTCGGCGATTCCGCCCGCGCCGCGCTGATGACCCGCGGCTTTGCCGAGATGACCCGGCTGGCGGTGCATCTTGGCGCCAAGCCCGAGACCCTTGCGGGGCTCTCGGGTCTGGGCGATCTTGCGCTCACCTGTACCTCGGACCTGTCGCGCAACTACCGCTACGGGCAGGCGCTCGGCCGGGCCGAAGGCTTCGATCCCTCGGTCACAGTCGAGGGCGCCGCCACCGCCCGGGCCGTCGCCGCGCTGGCCGACCGCGAGGGGCTGGCGATGCCGGTCTCGAAGGTGGTCGCCGCGCTGACCGAGGGACAGGTCACGATTTCCGAAGCTCTGGAGGAGCTTCTTTCCCGACCCCTGAAGGAGGAATGACCATGCTCGTCGCACTCGTCGCCAAGGACAAACCCGGCGCCCTCGACATCCGCAAGCACACCCGCGCGGAGCACCTCGCCTATATCGAGCGCACCGGCGTCGTGTCGCAGGCCGGCCCGCTGCTGGACGAGGCGGGCGAGATGGCGGGCAGCCTTGTGATCCTCGACGTCGCCGACATGGCCGCCGCGCAGGACTGGGCCGACAAGGACCCCTACGCGCTGGCGGGCCTCTTCGAGAGCGTCACGCTGACCGCCTGGAAGAAGGTCATCGGGTGATCCCATGAGATATTGGCTCTTCAAGTCCGAGCCCTCGACCTGGTCCTGGGAGGACCAGGTCCGCAAGGGCGACGCGGGCGAGGAATGGGACGGCGTGCGCAACTACCAGGCCCGCAACTTCATGCGCGAGATGAAGCTCGGCGACCGCGGCTTCTTCTACCACTCGCAGAGTGAGAAGGCGGTGGTCGGCATCGTCGAGATCTGCGCCGAGGTGCACCCCGACAGCAAGGCCGATGACCCGCGCTGGGAATGCGTGGACATCCGGGCGGTCGAGAAGCTGCCGCAGCCGGTCACGCTCGACGAGATCAAGGGCGACCCGGCGCTGGCCGAGATGGCGCTGGTCAAGCAGTCGCGCCTGTCGGTGCAACCGGTGACCGAGGCCGAGTTCCTGCATGTCTGCGCGAAGGGTGGCCTCAGGGGCTGAAGCCGCCGGGCCGCGAAACCCGCTAGGCAGCGCGCCGCCTTTGCGGCAGGCTTCCCGCGAGAGCGAGGGAGGCCCTTATGGAATTCATCAGCGTGATCGTCGCGGCGCTGGCCGGGTGGCTGTTCGGCGCGGCCTGGTACATGAGCCTGTCGAAGCCATGGCTCGCCGCCTCGGGCATCGAGTGCGATGCCAATGGCAAGCCGAAGAACTCGAGCCCCCTGCCCTTTGCGCTCTCGGCCATCGCGATGCTGCTGGTGGCGGGCATGATGCGCCACGTCTTCCACGAGGCGGGCGTGGTCACCGCCGGGGCCGGGCTGCTTTCTGGGCTCGGCATCGGGCTCTTCTTCATCTCGCCCTGGATCATGATCAACAACGCCTATGGCCAGCGCCCCTTCCGGCTGACGCTGATCGACGGCGGCTACGCGACCTTCGGCTGCGCGGTGATCGGGCTGGTGCTGGGGCTGTTCTGAGAGGCCCGGGGCGCTCGGCGCCTCCAGCGGATCAAGACTGGAACAGCCAGAATAAAGCCAGGGGTCCCGCCAAAGGCCGGACCCCTGCACCACCCAGCGTGCTCCCACACACGTCTCGGAGAGAATGGATCCGACCGTTCTGGCCGATCCCTCAACATCGCAGCTTCCCCGCCCGGGGGCAAAGGCGAAGTGCCTAGAATTCTAGCGAGCCCGGCTCAGGCGTAGGCGCCATCCTTGCCGAAATGCTTCACCAGCATGTAGTAGACCACCGCCCGGTACTTGTTGCGCTCGGAGCGGCCATAGGTCTCGACCACCGCGTTGATCGCGTCCATCAGCTCCGGCCCGTCCTCGAGCCCCAGTTTCTTGACGAGGAAGTTGTCCTTCACCGTTTCCAGCTCGTGCTCCTGGCTGGCGGCGACGGTCGCCGCGTCGGCATCGTAGATCGACGGACCGCAGCCGATGGTGACCTTGGTCAGCAGATCCATGTCGGGCTCCATGCCGCACTTGTCGCGCAGGTCCTCCGCGTATTTCTCGATCAGCTCGTCTCGCTTGCCCATGTCACTCTCCCATACGACAGGTTGTCCCGGCCCCACCATCGCGACCGTCACGCCGAAGACTACAGTTGCCGAGCATTGTTGAAAAGAAGGATGGAATTGTCTCAATCCGGCCCCTGAACCCTAGGGCACGATGGCATTGACCTTTTTTTGGTGACAAAGGCGTGATGCGACCCCCAGCATGGGGGCGGGGGAGTAAAAGCTCATCCAGACCCGGATAACGGGCAAAGCAGCCTGCTCCCCAGACGCACAAACCGGGGAATACCAATGGCAACAGAAACGTTTGTCGTCGCCTACGAGAACAAGGAAGGTGATGACGGCCTGCTCGATTACGCAATCGCGCGGGCCAAGAAGGACGATGCGGCGCTGCTGCTCGTCCATATCCTCGAATGGTCGCCCTACAAGTTCCTGACCCCTCAGGAACTCGAGGAACGCCACGCCCGCCGCAAGGAGGAGCTGACGCGGGCCAAGGAGGTGATCCTCGATCCGGCGCTTGCCAAGGTGCAGGCCGCGGGGCTCGAGGGCGATTGCCGCATCCGCTACGGCTCGGTCGTAGAGCTGGTGGCCGAGATCGCCGCGGACGCGGGCGCAAGCATGATCTTCGTCGGACGTTCGGGCACGCAGTCCATGGCCGCGCGCATCTTCGGATCCGTGCCGCTGGGCCTCGCGCAGATCGCCACCGTGCCAACCGTCATCGTGCCCTGAGCCGCAGGAGACCTCCTATGAAACGCACTCTCAAAGCCTCTCACGCCGTCCTGCCGGGCCTCGGCGCGGCGCTTGCCGCCGTTCCCGCCCAGGCGCAGGACGCGGCGCACAGCATCGACGAGTCGATCAACGAATTCGTCGGCGGGCTGACCGGCCCCTTCGTCGGCTTCATCTTCGCCCCCTTCCCCGGCACCTCCTTCCCCTGGATCGTGCTCTGGCTGGTGGTCGCGGCTGCGATCTTCACCTTCTACTTCCTCTTCGTGCAGTTCCGCGCCTTCCCGCATTCGATCGCGCTGGTCTCGGGCAAGTATTCCGACCCGAACGACGCGGGCGAGGTCAGCCACTTCCAGGCCCTGGCCACGGCGCTCTCGGGCACGGTCGGGCTCGGCAACATCGCCGGCGTCGCGGTGGCCGTGTCGATCGGCGGGCCGGGCGCGACCTTCTGGATGATCCTCGCCGGGCTCATGGGCATGGCGTCGAAGTTCACCGAATGCACGCTCGGCGTGAAATACCGCAATGAATACGCCGACGGCACCGTCTCGGGCGGCCCCATGTACTACCTCAGCAAGGGCATGGCGGAGCGCGGCTTCGCGGGCCTCGGCAAGGTGCTCGCGGTGATCTTCTCGATCTTCTGCGTGCTCGGCTCGCTCGGCGGCGGCAACATGTTCCAGGCCAACCAGGCGCATGCGCAGCTGGCCAACATCCTCGGCGACTACCCCGGCTGGATCACCGGCGTGATCTTCGCCGCGATCGTCTTCGCGGTGATCGTCGGCGGCCTGAAGAGCATCGCCCAGGTGACCGAGAAGATCGTGCCCTTCATGGGCATCCTCTACTGCGGCACGGCGCTGATCATCATCGCGATCAACTACGACCGCATCGGCTGGGCGCTCGGCCAGATCTTCGAGGGCGCCTTCACCGGGCTCGGGGTCGCCGGCGGCCTTGCCGGGGCGCTGATCCAGGGCTTCAAGCGCGCCGCCTTCTCGAACGAGGCGGGGGTCGGCTCGGCCGCCATCGCCCATTCGGCGGTGCGCACCAAGGAGCCGATCACAGAGGGCTTCGTGTCGCTGCTCGAGCCCTTCATCGACACGGTGGTGATCTGCACCATGACCGCGCTGGTCATCGTGATCACCGGCGTGCTGCAGGTGGATGCCGAGACCGGCCAGTACATCTGGAACGCCGACCTCGGCCGGGTCGAGACAGTCGGCGACGTCTCGGGCGTGGCGCTCACCTCGGCGGCCTTCGAATCCGCGATCAGCTGGTTCCCCTACGTGCTCGGCCTCGCGGTGATCCTCTTCGCCTTCTCGACGATGATCTCCTGGAGCTACTACGGGCTGAAGGCCTGGACCTACCTCTTCGGCGAAGGCCACGTGCAGGAGCTGAGCTTCAAGATCCTCTTCTGCATCTTCGTCGTCATCGGCGCGGCGATGAACCTCGGCCCGGTGATCGACTTCTCGGATGCGGCGATCTTCGCCATGGCGCTGTTCAACATCATCGGCCTCTACTTCCTGATGCCGATCGTGAAGGCCGAGATGCTGAGCTACACCGCGCGGCTGAAGTCCGGCGAGATCAAGCGCTACGCCTGATCCCGGCCAGTTCGGACGACAAGGGGGCGCCTGCGGGCGCCCCCTTTTTCATTTCCACCGGCTCACTTCGCCGCGAGCAGCTCCGGCACCTCGAGCAGGATGAACTCGTTGTGCGCCGCCTCGCCCGGCACGCGCCCGCCCGAGAAGGGCAGGTTGTTGTCGTTGGCGACGATGATGTGGGTCTCGTCCACCGCGATCACGTCCTCGATGGTGAAGAAGGGGAAGCTGAAGTGCTCGCCGCCCGCGCCCATGCCCTCGAGCGCCTTGGCGTCCGGATCGGCGATGTTCAGCAGGTCGACCTGGCCGATGCGGCGGACAAGGCCCTCCTCGTCGGTGTCGGCCATGTCGACCAGCACGATGTTCTTCACCTTCGCCGGGTTCGGATAGCAGTCCGCCGTCTCGGCCGCGCCCTCGGCGCAGGCCATCGAGAGGTCGCCCTCGCCGTTGTCGCGCTCGATGACCAGCGCGCGGGTCTCGTCGATGAAGTTGAAATCGCCGATCGCGGTCGCGCCCTCGGCCAGCTGGAACTTCACGCTCTCGCCGGTCCATTCCCCCGCCTTCGGGTCGAAGGCGATGACGCGCAGGAACGGGCCCTCGGTCTCGCCGCCCTCGATGAGGATCGGCTTCTCCAGCATCGCCCAGAGCAGGTTGGTGCCCGGCTGCAGCGCCATGCCCTCGTAGCCGCCCGAACGCTGCACCTGGAAATCGGTGCCCGGGGTGGCGGGGACGAAGACGCTGTAGGTGTCCGGCCCGTGCAGTTCCTTGCCGTCGAGTTCGGTGGCGAAGACCTCCTTCACCACGCCGTCAAGACCGACGCGGAGGATGTAGGGGCCGAATTCCTCGCCGATCCACACCTCGCCATCCAGCACCTGGATCGACTCGGGGTCGAAGTCGGCGCCGGTCAGGTAACGGGCCTCGGTGCCCTCGTAGGCGATGCGGAAGGGCACTTTGTGATCGGGGTCCGACAGGAAAACGGTCTCGCGGCGCTCGACGGTGCCGGTCTCGAAATCCGGCGCCATGCGGTGGAAGAACAGCATCGCGTCGGGCGAGTTGCGCTTGGTGCCGAAGCCGTTGTCGGTCAGCGTGTAGAGGCTGCCGTCCTCGGCGCGGGTCATGGCAAAGCCCGACATGCCCTGCACCGGCTGGCCGATGAAGGGCAGCGAGATGCCGGTGCCGTGGTTGCCGTAGGCCTTGCCGACATTGCCCTCGACGCTCATCGCCGCCTCGTTGCGCACGGCGCCGGTGAACTTGCCCGAGAGCCAGGCGTCGCGCGGCGCGTCGGCCGGCGGCTCGACCAGCGACAGCGCGGGCAGGAAGGCGTGACCGGCAAGCTTGGCCGGGAAGATCTCCTGGGCCGTGGCGGGCGCGGCAAACGCGCTGGCGAGGGCGAGAAGGGAAAGCGAAAGGCGCATCGGGAACTCCTCGTGGATGCTGCAATGCGCCGCTGCTACGGGCCCCGCGTAACGATCACGTGGCCGTGATGTGACGCCCGGGTGAAACCGCGCGCCCTTTCATCTTTCCCCAAATACTCCCGCCGGAGACGTCTGCCCGCACCAAAAGCGAAACGCCCCGCCGAAGGGGCGGGGCGTCTGCAAGAAAGCCTTGGACAGGCTCTGCCTCAGTAGCGGTAGTGCTCGGGCTTGAACGGGCCCTCCGGCGTCACGCCGATATAGGCCGCCTGCGCCGGCGAGAGCTTGGTCAGCTTGGCGCCGACGCGGTCGAGGTGCAGCCGCGCCACCTTCTCGTCGAGGTGCTTGGGCAGGATGTAGACCTTGTTCTCGTACTGCGCGCCGTTCTTGTAGAGCTCGATCTGCGCCAGCACCTGGTTGGTGAACGAGGCCGACATCACGAAGCTCGGGTGGCCGGTGGCGTTGCCGAGGTTCAGCAGGCGCCCTTCGGAGAGCAGGATGATCTTGTTGCCCGAGGGCATCTCGATCATGTCCACCTGTTCCTTGATGTTGGTCCACTTGTGGTTGCGCAGGTTGGCCACCTGGATCTCGTTGTCGAAGTGGCCGATGTTGCCGACGATGGCCATGTTCTTCATCTCGCGCATGTGCTCGATGCGGATCACGTCCTTGTTGCCGGTCGTGGTGATGAAGATGTCGGCGTCGGCGACGACGTCCTCCAGCAGCACCACCTCGAAACCGTCCATCGCCGCCTGCAGGGCGCAGATCGGATCGGCCTCGGTGACCTTCACCCGCGCGCCGGCCCCGGCCAGCGAGGCGGCCGAGCCCTTGCCCACGTCACCGTAGCCGCAGACCACGGCGACCTTGCCCGCCAGCATCACGTCGGTGGCGCGGCGGATGCCGTCCACGAGGCTCTCGCGGCAGCCGTACTTGTTGTCGAACTTCGACTTGGTGACCGAGTCGTTCACGTTGATCGCGGGGAAGGGCAGCAGGCCCTTCTTCTGCAGATCGTACAGGCGGTGCACGCCGGTGGTAGTCTCTTCCGAGACGCCCATGATGTCGGCGCGGGTCTTGGTGAACCAGCCCGGGCTCAGCTCCATGCGCTTCCGGATCTGCGCGTGGATCACCTCTTCCTCTTCCGAGGTCGCAACGCCCAGGTCCTCACCCGCCTCGGCGCGCGCGCCGAGCAGGATGTAGAGCGTCGCGTCGCCGCCGTCGTCGAGGATCATGTTCGCGCCCTCGGGGAACATGAACGAGCGGTCGAGGTAGTCCCAGTGCTCGGTAAGGGTCTGGCCCTTCACCGCAAAGACCGGCGTGCCGCCCGCGGCGATGGCGGCGGCGGCGTGGTCCTGGGTCGAGAAGATGTTGCACGAGGCCCAGCGCACGTCGGCGCCCAGCGCCTTCAGCGTCTCGATCAGCACGGCGGTCTGGATGGTCATGTGCAGCGAGCCGACGATGCGCGCGCCCTTCAGCGGCTGTGCCTCGCCGAATTCCGCGCGGCAGGCCATCAGGCCCGGCATCTCGGTTTCGGCGATGTCCAGCTCCTTGCGGCCGAACTCGGCCAGCGAAATGTCCTTGACGATATAGTCTTCAGCCATGGTCCGGCGCTCCAATTCGAATATCGGGATTGCTGCGCGGGGTAGCATCCCTTGCTATGCCCCGCAACGTGCATCACAATCCTGCCCGAACGGAAGCATAATCCGCCGCGGAACAGGCCAAGCGTGAACCAGCAAATCCACAGCAACCAGTACGGGTGCTACTGCCTGCCGCACGGGCTCGACAGCCGCCCGGCGGTCAGGGCCGTTCTGGCCGGAGAGGTCTACGAGCCGCAGACCATCGCCTTCATGCGCGCCCGGGCGGGGCGGGGCGACGTGATTCATGCCGGCACCTTCTTCGGGGATTTCCTGCCCGGCGTCGCCTCGGCGCTGGCGCCCGGCGCGGTGCTCTGGGCCTTCGAGCCGAACCCCGGCAGCTTTGCCTGCGCGCAGGAGACGGTCCGCCTCAACGCGCTCGGCAACGTCACCCTCGCCAATGCCGCCCTGTCGAGCGCCGAGGAAAGCGTGCTCTTCCGCACCCATGACGCAACCGGCGCGCCGCTTGGCGGGCTGTCGCATTTCACCGAGACCCCCGGCCCCGGCACCACCCCGGTGCAGGCACTCATGCTCGACTACGTGATCCCCCGCGACCGGCAGGTCTCGATCCTGCAGCTCGACGTCGAGGGCCACGAGAAGCGCGCGCTGAAGGGGGCCTATCACCTCGTCCACCGCTGCCGGCCGATCCTGATCCTCGAGAACCACGGCAACGCGACCTGGATCCAGCGCACGTTCCGCGGCCTCGGCTACGAGATGCGCGGAAAGCTGCACGGCAATTTCGTCTACGCCACAGAAGACCTCGAGGTCTGACCATGCCCAAGCAACCCCGCGCCTGGCAGCGCATGCTCTCCGGCCGCCGCCTCGACCTGCTGGACCCGACCCCGGTCGATATCGAGATCGAGGACATCGCCCACGGCCTCGCCTTCGTCGCCCGCTGGAACGGCCAGACCAAGGGCGACTTCCCCTATTCCGTCGCCGAGCACTCGCTGCTGGTCGAGACGCTGTTCTGCCGCCTCTGCCCCGCCGCCAGCCCCGCCGAGAAGCTCTTTGCCCTGCTGCACGACGCGCCCGAATACGTGATCGGAGACATGATCTCGCCGGTGAAGGCGGCGGTCGGCCCGGGCTACGGCGAGCTCGACAAGCGGCTGGCGGCGGCGATCCACCTCCGCTTCGGCCTGCCCTCCGCGCCCTCGCCCGCGCTGAAGAAGCAGATCAAGAAGGCCGACAACGTCTCGGCCTGGATGGAGGCGGTGCAGATCGCCGGTTTCTCCGAAGCCGAGGCCTCGCGCTT
This sequence comes from Salipiger sp. H15, assembly GCF_040409955.1. Classification (NCBI taxonomy): domain Bacteria; kingdom Pseudomonadati; phylum Pseudomonadota; class Alphaproteobacteria; order Rhodobacterales; family Roseobacteraceae; genus Salipiger; species Salipiger bruguierae. The sequence goes on from NZ_CP123384.1 coordinate 1,091,974, forward strand.
CTTCAAGCGCCCCGACGCCGCCCTGACCGAGGGGCTCGACATCCACCTGCGCCCGCCCGTGGAGGTGCGCCGCGCCTACACGGCGCGCCACGCCGAACTCCTGGAGCTGCTGTGACCGCCTCCCCGATCTCCGTCCGCCGTGCCGGCGCGCTCGATGCAAGGCCGATGGCCGAGCTCCTCAACGAGGTGATCACGCAGGGCGGCACCACCGCCCTGACCGAGCCGGTGACCGGCGACGATCTGCGCCGCTGGATGGCGACGCCCCGTGCCATCTGGCACCTCGCCGAGGCCGGGGACGGCGAGCTGCTCGGCTTCCAGTGGGTCGAGCCGCACCGCGAGCTCGGCGACAGCGTCGCGCAGATCGCCAGCTTCGCGCGGGTCGGCCGCACCAAGCTCGGCATCGGCTCGGCGCTCTTCGAGGCGACCCGCGCCGCCTGCGCCCGCGAGGGCTATGCCTGGATCAACGCCGAGATCCGCGCCGACAACGAGGGCGGGCTGATCTACTACCAGAGCCGCGGCTTCGAGGATTACGGCCATATCCGCGGCTACCGGCTCGGCGACGGCAGCACCGTCGACAAGGTGCTCAAGCGCTACGATCTCTGAGCCGCGCCACGCCCCCGTCTTCCACTTGTCGAAAATATCCCCGCCGGAGGCATGCGCCCGCAGGGCGCACACGTCCGGCGCGCCGCCCTACTTCGGCGAGCGCTTCGCGAGGATGCGCTGCAGCGTCCGGCGGTGCATGTTGAGCCGCCGCGCGGTCTCCGACACGTTCCGGTCGCAGAGCTCGTAGACCCGCTGGATATGCTCCCAGCGCACCCGGTCGGCGCTCATCGGGTTTTCCGGCGGCGGCGGCAGGTCGTCGCCGCGCGACAGCAGCGCGTTGGTGATGTCGGTGGCATCGGCGGGTTTCGACAGGTAGTCGGTGGCGCCGATCTTCACCGCCGCCACGGCGGTGGCGATGGCGCCGTAGCCGGTCAGCACGACGATGCGGCTGTCGGGCCGACGTTCGCGCAGCGCCTCGACCACGTCGAGCCCGTTGCCGTCCTCGAGCCGCAGGTCGACCACCGCGTAGGCCGGCGGACGGGCCTTGGCGATGGCGATGCCGCCGGCGACGGACTCGGCGGTCTCGACCTCGAAGCCGCGCTTCTCCATGGCCTTGGCCAGCCGCTTGAGGAAAGGCTCGTCGTCATCGACAAGCAGCAGCGAGCGATCGTCGCCCAGATCGTCTTGTGTCAGTTCCGCCACGGGGGCCCCCGTTCTTTGGAGCGGCATGAAGCGCCGTATGAGAATTTCTCTTATCCCGCCCGCGACATGCGGTCAAATCGTGGGCGCGTTTCGCGTCACGTCCGGTCGATGAAACAGGCGGCGCGCTCGGCCAGTTCCTCGGGTGTCACGTCACGGCGGAAGAACTCGGCAAAGCCGCTGCCGGGCAGCACGAGGTAGGTGAAGGCCGAGTGGTCCACCGAGTAGTACTCGGGATCGTCGTCGTTCTTCTTGTAGTAGGCCTTGTAGGCCTGCGCCGCCTTTGCGATCTGCGCCTCCGACCCGGTCAGGCCGATCATCTTGGGATGGATGTTGGCGGCATATTGCCCCATCACCTCGGGCGTGTCGCGCGCGGGATCCACGCTGATCATCACCGGCGTCACAGAATAGCCCCTCTCGGCCAGCAGGTCGACCGCCTCGGCGTTGCGCATGTTGTCGAGCGGGCAGACGTCGGGGCAGAAGGTATAGCCGAAATAGAGCAGCGTCGGCTCGGTGATCACCTCGGCATCGGTCACCGTCCTGCCGTCCGGCGTCACCAGCTCGAAGGGCCCGCCGATCGCCCCGGTGCCGCCCGCCACGGCACCCTCGCGGCACTCGGCGAAGCGGTCGTCCCCCTGCCCCAGTTGCGTGGCCACCCACATCCCCGCCGAGAGCGCGACGAGTCCGCCGGCGACGGCGATGGCGAAAAGCGCGGCTGGTCTCATGGCACTCTCCTTCGGAACAGGGCAGGAGATCGCGGCGCGGCGCATTGCAAATCCCCGCCCGGGAATTAACACTCCCAGACCTAACAACTGCCCCCCGGGGATCAAGCGGGAAAGCACTGGAAAGAAGGCATTGGCATGAGCCCGACGGACCAAGGCCTGCTCTGGCAGGAGGAACGCAGCACCTTCATCCGCCTGCGCACGATGATCCTGCTGCGCTGGGTGGCGATCTGCGGCCAGATCGCCGCGCTGGTCGTCGCGCAGTCGATCTACGACCTGCAGCTGCCGCTCGGCCTGTGCTACCTCGCCGTCGGCATCTCGGTGATGGGCAACCTCGTCGCCAGCCTCGTCTTCCCCGAGACCAAGCGCCTGTCGGAAGCCGAGAACTTCCTGATGGTGATGTTCGACCTCCTGCAGCTGTGCTTCCTGCTCTACCTCACCGGCGGGCTGCACAACCCGTTCTCGGTGATGGTGCTTGGGCCGGTCACCGTCTCGGCGGTGATGCTCTCGCTGCGCTCGACCATCGTGCTCAACATCACCGCCTTCCTGCTGATCTCGGGCATGGTCTTCGCGCATGTGCCGCTGCACACGGTCGACGGGCAGGTGCTGCAGATCCCCGACCTCTTCGTCTTCGGACAATGGGTCGCGGTGGCCATCGCGCTGGTCTTCCTGTCGGTCTACGCGCGCCGGGTGACCACCGAGATGAACGCCATGTCCGACGCGCTCAACGCCACGCAGATGGCGCTGTCGCGGCAGCAGAAACTGAACGACCTCGGCGGCGTCGTGGCCGCCGCGGCGCATGAGCTCGGCACGCCGCTGGCGACGATCAAGCTGACCTCGGCCGAGCTCATCGAAGAGCTCGACGACCGGCCCGAGCTGCAGGAGGACGCGCGGCTGATCCGCGCGCAGGCCGACCGCTGCCGCGACATCCTGCGCTCCATGGGGCGGGCCGGGAAGGACGACCTGCACCTGCGCCGCGCGCCGCTGACCGAGGTGATCCGCGAGGCCGCCGAGCCGCACGAGAACCGCGGCAAGCTGGTCTCGCTCGACACGATCGAGGGCACCGAGCTGCCGATGCCGCAGATCCTGCGCCACCCCGAGGTGATCCACGGGTTGCGCAACCTCGTGCAGAACGCCGTGGATTTCGCCCGCAGCCGGGTCTGGATCGAGGCCGGATGGGACGCGCGCAGCGTCACCGTGCGGATCATCGACGACGGGCCGGGCTTTCCGCCGCAGATGATCGGCCGGATCGGCGATCCGATGATCCGCCGCCGCCGCACCGAGGCCGAGCGCCGCGCGCGGCCGGAATACGAGGGCATGGGGCTGGGCCTCTTCATCGCCAAGACCCTGCTGGAGCGCTCCGGCGCCGAGCTGAGCTTTGCCAACGGCTCGGACCCGACCGCGCCCGAGCCGCCGGGCACCCGCCGCGGCGCGGTGGTGGAACTGGTCTGGCCGCGCGACGCAATCGTCGCTCCGGACCTGCCGCCGGGCACTCCGCTCGGCGAGAACCCGGTGTTCGACGGCTGAGGATCCCGGGCCATACCGCGCCCGCGCGAACTTGATCACTCGCTCAAGATTAAGGAAAAATTAACCTTTCTGGCATTAGTGAGGCAGGACGTCCTGACTTGCGGAGATGGGCTTGGACCTGACAGTTGCGCTCGCCATCGGTATCGGCGCCTGCTTCGCCGCCCTCACCGGCGCGCTCATCCTGCGCGAGCCCCGCGACACCAACGGCCCTGCGCGCTCTCCCGAACCGGGGCCCGCATCGGCTGCCGACACCCAGATCCTGATGGCCGGCGGACGGGTGATCGACATGACCCGCGCCGCGCGCCACATGCTCGACCTCGCCCCCGAGGATGCGCCGGGCTGGCCCGACCTGCGCCAGCGGCTCGAGCCCTTCTTCGGCCCCCTGCCCGAGACCGCCCCAAGGGTCTCCGCCAGCTACGCCGCGCTCCATGCGCCGGGCAGCGAGCTGGTGCTTTCGCCCGAGGGCACGTCGCTGCGGCTCTCGGTCCGCGCCCCCTTCCTGCCGGCGGGCCAGCAGCTGAAGCTGCTGCAGGAGCAGCAGGACCTGCCCCGCCTGCGCCGCGCGGTCGCGCTGGTGCCGAGCCCGATCTGGCAGAGCGACGAGGCCGATGCCGTGATCTGGTACAACGCCGCCTACGAGGACGCCTGCGCGCAGGTGGGGGCCGATCCGACCGGCCCCGCGCCGTTCGAGCTTGCGGTCGCCAACGGCAGCGACACGCGCCGCAACCGCACCGCGCTCGGCGCGCGCGGCGAGGAAAGCCAGTTCTGGTACGAGGTCCAGTCGCACCGCACCCGCAACGGCTGGATTCACTTCGCGACCAATATCGACGCGATCATCCGCTCCGAGGTGAACCAGCGCAATTTCCTGCAGACCCTGACGCGCATCTTCGCGCACCTGCCGATCGGCCTCGCCGTCTTCGACCGCGACCGCCGGCTGGCGCTGTTCAACCCCGCGCTGATCGACCTCACCAGCCTTCCGGCCGAGTTCCTCTCCACCCGGCCCAACCTGATGAGCTTCTTCGACGCGCTGCGCGAGGGGCGGATGATGCCCGAGCCGAAGAACTACCAGAGCTGGCGCGAACACCTGTCGGGGGTGATCGCGGCGGCCTCCTCCGATCTCTACGTCGAGACATGGGAACTGCCCTCGGGCCTGACCTACCGGATCACCGGCCGCCCGCATCCCGACGCCGGCATCGCCCTTCTCTTCGAGGACATCAGCTCGGAGATCTCGCTCACGCGCCGCTTTCGGCAGGAGCTCGAGCAGGTGCATTCGGTGCTCGACTGCCTCGAGGACGCGGTGGCGGTGTTCTCGCACCAGGGCGGGCTCAGCTTCTGCAACGAGGCCTATGCGCGGCTCTGGGACGATGACCCCGACACCCGCGTCGCCGAGCTTTCGGTCGCCGGGGCGACCGCCCGCTGGCAGGCCGCCTGCGCGCCGAGCCCGATCTGGGGCGACATCCGCGACTTCGTCCTGAGCTTGCGCGAGCGGGCCTCCTGGGACGCGCCGCTCGACATGCTCGACGGCACGCCCCTGCTCTGCCGGGTGGACCCGATGCCCGGCGGCGCGACCCTCGTCCGCTTCACCGAGCGCACCGTCGCCGCACACGCGCCCGGCTGACGTCCGGATGCCGCTTGCGCGCGCGGGCGGGGGCGGGATCTTCCCGCCATGACGACGCGCGCCCTGTCCCTGCCCTCCCCAGACGCCACCTGCGCGCTGGCCGCCACGCTGGCCCCGCGCCTGCGCCCCGGCGACGTGCTGCTGCTGATCGGCGGCATCGGCGCGGGCAAGACCCATTTCGCCCGCTGCCTGATTCAGTCGCTGATGGACGAGCCCGAGGACGTGCCCTCGCCCACCTTCACGCTGGTGCAGGTCTACGACGTGCCCACGGGCGAGCTCTGGCACAGCGATCTCTACCGGCTCTCGAACCCCGACCAGGTGGTCGAACTGGGGCTGGACGAGGCCTTTGACGAGGCGATCTGCCTCGTGGAATGGCCCGACCGGCTGGCCGATCTCACCCCCGCCTCGGCCCTGACGCTGAGCTTCGAGGTGACCGGCGACGAGACCCGGCAGGTGACGCTCGACTGGCAGGACGCGCGCTGGGACAGCCGCCTGGAGGGGCTTTCGTGAAAGATTTCCTGTTCACCGCGGGCTGGGGTGGCGCCGAGGCGCAGCCGCTGGCCGGGGATGCCTCGTCGCGCCGCTACACGCGGCTGGCGCGCGGGGCCGAGACCGCGATCCTTATGGAGGACCCCGAGGGCGACGTGGCGCTGTTCGCCCGGCTCGCGCGGCACCTGCTGCAGATCGGCCTCAGCGCGCCGCGGGTGCTGGCCGAGGCGCCGGGCCTGCTGCTGCTCGAGGATCTCGGCGACGGGCTCGTCGCCCGGCTCTGCACCGATGCCGCGACCGAAAAGCGGCTCTATCTCGGGGCAACCGACGCGCTGATCGCGCTGCACCGCCACGCCCCGCCCGAGGATCTGCCGGTGGCCGACGCGGCGCACCTGTCGCGGATCACCGGCCTTGCCTTCGACGCCTACGTGCCCGGCACCGGCGCACCGCACGATCCCGCGACCCGCGACCGGGTGATCGCCGCCTTCGACGCGCTGATCGCCGAGCACGCCCCCGAAACCGACGTGATGATCCTGCGCGACTACCACGCCGAGAACATCCTCTGGCTGCCCGAACGCGAGGGCGCGGCCCGGGCCGGGCTGCTCGATTTCCAGGACGCGCTGAAGGGCCACCGCGCCTATGACCTGATCTCGCTGATCCGCGACGCCCGCCGGGATGTCTCGGACGCCACCGCCGAGGCCTGCATCCGGCACTATCTCGACCAGACCGGCACAGACGAGACGCCGTTCCGCACCGCACTCGCCGTGCTCGGCGTGCAGCGCAACCTGCGCATCCTCGGCGTCTTCGCCTCGCTGGCGAAGAAACGCGGCAAGCCGCAGTACATCGACCTCATCCCGCGTGTCTGGGACCACCTGCAGACCGACCTCGCGCATCCGGCGCTGGCCGGGATCCGCGCCCTGCTGGACCCGGCGCTGCCCGCGCCGACGCCCGAGACCCTCGAAAGGCTCAAATCCTGATGCCCCATGCCGTGATGCTCTTTGCCGCGGGCTTCGGCACCCGCATGGGCGCGCTGACCGCCGACCGCCCCAAGCCGCTGATCGAGGTGGCCGGAAAGCCGCTGCTCGACCACGCGCTGGCGCTGACGACCGGCCTGCCCACGCGCGTCGTGAATGCCCATTACCGCGCCGAGCAGGTCGTCGCGCATCTCGACCGCAGCGGGGTCGTCGTCTCGGTCGAGCAGCCCGAGATCCTCGACACCGGCGGCGGGCTGCGCCATGCCCTGCCGCTGCTGGGTCCGGAGCCGGTTTTCACGCTCAACACCGATGCGGTCTGGGCCGGGCCGAACCCGCTGCGCCTGCTGGCCGAGGCCTGGGATCCCGCCCGCATGGACGCGCTGCTGCTCTGCGTGCCGCTGGCGAACGCCGTGGGCCGCAAGGGTGCCGGAGACTTCACGCTGCAAGGGGATGGCCAGCTGCGCTGGAAAGGCGATCACGTCTACACCGGCGCGCAGATACTCAAGACCGAGCTGCTGGCGGAAATCCCCGAGGAGGTGTTCTCGCTGCGCACGCTCTGGCAGCGGATGGGGGACGAGGGCCGGCTCTGCGGGCTCGACTACCCCGGACACTGGGCCGATGTCGGCCACCCCGAGGGCATCACCCTCGCCGAAGAGATGCTGGCCCGCCATGTTTGAGCCGAGCGGCACCCCCCGCGTCTACGGGCTTGCCCCCGGCATCGATTTCCCCGCCGCGCTGGTCGCGGGCCTGCGGGACCGCATGGCCGGCCGCCCGCCCGAGGAGATGGCCAAGGTCGAACTGATCCTCAACACCAGCCGCATGGCGCGGCGGGTGAAGGCAATCTTCGATTCCGGTCCCGCGACGCTGCTGCCGCGCATCCGCCTGCTGACCGACATGGCCGACCCGGCCGCGCTGCGCGACCTGCCCGCGCCGGTGCCGCCGCTGCGCCGCAGGCTCGAACTGACCGGCCTCGTGTCGCGGCTACTCGACGCGCAGCCCGACCTCGCCCCGCGCGCCGCGCTCTTCGATCTGGCCGACAGCCTCGCCACGCTGATGGACGAGATGCAGGACGAGGGCGTCTCGCCCGACCAGATCGCCCAGCTCGACGTCAGCGACGAGTCCGGCCACTGGCAGCGCGCGCTCAGCTTCCTCAGCATCGTGCAGCGCTATTTCGAGCAGGGCGAAGAGGCGCCGGACACCATCGCCTTCCGCCGTTATGCGCTGGAAGAGAGACTGAAACGCTGGGAAGAGACCCCGCCCGAGCACCCGGTGATCCTTGCCGGCTCCACCGGCTCGCGCGGGGGCACGCACCGGCTGATGTGCGCGGTCTCGCGCCTGCCGCAGGGCGCGCTGGTGCTGCCGGGCTATGATTTCGACATGCCCGGGCCGGTCTGGGGCGGGCTGACCGACGCGCTCTCGGGCGAGGATCACCCGCAGTTCCGCTTCGCCCGGCTGCTGCACGAGCTGGCACTCGACCCGGTGACCCTGCCGCACTGGCACGGCGAGGCCCCGCCCAGCGCGGCGCGCAACCGGCTGGTCTCGCTCGCCCTGCGCCCGGCGCCGGTCACCGACCAGTGGCGCTCCGAGGGCGTGCACCTGCCCGATCTGACCGAGGCGACGGCAAAGCTCACGCTGGTCGAGGCCAATTCGAAGCGCGAGGAGGCGATGGCCATCGCCCTGCGCCTGCGCGAGGCGGCGGAAAGGGGCACCACGGCGGCGCTGATCACCCCCGACCGGATGCTGACCCGGCAGGTGACCGCCGCGCTCGACCGCTGGGACATCGTGCCCGACGACAGCGCCGGCATCCCGCTGCAGCTGACCCCGCCGGGGCGCTTCCTGCGGCAGGTGGCGGCGCTCTTCCAGCGCGAGCTGACCGCCGAGAGCCTGCTCTCGCTGCTGAAGCACCCGCTCACCCACAGCGGATCCGAGCGCAACAACCACCTGCGCGCCACCCGCGAGCTGGAACTGCACATCCGCAAGAAGAGCTGGCCCTTCCCCAAGCCCGAGCTGATCGAGGCCTGGGGCGCGGCCGCCGGCTTCCCCGACTGGGCGCACTGGGTCGCCGAGACCTTCTGCCAGCCGCCGCTTCACGGCACCCGCGCGCTGAGCGACTGGCTGGCCCATCACGTGGAGCGGGCCGAGGCCATCGCCGCCGGGCCCGAACACGGCGAATCCGAGCTCTGGAAGGAAGGCGCGGGCCGCAAGGCGCGGCAGGCAGTCGCCGAGCTCGAGGGCGAGGCGAGCCACGGCACCGACCTCGACGCGCGCGACTATGCCGACCTTTTCGGCGCGATCCTTGCCAAGGGCGAGGTGCGCGACCGCGACGCGCCGCACCCGCGCATCCTGATCTGGGGTACGCTCGAGGCCCGCGTCATGGGGGCCGAGCTGCTGATCCTCGGCGGGCTCAACGAGGGCAGCTGGCCGGAAATCCCCGGCGCCGACCCGTGGCTCAACCGCCGGATGCGCCACAAGGCGGGCCTGTTGCTGCCCGAGCGGCGCATCGGCCTTGCCGCGCATGACTTCCAGCAGGCGGTCGCCGCCGAGGAGGTCTGGATCACCCGCGCGCTGAAATCCGACGACGCCGAGACCGTGCCCGCGCGCTGGGTGAACCGCCTGATGAACCTGATGAACGGCCTGCCCGCGAAGCAGGGGCCGCAGGCGCTCGAGGCGATGAAGGATCGCGGCAGGCACTGGCTGGCGCTGGCCCGGCAGGTCGAGGCGCCGATCAAGACCCCCGCCGCCGCGCGCCCCTCGCCGGTGCCCCCCGTCGCGGCGCGGCCAAGGCAGCTCTCGGTCACCGAGATCAAGACGCTGATCCGCGACCCCTACGCGATCTACGCCAAGCGCGTGCTGCGGCTGCGCCCGCTCAACCCGCTGCAACGCGCCCCCGACGCCCTGCTGCGCGGCATCCTGATCCATCAGGTGTTCGAGGAATTCGTGCGCGAAACAGTCTCTGATCCGGGGCTTCTGAGTGCCGAGGCGCTGCGCGCCAAGGCCGCGACGGTGATCGGCGATCGCGATGTGCTGCCCTTCCCGGTGACCCGCCACGTCTGGCAGTCGCGCATCGGCCGTATCGCCGAGTGGTTCACCCGCACCGAGGCGCAGCGTCAGCAGATCGCCCGCCCGGCGCATTTCGAGACCAGCGGCTCGAGCGACATCGCCGCGCTCGGCTTCACCCTCAAGGGCACTGCCGACCGGATCGACATCGACGAGAAGGGCAACGCCCATCTTTACGACTACAAGACCGGCGCCGCCCCGACGGCCAAGCAGCAGAAGAACTTCGACAAGCAGCTGCTGCTCGAGGCCGCCATGGTCGAGCGCGGCGCCTTCCCGAACCTGCAGCCGCGCCACGCCGCGCGGGCGGTCTTCGTCTCGGTCTCAGTCAACCCGAACGAGGTCGAGGCGCCGCTCGACGAGGTGCCGCCGTCGAAGGTCTGGAGCCAGTTCGAGACCCTGATGACCCGCTGGTTCGAGCCGGATCGCGGCTACACCGCCCGCGCCGCCATGCTGAGCGAGAACGACTTTTCCGACTACGACCACCTCTCGCGCTTCGGCGAATGGGACGTGATCGACGCCGCCGAACGGGAGATGCTGGAATGAGCCGCAACGAGGCCAGCGAAAAGCAGGTGCAGGCGGCCCGCCCGGATGCCTCGACATGGCTTGCCGCCAACGCGGGCTCGGGCAAGACCCGCGTGCTGACCGACCGGGTGGCGCGGCTGCTGCTCGACGAGGTGCTGCCCGAGCACATCCTGTGCCTGACCTACACCAAGGCCGCCGCCACCGAGATGCAGAACCGCCTGTTCAAGCGGCTCGGGGACTGGGCGATGCGGGACGATGACGATCTCGTCCGTGAACTCCGCCAGCTCGGCCTCGACGGCGCGCTGCCGCCCGAGCGGCTGCGACAGGCCCGCACGCTCTTTGCTCGCGCCATCGAGACGCCCGGCGGCCTGCGCATCCAGACCATCCACTCATTCTGCGCGAGCCTGCTGCGGCGCTTCCCACTCGAGGCCGGGGTCTCGCCTCAGTTCACCGAGATGGAGGACCGCGCCGCCGAGATGCTGCGCGCCGAGGTGCTGGAACGCATGGCCGAAGGGCGCGACGCCCATCTCATCGAGGCCATGGCCCCTTTCCTCGGCGAACAGCCCGAGGCGCTGCTGGCCGAGCTCTGCGGGCGCAAAGCCGCCTTCCTGCCGCCCCGCACCGCCGAGGACATCCGCGCGCTCTACGGGCTGCCCGGCGACATGGACGAGGAGGCGGTGCTGGCCGAGGTCTTCCTCGGCAGCGAAACGGACCTCATCGCCCGGGTGATCCCCGTGCTGCAGGCCGGCAAGAGCACCGACCAGGGCGCGGCGGACAAGCTTGCACGCTTCACCGGGCCCGACATGGCCGGGATGCTCGCGCTGGAAGATGCGCTGCTCACCCAGAAGGGCACGATCAGCAGCCGCGTGCCGACCAAGGACAGCAAGCAGGCGCTCGGCCCCGACGCGCCGCGGCTGGAGCAGCTGGCGCAAAGGGTGGAAGAGGCCCGCGAGGCGCGGCTCGCCGTCGAGGCGGTGAAGCGCGAGATCACCCTGCACCGCTTTGCACAGGTCTTCCTTCCGGCCTACGAGGCCGAGAAGATGCGCCGCGGCTGGCTCGACTTCGACGATCTGGTGGTGCGCGCCCGCGACCTGCTGGCCGACGACCGGGTGGCGGACTGGGTGCTCTACCGCCTCGACGGCGGCATCGACCACATCCTCGTCGACGAGGCGCAGGACACGAGCCCGGTGCAGTGGCAGGTGATCGAGCGGTTGGCGCGCGAGTTCACCTCCGGCGAGGGGGCGCGCGGCGACGTGCGGCGGACGATCTTCGTCGTCGGCGACAAGAAGCAGTCGATCTACTCCTTCCAGGGTGCCGACCCGCGCGAGTTCGACCGCATGTGCGACGACTTCGCCGAGCGGCTGCAGGGCACCGACGCGCCGCTGTCGCGGATGATGCTGGAATATTCCTTCCGCTCCGCCGGGCCGGTGCTGAAGCTGGTCGATGCCACCTTCGAGGGCCGCGAGGAGTCAGGGTTTTCCCCGGAACAGAGACACAAGGCCTTCAAGTCCGAGATGCCGGGAAGGGTCGATCTCTGGCCGCATATCGAGCCCGCCAAGGAGGAGGAGGAAGACGCCGAGTGGTACGAACCGGTCGACCGCATCGGCGCGCAGCATCACACGGTGCGGCTCGCGAACCGCATCGCCACCTTCATCGCCGAGACCATCGGCACGCCGCTCCCCGTCGAGATCGGCAACACCGGCAGCTACAAGGCCCGCCCCGCCCATGCCGGCGACTTCCTGATCCTCGTGCGCCGGCGCGGCACGCTCTTCACCGAGATCATCCGCGCCATCAAGACCCGCGGCCTTCCCATCGCGGGCGCCGACCGGTTGAAGGTCATGTCGGAACTGGCGGTGAAGGATATCGGCGCGCTGCTGGCCTTCCTCGCCACGCCCGAGGATGACCTCTCGCTCGCCACCGCGCTGCGCTCGCCGCTCTTCGGCCTGACCGAGAAAGCGCTCTTCGACCTCGCCCACCACCGCAAGCCCGGCAGCTACCTCTGGGTCGCCCTGCGCGACCGGCGCGAGGAGTTTCCCGCCGTGCTGCGGGTGATGGACGACCTGCTCGGCAAGACCGACTTCCTGCGCCCCTACGACCTCATCGAGCGCATCCTCACCCGCCACCGCGGCCGGCAGAAGCTGCTCGGGCGGCTCGGCGAAGAGGCGGAGGACGGGATCAACGCGCTGCTGCAGCAGGCGCTGGCCTACGAGCAGAGCACCGTGCCCTCGCTCACCGGCTTCCTCGAGTGGATGCAGTCCGACGATCTCGAGATCAAGCGCGCCCCCGACAGCGCCGGGGCCCGCATTCGGGTGATGACGGTGCATGGCTCCAAGGGCCTTGAGGCGCCGATCGTCATCCTGCCCGACTGCGCCCAGCCCACCAAGACCATCCGCGAGCGCCTGCTGCCCGCCGGGAGCGGCGAGACCGCCGGCATGGTCTGGCAGTCGAGCGCCGCGGCGCAGCCGCAGGTGCAGGCCGAGGCGCTGGAGACCGCCAAGGCCGCCGCCGAACGCGAGCGCGACCGGCTGCTCTACGTCGCCCTGACCCGCGCCGAGAAATGGCTGGTGGTCGCCGCCGCCGGTAATCTCGGCAAGGACGGCAGCGCCTGGTTCGACCAGGTGCAAAGGGGTATGGAGCGCGCCGGGGCCGAGGCCGTCGGCTACGATTTCGGCAAATGGGGCTCGGGCGAGGGCCTGCGTCTGGGTCAGGCGGACTGGTCGCACCTGCCCTTCGAGCAGGTCACGGTGCAGGCCCCGGTGCTTCCGGAGTTGCCGCCGCACCTGCTGACCCCTGCGCCCCTGCCCGCGCCGCTGCCCGAAAGCCGCTCGCCCTCCGACCTCGGCGGCGCCAAGGCGCTCTCGGGGATCGAGGGGCTCGACGAGGAGGAAGCCAAGCTGCGCGGCACGGTGCTGCACCTGCTGCTCGAACATCTCGCGCCGCTTTCCGCGCCCGAGCGCGCCGAGGCGGTGCCGCACGTGCTGACCCTGGCCGAGGACCTGCCGGAGGAGACAGACAGCATCGTCACCGAGGCGCTGGCCGTGCTCGCCGCCCCCGCGCTGGCCCCGGTCTTTGCCGGCGAAGCCCTCGCCGAAGTGCCGATTTCCGCCGGGATAGAGCCTTTGGGACGCATCCACGGCGTCATCGACCGGCTGCTGGTCACCCCCGGCAAGGTCATCGCGCTCGACTTCAAGTCGAACCGCACCGTGCCCCGCACCCCGGCCGAGGTGCCCGAGGGGCTGCTGCGCCAGATGGGCGCCTATGCCGCCGCGCTGGCACAGGTCTTCCCCGGGCGCGAGATCGAGACCGGGCTCATCTGGACCGCGACGCAGGAGCTCATGGTGTTGCCACACGATCTGGTGTGTGCGGCGCTGCACAGGACTACTGCAACTTGACGACTCCCCGGGGCGTGCCTACCTTCGCCCCCCGAACACCGGGTGCGCCCTGCCGCGCGCCCTGCTGCCAAACCCCTGCCAAGGAGACCTCCCATGGCCACCGTCCCCGTCACCGACGCGACCTTCGACGAAGAAGTGAAGAACTCCGACATCCCCGTTGTGGTGGATTTTTGGGCCGAATGGTGCGGCCCCTGCAAGCAGATCGGCCCGGCTCTGGAAGAGCTCGCCGCCGAGTATGAGGGCAAGATCAAGATCGCCAAGGTCGACGTCGACCAGAACCCGAACACCGCCGCCATGATGGGCGTGCGCGGCATTCCTGCGCTCTTCATCTTCAAGGACGGCCAGGTGATCTCGAACCGCGCCGGCGCCGCCCCCAAGGCCTCGCTGGCAAGCTGGATCAACGAGTCGATCTGAGCCTTCCGGCCCAGCGTTCTAGAGAAATGCGCCTCCCTCTGGGGGCGCATTTTTCATTGATAAGCCCCGGCCCCCGCCGCACGGCAATCTTTCATCTTTCCCCAAATACTCCCGCCGGAGGCGTCGCAACACCGCGACCCGCGCCGCGCTCAGGCGCCGGGAAACACCCGCCCCGCCAGCGCCTGCACCCCGGCCCAGCGCCGCGCCTGCGCCGGTCCCCGGTCCTCGGGCCTCGCCGGAAGCCCCCACCATTCCGCCAGAACCCGGTTGCGCAGCAGCAGCTGCACCGAGGGATCCTCCGCCGTCACCAGCCCGTAACCCGCGAAGAAGGCGCCGAGCGCCTCGGGCGGCAGCACCTCGCCTGCGGGGATCGCCTCCTTCGGCGCGTGCAGGATGGCGTAATCTGCAAGCAGCCGGGCGATGTCATGCCCCACCGGCACCACCCGCCCCCCGGCGAAGTCGATCCCCCAGCAGGCCGCCTCGCCGAGCACGAGGTTGCGCAGGTGCAGATCGCCATGGGTCCGGGCGGTGAGCGTCCCGCGCCCCTCGTAGCGCGCCTGATCGGCACAGAGCGCCCCGGCGCAGGAGATAAACCGCTCCGGCTCCGCCACAGCCCGCGCACCCGAGGCGACCTCGGCCATCACCCCGCGCAGGAAGCCCAGCGTGTGCTTCGGCTGGAACACCCGGCGCTCCCCCGGCAGAGCGCGGTGAAACCCGCCCATCCAAGCCCCCGCCCGCCGCAGCAGCGCCGCCTGTTCGGCCAGAGGCGCCCCCTCCAGCAACACGGAGAGCGGCCGCGCCTCGAGGAACTCCATGGCGCAGGCGCGCCGCTCGACGTCAAACGCCAGCAGCGCCGGCACCCCGGCCGCATAGGCCTCCTGCACTTCCAGATGGGCGGCCATCGCGGCGGTGAACTTCGCCGGATCATCGGGGCGGAGCTCGTGCTTCAGCACCAGCCGCCGCCCCTCCGGCCCGTCCAGACACAGCAGGATCCGCGCCACCCGCGCATCCTCGCGCCGGGCCAGCGGCGCGGGACGCCAGGACGCAGGGTCAAGCCCCAGCTCGCGGGCGAGAACCGGCCAATGCGCCAGCGCCGCGCGCCCCAGATCCCCCGCGATCATTCCCATTTCCCGTCCCCTGCGCTATCTGCCCCGGCAAGGGCAGCGCCTTGCGAGGGAGAGTTTCAGCCCCCATATGGCGCCCAGCAAGAAAGGAAAGACAATGTCCGATCAGGAATTTCCGGGCTGGCACGGCACCACGATCATCGGCGTCCGCAAGGGCGGCCGGGTGGTCGTCGCGGGTGACGGGCAGGTGAGCCTCGGCCAGACTGTCATCAAGGGCACCGCGCGCAAGGTGCGCCGGCTGGCGCCCGGCGGTCACGAGGTGGTCTGTGGATTTGCCGGCTCCACCGCCGACGCCTTCACCCTGCTTGAGCGGCTGGAGGGCAAGCTCGAGAAATCCCCCGGCCAGCTGCAGCGCGCCTGTGTCGATCTCGCCAAGGACTGGCGCACCGACAAGTACCTGCAGAAGCTCGAGGCGATGCTGATCGTCACCGACGGGCGCGAGCTCTACGTGATCACCGGCGCCGGCGACGTGCTCGAGCCCGAGCATGACATCGCCGCCATCGGCTCGGGCGGCAACTTCGCCCTCGCCGCCGCGCGCGGGCTCTACGACTACGAGGACGACGCCGAGAAGATCGCCCGCCGGGCCATGGCGATCGCCGCCGACATCTGCGTCTACACCAACGGCAAGCTGACCGTTGAGAGCATTTCGGCCTGAAAGAGAGCCTGAAAGGACGACCATGACCGACCTTACCCCCCGCGAGATCGTCTCGGAACTCGACCGCTTCATCATCGGCCAGAACGACGCCAAGCGCGCCGTCGCCGTGGCGCTGCGCAACCGCTGGCGGCGCAAGCAGCTCTCGGCCGACCTGCGCGACGAGGTCTACCCCAAGAACATCCTGATGATCGGCCCGACCGGCGTCGGCAAGACCGAGATCTCGCGCCGCCTTGCGAAGCTCGCCCGCGCCCCGTTCATCAAGGTCGAGGCCACCAAGTTCACCGAGGTCGGCTACGTCGGCCGCGACGTCGAGCAGATCATCCGTGACCTCGTCGACGCCTCGATCGTGCAGACCCGCGAGTGGATGCGCGAGGACGTGAAGGCGGCCGCGCACAAGAACGCCGAGGAGCGCGTGGTCTCGGCCATCGCCGGGCAGGACGCGCGCGAGGGCACCCGCGAGATGTTCCGCAAGAAGCTCAAGAGCGGCGAGCTCGACGACACGGTGATCGAGCTCGACGTGGCCGAGACCGCCTCGCCCTTCCCGATGATGGAGATCCCCGGCCAGCCCGGCCAGAACATGGGGATGATGAATCTCGGCGACATCTTCGGCAAGGCCTTCGGCCAGCGCACCACGCGCAAGAAGATGACCGTGGCGGAAAGCTACGAGGTGCTGATTTCCGAGGAAGCGGACAAGCTGCTCGATGACGAGCAGGTCAAGCTCGCCGCGATCGAGGCGGTGGAGCAGAACGGCATCGTCTTCCTCGACGAGATCGACAAGGTCGCGGCGCGGCAGGAAGCCCGCGGCGGCGACGTTTCCCGTGAGGGCGTGCAGCGCGACCTGCTGCCGCTGATCGAGGGCACCACCGTCAGCACCAAGCACGGTCCGGTGAAGACCGACCACATCCTCTTCATCGCCTCGGGCGCCTTCCACATCGCCAAGCCTTCGGACCTGCTGCCCGAGCTTCAGGGCCGCCTGCCGATCCGGGTGAACCTGCGCGCGCTGACCGAGGAGGATTTTGTCCGTATCCTGACCGAGACCGACAACGCCCTCACCCGCCAGTACACGGCGCTGATGGCCACCGAGCAGGTTGAAGTCAGCTTCACCGAAGCCGGCATCCGCGCGCTGGCGAAGATCGCCGCCGAGGTGAACGAGAGCGTCGAGAACATCGGCGCGCGGCGGCTCTACACGGTGATGGAACGGGTCTTCGAGGAACTGAGCTTCACCGCCCCCGACCAGGCCGGCATCTCGGTCACCGTGGACGAGGGCTTCGTCGAGAAGCACCTCGGCGAGCTCACCCGCTCGACCGACCTCAGCCGCTACGTGCTCTGAGCCAAGGTGGCGGGGGGGGTGCCCCCCGCCACCGCACTTGCCGCGGGGGGCCAGCCCCCCGCACCCCCCGGCGTATTTTCAAAGAGAAGAAGAGGCCGTGGAGAGACCGCGGCTTCTTCTCTTTCCAAATACGCCTGCCGGAGGTTGCCTCCCGGCGCGGCGCCGATCAGGGGATCAGGCCATCCACCAGCGTTCGGCCATGCGCGAATCGTCCATGGCGCGCACGGCGCCGACGCGCGCGGGCGTGGCGATGCGCGCCGAATGCGCCTGCAGGTGGTTGGCGTACATGGGCAGGATCAGCCCGCCCTCGTCGCGGCTGAGCCGCTGCATCTCGGCATAGAGCTCGGCGCGGCGGAAGCTGTCGAACTCGGCCCGCGCCTCGCGCAGCAGCTGGCCGAAACGCCCGGAGCCGCCGCGGGTGGCGTTCCACGGCGCGGATTCGGTCAGCACGGTCGAGAAGGCCCAGTCCTCGGTGGCGCGTCCCGACCAGCCGCCGGCGCGGAAACCGGCGCTCTCGCGCGGCCACCGGGTCTCGGAGGGCAGAAGGCGCAGCTCGAGCGTGATCCCGGCCTGCGCGGCGCTCTCGCGGTAGAGCTCGGCGGCGCGGGTCGCGCCGTCGAAGGCCGCCTCGGAGACCAGCATCGGCAGGGCGATGCCCTCGTGCCCGGCCTGCGCGAGGTGCCAGCGGGCGCGCTCCGGGTCGAAGCCCTGCGGCTCGAGCGCGGTGAAATAGGGGTTGGCAGGGCCGATCGGGCTGTCCTGCCCGACGCTGCCGTGGCCGTGCAGGATCCCCGAGACCATCGCCTCGCGGTCGACCGCCGCCTTCAGCGCCCGGCGCAGGTGCGGGTCGGCGAAGGGCGCAAGATCGGTGCGCAGGGCAAAGCCGTAGTGCTGGTTGCCCGCGAGGCTCTGCACGGTGATCCGCGGCTCGGCAGCCAGCGCGGCGGCCTCGGCGGCAGGCAGGCGGTCGATGGCGTCGACGCGGCCGGAGCGCAGCGCCTCGAGCCGCTCGGCGGGATCGTTCATCGCGAGGAAGTCGATGCCGTCGAACCAGCCCGCGCGGCCGTCCTTGTAATGCTCGGCGACGCGGCGGCCGATGAAGCGGCGTCCGGGTTCGAACCGCTCGACCCGGTAGAGCCCGGTCCCGATGCCGCGCGCCATGGCCTCGGCGATCTGCCCGGCGGGGTAGATCAGCAGGTGGTAGTCGGCCATGAGATAGGGGAAATCGGCGTTGCCGGTGGCGAGGGTGAACTGCACCTGGTGCGGGGTCACCGCGCGCATCATCTCGATCTCGGCGACGATGGGCCGGGCCGGGGAGGCGGCATCGCGATGCAGCGCCAGCGAGGCCAGCACGTCCTCGGCACCGAAGGGCTTGCCGTTGTGGAAGGACACGCCGCGGCGCAGGTCGAAGGTCCAGACCCGCGCGTCGGGCGAGGCGCTCCAGCCGGTCGCCAGTTCGCCGCGCAGCGCGCCGTCGGCCCCGACCTCAGTCAGCGTGTCGAAGACCGCACCCTGCGCCGCGGCGCTCATGAAGAGCCCCGCATGGGTGCGCGCGTCCCAGCCATCGGTGCCGCGGGCGCCACCCAGCGCGGCGCGGAAGTAGCCGCCGCGGGTCGCCCCGGCCATGGCGCCGCCACCGGCCAGTCCCGACGCGCCGAGGACGGCGGCGGCGAGGGCCGATTGCAGCACGCGGCGGCGGCGGAGGACGGTCATCGGGCGGGGCTCTCCCCAAGGGCGGTGTCGATTGCGGAGCCCACTCTGCACGGCGGCAGGGCGCGATGCAACAGCACCCCGCTCAAACCTTCGCCATCCGGCGGCGGCGTCAGAGCTCGTGCCGGTTCGACAGGCTCTCGAGCATGGCGATCTGGTCCATCGCGCGCACCAGCTCGGCGCTGATCCCCGGCTCGGACAGCGCGTGGCCGGCGTTGCGGATCATGCGCAGCTCGGCTTCGGGCCAGGCGCGCGACAGCTCCCAGGCGCGGCGCGGCGGGCAGATCATGTCGTAGCGGCCCTGCACGATGATGCCGGGAATGCCGCGCAGCTTGGCGGCGTTCCGCAGGATCCAGCCGTCTTCCTCGAGGAAGCCCGCGTTGACGAAATAGTGGTTCTCGAGCCGGGCGAAGGCGCGGGCATAATCGGCCGGGGCCTCGCCGCCGTGGCCGTTCGAGTAGACCGAGGCGAGAGCATTCTCCCACGACGACCAGGCGCGGGCGAATCGCACCTCCTCGCGCAGGTCGCCGGAGAAGAGGCGCCGGTGGTAGGCGCCGACGAGATCGCCGCGCTCTTCCTCGGGGATCAGGCTCTCGAACCGTGCCCATGTCTCGGGCCAGAACTGCCCCGCGCCGCCGCCGTAGAACCAGTCGAGCTCGGCCTGGGTCATCATGAAGACGCCGCGCAGCACCAGCTGGCGCACGCGGGTCGGGTGGGTGATCGCATAGACCAGCGACAGCGTCGCGCCCCAGCTGCCGCCGAAGACGATGAACTTGCCGATGCCCAGCGCCTCGCGGATGCGCTCGATGTCGGCGACGAGGTGCCAGGTGGTGTTGTTCTCGACGCTGGCATGGGGCGTGGAGCGCCCGCAGCCGCGCTGGTCGAAGAGCACCACGCGGTAGACGTCGGGGTCGAAATAGCGCCGCATCGCCGGGCTGCAGCCGCCGCCGGGGCCGCCGTGCAGCACGATGACCGGGATTCCGGTGGGGTTGCCGCACTGTTCCACATAGAGCTTGTGCCCGTCGCCCACGTCGAGCATGCGCTGGTCGAACGGGTCGATCGCGGGATAGAGATGTTGCACTGCGCTCTTTTGGCCCGGGTATTTGTCCATGGAACCTCTATATTGGCTGATGAGCCCAAAAGAAAACGGGATACCTGCACTATGACCCTGACCGTCGATCCGTCCGAAGTCGCCAAGTTCGAAGCCATGGCGGCAGAATGGTGGGACCCGAACGGAAAGTTCAAGCCGCTGCACATGATGAACCCCGTGCGTCTCGATTATATCACGGCGCAGGTCGCCGGGGAGTTCGATCGTGACCTGTCGACGCCGCGTCCCTTCGAGGGGCTGCGCATCCTCGATATCGGCTGCGGCGGCGGGCTGCTCTGCGAGCCCATGGCCCGGCTCGGGGCCGAGATCGTCGGCGTCGACGCGGCCGAGCGCAACATTCCCGTGGCGCGCACCCATGCCGAGCAGTCGGGGCTGGAGATCGACTACCGCTTCTCCACCGCCGAGGCGCTGGCGGCGGCGGGCGAGCAGTTCGACGTGGTGCTGAACATGGAGGTGATCGAGCACGTGGCCGATCCGCAGGCCTACCTCGATGCCTGCCACGCCCTGCTGAAGCGCGGCGGGCTGCACCTCTGCTCGACGATCAACCGCAACGCCAAGAGCTTTGCCATGGCCATCGTCGGGGCGGAATGGGTGATGCGCTGGCTGCCCAAGGGCACGCATGACTGGGCGAAGTTCATCACCCCGGACGAGCTTTACGAGCTGCTGCGCAAGGCCGGGCTCGAGCCGGTGGACCGCAAGGGCTACGTGTTCAACCCGGTGAGCTGGCGCTGGTCGATCTCGGACCGGGACCTGTCGGTGAATTACGTGACGGCGGCGCTGAAGCCGCGGCGCTGAGGCTCGAGAACAGACCCTTTTTCAGGGAAAAGGCGCCTGTCCGGACCCCGGGCAGGCGTCTTGCTTTTTGACCCGCTCGATCACTCCGCCGGGCGCTGCGCATGGGTCGCGAGCTCGGCCTCGGCCTCGGGGTCGATGTGCAGGTCGGCCTCGGTCTGGCCGGCGTCGGGGTCGCGGTAGACGGCCATGTCGAGCTGCCCCTCGGTCCTTGCGACGATGGCGGTCACCACCGCGTCGCCGGTGATGTTCACCGCGGTGCGGATCATGTCCATCAGCCGGTCCACCCCGAGGATCAGCGCGATGCCCTCGATCGGCAGGCCCACCTGCCCGAGCACCATGGTCAGCATCACCATGCCCACGCCCGGCACGCCCGCGGTGCCGATCGAGGCCAGCACCGCCATGCCGATCACCGTGAGATAGCCCGTGACGCCAAGGTCGATGCCGTAGACATTGGCGAGGAACACCGTCGCCACGCCCTGCATGATCGCCGTGCCGTCCATGTTGATCGTCGCGCCGAAGGGGATGGTGAAGGAGGCCACCGAGTTAGTCGCCCCCATGCGCTCGGTCACGCAGCGCAGGGTGACGGGAATCGTGGCGTTCGACGAGGCGGTGGAGAAGGCGAAGATCTGCGCCGGGCGGATCTTGCGCATGAAGATGAAGGGATCGAGCCCCGAGAAGGCCTTGAGGAACAGCATCAGCGTCACGAAGAGGTGCAGCAGCAGCGCCCCCACCAGCACCAGAACGTAGGTCATCACCGGCAGGAAGAGCCCGATGCCCTGCTCGGTGAAGGTCTTGGCGATCAGGCAGAAGACGCCGTAGGGCGCAAAGGCCATGACGATCTCGACCACCTTCATCATCAGCTCGTTCATGTACTCGCAGGCATCGACGAACTTGGTCGAACGCTCGCCAAGCATCAGCACCGCGATGCCGAGGATGATCGTGTAGAAGATGATCTGCAGCATCTCGCCGGCAGCGAAGGAGGCGACCGGGTTGCGCGGCACGATGGCGGCGAAGGTCTCCCAGATGGTCGGGGCCTGCGACGCCGCGACGCCCGAGGTGTCGACCCCCTCCATGGTGAAGCCGTTGCCCGGCGCGACGACGATGGCGATGATGATGGCGACCGCGATGGCCGTGGCCGTGGTCAGCAGGTAGAGCCCGAAGGAGCGGCCGCCGACCCGGCCCAGGATGCGGATGTCGCCGATCCCGGCGACGCCGCAGATCAGCGAGAAGAACACCAGCGGCACGACCAGCATCTGCAGGGCGTTGACGAACATGCGCCCGACCATGCCGAAGAAGCCGCCGACGATGTTGGCATTGATCCAGCCGATCTGCAGCGTGTTGAGGAGGACGCCGAGGACGAAGCCCGCCCCCATGCCGATCATCACCTTGGTGGTCAGGGAAAGTCGTCCGCTTGCTGTGCTCATTTCACCCTCCATGTGTCATGGCGCCAGTGTCGCGAACTGGCGGACCCGGAGGCGGAAAATCTGGCACTACATCGTCAAAAGGTGAACTGGCGCAGCCGGATCACCCTCAGATTGCATAGAACTTCGGCAGAATTCCACAGAAACCGCTGACGCGGCGTCAGTCGCCCTCGAGCTTTAGCCGCAAGTCGCGCAGCACCGGCAGGGCGGCCCGCACCTTGTCGGCTCCGAGGTCCCGGACCATTTCCGAGATCACCGGCGCCATCGCGGCCAGCGCCGCCTCGCGCGCACGCTTGCCCGCCGGGCTGATCGAGACCATCTTGCGCCGCGCGTCGTCCCAGTCGGGGCGGATGTGCACGTAGCCGGCGATCTCGAGCTTTGTCAGCGTGTTCGTCATCGCCCCGCGCGTGACGTGGAAGCTGCGCGCCAGCTGCGCCGGGCTGCGCTCTCCCTGCACGCGGGCAAGGTGGTTGAGCACCGAGAAATGCGAGATCTCCATGCGGTCGGGCAGCACCCGGGTCAGCCGGTTGCGCAGGAGCTGGTCGGCGGTCAGCAGCTCGCTGAAGAGCGAGATGGCGAGGGCGTCGGCAGGAGAGCTCATGCGGGCCCCGCGAACTGGCGGTCGTGGGTCAGCACGGGGATCTGCGCGCGGGCCTTCTCGACCTGCGCGAGGTCGATCTCGGCATAGACGATGCCGGGCTCGGTGCCGCCGTCGGCGACCACCTCGCCCCAGGGCGAGACGACCAGCGAATGGCCATGGGTCCGGCGCGGCTTGCCCTCGGAGATCTTGTGCGCCCCGCATTGCGCCGGGGCCAGCACCCAGGATCCGGTCTCGATGGCACGGGCGCGCAGCAGCGGCTCCCAGTGCGCCGGGCCGGTGGCAGGCGAGAAGGCCGCGGGCACCGTCAGGATCTGCGCCCCGGCATGGGCGAGCGCCCGGTGCAGGTAGGCGAAGCGCACGTCGTAGCAGATGGTGAGGCCAAGCGTGCCGAAGGGAGTCTCGGCCACCACCGCCGCGTCACCGGGGGCGAAGCCCTCGGATTCGCGGTAGGTCTCGGTCTCGGTCACCTGCACGTCGAACATGTGGATCTTGTCGTAGCGCGCGGCGATCGCGCCCTCGGGGGTGATCAGGAAGCTGCGGTTCGCAAAGCGCGTCTCGGGCGGATCGGACTTCACGCCGAGCGAGCCGACCAGCAGCCAGACGCCCAGCGCCTTCGCCTCGGCGCGCAGCCCGGCGAGGGTCTGATCCTCATCCTCGGACTGCAGCACGGAGCGCTGGTGGGCGCGGCTCGACGAGACGCAGTTGGTCACTTCCGGCGTCAGGATGAACCCCGCGCCCTGCCCGGCCGCCTCGCGCATCATGGCGCGGACGGTCTCGAGATTCTCCGCCGGGTCGTCCGACGAGCTGATCTGCAGCAGCGCGGCCTTCATCCTCGGTCTCCGTCAGTCGGCCAGCAGCGGATCGAGCTTGCCGTCGCGCTCCATGGCATAGAGATCGTCACAGCCGCCCACGTGGAACTCACCCACGAAGATCTGCGGCACGGTGCGGCCGCCATTGGCGCGCTGCACCATCTCGGCGCGGCGCTCGGGCTCGCGGCCGACGTCGATCTCGATGAAATCGGCACCCTTCTGGGTGAGCAGGCGCTTGGCGGCGTGGCAGTAGCCGCAGGTGGGCGAGGTGTAGATCTCGATCGGTTTCATGCAGGGTTTCCTATCCAGCGGGCTGGCAGCCCATCTTTCAGGGATTTAGGTATCCTTTGCAACGCGCGCCAGTACCCCGACCACCACCTGTGCCGCGCCTGCGGCCTTGCAGGCCCGTGACGCTGCGGAAAGCGTCGCCCCGGAGGTCATCACGTCGTCCACAAGCAGCACGTCGCGGCCTGAAAGTACCGCCGCGCCCCGCGACGTCGGCAGGATCGCCCCGTCGAGCACCGCGAAGCGCTCGTCCCGCCCCTTGCCGTCGAGCGAGGGCGTGGCGCGGCAGCGGCGCAGCGCATCGGGGACATGGTCGAGCCCCAGCTCGCCCGCCAGCGCCGCGCCGAGCAGCGCCGACTGGTTGTAGCGGCGGCGCAGGTGGCGGCGCAGGTGCAGCGGCACCGGCACGACCAGCGCGCCCTCCGTGATGCCGCGCAAGCCACGCGCCATCCAACGCGCCGCGGGCCGGGCGATGTCGGTCCGGTCGGCGTGTTTCAGCATCAGCACCAGCTGCCGTCCGTTGTCGCGGTAGAGCAGCGCCGCGCGCCCCTTCTCCCAGGGCCGCCCCTGCGCGCGGCATTCGTCGCAGAGCTCCGCCACGTCCGAGCTGCCCGGCAGCGGCGCGCCGCAGAGATCGCAGCCGAGCCCGCCGAGAAAGGGCGTGTCGCGCCAGCACGGGCCGCAGAGCCCGTGATCGCTTTCGACCAGCCCGCCGCAGATCAGGCAGCGCGGCGGGTAGACCAGCCGCAGCGCCCCGCGCATCAAGGTTTGCAACCGCTCACGGCGCATCCTATCTAGCCTCCATGTCCAGCCAGGCCCCGCAGCTCATCGACCGCTCCGCCCTCGCCCAGCACCGCGCCCGCGCGCGCCGTGCGCCCGATCTTGCACGCGCGCTGTTCCTGCACGAAACCGCGCGGGACGAAGCGCAGGATCGGCTCATGATGGTTAACAGGGAGTTCAAATCCCCGGCCATCGTCACCCCCTTCCCCGAGATCTGGCAGGGCGCGATCCCCGGCGCCAAGGTCATCCCCGACGACGAAGTTCTGGACCTCGAACCCGGCGGCCATGACCTCGTGATCCACGCGCTGGCGCTGCACTGGGCGAACGACCCGGTGGGCCAGCTGATCCAGTGCCGCCGCGCGCTGAAATCCGACGGGCTCTGCATCACCATCGCCTTCGGCGGCGAGACCCTGTCCGAGCTGCGCGCCGCCATGGGTCAGGCCGAGATCGACGTGACCGGCGGGCTGTCGCCGCGGGTGCTGCCGATGGGCGAGATCCGCGACCTCGGCGCGCTTCTGCAGCGGGCCGGGCTGGCGCTGCCGGTGGCCGACTCGCTGCCGCTCGACGTCAGCTACGAAAGCGCGCTGCACCTGATGCGCGACCTCCGCGCCATGGGCGAGGCCAACGCGCTTTCCGCCCGGCTGCGCCGCCCCACCCGCCGCGCCGTGCTGCTGCGCGCCGCCGAGATCTACGCGCAGAGCTGGGCCCGCCCGGATGGCCGGCTGAAGGCGACGTTCGAGCTGGTCACGCTGACCGGCTGGGCCCCGGACGAGAGCCAGCAGAAGCCGCTGCGCCCGGGAAGTGCGGCGCATCGTCTCGCCGACGCCCTCGGCGCGAGGGAAACGCCGCTGAAGGATTGAATCATTCTAAATTCGCGTTAACTAGCGCCAGACTTTGAGGGAACAGAACGCATGAACGACATGACCACAGGCCCGATCCGTCCCGCTCAGGCCCCCGCCGATCACCCGGCGCTCCCACGCGAAAAAGTCGGCATCCTGCTCGCCAACCTCGGCACCCCGGACCATTACAGCTACTGGCCGATGCGCCGCTACCTCTCCGAGTTCCTCTCGGACCAGCGCGTCATCGACTACCCGAAGTGGAAATGGCAGCCGCTGCTGCAGCTGATCATCCTCAGCAAGCGGCCCTTCTCCTCGGGGAAGAACTACAAGTCGATCTGGAACGAGGCGCTGAACGAGAGCCCCCTCATGACCATCACCAAGGCGCAGACCGCCGCCATCGAGGCGCGGCTGAAGGCGCGCTACGGCGATCAGGTCGTGGTCGATTTCTGCATGCGCTACGGCAACCCCTCGACCGCGTCGAAGGTCAAGGCGATGACCGAGGCCGGCTGCCGCAAGATCCTGTTCTTCCCGCTCTACCCGCAATATGCCGGAGCCACCTCGGCCACCGCCAACGACGCCTTCTTCAAGGCGCTGATGGCCGAGCCCTGGCAGCCCACAGCGCGCGTCGTCGATCCCTATTTCGAGAACCCGCTCTACATCGAGGCGCTCGCGCAGTCGGTCGAGCGCGCCTATGCCGCCAAGGCGGAGAAGCCCGAGATGCTGGTGGTCTCGTACCACGGCATGCCGAAGCGCTACCTGATGCAGGGCGATCCCTACCACTGCCAGTGCCAGAAGACGACGCGGCTGCTGCGCGAGCGGCTCGGCTGGGACAGGACGCAGATCTGCACCACCTTCCAGTCGGTCTTCGGCCCCGAGGAATGGCTGCGGCCCTACACGGTCGAGGAAGTGGCGCGGCTGGCGAAGGACGAGGGCAAGAAGCGCATCGCGGTGATCGCCCCGGCCTTCTCGGCCGACTGCATCGAGACACTGGAAGAGATCAACGAGGAGATCCGCGAGAGCTTCGAGCACGCGGGCGGCGAGGAGTTCACCTATATCCCCTGCCTCAATGACGAGCCCGCGCATGTCGAGGCGCTGAGCCGGGTGATCGAGGACAACCTGCAGGGCTGGCTCGACTGAGCCGCGGCGAAGCATCTTCCGGGCAACAAAAAAGGCGGTGCGAAAGCACCGCCTTTTCCGTTTGAAGGCCTGTGGCCCGATCAGTCGGTCGATGCGGCTGCGGCAACGACGGCGATCAGGAGCAGCGGGATCAGGATGCCGGCCGAGGACGACGATGCCTGGGTCTCTTCGACCACCACGGCGGGTTCCATCACCATGTCGTCCTTGGCGTAGGAGCCGGCCATTGCGGTGGTCGCGGAAGCTGCGAGTGCGGCGGCAAGAGCGAGTTTCTTCATGATATTCTCCAGATAAACGCTCACCGCGGCTTCACGAACCAGTCGCGGCAAGCTTCAAGACTTACCTCGTGCGGATTGTGTAAGCAGCAATCCGCCGATATTGCAAATCCCAGTTATCTAAAGATTTTATCAACCCCTTGACCCAGCGTTAAATCAGCAACACCTGCGTGCCGACCTGTGCCATGTCGTAGAGCGCCTCGACGTGCTCGTTGTAGAGGCCGATGCAGCCGTTCGACGAGCGACGGCCGATCTTGCGCGTGTCGTGCGTGCCGTGGATGCGGTAGTACTGCCAGCTCAGGTGCAGCGCACGGGTGCCGAGGGGGTTGTCCGGGCCCGGCGGAACGTAGTCCGGCCACTCGGGGTTGCGGACCTTCATCGACGGCGTCGGGCGCCAGTCGGGATGCGGGTCCTTCAGGACCACTTGCGTGCGGCCCTTGCGGGTCAGGTCGTCGGTCAGCGGAACCGAGGAGGGGTAGAGGTGGTAGGTGCCGTTCTCTTCCCAGAAGTGCAGCGCGCGCGACGAGATGTCGACGAGGACGGCGCCCTTGTTCAGGTTGCTGAAGTAGGGCTGCCAGTCGAGCGTGCGGAAACTCGAGATGTTGTGTCGGATGACCTTGGAGATGTCACTCTCCATCTCGACCGTTGCCGCACCGTTGTAGCTCTGCGCAAAGGCCGGTGACGCAGCGGCACCGGCAAGCGCGGCCGATCCGGCGAGGAAGGCGCGACGGGAGTAGGGCGATTTTGCCATGGCGGAAGTGTCCTTTGGAGCCACGAAAAACGAAAAAACAGGTACAGGGCCTTGGAGGCGTACGCCTGAAGGCCGTTAAGAGTTCCGTAATCATATTGCGAGACCGCCGCAGTCGCAAATCAAACACAGGTGTACACGCCCGATCACATGCATGTGGGTTTGATCACGACCGCGGCGCGAGCTATGTGTGTCCCTCAATAGTGAACCAGCGGCACTTGAAGGTCAGCCAATCATGAACAGACGCACGTTTCTCCTGCTCTCCACCGGGCTCCTGGCGGCGGCCTGCGCGCCGGCGGTAACCACCCCGCAAGTCGGGCCCGACGGGAAGCCGCTTCCGCGCGTCTACCGGATCAGCGAAGCCGACAGCGGCAAGATCGAATACTCGATGCTCGATTCGGTCAACGCGCTGCGCCAGGCGCGCGGTGTGGCGAGCGTGTCGCTCGACCCCCAGCTCAACGCCGCGGCCGCGACCCATTCGCGCGACATGTCGGTGCAGAACCGCCCCTGGCACTTCGGCTCCGACGGCTCCTCGCCGATCGACCGGGCGCAGCGCGTCGGCTACCGGGGCCGCCTGCTCGGCGAAAACATCTCGGAAACCTACGAATCCGAGCTCGAGACCCTTGCCGCCTGGATGGACGAGGCGCCGACCCGCGACGTCATCCTCGACCCGAACGCGCGCCAGATGGGCTTTGCCTGGTTCCAGGAGCCGGGCGGCAAGATCTGGTGGACGCTCGTCATGGGCACCTCCGGCCTCGCCCCGACGCCGGGCGCCTGATCGGCTCCAGAGCCGGACACGGATTTGCAAGGGCCGTCCCCCGGGGCGGCCCTTTTGCTTGCGCGGCGCTTTCCCCGGGCACCTCATTCGCCTGAACGGCCCGAATGCAAAAGGCCGCCCCTGGGGACGGCCTGTCGGTCACGCGGCGCCTGCTTACGGCATGATGAGAATCGGTGTCGGCCGGTCGGTGCGGATCATCGAGTAGATGTCCTCCATCTCGCGGTCGCTCACCGCGATGCAGCCCCAGGTCCAGTCCCAGATGCCGTTCTGGTAGGCCGGCGGGCGGCCGTGGATGAAGATGTCCCCGCCCGGGCTCTTGCCGAGGAAGCGCGCCTCCGCGACGTCGGCGGCGTTCGGGTAGTCGATGCCGAGACTCAGGTGGAACCGCGAATTCGGGTTGCGCCGGTCGATCATGTAAAGACCCTCGGGCGTCTTGCCGTCGCCCTCGATCTTCTTGTCGCCGTCGGGGCTGAACCCGAGACCGACGTTGTAGACCCTCATGATCTGGTCGTGGTGAAGCAGGTACATCTTGCGCGCCTGCTTGTGCACCACGACATGCGTGACCGCAGGGCCGCCGTAGGACCTGAACTTCGAATCCACGCGCTCGTTGCGCCCGCCGCCACAGGCGGCCAGCAGCAACACCGCTGCGAGCACGAGGACGTGCCTGCCAATAAACATCTTGCCTGTCTCACTCGTTCTTATTTTGCCACAGTTATACATGACCGCGGGGCATCGCGATAGGAGGAGATGGCTGGAAGGTGTCGGATTCTCGGCACTATTGCCTTTTGAATCCTGCAACGAGCTCGATATGGGTCGACCAGCGGAACTGGTCCACCACGCGCAGCCCGTCCAGCACGTATCCCGAGCGCAGCAATGCCGCCGCATCGCGCGCAAAGGTGACCGGGTTGCACGAAACGAAGGCAATGCGCGGAATCCCCGCCTCGCAGAGCTGCGCCACCTGCGACTCGGCCCCGGCGCGCGGCGGGTCGATCACCGCGGCATCGAAGCGCGCCAGCTCGGAGGGCAGCAGCGGGTTTCGGAAGAGGTCGCGCGCCTCGGTGGTCACATGGCGCAGCCCTTGCGCGTGGCGCCAGCCCTGGTCGAGCGCCTGGGTCATCGCCTTGTCGCCCTCGACCGCGTGCACCCGCGCGCGCTCGGCGATCGGCAGCGCGAAGGTGCCGCAGCCAGCAAACAGGTCCACCACGTGGGTCGCGCCGTCGATATGTTCGAGCACGTCGGCCAGCAGCGCCGCCTCGCCCTGCGGCGTCGCCTGCAGGAAGGCACCCGGCGGCGGCGAGACCTCTGCCCGGCCCATCTTCTGCATCGGCGGGCGGCGGGTCAGCACCACGTCATCGCCCCAGGCGATGCGCGCGCATTCGTAGGCGCGGGCCAGTTCCGACAGGCCCTGCTGCATCTGCGGATCGGCGTCCTTGCCGCCCTTCACCACCACGTCGAGCCCGCCAAGGCTGGTGGTGACCATCACCGACAGCTCGCCCTTTCGGCTTGCACCCAGCACGGCCAGCGCCTCGACCAGCGGCAGCGCGGCGGCCAGCTTGGGGTCGACCACGCGGCAGTCCGGCACCTCGACGATCACGTCCGAGCGCTTGCGGTGGAAGCCCACCTGCGCGCCCTTCTTGGTGCGCTTGGCCGAGAACCCGGCGCGGCGGCGGGTCTGCTCGGGCGAGGTCGCGATCTCGCGGAACTCGGCCTCGATCCCGTGGGCGGCAAGCGCGTGGCGCACAACGGACTGCTTCCACTCGGCGACGAAGTCGGGCCGGGCGTGCTGCAACTGACAGCCGCCGCAGGTCTTCGCGTGCCGGCAGGGCGGGCTGACCCGCATCTCCGAGGGCCGCAGGATGCGCGGCGCGTCCATCGTGCCGCCGGTGATCTCGCCCTCGACGAGCTCGCCGGGCAGAGTGCCGGGCACGAAGACGGGACCGGCGGCGATGCCGTCCCCCTGATGCCCGAGCCGTTCGATTGTGACCTGTTCCATGCGCCGCCTCATGCCCCCATCGGACCTTCCGCGCAAGCCTGTTAAGCCGGGCGCAATGCCGCACCGCAGACCCTATTCCGCGGCTTCTCGCGGGTCGATCACGCCGCCGCTCTGGCGGTTCCAGTAGCGCGCGTAGAGCCCGTTCCGCGCCAGCAGCGCCTCGTGGCTGCCCTGCTCGACGATGCGCCCCTCGTCCAGCACCACGATCCGGTCCATGCTGGCGATGGTCGAGAGCCGGTGCGCGATGGCCAGCACGGTCTTGCCCTGCATCACCCGCTCGAGCGCGCGCTGGATCGACGCCTCGACCTCTGAATCGAGCGCCGAGGTCGCCTCGTCCATGACGAGGATCGGCGCGTCCTTGAGGATCGCCCGCGCCAGCGCGATGCGCTGCCGCTGGCCGCCCGAGAGCTTGACGCCGCGCTCGCCGAGCCGCGCGTCGTAGCCGGTGCGGCCGGTGTGGTCGCGCAGCCCGAGGATGAAGCCATGCGCCTCGGCCTTCTCGGCGGCGGCGATCACCTCCTCCATCGTCGCGCCCGGACGGCCGTAGCGGATGTTGTCGAGCGCCGAGCGGTTGAACATGGCGGTCTCCTGCGTGACCATGCCGATCTGCCGCCGCAGGCTTTCCTGCGTCACGTCCGAGATGTTCTGCCCGTCGATGAAGATGCCGCCCTTTTCCGTGTCGTAGAGCCTGAGCAGCAGCGCCACGAGGGTCGATTTCCCCGCCCCCGAGGCGCCGACGATGCCGACCTTCTCGCCCGGCGCGATGTCGAGCGAGATATGCTCGACCCCGCCTTCCTGGCGGCCGTAGGCAAAGCCCGCGTCGCGGAACTCGATGCGCCCGTCCGGCACCTGCAGCGCCGGGGCGCCCGGCGCGTCGAGCAGGGTGTGGTCCGGGGTGATGGTGCGGATGCCGTCCTCGATCTCGCCGATGTTGGCGTAGATGCCCATCAGCGTGAAGCTGACCCAGCCGGTCATCTGGTTGAGCCGGATCGCCACCGTGCCCGTCGCGGCGATGTCGCCCGCGGTGACGAAGCCCTGGCTCCAGAAGGCCAGCGCGCCGCCGATCAGCACCACGGGCAGCGTGCCCGCCAGCGCCATCAGCCAGAAGCGGAAGGCCGAGGCGATGTGCCCGAAAGCGATGAACCGCTCGCGGTAGGTCGACATGGCGTCGAGCGCGGCGCGGTCCTCGAACTCGTCATGGGCGAAAAGCTTCACCGTCTTGATGTTGGTGACCGTGTCGACCAGCTGCCCGGTGACCATGGCCCGCGCCGCCGCCCGCGCCTTGGAGCGCACGCGGATGCGCGGCATGAAGTGGCGCAGCAGGAAGCCGTAGGCGACGACCCAGGCCACCAGCCCCAGCCCGATGCGCCAGTCGATGGCGCTGACCAGCCAGATCGAGCCCAGCACCGAGGCAAGCGCGAAGAGCACCGCCTGGATCACCTCGGAGATCACGTCGTTCAGCGCCCGCGCGGTCTGCATCTCCTTCTGCGAGATCCGCCCGGCGAAATCATTGTCGAAGAAGGTGACCGCGTGGCCGAGCGTGTAGCGGTGCACGCGGCTGAGGATCAGGTTGAAGACGTTGGGCTGCATGACCACCGACTGCAGGTAGGCCGAAAGCCCGGCGATCCCCGGCCGCAGCACCACGAAGAACAGCGCCGCGACCAGCAGGAAGACCCAGTGGTCGGCGAAGACCTCGCTCGGCGAGCTGCTCAGGGTCTTGTCGATCACGTCGCCGAGCAGCTTGGCCGAGATCACCTCGAAGGCCCCGCCCAGCACCGACAGCAGCGCCGCCGGGATCAGCACCGGCCAGGCGCCGCGCAGCGCCCAGAGCACGAAGCGCCCCAGCGTCTGCGGTGGCGGCGTGTCGGCGCGGGAAAACGGGTCGATGATGTCGGAAAGGCTCATGCCCTGCCCTCTCTCGCTCGGTCTCTGTCAGCTGCTCCCGGGCGCGTCGGGGTCGAGGAAGCCGCCGGACTGGCGCGCCCAGAATCCTGCATATAGGCCAGCTTGGGCCAAAAGCGCGTCATGTGCACCCTCCTCGACGATCCGGCCACCGTCCATCACGAGAATGCGATCCATGGCCGCGATGGTCGAAAGCCGGTGCGCGATGGCGATCACCGTCTTGCCCTCCATCATGCCGTAGAGCGTGTCCTGGATCGCCGCCTCGACCTCGGAATCGAGCGCCGAGGTCGCCTCGTCGAGGATCAGGATCGGCGCGTCCTTGAGGATCACCCGCGCCAGCGCGATGCGCTGCCGTTGCCCGCCCGAAAGCTTCACGCCGCGCTCGCCGACATGGGCGTCGTAGCCGCGCCGGCCCTGCCCGTCCTCGAGCGTCAGGATGAACTCGTGCGCCTGCGCCTGCCGCGCGGCCTCGATCATCTGCGCCTCGGAGGCGTCCGGCCTGCCGTAGAGCAGGTTCTCGCGCACCGAGCGGTGCAGCAGCGCGCTGTCCTGCTGCACCATGCCGATCTGCCGCCGCAGGCTGTCCTGCGTCACGCGGGTGATGTCCTGCCCGTCGATCTCGATCCTCCCGGTCTCGGGGTCGTAGAAGCGCAGAAGCAGCTTCACGAGGGTCGATTTGCCGGTGCCCGAACGGCCGACGAGGCCGATCTTCTCGCCCGGGCGGATGGTCAGGCCGATGCGGTCGAGCCCGCCCGAGCCGCGCCCGTAGTGATGCGACAGATCCGAGACGGTGATCTCGCCCGTCGTCACCGCGAGCGGCCGCGCGCCCGGCGCATCCACCAGCTCGATCGGCTGGGCGATGGTCTCCATCCCCTCGGACACGACGCCGAGCTGGCGGAAGAAGGTGGTCAGCGCCCACATGATCCAGCCGGTCATCGCGTTGAGCCGCAGCGTCAGCGCCGTCGCCGCCGCCACCGCGCCGGTGCTCGCCTCGCCCTGCATCCAGAGCGAGAAGGCCCAGCCGACGACGCCGACGATCAGCAGCCCGTTGAGGATCATCAGCCCGAGATCCATCAAGGTATAGAGCCGCATTTCGGCCTGGAAGGTCTGTCGCGCCTCCTCGATCGCCTCCTTGGCGTAGTCGAGTTCCTGCCGGTCATGGGCGAACATCTTCACCGAGTGGATGTTGGTATAGGCATCCACCACGCGGCCCGTCACGAAGCTGCGCGCGTCCGAGGCGGCCTTGGACGCGGCGCCGACGCGGCGGATCGTCCAGCGCATCAACGCGCCGTAGAGCCCGAGCCAGAGCAGCATCGGGATCACCAGCCGGGGGTCGGCATCGCCGAGCAGCACCAGCGCCCCGACGAGGTAGGAGATCGAGAAGGTGATCGCGTCGAAGACCTGGAACACCGCCTCGCCCGCCGCCGGCGGCGTCTGCATGATGCGGTTGGCGATGCGCCCGGCAAAGTCGTTCTCGAACCAGCCGATCGACTGGCGCAGCACCTGCTTGTGCGCCCGCCAGCGCACCAGCGTGCCGAAGTTGGGCATGATCGCGTTGTTCAGCAGCAGCACGTCCAGCGCCTGGAAGAGCGGGCGCAGGAACAGGATGAAGAGCGCGAGGCCGATCAGCTGCCAGCCGTGCTGGTCCCAGACCTGCGCGGGCTCGCCGCCGAGGATGTCGACGACCCAGCCCATCGCCCAGATCAGCCCGATCTCGACGCTGGCCACGACCACGGACAGGAGCCCCGTCCAGACGAAGACGCGGCGGAACGGCCGCGCATAGTCCAGCATGAAGGGCAGAAGCTTGGTCGGCGGTCGGTCCGTCTGCGGGTAGTCCACATAGGGATCGACCATGGTCTCGAAACGGCGAAACATCGGTCAGGTCCTGATTTCAGGAAGGAAAATCCTGCCTGGACCTTACAGAAACACCATGACGGAAAAACTTGCCAGTGCCACGGCCATGGCGCGGGTGAACCAGCGCCACGCCGCCGGGGTTGCAAGAAGGTAGGTCAGCAGCGCCCCCGCCGCCGTCCAGAACAGGCAGCAGAAGAGGTTGAGACCCGAAAACGCGCTGCCGAGCCGCAGCGCCTCGTCCCAGGGC
The DNA here is from genome assembly GCF_040409955.1 of Salipiger sp. H15. NCBI lineage: Bacteria > Pseudomonadati > Pseudomonadota > Alphaproteobacteria > Rhodobacterales > Roseobacteraceae > Salipiger > Salipiger bruguierae. The sequence continues at coordinate 1,126,319 of NZ_CP123384.1, forward strand.
GCCAGCGCCGAGGGATAGGCCGAGGCAGCCGCCAGCGCCACCGCCCAGACCTTGGGGTTCACCCACTGGAAGAGCGCGCCCTCGACCAGCGTCATCGGCCGCGCCGCCTCGGACTTCTTGCGGCGCTCGGAATTCCAGAGACCCCAGGCCATGTAGAGCATCCAGAGGCTGGCCGCGATGCGCAGCGCGGTCTCGAGCCGGGGCATCTGCTGCAGCAGCGCGGCGATGCCGAGCCCGGTGAGCCCGGCGGTGATGCCGACGCCGGTCACCACGCCGAAGAGATGCGGCAGGGTGCGCTTCACGCCGAAACGCGCGCCCGAGGCGGTCAGGAGGATGACATTGGGACCCGGCGAGAAGAGCCCGAAGAAGACAAAGGCGTAGAGCGGGTCGAGAGTCATGTAGTGCGCTTACTCGTCAGACAGAAGTTCCGCCTTGGTAAGCGTGAAACCCGACGCGATCCAGCGTTTCTCTGCTTCGCGCAGCGCCTCGCCCAGCGCGGGGCCCTTGCGCGCGGGCATGAAATCCTTGGCCGAGAGCGGAAACGCCACCTCGGTGCCCTTTGCCATGTCGAAGAGCGCCTCCTCGGGAACCGGCTGCTGGAAGCTCGCGGCGCGCAGCAGCAGCACGCTCTGCGCGACCTCGGCACTATGGCGGTAGGCCAGCTCCGCCGGGCCCTGCGGCGCGCCGATCAGGCTCTGCAAAAAGGCAAGCTGGCGCTGCTGGAGCTTCGACAGGCGCAGGTCGGGTTCTTCCACGCCGAGGCTGGCGAGCCTTCGCAGCGCATCCGGGGCAACGGACAGTCTCTGTTCCTCCGCCACCAGCGGACCCAGCGCGATCACCGAGGCGCCGGGCAGCACATGCGCCAGCACCCCGACCTGTGCCATGACCGAAACCGCCGGCACGGGGTCGGGCGCGGCCAGCAGGCGCAGCATCTCCTGCCCGACGCGCTCGCGCGAGAGCGTGTCCAGCCCGTCCAAAGTCTCGGCGATACCCGCCAGCGCCTCGGGGTCGAAACCTTCGTCCGGATCGCCGTACCAGGCGGAGAAGCGGAAGTAGCGCAGCGTGCGCAGGTAATCCTCGCGGATGCGGTCCGTCGCCGCGCCGATGAAGCGCACGCGGCGGGCCCTGAGGTCCGGCAGCCCGTTCAGCGGGTCGCGGATCAGCCCCCGCGCATCGGCATAGAGCGCGTTCATGGTGAAGTCGCGCCGCGCCGCATCCTCGGCGATGTCGTCCGAGAAGCGCACCACGGCGCGGCGGCCATCGGTCTCGGTATCGGCGCGGAAGGTGGTGATCTCGTGGCCGATGCCGCGCGCGACGACCGTGACCGTGCCGTGCTCGATGCCGGTGGGAACGGGCTTCAGCCCCGCCGCCTGCGCCAGCTCGACGACCCGCTCGGGGCGCGCGTCGCTGGCGATGTCGACGTCGCTCACCGGCACGCCCATCAGCGCGTTGCGCACGCAGCCGCCCACGACGTAGCCCTGGTGCCCGCCCGCCTCGAGCATGGCCAGCACCTCCTGCGTCGCCGCGCAGGTCAGCCAGTCCCCGGTCACCGTCGTCATTGCATGCGCTCCGCCAGCCCGCGCAGCATCCGTGCCGTCGCGCCCCAGATGTAATAGGGGCCGAAGGGCACCGTCCAGTAACGCCGTGTCCCGCCATGCCAGGCGCGGCTCTGGATGCTGTAATTGCCAAGCTCGGCGATGTGAGCGAAGGGCACGCGGAAGACCTCGGCGACCTCGCCGGGCTCCGGCACGGGGTCGAAATCGCGCATCACGAGGCCGATGACGGGCGTCACGACAAAGCCGGTGACCGTCTCGTGCGCGGGCAGCGTGCCCAGCACGTCGACCCGGCTTTCGGCCAACCCCACCTCCTCACGCGCCTCGCGCAGGGCGGCGGCCACTTCATCCTCGTCGCCGGGATCGACCTTACCGCCGGGAAAGGCGATCTGGCCGGGGTGGTGCTTGAGCCGCGAGCTGCGCTTGGTCAGCACCAGCTCGAGCCCCTGCTCGCCGGCGATGAAGCCCGCGAGGACGCCGGCGGGACGCAGCTTGCGCCCCTCCGGCAGGACCGTGCCCGGGTTCAGATCGAAATCGGACGAGGCGCCGGAGCTTGCCTCCAGCGCCCGTTTCAGCAGATCGATCTGATCCCGGACGCGGCTCACTTCTTGGCCTCGAACCCGACCGTTTCCGGGTCGAGCTCGTAATGCGCGCCGCAGAACTGGCAGTCGGCGGTGACCTTGCCGTCGTCGGTGGTCATCTTCTCGATGTCGCGGGCCGAGTAGATCGACAGCGACTGGCGCACGCGGTCTTCCGAGCAGGTGCAGCCGAAGCGCACCGGCTGGGCGTCGAATACGCGCGGGCCTTCCTCGTGGTAGAGACGCACCAGAAGGTCGGTCGGCGGCAGGTCCGGGCCGATCAGCTCGAGCTCGTCCACCGTGTCGAGGTGGAAGTTCACGCGGCGCCAGTTCTCGCCGTCGTTGTCATCCTTCAGCAGGTCCTCGGGACGCAGCACGCCGCCTTCGCCGCTGCCGCCCTCGCCGTCGATCTGCGGCTTGGCGAAGGGCGAGGCCTTGGGCATGTGCTGCAGCATCACGCCGCCCGCGCGCCAGTGCGACGAGCCGTCGGCCTGCGGCACGTTGCCGAAGTTCAGCATGAAGCGGGTCGGGATCTGCTCGGACTGGGCGAAATAGCTTTCCGCGCAGCGCGCCAGCTTGCCGCCCGCGAGCGGGGTGATCCCCTGGTAGGGCGTGGTGCCCTTGCCTTGGTCGATGAGCACGGCGAAGTAACCGTCCTCGAGCTGGTCGTAGGCCGGGGCGTCGGTGACCTGGTCGCGGTCGAAGCTGGCATAGGCGCGCAGACGGGCCGGTTCGCCCTCCTTGGTGGGGGCGAAGTAGTCGGTCGCGATCATGCGCAGCGCGCCGCGGGTCTGCACCTGCAGCGAGAGCTTCCAGCGCAGCTTCATGGTCTGGCCGATCAGCGCGGTCAGCAGAGTCATCTCCGCGATCAGCGCCTCGACCGGCTCCGGGTAATCGTGTTGACTGAGGACCCCGTTCAGCACCCCGTCGAGCCGCGCCACGCGGCCCCGGATGTCGGCGTGATCCAATTGGAATGGCAGGACGGTATCGTCCCAGGCGAGTTTGCTGCCGATGGTCATGGGGTTTCCTTATCTGCCGGATCTTGGCATATCGGCCCCATATAAGCAGCAAGACCACGGGAACCAAGGGGGACCTATGACGGCACGATACGGCGAACCGCCCGAATCCGGGCGCCGCTACACGCTCCGGCCCGGAGCCTACGCGATCCTGCCGCGAAACGGGGCGGTGCTGGTCACGCATCAGGCAGAGCCCTGGCCCGAGTACCAGCTTCCCGGCGGCGGCATCGACGCGGGTGAGTCGCCGCTTGCCGCGCTGCACCGCGAGGTCTTCGAGGAGACCGGCTGGAAGATTGCCGAACCGCGCCGTCTCGGGGCCTTCCGCCGCTTCACCTACATGCCCGAATACGACCTCTGGGCCGAGAAGCTCTGCATCATCTACGCCGCCCGCCCGGTGCGGGCGCTCGGTGCGCCGAGCGAGCCGGGGCACCAGGCGGTGTGGATGGACCCCGAGCTGGCGGCCGAGATCCTCGGCAACCCCGGCGACCGCGACTTCCTGCGCCGCGCCCTGCGCTGAGGCGTATCAGCCACCGAACTCCAGCAGCGCGGCCGAGACATCGTCATCGAGCCGCGCGCCGTTGCGGGTGCGTTGGGTGAGCCGCCAGAAGAGATCGTCGAGATACTCGGTGCCCTGCCCGGCCACCCCTTGCGCCAGCGCGCGCAGCCCCTCCGTGTCGAGCTGCGCGCCCGAGGGCAGCAGCGCCTCGGTGAACCCGTCGGAATAGAGCAGCAGCCGGTCGCCGGGCGAGAGCTGCAGGCGCAGCCGCTCGTAGCGCGCGCCGGGGATCAGCCCCACCGGCAAGCCGCCTTGCCCGATGAACTCGGCCGCGCCACCCGCGCGCAGCAGCAGCGGCGGCGGGTGCCCCGCCTGCACCAGCTCGACCCGGCCGGAATCGAGATCGGCCACCGCATAGGCCATGGTCAGGTATTCCCCGACCCCGGGATCGGCTGCCAGCCGTTCGTTCAGCCGCCGCGCCACCTCTTCCGGCGGGCGGAAGAGCGTGCCGTGCACGATCCGTTCGAGCGCGATGTTCTGGTCGGGAAAGTCGCCGCCCAGCAGCCCGGCGATGCGCGCGGTCATCAGCGCCGAGGTGATGCCATGGCCCGAGACGTCGATGCTGTAGATCCCGACGCTGCGCTCGCAATGCGAGAAGCTGCCCACCAGATCACCGCCGACATGGCCGCAGGGCTTGAGCAGCAGGCTCACCTGCGAGCGGCCGATGCGCCGCGTCCGGCGCGGCACCAGCGCCTCCTGTATCGTCCGGGCCTGCCGCAGGTCGCGGTCCACCGCGTCATAGGCCGCCTGCAACCGTCCGAGTGTCGCCGCCAGCGTCCGCTGCATCTGCAGGATCCGCGCGCCCGCGTTGATCCGCGCCCGCAGCTCGCCCGCATTCACCGGCTTGGTGAGGAAGTCATCCGCCCCCGCATCGAGCCCGCGCGCGATCTCTGCCTTGTCGCTCTTGCTGGTGAGCAGGATGAAATAGCCGTAGCGCTCGCCGCAATGGGCGCGGAACAGGCGGCAGAATTCCAGCCCGTCCATGCCCGGCATCATCCAGTCCGAGAGCACCGCGTCGGGCCGCATCTCGGCGCAGAGCCGCAGCGCCTCGGCGCCGCCCTGCGCCTGGAACACCTCGAGCCCCCAGCGCTGCAGCATCGAGGAGAGGATCTTCAGCTGCAGCGGGCTGTCGTCCACGACGAGGACGCGCCGGATCGGGGCCGGACCCGGTATCGGTTCGAGAGTTTCCGCCGCGAAGGGGGTCACCGCGCGTCCTTTCAAGCTATTGCCGACCGCAGCGCAGACTAGACCGCCGGCATTAACGGGCGCTTTCATCCGCTGCCCGCGCCAATCCTGCCCGCGAAAGGTTTCGTTCAGCTTTTCCTGCCAGCCTGTCGGCAGGAGGTATCCCGATGACCAGCCCGCCCAGCGCGTCCGCCGCCTATCCGCACGAGCCGCCCGGCCCGCTGATCGACTGGCACCGGGTCGCCGAACTGCGGCTCGAGATCGGGGCCGAGGATTTCGACGAGGTGGTCGCGCTCTTCCTGACCGAGGCGGAGGCGACGCTCGAACGCCTGACCCTGCCCGGGACCGAGCTTGCCGCCCTCTCCGAGCAGCTGCATTTCCTGAAGGGCAGCACGCTGAACCTTGGCTTCGCGCGGCTCTCGACCCTCTGCGAGGCGGGGGAACTGGCGATCAGCGCCGGGCTCGGCGCTGCGCTCGATCCCGAGCTCCTGCGCCAGTGCTACGCCCGCTCGCGCGAGGAATTCCTCGAACGCCTGCCCGCGCTGCGCGCCGCCTGAGTTCCGAATGAGAAACGGTACGGGCCGACAGGACGGCCCGCGCCGCGATCAGATGACGAACTGCGCGAGGACCTCGTCGTCGGTGATGTCGCGATAGCCGTAGCCATGCGCGTCGAGCGCCGCGAAGAGCCGGTCGAAATTCTCGGATTCCACCGTCTCGATGCCGATCAGCACCGAGCCGAAGTTCCGCGCCGATTTCTTCAGGTACTCGAAACGGGCGATGTCATCCTCGGGGCCGAGCAGCGCGAGGAAATCCTTCAGCGCGCCGGGGCGCTGCGGCAGCCGCAGGATGAAGTACTTCTTCAGCCCAGCGTAGCGCTGCGCCCGTTCCTTCACCTCCGGCAGGCGCTCGAAGTCGAAGTTGCCGCCCGAGGTGATGCAGACCACGGTCTTGCCACGGATCGCCTGCCCGAGGTCCTTCAACGCGTCGATCGACAGCGCCCCGGCGGGCTCCAGCACCACGCCCTCGACGTTCAGCATCTCGAGCATGGTGGTGCAGAGCCGGTCCTCGCTGATCGCCAGCGTGCTGGCCAGCCCGACGTCCTTCAGCACCTCGAAGGTCTTCGCCCCGATCCGGGCCACCGCCGCGCCGTCGGCGAAATTGTTCACCTTCGGCAGGGTCACCGGCTTGCCCGCCTCGAGCGCCGCGCGCAGGCAGGCGCCGCCCAGCGGCTCGACGAAGGTGTAGTTGGTCGCCGTGCCGAAATAGCTCAGCAGCCCCGAGCCGAGCCCGCCGCCGCCGACCGGGATCACGATGTGATCCGGCACACGGCCCAGCTGCTGCTCGATCTCGACTGCCACGGTGGCCTGACCCTCGATCACGTCCTCGTCGTCGAAGGGCGACAGGAAATGCCCGCCGATCTCGGCGCAATAGGCCTGCGCGGCGGTGAGGCATTCGTCGAAATAGTCGCCGATCAGCCGGATCTCGACGTTCTCGCCGCCGAACATGCGGGTCTTCTGGATCTTCTGCTGCGGCGTGGTCACCGGCATGAAGATCACCCCGGTCTTGCCGAACTGGCGGCACATGTAGGCCACGCCCTGCGCGTGGTTGCCGGCGCTGGCCGCGACGAAGGTCTGGGCCTCGGGGCGCTTGCGCATGGCGTTGAAGGCGCCGCGCAGCTTGTAGCTGCGCACCGGGCTCAGGTCTTCGCGCTTGAGCCAGATGTCGGCGCCGAAGATCGCCGAGAGGTGATCGTTGCGCAGGAGCGGCGTCTCGGGAAAGACCGAGCGCATCTCCTCCGTGGCGGCGCGGGCGTGAGCGAGAAAATCATCCATGGCCTACGCAGTGGCGCATCGGCGCGCGCTGCGCAAGCCCGGAGCTGTCTCAGTCGATCGGACGCCGCTCGATGAAATGGCCGTAGAGCGAGGTCAGAACGGAAATGCCGATCATCGTGGCGAACCAGTTGATCACCAGCCCGTAGACGAGGTTGACGATCGAGCCCGCGCTGTCGTCGATCAGCGCCGGCAGCTCGACCAGCAGCGAGCCGGCGATCACCACGAGCGCGAGGGTGACCACCGCGCCGTCGTCGTCCCGCGTCGCCGACCAGGCCTCCTTGAGGCGCAGCCGCTCGCCCACCGCCGCGGCCGGCAGGATGAGCCCGAGGCGGAAGAACAGGTAGCCCCCCAGCCCGACGAGGCCGAAGACCAGCACCGGCCCCAGCGCCGGAATGGCCGCGCCGATCAGCGCCACCGGGATCGCGGCGACGACGAGGCTGACGAAGATCGCGAAGGCGATGAGGATCGACCGGCCGAAATAGCCGAGGATCTCGCCACCGTGCCAGCGCGGCAGCCAGCCGCGCGGCTCCTCGCCGGTGAGCACGAAGCGGTGCCAGGCCACGGCGATCCAGAGGCTGGCCAGCACGGCGAGTACCGCCAGCACCAGCGCCGGCACGCCGATCACCAGCGGCGAGGCGGGCATGCCGTCGGGCCCGGTCTCGGTCGGATGCAGGTAGGTGGCGATCTGGCTGGCCACCTGCACGAGGTACAGGACCAGCGACACCCGCAGCGCCGTGCCGATATTGTCGATCACCATGCGCAGCGAATGCAGAAAGATGCGCCAGCCCTTCATGTGAACCCCTCACCCGTTTCACGTCACACCGCCGACCGCTAGCACATGGGGACCACAGGTCAACGGGCGATCCTTGATACCTGTGCTAAAACCCAGTAAGGCGCGGGGCCAGTTCATACGTGAGGGAAAGCCCATGTCCGCGCCCAAGAAAGTCGTCCTGGCCTATTCCGGGGGCCTCGACACCTCGATCATCCTGAAATGGCTGCAGACCGAATACGGCTGCGAGGTCGTCACCTTCACCGCCGATCTCGGCCAGGGTGAGGAACTGGAGCCCGCCCGTGCCAAGGCAGAGATGCTGGGCGTGTCGAAAGTCTACATCGAGGACCTGCGCGAGGAGTTCGTGCGCGACTTCGTCTTCCCGATGTTCCGCGCCAACGCGCTCTACGAGGGTCTCTACCTGCTCGGCACCTCGATCGCCCGCCCGCTGATCTCGAAGCGGCTGGTCGAGATCGCCGCGGCCGAGGGCGCCGACGCCGTGGCCCACGGCGCCACCGGCAAGGGCAACGACCAGGTGCGCTTCGAACTGGCCGCCTACGCGCTGAACCCCGACATCAAGGTGATCGCGCCCTGGCGGCTCTGGGACCTGACCTCGCGCACCCGCCTGCTGGAGTTCGCCGAGCAGAACCAGATCCCCGTCGCCAAGGACAAGCGCGGCGAGGCACCCTTCTCGGTCGACGCGAACCTGCTGCACACCTCCTCCGAGGGCAAGGTTCTGGAGAACCCGGCGCAGGAAGCGCCCGACTACGTCTACCAGCGCACCGTCAGCCCCGAGGATGCGCCGAACGAGGCGGAATTCGTCGAGATCACCTTCGAGAAGGGTGACGCCGTGGCGATCAACGGCGAGGCGATGTCGCCCGCGACGATCCTGACCAAGCTCAACGAGCTCGGCGGCAAGCACGGCGTCGGCCGCCTCGACCTCGTCGAGAACCGTTTCGTCGGCATGAAGTCGCGCGGCATCTACGAGACCCCGGGCGGCACAGTGCTGCTCGAGGCGCACCGCGGCATCGAGCAGATCACGCTCGACTCCGGCGCGGGCCACCTCAAGGACTCGATCATGCCGCGCTATGCCGAGCTGATCTACAACGGCTTCTGGTTCTCGCCCGAGCGCGAGATGCTGCAGGCGCTGATCGACAAGAGCCAGGAGCATGTCTCGGGCACCGTCCGCGTGAAGCTCTACAAGGGCTCCGCCCGCACCGTCGCGCGCTGGTCGGATCACTCGCTCTACTCCGAGGCGCACGTGACCTTCGAGGACGACGCCGGCGCCTACGACCAGCAGGACGCCAAGGGCTTCATCCAGCTCAACGCGCTGCGCCTGAAGCTGCTCGCCGCCCGGAACCGCCGCCTGAAGGGCTGATCCCCTTCCAGCCGCAACGCTTCATGATCCCCGCCGGACAGCCTCCGGCGGGGATTTTTCTTGGCGGCGGACCGATCCGGCGCCATCCCCGGCTTCCAAGTGGTCGAAATATCCCGGGGAGTCCGCGCGCCGCGCGGGCGGGGCAGAGCCCCGGGCTCGCTTTCCGCCCGTGCCGCGCTAGACTGGCGCGCAACGCGGGAGGTGCCGCCATGGCAGAGCTTCAGGAATTTCTCGACGCGCAGGCGCAGGACTGGCCGCAGGTCACCTTCGAGCTTCGCTCCGGGCAGAAGGTGAGCCACTGGATCTGGTGGGTCTTCCCGCAGCTCGCAACGCTCGGCCGCTCGCCCCGCGCCCGGCATTTCGGCATGCGCGATCTGGGCGAGGCCCGCGCCTATCTCGCCCACCCGGTGCTCGGCCCGAGGCTCGCCGAGGCCTCGGGCTGGCTGCTGCAGCACCCCGGAAGGAGCCCCGAAGCCATGCTCGGCCCGGTCGATGCGCTGAAGATCCGCTCCTGCATGACGCTCTTCGAGGCCGTGCCCGGCGCGCCCGGCGTCTTCGCCGAGGTGCTGGAGCGGCTCTACGGCGGCAACCGCTGCCCGCTCACGCGCGCGGCGCTGGAGGGCGGAGACATGGAGCCCCAGAAATGAAAATGCCGCCTCCGGTCACGACACCGGAGGCGGCCCAGAACACGCCGAGGTGGGGATACGCACGCGTGTCCTAGTTTCGAGGCACCGGAGCCGGGGCCCTATGCCGAGCCGCGCCTTGCATCCGATGCCAAGGGCATTGCCCGTTCCTGATCAAAGCTCCGTCCGTTCCCGCGCCGCAAAATGACCGTCCTTCGGAGAGTGACGGAAAATCGTTAACAACATCTGTACTTTGGCCGCGGATCGGACCGGTTTCACTCGTTACCCTTCCCGCCGCGTCTCGGTGCGCTGAAGCGGACGCCCGATCTCCACGGCATTGCTTCAGTCACGCAACTTCGCGGCGAGAAGTTTCAGGCCCGCGCAACTTTTTTCGCATGGCACCTCCGGAAGGGTCCGGCGGCCCCGGAAAAACCGTTGATCGGCGCGGGGCGCAGGCGCAGGCTCGTGGCAAAGAGGAGGAAGGGAGAGCGATGAAACGCCTTGCGTCGGCTCTGGTCCTGGCGGCGCTGGCCGCGTTTCCGGCGGCCCTGCCCGCCGCTGCCCGGCAGCGCGAGATCATCGTCGCCGGCGGCTGCTTCTGGTGCGTCGAGGCCGATTTCGAGAAGGTCCGCGGCGTGACCTCGGTGATCTCCGGCTATACCGGCGGGCAGCTCGAGACTCCCAGCTACAAGCAGGTCAGCCACGGCGGCACCGGCCATTACGAGGCGGTGCGGATCCTCTACGACGACGATCTGGTCTCCGCCGACAAGCTCTACGCGCTGTTCTTCCGCTCGATCGACCCCACCGATGCCGGCGGCCAGTTCTGCGACCGCGGCGACAGCTACCGCAGCGCGATCTTCGTGAACGGCCCGGCGCAGAAGAAGGCAGCCGAGACGGTGAAATCCCAGGCGCAGGCGGCGCTCGGACAGAAGATCGTCACGCCGGTACTGCAGGCCGGGCGCTTCTGGCCGGCCGAACCCGAGCACCAGGACTATTACAGGGGCACGGGCCTCGTGCTCACCCGCTTCGGGCCGTTGAAACAGTCCTCGGCCTACAAGCGCTACCGCGAGGCCTGCGGGCGCGACGCGCGGGTGCGCGCGCTCTGGGGCAGCGCCGCGCCCTTTGCCGGCGGCTGATCCGGCCTGCCGGAAAAGGGCGCGCTCAGAAACGGTGTTCGGTGACTTCCTTGAGGTCCGGGATCACGTCGGCCGTGCCCTGGCGCGTGACCATGATCGCGGCGGCGCGCTGCGCCATCTCGATCGAGGTCGGCATCGGCAGCCCGCGGTCGAGCCCGGCCAGCAGGTAGCCGGTGAAGGTGTCGCCCGCCCCGGTCGTGTCCACCGGCGTGACCGGCAGCGCCGCGAAGTTCCGGCTCTCGCCAGCGTCGGTGTTGATCCAGCGGCAGCCGCGCGCGCCCAGCGTCACCACCACGTCGCGCACCGGGATCGTGTCGATGCCCTGCCCGGTCGCCGCCTCGAGCTGCGCCGCCTCGACCTCGTTGAGCACCAGCAGGTCAAGGAGCGGCAGCACCAGCGTCACGGCATCCGCATCGAAGGGCGCCGCGGCATAGGCGACGCGCAGCCCGCGCGACGAGGCAAGCTCGGCCGCCTCGCGCTGCGCGTTGGTCTCGTTCTGGAAGACGAAGATGTCCTCGGGCGCAGCCCCGGCCAGCCCGGCCTCGATCCGGTCGACCGAAAGCGCGCGGTTGGCGCCGGGATAGATCAGGATGCAGTTCTCGGCCGCGGCGTCGAGCATGATGATCGCATGGCCCGTCGCCTCCTCGAGCACCGCGATCTGCCTTGTATCGACACCGTATTCGGTCAGCCGGTCGATCGCCCAGCGCCCGTCCTGCCCGACCGCGCCGAGATGGCGCACCTGCGCCCCGGCCCGCGCCGCCGCCACCGACATGTTGGCGCCCTTGCCGCCCAGCCCGCGGGTCAGCGAGGTGGTCGCCAGCGTCTCGCCCGGCGCCAGCAGGTGCGGCACGCGGTAGGTCAGATCCGCGTTGATAGACCCGAGATTGTAGATCGCCATGCTGCGCCCCGTGCTTTCATCTTTCCAAAAATACTCCCGCCGGAGGCGTCCGGCGGGAGCCGTGATCGCATCAGCCGACCTTGCAGGCCGCCAGAACCGCCATGTTCAGAATGTCATTGGCGGTCATCGTCGTCGAGCAGATCTGGATCGAGCGGTCGAGCCCGGCGAGGATCGGGCCGATCACCGTGGCGCCGGCCATCTCCTGCATCAGCTTGACCGAGATCGAGGCTGAGTGGCGCGCCGGCACGACGAGGATGTTGGCCGGACCTGTCAGGCGCTGGAACGGGTACTGCTCCTGCGAGCGCGGGTTCAGCGCCACGTCGACGGTCATCTCGCCCTCGTACTCGAAGTCGACGCCGCGGGCGTCGAGCACCCTCGGCGCGCGGTGCATCTTCGAGGCGCGCTCGGAGATCGGGTAGCCGAAGGTCGAGAAGGAGACGAAGGCGACCCGCGGCTCGAGCCCGAGGTGCCGCGCAACGCCGGCGGCGCGCTCGGCGATGTTGGCGAGATCCTCTTCCTCGGGCCACTCGTGCACCAGCGTGTCCGAGATCAGCACGATGCGCCCCTTGTGCAGCAGCGCGGTGACCCCCGCCACGCCATGTTCGGCATCGGCGTCGAAGACGTGGTTGATCGCCTCCATCACATGCGCCGACTTGCGGGTCGCGCCGGTGATCAGCCCGTCGCCGTGGCCATGCGCCAGCATCAGCGCGGCAAAGACGTGGCGGTCGCGCGCCGCGAGACGGTGCACGTCCTGCCGGTCGAAGCCCTTGCGCTGCAGGCGCTGGTAGAGGAAGGCCTTGTAGGTCTCGAGATGCGGCGTGTTGGCGGCGTTGATCACCTCGATCTCGCGCACCGCGTCGCCAAGGCCGCTGGCCTCGAGCTTCTCCTTCACGTCCGCCTCGCGGCCGACGACGATCGCCTTGCCGAAGCCGCTGCGCTGGTAGGTCACCGCGGCGCGCAGCACGCGGGGATCGTCCCCCTCGGCAAAGATCATCCGCGACTGCGCGGCGCGGGCGCGGCTGTTGATGCCCCGCAGAACCGCGGCGGTCGGGTCCATGCGGCCGCGAAGCCCGGCTTCATAGGCCTCCATGTCGATGATCGGACGGCGCGCCGCGCCGGTGTCCATGCCCGCGCGCGCCACGGCGGGCGGGATGCGGTGGATGAGGCGCGGGTCGAAGGGCGTCGGGATGATGTAGTCGCGGCCGAAGCTCAGCGTCTTGCCATAGGCCAGCGCCACCTCGTCCGGCACGTCCTCGCGCGCCAGCTCGGCCAGCGCGTTGGCGCAGGCGATCTTCATCTCGTCGTTGATCGCGCGGGCGTGGATGTCGAGCGCGCCGCGGAAGAGATAGGGGAAGCCGAGGACGTTGTTCACCTGGTTCGGGTAGTCCGAGCGGCCGGTGGCGACGATGGCATCCTCGCGCACCGCGTGGGCCTCTTCCGGGGTGATCTCGGGATCGGGGTTCGCCATGGCGAAGATCACCGGGTTCGGCGCCATGCTGCGCACCATGTCCTGCGTCACCGCGCCCTTGGCCGAGACGCCGAGGAAGACGTCGGCCCCCGCCATCGCCTCCTCGAGCGTGCGCAGCGAGGTGTTCGCCGCATGGGCCGACTTCCACTGGTTCATGCCCTCGGTGCGGCCCTGGTAGATGACGCCCTTGGTGTCGCACATGATGCAGTTGTCATGTTTCGCGCCCATGGACTTCAGCAGCTCGAGGCAGGCAATGCCCGCCGCGCCCGCGCCGTTGAGCACGATGCGCACGTCCTCGATCCTCTTGCCCGAGAGCTGCAGCGCGTTGATCAGGCCGGCGGCGCAGATCACCGCGGTGCCGTGCTGGTCGTCGTGGAAGACCGGGATGTCCATCTCTTCCTTGAGGCGCTGCTCGATGATGAAGCATTCGGGCGCCTTGATGTCCTCGAGGTTGATGCCGCCAAAGGTCGGGCCCATGAGCTTGCAGGCCTTGATGAATTCCTCGGGATCCTCGGTGTCGAGCTCGATGTCGATCGAGTTCACGTCGGCGAAGCGCTTGAAGAGCACCGACTTGCCCTCCATCACCGGCTTGCCGCCCAGCGCGCCAAGGTTGCCGAGACCCAGCACCGCGGTGCCGTTCGAGATCACCGCGACGAGGTTGCCCTTGTTGGTGTAGTCGTAGGCCAGTTCGGGGTTGGCGGCGATTTCCTCGCAGGGCACCGCGACGCCCGGGGAATAGGCCAGCGACAGGTCGCGCTGCGTGGTCATCGGGACCGTCGCCTGCACCTCCCACTTGCCGGGAGTCGGATCGAGGTGGAAGGCAAGCGCCTCTTCACGGGTGAATTTTGTTTTTGTCATTGGCCTGCGTTCCTCCAGTATGAGCGGCGTTTCTCTTAGCGCAGGGGAAGGCTTGGCTCAACTGGGCGCATTTCGCCTTTCACCGCCCCCGCGCGCTTTGGTATGTCTGCGCCAAGCAGACCTTGGGGGACTAGATGACGGCAGTCACGCCGATGATGGCGCAATATCTTGAGATCAAGGCGCAGTATCCGGACGCGCTCCTGTTCTACCGGATGGGCGACTTCTACGAGATGTTCTTCGACGACGCGGTCGCCGCGTCCGAGGCGCTGGACATCGCGCTGACCAAGCGCGGCAAGCACGAGGGTGACGACATCCCGATGTGCGGCGTGCCGGTGCACGCGGCCGAGGGCTACCTGCTGACGCTGATCCGCAAGGGCTTCCGCGTCGCCGTGGGCGAGCAGCTGGAAAGCCCGGCCGAGGCCAAGAAGCGCGGCGCGAAATCGGTGGTGAAGCGCGACGTGGTGCGGCTGGTGACCCCCGGCACGCTCACCGAGGAGTCGCTGCTGGAGGCGCGCCGTCACAACTACCTTGCCGCATTGGGCCGTGTTCGGGACGATTGGGCGCTCGCCTGGACCGACATCTCGACCGGCGCGCTGCATGTCATGCCGCTGAACCGCGCCCGCATCGGCGCCGAGCTGGCGCGGCTGGCCCCGTCCGAGGTGCTGGTCTCGGACAGCACCGATGACGAGCTGCGCCCGGTGCTGAGCGATCTCGGCATCTACCCCACCGTGCTCGGCGGTGCCTCCTTCGACAGCGCCGGCGCGGAAGAGAGACTGAAACGGCTCTTCGGCGTGCAGACGCTCTCCGGCTTCGGTGCCTTCGAGCGGCCCGAGCTTTCGGCGCTCGGCGCGCTGGTGGACTATCTCGACATCACGCAGAAGGGCCGCCTGCCCCTGCTGCGCCCGCCGCAGCGCGACGCGGTGTCGAACCTGCTGCAGATCGACGCCGCCACAAGGCGCAACCTCGAGCTCACCCATTCGATGAACGGCGGCCGCGCGGGCTCGCTGCTGTCGGTCATCGACCGGACCGTGACGCCGGGCGGCGCGCGCCTGCTTGAGAGGCGAGTTTCCTCTCCATCACGCAATCTGGAGGTGATCGAGGGCCGCTTGCAGGCTCTGGACTGGGCGATGGAAAGCGCCGAGACCCGGCTGCTGCGCGACAGCCTGCGCAAGGTGCCCGACCTCGACCGCGCGCTGTCGCGGCTCGGCCTCGACCGGGGCGGTCCGCGCGATCTGGCCGCCGTGCGCAACGCGCTGGTGCAGGCCGAGGAGATCGCCGCGACCCTTGATAGGGCCGAATTGCCGCCGCTCCTGCGTGATGCACGTGAAACACTGACCGGCCATGACGAGCTCATCGCCCTGCTCGAGACCGCGCTGGTCGCCGAGCCGCCGCTGATGGTGCGCGACGGCGGCTTCATCGCGCCGGGCTACGACGCAGCGCTCGACGAGGCGCGCACGCTGCGCGACCAGGGTCGCGGCGTCATCGCCTCGATGCAGGCGAAATACGTCGAGATGAGCGGCGTGAACTCGATGAAGATCAAGCACAACAACGTGCTCGGCTACTTCATCGAGACCACGGCCACCCACGCCGAGAAGATGATGTCTCCGCCGCTGAACGAGACCTTCATCCACCGCCAGACCACCGCCAACCAGGTGCGCTTCACCACGGTCGAGCTGACCGAGCTCGAAAGCCGCATCCTGAACGCCGGGAACGAGGCGCTGGAGATCGAGAAGCGGCTCTATGACAGCCTCAAAGGCGCCATTCTCGAGCGCGCGCCGCAGGTCTCGGAAACCGGCCTGTCGCTGGCCGAAGTCGACGTGGCACTCGGGCTCGCGGATCTTGCCAAGGCGCAGAAATGGAGCCGCCCGCAGGTCGATGGCAGCCGCGCCTTCGAGATCGAGGCGGGCCGTCACCCGGTTGTCGAGCGCGCGTTGAACCAGCAAGGCGGCACGCCCTTCATAGCCAACGACTGCCGGCTCAATGCCAATGGCGAGGGCGCGGCGGTGACGCTGCTGACCGGCCCGAACATGGCGGGCAAGTCGACCTACCTGCGGCAGAACGCGCTGATCGCGCTGCTGGCGCAGATGGGATCCTACGTGCCTGCGGACCGCGCGCATCTTGGCGTGGTGAGCCAGATCTTCAGCCGCGTCGGGGCCTCGGACGACCTCGCGCGCGGGCGCTCGACCTTCATGGTCGAGATGGTCGAGACCGCGGCGATCCTCAACCAGGCCGACGACCGGGCGCTGGTGATCCTCGACGAGATCGGGCGAGGCACCGCGACCTATGACGGCTTGTCGATCGCCTGGGCAACGCTCGAGCACCTGCACGGGGTCAACCGCGTGCGCGGGCTCTTCGCTACCCATTACCACGAACTCACCCAGCTCGCCGCCAAGCTCGAGGGCGTCGGCAACGCCACCGTCGCGGTGAAGGAATGGGAAGGCGAGGTGATCTTCCTGCACGAGGTGCGCGAAGGTGCCGCCGACCGCTCCTACGGCGTGCAGGTGGCGCAGCTCGCCGGACTGCCGCCCGCGGTGATCGCCCGCGCCCGCGACGTGCTGAGCGCGCTCGAGGAAGGCGAACGCGGCCGGACCACGCCCAAGGCACTGATCGACGACCTGCCGCTGTTCTCGGCGGCGGCGAAACCAGAGCCCGTTGCGGTGAAGAAGGGGCCGTCCGAGGTCGAGGAGAAGCTCGGCGCGCTGCTGCCCGACGAAATGACCCCGCGCGAGGCGCTGCAGGCGCTCTACGAGCTGAAGGCTCTGATGAAGGGCTGAGAGCGTTTCACGTGAATCCGAACGCGACGTAAGGATTCACGTGAAACCAAACTCGGGCGCACGCCCAAAGAAAAACCCCCGGTCGCGAGACCGGGGGTTTTGCGTTTCCGTCGATGAACCGATCAGCCCGGCATCGAGCTGACGCCGACCTGCGCCGGACGCAGCAGGCGATCGTAGAGCAGGAAGCCCTCGGCCGAGACCTGGATGATCTCGCCGGCCTTGGTGCCGGGCACCGGCGCCTCGAACATCGCCTCGTGCTGCTTGGGGTCGAACTTGTCGCCGACCTCGGGCTTGATCGTGGTCATGCCGTGACGGGCAAAGACGTTGGTCAGCTCGCGCAGGGTCAGTTCCACGCCCTCGATCAGCGCCTCTCCGGCCTCGGCCTCGCGCGCTGCGTTCAGCGCGCGGTTCAGGTTGTCGTAGACCGGCAGCAGGTCACGGGCGAGCTTCGAGCCGCCGTATTGCTGCGCCTCGCGGCGGTCCTTGTCGGCGCGCTTGCGGGCGTTCTCGGCATCGGCGAGGGCGCGCATGAAGCGGTCCTTGTACTCGTCGCGCTCGGCGCGCAGCGAGTCGAGCTCGATGGCCTCGTCGTCCAGTTCTTCCATTTCGCTGGCCAGGGCCTCGGCCTCTGCCGCCTCGATGTCGTCGAGGAATTCGTCTTTCTTCGCGTCTGCCATGTCTAACCTCTAGCTCCGCTCGGCAATCAGCCTGCCGACCAGCTGTGCCGTGTAGTCCACGATGGGTACGATCCGCCCGTAGTTGAGCCGCGTGGGTCCAATGACCCCGACCGCACCGATGATCTTTCGATCCGCGTTCATATATGGAGAGACCACCAGAGAGGAACCCGAAAGTGAGAAAAGTTTGTTCTCGGAGCCGATAAAAATACGGACCCCGTCGCCGCTTTCGGCGAGTTGAAGAAACTCGGCGATATCCCGCTTGCGTTCGAGGTCGTCAAACAGCGACCGGATGCGGTCCAGCTCCTCGGCCTCGGCCTCCTGCCCCAGAAGATTCGAGGTGCCGCGCACGATCAGCCGGGCGGAATTGTCGGCGTCCTTCTCCCAGGCGGCCATGCCCGTCTCGATGAGATCCGCGGCCAGCGTGTCGATCTCCTGCCGGCGCGACGCGATCTGTCGGGTGATCTCGCCGCGCAGCTCCGAGAGGGTCTTTCCCTCGATCAGCGCGTTGAGGAAATTCGCCGCCTCGCGCATCGAGCTGGGGGTCTGCCCGGCGGGCGGGCGGAAGAGCCTGTTCTCGACGCTGCCATCGGCGAAGACCAGCACCACCAGCGCCCGGTCATGGCCCAGGGAGACGAACTCGATATGCTTGACCGGGGCCTCGTGCTTCGGCGTCAGAACCAAGGAGGCTCCGTGGGTTACCCCCGAAAGCGCGGCGCCCACGCGGTCGAGCAGCCCGCCCATGTCGTCGCCGCCCTGCGTCGTCGTGGCATCCAGCGCCTGCCGGTCGGAACTGTCGAGATCGCGCACCTCCAGCAGCCCGTCGACGAACATGCGCAGGCCCACCTGCGTCGGCACGCGCCCGGCCGAGACATGCGGGCTGTCGAGCAGGCCGAGGTATTCGAGATCCTGCATCACGTTGCGGATGGTCGCGGCAGAGACCTTTTCCGACAGGCTGCGCGTCAGGGTGCGCGAGCCGACCGGCTCGCCCGTCTCGAGATAGGATTCAACCACACGGCGAAACACCTCGCGCGAGCGATCGTTCATTTCATCGAGAAGACGGCTACCCTCTTTCATGCACATGCTCCCGCTGTTCAGGGTCATTAAAGGCCCCCTTCGGCACCCGTCAATCGGGGTTGCGAGACAGGGTCAGCCCCAGTATCCCGGCAGCAACCGAGAAGAGAGGCACTCATGAGACCTTCTGGACGAGATTTAAGCGAAATGCGCACCGTTTCAATCGAGACGGGTGTCACGAAACATGCCGAAGGGTCCTGCCTGATCAAGATGGGCGATACCCACGTGATCTGCACCGCCACGCTCGAAGAGCGCGTCCCCCCCTTCGTCAAGGGCACCGGCCTTGGCTGGGTGACCGCCGAGTACGGCATGCTGCCGCGCTCGACCGGCTCGCGGATGCGCCGCGAGGCGACCAGCGGCAAGCAGGGCGGCCGCACCGTCGAGATCCAGCGCCTGATCGGGCGTTCGCTGCGTGCCGGTGTCGACCGCGTTGCACTTGGCGAACGCCAGATCACCATCGACTGCGACGTGCTGCAGGCCGATGGCGGCACCCGCTGCGCCTCGATCACCGGCGGCTGGGTCGCGCTCCGGCTCGCGGTGAACAAGCTGATGAAGACCGGCGCGATCATCACCGACCCGCTGACCCCGGTCGCGGCGGTGAGCTGCGGCATCTACGCCGGGCAGCCGGTGCTCGACCTCGACTATGCCGAGGACAGCGAGGCGGGCGTCGACGGCAACTTCATCCTGCGCGGCGACGGCCAGCTGGTCGAGGTGCAGATGTCGGCCGAGGGCGCGACCTTCAGCCGTGACCAGATGAACAAGCTGATGGATCTCGCCGAGGGCGGTATCTCGCAGCTGGTCGAAGCGCAGCTGGCGGCCTGCAAATGACCCGGGTGTTCAGCGACAGGAAACTGCTCGTCGCGACCCACAACGCGGGCAAGCTCGAGGAGATCACCGAGCTGCTCGCGCCCTACGGGGTCGAGGTGGTGGGTGCGAAGGAGCTGAACCTTCCCGAACCCGAGGAAACCGGCACCACCTTCGTCGAGAACGCGCGCATCAAGGCCCATGCTGCCGCGAAGGCCACCGGCCTTCCGGCGCTGGCCGACGACAGCGGCATCTCGGTCGACGCTCTTGATGGCGCCCCCGGTGTCTACACCGCCGATTGGGCCGAAACGCCCAACGGTCGGGACTTCATCATGGCCATGGGCAAGACCCATGACGCCCTGCTGAAGACCGGCACCGCCCAGCCCTGGACCGCGCGCTTCAACTGCACGCTGGTGCTGGCCTGGCCCGATGGAACCGATGCCGTCTTTCCCGGCGTGATGGAAGGCCAGGTGATCTGGCCGATGCGCGGCGACAACGGCCACGGCTACGACCCGATCTTCCAGCCGCAAGGCTATGACATCACCTTCGCCGAGATGACCGGCGAGGAGAAGAACCGCATCAGCCACCGTGCCGATGCCTTTGCCAAATTCGTGAAAGGCTGCTTTGCCCGCGATGACGCCTGAAGCCAGGCCTGAAACCTGGCGAGAAGGAGGCTTCGGCCTCTACGCGCATTGGCCTTTCTGCGAGGCCAAATGCCCCTACTGCGACTTCAACAGCCACGTCGTCCGGTCGATCGACCAGACCCGCTGGGCAGACGCACTCAGCTCCGAGGTCCGCCGCTACGGCGAGATGACCTCGGGGCGCATCCTCAACTCGATCTATTTCGGCGGCGGCACGCCCTCGCTGATGGAACCGGCCACGGTGCAGGCGGTGCTGGACGCCGCCAAGGAGCACTGGACCTGGGCCAACGACATCGAGATCACGCTCGAGGCGAACCCGCGCTCGGTCGAGGTCTCGAAGTTCGAAGGCTTCCGCGAGGCGGGCGTCAACAGGGTCTCCATGGGCATTCAGAGCCTGCGCCCGGACGATCTGCGCCGGCTCGGGCGGCTGCATGACGTGGACGAGGCCATCGTCGCGCTCGAGACCGCGAAGTCGGTCTTCGAAAGGGTCAACTTCGACCTGATCTACGCGCGCGAGAACCAGACCCTGAAAGGCTGGGAAACCGAGCTGCGCGAGGCGCTCGATCTCGCCGCCGATCACCTCTCGCTCTACCAGCTGACGATCGAGGAAGGCACGATGTTCTGGGAACGCGCGCAGCGTGGCCAGATGAAACATCTGCCGGACGAGGATCTGGCCGCCGACATGTTCCTCGCGACGCAGGAGATCACTTCGAAGGCGGGTTATTCCCCTTACGAAGTGTCGAACCACGCCCTGCCCGGCGCGCAGTCGCGGCACAATCTCGTCTACTGGCGCGGCGGCGATTATGTCGGCGTCGGTCCGGGCGCGCATGGCCGTGTCACGGTGAACGGCACCCGCCACGCCACCGAGGCCTGGAAGATGCCCGGCGCCTGGATCGAGAAGGCCGAGGCCGGTCGCGGCGACAGCGTCTTCGACGCGCTCACCACCGAGGACATCATGACCGAATTCGTGATGATGGGCCTGCGGCTCGGCGAAGGGATCTCCCTTTCGCGCCTCGCCGCGATCTCTCCGAAACCCCTGCCCGCCCACAAGCTGGCCGAGCTTCAGGATCTGGGTCTGATCTGGCGCGAAAACGACCTGGTCGGCGCCACGACCGAGGGCCGGCTTGTGCTCAACGGCGTGCTGTCGGAACTGCTGACCAACTGATCCACGTGAAATGTTCTCCACAGGATCCTGTTAGGATCCGGCGGAGATCCTGTGGAGAGATCTCTCCGCTTCAGGGACCTGAATACAACAAAGGCCGAGCGCAGTGGCTCGGCCTTTGCTTTTCTGGACAGATCCGTCGGATCCGGTCAGATCTAGTGGACAATGCGCCCCTCTGAAACCAGCGCGCCGCGTTTCATGTGAAACGGCGCGAGATCTCTCCACAGGATCCTGTGGAGAGATCCGTCAGCGCGCGGCGCTGAGGATGGCACAGAGACGGTCGAGTTCCTCGAAGCTCTGGTAGCTGATCACCAGCTTGCCACTCTCCTGCCCCGGCAGGTTCTGGATCGCGACCTTCATCCCCAGCGCCGCCGAGAGATCGCCCTCGAGCGCACGGGTGTCCGCGTCTTTCTGCCCTTCGCCAAAGCTGGTTTGACCCTGTTTCGGGGCTTTCTGTGTCTGCGGCTTTGCCAGCTGCTCTGCCTGGCGGACCGAGAGCTTGCGCCGGACGATCTCTTTCGCGAGCTCTTCCGGGTTCTCCGAAGTGATCAGCGTGCGCGCGTGGCCGGCGGTCAGC
Organism: Salipiger sp. H15; assembly: GCF_040409955.1. NCBI lineage: Bacteria > Pseudomonadati > Pseudomonadota > Alphaproteobacteria > Rhodobacterales > Roseobacteraceae > Salipiger > Salipiger bruguierae. Next base: position 1,147,875 of record NZ_CP123384.1, read on the forward strand.
ACCCCTTCGACGACCATGGTCTGGACCGAATCCGGCAGGTTCAAGAGGCGCAGCAGGTTCGCGATGTGGCTGCGGCTCTTGCCGAGCGCTTCCGCGATCTTCTCCTGCGTATGGCCGAAGCGGTTCATCAGCTGCTTGTAGCCCGCCGCCTCTTCGATGGCGTTCAGATCCGCGCGCTGGATGTTCTCGATGATCGCGACTTCGAGCACCTCGATGTCGTCGAACTCGCGCACCAGAGCCGGAACTTCGTGCAGCTGCGCCATCTGCGCAGCCCGCCAGCGACGTTCCCCGGCGACGATCTCGAACTCGCCTTCTGCGTTGGGACGCGGGCGCACGATGATCGGCTGGATGATCCCCTTGGCGCGGATCGATTCCGAGAGCTCGTTCAGCTGTTCCGGAGTGAAGGACCGCCGCGGCTGGTCCTTGTTCGGAAAGACCTTCTCGATCGGGATCATCCGATCCGGCTGGCGCGGGGTCGCCTCTTCCTCGACCGCGGCGGGCCGAACGTCCACATCCGACATCAGCGCCGACAGTCCTCGCCCGAGTCCCCGCCGCATTTCGCGTTTCTCTGCCATAACTGCCCTCACGTCACGTTTTTATGCTTATGCCGCCATCTGCGCATTGTTGCGCAGCAGTTCTTCCGCCAGGGCCCGGTAGGCCACGGCGCCTTTCGAGGTCGGATCGTACGTCAGCACCGGGCAGGCATAGGACGGCGCCTCGCTGACCCGCACGTTGCGCGGGATCACCGTGTTGAACACCAGGTCGCCAAGGTTCGCCCGGGCATCCTCCTCGACCATGCGCGACAGGTTGTTGCGCGCGTCGAACATGGTCAGCACCACCCCCTCGATCCGCAGATCCGGATTGGCGCTCTGCCGCACTTCGCGGATCGTCAGCATCAGCTGCGACAGACCCTCGAGCGCGAAGAATTCGCTCTGCAGCGGCACCAGGATCGAATGCGCGGCGACCATCGCGTTGACCGTCAGAAGGTTCAGCGACGGCGGGCAGTCGATCAGGACATAGTCGAAATTGAACTCCGCCATGTCCGCCTGGCGCAGCGCGTCGTGCAGCAGGAAGCTGCGCTTTTCATTCGCCACCAGCTCGATGTCCGCCGAGGCCAGATCCACCGTCGCCGGGATCAGCGACAGGCCCTGGGTCTCGGTCTTCAGGATCATGTCCGAGAGCGGCGCGTCTTCGAGCAGCAATTCGTAGGCGGTGTATTCCCGCGCTTCCGGCTCGATTCCGAGCCCTGTCGACGAGTTGCCCTGCGGATCGAGATCGACGATCAGCACCTTCATCCCGCGCTCCGCAAGCGCCGCGCCGAGGTTGATCGTCGTCGTGGTCTTCCCCACCCCGCCCTTCTGGTTGGCAATGGCAACGATCTTGGCCGCGCCGGGCCGGGGGGTATCAGACATGAGTCAGCGCTCCGATTTGCAAGACAACCGCGTGGGGATCCGTCAGGCTTGTATGCCGTACCAGCTCAAACTGCCACATCTTGCGTGCCTCCGCGATTTCTTTTTCGGCCTGCGCGCCTTTCGGGAAGAGCGCCGTGCCATTCTCGCACAGGTGCCGGTCCGCGAACCCCAGCAGCTTGTCGAGCGAGGCCAGCGCCCGGGCGCTCAGCAGATCCGCGCCAAGCGGCGGGATTTCCTCGATCCGCCGCGCCTCGACCGTCGCGGGCACGCCGGTCTCCCGAAGCACCGTCCGCAAGAAGGCGCATTTTCGCTGGTCGCTTTCCACCAGCGTGACGGCCATCTCGGGCGCAAATTCATCGCGCAGGATGGCAACCACGAGCCCGGGAAATCCGCCGCCGCTGCCCAGATCCGCCCAATGCTGGGGATATCCCTGTGGAATTCCCCAGATCTGCGCGGAATCCACGATGTGGCGCGTCCACGCCTCGGCCAAAGTGGTCGGCGAAACGAGGTTGATCCGCGGATTCCACTTCTTCAAGAGGTCCGTGTAGTGCTCGAGGCGGTCCCATGTTTCACGTGAAACACTGAGCCCGCCTCCAAGGTCCATCGCGCTCATGCGCTGCGCGCCCGCTCGTTCCGGCGAAGGCGGATGAGAAGCAGCGAGAGCGCTGCCGGGGTCATCCCGTCGACTTTCGCGGCCTGCGCCAGCGTCGAAGGTTTCGCACGGCCGAGTTTCTGTTTCAGTTCGGTCGAAAGGCCTTCGATCGTCGAGAAATCGAAGTCGGAGGGCACCTGGTAGGTCTCGTCCCGCTTCAGCGCCTCGACATCGCGCTTCTGGCGGTCGATGTAATTGGCGTAGAGCGCGTCCTTCTCCAACTGTTCACCGGTTTCCGCGTCGATTCGGTCGAGATCAGGCACGTGCTGGCGCAGGAAGTCCATCGAGATGTCCGGGAAGGCGAGGAGCTGGAAGAGACTCCGCCGTGCGCCATCCGCGTTCATCTTGAGGCCAAGGTCGCCAAGCTCGCGCGGCGTCATGGTGATTTCGCTGAGGACTCCCCTGCCCTGCTCGAGCTTTTCGGTCTTGTCGAGGAAGGCCGCCTTGCGGGTCTCGGAGACGCAGCCGAGGTCGATCGCCATCGGTGTCAGGCGCTGATCGGCGTTGTCGGCGCGCAGCGACAGACGGAATTCCGCGCGCGAGGTGAACATCCGGTAAGGTTCGGTCACGCCGCGCGAGGTCAGGTCGTCGACCATGACCCCGATATAGCTGTCGGCGCGGCTGAAGGTGATCGCGTCGCGGCCGAGGCTCTCGGCGGCGGCGTTCAGGCCCGCGACCATGCCCTGCGCAGCGGCTTCCTCGTAGCCCGTGGTGCCGTTGATCTGGCCGGCGAGGTAGAGACCGGGCGCAGCCTTGACCGAAAGGCGCAGGTCCAGCGCGCGGGGGTCGACGAAATCATACTCGATGGCGTAGCCCGGCTGCAGGATCTTCGCCTCTTCCAGCCCCAGGATGGAGTGAACATAGGCCTCCTGCACGTCCTCGGGCAGCGAGGTCGAGATCCCGTTCGGATAGACCGTGAAATCGTCAAGTCCTTCTGGCTCAAGGAAAATCTGGTGAGAGTCCTTGTCCGAGAAGCGCACGATCTTGTCTTCGATCGAGGGGCAATAGCGCGGGCCTATGCCCTCGATATGGCCGCCGTACATCGCCGAACGCGAAAGGTTGTCGCGGATCAGCTCATGTGTCCGGGTGTTGGTATGGGTGATCCCGCAGGAGATCTGGCGGACGTAAGGCGCCTTTGACAGGAACGAGAACATCGCCGGATCCTCGTCGCCGGGCTGGCTGTCGAGGATGTCCCAGTTGATCGTCCGCCCGTCAAGCCGCGGCGGTGTGCCGGTTTTCAGGCGTCCGAGCGGCAGCGCCATCGCGTCGAGGCGCTCCGCGAGCTTGACCGCGGGCTTGTCGCCCATGCGCCCGCCGGGGCGCTTCTGATCTCCGATGTGGATGACGCCGCGCAGGAAAGTGCCCGTGGTCAGCACCACGGCAACAGATTTGAGTTCGGATCCGTCGCCGAGAACGACGCCGCGCACGAGATCCCCGTCCTTGATCAGGTCGGTCACCTCCCCTTCCACGATGGAAAGGTTGGGCGCGGCTTCCATCTCGCGCAGCATGGCTTCGCGGTAGAGCTTGCGGTCGGCCTGGGTACGCGGGCCTTGCACCGCGGGGCCCTTGCGACGGTTGAGAAGCCGGAACTGGATGCCCGCCTGGTCCGCGACGCGGCCCATGACACCGTCCATGGCGTCGATTTCGCGCACCAGGTGGCCTTTTCCGAGCCCGCCGATCGCCGGATTGCACGACATGACCCCGATCCCTCCTCGGGTCAGGGTGACAAGCGCGGTTTTTGCGCCCATCCGCGCCGAGGCGGCTGCGGCCTCGGTGCCAGCATGTCCGCCGCCAACGACGACGACGTCGAAATCGAGTTGTTTCACGTGAAACACTCCTTACTTACCCAGGCAGAAGCTCGAGAAGATCTTGTCCAGAAGATTTTCCACGTCGACGCGGCCGATGAGGGCTTCGAGGCGGCGAATCGCGACCCGGACTTCTTCTGCAGCGATATCGTACCGCTCGGGGCCGAAATCAAGCAATTCCAGCGCGGTTTCCAGTGCAAAGGCGCCTTCCTGAAAGGCGATCCGGTGCCTTTCGCGTGTCGCGAGGCCGCTGGATTGCACCCTTTCGGAGAGGGTGGCGCCGATCTCGGTGATCAGCGCCTCGATCCCCTGCCCCGTCGCGGCGGAAATCGCCTTCGCGTCGCCCGAGAGATCCCCCTTCGAGCGGCGGACGATGTCGCCATGACGTGGCGTCACGTCGAGTTGCTCGTCAGCCTCTAGCAGGAAGACGCGAAGATCCGCGAGTTCCGCACGGTCACGCGCGCGCTGGATGCCGATTTTTTCGACCGGATCCGCGGCCTCGCGCAGTCCGGCGGTGTCGAGCAGCGTCACCGGAAGCCCGGAGATTTCCATGCGGACCTCGATCACGTCACGGGTCGTGCCCGCGTGTTCCGAGGTAATCGCCGCGTCCCGTCCAGCCAAGGTGTTGAGAAGAGTTGATTTTCCGACGTTCGGACGGCCGATGATCGCGACCTCGAAGCCGGATCTGATACGTTCCGCCGCGTCAACGCCGGCGAGCTCGCGTTCCAGCTCGGCCTTTACCTTGAGGAGCGCCGCACGCACGTCCTCGGTGACGTCGACGGGAACCTCCTCGTCGGCGAAATCTATGGTGACCTCGAGCAGAGAGGCGGCGAAGATCAATTCCTCGCGCCAGGCGTCGACCTTCTTGCCGAGCGCGCCGACGAAGATCGTCATGGCCTGGTTGCGCTGACTCTCGGTTTCCGCCTCGATGAGATCGGCGAGCGCCTCGACCTGCGTGAGATCCAGACGGTCATGTTCCAGCGCACGGCGGGTGAACTCGCCGGGCTCGGCCTGGCGGATCCCGTCCATCGCGGCAAGTTCGCGCAACACGGCGCGCAGGATCGCGATGCTGCCGTGCAGGTGGAACTCGACCACCTTTTCACCGGTGAAACTGCGGCCTTCGTCGAAGACCAGGACCAGCGCCTCGTCGAGCACCTGCCCTGCCCTGTCGGTCAGACGGCGCAGCGCGGTGCGGCGCGGCTCGGGAACGGATCCGCAGAGACGGGAACAGGCGTCCCATGCGGAGGGTCCGGAGACCCTCACCACGGAAACGCCTGCTTTGCCGACCGCGCTGGCAAGTGCGAAGATCGTATCCATCCCCGCCTCCTTTGCGGCTTGTCTTTAGCTGTTCATCGAGTCGAAGAACTCGCCGTTCGTCTTCGTCTGCTTCAGCTTCGAGAGCAGGAATTCGATCGCATCGGTCGTGCCCATCGGGTTGAGGATGCGGCGCAGCACGAAGGTCTTCTGCAGGTCGACCTTGTCGGTGAGCAGATCCTCTTTCCGGGTGCCCGACTTGAGAATGTCGATGGCCGGGAAGACGCGCTTGTCCGCGACCTTGCGGTCGAGCACGATTTCCGAGTTACCGGTGCCCTTGAATTCTTCGAAGATCACCTCGTCCATGCGCGAGCCGGTGTCGATCAGCGCGGTGGCGATGATGGTGAGCGAGCCGCCCTCCTCGATGTTCCGCGCCGCGCCGAAGAAGCGCTTCGGACGCTGCAGCGCGTTCGCATCGACGCCACCGGTCAGGACCTTGCCCGACGACGGCACGACGGTGTTGAACGCCCTACCAAGTCTTGTGATCGAGTCGAGAAGAATCACAACATCTCGTTTATGTTCAACGAGGCGCTTGGCTTTCTCGATGACCATTTCCGAAACGGCCACGTGACGGGTCGCGGGTTCGTCGAAGGTCGAGGAGATCACCTCGCCCTTCACCGAGCGCTGCATGTCGGTGACTTCCTCGGGACGTTCGTCGATCAGCAGGACGATCAGGTAGCACTCGGGGTGGTTCTTCTCGATCGAGCTGGCGATGTTCTGCAGCAGCACCGTCTTACCGGTGCGCGGCGGCGCCACGATGAGCGACCGCTGGCCCTTGCCGATGGGCGCGACCAGGTCGATGATCCGGGCCGACTTGTCCTTGATCGTCGGATCCTCGATTTCCATCTTCAGGCGCTCGTCGGGATAGAGCGGCGTCAGGTTGTCGAAGGCGATCTTGTGGCGCGCGCGCTCCGGATCCTCGAAGTTGATCGCCGAGACGTCGACCAGCGCGAAGTAGCGCTCTTCGTTGTCGGGGGCACGGATCTCGCCCTCGATCGTGTCGCCGGTGCGCAGCGAGTACTTCCGGATCATGTCCGGCGAGACATAGATGTCGTCGGGACCCGGCAGGTAGTTCGCCTCGGGCGAGCGCAGGAAGCCGAAACCGTCCTGCAGAACTTCCAGAACGCCGTCGCCGAAGATGATCCAGCCCTCGTCCGCGCGCTCGCGCAGGATCTGGAACATCATCTCGCCCTTGCGCATGGTCGAGGCGTTCTCGATCTCGAGTTCCTCGGCCATCGCCAGGAGATCCTTCGGGCTCTGCGCCTTGAGATCGGACAGGTTCAGACGCTCGATGCTTTCGGCATCAGTCATGCATTCCTCCGGGCCGGGGTCGGCCGTAGCTTTCGCAGGTATATTCTTGGTCTTCTGGGAAGGTCCCACCCGGACGGGTGTTGAGAAGATGCCTATCCCCTCCCCCCCTCGAAGTCAATTCCTGCCCGGACACAGGCTCGCGGCGCGGCCTTACGAAAAATTAAGAAAGAAAAAAGAAGAGATGATTTTGGTTAAGGGTAACCCGACTCCAGTGGATAAAATGTTTCACGGAGCTCTGTCCACGGCGGATCCCTCTGTGGATAGATCTGCGGAGATCTGTCGGCGGAGCTTTGGGCGAATCTTCGTTCGGATCATGTAAAAAAGGCCTTTGAATGGATAGACCCCCACTGGGGATAGATCTTTGAAAGATCTCGCGGGATCCGGTTCTCCACAGTGGGGAGTTATCAAAACCCACAGACTCAGGAATCACCGTGACTCTGCGGGAGCCTGAAGAGATCTCCCCAGCCTTGAAACCGGGGGCGATTTTCCCCAGAAGCTTCCCCTGACAAAGACCCAACTGTGCGAACAGGTTTATCCCCATGAGTCTTCCGCTGATCCTCGCCTCCGGCTCGCAGATCCGTGCCGATCTGCTGCGCGCCGCGGGCGTTCCCTTCGGAATCGAGGTGGCGCGGGTCGATGAATCCTCGATTCGCGACTCGCTCCTGCAGGAGGGCGCGCCGCCGCGCGACGTGGCGGATGCGCTGGCCGAGTACAAGGCGCGCAAGGTGGCCGCCCGCAATCCCGGCGCGCTGGTGCTTGGCTGCGACCAGGTGCTGAGTTGCAACGGCAAGCTCTATTCGAAGCCGGAAAGCCCGGAAGAGGCGCGCGCGCAGCTCATGGAACTGCGTGACCAGCGGCTTCACCTTCTTTCCGCCGCGGTGATCTACGAGAATGCCGAGCCGGTCTGGCGCCACGTGGGTGTCGCGCGTCTCAAGATGCGCGCCTTCTCCGAGGCCTATCTCGACGACTATATAGAGAGAAACTGGGACAGCCTGCGCAGCTCGGTCGGAGGCTTCAAACTGGAGGAGGAAGGCGTGAGGCTTTTCGCGAGTATCGAGGGCAGCCATTTCACCATCCTGGGCCTGCCCCTGCTGGAGCTTCTCGGGTTCCTCGAAGTTCGCGGGGTGATTGCGGGATGAGCGGCGAAAAGATCCCCCTGGCGGGCGTCATCGGCTCGCCCATCTCCCATTCGCGCTCTCCCCTGCTGCACGGTCACTGGCTGCGGACCTACGGCCTGCCCGGTCACTACATCCCGATGGACGTGCCCGCGGCAAAGCTTGAAGAGACGCTGCGGCTGCTGCCGCAGATCGGCTTCGTGGGGGTGAACATCACCATCCCGCACAAGGAGCGGGTGATGGAGATCGCCGACGTCGTGTCGGACCGCGCCACGCTGATCGGGGCGGCCAACACGCTGACCTTCCGCGAGGGCGGCATGATCTATGCCGACAACACCGACGGATACGGCTTCATCGAGAACCTTCGGCAGGGCGCGCCCGGCTGGCGGGCCGATACCGGCCCGGCGGTGGTGCTGGGTGCGGGCGGAGCCGCGCGGGCGGTGATCGCCTCGCTGCTCGAGGCGGGCGTGCCCAAGCTCTATCTCAGCAACCGCACCCGGTTGCGCGCCGAGAAGCTGCGCGAGGACTTCGGCCAGCGCGTGCACGTGATCGACTGGGTGCACGCGGGCAACGTGCTCGAAGAGGCGAACCTGGTGGTCAACACCAGCTCGCTCGGCATGGTCGGGAATGCCGAGCTGCGCGTGCCGCTCGACGGGCTCCGGCCGGGCACCTTCGTCACCGACATCGTCTACACGCCGCTCGAGACCCGGCTCCTGCGCATCGGGCGCGAGATGGGCTGCACCTGCGTCGACGGGCTCGGCATGCTGCTGCACCAGGCGGTGCCCGGCTTCGAGCGCTGGTTCGGCAAGCGCCCCGTGGTGGACCAGGCGACGCGGGCCGCGGTGCTCTGATGCGCTTCCGGCTCGGCCTCACCGGCTCGATCGGCATGGGAAAGTCGCAGACGGCGGCCTTCTTCGCCGAGGCCGGTTGCCCGGTCTGGGACGCGGATGCGGCGGTGCACCGGCTCTACGGTGCCGGCGGCGCGGCGGTCGGCCCGATCGCGGCGGCCTTTCCGGCGGCCGTCACGGACGGCGCGGTTTCACGTGAGGCGCTGCGCGGGATTATCGCGGCGGATCCCGGCGCGCTGGCGCGGATCGAGGCGATCGTGCATCCGCTGGTGCGCGAGGACCGCGCGCGCTTTGCCGAGTGCCATCCCGGGGCCATCGGGGTCTTCGACATTCCCCTGCTCTACGAGACCGGATCCGAGGCCGAGTTCGACGCTGTGGCCTGCGTCACCGTCCCCGGGGAGATCCAGCGCGAACGGGTGCTGGCGCGCGGCACGATGAGCGAGGCGGATCTCGACCGCATCCTTGCCCGCCAGATGCCGACTGCCGAGAAATGCGCCCGCGCGGATTTTGTGATCACAACGGACACGCTGGACCATGCCCGCGCGCAGGTTCAGGATGTGCTGAAGGAAATCGAAAGGCGGACCGATGCGTGAGATTGTTCTCGATACGGAAACAACGGGCTTCGAACCGGAGCAGGGCGACCGGATCGTCGAGATCGGCGCCGTCGAGCTCTACAATCACGTGCCCACGGGCAAGGTCTACCACCAGTACATCAACCCCGAGCGGTCGATGCCGCAGGAGGCCTTCGAGGTGCACGGGCTGGGTGACGACTTCCTGCGCGACAAGCCGGTCTTCGCGAAGATCGTCGACGACTTCCTTGCCTTCATCGGCACCGATGCCAAGCTGGTGATCCACAACGCCACATTCGACGTGAAATTCCTGAACGCCGAGCTGAAATGGGCGAACCGCCCGCTGCTGCCGAAGGATTGCGCCATCGACACGCTGATGATCGCGCGCAAGAAGTTCCCCGGCTCGCCCGCCTCGCTCGACGCGCTCTGCCGCCGCTTCGGCATCGACAACTCGAGCCGGACGCTGCACGGCGCGCTGCTCGACAGCGAGATCCTCGCGGATGTCTACCTGGAACTGATCGGCGGCAAGCAGCCCGACCTCGTGCTGGCGCCGGTCTCCGCCGGGCGCTCGAACTCGGGCACGGACGAGGAATGGCGCCCGGCGCGGCGCCCGGTGCCGCTGGCCTCGCGGATCACCGATGAAGAAAAGGCGGCTCACGCCGCCTTTGTCGAGAAACTCGGAGAGAAGGCGCTCTGGTCGCGGGGCTGAGGCCCCGCCACCCTGCCCGCGCTCAGGCGTCGAGCTTGCGCTCTTCCGGAGCCGGCGCGCTGGCCTGCTGACGGCGGAGGATCTCGTTGCGGTAGAGCGCGACGAAATCGATGGTCTCGAGGTTCAGCGGCGGGAAGCCACCGTCGCGGGTCACGTCCGACACGATGCGGCGCACGAAGGGGAAGAGCATCCGCGGGCATTCGATCAGCAGGAACGGGTGCAGCTGCTCCTGCGGCACGCCTTCGATGTTGAACACGCCGGCATAGTCGAGCTCGAGCAGGAACAGCATGTCGCCGCTGGCCTTCGACTTGGACTCGACCTTCAGCTTCAGCACCACCTCGTACTGGTTCTCGGCCGAGCGCTTCTTGGCGTCGAGGTTGACCTGCACCTGCACATCGGGCTGGACCTCGCCGCTCACACCCTTCTGCGCGAGGATGTTCTCGAAGCTCATGTCGCGCACGAACTGCGCAAGCACGTTCATCTTCACCGCCGCCGGGGCCTGCTGCGCCGCTGCCGCGCCGTTTTCGTTCATTTCGCTGATTTCAGCCATGAGAAGCTCCTGTTGGATTTTCCTCCGGAATAGCAGCCCCCGGCTAACGGCTCAATGCTTAGTCCAGCCTGACCCAGGGTGATTGGGGCGCTTGGAGCCCGGGATCTCGGTGAATTCCCCCTCGATCACGTCATCTTGTGCGGCGGGGCCCGGACGGTAGGGCTCGGTGCGCGGTCGTGCGCCCGTGGTGCTCTGACCACCCATCTCGATGCGCTGCACCTTGATGCGGCTCGACAGGTACCGCATCACCCAGTCCCGCACCGCCGGGATCAGCAGCGCGAAGCCGCAGGCGTCGGTGAAGAAACCGGGGGTCAGCAGCAGCGCGCCCGACAGCAGGATCATCGCGCCATGGGCCAGCGGCCGCGTCGGATCCTGCAGCCGCGAGAACGAGCTCTGCAGGTCGGTCAGCGCCCGCAGACCCTCGCGCCGGACCAGCGACGTGCCGAGGATGGCGGTCAGCACGACGATCAGCAGCGTCGGCCAGAGACCGATCAGCCCCCCGACCTGGATGAACAGCGTGATCTCGATCAGCGGCACCGCGACGAATGCCAGAAACAGCCACATGGCCTCTCTCCTTTTCCGTGGGAGCGCACCGGTAGACTTGGCCGCGCCCAGTGCCTACATAGGAAGGCACCAAGAGATTTTCCATGTTTGCCCAAGAGGTGCCGATGAATATGCCGATCGTCCAGCTGCTGGTACTTGCCGCGATCGCGATCTTCCTGATCCTGCGTCTGCGGAGCGTGCTGGGCACACGCGACGGGTTCGAGAAACCGCCGGTACAGGCCCCGAGCCGCCGCGACGACAGCCGTCGGGGCTTCGAGGTGATCGAGGGCGGACCGGATCACGACATCATCGACCACGCGCCCGAGGGCAGCCCCGCGGCCAAGGCGCTTGCGCGCATGAAGGCGGTGGAGCCCAGCTTCAACGTCGGGGAGTTCCTCGGCGGTGCCCGCGGCGCCTACGAGATGATCCTGATGGGCTTCGAGCGCGGCGAGGTCGAGGAGCTGAAGCCCTTCCTCGCGCCCGATGTCTATGACAGCTTCGCCGAGGTGGTCGAAACCCGCCGCCAGCAGGGGCTGACCATCGAGTCCGAATTCGTCGGCGTGCGCGAGATGTCCCTCGTCGACGCGAGCTTCGACGAGGACAGCGGCCTTGCCGAGATCACCGTGCGCTACACCGGCGAGCTGACCTCGGTGGTGAAGGATGCGACCGGTTCGGTGATCGAGGGCAGCCCGACTTCGGTGAAACGTCAGAAGGACGTCTGGACCTACGCCCGCAACATGGGTAGCGACGATCCCAACTGGCAGCTGGTCGCGACCGACGAATGAAGGGCGCGATCCGGGCGGCCGTGCTGACAGGAGCGATACTGACAGGTGCCATGGCCGCTGCGGAAAGCGATACCAGCTACGAGATCCTGAGCTTCAGCGATCTCGACGGATGGGCGACGGATGATCATTCCGCCGCCCTTTCGGTTTTTCTAAATACCTGCCGCGACATGAACGATCCCGACTGGGTGTCGCTCTGCGCCTTGGCGCGCGATGCCGGCGACGCGCGGGAGTTCTTCGAGCTGTTCTTCCGCCCGGTGCTGATCTCCGGCGCGCCCGAGGATGCCGAGGAAGGCACCGGCGGGCTCTTCACCGGCTATTTCGAACCCGAGATCGACGGCGCGTTGCAGCCTGACGAGCGCTACAGCCACCCGATCTACCGCCTTCCGCCCGAGATCGGGGAAACCGAGGGCCCCTGGCTCACCCGCCGCGACATCGTCACCGGCGACGCGATGAAGGACCGCGGGCTCGAGATCGCGTGGATCGCCGATCCGGTGGAGCTGTTCTTCCTGCAGGTGCAGGGTTCGGGCCGCATCCGCCTGCCCGACGGGCATCACCTGCGGGTGGGTTACGGCGGTGCCAACGGCCATCCCTACCGCTCGATCGGCAAGGAGCTGGTTGCGCGCGGCACCTTCACCCCGCACGAGGTCTCGGCCCAGGTCATCAAGACCTGGGTGCGCGAGAACCCCGAGGACGGGGCCGAACTGCTGATGCACAACCCCTCCTACGTGTTCTTCCGCGAGGTGAACGAGGTTCCGGCCGATCTCGGCCCGCTCGGCGCGATGAACCGCTCGATCACCGCGCTGCGCTCGATCGCCGTGGACCCGGCCTTCGTGCCGCTGGGCGCGCCTGTCTGGATCGAGAAGGAAGGCGCGGAACCCATGCACCGGCTGATGATCGCGCAGGACACGGGGTCCGCCATCAAGGGCCCGCAGCGCGCCGACATCTTCATGGGCACCGGCGACGAGGCCGGGCGCCGCGCCGGCACGATGAAGGATCCGGGCCGCCTCGTGGTGCTGCTGCCGATCCAGCGCGCCTATGCGCTGTTGCCGGAGTCGGTGCTGTGAGCCGCCGCAAGCTGCGCCCCGAGGAGGTCGAGCTCTGGGAGCTTGTCGCGCGCAGCGCCGAGAAGCTGCCCGGGCGCAAGCTGGCGCCCGAAGCCCCTGCCGCGAAACCCGCCAAGCTGCGCAAGCCGGTGCTGCCGCGCGACCCGGTGCCCGACTTCGCGCTGGGCGTGCGGGCGCCGAGCCCGCAGGAGCGCCACGACTTCTACGCCTCGACCTCGGACCGGCTGTCGCAGGAGCCGGTGCGCATGGACGCCAAGGCCTTCGGCCGGCTCAAGCGCGGCAAGCTGCAGCCCGAGGCACGCATCGACCTGCACGGCATGACGCTGGACCAGGCGCATCGCGAGCTGGCGGGCTTCATCCTCGGCACGCATATGCGGGGGTTCCGGCTGGTGCTGGTGATCACCGGCAAGGGTATGCGCGAGGACCCGCATGACCCGATGCCGCGTCGGCGCGGCGTGCTGAAGACGCAGGTGCCGCTGTGGCTGCGCCTGCCGCCGCTTTCGGCCTGCGTGTTGCAGGTCGCCGAGGCGCATCTCAAGCACGGCGGCGGCGGGGCTTATTACGTCTATCTCAGCAAGCGTCGCTGACGCGCCGCGCCGGGCTCAGCCGAGGATCATCTCGACATGCTCGGCAAGGTAGATGCGCAGCCACGGCGTGAAGGCCTCGGGCCTTGCCTCGATCCGGGCCCGCAGCTCGGGCAGGGTGAGCCAGTCCGTGTCCATGACCTCGGCGGCGTTCGGGGCGGGCTCGGTCCCTGCCCCGGCCTCGGCGACGAAGATGTCCACCAGCTCGTGCTCGGTCATGCCGCCGCCCACCTCGGCGCGGTACTCCACCTGCCCGCGATACACCGGGTTCAGCCCGTGCAGGCCAAGCTCCTCGTCGAGCCGGCGCAGCGCGCAGTCGCGCGGCGTCTCGTCCCAGTGCGGATGGGTGCAGCAGGTGTTCGCCCAGAGACCCGGCGTGTGGTACTTCCCGAGCGCCCGGCGCTGCAGCAGCGTGCGGCCCTCGCGCATGACGAAGACCGAGACCGCCTTGTGGCGCAGCCCCCGGAAATGCACTTCGAGCTTGTCCGCCGGCACCAGCTGGCCGTCGATCCATGCGGGGATGTCCTGAGCCATGCCGCGCCTCCTTCTGAGGCGCCTGTTTCCCTTGTGCCCGCGGCAAGGTCAAGAAGCGGCGATTTCGCGGTCGCAGGCATTACGTCGCAGCGCATCCTGCGGCAATGTGATCTAAGCCCGTCCCAGGAGACGCGTACCGGGAGATGTGTATGTACAACAAGATGATACTGGCTGCCGCATGGGTGCTCGCCGCGGGAGCCGCGCAGGCCGGTGACGCCGAGGCCGGCAAGACCGTCTTCGAGCAGCGCTGCCGCGCCTGCCACATGATGCAGGCCGCCGACGGCACGCTCGTGCAGAAGGGCGGCAAGACCGGCCCCAACCTCTACGGGGTGATCGGCCGGGTCGCGGGCAGCGAGGACGGCTACCGCTACAAGGCCTCGATCGTCGCGGCGGGGGAAAAGGGCCTCGTCTGGGACGAGGCGAGCTTCACCACCTACGTGCAGGACCCCTCGGCCTTCCTGCAGGACTATCTGGGCGACGCCGGCGCGCGCTCGGGCATGACGTTCAAGCTCAAGAAGGGCATGGAGGACGTCTTCGCCTACCTCGCCTCGGTCTCCGAGTAGGAATTTTCCGCGACACGGAACGACAAAGGGCACTCCCGCGGGAGTGCCCTTTCCTTTTCGGTGCGTGCGGATGGCGCCGTCAGAACGCGTTCGCGACGTTCACCGTGCGCTGCGTCGTGGAGACGCCGGTGTTCACGATGCTCAGCAGCGTCTGCAGGCCGGCCATCGGGCTTTCGGTGGCGAGCACGACGTCGTCGGGGTAGATCTGGAACTTGCGCGCGGCAAAGAGACCGTCGGCGCTGGTCAGGTCGAAGGTGAAGACCACCTGCTGCATGTTCGGCGCGCTGCCGTCGGAGCGCAGCTGGCGCGGGCTGTATTCGCGCAGCACCATGACCCCGGTGGGATCGGCGCGCACATCATAAAGACCGCCGACCAGCGACAGCGCCTCGAGCGCGTTGATCTCTTCCTTGGGGAAGTTCACCAGCGTCTGCCGCGACGAGGCGCCGATGCCGGTGAAGGTGCGGTAATCCTCCTCGACGACGACGGTGTCGCCCGGCAGCAGCAGCGTGTTGTAGCGCGCGTCCTGCATCAGCGTGCGGGCCGAGATCTCGTAGGTCGCACCCTGGCGGATGAGCCGCACCAGCGGGTTCTTCAGGCTGGTGCTGATCCCGCCGGCGTCGGCGAAGAGCCCGAGGATCTTGTAGTTGCGCGAGGGCATCGGGAAGCTGCCGGGCTTGGACACGCCGCCGACCATCTCGATGGCATTGCCGCGGCCCTCGGTGAGGCTGACCTGCACCTGCGCGGTGGGCACGATCGTCTCGAGCTTTTCCTGGATGCGCTGGCGGGCGACGTTGGGGCTGAGCCCGCGCACGAAGACCTCGTCGACGTAAGGCAGGAAGATCGCGCCGTTCGGGCCGACCTCGATGCCGGGAAGGATCGTCGATTTCTCCGACCCGTTGGTCAGCAGCGAGTTCTCCTGGCTGTCCCAGATGCGGACCTCGAGCAGGTCGCCGGTCTGGATCACGCTCTGGTTCACGCCGGTCGAGGTGCCGAGCCAGTTGCTGTCCATCTCAGGGCCGGTGCGCGGCCACGACGCGATCAGCGGCATGTTCGCCCGGCTCACCTTGATCACCTGGAAGCTGGGATGCGCCTTGTCGGGCTGAGACAGGATCTCGGACTGCACCGCCGCACCGCGTGGCAGAGCGCAGCCCCCGAGAAGAGCAAGGCTCGCCGCCAGGGCGATGAAACGTCGCGAGAAAGTCAGCACGGTGAACTCCAGGTCATTCGGAGGGTTTCTAAAGCTCTGACCGGGGTGATAGACAGTTTCAAGCTTCGGGAAAAGGCGATGGTATCCCGGGTGGGCATTTCTTCGCAACGCGTTGCGCGGTTGCATGCTGGGAGAGGACGGGAATGACGGTCACGAAGCGGTTGCTGGACATTGCAATTGCCGCATTTCTCCTGATCCTCCTGTCGCCCCTGATCCTCGGAATCTGCCTCGTCATCCTGCTGCGCGACGGCGGGCCGGTTCTTTACCTTTCCGAAAGGATGAAGACGCCGGACGAGGGCTTCCGGCTGTGGAAATTCCGCACGATGCGCCCGGATGCGGGCGACCGGGGCGTGTCAGGCGGCGACAAGTCCAGCCGAATCTCTGAAACGGGAAAATTTCTCAGGCAGTATCGGCTCGACGAGCTTCCGCAGCTCTGGAACATCCTGCGCGGCGACATCAGCTTCGTCGGGCCCCGCCCGCCGCTGCGCCGCTACACCGAGATGTTCCCGGAGCTATATGCCGAGGTGCTGCGCGCCCGGCCCGGGGTGACCGGCCTTGCCACCCTCGCCTTCCACCGCACCGAGGAACGGTTGCTCGCGCCCTGCCGCAATGCCGACGAGACCGAGGCGGTCTATTGCCGGCGCTGCGTGCCGCGCAAGGCAAGGCTCGACCTGATCTACGCCCGCCGCCGCAGCCTCTGCTACGATCTTCGCCTGATGGCGGCGACCGTGGTCAGGCGCATTGGGCTGCACTGATCAGCGCTGGAGCTGCTGCATCGTGATGTAGCCGGTGGTCTCGCCCAGCCACTGCCGCGAGGCGACGATCTCGCCGCCGTCATCGACCACGTAGTAGTCGACGAAGGGCGCGCCGGTCTCGCTGGTGCAGGCTGCGACCATCTCGGTGCCGGTGGTCCGCACCTTGCCCTGCGCCGCCTCGACACGCTTGTCCGGCTCGACGTTGCAATGGTAGCTGATCTCTTCGGTCACGTCCTCGGGGGTGAGGAAGCGCTGCACGTAGACCGCCTGCCCCGCCTTGCGCCCGCGCACGAGGCCGAGCACGCGGTCCTCCTCGACCGACATCAGGTCACCGCCGAGACCGCGCGTGCCGGTGATCATCCCGTGGCGCAGCACGATCGCCTGGCGCTCGGCCGTGGCATAGGTCCGGTGCTCGCCGTTCTGCTCGATCTGCAGCGCCAGCGCCTCGGACTTGCGCTCGACGATGCGCAACCGGATGACCGGCAGATCGGTGGCCGCGAGCGTCTGGGCGACGGCCTTCTCGGAGATGCCCGCGGGCTCCTTGTCGTCGCCGCCGAAGATGGTGGCATAGGCGCTTTCCAGGATCGGGTCGCGGCGCTGGTCGTTGCCGCAGGCGGCCAACGAGGCGATCACCCCTGCAAGAAGCGCGACGCGGCAGGTTTTTTCGAAGGTCATCGCCAGAATCTTCCCCAGGAAGCGGCCACGTCGGGCTCGTGATTTTCGCGGATACGCTCGTAGAGCCGGTTGTCGATGGCCAGTTTCGCGCCGCCGTCCCGCTGCACCGAGCGCAGGGTCAGCGTGCTGTCGTTGCGCGACGGCTGGCCGGTGCCGATGGCGACCGGGATGGTGAACATCAGGCCCTTGTCGAACGAGCCCTCGCCGAAGTCCTCGGTCGAGACGTCGGTGACCGTGGCAAAGGCGCCGATGCGCCAGCCGTTGACGAACTCGCGGGTGAAGGTCAGCGTCGCGCCGGTGTCGCCGGCGATGTAGCGGCCGACGTCGAGCTGCGCGTTGAAGCCGCCACCGATGTCGTAATAGGCCGAGACGTGGCCGTTCACGTGCGGGAAGCTGCGGGTGATGCCCGAGACCGGGTCGGTGGTCTCGTTGCCCTGCAGGCCGAACAGCATGTCGAAGTCGCGCCGTTCGACGTAGTTGAGCTCGGCGCCGAGCGCGAAGCGGCTGTCGACCGGCTTCCACAGGAGCTCGGCCGAGGCGCCGGCGTACATCGGCTCGAGATAGCCGAGCGTCAGGCGGCTGTAGAGCTGCGAGGCGGGCTTGCCGTAGAAGGCCAGCGTCAGGCGCGGGATCTTCGGATCGGCCTCGCGCGCGTAGTCGCCGTAGTCGGTGCGCACGCGCGGCAGGTGCGATTCCGAAACCCGCGTGACCTCGTCGAGGTTGCCGACCACCTTCTTGTTGATCGAGCCCGAGGCGATGATGTTCGGGGTGATCTGGAATTCACCGCCCAGCGACGCGCCGATGTCGATGCGGAACGGGCCGTCGGGGTCGAAGGTGCTGTAGCTGTAGTAGGGCGCCAGCGACCACAGGAAGCGCGGGTATTCCTCGAGCTCCATCCGCGGCGTGTCCTTCGGCGCCTCGTCGAAGCGCGTGCGGGCCAGCATGTCGACCGCGGCCTCGTTCTCGAGCGCCTCGAGATCCGAGCGGCGCAGCGTGATCGCCGAGGCGGGCATGCCGCGCTCGGAGGGAACGATGACGAATTCCTCGACCGAGCCGGGCAGGATGCGCGACATGATCCGGGCGGCACGACCGACGGCCTGCGCCGGTGCGCCGTAGGTGTCGTTGCGCAGGCGCAGCGTGGCCCGGCGCGGCTGCAGGTCGAAGCCCTCGAGCGCGAGGTCCTCGCGGTCGAGGCTGCGGGCGAGCCGGTCGCGGGTCGAGGCTTCGGCCGAGACCATGTCGGCGGTCCAGCCGAGATCCGCGGCATCGGCGGCAGAGCGCGGGCTGACCGGGGTCGGCGCGCTTTCGATGCCGCCCGGGATGCCGAGCGTCTTGGGGTTGATCGCGTAGGTGACCTGCGCTCCGAACGTGTTGCCGTAGGCGTAGTAGAGCGACAGCTGCGTGCCGTTCTTGAAACGGTAGTCCATGCCGAGGTTGATCGGCGACTCGTGCTCGAACCCGGCAAGCTCGGTCTCGGTGACATACTCGTCCGAGGAATATTCGAGCTTGAAGGTCAGCCGCTCGTTCGGCGACCAGGAGATGCCGCCGAAGGGCGCGATGTCGCCGCGGAACCAGCGGTCGGTGGTGGGCTGGCCGCCGGTGCCGAGGATCTCCGCGGACCGATCGCCGAAGCCCTCGAAGCCGTTGTGGCTGGCAAGGCGCCCCCAGCCGAGACCGCCGGTCACCTGCACGCCGCGGCCGAGCGTCTTGGTCGCGACGAGGTACTCGGCGCTGTAGATGCCGGTTCCGATGAAGTCCTGCAGGCCGACCACCACGGAGGGCCGCCAGCCGCTCTCGGTCAGGATCTGGAAGCGCAGGTCGAAGCTGCGGTCGTAGTAGATCCCGTCCGCCGAGGCGCTGTGGTCGAAATCGCCGATGCCGGTGTAGCGGAAGGTGCCGACCAGCCGCGGCATGATCTGGAAGCTCACCGAGCCGCGGTTGGCCGTGTCCATGCGACCGTAGGTCATCCCCAGCGTCGCATCCGGTGCCATGTTGGCATCGGGCATGTCGATCAGGCCGGGAAGGCCGTAGAGGTTGAAGCTCGGCACCGTGTCCGCACGGACGGCGCCGGCCAGCACCGTTGCCAGTGCCGTGGCTCCGGCCAGCATTGCCGCGAATCCTGCCCGTCGTGCCATCACGTCCTCACTGCTCTTGCTCTCGCGCGTTTTGGACAGAGCTAGAGCCAAACCGGGCGACTGTCCATTCATCCGCGACCGAGCGGCGCGCGGTTGTGGGTTCTGCGGCACGGTGCCCGGAGGGCATTCTCCGAAGATTTCGATCTTTTAAGCCAGGGGTAACCGCACCCGGGCTATCCCGGTCCGGGGTGCTTGGAAGGTGGTGGACATGACGGTCGACAGCAATGTCGCGCCAGTCATCATCAAGCGGAAGAAGAAGGGCGGCGGCCATGGTCACCATGGCGGCGCCTGGAAGGTCGCCTACGCGGATTTCGTGACCGCGATGATGGCCTTCTTCATGCTGATGTGGCTGCTCAACGCGACGACAGAGAAGCAGCGCAAGGGTCTGGCGGACTACTTCAACCCGACCATCGCGGTCGCCCGCATCTCGGGCGGCGGCGACGGGCTGATGGGGGGCGAGAGCACCTTCTCCGAGAACGTCCTGCCGCGCATGGGCACCGGCGCGACCGCGATGGAGGCGACCGAGAAGGACGCCGCGCGCGGCAGCGAGACCACGGGCAAGTCCGATCCCGACAGCGCCGAGCAGGCGGCTCTCGAAGAGCTGCGCGACCGGCTTACCGGCCGCACTGGCGAAAGCATGGTGGACGACGGGCTGATGCGCCACGTGGTGACCCGGGTCACCGACGAGGGGCTGGTGGTCGAGCTGTTCGAGACCGCGGACGCGCCGCTCTTCGGGCCGGACGGCAGCCCGACCTTCCTGCTGCGTCGGCTCGCGCAGATCATCGCCGGGGCGGGCAGGGCGGTGCGCAACCCGGTGGCGATCGAGGGCCACGTTCCCGCGTCGCCCATCGTGCTCGCACAGGACAGGTCCTGGGATCTGTCGGCGGACCGCGCCGCCTGGATGCGCGAGCTGTTGCAGGAGGCGGGCGTGCCCAAGTCGCGCATCGCCCGGACCACGGCGCATGCCGACCGCGAACCCGCGCGCAGCAACCCGATGGACGCCCGCAACAGCCGGGTCGAGGTGATCTTCCTGCGCAAGTGAGGGCAGGGCGGCGCGCCGCGCGCGTTCGTCGCACGCTGGGCGCTGCACCGGCCCCGGATATTCCCGCGATTTTACCTGTTAGCCCGCCGTTAAGTCCCCGCCCGTACTGTCCTCGGAGACGGGAACGGATGACAGCAGAAAGGCGCGCCCATGACCATCTCTTCGTCTCTCAACGCAGGCGTCTCGGGGCTCACGGCGAACGCCAGCCGCCTGGCGGCGATCTCGGACAATATCGCCAACTCCTCCACCTACGGCTACCGCCGGGCAGAGACCGAGTTCAACTCGCTGGTGATGACCGATGGCGGGCGCTCCTACACGGCAGGGGGCGTGATGTCCTCGAACCTGCGGGTGATCGACCAGAAGGGCTCGCTCGTCACCACGAGCAACGCGACCGACCTTGCGGTGCGGGGCAGGGGCATGCTGCCCGTCGTCGCCGGCTCGCAATACGAGGCGAACCCGACCGAGCCCGAGCTGCTGCTGACCTCCACCGGCTCCTTCCGGATCAACGAGGAAGGCTACCTGGCGAACGAGCTCGGCTATTTCCTGATGGGCTGGCCCGCCGACATGGACGGGACGATCCCCAACTTCCCGCGCGACACGGTGGACGGGCTCGAGCCGGTGCGCTTCAGTCTCAACCTGCAGGGCGATCCGACCACCGCCGTGGAAATGAGCCTGAACCTGCCCGCCACCGCCACGATGTCGGATTCCGACGGCGCGTCGGAAACGCTCTCGGTCGAGTATTTCGACAATCTCGGCGTCTCGCAGAACATCTCGATGACCTTCACCCCGACCGTGCCGGCCACCGGCATGTCCAACGAGTGGACGATCGTGATGACCGATTCCGCCTCGGCCGGCGCGGTGATCGGCGAATACGTGGTGACCTTCGACGACACCCGCGCCGCGGGCGGCAAGATCAGCACCGTCACCACGGTCTCCGGCGGCGCCTACTCCGCGGCGACGGGCATCGTCACCGTGACGGTCGACGGCGGCCCGATCGAGATCGACATCGGCGCGGTCGGCGACACCAACGGGCTGTCGCAGCTCTCGAACAGCTTCGCCCCGATCTCGATCACCAAGGACGGCTCGCCCGTGGGCAACATGGTCTCGGTCGAAGTGGACGAGAACGGCTTCGTGAATGCGCTCTACGACAGCGGTGTGAGCAAGACGCTCTACCAGATCCCGCTCGCCGATCTGCCGAATCCGAACGGCATGATCCCGATGGACAACCAAACCTTCAAACCCTCGCCGGAAAGCGGATCCTATTTCCTCTGGGACGCGGGCGACGGCCCGACCGGCGACATCAAGTCCTACGCGCGCGAGGAATCCACAACCGACGTGGCGCAGGAACTGACAGACATGATCCAGACGCAGCGCGCCTATTCCTCGAACGCCAAGGTCATCCAGACGGTCGACGAGATGCTGCAGGAGACGACGAACATCAAGCGCTGACCACGATCCCGCGCCGCGCCTGACCTGGCGGCGCGGCGGGGCGACACCGCAGCTCGCGACAGTTTCAGCCCGAGGAGGCACGCGCATGTCCCTGACCGGAGCCCTTTCCAACGCGACGAGCGGTCTCGTCGCCAACAGCCGGGCGGCCACCGTGGTCGCGTCCAACATCGCCAATGCCACCACTGAAAGCTATGGCCGGCGCGAGCTCGACACCGCCTCGCGGGGCAGCGGCAGCCATGGCGGCGTGTCGGTGCTCGGGGTGGTGCGCCTCGTCGATGCCGCGGTGCTGTCCGACCGGCGCCTTTCGGACGCGGGCACCGGCTTCGCCTCGGACATGCAGACCTTCGCCACGCGGTTCGAGGCGCTGGTCGGCGAGAGCGGCGCGCTGGGCTCGCTCACCGGGCGCTACGCCGCATTTGAGACGGCGCTGGTCTCCGCCGCGGCCGACCCGGCCTCGACCCAGCGCCTCGAGACGCTGGCGCAGGCCGCGCTCGACTTCACCGACAAGCTCAACGCGCTCAGCACCGAACTGCAGCAGGGCCGGGTCGAGGCCGACGCCTCGGTCGCGGGGCAGGTGGACAGGCTGAACACCGGGCTCGACCGGGTGCGCTCACTGAATGAGGCGATCTCGGCCGAGGTGATCCGCGGCGGGGACGCGTCCTCGCTGCAGGACGAACGCCAGCGGGTGATCGACGAGCTGGCGGACATCGTGCCGCTGCGCGTCGTCGACCGTCCCTTCGGGGCGCAGGCGCTCTACGCCGCCTCCGGCACGGTGCTTTACGACCCGACGATCAACAGCGCCCCGGTCGAGATCGGCTTCACCGCCACCGGGGCGATCGACGCGACCATGACCCTTGCCGGCGGGGCGCTGTCCGGGCTGACCATCAATGGCGTCGCGATCTCCAGCGGCAACAGCGGCCCGCTCGGCGGCGGCACGCTGGGCGCGCAGCTGCAGATTCGCGACGGGCTCGCGCCCGAGCTGCAGGCCGGGCTCGACGGTCTGTCGCGCGACCTCATCGAACGCTTCGCCCCGGGCGGGCCGGACGGAACGCTCGCCGCGGGTGACCCGGGGCTCTTCACCGACGCGGGCGCGGCCTTCGACCCGCTCGACGAGGCCGGGCTGGCGGGGCGGATCACGCTGAACGCGCTGGTCGACCCCGAGGGCAACGGCACCTGGCGGCTGCGCGACGGGCTCGGCGCGACGAGCCAGGGCGCGGTGGGGGACGCGACGCTGCTCAGCGGCTACATGACGGCGCTGGAAACCCTGACCGTGCCCTCCTCGGCGAGCCTTGGCGCCGGAAGCAAGGGCTTTGCGCAGCACGTCGCTGAATTCCATTCGGCGCTGTCGCTGACCCGGGTGCGGGCCGAGGACGAGCTGAGTTTCACCCAGGCCCAGAACACCGCGCTGCGCGAGATCGAGCTGTCCAACGGCGTCGACAGCGACGCCGAGCTGCAGGCGTTGATCAGGATCGAACAGAGCTATGCCGCGAATGCCCGGGTGATCAGCGTGATCGACGAGCTGATGCAGCGGCTTCTCGCCATCTGAGGAGGATGAAGATGGAATCCGTGGGAGACCTGGCGCGCAATCTCGTCCTGACCGCGCATCACACCCGGCTCAACCGCGAGCTAGACCAGCTCGGGGTCGAGATCGCGACCGGCTTCGTGCGCGACCCGGCGCGGCACCTCCAGGGCGACGTCACCGGGTTGGTCGCGCTCGACCGCGACCTCTCCCGGCTCGAGGCCTTCCGCGTCAGCACGACCGAGGCGGGCGCTCGGGCCGCCACCATGCAGACCACGCTCGACGAAATACAGAGCCGCGCCGAGCTTCTCTCGCAGGTGCTGCTCTCGGCCGAGCTGACCCCCACGCAGGAAATGCGCGAGACCTTCTCGGAAGAGGCGCGCAACGCCATGGGGCAGGTCCTGAACGGGCTGAATCGCAACATCGGCGGGCGGTTCCTCTTCTCCGGCACGGCCAGCGACACCCCAAGCGTCGCGGGGCTCGACACGATGCTTGCGGACCTGCGGACCGCCCTGGCCGGGCAGGCCACGGCGGCGGATGTGGACACGGCGCTCGACACCTAGTTCGACGCGGCGGGCGGCGGTTTCGAGACCAGCGGTTATCTTGGCGCCACGGACGACGCGAGCCCGATCCGCATCGGCAGCGGCGAGTCGGTCGCGCTGGACATCCGCGGCGACGATCTGGTCTTCCGTAGGCTGCTGAAATCCGTGGCCAAGGCGGCGCTTGCCGCAGACAGCACCCTGGCCCTCGCGCCCGAGGTGCAGACCGAGCTTCTCTCGCAGGCGGGTCGCGAGCTGCTCGGCGACCAGCAGGGGCTGGTCGAATTGCGCGCCGGTCTGGGTGCCAAGGAAGCCCGGATCGAAGAGGTCACCACGCGCAATTCCGCCGAACGCAGCGCGCTCAGCATGACGCGGGTCGATCTGGTCGGCGCGGACAGTTTCGAGGCGGCGGCGCGCTACGAGAACGTGCGGACGCAGCTTGAAAGCCTCTATGCCATCACCGCGCGCTCGTCGCAGCTGTCGCTCGTGGACTTCCTCTGATGCGGGCCCTGCTGCTCCGCTCGCTCCTGGCGCTGTCTACAGTAGCCCTGCTTTTCGACGTGGCGGAGCCCTGCGCGGCGCAGGCCGTCCGGATCAAGGACCTCGTCGAGCTTGACGGTGTCCGGTCCAACGACCTGGTGGGCTACGGGCTCGTGGTCGGCCTCAACGCCACCGGAGACGGGTTGCGCAAGGCTCCCTTCACCGAGGAGATCATGCAGAACATCCTCGAACGGCTCGGCGTCAATGTGACTGGCGAACAGTTCCGGCCCCGCAACGTTGCGGCTGTCTTCGTGACCGGCCGCCTGCCGCCCTTCGGCCGTGCCGGAAGCCAGATTGACGTCACCGTCTCCGCCATCGGCGACGCCAGCAGCCTGCTCGGCGGGACATTGATCATGACCCCGCTGAACGCCGCGGACGGCGAGATCTACGCTGTGGCGCAGGGAACGGTGATCGCGGGAGGGGCCTCGGCGCAGGGCGACGCGGCGCGGGTCGTTCAGGGGGTTCCGACATCAGGCGTCATACCCGCCGGGGCCCGGATCGAGCGCGAGGTCGATTTCGACTTCACCCAGATCTCGACGCTGCGCCTTGCGTTGCGCGAGCCTGATTTCACGACGGCCGGGCGGATCGAGCGCGTGATCAACGGCGCGGTCGGCGGTGGGGCCGCGCGCATGCTCGACGCGGGGACGGTGGCGGTCGACCTTCGCCGCACCGGCGCCGGCTCACCCGCGCGCGCGGTCGTGGCGATCGAGAATCTACCTGTCGAGCCGCAGCGCCGTGCCCGTGTGGTGGTCGACCAGCGATCCGGCACGATCGTCATGGGTGAGGATGTGCGGATTTCCCGCGTCGCGGTTTCGCAGGGCAATCTCACCCTGCGCATCGACGAGACGCCGCTGGTCGTCCAGCCCAACCCCTTTGCCGAGGGTCAGACCATCGTCGTGCCCAGAACAAACGCGAACATCACCGAGGATCCGGGGGTCTCGCTGGCCGAAGTGCCGGGCGGCACCTCGCTGTCCGAGGTGATTGCCGGACTGAACGCGCTTGGGGTCTCGCCGCGCGACATGATCGACATTCTCAAGAGCATCAAGGCGGCGGGCGCTCTCCATGCTGAATTCGTCGTCATGTGAGACGGGCCAGGGACCGGCGCCGTGCCTGTCCAGGCCGAAAACCTGTGGTGAAGGAGTCACCGGATGCTCGGCATCATCGGCATAGTGGTCATCTTCGGCATGGTTTTCGGCGGGTATCTCGCCGCCGGTGGCAAGATGGCGATCATCCTGAAGTCGCTTCCCTTCGAGATGATGATGATCGGCGGCGCGGCGGCGGGTGCTTTCCTGCTGGGCAACGATGGCGGCGTGGTGAAGCACACGTTCAAGGACATCGGCATGGTGTTCAAGGGCGTGAAGTGGAAACCGAATGATTACAAGGAACTGCTCTGCCTGCTCTTCGAGCTGATCAAGCTCGCGCGGCAGAGCCCCGTGGCGATCGAGGAACACGTGGAGTCGCCCGGCGAGTCCGCGATCTTCTCGAAATATCCCAAGATCCAGGGTGACAAGGTCGCCATCGAGCTGATCTGCGACACCATGCGCTCGATGTCGATGAACTACGACGATCCGCACCAGGTGGAAGAGGTGCTCGACAAGCGGATCGAGGCGCTGGAAGAGCACCGCATGCATTCGAGCCACGCGCTGCAGAGCATGGCGGATTCGCTACCCGCGCTGGGCATCGTGGCGGCGGTGCTCGGTGTGATCAAGACCATGGCCTCGATCGACCAGCCGCCCGAGGTCCTGGGCAAGCTCATCGGCGGTGCGCTGGTCGGCACCTTTCTCGGCGTGTTCCTCGCCTACGGGTTCATGGGCCCCTTCGCCAACAAGGTGAAGGCAGTGGTCGGCGAGGATCTTCATTTCTACAAGCTGATCCGCGAGGTGCTGGTGGCGAACCTGCACAACCACGCGACGAACATCTGCATCGAGGTCGGGCGGCAGAACACCCCGGCGCATTTCCGTCCCAGCTTCGTCGACCTCGAGGAAGCGCTGAAATCCGTCAAGCAGGAGGCGGCATGAGCCGTGGGAGGCGGACATCCGGCGGATGGCGCCTTCTAATTGCCGTTCTGGCGTCCTGGCTGCCGGAGTTGGCGGTCGCGCAACAGATCGAGATGCGCAGTGGCGAGCACGGCGGGTTCACGCGGCTTGTGCTCGACATTCCCGCCGGGCTCGGCTGGCGGGCAGGGTCCTCGGGTCCTGCATCCTACCGGGTGGAATTCGACAAGGGCGGTTTCCAGTTCGGGTTCGACGCCGTGTACCGGCGCATCACGCGCGACCGGGTCAGCAATGTCGCGGCTCTTGCAGATGGTGCCGGCGTGGACCTCGCCCTTGCCTGCGACTGCGTCGTCGAGGCCTCTCAACAGGGTGGAGGGATGATCGTGATGGATGTCCGGCCTCGCCGCGCCGGAGACCCGCCACCCGCGCCTCTTCCGGTACCGGTTGCACAAGTGGATGAACCGACGCCACTGGTATCGCCGAGCGCGGCACCCGTTCTCGATCTTGGCATCCTTCCCGGAGATATCGGTCATTCCGCTGCGCGGGCTCTGCTGCCTTCCTTCGATCCGGGGCCGCGGCTTGCCGCGGAAATCGGGACATCGCCTGAGGATCGGGCGATTGCCGAGAGTTTTGGCCAATCGCTGGCCGAGCAGCTGGCGCTGGGTGCAACGCGCGGCCTGCTCGACGCTGACGGACCGCTCTCGCAGCTGCCGGCAACGGAGGAGCTGCCGAAGCATGGTGATGGCGAACCCGGGGTGGCACGGGATCCGCCCGGAGCGGCGCCCGACCATTCGATGAGTGCCGAGATGCTGACCGGCCCAGCCTCCCGCGGGTTCGGAGCGTCCTCGGTCCTGCGCATCGGCGGTCAGAAGGCCTGCCTGGACGATCGGCGGCTCGACCTTCCCGGCTGGTTCGGGTCCGACGGAGAAGAGGCCGCCCTCGCGCGGCTGGGGGCGTTGCGCGCCCGTCTGGTGGGAGAGTTCGATCGCATCGACACTCGCGTGCAGCGCGAGCTGGCGCAGCTCTACATCTCGCTCGGCTTCGGGGCCGAGGCGCGGGCGCTCCTTCAGCTCGAAGACGATATCCCCGACCCGGTGCTCATGACCCTCGCCACGCTGGTCGACGGCGGTGGCGATCCGGCTGGCGTCTTCGCCGGGCAAAGCGAGTGCCACGGCCGCGCCGCGCTCTGGGCGGTGCTGGGAGCGAAGGAACTGCCCGCCTCGGCGGAAATCGCGGCGCCCGCGGTCCTCGCCACTTTCGAGGAGCTGCCGCTTTCCCTGCGCAGGACCCTCGGCCCACGGCTCGCGGAACGGCTGACCGAGGAGGGGCAGGCCGATCTTGCCAGCAACGTGCTCGCCCGAATGGCGCGCGCGCTCGGGCGCACGACAGAGGAGATGCAGCTTGCGGCGGCTGGGATCGCCCGCGCGAGTGGCGCCCCGGACCGGGCGGAGGCCTTGCTCTCGGGCCTGATCTCGGCCCCCGGCGAGCTCGGCGTCGCGGCTGCCGTAGCAAGCGTCGACCTCGCCACCGAGGAGGGGCGACCGGTCGCGCCGGCCATGGTCGATCTGACCGCCGCCTACAGCACTGAGGGGCGCAGCACCGAAGATCGCGATGCACTGTGGCTCGCTCACGTGCGTGCCGCCTGGGCAAATGCCGAGTTCGACCGGGCCTTCGGCGAGATCGACGCCCCCGGCGAGGTTGTGGCCGAGACCCGCCTGAAGGCGCGGATCGAGGCGCTGGGCGCGCTCGCCACCTCGGGCGACGACGGCACCTTCCTGCGCCTTGCGCTCGATCCGGGCAATATTGCCTTGGCGCCCGCTGCCGCGGCCCTCGCGCTCGAGATCGCGGGGCGGTTCCTTGCGCTGGGCCTTCCCGACCCGGCCGGCCGCTGGCTCGCCGGGCCCGTTCCACCCGGAAGGGAGCATGACTGGCGTCTGCTGGAGGCGCGCCTGTCCCTCGCGAAGGGGGACGCCCAGGCGGCGGAAATCGCGCTGGTCGGGCTGCAAGGCGAGGATGTTCTGCGGCTGCGGGCGGAGGCGCGCGAGGCGATGGGGGACTACGCGTTCGCCCGCTCCGCCTATGCCGAACTTGGCGACAGTGCCAACGCGGCGCGCCTGGCCTGGCTCGCGGGCGATCTCGCGGCAAGCACGGCTGGCGGTGACCCGGTCCGCGCCGAGGCGGCAGCGATCGCTCTCGCCGAGCCCCCCGTCACCGCGGCGCCGTCGCTGGCCGAGAGCAAGGCTCTGGCCGACAGCGGCGGTGCCACGATCGAGGCGATCCGGGCCCTGCTCGCGCAGAGCGCGATCCCCGAGATGTGAGGCCAAGGCAGAGCGGAGCCCTTCACGACCCGCAAGGAAATCGAAAGCTTTCGCCGCTAGAGCGGAAGCAGGTCTGCAGGATGCGGAATGACGATCTTGGAACAGAGCTCACCCCTTCGATGCGCCATGCCCCCTGCCGCCACGTCCGGCGCCCGGAGCGTCCGGCGGCGCGGCGGTGCGGGGGGAGGTCTCCGCAACATGGTCCTTGGCGTGGGACTGGCGCTGGGGCTGGGCATGGCAGGGACCATCGCGCGCGCGGCAACCGATGACACCCTGCGCTGCGACCAGGCCGCGGTCCGGGCGGCGCACACGCTCGGCGTGCCCGACCCGGTCATGCGCGCCATCACCCGGGTGGAGACCGGGCGCAGCCGCGATGGCGGCCTGCAGCCCTGGCCCTGGACGGTGAACCTCGGCGGCGACGGGTTCTGGTTCGACAGCGCGGCCGAGGCGCGGGCCTTCGCCGCGGGGCAGGTGGCGCGCGGCAGGCGGAACATGGACATCGGCTGCTTCCAGGTGAATGTCCGTTGGCACGGCGAGGCCTTCCGCTCCACCGACGAGATGTTCGACCCCGAGACCAACGCGCTCTATGCCGCGGGTTTCCTCAAGCGGTTGCACGACGAGCACGGCGACTGGGACAGCGCGGTCGCCGCCTATCACAGCCGCACGCCCGAATATGCGCAGCGCTACATCGCACGCTATCGCAGCGTCCGCGCCGCGCTCGAGTCGCTGCCGCCCTTGGCGCAGCCGCGTGCCGCGAACGGGTTTCCGCTGCTGCTGGGTGGCGGCGCGCGCTCGCCGGGATCGCTGACGCCGCTGGCCGGGGCGGGGCGGCCGCTGATCGACTTCTCGGGGGGCTGAGATGGCCGAGACCGCCGCCGCCCCAAGCCTTTTCAAGCCCACCGTGCTGCTTGCGGTGGCGCTGATGGCGATTATCGTCATGATGATCCTGCCGATGCCCTCGATCGTGCTCGACCTCGGCCTCGCCGCCTCCTTCGGCCTCGCCATCCTGATCTTCACCGTCACGCTCTTCATCGAGCGGCCGCTGGATTTCTCGTCCTTCCCGACCATCCTGCTCGGCTCGCTGATGCTCCGGCTCTCGCTCAACGTCAGTTCGACCAAGCTGATCATCGGCCAGGGCCACACCGGTACCGGCGCCGCCGGCGACGTGATCGAGGGATTCGCCAATTTCGTCATGGGCGGCAGCGTTTTCCTCGGCCTCGTGGTCTTCGGCGTGCTGATGATCGTGAATTTCGCGGTGATCACCAAGGGGGCCGCGCGCATGGCCGAGGTCGGGGCGCGCTTTGCCCTCGACGGCATGCCGGGCAAGCAGCTGGCGATCGACAGTGACATGTCGGCCGGAGCCATCGACCACGCCGAGGCGAAGCTGCGGCGCGAGCGCGAACAGCAGGAGACGACCTTCTTCGGCTCGCTCGACGGCGCGTCGAAATTCGTCAAGGGCGACGCGGTGGCGGGGCTGCTGATCACCCTTCTGAACCTCGTCATGGGCATGATCATGGGGGTCTTCGTGCATGGCATGGCCCTGCGCAATGCCTTCGAGACCTACGCGATCCTCACCGTGGGCGACGGGCTGGTCTCGCAGATCCCGGCGGTGATCATCTCGATCGCCTCGGGCCTGCTGCTCGCGCGCGGCGGCGCGACCGGCGCGACCGATGTCGCCGTGGCGGGGCAGCTCGCGCGGTACCCGGCGGCGCTCGGCACCGTCGGCGTGCTCATGGCGCTCTTCGCGCTGGTGCCGGGCCTGCCCTTCCTGCCCTTCATGCTGGGCGCGGCGACGCTCTGCGGGCTGGTGCTGCGCCTGCGACGGCGGATGATCGAGGCGGCGACCGCCCCGCCAGCCGCCGCGCGGGCCGAGGCACCGCGCGACCGGCCGATCGGCGACGTGCTCGACCTTGACGAGATCCATCTCGAATTCGCGCCGGACCTCGTCAACATGGTGCTCGATCCCGGCACCGGGCTCGACATCCGCATCGCCAACATGCGGCGTCACGTGGCGGCGAGCTACGGGCTGATCCTGCCAGAGATCCGGCTCACCGACGCCCCCGCGCGGCCAACCGGGGTCTACGTGATCCTCGTGCATGGGGTCGAGGTCGCGCGGGGTGAGCTGAACCCTGATCTCGTGCTCGCGCTGATGCCCGACGACGCCCGCGCCCTGCCCGACGGGCGCGACGTGAGCGAGCCGGTCTACGGCGCCCCCGCCCGCTGGATCCGACCCGAGGACCAGGACCGCGCGGCGCTGACCGGCGTCACGATTGTCACCCCGGCCGAGGTGCTCGCGACGCACCTGCTCGAGGTGATCAAGCGCAATTTCGGCCGTCTCCTCACGCTCAAGGCGCTGCGCCGGCTGCTCGACGAGATGGTCTCGCTCACCGATGCCGCAAGGGCCGAGGCCAACCGGCGGCTGCTCGACGAGCTGATCCCCGACAAGGTGCAGGTCGACACGCTGCACGCGGTGCTGCGCCTGCTGCTCGAGGAACAGGTGAGCATCCGCAATCTGCCGCTGATCCTCGAGGCGGTGGCCGAAATGCGCGGCCAGCAGGGTACGCCCGAGGCGATCTGTGAACACGTCCGCCAGCGGCTCGGCTTCCAGCTCGTCGCCGGGATGCGGCGCGAGGACGGGACGATCCCGCTGATCCAGCTCGCCGCCGAGTGGGAGGACACCTTCGCCAGCCACCAGGTCGACGGTGGCCGCGGCGTGCTCGACGTGGCGCTGCCGCCCGAAACCTTCGAGGCGCTGACCCGGGGCATCGCCGAGGAGGTGGGCAACGCGGGCAGCCGCGGCATCTACCCGGCGCTGGTGACCTCCTCGCGCCGCCGCCGCTTCCTGCGCACGATCATGGCCGCCAAGGGCCTGTCGACCCCGGTGCTCTCCTTCGAGGAGATCGGGCTCGAGGCGCGGCCTGCGCTGGTCGGGCTGGTCGCCGCATGACCGGGCTCGCGGCGCTGCTGGAACTCGGCGGTCAGGGGCTCTGGCTCGGCCTGCTGGTCTTCCTGCGCGTCGGCGCCGCGCTCTTCGCCCTGCCGGGGCTGGGCGAGTCCTGGGTGCCGCTGCGGTTGCGACTGGCGCTGGCCCTGACGCTGAGCGCCGCGATCCTGCCGGCGGTCGCCGCGGGGCTTCCGTCGGACCCGCCGTCGCTGCCGCTCTTCCTGCGCGCGGTGGCGAGCGAGACTCTCGCCGGCCTCTTCCTCGGGCTCATGCTGCGGCTCTTCGTCTTTGCCCTGCAGACCGCCGGCACGATCGCCGCGCAGGCGACCTCGCTCTCGCAGCTTCTCGGCAATGCCGCGGCCGAGCCGATGCCGGCGCTCGGGCATATCCTCAGCGTCGCCGCGCTCGCCCTACTCATGGCCACGGGCTTTCACGTCAAGGCGGCGGCCTACCTCATCCTGTCCTACCGGCTGCTGCCCGCGCTCGCGCTGCCGGACCCGGCGGTGCTGGCGCAGGCCAGCCGCGCTGAGGTCAGCCACGCCTTCGCGCTCGCCTTCTCGCTGGCGGCGCCCTTCGTGATCCTGTCGGCGCTCTACAACCTGACGCTCGGCTTCATCAACAAGGCGATGCCGCAGCTGATGGTCGCCTTCGTCGGCGCGCCGGTGATCACGCTCGGCGCCGTGGCCCTGATGGGGCTGGTCGCGCCGCTGCTGCTGGCGGCCTGGCTGGCGCAGGTCGACGCCTTCCTCTCGGCGCCGTTCCGGTAGCGCGTCATGGCGGCCGAGGACGGCGGGGAAAAGAGCCACGAACCCTCCCAGCGCAAGCTCTCCGAGGCCCGGCGCAAGGGCGACATCGCGCGCGCGCCCGACCTGCTCACGGCCGCCGCCTACCTTGGCCTGCTGCTGGTCGCGGACGCCTTCGGCCCGGGCTCGCTGGAGGCGCTTGGCGCGGTGCTGATCGCGCCGATCGACCGGCCGGACCGGCTTCTTCCGCTGATCTTCGAGGACCCGGCCGCCGGCCCGGTCGGCGGGCTGATGAGCGGGGTCCTGCAGGCGATATGGC
Organism: Salipiger sp. H15; assembly: GCF_040409955.1. Lineage (NCBI taxonomy): Bacteria > Pseudomonadati > Pseudomonadota > Alphaproteobacteria > Rhodobacterales > Roseobacteraceae > Salipiger > Salipiger bruguierae. The sequence continues at coordinate 1,180,412 of NZ_CP123384.1, forward strand.
CCTGGCTTCTCGCCCCGGCCCTCGCGGTGCTGCTGGCGCTGCTGGCGACGCGCGGGCTGGTCTTCACCCCGTCGAAACTTGCGCCGAAGCCGTCGCGCCTCTCGCCGCTGGAGAACGCGCGCAACAAGTACGGGCCGCGCGGGCTCTTCGAATTCTTCAAGAGTTTCGGCAAGCTCTGCCTCTACTCGCTGGTGCTGGGCGTCTTCCTCAGCTCGCGGCTCGAGCAGATCACCGCCAGCGTCGCGCTCTCGTCGGGTGCGGCGGCGGCGCTGCTGGCCGGGCTCATGCGCGACCTTCTCGGGCTGGCGGTGCTGCTGGCGCTGGTGCTGGGCGTCGTCGACCAGCTCTGGCAGCGCGAGGATCACCTGCGGCGTCACCGAATGTCGCAGAAGGAGCTGCGCGACGAGCAGAAAGAGGCGGAGGGCGACCCGATGTTCCGCCAGCACCGCCGCGCGCGGGCGCAGGAGATCGCGCTCAGCCGGATGTTCGCCGACCTGCCGCGCGCCGACGTGGTGATCACCAACCCCACCCACTACGCCGTGGCGTTGCGCTGGGAGCGGACGCCCGGCTCGGCCCCGGTCTGCGTCGCCAAGGGCCAGGACGAGGTGGCGCGGCGCATCCGCGAGGTCGCCGCCGAACACGGGGTGCCGCTGCATTCCGATCCGGCGACGGCGCGGGCGCTCTACGCGACGACCGAGATCGGTGCGCAGGTCGCGCCGGAATTCTACCGGCCCGTCGCCGCCGCCATCCGCTTCTCGGAGGACATGCGCGCCCGCGCCCGCCGGGGCTGGAGGCGCGGGCGATGACGGTCCCGGATGCCGAGCTGCTGCGCGTCTCCGAGGTCCTGCGTGATCGCGCGCTGGCGCGCTTCCGCCGCGATCTCGAGGCCGAGGCCCGGCTGGGCGCCGAGCGGGAGCGGATCGACGCGCTGCGCCGCGCCGCGCTCGCCGAGGCCGGCGCCTTCGGCGCGCACCAGATCACCGGGATGAGCGGGCTCTGGCAGGGGGAGCTTCTGCGCCGGCGCGCGGCGATCCAGCTGGGCATCGCCGAGGCGCGCGCCCGGCAGGGCTACAGCGGCGCGGCGGCCCGCGCGGACTTTTCCCGGGACGCGGCGGCGCGGGCGCTGGCCGAAGCGGCGCGCGCGGCCCGCGCCGCGAAGCGCCTCGCGGCGGAGGAGCGCGCGCTCGAGGAACTGGCCGTCCTGCGTCTCTGGCTGAGCGGGGACAGGGGGTGAGCCGGGGTCAGTTGTCCTGCCGGGCGATGTCGGTGATCAGCACGTCGCGCACCCGGGCGCCAAGGATGTTGCGCGCGGTCTCGAACAGCACGCGGCGCAGCGCATCCATGCGCGGGGTTTCGGTGAAATTGCCGTCGAATCCGCCGATATTGGCGTGATCGAAGAGCGTGCGGAGGAACCCGTCGCGCAGCTTCGGCTCTTCCTCGAAGGTGGCGGCAGCGCTGCCGGCAGCGACCTCGAGCGAGATCGACAGCACCACCAGCGCGGCGACGCGCGAATCCTCGACCACGGGCACGACGAACTGGTTGTTGAGCTTGACGTATTCCGTCCCGCTTTCGCCCTCGCCATGCTCCGATCCGCCATGCTCCGAGGCGCCCTGATCCGCGGCGGTGTGATCGCCGGACCCCGCGGCGGGCTCGGCCGGATGACCGCCGTCCTGCGCGGTGCCGGGCTCGGCCGAGGCATGCTCGGCGCCGCTGTCGGGGGAAGGTGCGAGGAAGAGCCCCGCGCCGATGCCCGCGCCGGTGCCGATGAGGGCGAGGAGGAGGGGGAGAAGCTTCTTCACGCGGCGCCCCTTCAGAACGGCAGGATCATGTCGAGCGCCTGCTGGCCGTAGCGCGGCTGCTGCATGTCGGTGATCTGGCCGCGGCCGCCGTAGGAGATCCGGGCCGAGGCGATCTTGTCATAGGTAATCTCGTTCTGGCGCGAGATGTCCTCGGGGCGCACGAAGCCTGTGACGTTCAGCTCGCGCAGCTCGAAATTCACCCGGACCTCCTGCAGGCCCGAGATCTCGAGCACGCCGTTGGGCAGCACCTTGGTGATCGTCGCGGCGATGCGCAGGGTCAGCTTCTCGTTGCGCTTCACCGATCCGTCGCCGCTGGCGCTGCTCGAGCCGGAAATGTCCACCGCGGTCGCCAGCGAGGTGCCGTCGGTCATCGTCGCCTCGTGGCGCTGCGGGTAGCCGAAGAACTCGGGGATGCCGAGGCTTTCGGAGCCGGAGCGCGACCGGTCGGTGGAATTGGAAATCTCGGCCTGGTCGTCGATCTCGATCACCACGGTGAGGATGTCGCCGGTCTCCATGGCGCGGCGGTCGCCGAGCAGCGAGCCGCGGCCGCCGCTCCAGAGCGAGGCATGATCGGTGACCCGCAGCGGCAGGCCCGGGTCGCGCGCCGAGGAATAGGCCATGGCGGCATGTTCGGCGCCGCTCTCCGTCGGGGTGAAGCTGGGCGGGCGCCCGAGGTGGTCGAGCCGGTCGCAACCGGAAAGGCAGAGGACGGCGACGAGCAGGGTGCGGCGGTTGGTCATGGTCTACTCCGGCGAGACGTCGATGCGGCCGCCCGGGCCGATCGTGCCGACGAGAAGGCTGCGGGAGGCCAGGTTCATCACCCGGATGCGGTCCCCTGCGGCGCCGCGCGACATGGCGCGCCCCTCTGTGACGATGCGCAGCCCGGCGTGTTCGTAGACCAGCTCGACCAGCTGGTTGCGCTCGACCAGCGCGGGTTCGGTCAGCTGCGCGGTCATGACGGGCTGGCCGGCATAGACGGCGACGAGGCTCTCCCGCCCGATCGCGGCGCCGAGCGCGTCTGCGGCACCGGACACCACCCGCGGGTCGAGCCGGACCGCGTCGGCCGCGATAACCTCCTGCGCGCGGATCGTGCGCGTCGCCACGACGCTTTCCGCCCCGGCCGGCGCGGCGACAAGCAGCAGGAGGAGGGTGCCGCGCCGCATGGTCAGCGCACCTGCACGGTCGCGGCGAGCATCTGGTCCGCGGCGGTGATCACCTTCGAGTTGAGCTCGTAGCCGCGCTGCGCCTCGATCAGCTCGGTGATCTCGTAGATCGGATCGACGCTGCTTTCCTCGAGATAGCCCTGCCGCAGCATGCCCAGCCCGTCCACCCCGGCGGTGCCCTGCAGCGGCGGGCCGGAGGCCTCGGTCTCGGTGAAGAGGTTGCTGCCGATCGCCTCGAGCCCGCGCGGGTTGGTGAAGCCGGTCAGGGTGAACTGGCCGAGGAGCTGCGCGGGAACGGTGCCGTCGAAATAGGCGTAGACCTCGCCCTGCTGGTTGATCGAAATGCTCTTTGCATCGCCCGGGATGGTGATCTCGGGTGCCACGGGCAGGCCCTCGGAGGTGACGATCAACCCGTCGGCGCTGCGCTTGAGCGCGCCGTCGCGGGTATAGGCCGCCGCGCCCGAGGGCAGCGTGACCTCGAGATAGCCCTTGCCCTCGATGGCGACGTCGAGGTCGCCGCCGGTGGCCGAGGAACTGCCCTGCGCGAGGTTCACCGAGACCGCCGCGGGTCGGACCCCGAGGCCGAGCTGGACGCCTGTGGGCAGCATGGTGCCGTCCGAGGCGCTGATCGTGCCGGCGCGGTGCAACTGCTGGTAGTGCAGGTCGGCAAACTCGGCGCGGCGGGCGTTGTAACCCGTGGTGCTCATGTTCGAGAGGTTGTGCGAGATCACCTCGACCCGCATCTGCTGGGCACTCATTCCTGTGGCGGCGATTTTCAGGGCACGCATGGGCGGCTCTCCGGGTCAGGTGAACAGGGTCTTGATGGCGGTCTTCAGGCGATCGTCCTCGCGGTCGAGGAAGTTCTGGCCCATCTCGTAGGCGCGCTGGACCTCGATCAGCCGCGCGAGCTGCAGGATCGGATCGACGTTGGAGGATTCCAGCGCCCCCTGGATGATCTTCGGGTCGTCGACCGGCTCGGTGCCGCCGGGCGCGCGGAAGAGCGTCCCGCCCTCGCGCTCGAGGTCCTTCGGGTTGGGCGGGCGGACGAGGCCGATCTGGCCGACCGGCTGGCCGCCGCTGCTGAGCGTGCCGTCGCGCGCCACCGCGAGGTCGGCCGCGCCGGGCGGCACGAAGACCGGCCCGCCCCCTGCGCTCAGCACCGGGTAGCCGTCATGGGTGACGAGATCGCCCTGCGCGCTGGTGGTGAAGGCGCCGTTCCGGGTGAGCCGCTCGCCCGCGGGGGTCTGCACCAGGAAGAAGCCCTCGCCCTCGATCGCGAGATCCAGCGCCGCCCCGGTGCGGGTGATCGCCCCCTGGGCGAAGGAACTGTCGCGCACATGCGCTGCGCTCATCGAGACCGAGCCGCCGCGGCCCGTCTCGCGGATGTATTCCGAGAAGATCAGCCCCTGCTGGCGGTAGCCGGTGGTGTTGGCATTGGCGACGTTGTTGGCGATCAGCTGCAGCTCGCGCATGAGCCCGGTCTGGCGGGAGAGGACGGTGTAGCCGGCGGTTTCCATCTCAGCCTCCGTTAATCATCGGGATGACGCGGGACTGGAAGAAGGCCACCAGCGTCTCGGTCATGAAACTCATCGAGATCCAGAAGGTGATGACGATGGCGAGGAGCTTCGGCACGAAGGTGAGGGTCATTTCCTGGATCGAGGTGAGCGCCTGGAAGAGCCCGACGCCGACCCCGGCGAGCAGCGCGGCGGTGAGGATCGGCAGCGAGGTGAGCGTGGCGACCCAGAGCCCCTGGCGCAGCGTGTCGAAGAAGATGGTTTCGGTCAGCATGGGTCAGACCGGCATCCGCAGGATTTCCTGGTAGGCTTCGACCACCTTGTTGCGGATCGTCACCACGGTCTCGACCGCGAGCTCGGACTGGGCGAGGGCCTGGACCAGCGCATGCGGATCGGCATCGCCGGTCATCGCCGCGGTGGAGGCCCGCTCGGCCTCGCCGAGCGTCGCGGTGAAGTCCTGCACCGCGGCGGCAAGCCGGGCGCCGGCACCGCCGCCTTCGGTCTCGGGGTCTGTGGCGGGACGCGCCGCCGCGTATTGCTGCGCGGCGAAAAGCGATCGGATATCCATTCTGAATTCCTTTCACGTTTGGTCTGTGGCCTGGCCGCGAGGGATCACCGTCGCAGCAGGTCGAGAAGGTCCGAGCCCATCCTTCGGGTCTGCTCGAACATCTGCAGGTTGGCCTCGTAGCTGCGCTGCGCCTCGCGGGCGTCGGCGATCTCGATCAGCAGGTCGACGTTCGAGCCGAGGTAATGCCCGGTCGCGTCGGCGAGCGGGTGGGCAGGGTCGTAGATCTCGGCAAGGTCCTTGCGGTCGAGCGACACGCGGCCGGGCCGGACAAGGGACATGTCGGTGCCGCCGTCCTCCTCCGTCTCGAAGGGGATGGTCTTGCGCCGGTAGCCTGGCGTGTCGGCGTTGGCGATGTTCTCGGCGAGCGTGCGCAGCCGCAGGGACTGGGCCCGCAGCCCGCTCGCGGTGACCGAGAGGGCATCCGAAAAGGCGCTCATCCTGTGCTCCTTTCTGCGTGGGGTTCGCCGCGATTTCAGCAGGCGCTTGCGTGGCGGGAGGGTCAGGTGCCGAGGCTGGTTCGCAACAGTGTGAGGTTCGAGCGGTAGATCGCGAGCGCTCGTTCATGGGCCCGCTGCGCTTCGACGGCATCGAGCATCTCGGCCTCGAGCGAGACGGTGTTGCCGTTGGGATCCTCCGCCCGCCTGCGTTCCACGAGTTCGAACGCATCGGGCGGGTCACCTCCTAGATGGCCGGGCCGCGTGCTTCGCATGGCGTTCTGCGGGTGACGGAGCGTGTCCTCGAAGGCCGGCAGCGTCACGCCGCGGTAGCCGGGCGTGTCGGCGTTGGCGATGTTCTGCGCGCTTGCTGCCTGTGCGGCGCCGGCGTGGCGGGCCATGGCAATGGCGGTACGAAACACGTCCAGGGTCTGGAACATCGGGGCTTCTCCCTCGATTGGCTTCAACCAAGGCTTAACGGTGATTCCTTTAGAAATGGTTTGAACCTGGGGAAGGGATCGCCCGATGGAAGAGAGCGAGATCGCCTCGCTGCGCCGACGCATTGCGGGGGTGCAGCCGGTGCGAGCGGTAGGGCGCGTGCGCTCGGTCGAAGGGACGATCATCTGGGTGCGGGGCCTGGCGCACCAGGCACGGATCGGGGATCGGCTGAGGTTGATGCGCGCCGCCGGTCCGCTCGGGGGCGAGGTGTTGCGCATCCGCGAGGAGCTAGTCGCCATGCTTCCTGACGACGGGGTCGAGGGCGTGTCGCAGGGGGATCGCGTCGCGGTGCTGGGCGCGCCGGGCCTCGCGCCGTCGGATGGCTGGATCGGTCGGGTGATCGACCCCTACGGCGTGCCGCTCGACGGTGCGCCGATCGCGCCCGGACCGCAGCTGCGCTCGATCCGCGGCAGCCCGCCCCCCGCGGCGTGGCGGCGTGGGCTCGGCGCGCGGCTGGCCACGGGCCTGGCGGCTTTCGACACCTTGCTGCCCATCGTGCGCGGTCAGCGGATCGGCCTCTTCGCCGGCTCGGGGGTCGGCAAGTCGCGGCTGCTCGCGGCGCTGGCACGGGGCATGGCGGCCGAGGTCGTGGTGCTTGCCCTGGTCGGCGAACGTGGCCGCGAACTGCATGATTTCGTTCACGATGTCCTGGGGCCAGAGGGCATGGCGCGGGCGGTGGTCGTGGCGGCTACCTCGGACCGGTCACCACTTGAGCGCCGGCGCTGTGCCATGGCGGCGATGACGGTGGCCGAGCATTTTCGCGACCAGGGTCGGCAGGTGCTCTTCCTGGCCGATTCCATCACCCGTTTCGCCGAGGCGCATCGCGAGGTGGCTATCGCCGCGGGCGAATTGCCGGCGCTGCGGGGGTTCCCACCCTCAACCGCGCACCAGATCATGCGGCTCGCCGAACGGGCCGGGCCGGGGGTGGCGGGCAGCGGCGACATCACGGCGGTGTTTTCGGTCCTCGTCGCCGGGTCGGACATGGAGGAGCCGATCGCCGACATCCTGCGCGGCGTGCTCGACGGGCACACGGTGTTGAGCCGCGAGATCGCCGAGCGCGGGCGCTACCCGTCGATCGACATCCTGCGCTCGGTCTCGCGCAGCCTGCCCGAGGCGGCGAGCCCGGCCGAGAACGAGATCCTCCTGAAGGTGCGCCAGCTGCTCGGGGCCTATTCGAGGTCCGAGGCGATGATCCGCGCTGGGCTCTACCGGGACGGAGAGGATGCCGTGCTCGACCAGGCGATCCGCATCTGGGCCGAGCTGGACGGGTTCTTCGCCGAAGCGTCGCCGCACGGGCCGGCGGCGGCATTCTCGAGGCTCGAATTGCTTCTGCGCCGCGCGGGCTCCGGCACAGCAGGGAGTTTTGGTGCAGCGGTCGGGCGCGGTCGGCAGGTGGGGTAGGCTCGAATTGCGTGTTTCGCGGGCTGTCTGCGGGTGTCGCTCCATGGACTCTGCTTGGGGCGCAGACCTGTGCCCTCGGGCCTAGAGCGCGTCCCATCGCGGCAAGTTCTGCAAGAGGGTTAGTGCGATTTGCCCAGTTCCGGCGGCCTTGAAATCCTTGACCTGCTCCTGCAGCAGGTAGGTCTGCGCGATCTTGGCCAGGGTCTCGTGCGCGGACAGCTCGGAGACGTCGCTGGATCCGAACCGGGCTGCGGCCTTGTCCTTGAACACCTCGAGTTGCTGATCGATGTCGAGCTGGCCCAGCGAGCTTGGCAGGCCGAGCGCGCCCTCGAACACGGTGCGCAGCGGTTGGTTCCCCATGATGCGGAACCACTTGGTATCGTTGGAGACCGCGGCTGAGCCAATTTCCGGGAGGCTGCGCTGCAGCGCGAGGGAGAGACGCAGGGCATTGTCCTGCTCGCCGACAGCGACCTCGAACTGCTGGGCACGGAACTTGGCGATGATCTCTTCCGCGAAGTCCGGGTAGCCGGTGCGCGGTCCGCCGAGCCGGTCGAAACCGAAGCTCCGCGTCATTGCCTTGTAGCGCTCATCCGCCAGTTTGTTGGCCAGCGCATCCGTCGCGGTCGTCCCTTCCTCGAGCAATTTGCGGATGAAGAACTTGCTGTCGATGTCATCCTGCAGGCCGAAGGCCCCGAGCGCGACGCGCAGGAGGCGGCGGTCGGCCACAAGATTCTCAGCCGTGGTGATCCCGGCGATCTTTTCCGCGAAATAGTCGGTGTCGCGGACAAGCGAAGGGCTGGCGTCGAAGCTCGCCTGTTGGACGTCGCGCGTGCTCCGAAGGAACTGCCAGGCGACGAGGCCACTGCCGACGATGATGGGTTGAAAGCTCATGCGCGACCCGCCGCCAGGAGCCTGTCCTCGCGCGGGATGAGCGCGCGGAGCGATTTCAGGCATTGGTAGAAATGTTCGTCGAGCAGCGCTTCGGTCGCGCGGGTGAGCAGCGTGCGGCTGTCGGGATCGGTGAGGATGCGGCTCAACTCCTCGATATTGCGTAGAAGATCGGCCTTGGTCCTTTCCGCCGGTACGTCGCCGGTCAGGACGAGCTGCGCGGTGTAGCACAGGCGCCGCACGGGCGTGAGCGCCTCGTCAGGGTGGATCGCATCCTTGAGCCGCAGGATGTTTGCGCCCGGGGTCATGATCGACAGCTTGCTGCGGCGATCACCATTTTCGATCACCGCGCCGTTGATCAGCAGGCGTTCGTGCGGGCCGAGCTTGAGAACCAGGCCACTCATCGCATCTGCGCCTGGGAAACCGCGCCGGCCTGGTGTCTCGGAGCGATCTGAGCCGCAGGGGAGGCGGACTCGGCGGTGACGCTGCGTGCCGGGCGGGCGTTGAGACCTGCGAGAATGGCGCTGTTCACCTCGATGAGCGGCGCGAGTCTGGCCTTTCGCGAGAGCACCTTGGCCGTGTGAACCTGGACGAATTGCGACAGGTAGAAGATCTGCGCCCGCAGGTCCGGCGGCAGCTTGTTGTCCTGGTCGGCCACGTCCACGGCCAGCGCGGTCCAGAGCTTGCAGTTGTCGTGCAGCGCGGCGACGAGGGCGGGGTAGTGGCGCGGACCGGCTTCGGCGGCGCTCTTGATGCGGTGGGTGATCCGCGCGATCAGCTCGTATTCGATGGCGCGGTCGGTGCGTGTGCTGGCGTTCGAGTGCGCATAGGCGCGGCGCGCCATGAAATTTGCATTCATCACTAGGCCCTTCATCCTTGGTCCCGTGCCATCCGCGTGGGTGAGGACCCGGGGCCGGGCAGGCCAGCCCCGGGAAGGTCACGTCAGCGGAAGAGCGACAGGAGCGATTGCGGTGCCTGGTTGGCGATCGACAGGGCCTGCACGCCGAGCTGCTGCTGGACCTGAAGCGCCTGCAGGCGGGCAGAGGCCTCTTCCATGTCGGCGTCCACCAGCGTGCCGATGCCCGACTTCAGCGCATCCGTGAGGCCCGAGATGAAGGCGGTCTGCGTTTCGATCCGGCCCTGGGTCGAGCCGAAAGCAGAGGCCGAGTCGATGGCCGTCTGGATCAGCCCCTCGATCTGGTCGAGCGCGGAATCCACCCCGGACTGCGTGGTCACGTCAAGGTTGCTGAGCTGCTCGAGCTTGCCGCCGATGGTGTTGCCCTGGGAGGCGTTGACTGAGGACATGGTCACCGCGACCGTGTCGGTCGCATCGGTGATGGCCGAGGTGAAGGTCAGCGTGTCGCCGGAGACGGCAACGTCGATCACGTCGGTATCAAGCTCGTTGGAAGCCATGAAGCTCTTGAACGAGGCCTGCAGACCCTTGGCGACGTCAGTCGCGGTGTCGCCTTCACGCGCAACATAGACGATCGAGAGGGTCGGCACTTCGGTGGCCGTGGGGCCGGCAGCGCTGGTCTCGCGATAGTCGGTCTGCGTGAACTTCGAGTTGTCGGCATCGGTGCCGAAGACGTTGAGCGTGTAGGCGGTTCCGGCGGTGAAGCCGCTGTTGGTGGTGCCGATGTCGATCGTGTCGCTTTGCGTGGCGTTGAGCGTCACGCTGTCGACCGAGGCGGTGAGCGCGGTCGCGGCGACGGTCGACGCGATCGCGGCGGCGCCGGTGCCGAGGTCCTGCTTGGTCACGTTGATGTCGGAGGCGGTGACGCCGGTCACCGAGCGGTCGAGCGAGGCCAGCACGTTGATGCTGCCGGAGCCCACGGTTTCATCGACGTTCGACAGCAGGTTCAGGCCGTTGAATTGCGCGGCGCTGACCACGGCGCCGATCTGGCCCCGCAGCGCGTCGATGTCGGCCTGGATCTTCACGCGATCGACGTTCTCTTCCTGGGCGGCGACGATCTTGCCCTTCACGTCGGTCAGCAGCTCGGTCACCGTTTCGGCGGCCTGGCGGGCCACGGCGACGGTGGACTGGCCGAGGTTGAGGCTGTCGGAAATGCCCTTGAAGCCCTTCACATCGGCTTCCATCACCTTGGAAATCGCCCAGACGGCGGCATTGTCCTTGGCGCTGGCGACGCTCTTGCCGGTCGAGATCTCGCCCTGCGTGGTGGCCAGGTTCATGTTGATCGTCTTGAGGGTCTGCAGCGCGACCATCGCGCCATTGTTCGTCAGGATGCTAGACATGTTTTTCGTCCTTGAATGCGGCGCTTTGCGCCATTCCTGTCACCGGTCGCGAGCCACCTGTCTCGCGGCGGTGCCAACAGGCACCGACCCGCGGGTCTGCGTAGGTCGCGACCTCTCCGGACGCCTTTCTGACGAAGCAGTCAGGGACCCTGTCCCCCTGCGCCATCCAGTCATGGATGCCGCGTCACGCTAGCGCGGAAGGTCTTAAGCCAAGGCTAAGCCGGAACCCGATTTCGCGGCGTGACGCCCGAGGATGATTAAAGTTTCTTTTGAATCCTGCCGATTTGACCCTGCCCGATCGGGGTCCTTCGGCCCTTGGGACCGTAGGTGTCCATCTGCTGCAGAAGCGCCTGTTGCGACGCGAGCCTGGCCCGCGCCGCGGCGAGCCCCTGCATCGCGCATTCCAGCAGGCGCTGGTTGCGCCGCAGCGCCGCAAGGAGCCGGGGCGCGTGACGCAGCCCCGCCTTCTGCGCCGCGAAATGCGCAAGCTGAGCCTCCTTCGCGCGCGCGTAGTCCGCCAGCCCGGCCAGGTCGCCGGAAAGTAGCGCGCGCCGTTCGGCGTCGAGCACCGCGGCCAGCTCCGCCGCATGGCGGTCGGCGCGCGACCGGGAGGCAGATGACCCGCTCATCCGCGGGGCCCGCGTGCGACCGACGCCTCCGGCAGGAACTGCACCCGGTCGGCGAGGCGCGCGGCATATTCCTCGCGCAGGAAGGAGGCGAATTGCGCCTCGCCGTCGCCGCCCCCAAAGGATCCGCGCGCGGAGAAGGCATTGGAAAACTGCAACATCTGCGAGATGAAGAGCCGGTTCATCAGGCTGCGCTGCGTGGAAGCTGCCTGGTCGATCTGCGCGGACATGTCGTCGCTCCTCCGGTCGAGTCGGATACGTGGTTGCGGCAATGTTTAAAATGACCGGGGTAAAGGTATTCTTAGCGAGTCCCGGGTTAGCGTCGCGGCATCGCAGGAACCGGGATCGACAGAATGCTCCCCATGCCCTTGGATACGCCTCCGCCCTCAGCGCGGCCCTGGCCGACGACCCAGCCCGGAGTCGAAACCCGCGCGGAGATGCCGGACGCGCTTGTCGTCGGCGCGACGCGCGTCTCGGGTGCGGATTTTGGGACGGCCTTCCGGGAGGCGATGCGGGATATCCAGCCCGAAGAGCTCGGAAACGAGGCTGGGCCCGTCATGAGTGATACGCCAATGGCCACGTGCAAAGATGATCTCATCGCGGCTCGTTCCGAGGCGCCTGATCAGAGTGCCGGGATGGGGGAGAGTCCGGAGGTCACTGAGGAGGAGCATCGCTGGTACGGAATTGAGCCCCTCGACGACATTGCACTTCCCGAACTCGTTGAAAAGAACATTGGGACACCTGAGATACTGCGGGGCCTAAATATTCTTTCGCCCGAGCCCGACGAAGAAGGGGTGGGCGACCCGAGCATTGTGAGCATCCAGCGGTCCGGTCCCGACAATGCGTTGCAGATGACGACTGGGCCACGCTTAGGAGGTCCGATGGTGCTGCAGCACTTTCTGGAGGCCGTTCTCTTCCAGGCCGATGCGGAAGCCGCACCGCCGAAGAACCCTGCCTTGCGGGAGGCCGACTGTGGCTATCGAACCAGCGAGCCGAGGCTGGCGGGCGACGAGAGCGCGTCGCCCGCGCTGCCCGAAGTGAGCCGGGCTCAGGACGGGATTCCAAATGTCTCGCCCATGGCTATGCCCTTGCTGCCGCGGTCGAAATCACCCGAAGTTATTTCCTCTGTGCTGCGTGAAGCGCGTCCGGACGGACAAAAATCCCAAGAGGGCTCCGAGCAAGAGATGGCGGATTCAGGCGTCTTGGCAAAGGACGAAATCGCTTCTGGAGAGTTCCCCGCGCGCTGGCGCCCGGATCCCGGCCACGTGCGGCCTGCGGACGAATCTCCTGCGCCAGTCCGGCGGGTAAATTCCGATGGGGATAACGCATATCCGCGCAAAGCGTTCGAGGAGACCGAGGCCATATCCGCAGGACCACGCGCGCTGCTCGCGTGGGACGCGGCTCGCGAGCGGAAGGCCAATCCCGATCGCCCACCGTCAGGCAGACAGAGGGTTCATACCGCGCACCAACAGGTCGCCGCCCGCAAACTCGGGGAGGAGTCCGAGGCGCGCGGACGATCCACGCCTTCCGGCAAACCACGCTCAGATGCGCGGTCGATCCAGCCAGCCAGCGAGTCTCAAAGTCTGTCTGTGGCTGTTGGCGCCAGTGCGAGCGCACCGGGCGTCATGCTTTCGAACGTCTCTCTTCCAGTCATTCAACATGGGAAGGGCAGTGCCCACCGATCCTCAGGGGCCGAGCCTCGGTCCGCGGAATTGCAGGAGAAGATAATGGCTCGGAGCGTTTCCGCCGTCCGCGCGCCCTCCGAGCCATCGGCCTCAACGGGCCCGGACGTCGAGCGTCGCGCACGTCCTTGGGAGCAGCGACCGTCGCCAGAATTGCCGGCGACGGTCACTGCGGTGATCGAACCGGAGGACCGCGACAGCGAGAGTGTGCAACCAGAAGCGCGTCGCCTGCGCGGCACTGCAGCACCCGCGCCGTCGATCTCCGAAACACTTCAATCCGAGTCGGACGTGAGACCCGCAGATGTCCGATCACGCGACCGGCGTCCGGTAACTCCTCGCGCGTCGGGCAAACTGCCAGCGAGGCTGGGGACGGACAGACAGTCAGAAGCGGGGTTCCCGGTGGCAGTTCGTCCAGACCGAACAGAGACCGGCGGATCCATGTCGGCGGATGGGCGTGGTTCAAGCGCCCCTGAATGGAGGGCCTTGGGCTGGGGTAAGGCGGGCGGACGCGATCCGGAACTTGCGGAGGGACATTCGAGAGGGGATCCTGCCGACGTGAATAAGCAAATTTTCCTGCGGAAAGAACCGGGAAAGGCTCATGTATCGGCGGTTGAGATGCGATCAACGCGCTTGCATCCCCCAAGCAACGCTGCGCCTCCGCAGCCCTTGCCAGACATGTCGGTTCGTGACGCGGGGCAGAGCAAATCTTCGGTCGCCAAGCCGGAGACGCGCGCCGTCGTCGAGGCGGTGAATGGGTTGCTCTCCGAGCCGAAGCCTCTGCGCAGCCGCGACAGCGACGAGCCGTTAAGCGAGGCCCTGTTGCCCCGTGCCCCGGCTTCGGTGCTTCCCGCAAGAGACTCGGGTCCGGTGCCGCGAAACGTGCCGATGTCGCCGCTTCGTCAGGTCGCGGAGGCGATCGTTGCCGGCGCGGAGGGAGAGGTGGATATCCGACTCGAACCCGAGGAGCTGGGGCGGGTCAGGTTTCATATCCAGCTCACCGACCATGGTGTCGCGCTGCATGTGAGCGCGGACCGACCCGAAACGCTCGAGATGCTGCGGCGGAATGTCGACCAACTTGCGCGGTACCTGTCGGAGTCGGACATACAGAGCAGCAACTTCAGCTTTTCCGGGGAGCGCCGGGGCCGGCCCGCCGCCGCGCCAAGTACAAAAGGCCCCGGAGCCCAGGCCACCTCCGAACGCGTGTCGGGAGGGAGGTCGGACGCCGTGGCGCACTGGCGGATTTCGCCGAAGGGAATGGATCTCAGGCTGTAGTCACGGCCCAGTTCAGCAGGAGGACGACATGGATCTTTCGGCACTGACGCAGGTTTCGACCGGCACCTCGAGCACGGGAACTGCCGCGAGCAGTGCAAGTGCCAGCGATTTCGACACGTTTCTGAAGATGCTGACCACCCAGGCGCAGAACCAGGACCCGTTCAATCCGGTCGACGCGACGGAATATGCCTCGCAGCTCGCCAGCTTTTCCGCCGTCGAGCAGCAGGTCATGACCAACGAGCTGCTGAGCAGTCTCACCGCGCTGGCGGGGGCTGGCGGGTTCGAGCGGCTGGCGTCCTGGATCGGGCTGGAAACCCTTGCACCGGGGGCGGCGCGGTTCGACGGCGCGCCGGTCGATCTCTATTTCGATCCCGTGGAAGAAACGGAAAGCGTGGTGCTGGTCCTGCGGGACGCGTCCGGTTCCGTGCAGAGCCGGATCACCCTGCCGGCGGGCAGCGACAGCTATACCTGGGAGGGCAGCGACCTCGCCGGTGCTGCCCTGCCCGACGGGATTTACGGGGCAGAGATCGAGGTCACCCGCGACGGTGTGCTGGCCGAGACGCGCGACGCCTATTCCTACATGCGGATCGACGAGGTGAGCCGCGGTGAGGACGGTCTGGTGCTCACCCTGCGCGGGGGCGACACGCTCGACGCATCGTCGGCGGCCGCGGTGCGCCGCCCGGCAACGTGACCGGACGGCGGCTCCGGCAGTGTCAGAAGATCGACAGCAGGACCAGCGTCAGGCCGGCCCCGGAAATCAGGCCGCCGATGCCCCAGCCGAGGCGGCGCGTCCATTTCGACTCGAGTTCGTTCGCGATGCCCTGGGTCTGGCGGATCAGCGCTTCCTCGACGAGCCCGGGCAGGCGCGGGCCGAAACGCGCCATGACCCGCGCGGTCTTGGCGAAGTCGCGCAGCGCGGCGCGGGGGCCGATGGAGGTCTTGATGTATTGCTCAACCACGGGGCGAGCAACGCTCCAGATGTTCATATGGGGATTCAGCGAACGTGCGACGCCCTCGACAACCACCATGGTGCGCTGCAGCAGGATCAGCTCGGTGCGGGTCTGCATGCCGAAACGCTCGGTCACCTCGAAGAGGTAGTTCAGCAGCCGGCCCATGGAGATGCGGGTCGAATCCATGCCGAAGATCGGCTCGCCAACGGCGCGCAGGGCGCGGGCAAACTCGTCGACATCCTGGTTGGCGGGCACGTAGCCGGCCTCGAAATGCACCTCGGCGACGCGGCGGTAGTCGCGGCGGATGAAGCCGTAGAGAATCTCGGCATAGACCCGGCGCGTGTACTCGTCGATGTGCCCCATGATGCCGAAATCGTAGGCGATGATGTCGCCGTCGGGGGCGACCTTCAGGTTGCCCTGGTGCATGTCGGCGTGGAAGAAACCGTCGCGCAGGGCGTGGTTGAGGAAGAGCTGCAGCACCCGCTCACTGAGCAGCACCCGGTCATGCCCGGCAGCGTCGAGCGCGGCATTGTCGCCGAGCGGCACGCCCTCGGCCCAGCTCATCGTCATCACGCGGCGGCCCGACAGGCCCCAGATCACCTCGGGCAGCTGGAAGCCTTCGTCATCGACCGTGTTGGCGGCGAACTCGCTGGCCGAGGCGCTTTCGAGCCGCAGGTCCAGCTCGCCGTTCACCACGCCCTCGAAATGGGCGATCACGTCGCGCGGGCGCAGCCGGCGCGAGGCGGGCGACAGGAAGTTGATCGCGTCGGCGGCCAGCCAGAAGGCGTCGATATCCTTGCGGAAGGCGCGCTCGATCCCGGGGCGCAGCACCTTCACGGCGACGGTCTCGCCGGTCTCGGCCAGCCGCGCCTTGTGCACCTGCGCGATCGAGGCCGCGGCAACGGCTTCGCTGAACTCGGAATAGACCTCGTCGACCTTCACGCCGAGCTCGGTCTCGACCTGAGCCTTGGCGGCCTCGACGGGGAAGGGCGGCAGCTTGTCCTGCAGCACGCGCAGCTGGTTCGCCAGCTCCTCGCCAACCACGTCGGGACGGGTCGAAAGCACCTGGCCGAACTTGATGTAGGCGGGGCCAAGCGCGGTCAGCGCACGGGTGACCGGCGGCATGGCGGGATCGCCCTCGTAGCCGAGCCACTTGAAGGGCCAGGCGAGGATGCGGGAGGCAGCGCGCAGGGCCGGCGGCGCATCGACGGCATCGAGCACGACGCGCATCGCGCCGGTGCGTTCGAAGGTGGCGCCGGTGCGAACCAGCCGCAGGATGTTGTGCGGGCCCTTCACGTCAGAGCTTCCAGCCGGAATGCAGGCAGGCGATGCCCATGCTCAGGTTGCGGTACTTGGCGTTGCCGAAGCCGGCGGCGCGCACCATGCCGAGGAAGGTCTCCTGGTCGGGGAACTTGCGGATCGATTCCACCAGGTACTGGTAGCTGTCGCGGTCGCCCGCGATCACCTGGCCCATGCGCGGGATCAGGTTGAAGGAATAAAGATCGTAGACCTTCTGCATGAGGTCGTTCGGGATCTGGCTGAACTCGAGCACCATGAGCCGTCCGCCGGGTTTCAGCACCCTGTAGGCCTCGTTCAGCGCCTCCTGCGGCCGGGTCACGTTCCGGATGCCGAAGGAGATCGTGTAGACGTCGAAGGTGTTGTCGGCGAAGGGCAGGGCCATCGCGTCCCCCACCACCCAGTCGAGCTGGCTGGCCATGGCATCCGCCTCGGCGCGCTTGCGGCCCTCGACCAGCATGGGCTCGGTGAGGTCGCAGACCGTGGCATGGCCATGGCCCGCGCGCTTGAGGAAGCGGAACGAGATGTCGCCGGTGCCGCCCGCCACGTCGAGCAGTTTCTGCCCGGGGCGCGGTGCCAGCCAGTCCATCATCGCGTCCTTCCAGATGCGGTGGATGCCGAAGGACATGGCATCGTTCATCACGTCGTATTTCGACGCGACCGAGCCGAAGACCCCGCGCACGCGGCCGGCCTTCTCCTCTTCGGGGATGTCGGTGAACCCGAAATGGGTGGTTTTTCCGGTCTCTTTGGTCATGGGCCTTGCCGTCCTGTGTCCGACACTCCTTATAGAGCCCGCGCGCCGCGCTGCAATGCGGCCCATTGGAAAGGATCCGTGATGCCCGAACTTCCCGAGGTGGAAACCGTCCGTGCGGGGCTGGCCCCGGTGATGGAAAACGAGGTGATCGCCGAGGCGAAGGTGAACCGGCCCGACCTGCGCTGGCCCTTCCCCGAACGCATGGCCGAGCGGCTGACCGGCGCGCGGGTGCTGCGGCTGCGGCGGCGGTCCAAGTACATCCTCGCCGACCTCGACACCGGGGAGACGCTGCTGATCCACCTCGGCATGTCGGGGCGGATGCTGGTCTCGGGCGATCCGCTCGGGCGCTTCGTGCATGAGCATCCCGCGCCGGAAAAGCACGACCACGTGGTCTTCGAGATGGCCAGCGGCGCGCGGATCACCTTCAACGACCCGCGACGTTTCGGCGCAATGGATCTGATGCAGACCGCCGCCGCCGAGGCGCATCCGCTGCTGGCGGCGATCGGCCCCGAGCCGCTGGGCAACGCCTTCAGCGAATCCCATCTGGTGGCGGCACTGAAGGGGCGCAGCATGCCGATCAAGACCGCGCTGCTTGACCAGAAGATTGTTGCCGGTCTGGGGAATATCTACGTCTGCGAAGCCCTGTTCCGCGCCGGCATCCGTCCTTCACGCCGCGTCAACCAAATCTCGGAAAAGCGCATCGCCTCGCTGGTGCCGATCATCCGGCAGGTCCTGACCGACGCCATCGCTGCGGGCGGCTCCTCGCTCAAGGATTACCGCCAAGCCGATGGAGAACTTGGATATTTTCAGCACAGCTTCGATGTCTACGGGCGCGAGGGCCAGCCCTGCCGGGGCGATGGTTGCGCCAACATGGTACACCGAATCGTGCAATCCGGCCGGTCCTCCTTCTACTGTCCGAGCTGTCAAAGATAACTTGATTGCGAGGGGCAAGTTGGTAAGGCTGCGCGACAATGCCAACGGACGGGAGCCCGAAGACATGGCCTATGAGACGATTATCGTCGAAGTAGAGGACGATGTTGCCACTATTACCCTGAACCGCCCGGACGCCCTGAATGCGCTGAACAGCCAACTGCTTGGCGAGCTCGCGCAGGCGCTGACCGAGGCGGATGCCAACGAGAAAGTGCGCTGCATCATCCTCACCGGGTCGGCCAAGGCCTTCGCCGCCGGGGCGGACATCAAGGAAATGTCGGAAAAGACCTTCGTCGAGATGTTCCTCGGCGATTTCTTCGAGCCGGCGACGGAGGCGGTCGCGAAGGTGCGCAAGCCGGTGATCGCGGCGGTCAGCGGCTACGCGCTCGGCGGCGGCTGCGAGCTGGCGATGATGTGCGACTTCATCATCGCGTCGGAGACCGCCAAGTTCGGTCAGCCCGAGATCAACCTCGGTGTCATCGCCGGGATCGGCGGCACGCAGCGCCTTCCGCGCTACGTCGGCAAGGCCAAGGCGATGGACATGCACCTCACCGGGCGCTTCATGGATGCCGAGGAGGCCGAACGGTCCGGCCTCGTCAGCCGTGTGGTGCCGGTGAAACAGCTCATGGAAGAGGCGCAGAGCGCCGCGGCCAAGATCGCCGAGAAGTCGATGCTGGCCTCGATCGCCGCCAAGCAGGCAGTGAACCGCGCCTACGAGACCACGCTCAGCGAGGGGCTGCTCTTCGAGCGGCGGCTGTTCCACTCGCTCTTCAACACCGAGGATCAGAAGGAAGGCATGTCGGCCTTCCTCGAGAAGCGGACCGCGCAGTTCCGCGACCGCTGAGGCTTCTGCGGCCAATCTTGCGGCCAATCTTGCGGCCAATCTTGCGGCCTGTCCCCGCGGGGACGGGCCGCATCTTGAATCGTCAGGATTGCAGCGGACCGCGCGCCTGACGGATGGCCGCCTGGATGGCGCGCCAGGTTTCGGCCTCCTGCTTTGCCCCCCTCCGCTCGTTCTCGCGCACCTTCGCGGCGGCCTCGGCCTCGGCCTTGCCGCCATGGGCGCGGTAGAGCGCCTGGGCGGTCTGGTTGATCTGCATCGCGTTCACGGCTGATTCCTCCTTTTCAGTCAGAAGCGCCCCGCGGCAGGGGCCGCAGGGGGCTCCAGACTAGCCGATTCCCACCCGGATCCCCAAGTTTTGCTGCCAGCCCCTTTGCAACCGGCGGAAAATGGGCTATGCGCCCCGCCTACATGCGTGTGATGCCCGCTCAGGCAAGAATCGGTCCGGCGACGACAGATCCGGGTCTGGTGGATATTGCACGTCCGAAATTCAGACCCAGGCCTTGTCGGCCACAGACACACAGGACCGATCATCATGGCAAATTCGCCCCAGTCCAAGAAGCGCGCGCGTCAGAACGAGAAGCGCTATGCCGTCAACAAGGCACGCCGTTCGCGCATCCGCACCTTCCTCCGCAAGGTCGAGGAAGCAATCGCTTCGGGCGACAAGGAAGCAGCAACCGCAGCCCTCGTCGCAGCTCAGCCCGAGCTGATGCGCGGCGTGACCCGCGGCGTCTTCCACAAGAACACCGCCTCGCGCAAAATGTCGCGCCTCTCCTCCCGGGTGAAGGCGCTCGGCTGAACACGCCAAGTGTACGGCTGAAATGACACACCTATAAAGTGTGTGACCGAAAAGGCATCGCCAACGGTGGTGCCTTTTTTCATGACTCACACCATATTTTGAAGGCCGAGATTCTTTTTTCGGATTCCATTGAGTCAAGTTTGAAGTTCGGTTGCTGCCCTTCTCGGAACAGGAGTAATTTCATCGAGCGAGTCACATCGCTGGGGGGACAGGCAATCGGGGACCAAGCCACTTGTAGAGTGGAAATGTTTCCGTCGATTCGGTCGTCTGATCAAAGGACGCCGAAACCGGGGTGATTTCATCCTGCCAGTCCAATTGTAAAACGGGTGAGTAGTGCGCCTTGACAGGTCGCTTCGGGATACTGGGAGTCCCGGGGAGTCCTTTTGCGTCGCTATTTCACCGGGCGGGAAAATCGCCCGACTCATGCCTCTGGCATGGGACCGTGTTTTGCGTCCCCGCGATGTCTCGAACGGGCGTGTGTGTGTTGCCCGAGGGACAGAGAAGAACCGGTGAAGACACGGAGCGGGGATAAATGACGCAGGAACAATGGGGCGCGCTGCAAGACAGGCTGAGCAGCACGATCGGGGAAAACAATTACCGAACCTGGATCAAGCCCCTCGAATATAAAGGTCTGGAGGCCGACGGGGTGGCGGTCTTCCTGGCACCAACGAATTTTATCGGCACCTATGTGTCGCAGAATTTCGGCGATCTGCTGCTGTCGCAGATCTCGACCGTGGATTCGCAGGTCAGACGCCTGCAGTTCCGCGTGAGCAACGCGCCGCGTCCGGCGGCGGGCCGTCCGAGCCCGCGCCCGGTGGCGGCGCAGCCCGAGCAGATGGCGCAGGCCAATGGCGGCGCGGCGCAGGCCGCGCAGGGCGGAAGTGACCTGCTGCCGAGCGCGCCGCTCGACGCACGCTTCACCTTCGACAACTTCATCGTCGGCAAGCCGAACGAGCTGGCCCATGCCGCCGCGCGCCGCGTGGCGGAGGCCGAGACCGTGACCTTCAACCCGCTGTTCCTCTACGGCGGCGTGGGCCTCGGCAAGACGCACCTGATGCACGCGATCACCTGGGAGCTGCGCAACCGCCGCCCCGACCTGAACGTGCTCTATCTCTCGGCCGAGCAGTTCATGTACCGCTTCGTGCAGGCCCTTCGCGAACGCCGCATGATGGACTTCAAGGAACTGTTCCGCTCGGTCGACGTGCTGATGGTCGACGACGTGCAGTTCATCGCCGGCAAGGACTCGACGCAGGAAGAGTTCTTCCACACGTTCAACGCGCTGGTGGACCAGAATAAGCAGATCGTCATCTCGGCCGACCGCGCGCCGGACGAGATCAAGGATCTCGAGAACCGCATCCGCTCGCGCCTGCAGTCCGGCCTCGTGGTCGACCTGCACCCGACGGATTACGAGCTGCGCCTCGGCATCCTGCAGTCCAAGGTCGACACCTACCGCAAGCAGTACCCGTCGCTGCAGCTCGACGCGGGCATCCTCGAGTTCCTGGCGCACCGGATCTCGACCAACGTGCGCGTGCTCGAGGGGGCGCTGACCCGTCTCTTCGCCTTCGCCTCGCTGGTCGGCCAGCCGATCACCATGGAGCTGACGCAGGACTGCCTCGCGGACGTGCTGCGCGCCTCGGACCGCAAGATCTCGATCGAGGAGATCCAGCGCAAGGTGGCGGACCACTACAACATCCGCCTTTCGGACCTCATCGGCCCGAAGCGCGTGCGCAACTTCGCGCGCCCGCGCCAGGTCGCGATGTACCTGTGCAAGCAGCTGACCTCGCGGTCGCTTCCCGAGATCGGCCGCCGCTTCGGCGGGCGTGACCACACCACCGTCATGCACGGGGTGAAGCGGATCGAGGAACTGCGCATGCAGGACAGCCAGATCGCCGACGACATCGAGCTGCTGCGCCGCGCGCTCGAGGCTTGAGGCCGGCATCTGGGACCCGGGCCCGGGAGCTGGGCCTGAGACCGCACGACCACATTTGGGAACGGGGCTGCCCTCGGGCAGTCCCGCGGCCTTGACGCTCGCGACAATCCGTCGGATCAATCAGCAAAGAATTTTGGAGTAGCTTCGCAAAAGCGCCAAGCTGCCCCTTCGGCCAACCGAGGAACAGGGCGATGAAAGTCAGCATAGAACGGGCGACGCTGCTCAAGGCAGTCAGCCAGGCACAGTCGGTGGTCGAACGCCGGAACACCATCCCGATCCTTGCGAACGTCCTGATCGAGGCCGAGGGCAACACCGCGAGCTTCCGCGCCACCGATCTCGACATCGAGGTGCTCGACCGCGCCCCCGCGGTGGTCGAGCAGGCCGGTGCCACCACCGTCTCGGCGGTGACCCTGCACGAGATCGTCCGCAAGCTGCCCGACGGCGCGCTGGTCCAGCTGACCGCCGACAACGCCGCGGGCCGCCTGACGGTGGCCGCGGGCCGTTCGAACTTCAGCCTCGCGACGCTGCCGAAGGAAGACTTCCCGGTCATGGCAACCTCGGAATATTCCTCGAACTTCACCGCCAAGGCCGAGGTGCTGCGCCGGCTCTTCGACAAGTCGAAATTCGCCATCTCGACCGAGGAGACCCGCTACTACCTCAACGGCGTCTACATGCATGTCGCCGAGAGCGAGGATGGCCGGGTGCTGCGCTGCGTCGCCACCGACGGGCACCGCCTCGCCCGGATCGACGCGCCGCTGCCCGCCGGGGCCGAGTCGATGCCCGGCGTGATCGTGCCGCGCAAGACCGTGGGCGAGCTGCGCAAGCTGCTCGACGAGGATGACATGGACATCGCCGTGTCGGTCTCGGAGACCAAGGTGCGCTTCGCCACGCCCGACATCACCCTGACCTCGAAGGTCATCGACGGCACCTTCCCGGACTATTCGCGCGTCATCCCGATGCACAACACCCGCCGGCTCGAGGTCGACGCGGGCGAGTTCGCCAAGGCGGTGGACCGCGTCGCGACCGTCTCGTCCGAGCGCTCGCGCGCCGTGAAGCTGCAGCTCGACGAGGACCGGCTGGTGCTCTCGGTCAATGCGCCCGACAGCGGCGCCGCCGAGGAAGAGCTGGCCGTGGCCTATGGCGACGAGCCGCTGGAGATCGGCTTCAACGCCAAGTACCTGCTCGAGATCGCCAGCCAGGTCGACCGCGAGAACGCCGTCTTCATGTTCAACTCCTCGGGCGATCCGACCCTTATGCGCGAAGGCACCGACACCTCGGCCGTCTACGTCGTCATGCCGATGCGGGTCTGACGGCACCGCCGCGACATGAGTATTTGAAGAAAGATGAAAGGCAGGGGCGCGGCTTCTGCCTTTCATCTTTCCAAAAATACTCACTTCCCGACCGCGCCGCATCGCGCTACCGCCTGAGCCATGTCCCTGCACCTCACCCGCCTCACGCTTTCGCATTTCCGCTCGCACCGGGACGCCTCGGTCGCGGTGGATGCGCGGCCCGTGGCGCTTTACGGGCCGAACGGCGCGGGCAAGACCAACCTCATCGAGGCGGTCTCGCTGTTCTCGCCCGGGCGGGGAATGCGCCGCGCCTCGGCGCAGGAGATGGTGCGCCGGCCCGAGGCGCTGGGGTGGAAGATCGAGGGGCTGTTGCAGACCGGCGGGGCGTTGCACGAAATCGCCTTCCGCTCGGAGGCGGGCGCGGCCCGCACCGTGCAGATCGACGGCAAGACTGCGCCGCAGGTGGCGCTGGGGCGGCTCGCGCGGGTGCTGTGGCTGGTGCCGGCGATGGACCGGCTCTGGATCGAGGGGCCGGAGGGGCGGCGGCGTTTCCTCGACC
Organism: Salipiger sp. H15; assembly: GCF_040409955.1. Taxonomy (NCBI): domain Bacteria; kingdom Pseudomonadati; phylum Pseudomonadota; class Alphaproteobacteria; order Rhodobacterales; family Roseobacteraceae; genus Salipiger; species Salipiger bruguierae. Next base: position 1,203,858 of record NZ_CP123384.1, read on the forward strand.
GGATGACGCTGAGCTTCTTTCCCGATCACGCCGACCTGTCGCTGGCCTTCGAGAAGGCGATGCGCGAGCGCAACCGGCTGCTGCGCGACCAGGTGCGCGACGGCTTCTGGTACGCCGCGCTGGAAAGCCAGATGGCCGAGGCCGGGGCCGCCCTGCAGGCCAACCGCCGCGCCGCGCTGACCCGGCTCGCCGAGGCACAGGCCGGGGCCGAGACGCAGTTCCCCGCCGCCGATCTCGAGCTGGTGGATGCCGAGACGCCGACCCCCGAGGACACCGCCGAACTGCGGGCCGCGCTCGAGGCGAGCCGCCCGCGTGACCTGATGGCCGGGCGCACGCTGGTCGGGCCGCACCGCGCCGACCTGCGCGGGGTGTTCGCCGCCAAGGGTGTGCCGGCCGAGGATTGCTCGACCGGCGAGCAGAAGGCGCTGCTGATCTCGCTCATCCTCGCCAATGCCCGGGCGCTGGCCGAGGAGACCGGCGCCGCGCCGATCCTGCTGCTCGACGAGGTCGCCGCGCATCTCGACGCGGGCCGCCGCGCGGCGCTCTACGACGAGATCTGCGCGCTCGGGGCGCAGGCTTGGATGACGGGCACGGGACCGGAGCTTTTCGCCGAACTGGGAGAGCGGGCCCAGTACCTGGAAGTGACCGAGCGGGACGGGCAATCATTGGTTGAAAACCGCACGGTTTGATACCAAATCTTGTGGCAGCGGCGTGACAATCCTGCCTGAACACCGTATAAAACCAGCAAAAATCATGAAGGATCGCGGCATGGCCGAACCGGCAAGCGCACAGCAGGAATACGGCGCGGATTCCATCAAAGTTCTCAAAGGCTTGGAGGCTGTCCGCAAGCGCCCCGGGATGTATATCGGGGACACGGATGACGGATCGGGCCTGCACCACATGGTCTACGAGGTGGTGGACAACGGCATCGACGAGGCCCTGGCGGGCCACGCGGACTTCGTCCGTGTGAAGATCCACGCCGACAACTCGGTGTCCGTGCGCGACAACGGCCGTGGCATTCCCGTCGACCTGCACGCCGAAGAGGGCGTCTCGGCGGCAGAGGTCATCATGACCCAGCTGCACGCGGGCGGGAAGTTCGACCAGAACTCCTACAAGGTCTCGGGTGGCCTGCACGGCGTGGGCGTCTCGGTGGTGAACGCGCTGTCGGTCTGGCTGGAGTTGCGCATCTGGCGGAACGGCAAGGAGCATTACGCGCGCTTCGAGCATGGCGACACCGTCGAGCACCTGCGCGTCGTGGGCGATGCCGAGGGCGAGCAGGGCACCGAGGTGCGCTTCCTTGCCTCCACGGGCACGTTCAGCAACCTCGAGTACAGCTTCGAGACGCTGGAGAAACGCCTGCGCGAACTGGCCTTCCTGAACTCGGGCGTGCGCATCATCCTCGAGGACGAGCGCCCCGCCGAGCCGCTGAAATCCGAGCTGCACTACGAGGGCGGCGTGAGGGAATTCGTGAAGTACCTCGACCGTTCCAAGCAGCCGGTGATGACCGACCCGATCTACATGACCGGCGAGCGGGACGGCATCGGCGTCGAGATCGCCATGTGGTGGAACGACAGCTACCACGAGAACGTGCTGCCCTTCACCAACAACATCCCCCAGCGCGACGGCGGCACCCACGTGGCCGGCTTCCGTGGCGCGCTGACCCGGACCATCAACAACTACGCGCAGTCCTCGGGCATCGCGAAGAGGGAGAAGGTCTCGTTCACCGGTGACGACGCGCGCGAGGGCCTGACCTGCGTGCTCTCGGTGAAGGTGCCGGATCCGAAGTTCTCGTCCCAGACCAAGGACAAGCTGGTGTCTTCCGAGGTGCGCCCGGCGGTCGAGGGGCTGATGAACGAGCGCCTGGCCGAGTGGTTCGAGGAGAACCCGAACGAGGCCAAGCAGATCGTCGGCAAGATCGTCGAGGCGGCGCTGGCCCGCGAGGCCGCGCGCAAGGCGCGCGAGCTGACCCGCCGCAAGACCGCGATGGACGTGAACTACCTCGCCGGCAAGCTCAAGGACTGCTCCGAGAAGGACCCGTCCAAGACCGAGCTCTTCATCGTCGAGGGCGATTCCGCAGGCGGCTCGGCGCAGACCGGGCGCGACCGGGGCACCCAGGCGATCCTGCCGCTGAAGGGCAAGATCCTCAACGTCGAGCGCGCGCGTTTCGACCGGATGCTCGGCAGCCAGGAGATCGGCAACCTGGTGATGGCGCTCGGCACCGGCATCGGTCGCGACGAGTTCGACGTCTCCAAGCTGCGCTACCACAAGATCATCCTGATGACCGACGCCGACGTCGACGGTGCGCACATCCGGACCCTGCTGCTGACCTTCTTCTACCGGCAGATGCCGGCGCTGATCGAGGGCGGCTATCTCTACATCGCGCAGCCGCCCCTCTATAAGGTGACCCGCGGCAAGTCTGAGGTCTACGTGAAGGACCAGAACGCGCTCGACGAGTACCTGATCAATCAGGGCATCGACGGCGCGCATCTGAAGCTCGGCAATGGCGAGGTGATCGCCGGGCAGGACCTTGCCCGGGTGATCGACGAGGCGCGCCAGCTCAAGCGCGTGCTCGATGCCTTCCCGACGCACTATCCGCGCCACATCCTCGAGCAGGCGGCGATTGCCGGCGGCTTCGTGCCCGGCGCGGTCGAGAGCGATCTTCAGGGCGTGGCCGACAAGGTCGCCGAGCGGCTCGACCTGATCGCGCTGGAATACGAGAAGGGATGGCACGGCCGGATCACCCAGGACCGCGGCATCCGCCTTGCGCGCATCCTGCGCGGGGTCGAGGAAGTGCGCACGCTGGACGGGGCGATGCTCCGCTCGGGCGAGGCGCGCCGCACCGGCAGCTTCACCAAGGCGCTGCAGGCGATCTACACGACCCCGGCGACGCTGGAACGCAAGGACCGCCGCCAGGCGGTGCACGGACCGCTCGACCTGCTCGAGGCGATTCTCGAGGAGGGCGAAAAGGGCCTCGCGCTGCAGCGATACAAGGGGCTGGGCGAGATGAACCCCGGCCAGCTCTGGGAAACCACGCTGGATCCGGATGCGCGCACGCTGCTGCAGGTGAAGATCGACGACATGGCCGAGGCCGACGATCTCTTCACCAAGCTGATGGGCGACGTGGTGGAACCGCGCCGCGAATTCATCCAGCAGAACGCGCTGAGCGTCGAGAACCTCGACTTCTGATCCGCGCGACAGCGAAGACTTGAAGACGGCGCGCAGGGACCTGCGCGCCGTCTTTTCATGTGCGGAAGGGGCGGGGCCTCAGCGCCGCGTGAAACCTTCGAGCAGCATCGGGAAATCCGCCTCGGGCGGGAATCCCTCGTAGCTGTGCTGCGCCGGGGTCGCGGCCCAGGGCAGTTTCTCGGCGGTCATCGTCTCGATGAAGGGCACGCACCAGTCGGGCACGTCGAACATCGTGGGTCGGACGTTCACGAAAAGATCGAGGCCGGTGATGCGGGTGAACATCCAGCTGCCGCACTCGGGGCACATGTAATGGTCGAGCTGCGGGCCCTTGATGCCGCCCTTCACCGGGTCCCCCGAGACCACCCGGATCCCCTCGGACGGAATCATCATCGTCAGGGAAAAGGCGCTGGCGCTCATCTTCTGGCAGCCGCGGCAATGGCAGGCGGCGGTCATCATCGGTGGCGCGCTCACCTCGATCCGGGTTGCGCCGCAGCGGCAGCTTCCGGTTTGGGGCAGGTCGGTCATGACGGTCTCCCTCGGTGCGGGCGGCGATCGCCCAAAGAAAAAGCCGGCCCCGGGGCCGGCTTCCTGATCTCACTCGGTCCGCAGGCCGGCAGCCGATTCCTTGATCGCGTCGTATTGCCCGCCCGGGCGGAAGCGCCACAGGTAGTCCGGGATGACCGCCTCGGGGGCGACGGGGGTGATGCCGAGATCGGCCAGCCCCTTCGCGCCTTCGGAGACGACGTTGTCCTTGCGCAGCATCACCACCTGGTCGCGGGTGATCGGCGCGGTGAAGAGCCCGCCGGTGATCCGCTGCGCGAATTCCGACACGCGGCCGATCACCGAGGCGAGCCCGTAGGGCAGGTTCACCAGCATCTTGCGGCGACGGATGACGGTCAGCATCTCCTCGATGAAGGCGCGGAAGCTCTTCACCTCGGGACCGCCCAGCTCGTAGATGCCCGCGGGCGCCTCGCCGGTCAGCCCCTTGGTCGCGGCCTCGGCGACGTTGTCCACGTAGACCGGCTGGAAGTTGCGGTCGGCACCGACCAGCGCCAGCACCGGGCCCATGCGCGACATCGAGGCGAAGCGGTTGAAGAACTTGTCCTCCATCCCGAAGATCACCGAGGGGCGCAGGATCATCGCGCCAGGGAAGGCGGCCAGCACGGCCTCTTCGCCAAGCGCCTTGGTCCGCGCGTAGCCGCTGCGGCTGTCCTTGTCGGCGCCGATGGCCGAGACATGCACCAGCGCGCCGACACCCTGCTCGGCCGCGATCCGCGCGATGCGGCCCGCACCCTCGACCTGGATGGCGTCGAAGTTGTTCTTGCCGCGCGCGGCAAAGGTCCCGACGCAGTTCACCACCGCATCGGCGCCCTGCATCACGCTGCGCACCGACTCGTCGTCGCGGATGTTGCAGAACACCGGCTCGACCTGGCCGACGGAGCCATAAGGCTTCACGAAGAGCGCTTCGTTGGGACGGCGGACGGCGACGCGGACGCGCCAGCCGAGCTTGGCCATCCGGCGGGCAACATAGCGTCCGACAAATCCGGATCCGCCGTAAATGGTGACGAGCTTGCTCATCTGGCTACTCCTGCTCCGAGGTTCTGAGACCTTGAATACCGGCCCGTCCGGCACCCGGCAAGGCGGCTCCGTAAGGTAAGTTGCACAAATTGAAAAATCTGCGTTGACACTCCCTGCGGACATATTTAAACGCCCCTCTACCACCTGTGCCCAGGTGGCGGAATTGGTAGACGCGCTGGTTTCAGGTACCAGTGGCTTAACGGCCGTGGAGGTTCGAGTCCTCTCCTGGGCACCATGGAAAGCCCTTGGAAATCGCAAGATTTCCAAGGGCTTTCTTGTTTCCGGAACAGGGCTTTCCCCGGCGCGCGCGACCGTCCCGTCCGGCCGCTACTGCCAGAAGCCGCGGTGCCCCTCGGCGACCTCTTCCTCGATCTCGACATAGGGGCCGCGGGTCTCGACCTTGCGCTGGCCCGCGCGGAACACCTCCTCGCAGGGCAGGTCGAGCGTCAGGTTCTCGGGGTTGTCGCCGGTCAGCATGGCAAGGCGCTTCTCGGTCATGCCGTAGACCACGGTGCCGATCCCGGCCCAGTAGCAGGCGCCGGCGCACATGCAGCAGTGCTCCACCGAGGTATAGAGCGTGCAGCTCTCGAGGAACTCGGGCGCGTAGCGCCGGCTCGCCTCCTGCGCGACGAGCAACTCGGCATGGCCGACGCCCTTGTCGTCCGCGTAATTGTTGCCGTGCCGCAGGAGCACCGACCCGTCAGGGCCGACGAGCATCGCACCGAAAGGATGGTTGCCGGCGTCGCGGCTTTCCTGGGCGATGCGGATGGTCTCGCGCAGGTGTCTGAGGTCGTCGTCCTTCATGACGGCTCCTTGCTCTGGACCCGTCCGCGCCTCGGGCGCGCCGGCACCCTGGCCGGACCGGGAGGGTTGCGGCGTCTGTCAGGGAAACCAGAGCACACATCGAAACGCGGCTCCAGATCCCCGAACTGCCGGTGTCGCGCCTTCCATGCATGGCAGGGCGTTCGACCCGGCGGCGCGCGTGGGCCCGCCGCAGTCTTCAGTCACACATATATATGCGCCAAAAGAACCAGGGCGGATCGCCTGTCTCAGGGTAGGCGGCACCGCCGACTCTCCGCCGCAGACGGGGTGATTTCCGCAAATCCCCCATGGAAGAGCGTGCGCGGTCCGGTCCCAAGCTTCGCAGGGCTGGCACATCGCGGCTTCGGGGCTCGGGCCGGGAGGTGCGCAGGCCCTGTTTTTAAGCGATTCCGGGGCTCCATGCATTTTTTATGACGAAAAATGAAAAAAGGGGTTGCGGGCCCCGCGTGGAGTACGTAAATAGCCCCTCACCGGCGGCGCTGAGGCGCGCGACGGGACGCCAGACGGGGCGGCGGCGAGCGGAAACGCGGGGCCGACGATCCGGAGGCGGAACGGAA